>NZ_QLIX01000002.1 GCF_003258945.1 Roseicella frigidaeris | reverse complement strand
CAAACAAAGGCAGTCAGCACACCACCGCCAACCGGCAAAATCGTCCCCAGACCAGAAATCCCCCGTCGCGTGCGACTTCTTCAGCAGCCTGTTAGAGCAGATCCCGATCAGGTGGATTCACCTGATCGGGCGATGCCGCAGCGCCAACGGCCATGGGCCGACGAAGCCCTCAGTAGCGGCGCAGCAGGCCGATCAGCCGGCCCTGCACGCGCACCCGGTCCGGGCCGAAGATGCGCGTCTCGTAGCGCGGATTCGCCGCCTCCAGCGCGATCGAGTTGCCGCGGCGGCGGAGCCGCTTCAGCGTCACCTCGTTCTCATCCACCAGCGCGACCACGATGGCGCCGTTCTCGGCCGTCTCGCCGCGGCGGATGATCACCGTGTCGCCGTCGAGGATGCCGGCCTCGATCATCGAATCGCCGGCCACCTCGAGGGCATAGTGCTCGCCCGCGCCGAGGAGCGCCGCCGGCACCTCGATGCTGGTCCCCGATTCGCGCATCGCCTCGATCGGCAGGCCGGCGGCGATGCGGCCATAGAGCGGCAACTGCACCGCCGCGGTCTCGTTCGCCGCCTTCGGCACGCCGCTCAGCCCGGGGGCGAAATTGCCGCGGATGACATTGGGGGCGAACCCCGCCTCCCGCGCCGGGGCGGGGGCCGACGCCTCGGCCGCACGGCGCGGCGCGACATTCTCGGGCAGGCGGATGACCTCGAGGGCTCGGGCCCGATGCGCCCGCCGGCGCAGGAAGCCGCGCTCCTCGAGCGCGGTGATCAGCCGGTGAATGCCGGATTTGGACTTGAGCTTCAGCGCCTCCTTCATCTCCTCGAAGGAAGGAGAGAAGCCGGTCTGGCGCAGATGCTTGTCGATGAAAATCAGCAGCTCGTGCTGCTTGCGCGTGAGCACCGCGTCGCCTCCGTGCCCGGTCGGTGCAACCCTCCCGCGATGCGGGAACAAAGGGGCAACCGGGTCTCGACGTTCTAGATAGGTTCTCCGCGTCGGGTCAAACGGTTTTCCACAGGCAGGACGTTCAAATGCCGAGATCGCCCAAGGGGATGACCTCGATCGTCTCGCCGGCGGCAAGGGCCGGGGCATGCGGCGCCCGCAGGATCAGCGCCTCGGCCCGGGCTAGGACCTTCAGCATGGAGCTGTCCTGCAGGGGGAAGGGGGTGGCGACCGGCAGGCCGGGCGCGGCGGCATCGAGGCTGGCGCGCAGATGGTCGAAGCGGCGGTCGTTCTCCGGCAGCGCCGCGCCGGCCCGGGCCTGCAGGGTGCGGGGCGGCCCGCCCGGCAGGCCGGAGAGGCGGGCGATCGCCGGCACCAGGAACTGCACGGAGCAGACCAGGGCGGAGACGGGATTGCCCGGCAGGCCGAGCACCGGCGTCGCGCCCAGCCGCCCCCAGATGAGCGGCTTGCCCGGCCGCATCGCGATCTTCCAGAAGTCGAGCGCGAAGCCCTGCGGGCCAAGCGCCGACTGCACCAGGTCGTGATCGCCGACGCTCGCCCCGCCGGTGGTGACGAGGAGGTCGCAGGCGCGGGCGGCGCGCGCCGCCTCGGCGATGGCCTGGGAATCGTCCGGCGCGATCGGCAGCACCAGGGGATCGCCCCCGGCGGCGCGGACCAGCGAGGCCAGAGCGTGGGCATTGCTGCTGACAATGCCGCCCGCCGGGATCGGGTCCCCCGGCAGGGCGATCTCGTCACCGGTGGCCAGAATGCCGATGCGCGGGGCCCGGTGCACCGCGAGCCAGGCATGGTTCGCCGCCGCGGCAAGGCCGATATCCCGCGCGGTGAGCCGCTTGCCGGCCGGCAGCAGGGCCTCGCCCTCGGTGAAATCGAGGCCCTGGCGCCGGATCCAGCGGCCCGGCCGCACCGTCTCCGTGACCCGCACGCGGCCTTCGGCAGCCTCGGCATCCTCCTGCAGCAGGATGGCATCGGCCCCGGGCGGGACGAGGGCGCCGGTGAAGATGCGCACCGCCTCGCCCGGGCCGACGGCGCCCGCGAAGGGATGGCCGGCCGGGGCGCTGCCGGTCACCGCCAGGAGGGCGCCGGCGGTGGCCTCGGCGGCGCGGACCGCATAGCCGTCCATGGCCGAGACATCGGCGGGCGGCTGGGTCAGCCGCGCGACGATTGGGCGGGCCAGGACCCGGCCCCAGCCGCAGGCAAGCGGTATCGTCTCGGCCGGGGTGGGCTCGAGCGCCGAGAGGATGCGGCTGCGGGCTTCCTCGACCGAGATCATCGACCCCTCCCCGAACCTGTTGGTCCTGCGGCAAATCCCAGGCGGCGGGACATCACGTCCGATGGTCACTCCGCCTCATAGAGGCCTGATTTGCCACCCGACTTGTGCACCAGGCGCACGGCCTCGATGCGCATGCCGCGATCGATCGCCTTGCACATGTCGTAGACCGTGAGCGCCGCCACCGTGACCGCGGTCAAGGCCTCCATCTCCACCCCGGTGCGGCCCGTCAGCTTCACCAGGGCCTCGATCTCGACCCGGTCGGGCGGCAGCGGCGAGAGGTCCACCGTCACCTTTGAGAGCATCAGAGGGTGGCAGAGCGGGATCAGGTCGCTGGTCCGCTTCGCCGCCATGATGCCGGCGAGGCGGGCGATGCCGAGCACGTCGCCCTTGCCGATCTGCCCCTGCTCGATGCGCGCCAGGGTGGCCGGGGCCATCACCACCGCGCCGCGGGCGACCGCGACCCGCGCGGTCTCGGCCTTGGCCGAGACATCGACCATGGCGGCACGGCCCTGCTCGTCGAAATGCGTGAGGTCGCTCAAGGGGTTGCGCCCTCCACCTCAGACGCGGTCAGAGCGCATGGACGAGCGCATGCGCCGCCGCGCTGACATCGGGCTGGCGCATCAGATGCTCGCCGACGAGGATGCAACGGGCCCCGGCGGCGGCCATGCGGCGGACATCCTCGGGCGTGCGGATGCCGCTCTCGGCCACGGGGATGCGATCCGCCGGGATCAGCGGCACCAGTTCGTCTGAAGTCGCAAGATCGGTCTTCAAGGTCCTGAGATTGCGGTTGTTCACGCCGATCAGCCGCGTCTCCATCCCCAGCGCCCGGTCGAGTTCGGCGCGGTCGTGCACCTCGACCAGCACCGCCATGTCGAGGCTGCGGGCGAGATCCTCCAGCTCATGCGCCTGCGGATCGGAGAGGGCAGCCATGATCAGCAGTATGCAGTCGGCGCCCATCGCCCGCGCCTCGTGGACCTGCCAGGGATGCACCATGAAATCCTTGCGCAGCACCGGCAGCGGGCAGGCGGCGCGGGCCTGCACCAGGTGCTCGGGGGAACCCTGGAAATAGGGCTCGTCGGTCAGCACCGAGAGGCAGGTGGCGCCGCCCTCGCAATAGGCCTCGGCCAGCGCCACCGGCTCGAAGGGGTCGCGTATCAGCCCGCCCGAGGGCGACGCCCGCTTGATCTCGGCGATCAGCCCGACCCGGCCATCGGCCACGGCGCCGCAGAGGGCGGAGACGAAGTCGCGGGGCTTCGGCGCATTGCGCGCCTGCCGCTCCATCTCGGCGAGCGGCGTCGCCGCGGCGCGCTCCCGCACCTCCTCGTACTTGTCGGCGAGGATCCGGGCGAGGGTGTCCGGCAGGTCGCGGACAGGCAGGGTCAGGTGCGGGGCATTCATGGCGTGCCGAGGGGCATGCCGGGGGGGTGGGGGACGGTCATGCGAGGGTGGCCTCCTTGAGCCGGGCGAGGACGCCCGATGCGGCACCGCTGTCGATGGCCCGGGCCGCCTGAGCCACGCCCTGGCGGAGATCGCCGGCCCGGCCGGCGACGAGGAGCGCCGCCGCGGCATTCAGCAGCACGATGTCACGATAGGCGCCGGGCGCGCCCTGCAGCAACGCCAGCAGGGCGGCGGCGTTCTCCGCCGGCTCGCCGCCGCGGATCGCCTCCGGCGGGGCGCGTTCCAGCCCGGCATCCTCCGGGGCGATGGTGAAGGCCCGCAGCGCCCCGTCCTCCAGCGCCACCACCTGGGTCTCGCCGCAGAGGGCGATCTCGTCGAGGCCCTGGCCATGCACCACCCAGGCGCGTTCGGTGCCGAGCCGGGCGAGCGTCTCGGCCATCGGCCGGAGCCACTGCGCCGAGAAGGCGCCGGTGAGCTGGCGGCGGACCCGGGCCGGGTTGGCCAGCGGGCCGAGGATGTTGAAGATGGTCCGGGTGCCGAGCTCCACCCGCGGCCCGGCCGCGTGGCGCATCGAGGCATGGTGCCGCGGCGCCCAGAGGAAGACCATGCCGGCCTCGGCCAGCACCGTCTCCAGCCGCTCCAGCGGCACGTCGAGGTTGATGCCGAGGGCGGCCAGCGCATCGGCGGCGCCGGAGCGCGAGGAGAGCGCCCGGTTGCCATGCTTGGCGACCGGGACGCCGCAGGCGGCCGTCACCAGCGCCGTCGCGGTCGAGATGTTGAGGCTGCCCGAGCCGTCGCCGCCGGTGCCGACGATGTCGATCGCCTCGGGCGGCGCCTCGATCGCCGTCATCCGGGCCCGCATCGCCCGAACCGCGCCGGTGATCTCCGGCACCGTCTCGCCGCGCACCCGCATGGCCATCAGCAGGGCCGCGATCTGCGCCGGCGTCGCCTCGCCGGCCATGATGATGCCGAAGGCGGCCTCGGCCTCGCTCTCGGCCAGCCGCTCGCCGGCGGCAAGGCGGGCCAGCACCGGCTTCAGCGTGTTCATGCCGGCGTCAGCGCCTTCGCCCTGGCCAGCGAGACGAAGTTGCGCAGCAGGTCATGGCCGTGCTGGCTGGCGATGCTCTCGGGGTGGAATTGCACGCCCCAGATCGGCAGCGTGCGGTGCGCGAGGCCCATGATCAGCCCGTCCTCGGTCCAGGCCGTGACCTCCAGCTCCGCCGGCAGGTCCTCGCGCCGCACGACGAGGGAATGGTAGCGGGTGGCGCGGAACGGGTCCGGCAGCCCGGCGAAGAGGTCGGTGTTGCGGTGGTGCACGTCCCAGACCTTGCCATGCACCGGCTCCGGCGCCCGGACGACGCTGCCGCCGAAGGCCTGGCCGATCGCCTGGTGGCCGAGGCAGACGCCCATCAGCGGCACCCCGGCCGAGGCCGCCGCGCCGATCAGCGGCAGGCAGATGCCGGCCTCGTTCGGGGTGCAGGGGCCGGGCGAGAGGAGGATCGCCTCCGGCCGCAGGGCCAGCGCCTCCTGGCTGGTGAGGGCGTCGTTACGCCGCACCTCGATCTCCACCCCGAGATCGCCGAGGACATGGTAGAGGTTGAAGGTGAAGCTGTCGTAATTGTCGATCAGCAGGATCATGGCGCGGCACTCTCGGGCCGGTGCGCGGACCGGTCAAGCAAGGGGGCGGCGGACGGGCGGCCGCCGGGCAGGCGCTCAGCCACGGGGCGGCGGCTCGGCTGGGGCGGCCTCGCGCGGCTCGGCCGGGGCGGGCGTGCCCGGCTGCGGCGCGGTGCGCACCAGCGGCGGAGCCGAGGGGCCGCTGATGACGTCGAAATCGAAATCGCTACGCTGCTGCATGCTGGCCTCCTGGTGGGGACCGCCACGGGCCGGCTGCATTCGCTTGAAAAGGTCCAGAGACGCGAAAGCCGCCAGCAGGTGGCGGCTTCGGGTGTGTCTCTGCGCTGCGCGAGATCCTAGGCCGCCGGTGTGTACCAGCGGTACCAAAATCGCAGTGCGGGGCGCGTCTCTCTGGACATGGCGGCAAGACTAGCTCCGCCGCGCCCCCGACGCAACGCCCCTGCGCCGCCGATCCCGCCTGTTCGGCCGCCCGTTGCCCTGGCGCGGCTTGGCCGCGACAGGCTGTGACGCTGGCTTGGCATCGAGCGAATGAAGGGCCCCCCCCGCGACGCCGCGCCGCGGTGTCGTGGGGATCAGGAGAATCCGTAGAACCGCGCCGGGTTGTCGACCAGGATCGCCTGGCGCTGCGCCTCGCCCGGCGCCCAGCGGCCGAGGGCGTCGAGCAGCACCCCGTCATCCGGCACCGCCTCCGGGCTGGCCAGCGAGGGGTGCGGCCAGTCGGTGCCCCAGACGCAGCGCTCCGGCGCCGCGGCGATCATCGCCCGCGCCATGGCATCGACATCCGCATAGGGGGCGCCCGCCGAGGAGCGGTAGCCGCAGAGCTTGGCCCAGGCGCCGCCCTCCAGCAGCCGGATCATCGCCTTGAAGCCGGGATCGGCGGTGCCCCCCGCGCTCGCCTGCAACCCGCCCATATGGTCGATGACGAGCGGGCAGGGCAGCCGGGCGAGCAGGGCCTCCAACGCCACCAGCTCGGCGCTGTGGGCATAGAGCTGCAGGTGCCAGCCGAGGGTCGCCAGCCGCTCCGCCAGCGCCTTGAGCTGCTCGAGCGGCGTGCCGTTGCCGGAGACCGCGTTGAAGCGCACGCCGCAGGCGCCGCGCTCCCCCATGGCCCGCAGCGCGGCGAGGTCGAAGCTCTCATCGACCACCACCACGGCGCGGGCGCGGTCGCGGCCGAGCGCCTCGACGGCGGCGAGGCTGACCTCGTTCTCGGTGCCGTAGACGCTCGGCTGCACCACCACCGTGCGTTCGAGGCCGATGGTCGAGAGCATCTCCCGGTACATGGCGAGGCTCGCCTCGGGCGGCGTGTAGCCGCGCCCCGGCGAGAGCGGGTAGCGGTCATAAGGCCCGAAGATGTGCATGTGGCAATCGGTCGCGCCGGGCGGCGCGCGCCAGCCGGGCTTGCTCGTGACGGGGCGCGGGCCGGGGCAGGGGCGGGTCATGGCTATTCTCCGGCCATCGCGATGCTGCGGACATCGCGCCCCCGCGTCTCGGGCAGCATCAGGAGCGCGATGATCATCAGCCCGTAGGCGCCGGCGGCGAAGACCGCGATGGCCGGGCCGAGGCCGAGGCGCTGCGACAGGAAGCCGACCAGCGCCGGGAAGAGGGCGCCGAAGGCGCGCCCGACATTGTAGCAGAAGCCCTGGCCGCTGCCGCGCACCTCGGTCGGGTAGAGCTCGGTGAGGAAGGGTCCCATCGCCGAGAACATCATGTAGAGGATGAAGCCGAGCGGCGCGGCGAGCAGCAGCATCACCGTGTCCGAGATCGGCATCGTCACATAGAGCACGACCGAGATGGCCGAGCCGATGGCCGAGATGAGGAAGGTCGCCTTGCGGCCGATGGCATCCGCCAGCACCGCGCCGACGATGAAGCCGAACCAGGCGCCGACGATGTGCACCAGCAGGTAGCTGCCGGTGTTCAGCACCGAGAGGTGCCGCTCGGTCCGGAGGAAGGTCGGCAGCCAGACCGAGAGGGCGTAGGAGCCGCCCTGGGCGCCGGTGACCATCAAGGCCACCTTCCAGGTGGTCGAGAGATAGGGCGGCTTCAGCACGACCAGGAGCTGGCTGAGCGGCGAGCGGCCGGATTCGATGAGGCGCGCCTGCTGCGCCTTGAAGACATCCGGCTCGTCGACATGCTTGCGCACCCAGAAGACCAGCGCCGCCGGCGCCAGGCCGATCCAGAACATGGTCCGCCAGGCGGTCTCCTCCGGCAGGAGGGCGAAGATGACGGTATAGAGCAGCGCCGCGGCGCCCCAGCCGATCGCCCAGCCGGACTGCACGAAGCCGACGGCGCGGCCCCGGAAGCGGTCCCGGATCACCTCGCCCATCAGCACCGCGCCGGCCGACCACTCGGCGCCGAAGCCGAGGCCCTGCAGGGCGCGGAAGATGAAGAGGTGGTTGAAGTCCTGCGCGAAGCCGCAGAGGAAGGTGAAGAAGGCGTACCAGAGGATGGTGATCTGCAGCACCCGGACACGGCCGTAGCGGTCCGACAGCGCGCCGGCGAGCCAGCCGCCGAGCGCCGAGACCAGCAGCGTCACCGTGCCGAGCATGCCGGCATCGGCGCGGCTGATGCCCCAGAGGGTGAGCAGCGTCGGGATGACGAAGCTGAAGATCTGCACGTCGAGCGCATCCAGCGACCAGCCGCCGAGGCAGCCGATCATGGTCTTGCGCTCCTTCTCGTTGAGCTCGCGTAGCCAGCCGAACATGGCCGGGGGATCCTCCTGCCGCACGCACGGACTTGCCTGCGGGGCAGGGCGGTCGCGCGTCTTTCCTGGACGGGGCGACTCTCGGGCCGCCATGCGGCGGCAGTAGGCGGCCGTTGCGGCGCGGTGTCAAACCCGCGCGGCGCGGGCCGTTGCGCCCGCGCCGCGCGACAGGCCTATTTCCGCCCGGCGGCGAAGCGCACCGCTTCCTCGGCGGCGCGGAACAGGGCGCGCGCCTTCTGCCGCGTCTCCTCGTATTCCGCGACCGGGTCGCTGTCGGCCACCACGCCGGCGCCGGCCTGGACATGCATGACGCCGTCCTTCACCACCGCCATGCGCAGGCCGATGCAGGTGTCCATGCCGCCATCGGCGCCGAAATAGCCGAAGCCGCCGGCATAGACGCCGCGCCGGGAGGGCTCTAGCTCCTCGATGAGCTCCATCGCCCGCACCTTGGGCGCGCCGGTCAGCGTGCCGGCGGGAAAGCCGCCGGCCAGGGCGTCGACGGCGGTGAGGCCGCGCCGCAGCCGCCCCTCGACCTCGGAGCCGATATGCATCACCTGGCTGTAGCGCTCGATCTGGAATTGGTAGGGCACCCGGACGCTGCCGATCTCGGCGACGCGGCCGACATCGTTGCGGCCGAGGTCGAGCAGCATCAGGTGCTCGGCCCGCTCCTTCGGATCGGCGAGCAGCTCCGCCTCCAGCGCCTTGTCCTCCTCCGGCGTCGCGCCGCGGCGGCGCGTGCCGGCGAGGGGGCGGATGGTCACCGCCCCGTCGCGCAACCGCACCAGGATCTCCGGGCTGGCGCCGACCGCGGCGAAGCCGCCGAAGTCGAAATGGAACAGGAAGGGTGCCGGGTTGATCCGCCGCAACGCCCGGTAGAGCGCGAAGGGCGGCAGGGCGAAGGGGAGGGAGAAGCGTTGGCTGGGGACGATCTGGAAGCAGTCGCCGGCGCGGATGTATTCCTTCGCCCGCTCCACCGCGGCGACGAAACCCTCCCGGGTGAAATTGCTCGACGGCTCCGGCAGGGCCGGCAGGCTGACCGGCGCGGCGGGGCGCGGCAGGGGGCGGTCGAGCGCCGCCTCCGCCTCGTCCAGCCTCGCCTGGGCGGCCTCCCAGGCGGTGCGCGGATCGAGTGCCGATGCGCCCTCCCCCTGGGGCCAGACGGTGGTGAAGAGGCTGAGCGCGTCGCGGACATGGTCGAAGACCGCGACCAGGGTCGGCCGCAGCAGCACCGCATCGGGGATGCCGATGACATCCGGGTTCTTCGCCGGCAGCCGCTCGACCAGCCGCACCATGTCGTAGCCGAGATAGCCGAAGAGGCCGGTGGCGATGGGCGGCAGGCCGGGCGGCAGGGGCATCTGGGTGGCGGCGATCACCGCCCGCAGGCTGTCGAGCGCCGGCTCGGCGGCGGGCTCGAAGGCATGCGGCGCGGCCAGGGCGTGGCGGTTCACCTCGGCCCGGCCGTCGCGGCAGCGCCAGATCAGGTCCGGCTCCAGGCCGATGGCGGAGTAGCGGCCGCGGGCGGCGCCGCCCTCGATGCTCTCGAGCAGGAAGCTGTTGGGCCGGCCATGCGCGAGCTTGAGGAAGGTGCCGACCGGCGTGTCGAGATCCGCGACCCGCTCCCGCCACAGCACCTGGCCATGCCCCGCGGCAAGACCGGCGCTGAAGCGGGCGAAATCGGGGAGCGACATCGGTTGGATTCCTGATCCCTGGTCTGCGCCGCCCCGGCCCGAAGCGGGCCGGGCTGCCGGCGCGTCGGGGGTTCTAGAGCAGATCGCCGGAGGACGGTACGCCCGCAGGCGCGAATCGGCCCGCGGGGCCGCGGGCAGGGTGGGGCGGGGGTGGTTCCTGCGGCGGGGGCATGGCCCGGCGGAGGCGGTGGCGGGCCGGCGGGGCTTCGGCCTAGGCTGCCCGCAGGCGGCCGGCGCGCCGGCCCGCCCAAGACAACGGCAAACCGCCACAGGAAAAGGGAGATCCGTCCATGACCACCCGTCGCACGCTCCTCGGGGGCGCGGCCACGGCCGTGCTCGCCGCCCCGCGCCTCGCCGCCGCGCAGGCCTCGCCCGGCGTCACCGCCACCGAGATCCGCATCGGCAACACCATGTCCTATAGCGGCCCGGTCTCGAGCCTCGGCATCCAGGGCAAGACCATGGAGGCCTATTTCCGCAAGCTGAACGACGATGGCGGCATCGCCGGCCGGAAGATCCGCTTCTTCACCTATGACGACGCCTACAGCCCGCCGAAGACGGTCGAGCAGGTGCGGCGGCTGGTCGAGCAGGACCAGGTGGCCTGCCTGTTCAGCAACCTCGGCACGCCGACCAACAGCGCCATCCTGCGCTACACCAACCAGCGCAAGGTGCCGAACCTGTTTCCCTCGACCGGCGCCGACAAGTGGAGCAACTACAAGGAGTTCCCCTGGACCATCGGCTTCCCGCCCTCCTACCGGATCGAGGCGCAGCTCTACGCCAAGCACATCCTCGCCACGCATCCCGGCGGGCGGATCGCCATCCTGCACCAGAACGACGATTTCGGCCGCGACTACGTCCATGGCGTGCGCGACGTGCTGGGGGCGCGGTTCGAGGAAGCGACGAAGGTGCTGAGCTACGAGAGCACCGACCCGACCATCGACCAGCAGATCCTGACCCTGCAGCAGAGCGGGGCGCAGGGCCTGGTCCTGGCGGTCACCGCGAAATTCGCCTCCATGGCCATTCGCAAGCTGCACGAGATCGGCTGGAAGCCGACCACCTGCGTGCATTACGGCGCCAACTCCGTCGGCGTGGTGATCCAGCCGGCCGGGATGGAGAAGGCGGTCGGCCTGACCACCGCGGCCTATATGAAGGATCCGACCGATCCGGCCTGGGCGAAGGATGCCGGCATGCTGGAATGGCGCGCCTTCATGGCCCGCTACCTGCCGGATGCCGACCTCACCGATGCCAACTCGGTCTATGGCTACAGCGCGGCGCGGGCGATGGAGCAGGTGCTGCGGCAATGCGGCGAGGACGCCTCGCGCGAGAACATTATGCGCCAGGCGGCAAGCCTCAAGGATGTCGAGGTGCCGACGCTGCTGCCGGGCATCCGGCTGAACTCCAGCCCAACCAACTACCGGCCGATCCGGCAGATGCAGCTGCAGCGCTTCAACGGCCGCAGCTACGACCGCTTCGGCGAGCTGCTGGAGGGCAGCGTGAGCTAGGGCGCCTCCCGTGGACACCGGTTCACGGGAAGCAACCTAGACTATTGTTTTCAGAGCATCTTCACCCGATCAGGTGAGTCCATCTGATCGGGATCCGCTCTGGCAGCCCCCCCAAGGCCTGACGCCAGGCCCTGGCGTCAGGGTTGCGCCAGGGAATCCAGCATCCGCGGGTTGACGCGGACATCGGAACGGGCGCGCAGGGCGCCGAGCAGGGCGACGTCGATGTCCTGCGCCAGCGCCTGGTTGAGCTGGCCCTTCAGCCGCTCGAGTCCCTCCTGGTCCGCCGCCGGATCGCCCGGCGCGATCGCCTGCACCTGCGCGACCGCGAAGCCGTCGCGGGTCTGCACCATCGTCGCCTCGTGCAGCTTCAACTCGAAGAGCGGCGCGAGCAGCTCCCGCGGCACCGCCGCCTCCTGCTGCGGGTCGCGCCGCACGGCGCCGATCTCGCGCGAGCCGAGCCCGGCGGCGGCGGCCGCCTCGGCGAGGCTCTTGCCCTCCTTCGTCGCCTGCAGCAGCGCGGCGGCGCGCTCCTCCTCGGCATGCCGGCGGGCATCGAGCGTCCAGGCCGCGCGCACCGCCGCCTCGACCGCATCGAAGGGCCGCAGCGCCGGCGGGACGATCTTCCGCACCTCGATCGCGACGAACCCCGCCTCGGTCTCCTGCAGCCGCGGCGCGGCGCCGCGCTCGGCCTGGAAGATCGCCTTCAGCAGGGGCGCGCGGGAGGCCTCGATCACCGGCAGCGCCACCGGCTTGCCGTCCGGACCGAGGCCATTGGCATCGGTCTCCACCGTGGCGAGGCCGAGGCCGAACTGCTTCGCCACCTCGGGCAGCGTGGCGCCGCCGGCCAGCGCATCCTCCACCTTGTTGGCGCGCTCGAAGGCGATATCGGCGGCCTTCTCCTGCGCCAGGTCGCGCCGCAGCTGCTCGCGCACCTCCGCGAGCGGCCGGCTCTGCCCGGCCTCGATCGCCTCCACCCGGAAGACGTGCCAGCCGAAGGGGCTCTGCACCGGCGCCGTCACCCCGCTCTCCGGAGCGGCGAAGGCCGCCTCGGCGAGCTCGGGCACCGGCAGGCCGGCCCGGTCGACCTCGCCGAGCTCGAGCGCCTCGCCGCCGGCGGCCTTCGCCTGGGCGGCGATCGCATCGAAGGGCGCCCCGCCCGTCCAGGCGGCGGCGATCTCCTGCGCCTTGGCCGCGTCGGGCACCAGCACCTGCGTCAGCCGCCGCCGCTCCGGCGTCTCGAACTGGCCGCGGCGCGCCTCGTAGGCGGCGGCGACATCCTCGTCGCTGACCGTCACCTCCTGCGAGAGCAGCGCGGCGGTCAGCACGGCGACGGTGGCCTCGCGGTATTCGGGAGAGGAGAACTGGTCCGGGTTGTTCTCGTGGAAGCGCTGCAGCTGCGCCTCGGTCGGGGCCGGCGGCTCCGGCGCGGCGGCGATGGGCAGGCTCACCAGCGTGACGTCGCGCTGCTCGTCCAGCCAGCGGAGCAGGCGGTCGGTCAGCAGCGTCGGGGCGGCGGCGCCGGAGCGGACCGCCATGGCGATCTGCTGCCGCGCCAGGTCGGCGCGCAGCAGGTCGAGGAAGCGCGCCTCGCTCAGGTCGTTGTTGCGCAGGAAGCTCTGGAACAGCGCCTGCGAGAACTGCCCGTCCGCGCCATGGAAGCCGGGGATGGCGAAGACATAGTCGCGCACCGCGGCATCCGGCACCGCCAGCTTCAGCCGCTCCGTCTCGACCCGCAGCACCCGGTCGAGCACGATCTGGTCCACCGCCTGCTCGGCGAGGGCGCGGCGGATGCGCGGATCGTTCTCGAACTGGCCACCCATCTGCCGCGAGAGGCGCTGCATCTCCCGCCGCATCGCCGCCTGCCCCTCCTCGAAGGTGACCGGCTGGCCGGCGACGCGGGCGAGGGAGGTATCGGGCGCGAAGAGGTTGCGCGCCATGTCGCCGATGCCCCAGATCGCGAAGGAGAGGATCAGCAGGACGAACAGGACCTTGGCGAACCAGGTGCCGGCCAGGCGGCGGAGGGCGGTGAGCATCGGGTTCCGTGCGCGCGTTGGGCGGCTGCCATAGCCGAGGAGGCGCCCGGTTGCCAAACCGGGGCCTGCCCGATAGGGGTCGCGGATGCAATGGAGGACGCCATGACCCCCGGAGTGCGCCCGCTGATCGCCGGCAATTGGAAGATGCATGGCTCCCTCGCCGAGGCCGCTGCCCTGGCCGCGGCGGTGCAGGCCGGGGCGGCGGGGGCGCCGGCCGCCGAGTTGCTGGTCTGCCCGCCCTTTCCCTATCTGCACCTCGTCGCCGGCAAGGCCGGGCCGGACCTCGCCGTCGGGGCGCAGGATTGCCATGCCGCGCCCAAGGGCGCCCATACCGGCGACGTCGCCGCGCCGATGCTGAAGGATGTCGGCGCCCGCTACGTCATCCTCGGCCATTCCGAGCGCCGCGCCGACCATGGCGAGAGCGACGCCATGGTGCTGGCCAAGGCCGAGGCGGCGCTGGCCGCCGGCCTGACGCCGATCGTCTGCGTCGGCGAGAGCGAGGCGCAGCGCCTGGCCGGCGAGGCGGAGACGGTGGTGACCGGCCAGCTCGCCGGCAGCCTGCCGGAGGGCTTCGCCGCGGCCGGCGGCGTCGTCGCCTATGAGCCCGTCTGGGCGATCGGCACCGGCAGGACGCCGACCGAGCCCGACATCGCGGCCATCCATGCGGCGATCCGCGCCCATCTCGCCGGCCGCTTCGGCAAGGCCGGGGAGGGGCTGCGCATCCTGTATGGCGGCTCGGTCAAGCCGGGGAATGCCAGGGCGATCCTTGCCCTGCCGCATGTGGACGGGGCGCTGGTCGGCGGGGCCAGCCTCGTCGCCGCGGATTTCCTGGCGATCGCCGCCGCCCTCGGCTGACCCCTCGCCTCAGCCCGGCATGGGGTCCGGCCGGTCGCCGCCCAGGCGCTCCGCGACGGCGGCGGCGAGCCTCTCTTGCGCGAAGGGCTTGCCGAGCCGGGCCAGGCCGGGGGGCATCCCGCCCTCCAGCTCGGCATAGCCGGTCGCCAGCAGGACCGGCAGGCCCGGCCGCTGCCGCCGCGCCGCCTCGATGAGCTGCAGCCCGGTCATGCCGGGCATCGCCTGGTCGGTGATCAGCAGGTCGACCGGGATGCCGGCGGCGAGCTGCGCCAGCGCCGCCTCGCCGGACCCTGCCTCGGTCACGGCATGGCCGAGATCCTCGAGCATCGCTGCCGTGCTCCGCAGCACCAGCGGGTCGTCGTCGACCAGCAGCACATGGCCGCTCCGGCCGGCCGGGCCGGGTGGCGGCTCGTCCGGGAGCGGCGGGGCCGACGCCTCCGCTCGCGGCAGCCAGAGCTCGGCGACCGTGCCCTCGCCCCTGGCGCTGCGCAGCAGGAAGCGGCCGCCGGACTGCGCCGCGAGGCCATGCACCATCGACAGGCCGAGGCCGGTGCCCTTGCCGAGCCCCTTGGTGGTGAAGAAGGGCTCGATCGCCCGGGCCAGCGTCGCCTCGTCCATCCCCTCGCCGGCATCGGCGACGCGCAGCGCCACGTAGTTGCCCGGCGGCAGGCCGCCGGCCTCGCCCGGCGGCACCGTCTGCTCCGCCGCCGAGACCTGGATCTCGCCGCCCTCCGGCATGGCGTCCCGGGCATTGGCGACCAGGTTCAGCAGGGCGAGCTCGAGCTGGTTGGCGTCGACCAGGACCGGCGGCAGCGCCGGCGGGAAGTCGCTGCGCAGCCGGGCGCCGCCGCCGAGGGCGCTCTGCAGCAGCGGCGTCATGTCCCGCACCAGCTGCGGCAGCGACACCGCGGTGGGCTCGAGGGTCTGGCGCCGCCCGAAGGCGAGCAGGCGCTGCGTCAGGGCGGCGCCGCGCTGCGCGCCCTGCCAGGCATTGTCGAGCAGCCGCGCCATGCGCTCGTCACCGGGCGGCAGGTGCTTGCGCAGCAGCGCCAGGCTGCCGAGCACGGCGGTCAGCAGGTTGTTGAAGTCATGCGCGATGCCGCCGGTGAGCTGGCCGACCGCCTCCATCTTCTGAGCCTGGCGCAGGCTGGCCTCGGCGCCGTGGTGCCGGGCGACGGCCTCGCGCAGCTTCAGGGTCATCGCGTCGAGCGTCCGCGCCTGCCGCGCCAGGTCGAGGCGCAGCCGGACATGCGCCGCGAAATCCTGGCTCGAGCGCCAGACGCTGAAGGCGAGGGCGCCGAGGAAGACGAGGATCATCGCGGCGGCGATGCCGCCCTCGGCGGTGCCCTCGGCGGCGTAGCGGCCGATGAGCGGCAGGCCGGCGCCGAGGAGGAAGGCCAGGGTCGCCGGCAGATGCGCGTGGTACAGCCCGGAGGCGCCGGCGCACATGCCGCCGATGAGGAAGGTCCAGACGAGGCGGTTCGCCGCCGCCGTCGGCGGCCAGAGCCAGACCGCGCCGCAGCCCCAGGCCAGCCCCGCCGCGCCGACGGCGAGCGTGCCGAGCAGGTCCCAGCGCGCCACCTGCCGGCCGGCGGGGGCGGCGCGCCGCCAGGCGCGCGCCAGGAGCAGGCGCGCCGCCGCCACCGCCAGCACGAGGAGCATCCAGGCCGGCGCCCGCGGCTCGCCCGCGTGCAGCAGCAGCGCCGTCATCAGCAGGGCATTCACCGCCGTGACCGCCACGGCGATCGGCGTCTGGCGGAACAGCAGCGCCATGCGCTCCGCCCGCACCTCCGGCTGGCCGGGGTGCGGCCTCCCGCCGCGAGGCCGCGCCGGACTCATCGGCGGCAGGGCCGCCGGCCGGGCCGGGGCAACCCGGGGCGCCCGCGGAAAGCGTGTGATCGCATCCGGGACACCCTCCCGCAGCCAGGCGCAGAGTACACATCCCGCCCGGCCGGGGCATCATTCCCTGCAACGGCCTGCGTCTCGTCCCGGCCGGGCCGGCGCCCGCCGCTCAGGGGGGCGCGGCGGCCGGGGCCGGGCGGCGCGCCCCGAGCGCCAGCAGGGCGGCGAGCAGGCAGGCCAGGCCGGCGAGGTAGAAGGCCGGCAGGTAGCTCGCCAGCGAATCCCGGGCGAGGCCGGCCCCGAAGGCGGCCAGGGCGGCGCCGAGCTGGTGCGCGGTGAAGACCCAGCCGAAGACCAGCGGCGCCCGGTCGCGCCCGAAGGCCTGGCCCGCGAGCTTCACGGTCGGCGGCACGGTGGCGACCCAGTCGAGTCCGTAGAAGACGGCGAAGAGCGAAAGCCCGAACAGGGTGAAGCTGCTGCTCGGCAGGACGAGCAGCGAGAGGCCGCGCAGCCCGTAATACCAGAACAGCAGCTTGCGGTTGTCGTAGCGGTCGGACAACCAGCCGGAGGCGATGGTGCCGATGAAGTCGAAGGCGCCGATCAGCGCCAGCACCGAGGCGGCCTCGACCTCCGCCATGCCGAAATCGCTGCAGAGCGGGATGAAATGCGTCTGGATCAGGCCGTTGGTCGAGAGGCCGCAGATGGCGAAGGTGGCGAAGAGGATCCAGAAGATGCGGGTGCCGGCGGCCTCGGCGAGGGTGGCGAAAGCGGTCCGCACCGGGTTGCCGGCCGGCGGGGGCGGGGGCGCGGCCGGCCCGCTCTCGCCATAGGCGGGCAGGCCGAGCTGCGCCGGATGGTCGCGGGCGAGCAGCCAGAAGAGCAGGGCGGCGAGGCCGCAGGCGGCGAGCCCGGGCAGGATGGCCATGCGCCAGCCGGCCAACTGCGCCAGCCAGGCGCCGAGCGGCAGGAAGACGAGCTGGCCGGTGGCGTTGGTCGCGGTGAGGATGCCCATGACCAGGCCGCGCCGGGCGGTGAACCAGCGATTGGCCACCGTCGCGGCGAGGACGAGGGCGGTCATCCCGGTGCCGAGGCCGGTGAGCACGCCCCAGCTCAGCCAGAGCTGCCAGGGGGCCTGCATCCCGAGCGAGAGGCCGCAGCCCAGCACCACCAGCCCGAGGGCGAGGGCGACGGTCCGGCGCAGCCCGTAGCGTTGCAGGATCGCCGCCGCGAAGGGCGCCATCAGCCCGAAGAGCAGCAGGCGCAGGGCGAGGGCGCCGGCGATGGTGGCGGTCTCCCAGCCGAACTCCCGCTGCACCGGCAGCAGCAGCGCGCCGAGCACGCCGAGCGCCCCGGCCGAGGCGAGGGAGACCAGGAAGGTGAGCGCCACCATCACCCAGCCGTAGTGGAGGCCGTGGCGGGCCAGGAGTGGCGCGAGGCGGTCGGCGAGCATGGTGGCGAGTCCCCTTCAGCCCGCGGTCGGGCAGCCGAGATCGGTGGCGACGAGGGTGGCGAGGGTGGCGCGCAACGCGGCCGAGGCCTCGGCGCCGAAGCGGGCATCGAAGGCCGCCTGCGCCGCCTGCCAGAGCGGCCGGGCCGTGGCCAGGCGGTCCTGGCCGGCCGCGGTGAGGGTCAGCGCCCGGCGCCGGCGATCCTCCGGGTCGGGGGCGATGGCGAGCAGCCCGTCGCGTTCGAGCGGCCGCAGGTTCCGCCCGAGGGTGGTGCGGTCCATCACCAGATCCGCCGCCAACTCGTTGATGGTGCTCGGGCCGCGGTGCCGCAGCCGGGCGAGGATGGAGAATTGCGGCGTGGTCAGGCCGCTCGGGGCGAGGCGGGCATCGTAGAACTGGGTGACGTGGCGCGCCGCCTTGCGGATGGCGAGGCAGCTGCAGGGATCGGGCGGGCGGGGCGGCATGCCCGGATAATAGGTGCATATACGCCTTTTGCAACCGCCCTGGCGCCACCTGCGCCCGCCGCCGCCTCTCGCCGCGCCCGCTTGCGCCCGCTTGCGCCCTGGCCGGCGCGCCGCATATCGGCAGCGATGCCGCCCGATGCCCGCCTGCGCCCGGTCCTGATCGGCTCCGAGATCTACCGTCGCTCCTCCTATGGCCCGAAGCACCCGCTCGCCATCCCGCGGGTCTCGACGGCGCTCGACCTCATCGAGGCCATGGGCTGGCTGCCGCCGGAGGGCTGGGTGCCGGCGCCGATGGCGAGCCCGGCAGAGCTCGCCCGCTTCCACCACCCCGACTACATCGCCGCCCTGCAGCGCGCCGAGGCGACGCAGCAGGCCGATGCCGCCGACCGCGCCCGCTTCCATATCGGCGCGCATGGCAACCCGGTCTACCGCGAGGTCTTCTCCCGCCCCGCCACCAGCGCCGGCGGCTGCCTGCTGGCGGCGCGGCTGACCGCGGCGGGCGGCATCGTGCACTGCCCGGGCGGCGGCACGCATCATGGCCGGCCGGACCGAGCCAGCGGCTTCTGCTATTTGAACGACCCGGTGCTCGGCCTGCTCGCCTGGCTCGACCAGGGGCTCGACGCCATCCTCTACGTCGATATCGACGCGCATCACGGCGACGGCGTGCAGGACGCCTTCCACGACGACCCGCGCGTCTTCACCCTCAGCGTCCATGAGGGCGGCCGCTGGCCCTTCACCGGGGCGGCGACGGATCGCGCCGGCGGCCATGCGCGCAACCTGCCGGTGCCGCCGGGCTTCAACGACAGCGAGATGCTCTGGCTGCTGCACCAGGCGATCCTGCCGATCGCGCGGCATCTGCGGCCGCAGGCGATCATGCTGCAATGCGGCGCCGATGCGCTGGAGGAGGACCCGCTCTCGCGGCTCGCCCTCTCCAACAACGCGCATTGGGGCGTGGTGCGGGCTCTCGCGGCTCGCCCTCTCCAACAACGCGCATTGGGGCGTGGTGCGGGCCCTGATGGGCGTGGCGCCGCGCCTCGTCGTGCTGGGCGGCGGCGGCTACAACCCCTGGTCCGTCGGACGCTGCTGGGCCGGGATCTGGGCGGTGCTCAACGGCGTCGAGATCCCGGACCGGGTGACGCCGGCGGCCGAGCGCGTGCTGCGGGCGCTGAGCTTCGCCCGGGCGGCCGGGCGCGACCCGCCGGAACATTGGTTCACCACGCTCCGCGATGCGCCGCGTCGGGGCGTGGTGCGGGCGGCGGTGCAGCGCGTGGCGGCGGCGGCGCTGCGCGACCTGCCGGCGCCGCTCGCGGCGGCCTGACCCGCGGGCGGAACCGGCGCGGCGCCCGGCGGTTGCGGCGCATGAGGGGCAGGGCCCCGCCTCCGGGAGAAGGCCCATGAGCCTCGTCATCGCGCTCCTCGCGCTCGGCTTCCTGATGCTGGTCGCCTATCGCGGCTACAGCGTCATCCTCTTCGCGCCCGTGGCTGCGCTCGGTGCCGTGCTGCTCACCGATCCGGCGGCGGTGCTGCCGGTCTATACCGGCCTCTTCATGGAGAAGATGGTCGGCTTCGTCAGGCTCTACTTCCCCGCCTTCATGCTGGGTGCCGTCTTCGGCAAGCTGATCGAGCTCTCCGGCTTCTCCCGGGCCATCGTCTCGGCCGTCATCGGCCTGGTCGGGCGCGGCCGGGCGATCCTCTCCATCGTCCTCGTCTGCAACCTGCTCACCTATGGCGGCGTCTCGCTCTTCGTCGTCGTCTTCGCGGTCTATCCCTTCGCCGCCGAGGCCTTCCGCCAGGCGGACATCCCGAAGCGCCTCATCCCCGGCACCATCGCGCTCGGCGCCTTCAGCTACACGATGGATGCGCTGCCCGGGACGCCGCAGATCCAGAACATCATCCCGAGCACCTTCTTCGAGACCGATGCCTGGGCGGCGCCCATCCTCGGCCTCGCCGGGGCGGCCTTCATCTTCGCGGCCGGCCTCGCCTATCTGTCCTGGCGGGTGCGCCAGGCGGCGGCACGCGGCGAAGGCTACGGCAAGGGCCATACCAACGAGCCGGAACGCGCAGCCGATGCGCGGCTGGTGCATCCCGGCCTCGCCGTCGCGCCGCTGATCGTGGTGTTCCTGGCGAACCTCGCCTTCACCCGCCTCATCCCGGTGCTCTATGGGCCGAGCCATACGACGCACCTCGCCGGGCTGGCGGAGCCGATCACCATCGCCATACCATCGGTGGCGGCGATCTGGGCGGTGGAGCTGGCGCTGCTCTGCGGCATCCTGACGGTGTTCGCCTTCGCCTGGCGCGGCATCGCCGGCCGCTTCGCCGAGGGCAGCCGGGCCGCCGTCGCCGGCGCGCTGCTGGCCAGCATGAACACCGCCTCGGAATATGGCTTCGGTGCGGTGATCGCGGCGCTGCCGGGCTTCCTGGCGATCCGCGAGGCCTTGTCGGCGATCCCCAATCCGCTGGTGAACACCGCGGTCACGGTGACGGCGCTCGCCGGCATCACCGGCTCGGCCAGCGGCGGCATGAGCATCGCGCTCGCGGCCATGGCGGAGCAGTTCAAGGCAGCGGCCAGCGCCGCCAGCATTCCCTTCGAGGTGCTGCACCGCGTCGCGGCCATGGCGAGCGGCGGCATGGACACGTTGCCGCACAACGGCGCGGTGATCACCCTGCTCGCGGTCACCGGTCTGACGCACCGGCAGAGCTATGGCGACATCTTCGTGGTCACGCTGCTGAAGACCACGGCGGTGTTCGCGGTGATCGGGCTCTACTACCTGACCGGCCTCGTCTGATCCGGGCAGCCTCGGCCTGAAGCCGAAGCCCGACCGGGTGGCGATGCCCGGAACACCAGGACGAAGGCACCGGCCGGACAGGCGGTGAGCAGCCCAAGGCGCCGGCGGGCGAGGCTGCCGCCGATGGCGGGGCTGGCCAAGCCGAATCGCCTGAAAACACATAAGATTCGCCGCGGACACGCGCCTCCGGCGTGGCTCGCCTTTTCGTTACGGCGTCACGGCGGCGTGTCTTATCGATTTCGCAACAGTCTGTCCGCCCCCGCATTCCGCCTCACGACTGCGCCATGCCGGGCGCCGGAAGGAGACCGATGCGGGAGAGATACGGGCGCCGCGCGCTTGTGCGCGGCACAGGGGCGGGCGCGTGCCTGCTGCTTGCCAACTGCATCCCAGGCGGGCTGCCGGATCTCGGCGGGCCGGAGATCGCGGTCGAGCGCGACATCGCCTATGCGCCGCGCGCGGAGGCGCTGCTCGACGTCTATCATCCCGCGACCGCCACCGGGCCGCTGCCGGTGATCCTCTACTTCCATGGCGGCGGCTGGCAGGTCGGGCGGAAGGACGAGCTGCAGGACATGCTCTTCGCGCGCCGCCTGGCGGCGCGGGGGGCGGTGGTGATCTCGGCCAATTACCGGCTGGCGCCCGATGCCTGCTTCCCCAATTTCCTCGAGGACGGCGCCGAGGCCGCGCTCTGGGCGCATCGGAACGTCGCGCAGCGCGGCGGCGATCCGGGGCGACTCTACTTTGCCGGCCATTCGGCCGGCGCCTACAACGCGGTGAAGCTCGCCGTGGACCGGCGCTACGTCGCCTCGGCCGGCCTGCCGCCCGAGGCCGTGCAGGGGGCCATCGGCATCGCCGGACTCTTCACCGAGCGCTGCATGGACTGGCCGCTGCTGAGCGCCGTCTTTCCGCCGAGCGTGCGCGAGGCCGCGCCGGCGACGCGCCGGCTCGGCCCCGACACGCCGCCGCTGCTCCTGCTCGCCGGCAGCCTCGATTTCGTCGTGCCGCCGCGGGAGACGCGGCTGCTCGCCGAGGCGGCGAGGGCGGCGGGCACGCCGGTCGAGGCCATCGTCTATCCGGGCTTCGGGCATCTCGACCTGCTGGCCTCGGGCCCCTGGCTGCCGAGCGCGGCGCCGATGCTGCGCGACATCGCGCGCTTCGTGGGCACCGGCCCGATCCCGGCCGCGCCGGCCGTCGGCGGTCAGCCGCGCCGGACCTGAGCCAGCCAGGGGCGGTCCGGGCTGCGCGGGGCGGGCGCGGCGCGGTCAGCCAGGCGGCAGGTCGAGGATGCAGCGGGCGAAGGCGGCCGGCGCCTCCTGCGGAACGTTGTGGCCCACCCCCGGCAGCACCCGGCGCTCATAGGGGCCGGTGAAGAAGCGGGCATGGCCGGCCGAGCCCTCCACCGGCCCGACGCCATCCGCCTCGCCATGCGGCGCGATGGTCGGCACGACGATGGGGGGCTGTGCCGACAGCGCCGCCTCCAGCGGCTCCAGCGCCGGATCGCCCGGCGCGTAGCCGTAGCGATGGCGGTAGGATTGGATGACCACCTCGACGAAATCGGGATTGTCGAAGGCGGCCGCGCTGGCCGCGAAGCTGGCCTCGTCGAAATCCCAATGCGGCGACCAGAGGCGCCAGAGCAGCCGGGCGATGGCCGCGCGGTTGGCCGCGAGGCCGGCCCGGCCGCGCTCGGTGTGGAAGTAGTACTGGTACCAGTAGCGGTGCTCCTGCTCCGGCGAGGCCGGATGCACGGAGGCGGCGATGTCCTGGATGTTGTAGCCGGTGCAGCTCACCAGCCCGGCGCAGCGCGCCGGCCAGAGCGCGGCGACGACGCAGGCCGCCCGGCCGCCCCAGTCATAGCCGGCGAGCACCGCTTGCGGGATCGCCAGGGCATCGAGCAGGTCGAGGAGATCCTTGCCCAGCGCCGCCTGCTGGCCGGAGCGCGGGGTCTCGGCGGCGAGGAACCGGGTCGGGCCGTAGCCGCGGAGATAGGGCAGGATCACCCGCCGCCCCGCGGCCACCAGGGGCGGCACCACCGCGTCGTAGCCGCGGGGGGCATAGGGGAAGCCATGCAGCAGCAGCACCGGCTGGCCATCCGCCGGCCCATGCTCCTCATAGGCGATCTCGAGGGTCGGGGTCTGCACGGTGCGGAGTTCGGTCATGCGCGGCAGCATGCGCGCAGGCCCGGGCGGCGGGGAAGGGGCGTTGGCCGGCCGCGGCGCGGATGGCAAGCTGCCGCCATGATGCGACGTTCCTTCCTCGCCGGCGCCGCCCTGCTGGCGGCGCAGCTCGCCCTGCCCGGCCGGGCGCCGGCCCAGACCGGCCCGCAGCCGAAGCTGCCGGAGGAGCAGCTGGTGATCGTCACCCGCGACGGGGTGCGGCATGACTTCCGGGTCGAGATGGCGCTGACCCCGGACCAGCAGATGGTCGGGCTGATGTTCCGCCCCGGCGTCGGCCCGGCGGAGGGGATGCTGTTCGACTGGGGGGCGCCGCGGGAATCGGCGATGTGGATGCGCAACACCATCACCTCCCTCGACATGGTCTTCATCCGTGCCGATGGGCGCATCCAGCGGATCGCCGAGCGCACGGTGCCGCAATCCCTGGCGACGATCGAGAGCCGGGGGCCGGTGCGGGCGACGCTGGAGCTGGCGGCGGGCACGGCGGAGCGGCTCGGCCTGCGGGTGGGGGACCAGGTGCTGCAGCGGATCTTCGGCAACGCACCCTGACCCCGCCCCCGTGGCATCAATCCGTCGGCTGCCCATTGCCCCGGAGGCCCGACGCCCATAGGGTGCGCCCCCGCGCGGGGTGTGGCGCAGCCTGGTAGCGCGCCTGTTTTGGGTACAGGAGGTCGTGGGTTCGAATCCCGCCGCCCCGAGTCGCGCCAACCTCGAGTCGCGCCTTCAAGGAATGACCATGCCCGGCCCGTCCCAGATCGCCCGCATCTTCATGCCGCCCCGCAGTGCCATGCAGTCGGGCAAGGGCCGCAGCCAGGAATGGATGCTGGAATTCGCCCCGGGCGAGCGGCAGGACCTGGACCCGCTGATGGGCTGGGCCGGCTCCGGCGACACCCGTGGCCAGCTCCGGCTGCGCTTCGCCACGCGCGAGGAGGCGGTGGCCTATGCCGAGGCGAACGGCCTGCCCTATGAGGTTGAGGAGCCGAAGCCGGTCCGGATCAAGGCCAAGGTCTATGCCGATAATTTCCGCTACGGCCGGACCGAGAACTGGACCCATTGAGGCCGGCCCGGCTCGGCCGGGACGGCTGCAAGCGCCCGTAGCTCAGCTGGATAGAGCACGCGCCTTCTAAGCGTGGGGTCGCAGGTTCAAGTCCTGCCGGGCGCGCCATCCGCCGTCCCGGGCGCGGCGCGGGTCAGCCCCGGACGATGCTGCGGATCGCAAAGCTCGACTGGATGCGCGCCACGCCGGGCAGGCGGGAGAGCACCTCCTTGTGGATGCGCTCGTAATCCGCCGCGTCGCGCGCCTCGACCCGCAGCAGGTAATCCGACATCCCGGTCATCAGGTAGCACTCGCGCACCTCCGGGCAGCGGCGCACCGCCGTCTCGAAGCGCTGCATGCTGGCATCGGTCTGCCGCTCGAGCGTGATCTGGACGATCACCACCACGCCCTCGCGCGGCGCCGCCTCCTCGATGATCGCCGTATAGCCGCGGATCACGCCACGGTGCTCCAGCAGCCGCAGCCGCCTGAGGCAGGCCGAGGGCGAGAGCCCGACCGCCTCGGCCAGGGCGGCATTGCTCATCCGCCCATCCGCCCGCAACTGCCGGAGGATGGCGCGGTCGGTGTCGTCCAGCGCATGCATCGAATTATCTGCGAATCCGTCGTCGATCATGCGGCAGATCGGCGGGACCCGGCAGAGGATTCGGCGCATCGGCGTGAAATTTGCTGATCCCCTTCGATAGTCTTTGCGGCGAACCAACGGAGGCGGCGATGCGGGTCCTGATCCTGGGCAGCGGCGTGGTCGGCGTGACGAGCGCCTGGTACCTGGCGAAGGCGGGGCACGAGGTGACGGTGCTCGACCGCCAGCCGGCCGCCGGCATGGAGACCAGCTTCGCCAATGCGGGCCAGGTCTCGCCGGGCTATTCCGCCCCCTGGGCCGGGCCGGGCATTCCCATCAAGGCGCTGAAATGGCTGATGATGCGCCACCGGCCCTTCGTGCTCTGGCCGCAGCTCGACCACGGGCTCTATCGCTGGCTCGGCCAGATGCTCGCCAATTGCACCGAGGCGGCCTACGGCACCAACAAGTCCCGCATGGTGCGCCTCGCCGAATACAGCCGCGACATGCTGCGCGACCTGCGGGCCGAAACCGGCATCGCCTATGACGAGCGCAGCAAGGGCACGCTGCAGCTCTTCCGCACCCAGAAGCAGCTCGATGCCGTCGGCGGCGACACCGCGGTGCTCGATGCCTATCACGTGCCCTACGAGGTGCTGGACGCGGCCGGCTGCATCGGCGCCGAGCCGGCGCTCGGCCTGGTGCCCGGCAAGTTCGTCGGCGGCCTGCGCCTGCCGGGCGACGAGACCGGCGACGCGCATCTCTTCACCCAGCGCCTCGCCGCCCTGGCCGCCGCCCGCGGCGTCGTCTTCCGCCAGGGCGTCACGGTGCGGGCGCTCGAGCGCGAGGGGGACCGCATCACCGGCGTCGCCACGGACCAGGGCCGGGTGACGGCGGATGCCTATGTGGTCGCCATGGGCAGCTACTCGCCGGCGCTGCTGCGGCCGCTGCAGGTGGCGGTGCCGGTCTATCCGGTGAAGGGCTACTCGCTCACCCTGCCGGTGACCGAGGAGGCCGGCGCCCCGGTCTCGACCGTGATGGACGAGACCTACAAGGTGGCGATCACCCGGCTCGGCGACCGCATCCGGGTCGGCGGCACGGCCGAGCTCGCCGGCTTCTCGCTGCGGCTGCGCAAGCCGCGGCGCGAGACGCTGGCCTATTCGGTCGGCGACCTCTTCCCGCGCGGCGGCGACATCGCCGCGGCGAGCTTCTGGACCGGGCTGCGGCCGATGACGCCGGACGGCACGCCGGTGGTGGGCTCGACCCGCTACCGCAACCTGCACCTCAACACCGGCCATGGCACGCTCGGCTGGACCATGGCCTGCGGCAGCGGCCGGCTGCTCGCCGACCTGATGACCGGCCGCGCGCCGGAGATCGCCGCCGACGACCTGGCCTTGTCGCGCTACGCCATGGCCTGAGGATCGCCGGTCCGCTTGACCTTCCCCCGCGGCACGGCGAGCCTCGTCGCCTGCAGGGGAGAGCCGCCATGGAGTACCGCACGCTCGGCCGCAGCGGCCTCTCGGTCAGCCGCTACTGCCTCGGCACCATGATGTTCGGCGGCCCGACCGATGCCGCGACCAGCGGGCGGCTGATCGCCCGCGCGGCCGCGGCCGGGATCAACATCCTCGACACCGCCGATGGCTACAATGCCGGCCGGTCCGAGGAGGTGGTCGGCGCCGCCATCGCCGGCAACCGCCATGCCTGGGTGCTGGCGACCAAGATCGCCAACCGGGTGGGGAAGGGGCCGAACGAAGGCGGCCTCTCCCGCAAATGGGTGATGCAGGGGACCGAGGCCTGCCTGCGCCGCCTTGGCACCGACTTCATCGACATCCTCTACCTGCACAAGGAGGACCCTGCGACGCCGCTGGAGGTGACGGTGCGGGCGCTCGGCGACCTCGTCCGGGCCGGCAAGATCCGGCATTTCGGCGTCTCCAACTACCGGGGCTGGCGGATCGCCGAGATCTGCCGGCTCTGCGACGGGCTCGGCATCGACCGGCCGGTGGTCTCGCAGCCCTATTACAACGCCATGAACCGCCAGCCGGAGGTCGAGCAGCTCCCGGCCGCGGCGCATTGCGGTCTCGGCATCCTCCCCTATTCGCCGCTGGCGCGCGGCGTGCTGACGGCGAAATACCGCCCCGGCGAGGCGCCGGAGCCGGGCAGCCGCGCCGGCCGCCAGGACCGCCGCCTGCTGGAGACCGAGCTGCGGCCGGAGTCGCTCGAGATCGCGCAGCGCATCCGCGACCATGCCGCGGCGAAGGGCGGCTCGGCGGCGCATCTCGCCATCGCCTGGGTGCTGAACAACCGGCTCGTCACCGGCTGCATCCTCGGCCCGCGCACCGAGCAGCACCTGGAGGACTACCTCGCGGCGCTCGACTACCGCTTCACCGCCGAGGACGAGGCGCTGATCGATCGCCTGGTGCCGCCAGGCCATCCCTCGACCCCTGGCTACAACGACCCGCAATACCCGATCGAGGGCCGGGTGCCGGTGGTCGGGTAGGTGCCCGGCCACCGGCGCGCCAAGGCTGGGCGCGCCAAGGGTGGGCGCGCCAGGGCGGGCGGGTCAGGGCGCGGCGAGGCCGGCGCAGAGGAAAGGCAGGATCTCCGTGACGGCCCGCTCGAAATCGCCGCTGTCGCAGGCGCCGTCCGACATCATCTCCAGCCGGCCGGTGCGCAGCAGGGTGTAGCGATAGGCGCCCATCATGAAATAGACCCGCCAGCACAAGGATTGCCGATCGAGATGCGGCAGCACGCGGGCGAACTCGCCGAGATAGTCGAGCGTCGTCTCGTCGTAGACGGCGCTCAGCACCTCCTTCGAGATGTCGTCCGGCTCGGTATGCAGCCGGGCATGCATGCGCATGGTGGCCCGCCCCTCCGGCGTCTGGCCGTTCAGCATGAAGGGCGTGACGAAGCGGCGGACCAGCTCCTCGAGCGGGATCGGCCCGCCGCCATGCGCCGCCCGGGCCTCGGCCAGGGCGGAGCGGCGGGCTTCGGTCACCTGGCTGGCGCCGCGCAGATAGGCCGCCTTGAAGAGATCGCGCTTGGCTCCGAAATGATAGTGCAGCTGGGCGAGGTTCACTTCGGCGCGTTGGGCGATCGCCCGGGTCGAGGTGGCGGCATAGCCCTGCTCGGAGAACAGCGACTGCGCGACATCCAGGATGCGGTCGCGTACGCTGGCGGGACCCTCCGTCGCGGCGGGCCTGGTTTGCTCGGTTACCGTCATCCTCGATCCGTCCATTGCCTCGCCCCTGCCAGACCCTATAGCGCGCGGCCTCCTGCTTGACACGGACGGGTCCGCCCGTCGAGATTTGGTCGGGCGACCGAACATCGCGGCCCGAGCAGCGCGGGAGGATGGCCAGTGAGTGCAGCCTTGGAGATGGACGGCGCCCCGCCGGTCCGCGTCGGCACCGATCCCGTGGCGCGGGCGCGCGCCATCGCCGCCCGGATCGAGGCGGATGCGCCCCGGATCGAGGCCGGCAAGGCGCTGACGCCCGAGGTGCTGGACGCCCTGCACGGCACCGCCCTGTTCCGCACCTTGCTGCCGCGCGCCTATCATGGCGAGGAGGTGCGGCCCGCCACCTTCTTCCGCCTGCATGAGGTGATCGCCGCGGCCGACGGCTCGACGGGCTGGTGCCTCTGCCAGGCCTCGGGCTGCTCCTTCGCCTCGGCCTATATGGCGCCGGAGGCGGCCTGGGAGGTCTGGGGCGACCCGCGCGCCGTGCTCGCCTGGGGCTTCGGCACCGGCACCGCCCGGGTCGTGCCCGGCGGCTACCGGGTCTCCGGCACCTGGGGCTTCGCCAGCGGCAACCGGCATGCGAGCTGGATCGGCGGGCATTGCCGTATCATCGAGCCGGACGGTTCCGTCCGCCGCGGGCCCGATGGCCGCGAGGCCGAGCGCACCATGCTGGTGCGGCGCGAGGCGGTGCGGTTCCACGATGTCTGGAACGTCGTCGGGCTGCGCGGCACCAACAGCGACACCTACAGCTTCGACGACCTCTTCGTGCCGGACGCCTTCGGCGTCTGCCGCGACAGCGACGCGGAACGCCGGATCGACGTGCCGCTCTACAAATTCACCACCACCAACCTCTACGCCGCCGGCTTCGCCGGCGTCTCCATGGGCATCGCCCGCGGCATGCTCGACGCCTTCACCGCGATGGCGAAGACCAAGACCGCGGCGGCCATGACCCGGCCCATGCGCGAGAGCGAGGTGATCCAGAACGGCATCGCGCAATGCGAGGCGAAGCTGCGCTCGGCCGGCGCCTGGCTGGTCGAGGTGCTGGAGGAGGCCTTCGAGGTGGCCCGCAGCCGCGGCCACATCACCATGGATGAGCGGGCGATGATCCGCCTCGCCACCACCTCCGCCATCCACCGCGCCAAGGAGGTGGCGGAATGGGCCTATCACGAGGCGGGGGCGAGCGCGATCATGCTCGGCGGCCCCTTCGAGCGCCGCATGCGCGACATCCATGCCTCGGCCCAGCAGGTGCAGGGCCGCTCCGCGCATCTCGAGATGTGCGGCCAGCATTTCCTGGGGATGAACCCGTCCGGCCGGTTCTTCTGAGAGCCGCCTGAGACCAACGACTCTGCGCCATGAGGCGTGGGCCCCAGTCGTAGGTCGATCCGTTCGTAGGTAGAGAGGACTCGCGACATGCCGCTCGAAGGCCTGAACCACTACACGATCCGCCCGGTGGACCTGGAGCGGACCAAGGATTTCTACGTCGACGTCCTCGGGCTCGAGATCGGCTACCGGCCGCCGCTCGCCTTCCCGGGCTACTGGCTCTATGTCGGCGACACCCCGACCGTGCACCTGATCGGCCCGCGCAGCGAGGAAGGGCAGGCGGCGCGCGAGGCGGGGCCGACCGGGCTGCTCGACCACATCGCCTTCGCCTGCACCGGCCTCGCCGAGATGAAGCAGCGCCTGGCGAAGCGCGGCATCGCGCATGAGGAGCGGGTGATCCCGCGCGACCGCCAGACCCAGCTCTTCATCCGCGACCCGGATGGCGTCGCGGTGGAGCTGAACTATCCGCCGGCGGAGACGCCCGCCGCCTGAGGCAGCGGCCCCGGCGGCACCCGGCGGCACCCCCGGCGGGCGGGGGGCCGCCCTGGCGCGATCGCCGGGCATCGGCGATGATGCGGCCAAGACCACGGGTGGGAGCGGGGAAACCTCCATGAGCCAGGCTTGGCACGAGATCGTGCTGGACGTGCTGAAGGCGAACGAGATCCGCCTCATCCCCTATGTGCCCGACAACGTCCTGAAGCCGCTCATCGCCGCCATCCATGCCGATCCCTTCTTCACCGCCTTCACCACGGCACGGGAGGAGGAGGCGGTCGGCATCGTCGCCGGCGGGGCGATGGCCGGTATGCGCGGCATGGTGCTGATGCAGACCAGCGGCTTCGCCACCCTCGCCAATGTGCTGGCCAGCCTGCCCTGCGCCTTCCAGATCCCGGTGCTGCTGATGATCAGCGAGCGCGGCACGCTCGGCGAGTTCAACCAGGGCCAGGCGGCGGTCTGGCGCACCATGCGGCCGACGCTCGAGGCGCTCGCCATGCCGCATCAGGTGATCACCCGGCTCGATGAATGCGGCTTCATCGCCGACCGGGTGATCCGGCAGGCGCTGATGACGCAGCAGCCGGCGGCGCTGATCCTCTCGCCGCTGCTGACCGGCGGCAAGGCCGCGCCGGTGCGGACCACGGCCGGGGCGGAGGGCTGAGCCATGGCGACCACCGCCCACAACGCCAAGCGGCTGCACCGCTTCGAGGCCACGCAGCGGCTGGTGGCGAAGCTGCACCGCGGGGAAGCGGTCATCGGCGGCATCGGCCACAGCAATTTCGACCTCTGGGCCGCCGGGCACAGACCGCAGAATTTCTACATGCTCGGCAGCATGGGCCTCGCCGTGCCGATCGCCCTCGGCGTCGCCCTGGCGCAGCCGCAACGCCGCGTCTTCGCGCTGGAGGGCGACGGCTCGCTGCTGATGCAGCTCGGTTGCCTGGCGACGGTGGCGACGCTGCGCCCGGCCAACCTCGTCATCCTGGTGCTGGACAACGGCACCTACCAGATCACCGGCGGTCAGCCGACACCGGGGGCGGGTGGTGCCGACTACGTCGCCATCGCCCGCGGCTGCGGCATCGCCAGCGCCGCCTGGGCCGCCGACGAGGCGGATCTGGAGCGGCTGATCGATGCCGCCCTCGCCACCGAGGGGCCGCATCTGATCGGCCTGAAGCTCGACGACCAGGGCCCGGCGGCGCAGACCGAGCGCGACCCGCCGCAGATCCGCGACCGCTTCATGCGCGGCCTCGGCACCAAGACCAGCAAGCTGCCGGGCTGAGCCGGCGCCGCGAGGAGGACACGCCCCATGGCCAGACGCTTCCCCGGATACGAGCCGCGCGGCGTCATCCCCGCCGTGCTGCTGCCCTTCCATGACGACCTCTCGATCGACGAGGCCGCCTACCGCGCGCATCTGCGCGATGTCGCCGCGGTCTCGGGCCTCGGCGCCGTCACCACCAACGCGCATGCCTCCGAGGTCGCCTCCTGCGATCCGGAGGAGCAGGAGCGGGTGCTGGCGGTGACGCTGGAGGAGGTGGGCGACCGGCTGCCGGTGGTGAACGGCGTCTATGCCGACGGCACCTTGCAGGCGGCGCGGATCGCCCGGCGCGCCGCGGCTGGTGGCGCCTCGGCCCTGCTGGTCTTCCCGCCCGGTGTGCTCTCGCGCGGCAATGCCGCCCGGCCGGATTGCCTGGCCGACCATGTGCGGCACATCGCCGCCGCCACCGACCTGCCGCTGATCCTGTTCCAGTATCCGGCGGCGACCGGCCTGACCTATCCGCTGGAGACGCTGGCGCGGCTGGCCGAGGAAGTGCCGAGCATCCGCGCCATGAAGGACTGGTGCAACGACCCGGCGCTGGCGGAGCGGCATATCGAGGTGCTGCACGGCCTGCGCCGGCCGGTCCATGTGCTCTCGACCCACAGCGCCTGGCTCTTCGCCTCCCTCGTCACCGGCGCGGCCGGGCTGCTCTCCGGCTCGGGCAGCGTCATCGCCGCGTTGCAGGCGCGGCTGTTCGAGGCGGTGCAGCGCGGCGACATGGCGGCGGCGCGGGCGCTGAACGACCGCATCCGCCCGACCGCCCAGGTCTTCTACGCCGAGCCCTTCTTCGATATGCACAACCGCATGAAGGAGGCGCTGGTGCTGCTCGGCAAGCTGCCGCGCGCCGTGGTGCGGCCGCCGTTGAAGAAGCTCGGCCCGGCGGAGATCCGCCGGATCGGCGAGGCCCTGGCCGCCGCCGGCCTGCTGGACTCGGGGCGACTCGCGGCCGAATAGGCCCCGCGCGTCACCGCAGGGCGGCGCGGTAGGTCTCGAGCATCTGCGCGCCCTCCGGCCCGGCGCGCTGCACCCACTCGGCGGTGAGCGTCTCGCCGATCCCCTTGAGCTCGCCCATGAGCTGCTCGCTCGGCTGCGGCAGCAGCATGCCTTGCGCCCGCAGCCGCTCGGCCTGGGTGATCTCGGCCTGCTTCGCCAGCTCCTTGCCGCGCGTCGCGGCCCGGGCGGCGGCGGCCAGCAGCGCCTCGCGGCCCGGCGCGTCCAGCGCCTGCAAGGCACGGGTATTGGCGAAGACGGCGTTGCGCGTGCGCATGCCGCCGACATTGGTCCAGGTGCGGGTGAACTCCCAGGCGGTGACGTTCACGCCGCTTTGGGCCGAGGTGAACATGGCGGTGATGACATTGGTGGCGAAGGCCTGGCTCACCTCGGCGAGCTGGACCGTCACCGGGGTCGCGCCCATCAGCTCGGCCATGCGGGCCGTGACGGTGTTGTAGGCGCGGAAGCGGCTGCCCTTCAGGTCGGCGACGCTGCGGATCTCGGATTTCGCGTAGAAGCCCTGGGCGTCCCAATGGACGATGTAGAGCAGGGTCAGGCCCTGGCGCTCCAGCCGGGCGCGGATATAGGGCTCGGTCGCGGCGTTCAGCGCCTCGGCCTGCGGCCAGGTCCAGGCGAGGAAGGGGACGCCGTCCACCTCGAAGAACGGGTCCTCGTTGGCATAGGCCGAGAGCAGGATCTCGCCGAGCTGCACCTGGCCGGTCTGCACGCCGCGCTTGATCTGCGCCATGGGCAGCAGGCTGGCATTGTTGTGCAGCTGCACCTGCAGCTTGCCGCCCGTCCCCTGGTCGAGATCGGCGATGAACTGGCGGATGTTCTGGGTGTGGAAATTCTCGGCATAGGGCGTGGCCATCACCCAGCGCGTCTGGGCCTGGGCGGGCGACAGCGCGATCGTCAGCGCCGCAGCCAGGGCGGCGAGGCATGGGGGCATCATCCCGGGCATCCGGGCCCAGGCGGTCCAACGAGGCATGGCGGTGCGTCTCCCGGCAGGCTGCAGGGCCGCGCGGCGTGTCTCCCCCGTGGAAGGTTCCATGCGCGGCCCGGCGCGGCAAGGCTTGCCGCGCGGCCGGCCCCGGTCCGAAGATCGACGGCCGCACCGGAGGATCCCCGATGCCCGACACCACCGCGCCGAGCCCCGCCCGCCTCGTCGTGCAGCAGCCGGATGCCGCCCGCAGCTTCTGGCAGCCGGTGCCGGCCAACGGCTTCGTCCGCTGCCTGCTCGACCAGGCGAGCACCGGCGCCGAGACGCCCTTCGCCTTCGGTACCCAGACCGTCGATCCCGGCTGCCATGTGCGCGAGCACCTGCACGACCAGAACGAGGAGATCATCTTCGTCGTCGCCGGCGAGGGCGAGGCGCATATCGAGGGCGCGGTGCATCCCATGCGCCCCAACGCCTGCTTCTTCTTCCCGCGCAACCGGGCGCATTCCTTCCACAACACCGGGCAGGGCCCGCTCACCTTCGTCTGGTGCATCATGCCGGGCGGGCTCGAGACCTTCTTCGCCCGCATCGGCCGGCCCCGGGTGGAGGGCGAGGCGCCGCCGCCGCCCTTTCCGCGGCCGGAGAATGTCCGGCAGATCGAGGCCGAGACGCTCTTCGGCACGCTGCCCGCCCGCTGAGCGGGGCCGCCGCCGCCCCCTTGCGGCGATGGCTGCCATGCTGCCGCTGGGGGTGGCCGCTGCTCCGGCAAGGGATTAGGCCGGCCGCGCGGCGCCTGGACCACGATCCGCTCACGCCGGTTCGCGGACCTTGGTCGAGCGCGATGCTGGGGCGCGTGCATCACGCCTTCGCTGATCCCGGCTCGGGCGATCACGCTCCGGCGCGCCGCAACTTTCCCCCGGCGGCGGGTTTCCGCTTGCCGCCGGGACAGGCAGAAAGCGGGAGGAATCGCCATGGCCATGTCGGCTTCGCCGCCGCCGGGCCGGACGCCGCGGATCGTCCGGACCCAGCGCATCGCGCTGGCGCTGCTCGTGCTGAGCGGCGTCATCAATTACATCGACCGCGCCACCCTCGCGGTCGCCAATCCGCTGATCCGCGAGGAGCTTGGCCTCTCGGTCGGCGATATGGGCCTGCTGCTCTCGGCCTTCCTCTGGGCCTATGCCTTCTCGCAGCTTCCGGTCGGGGCGCTGGTGGACCGCTTCGGGCCGCGGCTGATGCTCTCGCTCGGGCTCGGCCTCTGGTCGCTGGCCCAGGCGGCCGGCGGGCTGGTGCATAATTTCACGCAATTCTTCGCCGCCCGCATGCTGCTCGGCATCGGCGAAGCGCCGCAATTCCCGACCGCGGCGCGGGTGAGCCGGGACTGGTTCAACGCCCGCGACCGCGGCACCGCCACCGGCATCTGGAACTGTTCCTCGACGCTCGGCTCCGCCATCTCGGTGCCGCTGCTAACCTTCCTGATGCTCTATGTCGGCTGGCGCTGGATGTTCCTCATCGTCGGCGCGATCGGCGTGGCGGTCGCCATCCTCGCCTATGCGATCTACCGCAATCCCGGAGAGGTGGCGCTGACCGCGGAGGAGCGGGCGCATCTGACGGAGGGCGATGCGACCGGCGAGACCACCAAGCTCACCCTGGCGGAGTGGCGGCGGCTTTTCACCTTCCGCACCACCTGGGGCATGCTGATCGGCTTCTTCGGGGTGATCTACACCCTTTGGATCTACGCCTCCTGGCTGCCGGCCTACCTGCAGATGGAGCGGCACATGAGCATCGCCGAGACCGGCGTGCTGGCCGCCATCCCCTTCGGCTTCGGCGTCGTCGGCAGCCTGCTCGGCGGGCGGCTGACGGATGTGCTGGCGCGACGCGGCGTCTCGCCGGTCAACAGCCGGAAATGGCCGATGGCGCTCTCCCTCGCCGGGGCCGGGCTCTGCACCGCGCTCGCGGCCTGGACGCCGAGCAACAGCCTGGCGATCGCCTTCATCTCGGCGGCGATGTTCCTCGGCTATGTGGCGACCGCGACCGCCTGGGCCATGGTCTCGGTCGTGGCGCCGGCGAACTGCACCGCCTCGCTCGGCGCGATGCAGAATTTCGGCGGCTATCTCGGCGGCGCCCTGGCGCCGATGGTGACCGGCTTCATCGTCGAGGCCAGCGGCAGCTTCGCACCGGCCCTGCTGGTCGGCGCCGGCCTCGCCATCCTCTGCGCCATCGCCTATGCGGTCATCATCCGCGACCCGATCCCGGCGACCCGGCTCGATCCGGCAGCGGGGCTGGCGCCGGCGCAGTGACGCGCCGGCCATCGGCGCCGGCTCAGGCGGTGAGCAGCTCGGTCACCGCCCGATGCGCCTGGTCGATGGCGCTGTCGGTGTAGGCGGCGGCGCCGGCATCGGAATTGGCGATGGCGATGCGGCCAAGGCGCCGCCGCCCAATCTCGTGCGGCGCCTCGCCGGGCGGGTAGTCGGGATCGAAGAGCGGGTTGTACTCATAGGCATAGCCGTGCGGCCACCGGTTGACCGTGATGCCGAGGATGTCGCGCGCCGCCTCGAAGCCGCCAGCGCCCAGCATGCGCTGCAACTGGTCGCGCAGCGCCCGCTCGAATGCCTCGAAGCTGGTCGCCAGCAGCGCCGCGCGCCCCGCCCGGTGCTGCGAGCGCTGGTCGAGGCCCGGCGCGCAGGGCACATGCGAGAGGAAGAGCAGGATCGGCTCCTCCGGCCGGCCGATGCTGTCATAGCCGCCGATGCGCGTCTTCCAGTCCAGCCGCAGCGCGGTGAAGAGGCAGCCCGGCGCCTGGGCGGCGGCGATGCCGAGGCGGCGGAAGGCCAGCCGGTTGCGCAGCAGCACCGAGGCATAGACCAGCGGCACCTTCACCTGGCTGCGCAGCGCCGCGGCCTGGGCCTCCGGCAGCTCCGGGCAGAGATGCGGGATCATCATGCCCCAGCAGGCGAGGATGCATTGCGCGGCCTGGACGCGGTGCACCGACCCCTGGCGGCCGTAGACGAGCTCGACGCCGCCGGGCCCGTTCCGGGCCCGCAGCACCGTGCTCTCGAGCCGCAGGCGCACCGGCGCATCCGGCCTGTCCAGCGCCGCGTAATCGGCGCGCGCCAGAACCACCGCCTCGACGCCCCGCCCAGGGACCGCCCGCGGGTTCAGCGCGCGCAGCAGCAGCCGGACGATCGAGGCGTTGCCGTCGGGGAAGTGGAACCGCGCCGAGCCGCCCTCGGCATAGCCCGCCGCGGTGTACCCCATGCCCGGTGCCGCCCCCGGCGCCAGGCGGAGCCCCTGGAAGCCGGGAAAGCCGAAGGCCCAGACATCGAGCGCGCTCACCGCATCCGCGCCCACGCCCCATTCGCCATGGCTCATCGTCTGGAAGAAGGGCAGGGCGGCCGCGTCCACCCGGGCGATACGGGCGAGGTAGTCGTGGTAGCTCAGGCGGGCGAGCAGCGCCTTCTTTTCGGCCGGGCCATGCCCGGGCAGGTAGTCGATGCGCGCCTCGTGCAGCCGGGCGATATCCTGCCGCGCCGCCGGCGGCAGCGGCGAGTCGCGCAGCACCTGCGCCCAGGGCCGCTCGCCGATGCCGGTGAGGAGATGGTCGGCGCCGAAGGTCGCGCGGTCGAGGAAGATGCCGCGGCCCATGCCCTGGCGCCGCCAGAAGCCGGGATCGGCATGCCGCGCCGCCAGGCGCGCCGGTTCGACGCCGAGCCGCCGCAGCAGCCCGGCGGCCACCGGGCCGTAGGGCCGGGGGCTGTCGATCAGCATGGTCCCGCCGTTCATCAGCAGGGTCCGCCCGCCGATGCGGTACTCGTTGCGGCGGGCATGGCCGCCGACATCGTCGTGGTTGTCGAGGATGAGGATGCGCGCCTCCGGCCTGGCGTCGCGCCAGAACAGGGCCGCGGCCAGCCCGCTGATGCCGGCGCCGACCACCACCAGGTCGTAGGCCTCCTCCTCCGACGGCGCCTCGGGCAGCGGCGCGCCGGCCGCCAGCGCATGCGCCGCCTCGAAGCTGCCCGGCTGGCTGCCGCGCAGCCCCTGCCGCAGCGGCGGATAGGCCGCCTCGGGCGGCGACGCGCCGCCGAGACCGATCGCCGCCGCGCCCAGCAGCAGGTCCCGCCGCGGGATCGGGCGGTCCATGCCGAGGGCGCGGTCCCGGTTCATCCCTGCCGCTCCGGCAACAGCACCTCCAGCCCGTCCAGCGCCTCGGAGACGGCGATCTGGCAGGACAGGCGGCGCCCCGGGGGCCGCGAGCCGAGCGCGTCCTCGATCATGTCGCCCTCGTCGAGTCCCGGCGGGCCGACGCGGTCGCGCCAGGCCTCGGGCACATCCACCATGCAGCTCGCGCAGGCGAGCTGGCCGCCGCAATCCGCCGGCAGATGCGCCACGTTGTGCCGGACGCCGACCAGCATCACGGTCTCGTCCTCGCCGGAGTCGAAGACCTGCCGGTTGCCATCGGGCTGGACGAAGGTGATCCGGGCCATGCCGCTGCTCCCCGCTGCCGCGCCCCCTGTCGCGCGGCCAGGCTTCCGGCGCAAGCCGGGGCGGTGCAGGCTGGGCCGAACGCAGCGGGGAGGGGACGGGCATGGCCTATGCGGCTTTCGATCTCACGGGCAAGGTGGCGCTGGTCACCGGCGGCAATGGCGGGATCGGCCTCGGCATGGCCCAGGCGCTGGCGGAAGCCGGCGCCGACATCGCCATCTGGGGCACCAGCGAGGCGAAGAACGCGGCGGCGCGGGCGCAACTCGAAGCCACCGGGCGGCGGGTGCTGGCGCTGTGCTGCAACGTCGCCGAGGAGGCCGAGGTGGAGGCCGCCTTCGCCGAGACGCTGCAGGTGCTCGGCCGGGTCGATGGCTGCTTCGCCAATGCCGGCGTCTCCGGCGGCCGCAGCGGGCCCTTCGTCGAGCGCACGGTCGCGGAGTGGGATCGGGTGCTCGGGGTCAACCTGCGCGGCGCCTTCCTCACCTTCCGCGCCGCGGCGCGGCACATGAAGGCGCGGGCGGAGGCCGGGGACCGGGGCGGGCTGCTGGCCGGCACCGCCTCCCTCGCGGCCATCGAGGGGGCGGCGCGGAACGAGCATTACGGCGCCTCGAAGGGCGGCATGGTCTCGATGATCCGGGCGCTCGCGGTCGAGCTGGCCCGCTATGGCGTGCGGGCCAATGCCATCCTGCCCGGCTGGATCGAGACGGAGATGACGGCGCGGGCGACGGCGGATGCCAAGTTCGCCGGCAACGTCCTGCCGCGGGTGCCGATGCGGCGCTGGGGCACCGGCGCCGATTTCGGCGGCATCGCGGTCTATCTGATGAGCGATGCCGCCGCCTTCCACACCGGGGACACGCTGGTCATCGATGGCGGCTACGCGCTGTACTGAGCGCCGGTCAGCCGCCGCACAATAGGGAGGAACCGCCATGGCGCGCCGCTTCATCGACATCTCCGTGCCGCTGAAGGCCGGCATCCGGTCCGATCCGACGGAGATGCTGCCGCAGATCGAGTATGTCGATCACCACCAGTCGGCGCCGCGCATGGCCGCCTATATGGGCGTGCCGGTCGAGGCGCTGCCGGAGGGCGAATACGCCGCGGTCGAGCGGGTGAACATCAGCACCCACAACGGCACGCATCTCGACGCGCCCTACCACTTCTTCTCGCGCATGAACGAGCGGCTGAAGCCGGGCGGCGAGCCCTCCTGGCGGATCGACGAGGTGCCGCTCGAATGGTGCTTCAATCCCGGCGTGAAGCTCGATTTCCGGCATTTCGAGGATGGCTACGTGGTGCAGCCGGGCGATGTCGAGGCGGAGCTGGCGCGCATCGGCCACGAATTGCGGCCGCTCGAGATCGTCGTCGTCAACACCCGCGCCGGGTCGCGCTACGGCGAGGAGGACTACATCGATTCCGGCTGCGGCATGGGCAAGGCGGCGACGCTCTGGCTGCTGGAGCGCGGCATCCGGCTGGTCGGCACCGATGGCTGGTCCTGGGACGCGCCTTTCAGCCACACGCGGCGCCGGGTGCAGGAGACGGGCGATGCCGGGCTGATCTGGGAAGGGCACCGGGCCGGGCGGGAGATCGGTTACTCGCATCTCGAGAAGCTGCACAATCTCGAGGCGCTGCCTGCGGACGGCTTCCAGGTGATCTGCTTCCCGGTGAAGGTGCATCGCGGCTCGGCCGGCTGGACGCGGGCCGTCGCCATCATCGAGGACTGACGGCGCCTGGAGGCGGCGCGGGGCGCGCCGCGGCGTCAGACCTCGGAGAAGAGGCGGCGCAGCACCGGGATCGCATCACGCAGCAGCGTGCAATCCGCCGGGGTCATCCGGCCGAGTCCGGCATGCAGCCGGGTGAACAGGGCGGTGCGGACCGAATCCGTCACCGCCTGGCCCTGGTCGGTCAGGACGAGCTGCATGCGCCGGCGCGACATCGGGTGCCGGCTGCGCAGCACATAGCCCTCCGCCGCCAGCTTGACGAGCATGACCGATGCGGTCGGCAGGCGGACGCCGAGATAGTTCGCCACCTCGGAGAGCGAGGCGCCGGGGGCGATCAGCAGGTAGTTCAGGATACGGAATTGCGGTGGCGTCAGCTTCCCGTCGGGAATGACGCGCACCGCCTCGGTGGCCACGATGCGGTTCGCCATCATCATCATGGCGAGCAGCGCAGGGGGCAGGTCCTCGCCGGCCGATGCGTCGCTCAGGACGTCGTCGGGGGCCAGGATCGAGAGGCTCGGCGCTGTCGGTCCGGCGCCCGGGACGTGTGTAAGTTGCATGGCGTTCAGAATATTAATCGCATTAGGATTTTCGGAAAGCGAAACGAGTTGCTTGCAGACAGAAAATGCCCTCCCACCGCCGGGCCCGGTATTCAGGGCGGACAGGCCCTGCCCGGCGCCTCATGGCACGCATCCTGCCTCTCGCCCTGGCGCCTGCCCCCACCGGGCGGCAGCCTATCGCAGCGCACCCTATGGAGCCGATGCCATGCCGGAGATCGATACCGACCGCTTCCTGCGCGATTTGCAGGAATTACGACAAATCGGCGCCTACAAGACCGGCGTGCACCGGCCGACCTACTCGCCGCAGGACATGGAGAGCCGGCGCTGGCTGATGGAGCGCATGGCCGAGATCGGGCTCGAGCCGAGCATCGACGGCATCGGCAATGTCTATGGCCGGCATCGCGGCCGGGGGCCGCATCTGCTGGCCGGCAGCCATATCGAATCGCAGAACCAGGCCGGCTGGCTCGACGGCGCGCTCGGCGTGGTCGCCGGCCTCGCCCTCGCGCGCGCCGGCCTGCCGGTCGACGTGGCAGCCTTCGCCGACGAGGAGGGGCATTTCGAGGGCGGCTTCCTCGGCAGCAAATCCCTGATCGGCCTGCTCTCGGAGGAGGAGATCGACCGCAGCCGCAACCGCACCGACGGCACGCCCCTGCGCGAGGCGCTCGCCGCCGCCGGCCTCGCCGGCAAGCCGCGCCTGCAACTCGAGCCGGGGCGGCACAAGGGCTTCTTCGAGATGCATATCGAGCAGGGCACGCAGCTCGAGAGCGCCGGGCTGCAAGCCGGCGTCGTCACCGGCATCGTCGCCATCTGGCAGTGGCGTATCCTGATCGAGGGCATGCAGGACCATGCCGGCGGCACCACCATGGCGGAACGGCGCGATGCCGGCCTCGCCGCGGTGCGGCTGCTCGCCATGATCGATCAGGAATTCCCCAAGGTCTGCGGCGAGCGCAGCACCTGGACCACCGGGCGCATCGCCCTCGACCCCGGCGCGCCCTCCATCATCCCCGGCGGGGCCGACATCCTCTTCCAGTTCCGCGACATCGACCTGGCGGTGCTGGAGCGGATGGAGCGCTGCCTCCGCGCCTGCGTGCAGGAGAGCAACCGCCGCGAGCGCAGCCGGGCGCGGCTGGTCAGCATCAGCAAATCCCTGCCGGCGCCCTGCGACCCGGCGATGATGGCCGCCCTCGATGCCGCGGCCGAGGCGATCGCGCCCGGAGGCTGGCAGCGCATGCCGAGCGGCGCCGGGCATGATGCGCAGTACATCGCGCGCGTCATGCCGGTCGCCATGCTCTTCACCCCCTCGATTGGCGGCATCAGTCACCACTGGGCCGAGGATACGAAGGAGGAGGACCTGGCCCTCTGCATGCGCATCCTCGGGGAGGGTGCGGCCCGCTACCTCGCCGGCTGAGCCGCGCCGCCGCCCGACGGGCGCCTCAGGGCGTTCCGCCGGGCGGCGGCATCAGCGAGACATGCGCCGCGACGATCCGCCAGCCTTCCGGGAAGCGGACCCAGCTCTGGCTCTGCCGCCCGCGCCGGCCGCCGCGGAGGAACTCGGTATTGGCCGTGGCGAAGTCGCGGCCATAGGTGGTGATCACCGTATTCTCCAGCACCCGCTCCAGCCCTATCGGCGAGCGGGCGGCGCGGAAGGCGGCGATCCGCTCCCAGCCCAGCAGGATCTCGTTCGGCCCGTAGCGGAGCGTCCGGGCATCCTTGCGGAAGAGGTCCTGCAGCACCGCGACATCATTGCCGACCAGGGCCTTCTCGTAAGCGGCGAAGGCGGCCCTCACCTCGGCCAGCACCTCCGGAATGTCGACCTCCATCACCCCTCCTTCCGGGATTGCAGATGGGCGCGCCAGCCGCCCAGGGCGGAGATGTCCGGCGCATCGATGACGCCCGCCGCCTCGCAGAGGAAGCCGAGGGGTGTCGAGCCATCCTCCAGCGTCACCCGGCCGAAGCCGAGCGGCGGCGGGATCTCGGCGAGGAACGGCCCGATCCCCGCTGCCGGCAGCGCCCAGAGCTCGCCGGCCACGGCCACGCCGCCGCTCGCCACCCGGACCAGGCCGGGCCGATTGCCGAGATCGTGCAGCCGGTAGAGCGGCGCGGTGCGGGCGGCGCGGAGGAAGCGGCCGCCATGCCCGCGGAGCTGTAGATTGAGCGGCAGGCCGGCCATATGGGCGCCGATCGCCAGCAGCGGCAGCTCGTCGGGTGCCAGCGGCGGCGGGCCGGGCGGCGGCGGGACCGGCGCCGTGCTGGCGCCGAGCGCGACGCCGGCCGCGGCATGCAGCATCGCGCCGAGCCCGGCGAGCCTCGCCTCGGCGAAGGCCGGACCGACCAGGGTGACGCCCGCCGGCCGGCCATTGGCCCGGAAGCCGGCCGGCACCGCGAGGGCGCTGAGGTCGCAGATATTGACGAAATTGGTGTAGGTACCGAGCCGGCTGTTCGCCGCGACCGGCTCGGCCGTTAGCGTCGCGAGGTCCGGCAGGCCGGGCGCCGTCGGCAGGACCAGGATATCGGCGGCGGCGAAGAGCGCGCGCGCCAGCCGGCGCGCCTCGGCGGCGGCGTGGAAATCCTCCCAGGCCTCGATCGTCCGCTTCTCGAGCCCGGCCGCCAGGATGCCCCGGGTGACCGGATGCAACGCCTCCGGCCGGTCCTCGACCATGCCGCGCAGCGCCGCCGTGCGCTCGGCGACCCAGGCGCCGTCATAGAGCCGCCGGGCGATGGCGAGGAAAGGCGCGAGATCGACCCGCGTGACGCTTCCGCCCAGCGCCGCCCGCGCCAGCGCCGCCTCGTAGAGCGCCGCATCCTCGGGGCTGTCGAAGACGAGGTGCTCCGGCAGCGACGCCGCCAGGCGCCAGGCGGGCTGCGGCGCCGGCCGCGCCTGCCAGCCGGCCGGGGCCGGGCGGGCATAGCGATCCTCCGGCGACGGGCCGGCGATCACGCCGAGCACCGTCGCGGCATCCTCGACGGTCAGCGCGAAGACCGAGACGCAGTCGAGCGAGCGGCAGGCCGGCACCACGCCTTGGGTCGGCACCAGGCCGAGGCTTGGCTTCAACCCGACGATGTTGTTCGCCATGGCCGGCACCCGGCCCGAGCCGGCGGTGTCGGTGCCGAGGGAGAAGCCGGCAATGCCGGCGGCGACCGCGGTCGCCGAGCCAGAGGAGGAGCCGCCCGGGATGCAGCCCGGCGCCACCGGGTTGCGCGGCGTGCCATGCGGGCTGCGGGTGCCGTTCAGCCCGGTGGCGAACTGGTCGAGATTGGTCTTGCCGAGCAGCACGGCGCCGGCGGCGAGCAGCCGGGCGACGGCCGGCGCATCCTCGGCCGGGCTGTAGGCGAAGGCCGGGCAGGCGGCGGTGGTCGGCAGGCCGGCGACGTCGATATTGTCCTTCACCACGAAGGGCACGCCATAGAGCGCGCGGCCGCGCGGCCCTTCGGCGGCAAGCGCCGCGGCCCGGGCCCGCACCGCCTCGGGCGGCACCCGGGCGAGGAAGAGGGCCGGGTCGGCCCAGGCCTCGATGCGGGCGAGCGCCGCCTCCGCCACGGCGACCGGGCTGCCGCCCGCGGCGTGGAAGGCGGCGATGGCGGGCAGGGTGAAGACCTCCGGCGCGGTCATGCGGCCCGCCGCAGCAGCTCGGCCGCGGCCCGCAGCAGCAGGCCGTCCGGCGCGCGCAACGCGTCGAGGATGCGGAAATGGTCGGCATCCGGCACGGCGATCAGCGGGCCCGGGCAGCCCGCTGCGGCGCGCGCCGCCTGGAAGTCGCGCGACTGCCGCTGCAGCTCCGGCAGCTCGGCCGTGCCATAGGCGATGCCGAGCGGCTTCGGCACCATGGGTTGGCGCAGCGGCGAGAGCGCCTCGATCTCCGCCGCGGTCAGTTGCAGCTTTTCGTTCAGCACCGTGTCGCGGATCGGCGCCAGCTCGAAGATGCCGGAGATGGCGAGGCCGGCGGCGACGGCCGGATGGTCGAGGCAGGCGGCGGCGAGATGCCCGCCCGCCGACCAGCCGGCGAGCAGGATCGGGCCGGCGATGCCATGCGCCGGCCCTTCGGCGCGCAGCCAGTCGAGCGCGGCGCGGCTCTCGCCGGCGATGCGGGTGAGGGAGGCCTCCGGCGCCAGGGTGTAGCCCGGCAGGGCGGCCGCCCAGCCGCGGGCCAGCGCGCCCTCGGCCAGCACGGCGAAATCCTCGCGCCGGTTGCGCTGCCAGTAGCCGCCATGGATGAAGACCAGGCAGGGCGCCCGCGCCTCGGCGGCAGGGAAGAGATCCCAGCGCGTTCGCTCCGCCGGCGCATAGGGCAGGTCGAGGGGCCCGCCATGGCTGGCCCGGAACTCGGCCGAAGCCGCGACCCGGGCGGCGATCAGCGCGGCGCTGTCGGCGACGGCGCCGGTGTTGTCATAGGCGGCATCGCGTTCCGCCTGGGTCAACGCCTCCCACCATCCGGTCATGCCGCGTCCCCTCCCTCCTCAATGCCGGCTGCCGAGCAGCGCGGCGAGGTGCCGGCGCAGCGCGTTGAACTCCACCCCGGTCGGGTCGCGCGGCCGCGGCAGCGGGATCCGCTCATCGGCGACGATCCGGCCCGGCCCGGGGGACATCACCACCACCCGGCCGGCCAGCAGGATCGCCTCCTCGATGGCATGGGTGACGAAGATGACGGTCAGCTGGGTGCTTTCCCAGATCTGCAGCAACTCCCGTTGCAGGTTCTCGCGCGTCATGGCGTCGAGCGCGCCGAAGGGCTCGTCCATCAGCACCACCTCGGCCTGGTTCGCCAGCACCCGGGCGATCGCGACGCGCTGCTTCATGCCGCCCGAGAGCTGGTGCGGATAGGCCTCGGCGAAGCGGTCGAGGCCGACCATCTCGAGGAAGCGCGCAGCCGTCGCCGCCACCTCGGCGCGGGGCCGGCCGCGCGCCGCCGGCCCGAAGCCGATATTCTGCCGCACGGTCAACCAGGGAAAGAGACCGTAATCCTGGAAGACCATGCCGCGATCCGGCCCCGGCCCGGCGACGTGCCGCCCGGCCATGAGCAGCGTGCCCTCGCTGACGCTCTCGAAGCCGGCGATCATGCGCAGCAAGGTCGACTTGCCGCAGCCCGAGGGACCAATGAGGCAGACGAACTCGCCCTTCGGGATGCGCAGCGTCGCCCCGGAGAGGGCGGTGATCGTCTCGGTTCCGAAGGCGAAGCGCTTGCCGACCCCCTGGATGTCGAGGATCGCGGGCGCCGCCGTGCCGGTTGCCAGGGCCGGCAGCGGGGCCAGGTCATCCATGCTGCGGGCTCCAGCGCAGAAGGCGGCGGCCGAGGGCCTGGATCAGCCGGTCGGAGACGAAGCCGAGCAGGCCGATGGTGATCATGCCGCTGATGACGATCTCGGTGCGGGAGAGCTGCCGCGCCTCCATGATGATGGCGCCGAGCCCGGTCTGCACGCCGGTCATCTCGCCGACCACGATCACCACCCAGGCGAAGCCGAGGCCGAGGCGCAGCCCGGTGAAGATGGAGGGCAGGCTGGCCGGCAGCACCACCTTCCAGAAGGTCGCCTGGCGCGAGACGCCGAGCATCGCCGCCGCTTCGAAGAGCCGCGCCTCGACGCTGCGGACGCCGAAGATGGTGTTGAGCAGGATCGGGTAGAAGGCGCCGAGGAAGACCAGGAAGAAGGCGCTGCGCGGGCCGATGCCGAAGACGATCATGGCGAGCGGCAGCCAGGCCGTCACCGGGATCGGCCGCAGGATCTGCAGGCTCGGGTCGAGCAGGTCGCGCACCACCGCGACGCGGCCGATCAGCAGGCCGAGCGGCACCGCGACGAGCGCCGCGAGCAGGAAGCCGCCATAGACCCGGCCGAGGCTGGCCAGCACGTGGTCGAGCAGCGTCGCCGAATAGAGGTCGTCCCACACCCCGCCGAAGGCGAGGTCCCACCATTGCACCGCGACGTCCCAGGGCGGCGGGATCAGGCTGTAGGCCCTGCCCGTCGTCGCCAGGTGCCAGGCGAGCAGGCCGAGCACCGGCGCGGCGAGGGCCAGCAGCGCCTGGCGCGAGACGAGGCCGCGGCCGAGGGCGGCGGCCATGCCTCAGGCCGCCGACTTCGCCAGCTCGTCCGAGAAGCGGGTATCGAAGAACTGGCCGAAATCCGGCATGGCGCGGATCTGCTTCAGGCTCAGCATCTGCTCGGCATAGGTCTTCGAGCGCTGCACCATCGCCGGCGTCATCTGCCAGTTCAGCTCGACATTCGGCAGGCTGATCTCGAGCGCCTCGCGCTTCATGCCGAGCCGGGCGATGGCGGTCTCGATCGTGGCCTCGCGGTTGGCCATGCCGAACTCGCTCGCCTTGCGGTGCACCGCCAGCATCCGCCGCACGAGGTCGGGCTTCTGCGCCACCACCTCGGCATGGGTGGCGAAGATCATGTTCAGCGAGCCCATGGGGGTCAAATAGGGATACTCCACGATCTTGCCGATGCCGGCGGCGACCGAGATGCCGGGCCCCGGCTCGGCCCCGACATAGGCGTCGACATCGCCGCGGGCGAGGGCGATCGGCATCTCGGAGAAGGAGACGCGCACCGGCTGGATGTCGCGGATGCTCATGCCCTCCATGCGCAGCCGCTCGAGGATGAAGACCTCCTGCGTCGAGCCCGGCCAGATGCCGACCTTGCGGCCCTTCAGGTCCTTCAGCGCGGCGATGCCGCCATCGCCGCGCGCGACCACGGCCATGCCGCGGTCGCAGCAGGAGCCGACCACCACCACCGGCTCCCGCGCCGCGGCGCCGAGGATGGCGGCGGCGACGCCGAAGGCCCCGAACTCGACCGAGCGCGTGACCACGGCATTCTTGCCCTCGGTCGGGCTCTCGAAGACCACGGTCTCGATGCGCAGCCCCTCGGGCTGGAAGCGCTCGTACATGTAGGGAGCGATGGAATGGATCAGGCGCAGCGCGCCCATCCGCACCGTGACGCCCTGCGCCCGGACGGCAGGCGCGGCGAGGCTGGCCGCGCCGGCGGCGATCAGCAGGCGACGGGTGAGCGACATGGCATGGGGCTCCCGGTACGGTTCGTCGCCGCGCCGCGCGGGGCGGCTCCGGCTCTCCGCGCCGTGGATGCAACGGCCATGCCGGATGGCCCTGCCGCAGCGGCGGCGGCGCGCGCCCCGTTGCCCGCCTCGTCGCCCGCCCAGCCGCTGGGCAGCGCTGCTCAGCCGGCGCGCAATTCCCGCACCGGCCGGCCGGCGAGATAGCCCTCCACCGCCTCCACCGCGCCGGTGAAATAGGCCCGGTAATTCTCCTCCGTGACATAGCCGAGATGCGGCGTCAGCACGGTGTTGGGCGCGGCGAGCAGGGGATGGCCGGGCGGCAGCGGCTCCTGGTCGTAGACATCGAGGCCGGCGCCGGCGATGCGGCCCTCGCGCAGCGCCGCGACCAGCGCCGCCTGGTCGATCAGCGGCCCGCGGCTGGTGTTCACGATCACCGCCGAGGGCTTCATCCGGGCGAGCTCGGCGCCGCCGACCACGCCGCGCGACCGCTCGGACAGCACCAGGTGCAGGGTCACCACATCCGCCTCGGCGAGCAGCCGCTCCTTGCTCACCGCCTCGGCGCCGGCCGCCCTGGCCGCCTCCGGCGTCAGGTTCTGGCTCCAGCCGATGACGCGCATGCCGAAGGCGGCGCCGATCCGCGCCACCCGGCTGCCGAGATTGCCGAGGCCGATGACGCCGAGCGTCTTGCCCTCCAGCGTGTGGCCGAGCGCCACCTGCCAGCGGCCCTGCCGCAGCGCCGCCTCCTGCTCGGGGATGCGCCGCATCAGCGACAGGATCAGCCCCCAGGTGAGATCGACGGCCGGATGCGCGAAGGAGGGCGTGCCGCAGACGGTGATGCCGCGCTCGGCGCAGGCGGCGAGGTCGATGCTGCGGTTGCGGGCGCCGGTGGTGACGAGCAGCCGGAGATTCGGCAGCTGCTCGATCAGCGCACGCGGGAAGGGCGTGCGCTCCCGCATCGCCAGGATCGCATCCAGGGGCCGCAGCCGCTCGAGCAGCGCCGGGCCGGTCACAGTGTCGCGGTACTGCTCGATCTGCAGGCTCTCCGGCAGCCGGTCCCAGGGACCGAGCCGCAGGGTCGCGCCCTGGTAGTCATCCAGGATCCCGAGGCGTTTCAACTCCGGCATGGTGTCCTCCCGGCGGGGCGATGGGGCGGGCAGGGGCCCGCATGTAATCAGCGTAGCAGGTGCCGCTCCGCGGCCTCGCGCAGCCTCGCCGGCAACGGCACGGTCCGCGTCTGCTCGGCGCGGGAGACGTAGACATGGATGAAATGCCCCTCGGCGCTCGCCCGTTCCTCCTCGTTGCGGAAGATGCCGAGCTCGTAGCGGATGGAGGAGGTGCCGAGCCGGCCGCAGCGAACGCCGCAGGTGACGAGGTCGGGGAAGGCGATGGGCGCGAAGTAGCGGCACTGCGTCTCGACGACGAGCCCGACCTCGGTGCTGCTGCCGAGGTCGAGGACGTCGTGGGCGATCAGGAACTGCGCCACGGCGGTGTCGATCCAGCTGTAATAGGTGACGTTGTTGACGTGCCCGTAGACGTCGTTGTCCATCCAGCGGGTCGGCAGGGTGGTGAACCAGCGGTAGTCGGCGCGGGTCCCGATGGGCGTTCGTCCACTCATCTCAACGCATCCTCGACGATGGTCGTGTCGATGCAGGCCTCGAAATCCGGGACCCGGTCGATGGCGCCGCTCGCCAGCATGGCGGCGGCCAGCCGGTCATAGGCCTCGCGCGGGAAGGCCGGCCCGGCATCCCAGAGGCCGAGCGCCTGGTAGCGGGCGATGCCGCGCACGCGATGCGAGGCGGGGACATCCGGGAAGCGCGGCGCGAGATGCGCCGCGACCTCGCTGGCGGGCAGGCGGCGGATGGCGGCGAGGGCCTCGGCCAGGGCGCGGATGACGGCCTGCAGCGCCGGCCGCCGCGCCGCGATGCCGGCCTCGGTGGCGTAGAGCGCCGTATAGGCGGTGTGGCCGCGGCTTGCCTGGGCGTACCAGAGCGCGCCGCCGGCATCCTCAACGCGGCTGGCGAAGGGCTCGAAGAGCTGCGCCAGGTCCAGCCGGCCCTCGGCCACCGCCTCGGCATTCTCCGCCATGCCGCGGCCGGTCGTGGCGGTCAGGGCGGACCAGTCGATGCCGCGGGCCGCGAGATCGCCGCGCAGGCACCAGACCGGGGTCGGCACCTCGGCGACGAGGCCGAGCCGGAGGCCGGGCAGGTCTTCCAGGCGGAAGCCGGGGCGCCGCTGGCCCCCCATGAGCAGGAAGGGGTCGCGCATGACCACCGCGCAGAAGCTGCGCAGCGTGCAGGCGGGGTCACGGCTGCGCAGCAGGAGCGGCCGCATCGGCCCGCTCCAGGCGAGGTCGGCCTCGCCGGCGAGCAGCCGGGCGCAGGCCGCATCCGGGCTGCCGGCGGTCTCGAGGCGGACCCGGACGCCCTGCCGGGCAAAGGCGCCGAGCGCCTCCGCCAGATAAAAGGGCGCATAGAAGAGGGCCCGGAAGGGTTCCAGCAGCGTGACCTCGTGCAAGGCGGCCGTCTCCGTCGCGTCGGCGCCATTATCCAGGCTTCGGCCCGGCCGGCGAGTCTGCGGCCGGCGGGCCACGCCAGGCGGCGAAAGCGTTGCATTCGGGCTTCGCCCGCCGCGATGGCGCTGCTATGCACGCCGCATGGCACGCGCTCTTGCGGGCCAACATGCTAGGCCGATTCGAGACCGCATTGAGCAGCCCGATCCTTCCGGAGACATTCAGACTCCGCGCCGGCAATTTCAACTTGCTGGTGTTGCGCCTGCTCGATCCGCGGCCGGATGCGGTGCTGCCGGCGCTCGGCGACCAGTTCCGCAAGGCGCCCGGCTTCCTGCGCTTCGCCCCCATCGTCATCGGCCTGCAGGATCTGCTGGCGGCGCCGGAGGAGGTGGATTTCCGCGGCCTCGTCGAGGGGCTGCATGCGCTCGAGATCGTCCCGATCGGCACCATCGGCGGCACGCCGCAGATGCGCCAGGCGGCGACGGCCGCCGGCCTGCCGCCGCTGCGCGCCGCCGGCGGCAAGGAGGCGGAGGCCGAGGCGGCGAGCGCCATGCCGCCGCCGCAGGCCGCTGCCGCCGCCCCACCCGTGGCGCCGGCCGCCGCGGCACCGCCCAGCACCCAGTTCCGCGGCAGCGGCCGCAACGCCCTGCTGGTGACGGAGCCGGTCCGGTCCGGCCAGCGGATCTATGCCGAGGGCGCCGACCTGATCGTCATGGCGACGGTCAATCCCGGCGGCGAGGTGATCGCCGATGGCAACGTGCATGTCTATGGTGCCTTGCGCGGCCGTGCCATCGCCGGGGCACAGAACGATTCCGAGGCGCGGATCTTCGCGCTGCATTTCGATCCCGAGCTCGTTGCCATCGCGGGCTATTACGTCGTCCGCGAGGGACTCGGCGATGCGCCGATCGGCCGGCCGGCGCAGGTCCGGCTGGAAGGCGAGGAGATGCGCTTCGGGCCGCTGGGCTAGAGCAGATCCCGTTCGAGTGGGAACACTCGAACGGGTGACGATGCTCTGAAAACAAATGGCTAGAGCATTTGCCGTGAACCGGAGTGAACGGAAAATGCTCTAGGGCTGGCGTCGCGGGGATGCCCCGCATCTTGCGGGGCGCCTCGCCCATCAATGGCTTGGAGTGTTTTCGCGCCGCATGATCGGCGCGGCCACAATTCGGGGCCGACCGCCGCCGGGCGGAAGTGCCGGGGGTGCCGGTCGGCTCGGCTAGCAATGGCCTGGGGCGTCGCCATGCCGCATGGTCGGCGTGGGGGGCACCAGCCGCGGACGCGAACCGGGGAAGGGCGCGTCCGGGTCAGGAAAGTTGAGAAGGGGGTGCGTCGATGGCGCAGGTGATCGTCGTGACGTCGGGGAAGGGGGGCGTGGGCAAGACCACGACCAGCGCCGCCTTCGCGACGGGTTTGGCCCAGGCCGGCAAGAAGACGGTGGTGATCGACTTCGATGTCGGGCTGCGCAACCTCGATCTCATCATGGGCGTCGAGCGGCGCGTCGTCTTCGACATCGTCAACGTCATCCAGGGCGAGGCGCGGCTGAACCAGGCGCTGATCCGCGACAAGCGGATCGAGAACCTCAGCATCCTCCCGGCCTCGCAGACCCGCGACAAAGATGCGCTGACCAAGGAGGGCGTCAACGAGATCATCGAGGAGCTCTCCAAGGACAACGACTTCATCCTCTGCGACAGCCCGGCGGGCATCGAGAAGGGGGCGCTGCTTGCGCTCTACTTCGCCGACCACGCGATCGTCGTCACCAACCCCGAGGTCTCCTCGGTCCGCGACAGCGACCGCATCCTCGGCGTGCTGCAATCGAAGTCCAAGCGGGCGGAGGAGAAGCGTGACAAGGTGAAGGAGCATCTGCTCGTCACCCGCTACGATCCCAACCGCGTCGAGCGGGGCGAGATGCTGAAGCTCGAGGATGTGCGGGAGATCCTGGCCATCCCGCTGCTCGGCGTGATCCCGGAGAACGAAAGCGTCCTGCGCGCCTCGAATACCGGCATGCCGGTGATCCTCGACGGCGAGAGCATCGCCGGCCAGGCCTACAAGGACGCCGTGAGCCGCTTCCTCGGCCAGGAGCTGCCGCATCGCTTCCTGGAGCCTGAGAAGAAGCCCGGCCTGCTGCGGCGCCTGTTCGGAGGGAGGGCTGCCTGAGATGAGCTGGCTCGACTTCTTTCGCGCCAACCGGAAGCCCGAACCCGACAGCGCGGCGCAGGCCAAGGAGCGGCTGCAGATCCTGCTCGCGCATGAGCGGATCGGCCGTACCCGCGAGGACTTCCTGCCGCGGCTGCAGCAGGATCTCGTCGCCGTGGTCGCCCGCTATGTCGCCATCGATCCGGCGAAGGTGAATGTCGCGCTGGACCGGGGCAACGACATCTCGACCCTGGCGATCGAGATCGAACTGCCCAGCGTGAGGTCGGCGCCGGCCGGGGCCGTCGAGGCCGCCAGAGCTTAGGCCGAGCCGCTCCCACACCTGCACGGACCACGGTCCTGGCCATCCTTTGACCGGGTGATGCACGCTTTTCGGTGAGTCTACCTGCGGTCACGGTCCCTGCCGCAGGCCATCGCCCGATCGCGTGAGTCCCGATATTCGCCGCGCTCGGATGCCCTGGCCTTGCCGCGCCGGCCGCGCGCGGTGTCGGTCCGGCGCCGGGCCTGCAGGCCTCGGCCCGGCGCCCACCCTCCCGCCATCACTTCGGCATCCGGTGCTGGCATTGCCGCCCGTCGCCGCCGCGTCGCGGTGCCTTCCAAGGTGGCGTCGGCCGGGGAAGGGCGGCCCGGCCGCACCGGTCATACCAGGCGCAGGACGGTCCGACCTGCGGCCCGCAGGGCCGAGCGCCCGAACGGGCGCCGCGGCTCATGCCACGAAGCCAAGCTGCCGGAGGCAGCGCCCGGCGTCTGAGGGCAGGACGGTGAAACCGGCCTGCGCTCGGTCTCAGGCCCCGCCGGCGCGGATCACCAGCGCGACCGAGGTGACGGTATGGCCGGCCAGCACCAGCCGCAGATGCGGCGAGTTCTCCGGCCCGCCCTGATGCGCATAGGGCGGCAGGTCGACGAGCTGGTCGAAGAGCTGCCGATCCCCCGCCGGGTCGCGGAGCGGCAGCATCGCATGGCCCGCCGCGGCCAGGCTCTCGCCCAGGCGTTCGAGATGGCGGCGCTGGTAGAGCACGGTGGGGCCCGTCTCGACGGTCGGGCCGGTCGGATCGAGGTTGAACTCGGTCGTGTGCACGGCGATGCCGCCCGGCCGGAGGCAGCGCATGGCGGTGCGGACGAAGGCCTCGCCGGCCTCGAGCGAGCCGAGATGCTCGAGGGCGCATACCGACCAGACGAAATCGAACTCGCCCTGCAGCAGATCCGCAGGGATCGCCGTCATGTCCACCGGACGGAATTGCACGCGGCGCCGGAAGCCTTCCTCCGGCAGCAGGCGCGGGCGATGCAGGCTCTCCAGGCGATCGGCGTGCTGCCCGGTCTGCGTCCAGGCGGTCGCCCGGCTGTCGGCGCTGTCGAGATCGGTCGCCAGGACCTCGACGCCACGGCTGGCGAAGAGCGCGGGAAGATCCTCGCGCCCGACCGCGAAGCCAAGCCCGCGCCTCCCGGGCTCCAGCATGCCCGCCTCCCAGAGCATCTGCGGGACGGTGCAATCCTCCCAGAGCTTGCGATGGTAGCGCGGCGCGACGCCGAGCACGCGGCACCAGTGGCGCAGCCAGTCTCCCTCGATATCGGCCTGGCAGCAGGCGCGGCTGGCCAGCCCGATCGCCTGCGGCCCGATCGGCGCCTCGGCGCTGGCGCAGGCGGCGAGCCGGGATTGCGCCAGCGCCGAGCCCAGCAGCTTGATGTTGCCCCGCAGGGCGGCCGTCTCTCCCGCTGCGCCGGTCGGCGGCGTGAGCGCGATCCTGGCGGATGCCGGGCGTCGGTCCGGCGCGGTTCCGCCCGCATCCCAGGAGGCCTCGGCCTCCCGCGCCGCCTCGATGGCCACCGAGACCGCGCCGCCGATCGTCTGCTCCGCCGCATCCGGCGTCGGGTCGATGCTCGCCTCGTCGAGCCGCAGCCTTTCCTCGCGGATCGTCATCGATCCGCCGCGGGGCAGGGTGGGGCAGGCATAGCGCAGCACCAGCCAATGCAGCATCCCATCCGCCTGCGGCGTGCCCTTGACGCTGGCGAGGAGGTGGCCGTCGCTGAGGCGGAGATGGCAGGCCTGGGCTGTCCCGCCGTAGCGCGGCTCTTCCGGTAGCAGCAGGTGGCGCGCCGGCCCCTCGTGCAGCGTCACGGCGCCTGTCTGCCCGGATGGCTGGGTGGCCGCCTTGCCGCCCGGGCCCCAGGCGATCAGGCGGCGGATGGCCGTGCGGGCCCCGGCCGGGCTGAGGGCGTCGAGCGCCGTGGTGATGCGCGGCGCGATCAGGCGCAGGCCCGGCTCCGCCGTCAAGGTCACCGTCAGCTGCAGGACCGGGTTCTCGGCCGAGATGGCGTATTCGTAGCGCAGGCGGGCGAAGGGACGCAGGCGTCCGGCCAGCCCTTCCGGCCGGTGGAAGCGGCTCTCGTGGAACAGCACCACCCGGCCCGGCAGGCGACGAATGCCGAAATCGACGATATGGGACTCGACATCGAGCGAGAGGCGGCGGCCGCGATGGCGGCATTCGAGCATGTTGCCCGAGTGGCAGATGGGGCTGCCCGGCGCCCCCTCGGCGCCGCGGAGGGCCTGCAGCACCAGGCCCTGCGACAGGTCGCCGCTGTATTCGTGCCATGCGGTGGTGATGATGAAGCGGCACGGATCGCGCGCTTCGAGCCGCAGGCAGGGCGCGGTGGCCCGGGCGTGCAGGAGGCCGGCCGGTGAGACGGCCAGCGCGGCATCCATCATCGACTCGGCCGTGGTCACGGCCGGGTTGCGCAGGGCGGGCGCATCGTCCGGGATGCGGCCGCTGGACTCAACGGTCGGGGTTGCATCGTGCATGACCAGACATCTATCTCAACCAAAGCGTCAGGAACAGAAAAGCCTTTCGCTCAAGCCAAGATGGAGGTGGAATTCCCATGGCGCGTGAGAGCGGGCTGCCGCCGCCTCCCGAGGCCTGGCCCATGGCCGAGGCCACGGGGCTCGGCCTCGATCCCGATGACCTCGCCCGGGCCGTCGGCCTCGCGCTCGCCCATGAATCCCCCTGGCCGCGCGACATCCGCGCCCATCTCGAGGCGGGCTTCTTCGAGCCGTCGCCGGACAACGCCATCATCGGCCCGACCCGGCCGCGCGGCGGCCCGAACGGGCTGATCCTGCGGCACGGGCAACCGGTTGCGCGCTGGGGCGAGACGCGGCAGGTCGACATGACCTTCAGCGTCGCCAAATCCTATCTGGCCCTGCTCGCCGGGCTGGCGGTGGGCGACGGGCTGATCCCCGATCTCGACGCGCCGGTCGGTGCCCTGGTGGCGGATGGCGGCTTCGAGACGGCGCAGAACCGCGCCGTCACCTGGCGGCAGCTCCTGCAGAACAGCTCCGAATGGGAGGGCACGCTCTTCGGCAAGAGCGACGTCATCGATCGCGGCCGGAACCTGCAACTCGAGGGGAAGGGGCGAAAGGGCGTGCCGCGGGCGCTGCAGCCGCCGGGGGACTACTGGGAATACAACGACGTGCGGGTGAACCGCCTGGCCCTGGCCCTGCTGCACCGCTTCCGCCGGCCGCTGCCGGAGGTTTTCGCCGAGCGGATCATGCAGCCGATCGGCGCCTCCGCCGACTGGTCCTGGCATGGCTACGAGACGAGCTGGGTGACGATCGACGGCCAGCGGATGCAGAGCGTCTCCGGCGGCGGGCACTGGGGCGGCGGCGTCTTCATCCATGCCGAGGATCAGGCGCGACTCGGCCAGCTCGTGCTGCAGGACGGGGTCTGGGCGGGACGGCGGCTGCTGCCCGAGGGATGGGTGGCAGCCTGCCGCACCCCCTGCCGGCTCAACCCGCATTACGGCTATCTGTGGTGGCTGAACACGGGCCGCACGCGCTGGCCGGCGGCGAGCGCGGAGAGCGTCTGCTTCTCCGGCGCCGGCGGCAACATCACCTGGATCGATCCGCCGAATGGCATCGTGGCGGTGCTGCGCTGGGTCGATGCGGCGCGGCTGAACGACGTCATGCAGGCGGTCGGAGCGGCGCTGCGCAGCCCTGCACCGCCGGCCTGACGGGGGGGAGCGGCCCGTCGCCTCAGCGCGGCGGGCTGACCGCGTGCTCGCGCAGGCTGGCGCCGCTCGCCGGGTCCACCTCCCGCAGCAGCACGTCGTAGCTCCAGAGGCTGGCGAGGTGGCGCAGCACCTGCCGCGCCTCCTGCTCCTCGAGCAGGCGGCCGGAGGCGACCCGGTGCTCCAGCACCAGCTTGCGGTCGCCGCCGAGATCGACATCCACCACCTGGATATCGGGATCCTGCCAGGCGGGATCGTATTGCCGCGCGAGGGCGCGCCGCAGGCGACGGTAGCCGCGCTCGTCATGCATCGCATCGACCCGCAGCACCGGCTGGCCGCTGTCATCGACGAGGTGGAAGAGCCGCAGCTTGCGCATCAGCGTCGGGCTGAGGAATTGCAGGATGAAGCTCTCGTCGCGGAACTCGGCCCAGCCATGCCGCAGCACCGGCATCGGGTCGCCGCAGCCGGCGAAATCCGGGAACCATTGCCGGTCCTCCTCGGTCGGCGTGCGGCAGATGCGCTCGATATCCTCCATCATGGCGAAGCCGAGCGCATAGGGGTTCATGCCCGAATAGCGCTGGTCGTCGAAATCCGGCTGCATGACGACCGAGGAGTGGGAGTGCAGCACCTCCAGCATCGCGCCGTCGCTGATCCGCCCCTGCTGATGCAGGCGGTTCAGGATGCGGTGGTGGACATAGGTGGCGCAGCCCTCGTTCATCATCTTGGTCTGGCGCTGCGGGTAGAAATACTGCGCCACGTTGCGGACGATGCGGAGGATCTCGCGCTGCCAGGGGGCAAGGCGGGGTGCCGACTTCTCGAGGAAGTAGAGGATGTTCTCCTGCGGCAATTGCAGCAGGGCGCGGCGGCGCTCCTCCTCGGTGCGGGTCGCCGCCTGCGAGGTCTTCTCCGGCAGGGTGGACCAGAGGACGTTGAACATCCGCTCGTCATGCTCGCGGCGCTCGCGCTCGCGCTTCTGCTCGCTCTGCAGGTCGGGGGCGCGGCGGCGATGGCGGTGGACGCCGTAATTCATCAGCGCATGCGCCGAGTCGAGCACCCGCTCGACCGCCAGCTCGCCATGCTGCTCCTCGCAGGACTGCACGTAGCCCTTGGCGAATTCGAGGTAGTCGAGGATGCCCTTGGCATCCGTCCATTCGCGGAAGAGGCGGTTGTTCTTGAAGAAGTGGTTGTGGCCGAAGGCGGCGTGGGCGATCACCAGCGCCTGCATCGTCGCCGTGTTCTCCTCCATGACATAGGAGACGCATGGGTCGGAGTTGATGACGATCTCATAGGCGAGGCCGCGATAGCCCTTGCGGTACAGCGCCTCCTGCTGCGCGAAATGCTTGCCGAAGGACCAGTGTCGGTAGAAGAGCGGCAGGCCGGTGCTGGCATAGGCGTCGAGCATCTGCTCGGCGCTGATGACCTCGATGCGGTTCGGGTACCAGTCGAGCCCGAGCTCGGCGCCGGCGAGCTCCTCGCAGGCATCGTGCACCCGCATCAGCGTGTCGAAATCCCAGTCCGCGCCATCGTAGAGCAGCAGGTCCCCGGGCTTCATGGCGACGTTCATGCGCTGGCCCCTTCGGTCACGCCACGCTTGGCGAAGAGCTCGCGGAAGACCGGGAAGATCTCCCGCCGGTGGCGGACCTTCTTCATGGCGAGTGGCGCGCCGGCATTCACCAGCGCTTCGTAGGTGCGCCAGAGATCGGTCGGGCCGCGCGGGAAGCCGGGGATGCCGTGCTCGCCCTCGCGGCCGACCTCGATATAGGCGTAGTACTGGCAGGCTGGCAGGATGGTATCCACCAGCAGCCGGGCGGTCTTCTGGCTGTCCCCGGCGGCGTTGTCGCCGTCCGAGGCCTGGGCGGCATAGATGTTCCACTCGTTCGGCGGGTAGCGGTCCGCCACCACCTTGCGCATCTCCTCGAGCGCGGTGGAGACCAGCGTGCCGCCGGTCTCGCGGCTGTGGAAGAAGGTCTCCTCGTCCACCTCCGACGCCTCGTGCGTGTGGCGGATGAAGACGATCTCCACATGCTTGTAGCGGCGCTGCAGGAAAATATAGAGCAGCGTGTAGAAGCGCTTGGCGAGGTCCTTCATGTCCTCGGTCATGGAGCCGGAGACGTCCATGAGGCAGAACATGACGGCCTGGGCGACCGGCTTCGGCACCGGCTCGAAGCGCCGGTAGCGGACGTCGATCGGATCGATATAGGGGATCCGCCGGGTGCGCAGCAGCTGCCGCTCCAGCTCGGCGCGCAGCGCCAGCACCCGCTCGGCATGCTCCGGCTTGCCCTCGAGGGCGGCGATCTCCGCCTCCAGCGCCTCCACCTCCTCGGGCTTCGGCCGCTTCAGGGCGATGCGACGGGAGAGGCTGTTCCGCATGGTGCGGGGCAGGGAGAGGTTGGCCGGGGAGCCGGAGACGGAATAGCCGGCCCGGTGCCAGGCCGGGTCGGCGCCGTCCACCAGGCGCCGCTTGGCCATGTCCGGCAGTTCCAGGTCGTCGAGGAAGAGGGAGAGGAATTCCTCCCGGCTGAGGACGAAGCGGAACGCATCCTCGCCGCCGCCGTCGGGCGCCCCCTCTGAGCCGCCGCCACCGCCGCCGCCGGGTGGGCGGGGGATCTCGTCCCCCTCCCGGTATTCCTTGTTGCCCGGCAGGACGTGGTCGCGGATGCCGCCCGAGCCGAGATGAAAGCTCGGCTCGCGGATGCCGTGCAGGGGAATGCTGACCTCGCCCCCCTCGTCGGCCGAACGGATGTCACGCTTCGCAGAGGCATCCCGGACCGCCTCCTGCACCAGGGATTTCGCCCGACGCAGGAAGCGTTGCCGGTTGGGAAGGCTCTTGCCGCTTGGATTGAGGCGGCGATCCAGGATCTGCATTAAGCGGCCTGCCTTCGGGTTGGGACTAGCCGGCCTGCTTCACGCGCATGTACCACTCCACAAGCCGGCGCACCTGACGCTCAGTATAGCCGCGGGCGGCCATCCGAGCCACGAATTCACCGTGTTTCTTCTCGGTATCGCCGTCCTTCTTGGAGCCGAAGCTGATCACCGGCAGCAGGTCCTCCACCTGGCTGAACATGCGCCGCTCGATCACCTCCCGGATCTTCTCATAGGAGGTCCAGGAAGGGTTCTTCCCGCCACGGTTGGCCCGCGCCCGCAGGGCGAATTTCACGACCTCGTTGCGGAAATCCTTGGGGTTGGCGATGCCGGCCGGCTTCTCGACCTTGGTGAGCTCCTGGTTCAGCAGCTCCCGGTTCATCATCTGGCCGGTGTCGGGGTCCTTGAAGTCCATGTCCTCGACCCAGGCATCGGCATAGGCCACGTAGCGGTCGAAGAGATTCTGGCCGTAGTCGTTGTAGGATTCGAGATAGGCCTTCTGGATCTCGTTGCCGATGAACTCGGCATAGCGTGGCGCCAGCTCGCCCTTGATGAACTCGAGGTAGCGCTTCTCGGTCTCGTCCGGCAGCTGCTCGCGCCGGATCGACTGTTCCAGCACGTACATCAGGTGGACCGGATCGGCCGCGATCTCCGTCGTGTCGTAGTTGAAGGTCGCGGCGAGGACCTTGAAGGCGAAGCGGGTGGAGGCGCCGTCCATGCCCTCGTCCGGGCCGGCCGAGTCGCGGTATTCCTGCACCGTCTTCGCCCGCGGATCGGTCTCCTTCAGGCTCTCGCCGTCATAGACCCGCATCTTGGCGTAGAGGTTGGAATTCTCATGCTTGCGCAGACGGGAGAGCACGCTGAATCGCGCCAGCATCTCGAGCGTCGCGGGCGCGCAGGGGGCGGCGGACAGCTCCGAGCTGCGGACCAGCTTGTCGTAGATCCGCTGCTCCTCCGTCACCCGCAGGCAGTAGGGCACCTTGATGACGTAGATGCGGTCGATGAAGGCTTCGTTGTTCTTGTTGTTCTTGAAGCTCTGCCACTCCGCCTCGTTGCTGTGCGCCATGATGATCCCCTGGAAGGGGATGGCGCCGATATTCTCCGTGCCGATGTAGTTGCCTTCCTGCGTCGCCGTCAGCAGCGGGTGCAGCATCTTGATCGGCGCCTTGAACATCTCGACGAATTCGAGGATGCCCTGGTTGGCCCGGTTCAGCCCGCCCGAGAAGCTGTAGGCATCCGGGTCGTTCTGGCCGTACATCTCGAGCTTGCGGATATCGACCTTGCCGACCAGCGAGGAGATGTCCTGGTTGTTCTCGTCGCCCGGCTCGGTCTTGGCGACGGCGATCTGCCGCAGCCGGCTGGGACGGACCTTCACCACCCGGAATTTCGAGATGTCGCCCCCGAACTCGTCGAGGCGCTTCAGCGCCCAGGGGCTCATCAGCCCGGTGAGCCGCCGGCGCGGGACGCCGTAGCGGTCCTCGAGCATGCCGCCGAGCCGCTCCGGGTCGAACAGGCCGAGCGGGCTCTCGAAGACCGGGCTCATCTGGTCGCCGGCCTTCAGCACATAGACCGGCTCCTGCTCCATCAGCGCCTTCAGGCGCTCGGCGAGGGAGGATTTGCCGCCGCCCACCGGGCCGAGCAGGTAGAGGATCTGCTTGCGCTCCTCGAGCCCCTGCGCGGCGTGGCGGAAGAAGCCCACGATCCGCTCGATCGTGTCCTCCATGCCGTAGAATTCCGAGAAGGCGGGGTAGATCCGGATCGTCCGGTTGAGGAAGATCCGCCCGAGGCGGGCATCCTTCGCGGTGTCCACCACCTCCGGCTCGCCGATCGCCTTGAGGATGCGTTCGGGGGCGGAGGCATAGCAGCCCGGGTCGGATTTGCAGGCCTCGAGAAACTCGGAAATCGACATGTCCGATTCCCGGCGGGCCTCATAGGCACGTGCGTAATCGGCGAAGATGTCCTGCATGGTGTCCATCGGCGGCCCCTGGAAGTGCTGCCACGAATGCGCAACGCCGACAGCATGGGCTTTGCAAAGCCGGAGTGCGGTAAACTTTTATTGCTGCGTTGCGATGCAGCGTTGTAGTTCGCAAATCACGCGGACAGGAGGTTTCCTCCGCAAGCCCAAACCCCACCACCAGCCATGGCCCGGGCAAATCACGGTCGGCAATGCCATGCGCCAATCGCAATATGCCGGATCGCTTGGTCCTGAATCGCTTCATGAAAGCCCAGAACAAGCATTTGTCCATGTTTGAGGCATCTGTTACCTGAGCCTTCGGCTTTTTGCTGCGCTGTTACATCTTTCTCCCAAGCGGTGCGGGGCATGCCGATGCGCTGACGTGCAGAGTGGCACGAATTGCGCTAGAGATTAGGGTTTCGCCCCTATCGGCTCGCCCGAATCGCCTGGCAGCCCCAGCAAGCCCGATTCGCCCTGCTCGCGATGGCGAGATTCTTAATCCAGGGCCCGTTTTGCCCGCCTCCCACGGGGCAGCAGCGGGGCCGCGCCAGGCCGGGCGGCCGCTGCTGCCGCCGGGTCGTCACTCCTCGCTGTTCGGCGGCGCCCCGGCCAGCACGCCGCCATCGATCACGATGCTCTGCCCGGTCATGAAGCTGCCGGCGGGGCTGACGAGGAAGACCGCGGCGCCGGCGATCTCGTCCGGCTCGCCGATCCGCTTCAGCGGCGTGTCGCGCGTCCGCTTCTTGTAATTCGCGGGATCCTCCCAGAGGGCGCGGGCGAAATCGGTGCGGATCAGGCCGGGGGCGATGCAGTTCACCCGGATGTTCTTCGGCCCCCACTCGCAGGCGAGGTTGCGGGCAAGCTGCAGGTCGGCCGCCTTGGTGATCGCATAGGCGCCGAGATTGGTGGAGCCGCGATAGCCGCCGATCGAACTGACGATGACGATGGCCCCGCCGCCGCGCCCTTCCATCGAGGGGATGCACATATGGCTCAGCCACATGTTCGATTTGACGTTGGTCGCCATCATCTTGTCGAAGACCTCGTCGGGGATCCCCATGGCCGGGCCGAAATGCGGGTTGATGGCCGCGTTGCAGACCAGGATGTCGATGCCGCCGTAGCGGCTGACGGTCTCGTCGGCGAGCGCCTGCAGCTCGGGCTTGCGGCCGATGTTGCAGGCGAAGGCGAAGGCCTCGCCGCCCTTGGCCGCGATGCCGTCCACCACCGCCTGGCAGGCATCGAGCTTGCGGGAGGAGACGGCCACCTTGGCGCCGTGCTCGGCCAGGCGCTCGGCGATCGCGCGTCCGATGCCGCGGCTGCCGCCGGTGACGACCGCCACCTTGCCGGACAGGTCGAACAGGGATGAGGCGGGCATGCTGCGTTTCCTCCAGTCTCGTGCGTGGCGAGTCTCCGCAGCGCTTCGCCCCGGCGTCAACCCGCCCCGCCGCGGCGATCCGGCGCCGCGACCCGGGCGATTTCCCTCGCCCGGGGAACTGTTCTAGAGCGGAGCGGCGGTGCCGCCTGCCGGCCCGCGGCGCCGCGGGCCGGCCGAGGGGGAAGCGATCGTGACCAGCACAGTGCAGGACCTGCCGCGGGCCGTCGCCCTGGAGGGCGCTTCCAACCTCCGCGACCTCGGGGGCTGGCCGGTGGCGGATGGGCGGCATGTGCGGCGGGGCCTGATCTACCGCTCGGCCAGCCTCGCCAACCTGACCGAGGCCGACCAGGCACGGGTCGCCGGGCTGGGGCTGCGCACGGTCTGCGACCTGCGGGGCGAGCGCGAGGCGGCGCTCCGCCCCTCCCGCCTGCCGTCCGGCGCCGAGCGGGTGCATCTGCCGATCGAGCCCACGGTCGGCGCCTCCCTGCGCGACCTGCTGCACCGCGAGGAGGCGACCGGCGAGGACGTCGTCTCCCTGCTGCGCCGCGCCTATCTCGACTATCTGGCGCGCTTCATCGGCGTCTACCGGCAGGTCTTCGCCCTGCTGCTGGAGCCGGGACGGCCGGCGCTGCTGTTCCACTGCTCGGCCGGCAAGGACCGCACCGGCGTCGGCGCGGCGCTGGTCCTGACCGCCCTCGGCGCCAGCCGGCAGACGGTGCTGGAGGATTACCGCGCCACCGACCGGCTCTGGCGGCGCGACCATTCCCTGCCGGAGGGGACGCCGAAGCCGCTCGCCGACGCGCTGCTCTCGACCCATCCCGAGCTGCTGGAGGAGACGCTCGACCGGGCGATCGCGGCGCATGGCGGGTTGCCCCTGCTGCTGGAGCAGGGGCTCGGCCTCGATGCCGCGCGGCTCGGGGCGTTGCGCGACGCCTATCTGGAATAGCGAAGCGGCCCCGGCGCCCCCGGGGCCGGCGCCTCAGGGCCGCATGCCGTGCGCCCGCTGTCCCGGCTCGAGCACCCGCTCCGCCAGCCCGGCGAACTCGCAGAGCAGGCGCCGAGTCTGCCGCGGGTCGATGATCTCCTCCACCCAGAAGGCCTCGGCCGTGCGCAGCGGAGAGCGGAGCTGCTGCAGCCGGGTCTCGATCTCGGCGAGCTTGGCCGCGCGGTCCTCCGCGGCGTCGAGATCGGCGCGGTAGGCGGCCTCGATCCCGCCCTCCAGCGGTAGCGATCCCCAACGGGCCGAGGGCCAGGCATAGCGGACCGAGTAGCGGCTGGCCGGCTGGTGCACCACGCCGGCGACGCCGAAGGCGTTGCGCAGGATCACCGTGCACCAGGGCACGGTGGTCTGGTTCACCGCCGCCATGGCCCGCACGCCCCAGCGGATGGTGCCGCGCTGCTCCGCCTCCAGCCCGATCATGAAGCCCGGGCAGTCCATCAGGTAGACGACCGGCAGGTGGAAGGTCTCGGCCAGGTCGACGAAGCGGATCACCTTGGCGCAGGCATCGGCGGTCCAGGAGCCGGCATAGAACATCGGGTCGCTGGCCAGCACCGCGACCGGCATGCCATCCAGCCGCGCCAGGCAGGTGACGACGGAGCGGCCGAAATACTGGCCCATCTCGAAGACCGAGCCGCGATCCATCAGCCCCTCGATGATGGGCCGGATGCGGTAGGGCCGCCGCAGGTTGCGCGGGATGACCGAAAGCCAGGATTCCTCCGTGCGGCCCGGATCGTCCTCCGAGGGCAGGCGCCGCGGCAGCTCCCAGACCGAGGCGGGCAGGTAGGAGAGGAAGCGGCGGGCGGCGGCGAAGGCCTCTTCCTCGCTGTCCACCGCATGGTCGACGCTGCCGGCCCGGCACTGGATCTCCCAGCCGCCGAGCTCGGCCTTGGAGAGGTTGTTGCCGAGCGCGTTCACCACCGGCGGGCCGGCGACGAACATCGCGCTCGTCTCCTTGGTCATGACCGAGAAATGCGTCGCCGCCAGCCGCGCCGCGCCGAGCCCGGCGACCGAGCCGAGGCCGAGCCCGACCACCGGCACCCGCGCCAGGTTGTCGCCGGTATGGTGGTAGAGCCAGGTGCCGCCGACGCCGCCCGGCAGGTTGGCCCGCCCGGTTGTCTCGATGGTCTTGACCGAGCCGCCGCCGCCCGAGCCCTCGATGATGCGGATGATCGGCAGGCGGAGATCGGCCGCCATCCGCTCCGCCATGATCGGCTTCTCCTTGATGGTGGCATCGGCGCTGCCGCCCCGGACGGTGAAGTCGTCCCCCACCACCACCACCGGCCTTCCCTCCACCAGCCCGCGGCCCATGACGCAGTTGGAGGGGGTGAAGCCGGCAAGGTTGCCATCCGGCCCGTACTCGCCGCGCCCGGCGATGGCGCCGACCTCGTGGAAGCTGCCGGGATCGACCATGCCATCGATCCGCTCGCGCACCGTCAGCCGGCCGCCATCGTGCTGCCGCTTCACCTTGTCGGGCCCGCCCATCGCCTCCGCCATCGCCTGCCGGCGGGCGAGCTCGTCCAGTTCGGGCTGCCAGCTCATCCGTTCGCTCCCTATCCTTTTCGGGCCGAGTTGAGCATGCGGCGGGGCAGGGCGGTAGCGGGGGCGGCCCGGGATGCCTATCCTCATGCGCAACCGCACGGAGGAACCCATGCCTGCCCCCACCCTGGCTGCGCCCGAGGCCTGCATCGTCGGCTGGGCCCATACCCCCTTCGGCAAGGCGGAGGAGCCGGATCTGGAGAGCCTGCTCGCCCGGGTCGGCCGCGCCGCCATCGAGGATGCCGGGATCTCGCCCGCCGAGATCGATGCCGGCTTCGTCGGCGTCTTCGGCGAGGGCTTCACCAACCAGGGTTTTCCCAGCTCCCTGATCCTGCAATCGGTCCCGGAACTCCGGTTCAAGCCGATCACCCGCTATGAGAATGCCTGCGCGACGGGCACCGCCGCGATCCATGGCGCGCTCGACTTCCTGGCCGCCGGCCGCGGCCGCTTCGCCCTCGTGCTCGGCGCCGAGAAGATGACGGCGACGCCCGGGCCCCAGGTCGGCGAGATCCTGCTGAACGCCAGCTACCGCAAGACCGAGCAGGACATCAAAGGCGGCTTCGCCGGCGTCTTCGGCCGCATCGCCGAGGCCTATTTCCAGCGCCATGGCGACCAGTCCGACGCGCTCGCGGCGATCGCCGCCAAGAATCACAAGAACGGCGTCGACAATCCCTGGGCGCAGATGCGCAAGGATCTCGGCTTCGCCTTCTGCCGCGCCGAGAGCGAGAAGAACCCCTTCGTCGCCCCGCCGCTGAAGCGGACCGACTGTTCCCTGGTCTCGGACGGCGCCGCGGCGCTGGTCATCACCGATGCCGAGACCGCGAAGGCGATGCAGAAGGCGGTGCGCTTCCGCGCCGCGGTGCAGGTGAACGACTTCCTGCCCATCGCCGCCCGCGACATCACCCGCTTCGAAGGGCCGCGCGAGGCCTGGACCCGGGCGCTCGACCAGGCCGGGCTCGGGGCGGTCACCGACCTCTCCTTCGTCGAGACGCATGACTGCTTCACCATCGCCGAGCTGCTGGAATACGAGGCGATGGGCCTCACGCCCGAGGGGCAGGGCGCGCGGGCGGCGCTCGAGGGCTGGACGGCGGCCGATGGCCGGCTGCCGGTGAACCGCTCCGGCGGGCTCAAGTCGAAGGGCCACCCGATCGGCGCCACCGGCATCTCCATGCATGTGCTGACCGCCATGCAGCTCACCGACACGGCCGGGGCGATGCAGCTTCCGAAGGCGGAGATCGGCGGTATCTTCAACATGGGCGGCGCCGCGGTCGCCAATTACGTCTCCATCCTGGAGCGCGCCTGACGGCCATGGACGCGGCGGGGCACCAGGCGGCGGGCGAGGCGGTCTACTGGGTCTATGTGACCGCCGCCGACGAGGCCGAGGCGCGGCGGATCGGCCGCGCCCTGGTCGAGGAGCGGCTCGCCGCCTGCGTCAACCTGCTGCCCGGCCACCGGGCGATCTATCGCTGGGACGGGGAGATCCGGGAGGAGGCGGAGGCGGGCTTCGTCGCCAAGACCAGCGCCGGCCGCTTCCCGGCGCTCTGCGCCCGGATCCGCGCGTTGCACGGCTATGAGACGCCGGCGATCCTGGCGCTGCCGGCGGCGGCCGGGGATATGGCCTTCCTCGACTGGGTGCGGCAGGAGGTCCGGCCGCTCGCCTGAGCCGGCCGAAACCGCGCACCCGGCCACCGGTTGAAGGGGCCGGCGCGGCGCGCCCGGACGCCGGGCCGGGGCAGGGATGCGGCCGCCTGAGGCCGGCAGGCCGCCGGACGAGACGAGTTGGGCAGGAGTGACTGGCGGCGTGGATGACCCCTATCAGATCCTCGGCGTGCCGAAGACCGCCTCGGCGGAGGAGATCCGCAAGGCCTATCGACGCCTGGCCAAGCAGTGGCACCCGGACACCAACCCGGACAAGCCGGAGGCCGAGGCGCGCTTCAAGGCGATCAGCGCCGCCAACGCCCTGCTCTCCGATCCGGAGCAGCGCGGCCGCTTCGACCGCGGCGAGATCGACGCCTCCGGCGCCGAGCGGGCGCCGCCGGGCGGCGGCTGGCGGGAATGGGCGGAGGCGCCGCAGGGCGCCCGCTACCAGTCGCGCAGCCATGGCTTCGGCGGCGAGGCGCCGGGCGGCAGCTACGAGGCCGAGGATTTCGAGGATCTCCTGTCCCGCGCCTTCGGGGCCGGCGCCCGCGCCCAGGCGGGCGGCCGCCGGCGCGGCGCCGATATCCAGGTCGCGCTGCACGTGCCCTTCCTCGATGCGGTGCGCGGCGCCACCCGCCAGGTGACGCTGCCGGATGGCCGCCGGGTCAACCTGACCATTCCGAAGGGGGCGGAGGACGGGACGGTGCTGCGCCTCGCCGGCCAGGGCATGCCGGGCCGCGGCGAGGGGGCGCCCGCCGGCGACATCCTCGCGGTGGTGGAGATCGAGCCGCACCCGCTCTTCCGGCGCGAGGGCAAGGACATCCTGCTCGACCTGCCGGTGACGCTGCAGGAGGCGCTGCTCGGCGCCAGGGTCGAGGTGCCGACCATCGAGGGGCCGGTGACCATGACCATCCCGCCCTATTCCGGCGAGGGCACGCGGCTGCGGCTGCGCGGCCGCGGCGTCGATGGCGGGCACCAGATCGCGGTGCTGCACGTGGTGATGCCGAAGGGGCCGGATCCGGCGCTGGAGGCGTTCCTGCGCGACTGGAAGCCGCAGGATGGCAGCAACCCGCGGGCGGGCCCATGGGCGGGAATGCGGGCATGATCCGGATCGAGGAATTGCTCGGGCTGGTCCCCGAGGCGCCGCAGGCCGAGATCACGCTCTGGATCGAGCGGTGCTGGCTGCGGGCGGAACGGGCGCCGGATGGCGCCTGGATCTTCACCGAGGTGGATGTGGCCCGGGTGCGGCTGCTGACCGAGCTCCGCATCACCCTCGAGGTTGCCGAGGAGACCATGCCGGTCGTGCTCTCGCTGATCGACCAGCTCTACGACGCCCGCCGGACGGTCAAAGCCCTACTCGGCGCGCTGGAGACGCAGCCCGCGCCGGTGCGCCAGGCGGTGCTGGCGCGGGCGCGGTCCCAGGGCAGCGAGTAGAGAGCCTCGAGCAGGGCGGCGCGCCGGGCCGGCGGCGCCTCGGCTCAACCAGGCAGCAACAGCATCGCCGCCGCCTGGGCGGCGATGCCCTCGCCGCGGCCGGTGAAGCCGAGCCGCTCGGTCGTCGTCGCCTTCACCCCGATCCGCTCCGGCTCGACGCCGAGCAGTCCGGCGAGCCGGGCCTGCATCGCCTCGCGGTGCGGCCCGATCTTCGGCCGCTCGCAGAGCAGGGTGACGTCGGCATTGGCCAGGACGCCGCCGCGGGCGGCGATGCGCTCGGCCGCATGGCGGAGGAATTGCGCGCTGTCGGCCCCCTTCCAGCGCATCTCCGAGGGGGGGAACCAGCGGCCGATATCGCCCTCGGCAAGGGCGCCGTAGATGGCGTCGCAGAGCGCATGGATGCCAACATCGGCGTCCGAATGCCCCTCCAGCCCGAACTCGCAGGGGATGGTGACGCCGCAGAGCACCATGGGACGGCCAGGCTCGGTCCGGTGGACATCGAAGCCGGTGCCGATGCGCGGCAGCATGCGGGTCATCAGATGCGCCTCCACGCGCGCCAGGTCCTCGGGGAAGGTGATCTTCACATTGGTCTCGGCGCCGGGGACCAGGGCGACGCCGGCCCCCATGCCCTCGAGGAGCTGGGCATCGTCGGTCGCCTCCTCCGCCGTGGCGCGGTGCGCGGCGAGCAGCGTCTCGAAGCGGAAGGCCTGCGGGGTCTGGGCGCGGTAGAGGCCGGCGCGGGGCAGGGTCGCCAGGACGATGCCCTCGGCGCCGCGCTTGATGGTGTCGGCGACCGGCTGCGCCGGGATGGCGCCGGGCGCACGGGCGAGCGCCGCCAGCAGGGCCGGGATGGTCCCGGGCGGGATCACCGGCCGCGCCGCGTCATGCACCAGCACGATCGCGGGCGGCGACTCGCGCCGCGCCAGGGCCTCGAGCCCGGCGCGGACGCTCTCCTGCCGCGTGGCGCCGCCGGGCACCGGGGGCAGGGCCGGCAGGCCTTGCAGCAGCCCCGCGACCCGCGCCTCCTCGCCGGCGGCGCAGACCGGCTGCAGCAGCGTGACCGTGGCCTCGGCCAGGAGCGCCTCGGCGGCGTGCCGCAGCACCGGCCGGCCCAGCAGGGGCAGGTACTGCTTCGGCTGGTCGGCCCCGAAGCGGGTGCCCCGGCCGGCGGTCATCAGAAGGGCGGCAATCGTCATCGGCGGCACCCTAGAGCCGATCGCCGCAGGGCGGTATCGCCCGGAGGCGTGAATCGGCTCGCCACCCGCCCCAGGCGCCGATCGCCGCAGGGCGGTATCGCCCGGAGGCGTGAATTGGCCCGGCCTGCCACTTTCGCCCGGCCGCGTCCCAGCCGTCGGGTCGAGATGATGAAAACTGTCACTTTGCGTCCAGGGACGCGTTGCCGAATGCCCGGTCTTGGCCTAGCTTGCCCAAATCATGAGCATCGAAACGCCCCTCGGCGACGGCCGGCCGTCTCCCGTGCCCGGATTGCGGTCGCTCGCGGTCGGTCCCGTGCAGATCGAGACGCCGGTCTATCTGGCGCCCATGTCCGGCGTCACCGACCTGCCCTTCCGCCGCCTCGCCCGGGCCCAGGGCACCGGCATGGTGGTGAGCGAGATGATCGCCTCCCAGGCCATGGTCCGGGAGAATCGCCAGACCCTGAAGATGGCCGAGGTGGATGGCTTCGGCGCCCCCTCGGCCGTGCAGCTCGCCGGCTGCGAGCCCGCCGTGATGGCGGAGGCGGCGCGGCTCGCCGCCGATCGCGGCGCGGCCATCATCGACATCAATTTCGGCTGCCCGGTGAAGAAGGTGGCGGTTGGGCAGCAGGCCGGCAGCGCCCTGATGCGCGACGAGACGCGGGCCGCCGCCATCCTCGAGGCGACGGCGCGGGCCGTCTCCGTGCCCGTCACCCTGAAGATGCGCATGGGCTGGGACCATGCCTCGCTCAATGCGCCGCGCCTGGCCCACATCGCCGAGTCCTGCGGCATCCGGCTCGTCACCATCCATGGCCGCACCCGGCAGCAGCTCTACACCGGCACCGCCGACTGGGCCTTCGTGCGGCAGGTGAAGGAGGCGGTGCGGATCCCCGTCCTGGTGAATGGCGACATCCTGACCGTGGAGCAGGCCGCCGAGGCGCTGCGGCAATCCGGCGCCGACGGGGTGATGATCGGCCGCGGCTGCTATGGCCGCCCCTGGTTCCCCCGGCAGGTCGCCGCCTATCTCGCCACCGGCCTGCCGCCGGCCGAGCCGAGCCTCGGCGAGCAATTGGATGTCCTGCTCGGGCATTACCGCGACATGCTCGAGCACCATGGGAACCAGACCGGGGTGCGCCTGGCCCGCAAGCACATCGCCTGGTACTCCAAGGGCCTGCCCGGCTCGGCGGAGTTCCGCGCCCGGATCAACCAGGTCGACACGCCGGCGGCAGTGGAGTCCCTGATCCAGGCCTTCTACCAGCCATTGCTCGATCAGGGGCTGGAGGCGGCGCGAGCGGCCTTCCACGCCCGCGGCCTGTCGCTGGACGGCGAGCGCCTCGCGGCATGAGCGGCGCCCTCGCGGCCCGGCCCCGGGCCACCTTGCCGGCCAAGCCCGCCCCCAAGCCGGCGCATGTCACGCCGCTGCCCGAGGCCGCGGCGATCCTCTCCGCCCTGCCCATGCCGGCGGTGGTCCTCGATGGCGAGGACCGCTTCCGCTACGCCAACCCGGCGGCGGAGCTGTTCTTCCAGCTCTCCTTCCCGACCCTCGCCACCATCCGGCTCGCCGACCTGCTGCCCGAGGACAGCCGGCTCCTGGCGCTGCTTCGCCAGGTGCGGCAGCACGAGGCGCCGGTCTCCGACCACGACCTGGCGCTCGAGAGCCCGCGGCTGCACCGGCGCGGGGTGACGGCGCATGGGGCGCCGCTGCCCGAGATGCCGGGCGGGGTGGTGCTCACCCTGCAGGACGGCTCGACGGCGCAGATGATGAACCGCCAGCTCAACTTCCTCGGCGCGGCGCGCGGCGCCTCGGCCATGGCCGAGATGCTCGCGCATGAGGTGAAGAACCCGCTCTCCGGCATCCGCGGCGCGGCGCAATTGCTCGAGCAATCCAGCCTCGATGAGGGCGACCGGGAGCTCTGCCAACTCATCCAGGACGAGGCCGACCGCATCCGCGGCCTGGTCGACCGGATGGACATGTTCTCGGACCGGCCGGTCGAGCTCGGGCCGGTGAACATCCATCAGGTGCTGGACCATGTCCGGCGCGTCGCCCAGACCGGCTTCGCGGCGCATCTGCGGATCCTGGTGGATTACGATCCCTCCCTGCCGCAGGTCTGGGGCAACCGCGACCAGCTCGTGCAGATCCTGCTGAACCTGGTGAAGAATGCCGCGGAAGCCGTTGATCCTGTGGCAGGCGAGATCGTCCTTTCCACCGCCTACCATCATGGCGTGCGGATCGCCGTGCCGGGCAGCCGGGACCGCGTGCACCTGCCCCTGCAGGTCAGCGTGCGGGACAACGGGCCCGGCATCCCCGAGCCGGTCCGCGCCACGCTGTTCGAGCCCTTCGTGACCACCAAACGGGGCGGGCAGGGGCTGGGCCTGGCGCTGGTCGCCAAGCTCGTCGCCGATCAGGGCGGCCTGATCGAATGCGACAGCCGCCCCGGCCGCACCGCCTTCCGCCTTTCCCTTGCCATGCCGCCCGCTGCCGTTCGCCGGCCGGAGGCGGCCCCCCGGGCCGCCGAGCGCGGCACCGGCCCCCGCGCCAAGAGCCGATGATGAACGACAGCCGTACCATCCTGGTCGCCGATGACGACCGGGCGATCCGCACCGTGCTCAGCCAGGCGCTGGGGCGCTCGGGCTACCAGGTGCGTGCCACCTCCTCCGCCTCGACGCTCTGGCGCTGGGTCGAGGATGGCGAGGGCGACCTCGTCATCACCGATGTGGTCATGCCGGACGAGAACGGCCTCGACCTGGTCCCCCGCATCAAGCGGATCCGGCCCGAGCTCCGCGTCGTGGTGATGAGCGCGCAGAGCACCTTCATGACGGCGCTGAAGGCCGCCCAGCGCGGCGCCTTCGAATACCTGCCCAAGCCCTTCGACCTGAAGGAGCTGATGGCGGTGGTGGAGCGGGCGCTGGCGGCGCCGCAGCCGCCGGTGGCCGGGGAGAGCGAGGACGAGGCCGGCGAGCGCCTGCCCCTGGTCGGCCGCAGCCCGGCGATGCAGGAGATCTACCGCACCGTCGCGCGCCTCACGACCACCGACCTGACGGTGATGATCACCGGCGAGTCGGGCACCGGCAAGGAGCTGGTGGCGCGCGCCCTGCACGATTACGGGCGCCGCCGCGGCGGGCCCTTCGTCGCCATCAACATGGCGGCGATCCCGCGCGAGCTGATCGAAAGCGAGTTGTTCGGCCATGAGCGGGGCGCCTTCACCGGGGCGCTGAACCGCGGCATCGGCCGCTTCGAGCAGGCGGCCGGCGGCACCCTCTTCCTCGACGAGATCGGCGACATGCCGCCCGAGGCGCAGACCCGGCTGCTGCGGGTGCTGCAGGAGGGCGAGTTCACCACCGTCGGCGGCCGCAACCCGATCAAGGCCAATGTGCGGATCGTGGCGGCGACCCATCGCGACCTGCGGCAATCCATCCGCCAGGGCGTGTTCCGCGAGGACCTGTTCTACCGCCTGAACGTGGTGCCGATCCGCCTGCCGCCGCTGCGCGAGCGGCTGGAGGACATCCCCCTGCTGGCGCGCCACTTCCTCGACCGTGCCCGCGCCGCCGGCCTGCCGCAGAAGCAGCTCAGCGCCGAGGCGGTGGAGCGGCTGAAGCAGCATTCCTGGCCCGGCAATGCCCGCGAGCTGGAGAACCTGATGCGACGGTTGGCCGCCCTCTACCCGCAGGAGACGATCGATGCCGAGGCGGTCGGCACCGAGCTCTCCGAGGCCGAGCCGCCCGCCGAGCCGGGCGGGGCGCGCGGGCCGGAGACGCTGGAGCAGGCGGTCGAGCGGCATCTCAAGGGCTTCGTCGCCGCGCATAAGGATGGCATGCCGGTGCGGGACCTCTATGATCGGGTGCTCGCCGAGGTCGAGCGGCCGTTGCTCCGCCTGGTGCTCGGCGCGACCCGGGGCAACCAGATCAAGGCCGCTGCCATGCTCGGGCTGAACCGCAACACGCTGCGCAAGAAGATCCGCGAGCTCGACCTGCCCGTGGTGCGCGGGCTCGGCTGATGCGTGTCCCGCGCCCCGCGGGGCGGCGGCTGGGGGAGGGGGAGGCACCGGCCGGACGCCGCGGCGTGCTGCGGCGGGTCGCCGACCTGCTGCTCGGCCGCGGCATGACGCTCGGCCTCGCGGTCGGGGCGCTGCTGCTCGGCATCGCCACCTTCACCGTGCTCTCCAACGGCAGCCCCTTCGGCCCGACCCGGCCGGGGGTCGAGATGGGGCTGATGCTGGTCAGCCTGCTCGTGCTCTGCCTGCTCGGCGCCTCCTTGGCCGGGCGGCTGGTACGGGTCTGGGCGGAGCGGCGGCGCGGCTCGGCCGGGGCACGGCTGCATGTGCGGCTGGTGCTGCTCTTCGGCGTGGTGGCGGTGGTGCCCTCCATCCTGGTCGCCGGGTTCGCCGCCGCCTTCTTCAACCTCGGCATCCAGGCCTGGTTCAGCGACCGCGTCCGCACGGCGCTGGAGGCCAGCCGGCAGGTGGCGCAGGCCTATCTGGAGGAGCACCGCAACAATATCCGTGGCGATGCGCTGGCCATGGCCAACGACCTCAACCGCGCCGGCGGCCAGCTTCTCGCCGATCAGGGGCGCAGCTTCGCCCAGGTGCTCGCCACCCACACGCTGCTGCGCGGCCTCACCGAGTCGGTGGTCTTCGACCCGACCCTGCGGCGGCCCATGGCGCAATACGGCCCGACCGCCAATTTCGCCCTCGACCCGCCGCCCGACTGGGCGATCGACATGGCCAAGCAGGGCGATGTCGCGGTGCTGCCGGATGAGCAGGCGGGCCGGGTGCGGGCCGTGGTCGCCCTCGACAGCCGGCCGATGCTGATGCTGCTGATCGGCCGGCCGGTCGACCCCGAGGTGGTGAACAACCAGCAGCGGGCCGAGCGCGAGGTGGCCCAATACGAGCAGCTCGACCGCAACCGCTACGGCTTGCAGCTCACCTTCATCATGATCTTCGCCGTCGCCGCGCTGCTGGTGCTGCTGGCGGCGGTGTTGATCGGCCTGGTGCTGGCCAACCAGCTCGCCCGGCCGATCGGGCGGCTGATCGTGGCGGCCGAGCGGGTCCGGGCCGGCGACCTCACCACGCGCGTCGAGGAGGCGGCGACGGATGAGGAACTCTCCAGCCTGACGCGCGCCTTCAATCGGATGACCAACCAGCTCGCGGCGCAGCGGGCCGAGCTGATGCAGGCCTATCGGCAGATCGATGACCGCCGGCGCTTCACCGAGGCGGTGCTGGCCGGCGTCTCGGCCGGCGTTCTCGGCCTGGAGGCGGATGGCCGGATCAACCTGCCGAACCGCCGGGCGAGCGAGCTGCTCGGGCTCGACCTCGACGCCGCGATCGGCTTGCCGCTCGGCGCGGTGGTGCCGGAATTCGCGCCGCTGCTCGCCCGCGTGGTCGAGGAGACGGCCGGGGCGCCGGAGCGGGCCATCACCGCCGAGATCCGCATCGGTCCGCCCTCGAACCGGCGGACCTTGCTGGCACAGATCGGTGCGGAGCTGCAGGCGCCGCCCGAGACCGGCGCGGCGCCGCGCATCGCCGGCTACGTGCTGACCTTCGACGACATCACCGAGCTGCTCTCGGCGCAGCGGAAGGCGGCCTGGGCGGATGTGGCGCGGCGGATCGCGCATGAGATCAAGAACCCGCTGACGCCGATCCAGCTCTCCGCCGAACGGCTGAAGCGGCGCTACCTAAAGGAGATCCAGTCGGATCCCGACACCTTCCGCGCCTGCACCGACACCATCGTCCGGCAGGTCGGCGATATCGGCCGCATGGTCGATGAGTTCAGCGCCTTCGCCCGGATGCCGCAGCCGGTGATTAAGCCGGAGGATCTCGGCCAGGTGCTGCGCGAGGCCTTGGTGCTGCAGCGGGACGCGCATCCCGAGATCGAGTATCGGGTCGTGCTGCCGGAGGCGGCCCCGGTCGTGCCCTGTGACCGCCGCCTTCTCGGCCAGGCCCTGACCAACCTGCTGCAGAATGCCGCCGACGGCATCGCCATGCGGCAGCAGGCCGAGGGCGAGTCGGCGCCCGCCCGGGCGCCGGGGGAGGCCGCCGGACACATCACCGTGCGCGTCGAGCCGGGCGAGGATATGGTGGCGATCGCCGTGGAGGATGACGGGATCGGCCTTCCCCAGGGCGAGGAGCGGGAAAGGCTGGCCGAACCCTATGTCACGCACAAGGCGAAAGGAACCGGCCTCGGCCTTGCCATCGTGAAGAAGATCATGGAGGACCATGGCGGTAGGCTGGGGCTCGAGGACAGGCCCCCCGACCCGGGCCAGGGCACAGCGCCCGGTGGCGCCCGGGCCGTGCTGACCCTGCCCTGGCGGCCGGCGCAGGATCGGTCCCTGGCAGCGGAGAGTGACCGTCCGGATGGGAGCATGAGGCGCGCGCATGGCGCATGAGATCCTGATCGTCGACGACGAGCCGGACATCCGTGCCCTCATCGAGGGCATCCTGACGGATGAGGGCTACGAGACGCGACAGGCCCACAACAGCGACACCGCGCTGGCGGCTTTCAAGCAGCGGCGCCCGTCCCTGGTGGTCCTGGATATCTGGCTGCAGAACTCGAAGCTCGACGGCCTCGGCATCCTGGGCGCCCTGCACCGCGAGGAACCGCAGATCCCGGTGGTGATGATCTCCGGCCACGGCACGATCGAGACCGCGGTGCGGGCCATCCAGCAGGGGGCCTACGACTTCATCGAGAAGCCCTTCAACTCGGACCGGTTGCTCCTCGTCGTCGCGCGCGCGCTGGAGGCGGCGCGGCTGCGGCGGGAGAATTCCGAGTTGCGGCTGCGGGCCGGGCCGGAGACCGAGCTGGTCGGGGTCTCCCAGGCCATCAACCAGCTCCGCACCGCCATCGAGCGGGTGGCGCCGACCGGCTCCCGCGTGCTGATCACCGGCCCGGCCGGCTCGGGCAAGGAGGTCGCGGCGCGGATGATCCATGCCCGCTCGCGCCGCGCGGACGGGCCCTTCGTCGCGCTCAACTGCGCCACCCTCAATCCCGGCCGTTTCGAGGAGGAGCTGTTCGGCCTCGAGGCGGGGACCGACCCGCAGGCGGCGCCGCGCCGCGCCGGCGTGCTGGAGCGCGCCCATGGCGGCACCCTGCTGCTCGACGAGGTGGCGGACATGCCCCTCGAGACCCAGGGCAAGATCGTCCGCGCCTTGCAGGAGCAGGGCTTCGAGCGGGTGGGCGGGGCGACGCGGGTGAAGGTGGATGTGCGGGTGCTCGCCACCACCAACCGCGACCTGCAGGCCGAGATCGGCGCCGGCCGCTTCCGCGAGGATCTCTATTACCGCCTGGCGGTGGTGCCGCTGAAGATCGCCTCCCTGCGCGAGCGGCGCGAGGATGTGCCGGCCTTGGCGCGGCATTTCATGATCCGCTCGGCCGAGCTCTCCGGCATCCCGGCGCGCGAGCTGGCCGAGGACACGCTGGCGGCGCTGCAGGCCTATGACTGGCCGGGCAATGTCCGCCAGCTCCGCAACCTCATCGACTGGCTGCTGATCATGGCGCCAGGCGAGGCGCGCGACCCGATCCGGGCCGAGATGCTGCCGCCTGAGGTAGGCTCGGCGGCGCCGGCCATGCTGAAACTCGATCGGTCCTCGGAGATCATGACGCTGCCGTTGCGCGAGGCGCGGGAGCTGTTCGAGAAGCAGTATCTCGAGGCGCAGCTCCTGCGCTTCGGCGGCAATATCAGCCGGACCGCGAATTTCGTCGGCATGGAGCGGAGCGCGCTGCATCGGAAGCTGAAATTCCTGGGCGTTCAGGCCGAGGACCGGGCGCCGGCGCAGCAGGCGGCCACGACGGCGGCCCCGGCGGCCGCCGGGCCAACGATCTAGAGCGTGGGAGCGGAGTGGGCGGCGGCGCTTCCTTCGGCGGTGCCGCGGGCCTAAACCGGGGGCGTCGACGCCAGCCGGGGATTCCATGTCGCGCATCGCCTATGTGAATGGCCGCTATCTCGACCAGCGCCGGGCCGAGGTGAACATCGAGGATCGCGGCTACCAGTTCGGCGACGGCATCTACGAGGTCGTCCATCTCCATGGCGGCCGCTTCATCGACGAGGACCGCCATCTCGATCGGCTGGAGCGCTCGCTCCGCGAGATCCGGCTGCCGATGCCGATGACCCGCGCCGCCCTACGCCATGTGCTGACCGAGGTGGCGCGGCGCAACCGGGTGGGCGAGGGGCTGCTCTACATGCAGGTCACGCGCGGCGTGGCGCGGCGCGACCATGCCTTCCCCCGCACGCCGGTGCCGCCGGCCCTGGTAGTGACGGTCAAGCGCATCGCGCCCTTCCCGCAGGATGTCGAGCGCTGGGCCGCCGCCTGCATCACGCTGCCGGATCTCCGCTGGGCACGGCGCGACATCAAGAGCATCAACCTGCTGCCCAACTGCCTGGCCCGGCAGGCGGCGCGCGAGCAGGGGGCGCTGGAGGCCATCCTCTACGACGCGGCGGACGGGATGATCACCGAGGGCGCGGCGACGACCTTCTGGATCGTCGACGAGGCCGGCGCCATCCGCACCCGGCATCTGGACCAGGTGATCCTGCCCGGCTGCACCCGGGCCGCGCTGCTGGACGAGCTGCGCCAGGCCGGCATCCCCTGCGAGGAGCGGGCCTTCTCGCTCGACGAGATGCGCCGGGCGCGCGAGGCCTTCCTCACCTCCGCGACCTCCTTCGTGAAGCCGATCACCCGCATCGATGGCGAGCCGGTCGGCGATGGCGAGGTCGGGCCGGTGGTGCGGCGGCTCTTCGAGATCTTCGCCCGGCATGTGCAGGGCGACCGCAGGAACGCCGCATGACCGCGCCGCGCGCCATCCTGTGGGACTGGGACAACACCCTGGTCGATGGCTGGGCGGCGATCGCCGCCGGGCTGAACGCCGCCTTCGCCGCCCATGGGCTGCCGCTCTGGACCCTGGACGAGGTCCGGGCCCGGGTCCGCCGCTCCCTCCGGGAATCCTTTCCCGAGATCTTCGGCGAGGCGTGGGAGGGGGCGCGGGACATCTTCTATCGGGAGGTCCGGGCGCGGCACCTCGCCGTGCTCACCGCCATGCCGGGCGCTGCCGCCGCGATCGAGGCGGCGGGCCAAGCCGGCCTGCCGCAGGGCGTGATCAGCAACAAGCAGGGGCCCCTGCTGCGCGCCGAGGCGGCGCATCTCGGCTGGGAGCGGCATTTCCGCAGCCTGCTCGGGGCGGGCGATGCCGAGGCGGACAAGCCTGATCCGGCGCCGTTCCGGCTGGCGCTGCAGGCGATCGGACTGCCGGCCGGTCCGGCGATCTGGTATGTCGGCGATACCGGGCTCGACATGCAGGCGGCCCGGCGGGCGGGCTGCACCGCCGTGCTGCTCGGTGACGCCGCGCATGATGGCGGGGTGGCGCAGGTCAACCCGGATCGTGTCTTTCCGGATGGCGAGGCGCTGGCGGCCTTCTTCCGCAGGCTGTAGGACGCGCCCTTCGGCCGCCTGCAGGGAATTTGCTGCAATGCAGCAAATTTCTGCGTGGTGGCCATAACCATCCCTTGCAACTGCGGCGCCGGTGGCTGATGTTCTGCTCACCTGTTGTGGAAAGGCGAAACTCGCCAAGGCACGCTGCATTGAGTGGCTGCCAAGAACAAGAAGGACCGCGCCGTGGCCGCCGAGAAGTCCCAGAACGTTCAGGATGTATTCCTGAACCACGTTCGCAAGAGCAAGACGCCCGTGACAATCTTCCTCGTCAACGGGGTCAAGCTGCAAGGCATCATCACCTGGTTTGACAACTTCTCCGTTCTGCTCCGCCGGGATGGGCACACGCAGCTTGTGTACAAGCATGCGATCAGCACTGTCATGCCGGGCGCCCCGATCCAACTCTTCGACGCCTCCGCGGCCCGCGAGGGAGCCACGGTGCAGCGCGAGGGCACAACCTTGACCATGAGCCGCGAGGTCCACCCTGCCGGCAGTGACTGAGTCCGACTGGCCGTCGCCGGCGAACGACCGCGGCGATGGCTCCGATACGGGACCGATCCGGGCAGCCGTGATCCTGCCCTTCGAGCGGGGCATGCGGCCGGTGGGTCCGGGCGGCATGCCGGCCATCGATGGCGGGCAGCGCGCGGCCGAGGCGCGGCTCGCCGAGGCGGTCGGGCTCGCCGCCAGCATCGGCGTGACCATCGTGCACCAGGCGATCTTCCCGCTGCGCGAGCGGCGGCCGAGCACGCTGCTGGGCGATGGCCAGGTGCAGGCGGCCGGCCAGGCGATCGCCGACCAGCGCGTCGGCCTCGCCGTGGTCGATGCCGCCCTGACGCCGGTGCAGCAGCGCAACCTCGAGCGCGAATGGCGCTGCAAGGTCATCGACCGCACCGGTCTCATCCTCGAGATCTTCGGCGAGCGCGCCCGTACGCGCGAGGGCGCGCTGCAGGTCGAGCTGGCGCATCTCGACTACCAGCGGACGCGGCTGGTGCGGTCCTGGACCCATCTCGAGCGGCAGCGGGGCGGCTTCGGCTTCCTCGGCGGCCCGGGCGAGAGCCAGATCGAGATCGACCGCCGGCTGATCGGCGAGCGCATGGTCAAGCTGAAGAAGGAGCTGGAGCAGGTGCGCCGCACCCGCGGCCTGCACCGCCGGGCGCGCGAGCGCGTGCCCTATCCGGTGATCGCCCTGGTCGGCTACACCAATGCCGGCAAGAGCACCTTGTTCAACGCCCTGACCGGCGCTGGCGTCTATGCGCAGGACCAGCTCTTCGCCACGCTCGACCCGACCATGCGTGGCATCCGCCTGCCCTCCGGGCGGCGGGCGATCCTCTCCGACACGGTCGGCTTCATCTCCGACCTGCCGACCCAGCTCGTCGAGGCCTTCCGCGCGACGCTCGAGGAGGTCGCGGCCGCCGACATCATCCTGCACGTCCGCGACGCCGCGCATCCCGACACCGCGGCACAGCGGGCCGATGTGCTCGGCGTGCTGCACGAGATGGCCGGCGGCCCGCATGCCACGCTCGACGAGGGCTGGGAGGAGCGGGTGGTCGAGGTGCTGAACAAGGCCGACCTGCTGGGCGGCGTCGGCGCGGTGCCGGACCTCGCGGGGGATGCCGGCGTCATCGCCGTCTCGGCCCTCACCGGCGAGGGGCTGGACGCCTTGCGGGACGCGCTCGATGCCCGCCTCTCGGCCGGCATGGAGACGGTCGACTACGCCATCCCGGCCAGCGACGGCGCGCGTCTGGCCTGGCTGTACCGGCATGGCGAGGTGCTGGAGCGCAACGACGGCGATGTCGATGTGCGGGTGACCGTGCGGCTCAGCCCGGCCGACCGCGCCCGCTTCGAGCAGACCTCCGCCTGAGGAGCGCCCCGGTGACGCGATCGATCGGTGCCGCCGCGGCCGCCTCCATCGCCGGGCTGCTGCGCGCGGCGGCGCGGGCCGAGATCCTGCCGCGCTTCCGCCGCCTGGGCGTCGGGGCGGTGCGGGTGAAGTCGGGGCCGCTTGATCTGGTGACCGATGCCGACGAGGCGGCGGAGCGCGTCATCGCCGCCGGTCTCGCGGCGCGCTTCCCGGGCTGCGTGGTGGTGGGCGAGGAGGCCTGTGCGGCCGATCCGGCCCTGCTCGGCCGGCTCGCCGGCGCCGATCTCGCCTTCCTCGTCGATCCGGTGGACGGCACGGCGAATTTCGCCGCCGGCCTGCCGCTCTTCGGCTGCATGGCGGCGGCCGTCATCCGTGGCGAGATCGTCGCGGCCTGGGTGCATGACCCGCTCGGCGACGACACCGCCATTGCGTTGCGCGGGGAGGGGGCCTGGATCGAATCCCCTGATGGCAACCGGCTGGACCTGCGCGTCGCCGCGCCGGCGCCGGTCGACGAGATGGTGGCCAGCGTGAGCTGGACCTATCTGGCCGAGCCGCTGCGCAGCCGCGTCGCCGCGCGCCTGCCGCGGCTGCGCGCGGTGCTCGGCCTGCGCTGCGCGGCGCATGAGTACCGGATGGCCGCCGGCGGCCACGCCCATGCGCTGCTCTACAACCGCCTGATGCCCTGGGACCATGCGCCGGGCTGGCTGCTGCACCGCGAGGCCGGTGGCTATGCGGCGCGCTTCGACGGCAGCGCCTATGGCCCGCTGGTCACCGGCGGCGGCCTGATCGCGGCGCCCGACCGGGCGAGCTGGGACGCGCTGCACGCCGCCCTGCTGGCGCCCTGACGGGGCGCCCGACCGAGGCGGGGCTCATACCAAGGGCCGTTGCTGGTGACCCATCGACGGCCCCATGAATGGAATATTCATGCCGTCGGTATCAGCCGCGGCCGGCGCGGACCAGCCGGCCCGGTAGCGCCCCGGTATGCTCGCCGCCCTCGAAGACCGGCACGCCGGAGACCAGGGTGGCCTTGTAGCCCTCGACCCGCTGCATCAGGCGGCGGCCACCGGCCGGCAGGTCGTACCACACCTCCGGCCGATGCAGCCGCAGCGCCTCGTAGTCGATCAGGTTGACATCCGCCTTCTTCCCCGGCGCCAGCACGCCGCGGTCGTCGAAGCCGAAGAAGGCGGCCGTCTCGCTGGTCTGGCGCTTCACCACGAATTCCAGCGGCAGGCGCGGGCCGCGGTGCCGGTCGCGCGCCCAGTGCGTCAGCATCCAGGTCGGCACCCCGGCATCGAGGATGGAGGAGCAATGCGCCCCGCCATCGCCGAGGCCGAGCACCGTGGCCTCATCCGTCAGCATGCTGTGGATGACGTCGTGATTGTCGATGTTGTAGCCGGTGACGGGGAAGAAGATCAGGTTCGCCGGATCGGCCACCATGTAGTCATAGGCGACCTCGTCCGGCGTGCGGCTCTCGCGCTCGGCGCGCGCCCGATCCTTCTTCTTGTCGGTCGGAATGGCCTTGGCGGCAGCCCCGGCTGGACGATCCCGCATCGATTGAAGGACCCGCCCGGGCCGCCGGTCAAGCGGCCCGGGCGCCCTTGCGTCGCTCAGGCACCCGAACCATCATCGCCGCGGGAGAGACCCGGTACCGGCAGGCCCAGCCCGAGAGGAGGCGCGCTTGCGACAGGACCATGCCGATGCGGCCTGCCGCACGCACCGCGCCATCCGGTCCCGGCTGGGACGAGGCGGCCGGCACCGTGCCGGCTGAGCGCCGCCAAGCAGCGACCGGGAACCGCAGCATGCCGAACCACCACGAGATCGCCGCCACGCCCGAGATGCTGGTCTGGGGCACGCTCTCGGCCGCGACGCCACCGGCCCTGACGGTCGACTCCGGCGATACCGTCACCATCCATGCGGTGCCGGCCGGCGGCCTGCCCGCCTTCCCGCCCGAGGCTGGGCTGGTGCCGCCGGACTACCGGCGCGCCGTCGAGACCGTGCCGCAGGGCCCGGGCGCGCATTTCGTCAACCGCCCGGTCTTCGTCCGCGGCGCGGTGCCGGGCGATGTGCTGCAGGTGGAGATCCTCTCGGCCGAGCCCTGGATGGATTGGGGCTTCGTCTCGATCATGCCGCTGCTCGGCACGCTGCCCGAGGAGTTCACCGAGTACGAGACCATCCATCCGCGCATCGACCGCGCCCGCCGGGTCTGCGTGCTGCCCTGGGGGACGGAGTTGCCGCTCGATCCCTTCTTCGGCGTCATCGGCACCGCGCCGCCTGCCGCCTGGGGCGCCTGCACCACCAACGTGCCGCGGGCCTTCGGCGGCAACATGGACAACAAGGAGCTGAAGCCGGGCACCACGCTCTACCTGCCGGTCTTCAACGACGGCGCGCTGTTCTATGCCGGCGACGGGCATGGCGTGCAGGGCGATGGCGAGGTCTGCATCACGGCGCTGGAGACCGGGCTGACGGGCCGCTTCCGCCTGACGGTGCGCAAGGACCTGCAGCTGGCGATGCCCTTCGCCGAGAACGCGACGCATCTGATCTCGATCGGGATCGACGAGGATCTGGACGACGCGGCGAAGCAGGCGGTGCGGGAGATGGTGCGCGAGGTCTGCCGGCGCACCAACCTCTCCCGCAATCAGGCCTACATGCTCTGCTCGTTGATCGGCGATCTGCGGGTGACGCAGACGGTGGACGGCAACAAGGGCGTGCACATGATGCTCGCCAAGTCCCACCTCTGACGGGACGGACGGGGGAAGGACGATGGATCTCGGCTTGAAGGGAAGGAAAGCCCTGGTCACAGGCGGGACCAAGGGCATCGGACGGGCCGTCGTGGAGTTGCTGGCGGCCGAGGGGTGCGCGGTCGGGCTTTGCGCCCGCAACGCCGCCGAGGTCGAGGCCACCGTCGCGGCGATGCGCGCCGCCGGTGCCATTGCGACCGGCGCGCCGCTCGACGTCGCCGACGGGCCGGCGCTCCGGCGATGGGTGGCCGACTCGGCCGCCGCGCTCGGTGGGCTCGACATCGTCGTCGGCAATGTCAGCGCGCTCGCCGTGGGCGGCGACGAGGCGGCCTGGCGCGCCGGCTTCGCCACCGACCTCATGGGCAGCGTCGTGCTGGTGGAGGCGGCGATGCCCTGGCTCGAAGCCTCCGATGCCGGGGCGATCGTGCTGATCTCCTCGGTCTCCGGTCGCGAGATCGACTTCGCCGCCGGCCCCTACGGCGCCTTCAAGGCGGCGCTGGTGCATTACGCCCAGGGGCTGGCCCATCGCCTGGCGCCGAAGGGCATCCGCGCCAACACCGTCTCGCCGGGCAACACCTATTTCGAGGGCGGGGTCTGGCCGCGCATCGAGCGCGAGATGCCCGAGCTCTTCGCCGAGGCGCTGAAGCTCAACCCGACCGGCCGCATGGGCCGGCCCGAGGAGGTGGCGCGCGCCGTCGCCTTCCTCGCCAGCCCGGCGGCGAGCTTCATCAGCGGCACCAACCTCGTCGTCGACGGCGCGCTGACCCGCGGCGTCCAGCTCTGACACACGGAGACGAAGCCATGCATCGCAGGACAGTGCTGACCGCCGCAGCCGGTGGCCTCGCCGCCCCGCTCGTCTTCCGCCATGCCGCGCTCGGCGCCGACCCGATCAAGGTGGTCGGCATCCATGATGCCTCGGGCGGGCTCGACATCTATGGCAAGCCCATGGTGGCGACGCTCGAATTCGCCATGGACGAGATCAATGCCGGCGGCGGGCTGCTCGGCCGCCCGGTGCAGCTCATCAACTACGACCCGCAATCCAACATCCAGCTCTACACGCAATTCGCCACCCAGGCGGCGACGCGCGACAAGGCGGCGGTGGTGCATGGTGGCATCACCTCGGCCTCGCGCGAGGCGATCCGGCCGCTGCTGAAGCGCTACAACACGCTCTACTTCTACAACACGCAGTACGAAGGCGGGGTCTGCGACCGGAACTGCTTCTGCACCGGCTCCACCCCGGCGCAGAATGTCAATCGGCTGGTGCCCTACATCATGCAGAAATGGGGCAAGAAGGTCTACATCCTCGCCGCCGACTACAATTACGGCCAGATCACCAGCAAATGGGTGGTGAAGTATTTCCGCGAGGGGGGCGGCGACGCCGTGGCGGTGGATTTCTTCCCGCTCGACGTCACCAATTTCGGCCCGGCCATCCAGAAGATCCAGGCGGCGAAGCCGGATATCGTGCTCTCGGCGCTGGTCGGCGGCGCGCATGTCTCCTTCTACCGGCAATGGGCCGCGGCGGGGATGAAGCAACGCATCCCGATGGCCTCGACCACCTTCGGCGGCGGCAATGAGAGCCTGCTGCTCTCGCCCGAGGAGGGCGACGGCATCACCTGCGCCTTCAGCTACTTCCAGGAGGTCGACAACCCCGCGAATGCCGCCTTCCTGCAGAAATTCAAGGCGAAGTTCGGCGCCGGCACGCCCTATCTCGGCGGCGAGCTGGCGATGCGCACCTATGTCGGCGCGCAGCTCTGGGCCGAGGGCGTGCGCAAGGCGAAGTCGATCGACCGGATGAAGGTGATCGAGGCGCTCGAGTCGGGCATCGGCGTCGACGGCCCGCCCGGCCGGACGGTGCTCGACCCGAAGACCAACCACGTCACCCTCGATGTCTATGTCGCCGAGGTGCAGAACAAGGGCTTCAAGGTGCTGCAGCATTTCCCCGGCTCGCCGCCCTCCGACACGCAATCGGTCTGCGACCTGCAGAAGGAGCCGAACGCCAACAAGCAGGTGGTGGTGGACGTGCGGATCTAGGCGGCGGGCCATGGACCTCGCCATCGCCACCGGCATCCAGGCGCTGACCGGCATCGCCACGCTGCTGCTGATCAGCCTCGGGCTGGCCATCGTCTTCGGCATGATGCGGGTGATCAACCTCGCGCATGGCGAGTTCCTGATGCTCGGTGCCTACAGCGCCATCCTGGCGGTGCAGGCCGGGGTCAATCTCTGGATCGCCATGCTGGTGGTGGCGCCGCTTTGCGTCGGGCTGCTCGGCGTGGTGGTGGAGAGGCTGGTGATCCGCCGCCTCTATGGCCGGATGGTCGACACCATGCTGGCCACCTGGGGCCTGTCCCTGGCGCTGATCGGGGCGGTCACCATGATCTTCGGCAACACCGTCAGCGGCTTCTCGGCCCCGCTCGGCAGCGTGCGGATCGGCGCCTACAGCACCTCGGGCTACGGGCTGTTCCTGATCGGCGCGACCGTGCTGCTGCTGCTCGCCGTCTGGGCGGTGCTGCGCTTCACCCCGGCCGGGCTGATCGCCCGCGGAACGATGCAGAATGCCGGCATGGCGGCGGCGCTCGGCGTGCCGACCGAGCGGGTCTACGCGCTCTCCTTCGCCGCCGGCGCCGCCGTCTCGGGCCTTGCCGGGGCGCTGATGGCGCCCTTCTCCGGCGTCCTGCCGACCATGGGCACCGCCTATATCGCCAAGAGCTTCATCACCGTCATCACCGGCGGCGCGGCGATGCTGGCCGGCACCGCCTCGGCCTCGGTGCTGCTCGGCGGCGTCAACACCCTCGGCACCTTCGCCACCACGCCGGTGCTGGGCGAGGTGCTGATGCTGGCCGTCGCCATCCTGCTGCTGCGGCTGCTGCCGCAGGGCATCACCGGCCGCTTCTTCCGGCGGGCCCTGTGATGCCGGGGGAGGGCCCAGGGAGGGCATCGGCGAATGGCCGGGCCGCCTTCGAGGCGGCGCTCGGCCTGCTCGCCGCCGGCATCGCCGCCTGGTGGCTGCCGCAGATGCTGGAGCTGTTCTCGATCATCAACGCCACCGTCTACACCGCCATGGCGGTGCTGGCGTTGAGCCTCGCCCTGGTCTGGGGCTTCGGCGGCATCCTCTGCTTCGGCCAGGCCGCCTTCTTCGGGCTTGGCGGCTATGCCTATGCGGTGGCGGCCCTGAACCTGCCGGACACCACCTATGCGGTGCCGATCGCCATCCTGGTGCCGAGCCTGGCCGCCGCGGCGCTCGGCTATGTCATGTTCTTCGGCCGGATCAGCGATGTCTATATGGGCGTCATCACCCTGACGGTGACGCTGATCCTGTTCAACTTCGTCAACTCGACGGCCGGCGAGGAATGGCGCATCGGCGCCGCGCCGCTCGGGGGCTTCAACGGCATCCCGACGACGCCGCCGCTGAACCTGCCGGGCGATCCCGGCACGCCGCTGGCGCCGGAGCAGATCTTCGTCCTCGCCGTGCTCTGCCTCGGCCTCTGCTACGCGCTCTGCAAGCTCGTCCTGCGCAGCCGCTTCGGCCGGGTGGTGGTGGCGATCCGCGAGAACGAGCTGCGGGCGGCGCTGCTCGGCTACGACGTTCGGCTCTACAAGCTGGGCATCTTCACCATCGGCGGCGCCATGGCCGGGTTGGCCGGCCTGCTCTTCGCCAATTGCGTCTTCGTCAGCCCGACCATGTTCTCGCTCGCCTATTCCGGGCAGATCATCATCTGGGTGATGGTGGGCGGCATCGGCACGCTGCTCGGGCCGGTGATCGGCGCCATGCTGCTGCAGGCGCTCACCGCCTGGGTCGGCACCCTGCCGGAGATCAACCCCAACCTGATCCTCGGTCTGGTCCTCCTCGTCGCCGTACTGGCGATCCCGCGCGGGTTGCAGCCGACCGTCGCCGGATGGCTCCGCCGGCGGCTGCCGGAGGATGCGGCGTGAGCGTGCTGCTGGCGACCGAGCACCTCACCATGCGCTTCGGCGGCGTCGTCGCGGTGGACGACGTCTCCCTCTCGATCGAGGAGCGGGAACTGCGCTGCCTGATCGGCCCGAACGGCGCCGGCAAGAGCACCTTCTTCCGCTGCCTGACCGGCCAGTACCGGCCGAGCGCCGGGCGCATCCTCTGGCGCGGCGAGGACATCACCGGGCTCGAGCCGCACCAGATCGCCCGCCGCGGCATCGGCATCAAGACCCAGGTGCCCTCGCTCTTCGACGGGCTGACGGCGCTCGAGGGCGTGGTCCTGGCGCTCCGCCGGCAGCACCGCGAGCGGGAGGCGCGGCGGCGGGCGCTGGCGGTGCTGGAGCGGCTCGGCATCGCTGAGCTGGCGCATCGCCCGGTCGGGCTGCTGGCGCATGGCCAGCGCCAGCTCGTCGAGCTGGCGACCGTGGTGGCGCCCGCGCCCGACCTCATCATCCTGGACGAACCGACCGCCGGCATGAGCGCCGAGGAGACCGCCGGCACCGCCGCCCTGATCCGCGACATGAACCGGGACCACGCCATCGTGGTGGTGGAGCACGACATGCAGTTCATCCGCGCCATCGCCCGCAAGGTGACGGTCTTCCACCAGGGGCGGGTGCTGGTCGAGGACAGCGCCGAGGCGGTGCTGGCCGATCCGCGGGTGCATGACGTCTATCTCGGCCGGCCGCCCGAGGCCCGGCAGGCGGTGCCGGCATGATCGCCATCGGCGCTGCCGGCGCCTGCACCGCCGGGGGCTTGCTGCTGGAGGTCGAGGGGCTGGTCGCCGGCTATGGCCGCATCGGCGTGCTGCATGGCGCGAGCCTCGGCGTGGGGCAGGGGAGCTGCGTCGGCATCCTCGGCCACAACGGCATGGGCAAGACCACGCTGCTGCGGGCCCTCATGGGGCTGCTGCCGGCGCGGCAGGGGCGCATCCGGTTCCAGGGGGCGGAGATCCAGCGCCTGCCGCCGCATCTGCGGGCCCGCAGCGGCCTCGGCTACGTGCCGCAGGGGCGGCTGATCTTCCCCGGCCTCTCGGTCGCCGACAACCTCCGCTTCGCCGTGCTCGCCAAGGGCGAGACGCCGGGGCGGGTGGTGGAGGAGGTGCTGGAGGAATTCCCCGAATTGCGCCGGCTGCTGGAACGGCCGGGCGGCGCCCTGTCCGGCGGCGAGCAGCAACTCCTGGCCCTGGCCCGGGCGCTTTGCGGCCGGCCGCGCCTGCTGCTGCTCGACGAGCCGACCGAGGGCATCCAGCCCTCCATCGTCGAGGCCATGGTCGAGCGCATCCACGCGCTCCGCCGCCGCGGCCTGGCGGTGCTGCTGGTCGAGCAGAACCTCGATTTCATCCAGGCCCTCGCGGACCGCATCCTGATGATCCATCGCGGCCGCATCACGCGGGAGATCCCGCCCACCGCGCTCGGCGATCCTGCCCTGGTGCAGGAATTCGTGGGCACGAGCGCCTGACCGCCGGGGCGGCCATCCGGCGCGCCCCGTGGAGGAGCAAGGAGGAGCACCACCATGCCGCTGGGTACATTGAGGCTGCCGAGCATCGACGAGTTGCGCAAGGTGGCGGGCGAGCTCGGCCTGTCCATGGCGGATGACGAGCTGGCGCAGCACCGCGCCTGCCTGGAGGGCGGCATCGCCGCCTACAACCTGGTCGACCAGATGCCGGACGAGGTGCCCGCCGTCACCTGGCCGCGCAGGCCGGGCTACCGCCCGGTCGGCCAGGAGAACCCCTACAACGCCTGGTACGTGAAGACCGACATCCCCGGCGCCGCCTCGGGCAAGCTCAAGGGCAAGACGGTCGCGATCAAGGACAATATCTGCGTCGCCGGGGTGCCGATGATGAACGGCGCCTCGACCCTCGAAGGCTATGTGCCGGATGTGGATGCGACGGTGATCACCCGCATCCTGGAGGCCGGCGGCAGCATCGCCGGCAAGACGGTCTGCGAGTATTTCTGCTTCTCCGGCGGCAGCCATACCAGCGCGCCGCTGCCGGTGCACAACCCGCACCGGCACGGCTACTCCGCCGGCGGCTCCTCCTCGGGCAGCGGCGCGGTGGTGGCGGCGGGCGAGGTGCCGATGGCGCTCGGCGGCGACCAGGGCGGCTCGATCCGTATGCCGGCCGCCTTCTGCGGCGTCTACGGCATGAAGCCGACGCATGGGCTGGTGCCCTATACCGGCATCATGCCGATCGAGCTGACCCTCGACCATACCGGTCCGATGACGGCGACGGTCGAGGACAACGCCTTGCTGCTCGAGGTGCTGGCCGGGCCGGACGGGCTCGATCCGCGGCAATACAGCACGGCGCCGGTGCCGGCCTATCGCGACCTGATGCGCGGCGGCATCGCCGGCATGAAGATCGCGCTGATCGAGGAAGGCTTCGGCCACCCCCAGTCGCAGGAGGCGAACGACGCCCTGGTGCGGGAGGCGGCCGAGCGGCTGAAGGGGCTCGGCGCCACGGTCGAGACGGTCTCGCTTCCGATGCACCGGCTCGGCGCTGCGATCTGGCTGCCGGTCGCGGCCGAGGGCGCGACGGTGCAGATGATGCATGGCAACGGTTTCGGCTTCAACTGGCAGGGGCTCTACGTCAACTCCCTGCTCGACTTCCACAGCAATTGGCGCGACCGGGCGGACGAGCTGTCCGAATCCCTGAAGAACACCATGCTGCTCGGCCACTACATGGTGACCCGGCATCGTGGCCATTACTACGCCAAGGCGCAGAATCTCGTCCGCCGTCTGCGGCGTGCCTATGACGAGGTGCTGGCGCGCTACGACCTGCTGGCCATGCCGACCCTGCCCATGGCGGCGACGCCGCTGCCCAGCCCCGATGCCTCGACCACCGAGATCATCCAGCGGGCCTTCGAGGTGCTGCCGAACACCGCGCCCTTCGACTGCACCCATCATCCGGCGATGAGCCTGCCCTGCGGTCTGGCGGGTGGGCTGCCGGTCGGGCTCATGCTGGTCGGCAAGATGTATGACGAGGCGACGATCTACCGCGCCGCCGCCGCCTTCGAGAGCGGCGTGGACTGGAAAAGCCTGACGGCAGGCTGAGCGGGCGGGGCAGGGCGGCCTGCTGCCCTGCCCCAGGCAGGCAGGCACGCTCTCGCGAGCCGGCCCGGCCCCGGCGGCCGGGCCCTGGTGCGCGCCCAATATGGCGGTTCGGGCCATACGGGAGAGAGAGCATGAGCTGGCAACCGGCCGAGGATCCGGCCCAGACGGACGGGCCGCCCGGGATCGGGCCCGAGGTCAGCCTCGTCATCATCCCGCGCGCGCATGACGTCGGCGGCTTCGCGGTCCGGCGGGCCCTGCCGGCCCGCCAACGGATGCTGGTCGGGCCCTTCATCTTTTTCGACCAGATGGGGCCGGGCGAGTTCCTGGCAGGCACCGGGCTCGATGTCCGGCCGCACCCGCATATCGGCTTGGCGACCGTGACCTATCTGTTCGAGGGGGCCATCCAGCACCGCGACAGCCTGGGCTCCGACCTGTCGATCCGGCCGGGCGACGTGAACTGGATGACGGCCGGGCAGGGGATCACCCATTCCGAGCGGAGCAGCGCGGCCGAGCGCGACCATGTCCGCACCCTCTCCGGCATCCAGTCCTGGGTGGCCCTGCCCCGGGAGGCGGAGGAGCGAGCGCCCGGTTTCGCGCATCACCCGGCGGAGACGCTGCCGCTCGTCGAGGAGGCCGGGCTGCGGCTGCGGCTCATCGCCGGGGAGGGCTGGGGGCTGCGCGCGCCAGTTGCAACCGCCTCGCCGCTCTTCTATGCCGATGCGGTGCTCGAGCCGGGGGCGCGGGTGCCGCTGCCGGATGGGCATGAGGAGCGCGCCGCCTATGTGGTGTCGGGCGAGGTCAGCCTGGCCGGCGATCGCTTCGAGGCGGGGCGGATGCTGGTCTTCCGGGCGGGCGACGGGCTGGCCCTGACGGCGGGCCCGGCGGGGGCGCGGCTGTTGCTGCTGGGCGGCGCCACGATGGACGGGCCGCGCTTCCTCTACTGGAACTTCGTCAGCTCCTCGCGGGAGCGGATCGAGCAGGCGAAGGCCGACTGGCGGGCGCGGCGCTTTCCACCGATCCCGACCGATAGCCAGGAGTTCATCCCACTGCCGGAGACGCTGCGGGTGAGGGCAGGCGGTCGGCCGGCAGGCGCGTCGGCCTGATCGGATCGGCGCCCTGGAGGAGGGCCAGTTCAGGCGTCAAAATCTTCTCGGTAGTTTTTCCTAGGAAGAATTACCGAAAAATCGGCGCGCAGGAGCGAGACTATTCGCGTTTTAGCCCCTATTTGTTCCAATCCGACACGCCGCCCCGTGATGGTCCGCCTCAGTCTGTCAAAGAGCCACAAAGAGCGTGAATTGCTGACAAGGGGTCGGGGTGGCTGCATCGGGACATGTGAAGCCATTTACATAACCTGGGTTACCCTCCCTGGCTGAGCTTCTCCTCGGCCTTCACCGCCTGCCAGGCCGCCTCCATCGCCTCGAGCCCGGCATCCCCCGGAGAGACGCCCTGTGCGGCAAGGGCCCGCTCGACGCCGCCGAACCGCCTCTCGAATTTCGCATTGGCCCCGCGCAGGCAGGCCTCGGGGTCGAGGTCGAGCTTCCGCGCCAGGTTGGCGAGGACAAACAGCAGATCCCCGACCTCGTCTGCCAAGCGGACCGGATCGGCGCCCGGAAGCTCGGCCCGGAGTTCTCCGGCTTCCTCTTCCAATTTGCCGAGGACGGCGGCGGCGTCCGGCCAGTCGAAGCCGACGCGGGCGGCGCGGCGGGTGAGCTTCGCGGCCCGGGTCAGGGCAGGGAGGCCTTCCGGAATGCCGGCCAGGGTGCCGGTCTCGGCACGGGCCGCGCGCTCGGCTGCCTTTCCCGTCTCCCAGGCGGCTGTCTGCACCGCGGCGTCGCGGGCAGCGGCCTCGCCGAAGACATGCGGGTGCCGGCGCAGCATCTTCTCGCTGATCGCTTCTGCAACATGCGCGAAATCGAACCGACCGGCCTCCTCGGCCATCCTGGAATGATAGACAACCTGGAACAGAAGATCGCCGAGCTCGTCCAGCAGAGCCGGGAAATCTGGCCCGCGGCGGATCGCATCCGCCACCTCATAAGCCTCTTCCACCGTATACGGAGCGATCGAGGCGAAATCCTGGACCTGGTCCCAGGGGCAGCCGCCGGCCGGGTCCCGCAGCCGGGCCATGATGTCGAGGAGTCGCGTCAGGGCGCGTTCCGGGCTGGGCTTGGTCGGGGCGTCGGGCATCGCTGATCTCCGGTGTCGGCGCCTTCTGGCAGGACCGCCGGCGATCGCAAAGGGTGGGCGGGCAGCAAGCCGGAGGCGGGCGGCGGCCGCGCCACCGGACTGCATAGCGAAGGGAGAGGATCTGTGCGGATAGGCGGGCCTGCCGCCATCAGTGCAGGCACAGATTATCCACCTGATCTACTTACCGCATAAGATATATTATGGAAAATAAGAAGCTGGGGACAAGTCGGGGAAAAGCCCTGGACAAGCCGGATCGGCGCCTGCGGCCCTGCCGCGACGGTCCGGATGGCGGTGATGAGAAGCGGTCCCCTGATCGGGCCCCCCGGCCCGGCGCTGCTGCGCTTCGGCAGCCTAGCGGGTGCTGATCGCGGCGTAACTCATGACTTGCTTCTCGGTGTTTCAATCCTCACGAGAGTGGCACATCCAGCACAAGCCCATCATGCGCCGGCTCGATGCCGGGCGGCAGCGTGCGGCACAGATCCTGGTAGTCCATCGCCGTGCCCATATGCGTCAGCACCGTCCGCCGGGGCCGCAGCCGGGCCACCCAGTCCAGCACCCGTTCCAGATTGGCGTGCACATGGTGCGGCCGGTGCTGGAAGCAGCCGACCACCCAGGTGTCGAGCCCCTCCAGCGCCGCCAGGCTCTCCTCCGGCAGCAGCACCACATCGGTCGAATAGGCGAAGCGGCCGATCCGGAGGCCGAGCGTGTCCATCACGCCGTGATCCTGCCGGAAGGCGTCCACCCTCAGGCCGGCGGTCTCGAACTGTTCCCCGAACGCGACCTGCCGCGGCTCCAGCGCGGGACGAAAGAAGAACTCCGTCGGGCCGATGAAGGCGTAGTCGAAGCGCTCATCCAGCTTCTGCAGCGTCTTGCGGGTGCCCCAGGCATCCACCGCCCGGCCGATGGTGCGGTTCACCTGCCGGATATCGTCGATGCCGAGGATGTGGTCGGCATGCGCATGAGTGAAGACCACGGCATCGAAGCGGCCGATCCGGCAGGCCAGGAGCTGCTGGCGGAGATCCGGCCCGGCATCGATCAGCAGCCGCTGCCCGTCCGGCCCCTCGACCACCGCCGAGGTCCGGGTGCGGCGGTTGCGCGGCTCGGCGGGGTCGCAGTCCCCCCACTCGCCGCCACCATCGGCCCCGCCGAGCAGCGGCACGCCGCCCGAGCCGCCGCAGCCGAGGATGGTGACCCGCAGCGCGCTCACGCCGCCTTCCGGAACAGGCGGAAGAAATTGTCGCTCGTCAGCGCCTCGACCTCCGCCTCGCTGATGCCCCGCGTCGCGGCCAGGACGCGCGCGGTATGGGTGACATAGGCCGGCTCGCAGCGCTTCCCGCGCAACGGCACCGGCGCCAGATAGGGGCTGTCGGTCTCGACCAGGATGCGGTCAGCCGGCGCTTCCGCCGCGACGGCGCGGATCTCGGGTGATTTCGGGAAGGTCAGGATGCCGGAGAAGGACAGGTAGCCGCCGAGCGCCAGCGCCCCCCGGGCAAGCTCGGCGCCGGAGGAGAAGCAGTGCAGCAGGAAGGGAAAGCCGCCGCCCGACTCCGCTTCCTCGCGCAGGATCGCGAGGATGTCGGCATCCGCCTGGCGGGCATGGATGCAGAGCGGCAGGCCGGTGATCCGCGCCACCCGGATGTGCCGGCGGAACCCCTCCTGCTGGGCCGGGCGCGGCGCCGAGTCATAGAAGTAGTCGAGCCCCGCCTCGCCGATGCCGATGATGCGCGGATGGTCGGCCAGGGCGACGAGCGCCTCGACCGTCGGCATGCCCTCGGCCTCGCCGGCATTGTGCGGATGCACCCCGACCGTGCCCCAGACCTCCGGGAAGCGTTCGGTGAGCGCCTTCACCTGCGCCGCCTGCGCCGCCCGGGTGCCGATGGTCACCATGCGCGCGATGCCGGCCTCCCGGGCGCGGGCGACGACCGCCTCGACCTCCTCCTCGGAGAAGTAGTCGAGATGGCAGTGGCTATCGATCAGCATGGCCCAGGCATTTCGTTGCGAATTCCGGTCATGCCGCACCCTTCGGGGCCGGTGCTTCCTCGATCTTGCGGAAGAGCGGCGCCGGCGGCGGCAGCGGCGTGCCCTCGGGCAGCGGCGCGGCGAGGGCGGCGAGCCCCCTCGCCTGCTCCGGCACGCCGAGCTGCTCCAGCATGCCCGCCATGGTGCCGGGCATGAAGGGCTGCAGCACGGTGGCGAAGACGCGCAGCGCCGAATGCAGGTGCCGCAGCACCACCGCCATCCGGGCCGGGTCGGTCTTCCGCAGCGCCCAGGGCTGCTGCACCGTGATGTAGCCATTGGCCCCCCGCGCCTGGGCCATGATGGCCTCGAGCGCGAGGTGGAATTCCTGCGCCTCGAGATGCGCCGCCACCGCGCCCGGCAGCGCCGCGATGCCGGCCAGCAGCTCCGCGTCGCCCGGCGCCCCCTCGGCCGGGGCCGGCAGGCGGCCCTCGCAGTTCCGCTGGATCAGCGACAGGGTCCGGTTGGCCAGGTTGCCCAGCGTGTCCGCCAGCTCGCCATTCACCCGGCCGATCAGCGCGGCGCGGGAGAAGTCGCCGTCATTGCCGAAGGGCACCTCGCGCAGCAGGAAATAGCGCAGCGGGTCGAGCCCGTATTCCTCGATCAGCTTCAGCGGGTCGATGGCGTTGCCGAGGGATTTCGACATCTTCTGCCCCTCGATCGTCCACCAGCCATGGGCGAAGACGCGCCGTGGCGGCGCCAGCCCGGCCGCCGCGAGGAAGGCCGGCCAGTAGATGGCGTGGAAGCGGACGATGTCCTTGCCGACGAAATGCACATCGGCCGGCCAGAAGCCCCAGCGCGGCGCCTGCGGGTCGGGATAGCCGGCGGCGGTGATGTAGTTGGTCAGCGCATCCAGCCAGACATACATCACATGCGCCGGGTCGCCCGGCACCGGGATGCCCCAGGTGAAGCTGGTGCGGCTGATCGAGAGGTCCTGCAGCCCCGATTTCACGAAGCTGATCACCTCGTTCCGGCGCGAGGCCGGGGCGATGAAGCCAGGATTCTCCTCGTAGAAGCGGAGCAGCCAGTCCTGCCACTTCGACAGGCGGAAGAAGTAGGAAGGCTCCTTCACCCAGGCGACCGGCGCGCCGGAGGGCGCGTATTTCACGCCGTCCCGCTCGGTCAGCTCGTCCGGGCCGTAGAAGGCCTCGTCGCGGACGGCGTACCAGCCCTCGTAATGGCCGAGATAGATCTCGTCGCGCCGCACCAGCTCCTCCCAGAGCGCCTGGCAGGCCTGCCGGTGCCGCGGCTCGGTGGTGCGGATGAAGTCGTCGTTGGAATAGCCCATGCGCTCGGCGAGCAGCCGGAAGCTCTGGCTCACCTGGTCGGTGAAGGCCTGCGGCGCCATCCCGGCTTCCTGCGCCGCCCGCTCCACCTTCTGGCCGTGCTCGTCGGTGCCGGTCAGGAAGAAGACCTCGTGCCCCTCCAGCCGCTTCCAGCGCGCCAGCACGTCGGTCGCCAGCGAGGTGTAGGCGTGGCCGATATGCGGCTTGTCGTTCACGTAATAGATCGGGGTGGTGTAGTAGACGCGTGCCATCGGGCTGCCCTTCCGCCGGCCGGGACTGCGACCCTGCCGAGCCTCCGGCAGGGGTGCCCCGGGGGCGTCTCCACGCCCGGCCGGACTTGTCGATGCCTCAGCGCGCGGCGAGCCACCCCAGCCCGGTCAGCACCGCCTGCTTCCGGTCAAGGTTCAGTCGCTCGGTCTCGTCCGCCAGGCGGCCGAGCTTGTCCCACAGCACCGACCAATCGGCAAGCGAACGCCCGGCGATCCAGGGCGCGGCCGCCCCCCCTCGCCCGGCCTGCCGCAGCGCCGCCGCCAGCGCTCGGCGCAGCAAAGTCAGGAACAGCGTCACCGCCGCCGCGTCGCGCCGCCCGGCGATGCTCTCCGCGAGCCCGTGCCAGCGGCGGGGATCGGGTTGCGCCAGGCCGGCGAGCACCTCCTCGACCAGGCCCTGCAAGGCCAGCCCCTCGCCTTCCGCCAGCAGCAGGGCGCGGCCCGGGCAACCATCCGCGATGCGCAGCAGCCCGGCCCGGTCGGGACCGGAAAGCTCCGGCAGCCAGCGCGCCATCAGGCCATCGAGCAGCGGATCGGCGAGCGGCGCGAGGTCGAGCCGACGGCAGCGGCTGCGGATGGTCGGCAGCAGCCGGTCGGGCGCCGCCGTCACCAGCAGCTGCACCGTGCGCGGCGGCGGCTCCTCCAGGGTCTTCAGCAGGATGTTCGGCACCACCTCGCGGTCGACCTGCTCCAGCCCCTCCACCACCAGCACCCGCCAGCCGCCCTCGGCCGCGGTCATCGCCATGAAGCGCAGCGCCTCGCGCGCCTCGTCGGCCCGCAGCACCTCCTTCTTGCCGCCCTTGTCGCCGAGGCTCGGGGCGAGGGTGAAGAGATCGGCATGGGCGCCGGCGGCGACCCGGCGGAAGGCCGGCGCGGCCTCCGGGACGGCGAGTGGCGGCTCCCCGGGGATGGGCGGCGGCAGGCCGGCCAGCAGCCAGCGGGCGAAGCGATAGGCGAGCGTCGCCTTGCCGAGGCCGGGCGGGCCGGCGATCAGCCAGGCATGGTGCAGCCGGCCGGAACGCGCCGCCTCCTCCAGCGTGCGCGCGGCATCGTCATGCCCGACCAGATCGGGATTGGCGCGCGGCTCCGGCGGCGGGCTCATGGCGCAAGCCGGCCACGGACCAGGCGCAGGATCTCGGCCGCGACGCCCTCCGGCGCGGCGGTGGCGTCCACCAGGGCGCAGCGCTCCGGCTCGGCGGCGGCGATGGCCCGGAAGCCGGCGCGGACCCGGGCGTGGAAATCCGGGTCGAGTGCCTCGTAGCGGTTGGTCTCGCCACGGGCGGCGGCGCGGGCGAGGCCTTCCGCCGGGCCGATATCGAGCACCAGGGTCAGGTCCGGCCGCAACCCCTCGAGCGTGATGCCGGCCAGGCTGTCGAAGGCGCTGCGCGACAAGCCCTGGCCGAAGACCTGATAGGCGAGCGTCGAGTCGAGGAAGCGGTCGCAGACCACCCAGGTGCCGGCATCCAGCGCCGGCCGGATGCAGCGCACCACATGCTCGCGCCGCGCCGCGAAATGCAGCAGCCCCTCGGTGACGCCGTCCCAGGGGCCCTGATACGGCCCCTGGCCGAGCAGCAGGCCGCGGATCGCCTCGGCCCCCGGGGTGCCGCCCGGCTCGCGCGTGCGCAGCACCGGATGCCCCGCCGCCCGTAGCGCGGCCTCCAGCAGCCGCGCCTGGGTGGACTTCCCCGCCCCCTCCCCGCCCTCGAGCGTGATGAAGCGGCCGCGCGGCATCAGGTGCCGGTGAACCAGGAGCCGATGACGGCCGGGATGCGCGGGATGAGGCCGAGCCGGTCGACATCGGCGCCGGCCAGCAGCGGCAACTGCAGGTTCGGCACGCCCTGGCCGGAGACCAGCAGCTTGCCCAGCTCCTGGCCCTTGGCCACCGGCGCCTCCAGCGGCGCCTCGTATTGCAGCCGGGCCTGCAGCTTGTTGCGCCAGTTCCGCGGCAGGGTGACGACCACGTCCTTGCCGCCGACCAGCGGCACGGTTCGCCGGTTGCCGAGATGCACCGGGATCTCCTCGACCGGGTCGCCCGCCTTGAACAGCACCACGTTCTCGAACTCGCGGAAGCCCCATTCCAGCAGCCGCTCGCTCTCCTCGGCCCGCGCCTTCATGCTCGGCAGGCCGTTGAAGACCAGGATCAGCCGGCGGTCACCGCGCTTGGCGCTGGCGGTGAGGCCGTAGCCGGCCTCCTCGGTATGGCCGGTCTTCAGCCCGTCGGCGCCGGAGACGCGGGCCAGCGCCGGGTTGCGGTTGTCCTGGCTGATGTTGTTCCAGGTGAAGCTGCGCTCGTTGTAGATCTTGTAGTATTCGGGGAAGTCGCTGATCAGCCGCTTGGCCAGTCGAGCCAGGTCGCGGCAGGTCATGCGGTGCTCCGGGTCCGGCCAGCCCGTCGCGTTGCGGAAGCTGCTGTCGGTCAGGCCGATCTGCCGCGCCTTCTGGTTCAGCAGCTCGGCGAATTGCTGCTCCGAGCCGCTGATCGCCTCGGCGAAGACCACGCAGGCGTCGTTGCCCGATTGCACGATGACGCCGCGCATCAGCGCCTCGACCGGCACCTGGGTGCCGATCTGGACGAACATCTTGCTGCCGCCCATGCGCCAGGCGCGCTCGCTGACCGGCAGCTCCTGGTCGAGCTTCAGCCGCCCCTGCTTCAGCATGTCGAAGACGACGTACATCGTCATCAGCTTCGACATGGAGGAGGGCGGCATCCGCTCGTCCGGATTCTTCTCGAGCAGCACCGCATCCGTGTCGAAATCGACGATCAGCGCCTGGCGGGCGATGGTGTCGAGCGGGCCGAGCGGCGTCGTCGCCGGGGCGCCCGGCGGCGGCGCGGCCGGGCGGCCGCCGTTGGCCCGCGGGCGCTGCTGCGCCAGGGCGGGCAGCGGCAGCGCACCGGCGGCGAGCGAGGCCGCGGCCGGCAGCAGCAGGGCGCGGCGGGAGGCGCCCTTGGACTCGGCGCAGCTACTCATGGCGGGTCTGGCTCCGGAAGGCTGGTGTCCGGATGCCGGGCCGCCCTGCCCTGGGATGCGGGTGGGCGCGACGGCATCGGGAAACCAGCCCGGCCGCGTCAGGCGGGGCGGATTTAAGGCACGGCATACGCATGATCCTGTCTGGTTTTCAAGAGTTTGTAACGACTCATTCGACCAGCAGCTTAACCTCCGGCAGGCCGGCCGCCAGCACCGCCGCCACGGCGCGATCGGCGGCGGCGGCGTCGGCGAAGGGGCCGAGCCGGACCCGGTATTGCGGCTGGCGCCCGCCGCCGAAAGCCTCGACCTGGCCTGCGATGCGCACGGCCTGACGCTGCGCCAGGTCGCGCCGGAAGAAGGTCCCGGTCTCGATGAAGAGGCGGCCCGGCCGGGGCAGGCCGCGCGTCACCGTCTCGGGCAGCGGGTCGGGCGGCAGCGCCGCGGCATCCGGCACCGGGGCGGTCGGCGAGGCGCGGGGCGCGACCCGCGGCGGGCCGGCCTCGCGGCTGCCCGGCAGCGGCGCGAGGCTCTCCGCGGTGACCGCGGCGGCCGGCGCCGCCGCCACCTCGACGGCGGGGCGCTCCTGGCCGGGCAGGGCCCGGGCGAGCGCCCGACTCGGCGCGTCCTCGACCCGGAGCTCGACCTGGGCGGTGCCGTCCGGCACGATGCCGAGCAGCGCCGCCGCCCGGGCGGAGAGGCCGATGACCCGGCCGGGCTGCGCCGGACCGCGATCATTGACCCGCAGCCGCAGCTCCAGCCCGGTCTCGAGGTTGCGCACCGCGAGGATGGCCGGAAGCTGCAGGGTGCGATGCGCGCCCATGAGCTGGCGCGGATCGAAGATCTCGCCATTGGCGGTGCGCCGCCCCGGCCGGCGGTCCGGCAGCACGGCGGCGAGGCCGGTCTCGCTGCGGCCGAACTCCTCCTTCGGATAGGACCAGAGGCCGCCCAGGCTATAGGGCTCGCCGACCACGTAATGCGGGTCGGGCCGCGGCAGCGGCGGCGCGGTGCAGCCGGCGAGCGCCAGCCCGGCGCCGAGCGCCGGACCCCAGGCCCGGACCTTGGCCCGGATCATCCGAAGCGGTCGGACAGCAGCCCGACCGCGAGCCCGTAATTGACCGGGCTGTTGTAGCGGCGGATGACGCGGAGATTGTGGTGGCCGAGGAAGAGCTGGCCGCTGCCGCGGCTCGGCAGGACCAGCGCCGCCTCGAGATCCGAGGCCGGCAGGGGGCTGCCATCCTCGGCGCGGAAGCCCATCCGCGCCCAGTCCCTGAGGCTCCGCCGGCTGTCGGTGTCGGCCGCCTCCGGCGCGAAGCCGGGCGGCGGCAGCACAGCCCGGCCCCAGGGCTCCCCCTCGCGCCAGCCCGAGCGTTGGAAGTAGTGGGCGATGGAGGCGAGCGCATCCGCCCGGCTGTCCCAGATGTCGCGGCGCCCATCACCATCGAAATCGACCGCCATGCGCTCGAAATTCGTCGGCATGAATTGCGGCTGCCCCATCGCGCCGGCCCAGGAGCCGGTCATGCGGCCGGGCGCGACATGGCCCCCGTCGAGCACCCGCAGCGCGGCGAGCAATTCCTGGCGAAAGAAGCTCGCCCGCCGCCCTTCCCAGGCCAGGGTCGCCAGCGCCTCGATCACCCCGAAGCCGCCGGTATTACCGCCGAAATTCGTCTCGACGCCCCAGATCGCGACGATCACCCGCGGCGAGACCCGGAAGCGCGTTTCGATGCTGCGGAGCAGGGTGAGGTTCTCGGCGTAGTTGCGCTGGCCGTTGGCGATGCGGGTCGGCGAGACCATGATGCGATCCCGGTACTCCTCCCAGCTCATGGCGCCTTCCGGCTGGCGGCGATCCAGCTCGATGACGCGCTGGTTCGGCCGCAGCCCGGCGAAGGCGCGCGCCAGGGTGGCCTGCGAGATCCCCTTGCCGCGGGCCTCGGCGCGGACGCCGCCGAGGAAGCTGTCGAAATCATCCGACCTGGCCCGGCGGGCCAGGGCTTCGGGGGCGGCGAGGAGGGCGACTCCGCCGAGGACATGACGCCGGTCGAGCATGGGGCGGAGGATTGGCATGCGCCCACGGCAACCGCAACGCGATATGTGTTTCGTCCGGTTGCGGTCTCGCTTGGCCGGATTTCAGGCAAGGCCTAGGATCGCGGCAATCCCTGGGAGGATCGCATGTCCGCCATCACCGCCGAACTCGCCGCCTATTGCGCCGGGCTCGACTTCGCCAGCCTGCCCGCCGCGGTGCAGGAGCGCACCCGCTTCCTGGTGCTCGACCTGGTCGGCAACATCGTCCGCGGCCGGCACGACGCGGAGAGCACGCCGGCGCTGATCGCCGCCTCCCGCGCCCTCGGCCTGGCGGCGGGCGGCTCGGCGGTGCTCGGCGACAGCGCCCGCTACACCCCGGCCGGGGCCGCCTTCCTGAACGGCGCCCTCGCCCATTCGCTCGATTTCGACGACACCCATGCGGCGGGCACGCTGCACCCGGGCGCGCCGGTGATCCCGGCGGCGCTGGCCGCGGCCGAGATGGTCGGCGCCGATGGGCGGACCGTGCTCTCGGCCATCGTCGCCGGCTATGAGGTAACCTGCCGCCTCGCCGTCGCCCTGCCGGGCGGCGACCATTACGACCGCGGCTACCACCCCACCGCGACCTGCGGCGCCTTCGGCGCGGCGGCGGCGGCGGGCCGGGTCTTCGGCCTCGATGCCGCGGCGATGCAGGATGCCTTCGGCATCGCTCTCTCCCAGGCGGCGGGCAGCCTGCAATTCCTCGCCAACGGCGCCTGGACGAAGCGCTTCCAGGTCGGCTGGTCGGCGATGAACGGCCTCGCCGCCGCGACCCTCGCGCGCGAGGGCTTCCGCGGCGCGTCCGAAGCCTTCGAGGGCAAGGCCGGCTTCCTCCGCGCCTATGCGCCGAACCCGCGGCCGGAGCGGGCCGTGCGCGGCCTCGGGCAGGAGTTCGAGCTGATGCAGACGGCGGTGAAGCCCTACCCGTCCTGCCGCTACGGCCATGCCTGCGTCGATGCCGCGATCGCGCTGCGCGGCGAGCTCGGCCTGACGCCCGAGGCGATCGAGAGCGTGACCATGGGCCTGCCCAACAAGGGCATGCTGCTGGTCGGCGCGCCGCTGGCCTACAAGCAGAACCCGCAGAACGTGGTGGACGGCCAGTTCAGCGGCCCCTTCGTGGTGAGCTGCGGCCTGGCGACCGGCCATATGGGCTGGGACAGCTACGCCCTGCTGCAGGACCCGACCGTCCGCAGCCTGCTGCCGAAGATCGACTGCGTCGAGGATCCGGAGGTGCAGGCGCTGTTCCCCGACTACATGGCGGGCAAGCTGACCATCCGGGCGCGCGGCGAGGAGCATGTGCGGCTGGTGAAGGTGGCCAAGGGCGAGCCGGACAACTTCCTCACCGAGGCCGAGCTGCGGGCGAAATTCCACGGCCTCGCCGATGCGGTGCTGGGCGCGGAGCGGGCGGCGCAGCTCGCCGATGCGGTAATCGGCCTCGACAAGGCGGCCGACGTGAACGGGCTGATGCGGCTCGGCGCGCCGATGATGGCGGCGCGGCTGGCCGGCGAGTAGCCGGCGGCCTCCCTCCATCGCCCCCCGCCGGCCCTGGGGCCGGCGGGCTTGACCCGGGCCGGCGGCCGGCGGCATCTGCGCCGGTGCCGGATGGGTGGCCGAGTGGTTTAAGGCAGCGGTCTTGAAAACCGCCGCAGGTGCAAGCCTGCCGTGGGTTCGAATCCCACCCCATCCGCCAGGGCCCGCCAGGAGCCCCGGCCAGTGATGGCCCTACCAGCGATAGGTCAGCCCGGCGAAGACCTGCCGGCCATAGCCATAGGCGCACCACGTCCCGTAGTAGCAGGAGGCGACGTAGTGCTTGTCGAGCAGGTTCTGCGCGTTGACGTAGAGCTGGGCGCCCTGGAGCTTGGGGATCTGCCGGCCGAGGTCGTAGCGGATCGTGGCGTCGACCAGGAAGAAGTTGCGCACCTTGAAGCTGTTGTCGGCGCTGTAGGTGGAGCCGGTGTAGCGGCCGCCGCCGCCGGCCGAGAGACCGGAGAGCGGGCCCTCGCCGAAGGTGTAATAGGCCCAGCCCGAGGCCTGGTGCTGCGGCACCGCCGCCAGGTACTTGCCCTGCAGTCCGCTGCTGTCCTTGGTGTAGGTGGTGTCGAGATAGGTGTAGCTCGCCACCACGTTCAGCCGCTCGGTCAGGCTGACCCTGGACTCGAGCTCGACGCCGCGCGAGCGGGCCTCGCCGGACTGGCTCTGAAAATTCGGGTTGGTCAGGTCCGTGGTCAGCAGGTTCTGGCGCGTCAGCTCGAACAGGGCCAGGGTGAAGAGCGCGTCGAAGCTCCGCGGCTGGTACTTGATGCCGATCTCGTACTGGTGGCCGCGCTCGGGATCGAAGGGCTTGCCGTTGATGTCGGTGCCGTTCTGCGGCGTGAAGGATTCCGAGTAGCTGACATAGGGCGCGATGCCGCTGTCGAAAACATAGGTCAGCCCGACGCGGCCGGTGAAGGCGCTGTCGGACTGCTTCGCCCGGGTCTCGAAGGTCAGGTTGCGGGTCAGCGTGTCGAACCAGTCCTGCCGGCCGCCGAGCGTCAGGACGAATTTGCCGAGCCGGATCTGGTCCTGGGCGTAGAGGCCATACTGGTTGCCGTCGATGCGCACCCGGTAGCGGTCGGGCGCCACGATCGGCTGGTAGTAGGTCGGCGCGAAGAGATCGAGCGTCGGGGCGGCGCCGAAGCCCGTGCGGTAGGCGCTGTTGAGGTGCTGGTAGTCGAAGCCGGCCAGCACGGTGTGGCTGAGCGGGCCGGTGACGAAGCGGCCCTGGAGCTGGTTGTCGAGCGTGTAGGTGTTGAGCTGGTCCGTGGAATAGGCGGTGCCGCGGCTCAGCGTGCGGTCGTCTGGCTGCAGGAAGCTGGAATAGACGCTCTTGTAGTCCTGGTCGATGTGGAACCAGCGGCCGGTCGCCCGCACCGACCAGTCGGCCCCGAGGCGCCGGTCGAACTCATAGCCGAGCGAGGCCTGGGTGCGGTCGAACTTCTCGAAATTCGGGTCGCCATCGTAGAAGCGGTAGTTGAGCCGGCCATAGGGGTTGGACAGCACCGTCCCCACCGGCGGCACCGCGCCGTAGGAGGTGTTGCGCGGATCGTGCTGGTAGAGGCCGAGCAGGGTCAGCGTGGTGTCGTCATCCGGCCGCCAGGTGAAGGAGGGCGCGATGGCGAGGCGCTGGTTGCGGGTGGTCTCGATCTGCCCCTGTTCGGTGCGCCCGATGGCGGTGATCCGGTAGAGGAAGCGTCGATCGGCGTCGAGCGGGCCGGAGAGGTCGATGGTGCCCCGGGCATGCTCGAAATTGCCGAATTGCAGGCCGATCTGGCGCAGCGGCTCCAGCGTCGGCCGCTTGCTTTCCTGGTTGAGCAGCCCGCCCGCCGCCGCCTGGCCGTAGAGCACCGAGACGGGCCCGCGCAGGACCTCGATCCGTTCCATCAGGAAGGGATCGAGCTGCGGCACGCCGTACCAGCCGTTGCCGATGAGCTTCATGCCGTTCCAGTAGGTGTCGGCGTCGAAGCCACGCACCTTCAGCATGTCGTAGCGGGTGGCGATGCCGCCGCGGGTCTCCGGCGTCACGCCCGGCGTGTAGCGCACCGCCCCGTTCAGCGTCTGGACGTTCTGCTGGTCCATCTGGTCACGGGTGATGATCGAGAGGGATTGCGGCGTCTCCAGCACCGGCGTGTCGGTCTTGGTGCCGGCGGTGCTGGTGCGCGCCACATAGCCGGCGACGGGGCCCCGCCCCGTCTCGGCCTGGCCCGTGACATCGACCTCGGGCAGCCGGACATCGACCGGCCGCGACGATCCCGCCGCGTCAGGCTCGGCCTGGGCGAGGGCCTGTCCGGACAGCGTGACCCCCGAGAGGAGGAGCAGGCCAGGCAACACGTTGATCGGTTGAAACCTTCCACCACCCCTGCACAGCATCGCAAACTCCAGACCCGTCTCGGATTAGGGCGTGGCGTTATCGCGAATGAGAATTGTTTGCAATTAGCTTGCGCCTGCGGCGGCCGGTTCCACGCTCGCGGGCATGCGCCTGCGGCCTGGCGGACACAAAAAAAGCGGCGCCACGAGGGCGCCGCAGAGTTCAGGGAGGAAACGTCCAAAGCAGGGCGCCGAACGGGCGCGGCTGCTGCGATGCACAACGGGTCCGGCTCCGGGCCGTTCCCCGGTTGCGGCGCTGTGCAGCGCACGATTTCGTGGGTCGGGGCGGCCCGGAGTGGAGCGTCGGGGCGCCGGCGGCGAGCCGATTGCGCGCCGCATCCAACGCGTCGGGCAAGGCTGCCGGGCTGCGGGCCTGGCATGGGGCGTGGGTGGAAGGCCTATCGGGCCCTGCCAGGACGATGCGGGAACGGCCGGTCCTGCCCTCCCGCATCGCGTCGCGTCAGATCGCTTCCTTGGCTTCCTTGGCCGCCGTGAAGGCGAGCTTCTTGCTCTCGGCGATCTGGATCTCGGCCCCCGTCGCCGGGTTGCGGCCGGTCCGCGCCGCGCGCTTCTTGACCTGCAGGATGCCGAGGCCGGTGAGACGGACCTTCTCGCCCGCCTGCAGGTGCTTCATCACCTCGGCGACGAGCCCGTTGAGGACGGTCTCCACCGTCTTCTTCGGCAGGTCGTTGCTCTCGGCGAGGCCGGCGGCCATCTGCTTCAGCGTGGTCGTAGTGGTCGCCTTGGCGGTCGACTTGGCGGTGGTGGTGGCTGACATGGGTCCCCCTGTCGCGTGGCGGGCTCCTAGGAATCACGGGTGTTCGGCTGTTGCAAGGCAATAAGCCCATCGGGCGGCGCCCGGCGGGCGCCCGGTCCCCTGGCTGCAACGGCCCGGCCCGGCCGGGCGCGGCTCACGCAGGCGCCGCCGCTGCCGCGCGCTCGCCTGTAAGCTGTTGAGTCAGGGGAGAATTTCACCTGCATGCCGTTGCCCGCCGGCGCCTCGTGGCGGCACGGGCGGCCATTCCATTGCACTATGAAACCAAACCGGCGGAGGACGCTTCCCGCTGGCCCGCGGCACCGGTGCCTGGCCGCGGCGACGGAGTCGCCCGGGCGGCGGCAGGAAGTTGCGCAACGGTCACGATCTTAATCATCCGGCAATCGCGCTCGGCATGATGCTGCGCATGGATAGATGGGCCAAGGACATGATGATCGATCGGGACCGGCGCGATCAGCAGGATGCGTTGACCGGTACGGTGACGATGCCGGCGATGCGCCGCTTCGTGGAAGCTGCCTTGGACCTGTCCGAGCCGATGGGGCCGGGTGTCGCCCTGCTCGCCATCGGGATCGACGGCCTCGATGGCCTGCTGGCGCAATACGGTCCGCAGCTTGCCGATGCTGCCCTTCTCGGGGTCGCGGACCGGCTGCGCGGCGGCCTGCGGACCCATGACCTCGTCGGCCGGCTGCCGGAGGGATTCTGCGTCTGCATCGCCGAGGCCCTGAGCGCGCATGCCCAGGGCACGGCGGAGCGGCTTCGGCAGCTGCTCGAGGCGACGCCGCTCGAATCCCCGCGGGGGCCGCTCACCCTGCGCTGCAGCCTCGGCCTGGCGCTGGGCCGGGGGCCGGGCAGCTCGGCGGAGGAGCTGATCGGGCGCGCCCGGGCGGCCCTGGCGGCGGCGCAGGAGGCTGGCGGCAACCAGGTCGTCACCTCGCCCTGAGACCGTGCCTGTCGGCCATCGGCTCCGCGCAGGCCCGCGCGGCCGCCCGGCGGCGGCGCCGCCCTCGCCCGCTGCCCTGGCAGAGACGTTCCCGGCCCGCCGCGATCTGCTCTAGGATGCCGGCGTGAACATCCTGGCCCCGCCCCGTACCCGCCTGCCGATCGAGGTGGTCTTCGATCTGGTCTGCCCCTGGTGCTGCCTCGGCATCCGGCGGCTGCGCCGCATGCTGCGGAGCCGCCCGGACGTGGTGGCCGAGCTCGTCTGGCGCCCCTTCCTGCTCAACCCCGACCTCGCGCCGCAGGGCGTGCCGCGGCAGGAATACCTGGTGCGCAAGTTCGGCGGCGAGGAGCGGGCGCGCCGCCTGCACGGCACCATCGCCGAGCTCGGCCGCGCCGAGGGGCTGGAGTTCCGCTTCGACCGCATCCGCCGCGTGCCGCATTCGCTGGACGCGCACCGGCTGGTCCGCTGGGCCGGACGGTTCGGCATGGCCGATGCGATGGTCGATACCCTGTTCGAGGCCTATTTCACCGAGGGCGCCGATATCGGCGATGCGTCCGTGCTGGCCGGCATCGCCGGCCGCCTCGGCCTGGACACCCCGGCGGCGCGCCGCTTCCTGGCGACCGTCGCGGAGGTCGAGGCGGTGCACGCGGACAATCTGCGGGCGCATCGGCTCGGCATCAACGGCGTGCCCTGCTTCGTGGTGGCCGGGCGCCACGCCATCGCGGGGGCGCAGGAGCCGGAGGTGCTGGAACGGCTCCTCGACGTCGCGCTCGTCGAGGGCTGACGGCCCGGGCGGCCGCGGTCACGCCGCCTTCGCCTGGCCTGCCACCTTCGCCAGCGCCACCAGCAGGTCCTTGGCCACCCGCACCCGCTGCGGCAGCTCCATCTCCCGCAGCAGGGCCAGCTTGTGGTCCGGCCGCAGCTTCACCAGCCCTTTCTGCGCCGAGACCCAGCTCACCAGCCCGCCGGGGTTGCGGAACTGGTTGCGGAAGAAGCCGAGCACCACGCCCTTCGGCCCGGCATCCACCTTCTCCACCCCCGCCTCGCGGCACAGCGCCTTGATCGCCACCACCTGCAGCAGGTTCTCCACCTCCGGCGGCAGCGGCCCGAAGCGGTCGGCGAGCTCGGCCGCCATGGCCTCGATCTCCGCCTCGGTCGCCAGCGAGCCGATGCGTCGATAGAGGCCGAGGCGCACCGGCAGGTCGCGCACATACTCCTCGGGGATCAGCACCGGCAAGCCGAGATTGATGTTGGGCGTCCAGGCGCCGGCATGGTCGAGCTCGGAGCGCTTCCGTCCCTGCCCGGCCTTCAGGTCGGCGACGGCCTCCTCCAGCATCTGCTGGTAGAGCTCGATGCCCACCTCCCGGATATGGCCGGACTGCTCGTCGCCCAGCAAGTTGCCGGCGCCGCGGATATCGAGGTCGTGCGAGGCCAGGGTGAAGCCGGCGCCGAGATTGTCCAGCGTCTGCATCACCTCCAGCCGCTTCTGCGCCGCCGCCGAGAGGCGGTGCGTCGCCGGCCAAGTGAGATAGGCATAGCCGCGCTGCTTGCCCCGCCCGACCCGGCCGCGGAGCTGGTAGAGCTGCGCCAGGCCGAACATGTCGGCGCGGTGGATGATCAGCGTGTTGACCGCCGGCATGTCGAGCCCGCTCTCGACGATGTTGGTGGCGAGCAGGATGTCGTGCTTGCCGTCGCCGAACTCGGTCATGACCTTCTCGAGATGGGTCGGCGGCATCTGCCCATGCGCCTCCGCCACCCTGGCATCCGGCACGATCTCGCGCAGCCGGGCCGAGACCTTCTCCATGTCCTCGAGCCGGGGCACGACGCAGAAGATCTGCCCGCCGCGGAAGCGTTCGCGCTGGATCGCCTCACGCAGCACCACCCCGTCCCAGGGCATGATGAAGGTGCGCACCGCCAGCCGGTCCACCGGCGGGGTCGCGATGAGGCTCATCTCCCGCACGCCGGTGAGCGCGAGCTGCAGGGTGCGGGGGATCGGCGTCGCGGTCAGCGTCAGCACATGGACATCGGTCTTCAGCGCCTTCAGCCGCTCCTTGTGGGCGACGCCGAAATGCTGCTCCTCATCGACGATAACCATGCCGAGATCGGCGAATTCGACGCTCTTGGCCAGCAGCGCATGGGTGCCGATGACGATGTTGACCGTGCCGTCCTTCAGCCCCTCCCGCACCTTGGCCGCCTCCTTCGCCGTCACCATGCGCGAGAGCTGGGCGACGGCGATGGGGAAGCCGGCGAAGCGGGCGGCGAAGGTGCGGGCGTGCTGGCGCGCCAGCAGGGTGGTCGGCACCACCACCGCCACCTGGGCGCCGGACATGGCGACGACGAAGGCGGCGCGCAGCGCCACCTCGGTCTTGCCGAAGCCGACATCGCCACAGACCAGCCGGTCCATCGGCCGGCCGGAGGCGAGGTCCTCCAGCACGTCGGCGATGGCGCGCTGCTGGTCCTCGGTCTCGGCGAAGGGGAAGCGGCTGCAGAACTCGTCCCACACCCCCTCGGGCGGGGTCGCCAGCGTGCCCTCCCGCGTCGCCCGCTCGGCGGCGATGCGGATGAGCTGCCCGGCCATGTCCTGGATGCGCTGCTTGGCCCGCGCCTTGCGCGACTGCCAGCTCGAGCCGCCGAGCTTGTCGAGCGCGACCCCCTGCGTCTCCGAGCCGAAGCGCGACAGCACCTCGATGTTCTCGACCGGCAGGAAGAGCTTGTCGCCGCCGTCATAGAGCAGCCGCAGGCAGTCATGCGGCGCGCCGCTGACCTGCAGCGTCTCCAGCCCGTCGTAGCGGCCGATGCCGTGGTCCTGATGCACCACGAGGTCGCCCTGCTCGATCCCGGTCGCATCGGCGATGAACTGGTCGGCCCGCCGGCGCCGCCGCGGCGGCCGGGCGATGCGCTCGCCGAGCAGGTCCTGCTCGCCGACGACCGAGAGGCCGAAGCCGGTCCCGGTGGCCGCGGCAGGGGCGAGGAAGCCGCGTTCCAGCCCGAGCACCGCGAGCCCCACCACGCCCGGCGGCAGCCGGCCCAGCGCGGCGAAATCCTCGACCGCCTGCGCCGCCACCCGGTTCTCCCGCAGCAGGTTGCCGAGCCGGTCGCGCGAGCCGCGGGTCCAGGCGGCGACGATCGGCCGGCGGCCCTGCTCCAGCATCACCCTCGCATGCTCGGCATAGGCGGCGAAGACGTTCTGCCCGGCGGCCCGCACCTCGGTGAAGAGCCGGCCGGGGCGGCCGCCCGCCTCCACCCCCGCCGCCCCGTCGGGCCGGGCGAAGGGCGAGAAGCGGAGCAACGGTCCGCCGGCGAGCATGCGGTCCCAGGCGCTGCGGGTGAGATAGAGGCTGCCGGGCGGGGCCGGGCGATAGGGCACCTCGCCCTCGCTGCTCCGCACCGGCTGCCGCCGCGCCTGGTAGTGGTCCTCGATCATCTCGAGGCGGGCGGCCAGCACCTCCTCCGCCTGGTGGTCGAGGCTGACCGAGGCGGCGGCGCCCTCCGCGTGCAGGTAGTCGAGCAGCGTCTCCATGCGGGCATGGAACAGCCCGGCCCAATGCTCCAGGCCGGGATGCCGCCGCCCGGCGCTGACCGAGACATAGAGCGGGTCCTCGGCGGCGGCATTGCCGAAGAGCTCGCGCCAGGCGGTGCGGAAGCGCCCGATCGAGGCCTCGTCGAGGAAGACCTCGCCCACCGGCCGCAACCAGAGCGAGGACAGCGCCGCGCCGCTCCTCTGCGTGCCGGTGTCGAAATGCCGCAGGCTCTCGATCTCGTCCCCGAACAGGTCGAGGCGCACCGGGTCCGTCTCGCCGGCCGGGAAGAGGTCGATGATGCCGCCGCGGACCGCATACTCGCCGGGCTCCATCACCGTGCCGGTGCGGCCATAGCCATTCGCCTCGAGGAAGGCGGTCAGCCTCTCCGGCGCGACCCGGCCCCCCTTCCGCAGCTGCAAGGTCGCGTCGCGGAAGACCTCGCGCGGCGGCACCTTCTGCACCAGCGCGTTCACCGTGGTGACCAGGATGCGCGGCCGCTCCGCCGGCTCCAGCAGCCGGGTCAGGGTGGCGACGCGCTCGGCGACGATCTCGGGATTGGGCGAGACCCGGTCATAGGGCAGGCAGTCCCAGGCCGGGAAGCGCAGCACCTCCACCTCGGGGGCGAAGAAGCCGAGCGCCTCGACCAGCCGGGCGGTGCGGGCGTCGTCGCGGCAGACATGCAGCACCGCGCCCGCCGTCTCGGCCCGCCGCCGGGCCAGCAGCAGCGCATCGAACCCCTCCGGCGCGCCATGGACGGTGAGACCCTGTCCCGACCCCTCCCCCGCCCCGCTCATTGCGGGCGGAGATCCGCCGGCAGGCCGGCGCCGCTGCCGGCGCATTCCACCGCCATGCGGTCCAGCATCGGGCTGCGGCACGCCTCGGGGATCGGTCGCCGGCCGGAGAGCCAGTCGGCCAGGTCGACATCGGGGTATTCCAGCACCGCTTCCAGCTCGTCCAGCTCCGCCTCGGAGAAGCCGGCGATATGAGTCGCAACGAAGCGGCCGATCATCAGGTCGGCTTCCTTCGTGCCGCGATGATGCGCGCGGAACAGGAGGCGGCGGCGGCGGGGGTCGAGGGATTCGGTGTCGGTCGGCATGTCGTCACGGGGCTGCGCGGCTGGCATATAGGGGGCGATGGGAATCCTGTCAGCCCGACGCGCCAAGGCCAGGGGAAGTTGCCGGGGGCGTGGCCCGTGACCGCGGCCTCCGATCCGGCCGATCCGCCGGCGCCGCTCCTGGATCCGCTGCTGGGGCCGCTCCTGGCGCCGCTGGCGACGCTGCCCGGGATCGGGCCGGCGATCGCCCGCCGGCTGCGGGAGGCGGTGGGCGGCGAGCGCGTCCTCGATCTGCTCTTCCACCTGCCCGAGCGCTATGCCGAGCGGCTGCGCATCGACAGCCCGGTCGAGGCGCCGATCGAGGTCGAGGTGATCCTGCCGGCCCTCGTCGTCTCGCTCCGCGCCGCCCGCTCGCGTCTCGGCCGGCCCTATGTCGAGGTGCAGACCGAGGCGGCGGGCAAGCGGCTGCTGATCCGGTACATCCATGGCCGCCTCGACTGGCTGACGCGACTGCTGCCGCCCGGCACGGTGCGGCTCTTCGCCGGCAAGGTGAAGACCGAGGGCGGGATCTGGTCGATGATCAACCCGCTCTCGGCCACCGGCCCGGAGGGGCTGCCGGAACTGGAGCCGGTCTGGCCGCTGGTGAAGGACCTCCGCCTGTCGCAGGTGGCGAAGGCGATGGCGGCGGCGCTGGAGCGGCTGCCGGAGCTGCCGGAATGGCAGGACGCCGCCCTGCTGCGGCGCGAGGGCTGGCCGGGCTTCGCCGCCGCGCTGCGGCAGGTGCAGCAGCCGGAGCGGGTGCCCCCGCCGCCGGTGCGCACCCGGCTCGCCTATGACGAGGCGCTGGCCGGGCAGATCGCCCTCGCCCTGGTCCGCCGCCGGGTGCGGCACCGCGCCGGGCGGGCGCTCGCGGGCGACGGCAGGCTGCGGGCCCGGGCGCTGGCCGCCTTCGGCCATCCCCTCACCCCCTCCCAGGCGCATGCCCTGGCCGAGATCGATGCCGACCTCGCCGCGCCGCACCGCATGCTGCGGCTGCTGCAGGGCGATGTCGGCGCCGGCAAGACGCTGGTCGCGGCGCTCGCCATGCTGCGGGCCGTCGAGTCGGGCGCCCAGGCCGCGCTCATGGCGCCGACCGAGCTGCTGGCGCGCCAGCATGTCCGCACCCTCGACCGGCTCTGCACCGCGGCCGAGGTGCGGGTGGAGCTGCTGGCCGGCAGCGTGAAGGGGGCGCAGCGGCGCCGGGTGCTGGGCGGCCTGGCCAGCGGCGCGGTGCAGGTCGTGGTCGGCACCCATGCGCTGTTCCAGGAGGGGGTGCAGTTCCACGATCTCGGCCTTGCCGTGGTGGACGAGCAGCACCGCTTCGGCGTGGCGCAGCGGCTGCTGCTGGCCGAGAAGGGCGAGGCGGCGGACATGCTGGTGATGACCGCGACGCCGATCCCCCGCACCCTGCTGCTGACGCAATGGGGCGAGATGGCGGTGAGCCGGCTCTCCGGCAAGCCGGCCGGGCGGCAGCCCGTCACCACCACGCTGCACGGGCTCCGCCAGCTCGACCAGGTGGTGGCCGGCATCGCCCGCGCCATCGAGCGCGGCGCCCGGGTCTACTGGGTCTGCCCGCATGTCGCCGAGAGCGACGCCATCGACATCGCCGCCGCCGAGACCCGCTTCGCCGAGCTCTCCGCCCGCTTCCCCGGCCAGGTCGGGCTGGCGCATGGCCGGCTGGACCCGGCGATGCGCGAGCAGGCGCTCCGCGCCTTCGCCGCCGGCGAGACGCGGCTGCTGGTGGCGACCACCGTCATCGAGGTCGGGGTGGACGTGCCGGAGGCGACGGTGATGGTGGTCGAGCATGCCGACCGCTTCGGCCTCGCCCAGCTGCACCAGCTGCGCGGCCGGGTCGGCCGCGGCGCCGCCGCCAGCTACTGCATGCTGCTCTATGACGAGGCTCTCGGCCTCGCCTCGCGCGAGCGGCTGCTGATCCTGCGCGACACCGAGGACGGCTTCGCCATCGCCGATGCGGATTTCCGCCTGCGCGGCAGCGGCGAGGCGCTGGGCACCCGGCAATCGGGCGCCCCGGTCTTCCGCCTCGGCCTGGCCGAGGGCGAGGCGCAGGAGGGGCTGATCATCATGGCCAACCGCGACGCCGCCCTGCTGCTGGAGAAGGACCCGCTGCTGCAGGGCCCGCGCGGCCAGGCGGCGCGGCTGCTGCTGCGCCTCTTCGGCCGGGAGGAGGCGATGGCGACGCTCGGCGCCGGATGAGGCGATCGTCACACTCGGTTGCAACCCAAGGGTGCCGCTCCCCTTGCCAAGCCCTGCCAGCAGGGTACATCGGCCGACCGGCGGCCGGGACCGGCGCGCCATTGATCCAGGCGGAACGGGGGGACCGGATTTGGCCGCGCTGATCGAAATCGAGCGCCTGACCAAGCGCTTCGGGGGCTTCACCGCCGTCGACGACGTCTCCTTCACGGTGGATCGTGGCGAGGTGCTGGGCTTCCTCGGGCCGAACGGCGCCGGCAAGTCGACGACGATGCGCATGCTGGCCGGCTTCATGCCGCCGAGCGCCGGCACGGCGCGGATCTGCGGCGCCGATGTCGTGGCGCAGCCGGTCGCGGCCAAGCGGCATCTCGGCTTCCTGCCCGAGGGGGCGCCGACCTATCCGGAGATGACGGTCGAGGGCTTCCTCGGCTTCACCGGCCGCATCCGCGGCTTCCGCGGCGGCGCGCTGCGCGACCGGGTCGCCCAGGCGATGCGGCTCACCCAGCTCGAAGGGGTGCGGCTGCAGCCGATCGAGACCCTGTCCAAGGGCTTCAAGCGCCGCGTCGGCCTGGCCCAGGCGCTGCTGCACGACCCGCCGGTGCTGGTGCTGGACGAGCCGACGGACGGGCTCGACCCCAACCAGAAGCACGAGGTGCGCGAGCTGATCCGCCGCATGGCCCCCGAGAAGGCGATCGTCATCTCGACGCATATCCTCGAGGAGGTCGCCGCCGTCTGCAGCCGCGCCATCATCATCGCCCGCGGCCGGGTGGTGGTGGATGCGCCGCCCTCGGTGCTCGAGCGCGAGGGGCAGAGCCTGGAGGAGGTCTTCCGCAGCCTGACGCTGGGCGAGGCCGCGCCGCGGCGGGAGGCGGCCTGATGGGCGCGACGCTCACCGTGGCGCGGCGCGAGCTGGCGGCCTATTTCGCCACGCCGGTCGCCTATGTCTTCATCGTCATCTTCCTGGTGATGGCCGGCGCCCTCACCTTCACGATGGGCAATTTCTTCGGCCGCGGCCAGGCGGACCTGCAGCCCTTCTTCACCTTCGTCCCCTGGCTGTTCCTGTTCCTGGTGCCGGCGTTGACCATGCGGCTCTGGGCGGAGGAGCGTCGGCTCGGCACCATCGAGCTGCTGCTCACCCTGCCGCTGGCGCAGTGGCAGGCGGTGCTCGGCAAGTTCCTCGCCGCCTGGCTGTTCTGCGGCATCGCCCTCGCCCTCACCGTGCCGATCTGGATCACCGTCAACGTGCTCGGCGACCCGGACAACGGCGTCATCCTCGCCGGCTATCTCGGCTGCCTGCTGGTCGCCGGGGCCTATCTCGCCCTCGGCGCGGCGGTCTCGGCGCTGACCAAGAACCAGGTCGTCGCCTTCGTCCTCGCGGTCGCCCTCTGCTTCGTCTTCGCCGCCGCCGGCAGCCCGGTGGTGACCGAGTTCCTGACGCAGCGCCTGCCGGTGCTGGCCGACATCGCGCGCGGCCTCTCCATCTCCGACCGCTTCACCGGCTTCACCCGCGGCGTCGTCGGCGCCCGGGATCTGGTCTATTTCGCCTCCTTCATCGGCTTCTTCCTCTTCGTCAACGCGGTGGTGCTCGACCACCGGAAGGCGGATTGACGCATGCGCGCCTCCCCCTCGCCGGCCGGCCGGCCAGCCCCCGCCCCGGCGGGCTCCGGCTCGCGCCGCCTCTGGTCCTCGGCCCTTGGCCTGCTGGCCGCCGCCGGCCTCGCGGTCGGCATCAACCTGCTGGCCGACCGGCTGCTGGCGCGGGCCCGGCTCGACCTGACGGAGCAGCGTCTCTACACGCTGTCCGAGGGCACGCGGCAGGTGCTCGCCGGGCTGAAGGACCCGGTGACCCTGCGGCTCTTCTATTCGCGGCGCCTCGGCGCGGCGATCCCGCTCTATGGCGCCTATGCCGACCGGGTGCGGGAAATGCTGCAGGAATACGTCGCCCTCTCGGACGGCAAGCTGCGGCTCGAGCTCTACGACCCCGAGCCCTTCTCCGAGCTCGAGGACCGCGCCATGGCGCTCGGCCTGCAGGGCGTGCCGGTCGACCAGTCCGGCGAGCAGGTCTATTTCGGCCTCTCCGGCAGCAACCTCGTCGATGACGAGCGGGCCATCCCCTTCCTGCAGCCGGACCGCGAGCGCTTCCTGGAATACGACCTGACGCGCCTCGTCTACGACCTGTCCAACCCGGCGCGGCCGGTGGTGGGCGTGATGACGCCGCTGCCGCTGAACGGCGACCCGCGGGCGATGATGCTGCGCGACCCGCAGCTCGGCCGGCCGCAGGTGGTGATGACGCAGCTCCGGCAATTCTTCGCGGTGAAGGACGTGCCGCTGGATGCGCAGGTGATCGAGCCGGACATCCAGGTGCTGGTGGTGGCGCATCCGCAGCACCTGTCCGACGCCACGCAATACGCCATCGACCAGTTCGTCATGCGCGGCGGCAAGCTCCTCCTGCTGGTCGATCCGCATAGCGAGAGCCAGGCGAGCCGCCCCGGCCCGACCGGCCAGCCGCCCGCCGACACCGCCTCCTCCCTCGACCGGCTGCTGAACGCCTGGGGCGTCGAGGCGCCCTCGGACAAGGTGGTGCTCGACCTGCGCGGCGCCTGGCGGGTGCGCGCCGGGCCGGGCGACCGGGTGCAGGCGGTGGACTACCTCGCCTGGTACAACCTGCAGGGCGACAGCCTGAACCGCGACGACGTCGCCCTCGCCCAGCTCGACCAGGTGACCGTCGCCTCGGCCGGCGAGCTGCGCAAGCGCCAGGGCGCGAGCGTCGAGTTCACGCCGCTGCTGACCTCCTCGGCCGAGAGCGAGCTGGTGGAGGCCGAGAAGGTGCGGCAGCAGCCGAACCCGGTGCGGCTGCTGGCCGATTTCCGCAGCGGCGGCGCGCGGCATGTCATCGCCGCCCGGCTGCGCGGCGAGCTCGCCTCGGCCTTCCCGGATGGGCCGCCCGCCCCGCCGCAGGGCCAGGAGCGGCCGAAGGACCTCCCCGCCTTCCTCCCCCGCACCGCCGGCCCGGCCAATATCGTCGTCGTCAACGACACCGACATCCTGGAGGACCGCTTCTGGGTGCGGGTGCAGGATTTCTTCGGCCAGCCGGTGGCGACGCCCTTCAGCGGCAACGGGCCGCTGGTCGGCAACCTGGTCGATACGCTCGCCGGCTCGGACGCGCTGATCTCGCTCCGCTCCCGCGGCGAGAGCCTGCGGCCCTTCACCCTGGTCGAGGACATCCGCCGCACCGCCGATGCCGAGTACCGGCAGACCGAGCAGCAGCTGACGAAGAAGCTCGAGGAGACCGAGCGGCGGCTGCGCGAGCTGCGCCAGGGAACCCCCACTGGTGCGGGCGGCGAGCGCGGCCAGAGCGTGATCACGCCCGAGCAGCGGGCTGAAATCGACCAGGCGCGGGAGGAGATCATCGCCACCCGCCGGCAGCTCCGCGCCGTGCAGCTCGAGCTGCGGCGCGATATCGAGGGGCTCGAGACTTGGCTGCGCGTGGTCAACATCGCCCTCGTTCCGGCGCTGCTGACGCTCTTCGCCATCGGCCTCGCCGTGGTGCGGGCGCGGCGCCGGGCGGCGGCGCGGGGCTGAGGAGGCCGGGATGCAGCGTCGAACCCTCCTCCTGCTCGGCGGCGCGGCGGCCGCCGCGCTCGGCGGCGCCCTCCTGCTGACGCCGCGCCCGGCCGAGCGGCGCGACATGGCGGCCGGCGGCCTCGCCTTCCCCGGCCTCGCCGAGCGGCTGCAGCGGGCAACCCGCATCGAGATCCGCAAGAGCGACGCGACCCTCCTGCTCGCGCGGCAGGGCGAGGTCTGGGTGCTGCCCGAGAAGGGCGGCTACCCGGTGCGGCCGGAGAAGCTGCGGGAGATGCTGGTCGGGCTGACCGAGCTGCGCCTGGCCGAGCCGCGGACCAGCGATCCGGAGCAGTATGGCCGGCTCGGCGTCGACGATCCGGGCCGGCCCGGCAGCACCGCCCTGCTGCTCCGCATCCTCGACGACGCCGGCAGCCCGCTCGCCGAGCTGCTCCTCGGCCGTCGCCGCGTCCGCACCCAGGGCAATGTGCCGGAGAGCATCTATGTTCGCCGCCCGGGCGAGGACCAGGCCTGGCTGGCGGAGGGACGGCTCGCCGCCGATGCCGATCCGCAGCTCTGGCTCGACCGCGACATCGCCAACCTGCCGGAGGAGCGGGTGCGCCGCGTCGCCATCCGGCGGGACGGGGAGCCGGCGCTGGTCCTCGCCCGCGGCGAGGGGCCCGAGGCGAAGCTGCAGGTCGAGCAGCCCGCCGGGATGCCGGCGGACGAAGCCGCGCTGGACGAGATCGCCCGCGCCTTCGAGATGCTGACCTTCCTCGACGTGAAGCCGGCCGCGGAGGCGCCGGGCGAGCCGGTCGCCGAAAGCCGGTTCACGCTGTCGGACGGGCTCGGCGTGACGGTGCTGCCGCATCTCGAGGAGGGGAATGTCTGGATCCGGCTGCGGGCCGAGGGTAGCGAGGAGGGCGCCCGGCTCGCGGCCCGATGGGCTCCCTGGGTCTATCAGGTCGGGGTCTGGAAGCTGAAGGCCTTCGCCCCGCGCCTCGACGACCTCAAGCCGCGGGAGGCCGCGCCGGAGGCGCCGCCGGCCGGGGCGCCGGCGCGATGAGCCGGGAATATCCCGACCGGCCCTGGGTCGGCATCGGCGTCGTCGCCTTCACCGGCGAGCGCGGCGCCGAGCAGGTGCTGCTCGTCCGCCGCGGCAAGCCGCCGCGCGAGGGGAGCTGGTCGCTGCCCGGCGGCGCCCAGCATGTCGGCGAGCGCGCCGAGGCGGCGGCGCGGCGGGAGCTGATGGAGGAGACCGGCATCGAGGTGGGGCCGCTCGAACTCGCCGCCGTCTTCGATTCCATCAGCCGCGACGAGGCCGGCGCGGTGCGCTGGCACTACACCATCATCGACTATTGCGGCCGCTGGTCGGCCGGCGAGGCGCGGCCCGGGGACGACGTCGCCGCCGTGGCCTGGGCGGCGCCGGAGGACCTGCCGCTCTACGACCTGACCCCGGACGCGCTGCGGGTGATCTCGGAGGCGCGGGAGCGGCTCTTCCCGGGCTGAGGACGCGGCAGCGGGCATCGCCATGCGGGCGATCGGGATGCGCTTTGGGGGCTTCTGGTCAGACGACCGACAGGACTAGCATCGGGCGGGTCACCAGGAAGGTCCCTCCCCCATGCCGCTCGAAACCCATGCCGCCCCCGACCTCGCCATCGCCGACCAGCGGCGCCAGGCGCGCATCGACCTCGCCGCCGCGCACCGCCTGGCGGTGATGCACGGCTTCAACGAGGGCATCTTCAACCACTTCACCCTGCGCGTGCCGGGCACCGAGGACCGCTACTACCAGATCCCCTTCGGCCTGCACTGGTCGGAGGTCACCGCCTCCTGCTTCATAGAGGTCGGCTATGATGGCAGCCTGCTCGCCGGCGAGGGGCATGTCGAGCGCAGCGCCTATTGCATCCACGCGCCGATGCACCGGCTGCTGCCGACGGCCGCCGCGGTGTTCCACACCCACATGCCCTATGCGAGCGCCCTCGCCCGGCTCGAGGATCCGCAGATCCTGCCGATCGGTCAGACCGAGCTCGGGACCAGCATGAACACCGCCTATGACGACCTCTACACCGGCCCGGCCTTCGACCCGGCGGAGGGCGAGCGCCTGGCCGGGGTGATCGGCAACAAGACGGTGCTGATGATGGCCAACCACGGCATCGCCACGGTCGGCCGCAACGTCGCCGAGGCCTATGACCGGCTCTACTACGCCGAGCGCGTGGCGCAGGTGCAGCTCTATGCGATGTGGACCAACCGGCCGCTGAAGATGCTGCCGAAGGAGGTCGTGGACCACACGATCAGCACCTATCGCAAGACCGCGCCGCGCTATGGCGACCGCTCGAATGCCGAATGGCATTTCGACGCGCTGAAGCGGATCCTCGACCGCAAGGAAGCGGATTACCGCGACTGAGCGCCGGGGCGCGATGGCGGGCCGGGCGGGACCACCCGGCCTTCGCGGCCGGGCCTCCACCCGCTCCGAACGGCTCCGAAACGGGCAAAAATTGCCGTTCCTGTTCAAAGGCTTGAACACGCCATCCCGAAGCTTTCCAGAGGGTTGCCCCGATGGCTGTGCATAAGCCGCGGGCCGGGCCGGCGCCGGCCCGGCGCCCGCGACGGTGAATTTTTCCGCGCCAGGACGCGCCGCGCCATGCCTCTCCCGGCAAGCCCCTGAACCATCGCATCCGATGCCGCCCGCGCCGCGAGCCGATGGCCCCCTGTTGTGGCTTGCAGGCCGCGGTCCAGCAGGAAACCGCCAGCGGCCCGGACGGGCCGCGAACGCCTGAAGAACCCGCATGACAAACCAAGGCGTTGCGGCCCATTCCTCACAACTTGTCCTCAGGCTTGTCCCGATCGCTGGGGACAACTGTGGCGCCGCCTCGCCACGGCGTCGGGGCTTGCCTGTCACCGCGGGCTGCGTCCAGATCGTGGCGTCCCATGTCCCGCCGCAAGCTCCCACCTCCGCTCATCCTGCAGCCGCCGGCCGCTGCTGCGCCCGCCCTGGCCCCTGCGGCGCGCCCGCCCGGCCTGCCGCTCGGGGGCCTGCATGGCGTGCGCCTGGTGCTCGAGGCCGGCGAGGCTGCCGCCGTCGAGGCCGCCGCGGCCGCCTTGAAGGCGCGCTTCGGTCGCCGCTTCGCGGTGACCGGCCGACGCCGCGCCGGGCCCGGCCTCCGCCTGACGGCGAGCCTGCAGGTGAGCCCGGACGAGGCGTTGGACGCCGCCGCGCCGTCGCAGGAGGGCTGATCCGCCGCTCGCGGGGTGAACGAGATCCATCCTGGACCATGATCCAGCGCGTTGGTCGGTCGCGTGAGTCACGCCTTCGGTGGGTCCGCCCCCGGCGATCAGCTGTTGTCCTGCCGCGGCTTGGCCGCGGCAGGCCGTGACGTTCCTGGGGCAGGAGGGGACTCCCCGGGGTCCCCGCAAAGCCGCGAAGCGGTTTTGCGGGGCGTTCTCAGACCGGCAGCAGCACCAGCTCGGAATAGAGCTTGTCCACCGCTTCGGCCCCAAGCCTCGCGGAGCGGAACATGGCATGGCTCGACAGCCGCCGTCCGCGCGGCGGCGTCGCCCAGAGCCGGGCATCCACCACCAGGCCGAGCGTCCGCTGCCGCGCCAGCACGGCGAGCTTGATGCGCTCGAGATGCCGCGCCAGCAGGGCGGGCGCGCTGCAGTAGAGCAACTCGGAATAGGCGACCCGCAGCGGCAAGCGGCGCAGCCCGCCTGGCAGCGGGTCCCGCCGCCGCTTGAGGACGAGATAGGCCCGCTCCGTCGCGTCGCGCGCCACCATCTGCAGGCAGTCGAAGGGCGCATGGTCGTCGAAGACCTGCCGCTCGGCCGGATCGAGCAGCCCGCGCACGGTCGCCGGCGCGCAATCGATCCGCAGCCCCGGGGCGGCGAGCGTCTCGGCATGCGCCAGCGGCGGCAGGAAGATCCGGGCGGTATCGAGGCGGCGGAAATCGAGCGCTGCGAGGGCCTGTAGCGACAGGGACGACGGCGTGAAGCTGGTCCAGGTGGCGTCCGCCTCGCCCAGCGCGGCGACGAGCAGGGCGCTGCCCCAGCCACGGTAGTCGGGATGCACGTACCAGGAGGAGAGGTTGCACAGCGGCGCGTCGCCCCGCAGCGGATGGCGCGCGCGCACCGTGCCGAGGACGCCGACGATCGCCTCATCCACGGTCAGCAGCCAGCCCCAGCTGCCGCCATCGTCCGGCCAGGGCGGCCCGAACAGGTGGCGCCACTGCGCCGGCCCGATGCCGGACTCACCGAAGCCGGCAGCCAGGAGGCGCGCGAGAGGCTCGAGATCAGCGGGCGTGACCGGCCGGATCCGCGGTGCGCCCGCGGCCTTGGCCACCACCCCCGGGGCGGCCGGCGAACGGCCCCGCAACTGCGCGAGCAGGCCATCGATGGTCGGAGCGGAGAACAGCGCCGTGACCGATAGCCGCTGGCCGAACTCCCGCTCCACCGCGAGCAGCAGCGACAGCATCCGGAGCGAATCCGCCCCGAGCTCGAGCAGGTCGTCGGCCGGACCGAGCTCCGGCAGGTCGAGGATCGACTCGCACAGCGCGGTCAGCCGCGCCGCCATCGGGTCGGCCTCGGCGCCGTGCGGTCCGGTCCCCTGCGAGGTGTCCCGGCATCGCGGGCCGGCACCGATCGAGGCGGTGATCGATGCCAGGCATTCCGGATTCCGCAAGGCATCGCGGTTGCGCGCCGCCCGGCCATTGACGGCGTCGCGCGCCGCCGCCTCCGAGCGCTTGCCGCTCTGGGTCAACGGCAGGGCGTCGACGGCCAGGATGCGTCCCGGAACCAGATGCGAGGCGCCCCGCTGGCCGAGGGCCCTGCGAATACGCCGGGCCAGATCCGGATCGAGCCGTCGGCCCGGGCGAAGGACGACCAGCAGCACCAGCCGCTGGCCGCCCGGCTCCTCCTCGGCCTCCTGCGCGACGGCCATCGCCTCGGCGATGTCCTCGAAGGATTCGAGGATCGCGTAGATTTCGGCCGGCCCGACCCGGATACCGCGGATCTTGAGCACGCTGTCGCTGCGCCCGAGCACCGTCCAGCCGCCCCGCGGCGTGTGCTCGACCAGGTCGCCATGGGTCCAGACGCCGGGATTGGCCGCGAAGTAGCTCTCGTGGAAGCGACGGCCATCCGTCTCGCCGAAGAAGCCGAGGGGCCGGGAGGGAAAGGGGTTGGCGCAGATGAGCTCGCCCTGCCGGGCAGTCTCCTGTTGGGCGGTCTCCTGTTGGGCAGTCCCCTGTCGGTCTGTCGCCGCCTCGGGCCGCGGCAGCGCGCGGATGTCGAGCCCGAGGCTCCGGCAGGGTGATTCCCCGGCATGCACGGGAAGCGAGGGATGGCCGAGGACGAAACAGCCGATGACATCCGTGCCGCCGGAGATGGAGTGCAGCGGCAGGGGCTTCACCGCCTCGGCCACCCAGGCGAACTGCCGTGGCCGGAGTGGCGACCCGGTCGAGAGCACGAGGCGCAGCTGATGGAGGTCATGGTCCCGGCCGGGCGTCAGGCCAGCCGCCTCGCAGTGCTGGAGATAGGCCGGGTTGGTGCCGAAGACCGTGACGCCATGCGCCGCGACGAGTTGCCAGAACAGCGCCGGCGATTCGAGCGGCCCGTCATAGACCAGGATCTCGGCGCCGGAGGCCAGCGCGCTGAGCTGCCAGTTCCACATCATCCAGCCGCAGCTCGTCTGGAAGAACATCCGGTCGCCCGGCCGCAGGTCGCAATGCAGCCGATGCTCCTTCAGATGCTCGATGAGCGTGCCTCCGGCGCCGTGCAGGATACATTTCGGCTGCCCGGTGGTGCCGGAGGAGAACAGGACGACGAGCGGGTGGTTGAAGGGCAGGTGCGGCCAGGCATGCCACTCCTCCGCCCCAGCCCGCACGAGCCGCCGCAGGTGGTGCAGCGGCACAGCGCGAGGCGCGGCGAGGTCCCCCGCGTCGAGCGCGATCACGGCGGCGACGCTCGGCAGCGCGGCGAGCAGCTCGACGACCCGCTCCGCCAGCGGCTGGCCACGATCCCAGGGCATGGGTTCGAGATTGGCGAAAACGACCCGCGGCGCGAGCGGCGCCAGCCGGGCCCGCAGCGCCACGCTGCCCATGTCGGGGGTGCAATTCGCCAGCACCGCGCCCACCGCCGCGGCGGCCAGGGCCACGACGATCATCTCGGCATTGTTGCGGGCGACGGCCGCCACCCGGTCGCCGGGCGCGACGCCGAGACGGCGCAGCGCCGCGGCCAGGCGCGCGACGCGGGACCGCAGCTCGCCTCGCGTCAGCCGCTCGGTTGCGGCCAGGCCTATGCCGTGGCAGGCGGTCAGCACCGGCGCCCCGGCCGGACCCTGCAGCAGGCATTCCGCGTAATTCAGCCGCAGGTCCGGGAAGAAGACCGCGGTCTCGGCGGCATCGCCGACGCAGACGGTCGCTTCGTCGCCGCTGCGGGGAAGATTCGACCAGGAAAGAAAACAGGACCAGAATTGCCGGAATTCTTCAGCAGAAAAGCGATCGAGTTCCCAGTAGTTCGAGAACTGTCGTGCAACATTGCGGCCAAGGACGTCAGAGAAATCACGGAGTTGGGATGGCATCATTCCATCTAATGCCATGGAATGCTCTTTCTGCTCGTTTATGGCAACAAAAGACACAGCAGCGTCTCACTCCAATATCATGTTTTCACATTACCAATCGTTCATTAATCCTGCGAGGCATCGATAATCATTAGGTTGTGAGGGGGGCGAGCCAGTTGTTGCGAGAAAGAATTGGCCGGGCTGGCGACGATCGCCGCGTTGATGCCGGCGCCTCGCAAGACGGCGCCCGCCCTCGTCCCGGTTGACCCGACCGACTGCCGCACTGCAGCATTCCCTGCGCCACGCCGCCGGAAGGGATCGCCATGCGCCGACGTCATCTCCTGGGCTCCATGGGGTTGGCGCTCGCCGCGCCGCGCCTCGCCGCCGCCCAGACCACCCCCGGCCGCGGCGTGCTGCGCTTCGTGCCCCAGGCCGACCTGGCGCTGCTCGACCCGATCCACTCGGTCGCCTTCGTCACCCGCAACCACGCGCTGCTGGTCTACGACACGCTCTATGGCTGGGATGCCGGGCTGCGGGCGCAGCCACAGATGGCCGATGGCCCGCCGGCCTTCGAGGAGGAGGGCCGACGCGCCACCATCACCCTGCGCGAAGGCCTCCGCTTCCACGACGGAGAGCCGGTGCGGGCGCGGGATTGCGTCGCCTCGATCCGCCGCTGGGCGACGCGCGACGCTTTCGGCCAGGCGCTCTGGGCCGCGACCGACGAGCTCGCCGCCGCCGATGACCGCCGCATCGTCTTCCGCCTGAAGAAGCCCTTCCCGCTCCTCGACGCCGCCCTCGCCAAGGTCGGCACGCATCTCTGCGTCATGATGCCGGAGCGGCACGCGCTGCTTCCCTCCTCGCAGGCGGTGCCGGAGATCATCGGCAGCGGTCCCTTCCGCTACGTCGCGGCCGAGCGGGTCCCGGGCAGCCGCAACGTCTATGAGCGCAACCCGGACTACCGGCCGCGCCCCGAGCCGGCCAGCTATCTGAGTGGCGGCAAGCGCGTCTTCTTCGACCGCGTGGAATGGCTGACCATCCCGGACGGCGCGACCGCCAGCGCCGCCCTGCAGCGCGGCGAGGTGGATTGGTGGGAACAGCCGGCGATCGACCTGGTCGGCGCGCTGAAGCGCAGCCGCGGCCTGAAGATCGACGTCCTTGACCCCAACGGCTCGGTTGGCTTCCTCCGCTTCAACTGCCTGAACCCGCCCTTCGACAACCCGGCGATCCGCCGCGCCATCCTGCGCGGCACCAACCAGGTGGATGCGATGACGGCCGCGGCCGGCGACGACCGGACCTATTGGCACGTGCCCTACGGCTTCTTCGCGCCGGGCTCGGTCATGGCGAGCGATGTCGGCCTCGAGGCCCTCCGCCAGCCGCTCGATGCCGGCGGCATGAAGCGCGCCCTGGCCGAGGCGGGCTACAAGGATGAGCGGGTGAACCTGCTGGCGGCGACGGACTTCCCGGTCATCAACGCCATGAGCGAGGTCTGCGGCGACTATCTCCGGCGCGGCGGCGTCAACCTCGACTATGTCGCCACCGACTGGGGCACGGTCACGCAGCGCATCCTGAAGCAGGATCCGGTGGCGCAGGGCGGCTGGAACATGATGGTCAGCTACAGCGCCGGCAGCGCCCAGGTGAACCCGGCGGCGAACAACCTGATCCGCGGCCATGGCCGTGCGGCCGTGTTCGGCTGGCCGACCATTCCGCGGCTGGAGACGCTGCGCGACGCCTGGTTCGATGCGCCCGACGACCCGGCGCGCGCGCGGATCGGGCGGGAGATGCAACAGGTGGCCTTCGAGGAGGTGCCCTATGTGCCGCTCGGCCAGTTCTTCTCGCCGACCGCCCTCCGCGCCGATCTGCAGGGCACGCTGAAGGGCGTCGCCCTTTTCTACGGCATCCACCGCGCCTGACGGCGCCGGCGAATCGTCATCGGTCGGGGTGTTCCCAAGCGCACCGGATCCGTTCTAGGCATGCGGCATGGCCGATGCAGCACAGGCTTCCGCACGGGACAAGGCACGGGACGCGGCAGAGGACAAGCTGGTGCAGCTTGTCCGTCGCGCCGCCCAGGCGGGCCCCGCCATGCCCTGCGCCGTGGTCCATCCGGTCGATGCCGCGAGCCTCTCCGGCGCGCTCGAGGCGGCGGCGGCGGCGTTGATCCAGCCGATCCTGGTCGGGCCGGCGGCCCGCATCCGCGCCGCCGCGGCCGAGGCCGGGCTCGACCTGTCCGCCATGGCGATCGAGGACGTCCCGCACAGCCATGCCGCGGCCGAGCGCGCCGTCGCCCTGGTGCATGACGGCCGCGCCGCCGCGCTGCTGAAGGGCAGCCTGCACACCGACGAGCTGATGGCGGCGGTGGTGGCGCGCGATGCCGGGCTGCGCACCGAGCGGCGCATCAGCCATTGCTTCATCCTCGACGTGCCGCGCTACCACAAGCCGCTGGTCGTCACCGACGCGGCCATCAACATCGAGCCGGATCTCGAGACCAAGGCCGACATCGCCCGCAACGCCATCGATCTCTGCCGCGCCCTCGGCATCGCCCGGCCGAAGCTCGCCGTGCTGGCCGCGGTCGAGGTGGTGACCCCGAAGCAGCCGGCGACGCTCGATGCGGCGGCGCTCTCCAAGATGGCGGATCGCGGCCAGATCGAGGGCGGGATCGTCGACGGGCCGCTCGCCTTCGACAACGCCATCAGCCTCGAGGCGGCGCATGCCAAGCACCTGGAGAGCCCGGTTGCGGGCGATCCGGACATCCTGCTGGTGCCGGACCTGACCTCGGGCAACATGCTGGCCAAGCAGCTGCAATACCTGGCCGGGGCGGAGAGCGCCGGCGTCGTGGTCGGGGCGCGGGTGCCGATCGCGCTGACCAGCCGCGCCGAGGGGTCGCGCGCGCGCCTCGCCTCCTGCGCCGTCATGCGGCTCGCGGTCGGGATGCGGGTGACGCGGCACGGCAACGATTGAGGCCGCGGCCGCGCGAGGCGTCCGTCATGTGGCCGCATGGGCGATCACGGGGGGGTCGCAAGGGCGGATGACGGCGTTTCCGCCCCGCGGCGTTCTGCTCTAGCCTCGCCTGGCAACCGGCATCGGGCGCGCCACCGGCCGCGCCCCGGCGGCCGGAGCGGGAGGAACCAGATGGGCAATATCCGTGTCGCCACCTTCGCCGGCCCCGGCGCCAGCCCGGAGATCCGCGAGGTGCCCTGGCCGAAGGTGGGCCGCAAGGCGGCGCTGATCCAGATCGGCGCCTGCGGCGTCTGCGGCACCGACCTGCACATCCTGAAGGGGCATTGGCCGAAGCCCCTGCCCTGGCCCTTCACCCTGGGGCACGAGATGACCGGCATCGTCCGGGAGATCGGGCCGGAGCTGAAGACGGACTGGATGGACCTGCCGATCACGGTGGGATCGAAGATCATGATCCCGCCCTTCATGCCCTGCGGGTCCTGCTACTACTGCAAGCACTACCCGGAGCACGCCAACCGCTGCCAGACGCCGGTCTATTACGGGCGCTATCTCGGCTTCGACAAGCCGCCGCATCTCTGGGGCGGCTGGGCGGAATACGTCTATGTCGATCTCGAGGACCTGCCGGGCACCAAGATCTATCGCCTGCCGGACGACATGCCGCTCCGCCTCGGCGCCCTCTCGGAGCCGCTGACCTCCTGCATCCGCGGCTTCGCCCGCGCCCAGCGGACGGGCGGCTTCAAATGGGGCGACACGGTCGTCATCCAGGGCACCGGTCCGATCGGCATCCTCGCCATCGCCGCGGCGCGCGAGATGGGGGCGGGCCGGGTGATCGCGGTCGGGGCGCCGGAGACGCCGCGCCTGGCGCTCGCGCGCCGCTTCGGTGCCGAGGCGACGGTGAACATCGAGGACTACCCCTCCGCCGAGGCCCGCATCGCCCGGGTGCGGGAGATCGTCGGCGGCTATGGCGCCGACCTCATCATGGACTGCACCGGCCACCCCACGGCGGGGCCGGAGGGCATCGAGATGCTGCGCGACAGCGGCGTCTACATTGAGATGGGGCAGTTCACCGATGCCGGCGCCATCATGACCAACTGGCACCGCTTCGTGGCCAAGGACATCACCATCCACGGCTCCTGGGCCTTCACCGCGAACGACCTGGCGCTTGGCGTGCAGATGCTGAGCCATGCGCGCGACCGCTATCCCTGGTATGAGATGCAGACGCTCTATCCCTTCGATGCGGATGGTGTCTCGCGCGCCGTGGCGGATGCGATGGCGATGCGCACGGTGAAGAGCACCATCGTGCCCTTCCCCGAATTGCTGGAGGCCTGAGTCCGGCGCGCCTCGGCGCCCTCCGGCCGGGCCGCTCGCCGGCCGGGCCGCTCGCCGGCCGGGCCGAAGGGTTTTTGCTTTTGCATTGCAGCAGGATGTCGCTAGCCTTGCCCGATATGTCCCGCCGCATCGTCACGCTCACGCCGAACCCGACCGTCGACGTCGCCTCCGATGCGGAGATGGTGCGGGCGGTGCGCAAGACCCGCACGCGGAACGAGCGCTTCGACCCGGGCGGCGGCGGCGTCAACGTCTCGCGCGTGGTGAGCGAGCTCGGCGGCGACACGCTGGCGATCATCCTCGCCGGCGGCCTGGCGGGCGCGCTGCTCGAGCAATTGCTCGAAGAGCAGGGCCTGCCGCGCCGGACCATCCCGATCGCCGGCCGCACCCGCATGAGCCTCACGGTCAACGATCTCTCGACGCGGCACGAATACCGCTTCGTCCCCGAGGGGCCGGAAGTGACCGAGCCGGAATGGCGCGCCGCGCTCCAGGCGGTCGAGGAGGAGCCGGGCGACTGGATCGTCGGCAGCGGCAGCCTGCCGCGTGGCATCCCGGACGATTTCTATGTCGAGCTCGCCGGGATCGCCCGGCGGCAGGGACGCCGCATCGTGCTCGACACCAGCGGCGCGCCCTTGCGCGCGGCGCTCGGCCACGGCTTGGCGCTCATCAAGCCGAGCCGCGGCGAGTTCGAGACGCTGGTCGGCCGGCCGCTGAACACGCCCCGGGCGCTGAACGAGGCGGCGCTCGACCTGGTGCGCCAGGGCGCGGCGGAGCTCATCGCCGTCTCGCTCGGGCAGGAGGGCGCGCTGCTGGCCGAGCGGGAGGGCGTGCTGCGCCTGCGGGCGCTCGACGTGCCGGCGCTCGGCGCGGTCGGCGCCGGCGACAGCTTCCTCGCCGCCATGGTGCTGAAGCTGTCGGAGGGGGAGAGCCCGCGCGAGGCCTTCGCCTGGGGCATGGCGGCCGGCGCCGCGGCGGTGATGCGGCCCGGCACGGCGCAACCGCGGCGCGCCGATGTGGAGGCGTTGCGGCGGCAGATCGGGGCGCTCTGAGCACCCGCCCGCAGCCCGGGCCTGCGCGTCAGGCCTCGCTGCGTTCCCGCACGAAGGGGCCCTCCTGGGCCGGCACCAGGCAATGCGCGCACAACACGCAGGGATCGAGCCGGTGATCGCCCCGGCGGCGCAGGAAGCCCCGCGTCACGCCCAGCAATTCGCGGCCCTGCCCGCGCACCGCGTCCTTGCGCCAGAAGCCCGTGCCGCTGCCGCGGCATTCCGGGCAGGTGATCCTGGCGCAGATGTCGAGGTCGCTCACCATGCTGCCCGTGTGCGTCCCGCCCAGGGGAGGCCCGCGCATCGAGCCCCCGCGGCGCCGATCTGACGCCGGGAAGATTGCTGAAATATTTCAAGGACGCCAGGATATCGCAAGCTTGACTGCGCGGCCCCCCGGCCTCGCCGGGCCTCTCAGCCCCGGCGGGCGAGAGCGAGGCGGCGGGCGGGCCGGCCGGTGCTGCACACCGCGAAACGGGCCAGGACATCCTCTGGCCAGGTCGTGACCCGCCGCCGCCCGAGATCGATGCAGAGATAGAGCACCTCGTTCTCGGCGGCGAGCCAGCCCTCACCGGCATGGTACATCCGGTGCACCGCCAGAAGGCGCTTGCCGTCATAGCCCAGCACCTCGCTGGTGCAGGCGAGCGGCATGCCCACATGCACCTCCCGCACGTAATTCACCCAGGCCTCGGCCGCGAAGGTGCCGAGGCCCCGGGCGCGGAAGGGCGCGCCGAGGCCGAGCTCGGGCCAGAGCTGATCGGTCGCGATGTCGAACACGACCATGTAGAAGCCCATGTTCATATGGCCGTTGTTGTCCACCCAATCGGGGCGGACCTCGGCGAGCGGCGGCGGCAGGGTGGTCGGTTCGGTCATCGGCTCCTCGTCATCGGCAGGCCGGATAGGCCAGCCAGCCCAGGATGCGCCCGTCGGGCGCCTCGACGCGCCGGGCATCGGCGCAGCGGCGCTCCAGGAAGAAGGCGGGCGCGGCGGCATCGGGGGGCGGCGCATCGGCCAGGGGCGCGCGGGAGGCGACCCGGCCGGCGATGGCGACGCAGTCCTCGGTCCCGCCGTCCTGGCGCAGCCGGACCCGGACGCGGCCCTCCGCCTCGCTCTCGGCGGCGAAGGCGTCGGGCAGCCCGGCCAGGCAGGCCTGCAGGGCCGGCAGCAGCGCGGGCAGCCGCGTCGTCCAGGTGTCGGCGGCGGCTGGCGGGGACAGGCCGAGAAGCACGGCCATGGCTGCCGCCCTGCCCGGCCCCGGCGTCAGTGGATCTCGTCCGCCCGTGCCAGGGCTTCCTTCAGGGTCTGGATGTTGAAATCGTCCCGCTTGGCCATCTCGAGGATCACCGCCTCGCGCCGCGCGATCAGGTCGATGGCGGCCGGCAGCTGGCGCACCGCATCGGCGGGGATGACGACGGCGCCGTGGCGGTCGGCATGCACCACGTCGTCATGCATCACCGGCATGCCGTGGACGATCACGTCGCGGCCGAAATCCACCATGTGCACATGCGCGTGGCTCGGATTCACCATGCCGCCGATGATCTGGAAGCCCGGCGCCAGCATGTCGAGGTCCCGGAAGGAGCCGCTGGTCACGCAGCCGAGGCAGTTGAGGCCCTTGTGCACCGCCGTGTTGACCTCGCCCCAGAAGGCGCCGAAGCCGGGCGTCTCGTCGAGATCCTCGATCACGACGATGGTCGGCAGGTCGGCATCGGCGACGTATTCGTACCAGCCGATGCGGGCGGCGCGGTCCTGCTCCTTGCTGCGGCCGGAGGGGGCGGCGGCGCGGATCTGGCCGGTCCGGGCCAGGCCGCAGATCGGCGGCAGGGAGGGATCGGCGCAGACGAAGGGCTGCAGGGTGAAGCCGCGCCCCCGCCGGGCCGGGATGACGAGTTCCATCGCGTTGCAGATGGTGGGCGTGTCCCAACGCCGCAGCAGCTCCAGGTCCGCGCGGATGAAGGGGCGGTCGACCATGGTTTGCATCCTCCCGGAAGGGCCGAAGCATCGGTGACGTGGGGCTGCCGGTCAAATACTCCCGCCAGCCTCCGGCCGATGGCAGCGCCGCCCGCGCATGACGGTTCCGCGACACCTGCGGCGCCCGGCTTGCCGCCGGCCGCGCCCCTCCCTTAACAGCCACGGCAAGGATGCGGGGATGGCATGCGGGCGGGGTGGTGGAAGGGCTGCCTGATGGCGGCCGGGCTGGTCGCAACGGCGCTGCCGCCGACCGCGGCGCAGGCCCAGCGCGGCATCGCGGGGCCGATCTATCAGCCCAATATCGACGCGCTGGTCGAGGGCGGCGAGGCGTGGCTGGAGCGGCTGGAGGCGCAGGGCTGGTTCCTGCGCGGCCAGTTCACCGGCATCGTCCAGGCGCATCCCGGCTTCCGCTCGCCCTATCGTGGCGAGGCGAGCCTCAGCCCGAAGGACGAGACGCGGAACACCCAGTCGATCGACCTCGTGCTCGGCCGCCGGCTCTGGGACAATGCCGAGATCGTCGCGGTGCCCACCCTGACCCGGGGCTACGGCCTCAGCAACTCGGTGGGCGTCGCCAGCTTCCCAAATGGCGAGGCCTTCCGGCTCGGCTCGCGCGACCCGACGCTCTGGCTCTCGCGGCTCTTCCTCCGCCAGACGCTCGACCTCTCCGGGGACACGGTCCTCGGCACCGATCCCGACCCGATGCGCTTTACCGGGCCGCTGGCGCGCGAGCGGATCACCCTCACCATCGGCCGGGTCTCGGTCTGGGACTTCTTCGACGACAACCGCTACGCCCATGACGCCCGGACGCAGTTCATGTCCTGGGGGCTGGTCGGCACCGGCGCCTTCGACTTCGCCGCCGATGCGCGCGGCTTCACCGACGGCCTGGTCGCGGAATGGGAGGATGGCCGCTCGGCGGTGCGGGCAGGCGCCTTCCGCGTCGCCCGCGATGCCAACTCCCTGGCGCTGGAGCCGCGCTGGTTCACCGGCTGGCAGGCGCTGCTCCAGCTCGAACGCGGCTGGTCGGCGAACGGCCGCCCGGGCATGGTCCGCCTGCTCGGCGGCCTGTCGCGGCCCCGCTCGGCGCGCTGGGACCAGCTCACCGCGGCGCAGCTCGCGGGCGAGACCGAGACCGGCGCGCTCCGGGCCTTCCGCACCAAGCAGATGGCGGCGCTCAACCTGGAGCAGGAACTGACCGATAGCCTCGGCGCCTTCGCCCGGCTCGGCTGGAACAACGGGCGCGAGCAGAACTGGATGTTCACCGAGATGGACTGGTCCGTCTCCGCCGGCCTGTCCCTGACCGGGCTCGGCTGGGAGCGGCCTGGCGACACGGTTGGCCTCGCCTTCAACCTGGGCGGCCTCTCCCCGGGCCATCGCCGCTTCCTCGCGGCGGGCGGGATCGGCTTCATCACCGGCGACGGCCGCCTGAATTACGCGCCGGAGACGGTGGTGGAGACCTATTACGACCTGCGCCTGGCGCCGGGCCTCAACCTCGCGGCCAATGCCCAGCTAGTCGTCAACCCGGCCTACAACGCCGATCGCGGCCCGGTTCCGGTGCTCGGGCTGCGGCTGCACGCCGCCTTCTGAGCCGGGATCTCCCGCCGGGTGGTTGAGCGCCGGGCGCCGCATCGCAATCTCCCAGACGGAAGGGCCGTCCGCCGGACGGCCAGGCAGGGGGCAGGCGGGATGGCCGGATGGCGGGCAGAGGAGGATGCGGCGATCCGCGCCGGCGCCGTGGAGAACCCCGCCCCCGGCCTGGAAGGCCAGCCGCGCCTCGACATGGGCGTGATCGAGGCGGCGGTGCCGAGGCTGCTCGACCATGCGGCGGGCGGGCCGGTGGTGCTGACCCGGCATGGGACGGAGGCCTTCGTGCTGCTGCCGCTCGATATCTGGCGGCAGGTCTGGGCCGCGGTCCCGCGCCCGCCAGTGATCGATCCGGTGATCGACATGGCGCCGCCGGGCGCGAGGCCCGACGGGGAGGCTTGACGCGGCGCCTTCGCCGCCCCCCTCTGCCGCGGCATGGCGCCGCCCCTTCTCATCCTTCAGGACATCCACCTCCATCTCGGCACCACGCCGCTGCTCACCGGGGCCGACCTGGCGATCGGCGCCGGGGATCGCCTCGCCCTGGTCGGCCGCAACGGCTCGGGCAAGTCCACCCTGCTGCGGATCGCGGCGGGCGCGGTGCAGCCGGAGGCGGGCAGCCGCTTCCTGCAGCCCGGCGCCACGCTCCGCACCCTGCCGCAGGAGCCGGATTTCGGCGCGGCCGCCACGGTCTGGGAGCATGTCGAGGCGGGGCTCGGCCCGGCCGACGACCCGCACCGGGCGCGCTGGCTGCTGGCCGAGCTGGGCCTGACCGGCGAGGAGGCGCCGGCCCGGCTCTCGGGCGGCGAGGCGCGGCGGGCGGCGCTGGCGCAGGTGCTCGCCCCCTCCCCCGACATCCTGCTGCTGGACGAGCCGACCAACCATCTCGACCTGCCGGCCATCGCCTGGCTGGAGGCGGAGCTGGCGCAGTTCCGCGGCGCCCTCGTCCTCATCAGCCATGACCGGCGCTTCCTGGAGCGGCTGTCCCGCGCCATGGTCTGGCTGGACCGCGGCACCACCCGGCGGCTGGAGCAGGGCTTCGCCGGCTTCGAGGCCTGGCGCGACCAGGTGCTGGAGGAGGAGGAGCGGGAGGCGCACAAGCTCGACCGGAAGATCGTCCGGGAGGAGCACTGGATGCGCTACGGCGTCACCGCCCGCCGCAAGCGCAACATGCGCCGGGTCGGCGAGCTGGCGGCGCTGCGGCAGAGGCGGCGGGAGGCGCTGAAGGCGACCGGCACGGTGCGCATGGCGGCGACCGAGGCCGAGGGCAGCGGCAGCCTGGTCGCCCAGGCCGAGGGCCTCTCGAAATCCTTCGGCGGCGTGCCGGTGGTGCACGACTTCAGCACCCGGATCCTGCGGCGCGACCGGGTCGGCATCGTCGGCCCGAACGGCGCCGGCAAGACCACGCTGCTCAACCTGCTGACCGGCGCCCTGGCGCCCGATGCCGGCACGGTGCGGCTCGGCACCGGCCTTGCCATGGTCACCCTGGACCAGAAGCGCGAGAGCCTCGACCCGGCGCTCAGCCTGCAGGCGGTGCTGACCGGCGGCAGCGGCGACCAGGTGGAGGTCGGCGGCCAGCGGCGGCACGTGATCGGCTACATGAAGGATTTCCTCTTCCTCCCCGACCAGGCGCGCACCGCGGTCGGCGTGCTCTCGGGCGGCGAGCGCGGCCGGCTGATGCTGGCGCGCGCCCTGGCGCGCCCCTCCAACCTGCTGGTCCTCGACGAGCCGACCAACGATCTCGACCTCGAGACGCTCGACCTGCTGGAGGAGCTGCTCGCCGAATATCAGGGCACGGTGCTGGTGGTCAGCCACGACCGCGACTTCCTCGACCGGGTCTGCACCAGCGTCATCGTCAGCGAGGGCGAGGGACGCTGGCAGGAATATGCCGGCGGCTATGCCGACATGGTGGCGCAGCGCGGCCGCGGGGTGGAGGCGAAGCCGCTCGCCGCGCCGGAGCGCCCGGCGGCCCGGGCGTCGGAACCGGCCGCGGCGCCGGCCGCGAAGCGCAAGCTCAGCTTCCGGCAGCAGCACGCGCTGGAAGCGCTGCCGGGGCGCATGGCGGCGCTGGAGAAGGAGATCGGCACGCTGCGCACGGCGCTCGCCGTGCCCGATCTCTATGCCCGCGACCGCGCCCGCTTCGAGCGCTTCACCGCGGCGCTCGGCGAGAAGGAGGCGGCGCTGGCGGCGGCCGAGGAGGAGTGGCTGGAGCTCGAACTGCTGCGCGAGGAGATCGAGGCCGGCTGATCCCGACGCCCCGCGGGCTTGCCCGGTTCCCGCCGCCCGGCGTTTCGGTCTAGCCTCCACCCGGTCCGGACACCCGGGAGGAAACAATGCAGGCAACCCGTCGCGGCCTCATGGCCGCCAGCACCGCAATCGGCCTCGGCGGCGCCCTCCCCCGTGCCCGCGCGCAGGGGCGGCCCAAGATCAGGATCGGCGTGCTGAACGACCAGTCCGGCCCCTATCGCGACACCTCCGGCCTCACCTCCATCGCCTGCGTCGAGCAGGCGGTGCAGGATTTCGGCGACCGTGGCTTCGATATCGAGGTGCTGCGCGCCGACCACCAGAACAAGCCCGATATCGGCGCGACCCTGGCGCGGCAATGGATCGATCGCGACGGCGTCGACGTCATCGCCGATGTGCCGACCTCCTCGGTGGCGCTCGCCGTCGCCGAGGTCTGCCGGCAGAAGGACCGCGTCCATCTCAATGCCAGCGCGACCTCCGTGGCGCTGACCGGCGAGCAGTGCAGCCCGAACACCATCGTCTGGAGCTTCGACACCTACATGATGGCCGCCTCCACTGGCGGCGCCATGGTCAAGGCGGGCGGCGACAGCTGGTTCTTCCTCACCGCCGACTACGCCTTCGGCCACAGCCTCGAGGAGCAGACGACGCTGAAGGTGAAGGCGGCGGGCGGCACGGTGAAGGGCGCCGCCCGCTACCCCTTCCCCGACACCGCGGATTTCTCCGGCTTCATCATGCGGGCGATGAGCAGCGGCGCGAAGGTGATCGGCCTGGCCAATGCCGGGCTCGACACGGTGAACAGCGTGAAGCAGTGCTACGAATTTGGCGCCATGCAGCGCGGCATGAAGGTGGCGCCGCTGCTGATGTTCCTCAGCGACGTGAAGGCGCTCGGCCTCGACATCGCCCAGGGCCTGGTGCTGACCGAGAGCTTCTACTGGGACCTCAACGACCGGACGCGCCGCTTCGCCGAGAAGATCGCCGCGCGCACGCCGAACAACTGGCCGGCGCAGTCGCATGCCAGCGCCTATGGCGGCGCACTGCACTACCTGAAGGCGGTGGCCGATCTGGGGCCGGCGGAGGCGAAGCGGAGCGGCGCCGCGACGGTCGCCCGCATGAAGGCGATGCCCACCGATGACGACGCCTTCGGGCCGGGCCGCATCCGCGAGGACGGGCGCGGGCTGTTCCCGGCCTATCTCTTCCAGGTGAAGAAGCCCTCCGAGAGCAAGGCGCCCTGGGACCTCTACACGCTGCTCTCCACCCTGCCGGCCGAGCAGGCGGCACGGCCGCTCGCCGAGACCGGCTGCAGGATGATCCGCGCCTGAGCCGGGATGCGCCGCGCCGGGGCCGCCATGCCCCGGCGCTGGCCGCCCCGCGCATCAGCCCGTGGCGTCGAGACTCCAGCGGCCGCGCTCGACGGTCGAGAGGAAGGCCGCGACCTCGCGGTTGAAGGCGGCGGGCTCCTCGAGGTTGATGGCATGGCCGGTGCGCGGGCACATCCAGAGCCCGGCATTCGGCAGCACGCCCTTCAGCCAGACATTGGTCTCGATGCAGGGCCCGTCCTCGTCGCCGACCGCGAGCAGGGTCGGCACCCGCATGCGGCGCAGCTCCGGCTCCCAGTCGAAGATCGAGTCGCGCTCGCCCTGGTAGTGCTTCATGGTCAGGCCGGTGCCCGGGCCGGAATGCTCGGCCAGCCGCTCCATATAGGCGGCCCAGCCGCGCGGGTCCTTCTTGCGGAGCTGGATGCGCGTCGGCGCGTTGCCCGTCTCCTCCGCCAGCTCGCCCGGCCAGCCCTGCGCGATGAGCTTGTCGCCGCGCGCCTGGCAGGCGGCGCGGAACGCCGCCTGCTCCTGCCGCGGCGAGCCGGAGCCGGCGCCGGCCGGCACCAGCGACACCGCCATCTCGGGGTGCCGGATGCCGAAGAGCAGCGCCGCGAAGCCGCCCATCGACAGGCCGACGACATGCGCCTTCGGGATGCCGAGATGCCGCAGCACCGCGACGGCATCCTTCACCGCGAAATCCTGGCCGTAGAGGCGCGGGTCGGTGGGCACCTCGGAGGGCGGATAGCCGCGCGCGGCATAGGTGACGCAGCGGTATTCGCGGGAGAAGAAGCGGACCTGGTCCTCCCATTCCCGGTGGTCGGCGCCGAATTCATGGATGAACAGGATCGGGTGGCCGGTGCCCGTCTCCTCGTACCAGAGGCGCGCGCCGTCCGAAGGGGCATAGGGCATTCGCTGTTTCCTCCTGCCGGAGCGGATCCCGATCAGCGGGAGAGCGCTCCGGCCATTGGCGGCCATCCTGCACCCGAAAGCCCGGCCTGCCAGCCCCTCGGCGCCATCCGGCGCCGGCTGGGCGAGGCCGGGCCGGCGCCGTTATGCTGGGCAACAAACCGCACCGGGAGGACCAGCCGCCATGCCGCCATCGATCCTGCATCGGAGATCCCTGCTGCTGGCCGCTGCCGGCGCGGCGACCCTGCGCCGCGCCGCGGCCCAGGCGCCCTGGCCGAACCGGCCGATGCGCATGATCATCCCCTGGCCGCCCGGCCAGTCCACCGACTTGCAGGGCCGGCTCGTGGCGCAGCTGCTGACCGAGCGGCTCGGCCAGAACGTGGTGCCGGAGAACCGCTCCGGCGCCGGCGGCCAGATCGGCACGGATTACGTGGCGAAATCGGCGCCCGACGGCAACACGCTGCTCGCCGCCTCGATCGGGCCGATCACCTTCAGCCCGCTGGTGCAGCGCACGCCCTATGTGGTCGCGCGCGACTTCGTGCCGATCGCCTGCTACGGCATCTCGCCCTACATGCTGCTGGTCCGGCCGGATTTCCCGGCCCCGGACGCCCGTAGCTTCGTCGCCGCCATGCGCGCGGCGCCGGGGAAGTACAGCTACGCCTCCTCCGGCATCGGCGGCGCGCAGCACCTGCTGACCGCGGTGTTCAACGCCCAGGCAGGCATCGATGCGCTGCACGTGCCCTTCCAGGGCAGCGGCCCGGCCATGGCGGCCTTCCTCGGCGGCCAGGTGGACTACGCGATCGAGACCATCGCCGCCGCCGGGCCGCTGGTGCGGCAGGGCGCGCTCCGGCCGCTCGGCATCACCACCGCGAAGCCGAGCGGCCTGCTGCCGGGCGTGCCGCCGCTCGCCAGCGCCGCCGACCTGCCGGGCTACGACATCGGCGGTTGGAACGGGTTGATGGTGCCGACGGGCACGCCGCAGCCGATCCTCGACCGGTTGCTGGCGGAGGTGCTGGCCGGCTTCGCCACCAGCGAGGTCAAGGAGCGTTTCCTCGGCATCGGCGTCGAGCTGGCGCCGATCGGGCCCGAGGGCTTCCGCAGGCTGCTGGCCGCCGAGGCGACGCTGTTCGGGCCGGTGATCCGCCAGCTCGGCATCCGCGCCGAATGAGGCCGCCGCGCCGGGCCCAGGGGCCGATCGCGACTTGGCAGCCCGGGCCCGTGCGGGCCAAAAGCCCGGTTGGAAGGAAGGACATCGCCAGGATGCAACGCCGGACCCTCATGCTTGCCACGGCGGGCCTCGCCCTGCCTGCGCTTCTCCGCCTGCCCCGGGCCCGGGCGCAGGGCGACTATCCGAACCATCCGGTGCGCATGGTGGTGCCCTGGCCGCCCGGCCAGGCGACGGACCTGATGGCCCGGGTCGCGGCGCAGCAGATCGCCGCGCAATGGGGCCAGCCGGTGGTGCCGGAGAACCGCGCCGGCGCCGGCGGCATGATCGGCACCGATGCGGTCGCCAAGGCGGCACCCGATGGCTACACGATCCTCGCCGCCTCGACCGGGCCGATCACCACGGCGCCGCTGGTCCAGCGCACGCCCTACGACCCGGAGAAGGATTTCGCGCCGGTCGCGATGATCGGCCTCTCGCCCTATGTGCTGGCCGTGACGCCGAAATTCCCGGCCAAGGACGCCGCCGAATTCGTCGCGCGAGTGCGGGCCGAGCCGGGCAAATACACCTATGCCTCCTCCGGCACCGGGGCGGCGGCGCATCTGATCAGCCTGATGTTCCTCTCCGCCGCCAAACTGGACACCGTGCACGTGCCCTTCCAGGGCAGTGGCCCGGCGCTCACCGCGGTCATGGCCGGACAGGTGGATTTCGCCATCGACACCCTGGCCGCGACCGGGCCGCTGGTGCGGCAGGGCGGGCTGCGGGCGCTCGGCATCTCGCTCGCCGCCGGCAGCGAGCTGGCGCCGGACATGCCGCCGCTCGAGAAGGCCGCGGAGCTGGCGCATTTCGATGTCGGCGCCTTCGGCGGCTACATGGTGCCGGCCGGCACGCCCGCCCCGGTCATCCAGCGCCTGGCGGCGGAGACGAAGCAGGCGCTCGGCGCGGCCGAGGTCCGGCAGCGCCTCGCCAGCATCGGCTTCCAGCCGCTGCACCGCGACACGGCCGAGTTCACCGCCTTCCTCAAGACCCACCGCGAGGAATTCCGCAAGGTCATCGTCGAGAACAAGCTCCAGGTGGACTGATACGGGCGGCCGTTGCTGGTGCCCCATCAACGGCCCCCATGGGCAGTCCCCTTGGCGCCGGGCGCGAACCTCCGGTTCGCCTGGGCCTTCGCGCCACTGGCCGCGCCTATACTGGCCGCGCCTATTCCGCCGCGCGGGCCTGGTCCCACCAGGGGCACTCGCCGGGCATCAGCCGATGGTTGCCCGGCAACACCTGCACCGGCGCCCGCTCGCCATCGGCGGCCGCCTGCAGCCGCAGCCGCCGCGCCTCGGCCCGCATCGCCTCGCTGCCCCATTGCCGCTCATGCCCCCAGAGGCTGGGGCCGGACCGCATCTCGACCGGCTGCCAGGTGGCGGGATCCACCTGCCGGCCGCCCCAGCCATATTCGATCATGAAGCCGCCCGGGGTGCGGGCGTAGAAGCTGGTCATCAGGTCGTTGGTGTGCCGCCCGAGGCTGGTCGCCACCCGCCCCTCCGCCAGCATCGCCAGGTCGTAGCCCTGCCCGACATCGTCGAGCTGGAACAGCTCCACCATCAGGTGGTGCAGCCCGGCCTGCCCCGTCTCGATCAGCGCCAGGGAGTGATGCCGCGGATTCACGTGCAGGAAATAGGCGTGGAACGGGTTGGTGACGTAGTCGGAGACGCGGAAGCCGAGCAGGTCGCGGTAGAAGGGCAGCGCCGCCGCCATGCGCGGCACCGTCAGCACCGCATGGCCCATGCCGAGCGCCCCGGTGCGGAAGCCGCTGATGCAGCGCCCCGGGCGGAAGGGCTCCGGCGTGCTCTCGGCGCCATGCACCAGCTCGAGCCGGTTGCCGAGCGGGTCCTCGGTGACCACCAGCCCGGCGACCCGGCGCTGCGCAGCGAGCGCGGCGTCGCCCCGGGCGACGGGGAGGCCGGCGGCCTCCAGCCGCGCCGCCAGCGCCTCCAGCGCCGCCGCATCCGCCACCTCCCAGCCGAAGAACCGCGCCCCGTCCCGCGCGCCGGGCAGGACCACCAGGCGCTGCCGGCGGTCATCCATGCGGAAGACGAGCTGGGCGGCGCTGCGCTCGGCCAGTTGCAGGCCGAGGAAGCCGGTGCCGTAGCCCGCCCAGTCCTCCGGGCAGCGCGCCTCGATGCCGACATAGCCGAGCGCCTGGATGCTCATCCCTGTCCTCCCCGCGCCGCGCCGGCGCAGCCCGGCATGCTACAGGCAAGTCGCGGCGGCAGGGGATGGCGATCCGCCGGGCGGCGGCCGCTCAATGCGCCAGCGACATCTCCGGGATGCTCTCGCTCGCCAGCCAGAAGCGGTCGAGGCTGTCGGCATGGGTTGCCCGCGCCGCCGCATCCGCCTCGCCCCGGGGCGCCGGCTCCAGGTCGAAATGCCCGTACCGGTCCTCGCCGCGGACCAGGCTGGCCGAGAGCCGCGTCGTCCCGACATGCCGCACCCGGGTCGGGATGTAGCTGATGCCGAGGCCGATGCGGTCCTCCGCCGCGCGGTTCGGCGCCGAGGCATGCAGCACCAGCGTGTCGTGCAGCGAGAATTCGCCGGGCGCCAGCGGGATCGGCACCGTCTCGGCCGCCTCCGGCGCCAGGGCCACGGTCTGGCCGCGCGAGAGCATCACCCGCGGATCCTTGCGGTCGCTGTGCGGCAGTTGCCCATGCCGGTGGCTGCCGGGGAGGATGCTGACGCAGCCGCTCTCCTCGGTGCTCGGCGTCAGCGCCAGCCAGGCGGTGACATGCTCATGCGGGGCGAGGCCGAAATAGGTGGCGTCCTGGTGCCAGGGCACGAAGCCCTCGCTGCGGGCCGGCTTCCACCAGAGCGTGGTGTGGAAGACCAGGATGTCGGGGCCGATCACGTCCTCCACCGCGTCGAGGATGGCCGGGTGCCGCACCAGCGCCGCCGCCCAGGGAAAGAGCAGATAGGGCTTCACCCGGGTCGAGGGCTGCCGCAGCCCGGCCTCCGAGGCCGGCCGCGCCGCCTCGCCGCAGCAGCGCCGCACCTCCGCCAGCCAGGAGGCGGCCTGCGCCGCGTCGACGGCGCGCAGCGGCGCGACATAGCCATCCCGCCGATAGGCGGCGAGCCGCTCCTCCGAGATCCGCTTGCCCATGTCGGTTCTCCTTGCCTGGGCAAGGCCTAGCAATCAGCCTGCCACGGGGGGCGGCGTGATCCAGGTGGCGCGGGCGATCCCGCGCAGCCCGCCATCCGCGCCGAAGAGCGCCGTCCCGGCCTGCCGCTTCCGGCCCTCCTGCCCGATCTGCCAGCCGAGCACCGTCACCGCCTCGCCCGGTCGGACCGCGCCGTCCAGCCGCCCGGTGATGCGGCCGAGCAGCATGGACTGCGGCGCGGCATTCACGCTGAAGGCGAAGGCGCCGGCGCAATCCAACGCCGCCCAGAGGAATTCCGGGGCGATGGCGCCGTCCTCCCCGGCGAAGGCCGCGTCGGGCCGCCACAGCCCGGCGGCGATCCCCGGCCGTCCCTCGACCCGGCCGGTGAAGACGCGCAGCCCGACGCCCTCGGCCTGGGCGGAGCCGCAGACGAAGCAGAGGCCGGTCGAATGGCTGAAGGCGCTGCCGAGGAACCAGCGCGTCGCCGCCTCCGCCTCCGAGGGGCTGGGAGGCGGGGGCGGCGCGAGGTCGAGCGCCGCCTCCCGCGCCTCGGCGATCACGGCGCCCGCCGCGTCCCGCGCCACGATGCCGGCCGCGGAGCCGTCGAGGCTGACCGGCGCCTCCAGCGGCCAGCCGCGGCGGAGCGTGACCTCGGCCGGCTGCTGCCCGAGCCGCGCCGCCATCAGCCCGGCGACATAGCCGCCATTGCCGATGCCGGCGGGGCCGCGGAAGCGGGCGGCGATGCGATGCTGGCTCACGGCAGTTCCGCCGGCGTCGCGGTGCCCGGGCCCTCGCCGGTGATCAGCAGCACCGCCGCCGCCTCCTTCGCGCCGTCGTAATGGATGCCCTTGGCGTAATGGGTGACGAAGCTGCCGGCCGGGGCCGGGACGGTGCTGTCGGGGTCGAAGCGCTGGCCGCTGCCCATCCACCAGGTGCCGGAGAGGACGGTGATGAAACGGTCATGCGGATGGAAATGCGGCCGCGACATATGGCCCGGCAGCCACCGCACCATCACCGCGTAGAAGCCCGGCCTGGCCGGGTCGCCCACCAGCACCGCCTGCTGGTTGCCCGCCTGCGTCACCGGCCCCCAGGGGATCTGGTCCGGCAGACGCAGGGCGATCACCCGTGGATCGGGCTCGGTGGCCGCCGCGGCGCGGCGCGGCAGCAGGCCAAGCAGCGGCAGGGCCAGCAGCGGTCGCCTGAACATGGGCTCCATCCTCCCTCCGGGCCCGCCCCGCACGGGCCCTTCCCGCCTCAGAGCAATGCCTTTGATGCCTTCTCGAAGGTGCCCTTCGACAGGTTGGGCGTGTCCAGCACCCGTTGCAGCTCCCGCCGCATCAGCGCGCCCCGGGATGGCGCCTGGCGCCGCCACTGCCCGAGCGGGCCGATCAGCCGCGCCGCGATCGAGCCGTTGATCGGATCGAGCGCGATCACCGCATCGGCCAGGAAGCGATAGCCCTCGCCCGACTCCGCATGGAAATGCGCCGGGTTGCCGGCGGCGAAGGCGCCGATCAGCGCGCGGGCGCGGTTGGGGTTCCGCAGGTCGAAATCCGGATGCGCGTAGAGCTGCCGCATCGCCTCGATCGCGTCCGGCCGGTCGGCCATGGCCTGGATGGAGAACCATTTGTCCAGCACCAGCGCATCGCCGCGCCAGCGGGCGTGGAAGGCGGCCAGCGCTTCCTCGCGCGCCGGCGTCGCGGCATCGGCGAGCAGCGAGAGGGCGGCGAGGCTGTCGGTCATGTTGGTGGCGGCGTCGAATTGCGCCTTGGCGAGCGCGGCATCGCCGGCGGCGACGAGGTAGCCGAGACAGGCGTTGCGCAGGGCGCGGCGGCCGATGCTGCGGCCATCGATGCGATAGGGCCCGGTCTCGGCCAGCGAGCCATAGGCCGCCCGCAGCGCCGGGCCGCAGCGCCGGCCGATCTCCGCCCGCAGGCCCTGCCGGACGCGATGGATGGCGACGGGATCGGCGACCGCCATCTGGTCGGCCAGGAACCCCTCCCCCGGCAGCGACAGCGCCTCGGCGGCGAAGGCCGGGTCCGCCTCGGCGGCCGCCAGCGTGTTCGCCACCGCCTCGGCCAGGGCCGGGTCGAAGCCGGGCGCCTCGCCCCGCTGCGCCGCCGCGACCATCTCCAGCATCACCGAGGCGGCGTATTGCTGGCCGCTCTCCCAGCGCACGAAGGGGTCGCTGTCATGCACGGCGAGGAAGCGGAGCTGTTCGCGCGGCACGCCCTGCAGCCGCACCGGCGCCGAGAAGCTGCGCAGCAGGGAGGGCACCGGCGGCGCCGGCACGTCCTCGAAGGTGAAGGACTGCTCGGCCGCCTCCAGGAGCAGGGTGCGGGTGCCGGATTGCGCCGCGTTCTCCCCCGCGAGGCGCGTCGGCAGGGCGGCGCCGTCCGGGCCGAGCAGGCCCATCGCCACCGGGATGGGCAGCGGGCGCTTCGCCGGCTGGCCCGGGGTCGGCGGGGTGCTCTGCCGCAGCGTGAGGGTGTAGCGGCGGGCCTCCGGGTCGTAGCGATCCTCGGCCGCGAGCTCCGGCGTGCCGGCCTGGTCGTACCAGCCCATGAAGGCCGAAAGGTCGATGCCGGAGGCCTCCTGCATGGCGGCGACGAAATCCTCGATCGTCACCGCCTGGTTGTCGTTGCGGGCGATGTAGAGATCCATGCCGCGGCGGAAGGCGGCCGGGCCGATCCGCGTGTGGATCAGCCGCACTACCTCGGCGCCCTTCTGATAGACGGTCGGCGTGTAGAAATTGTCGATCTCGATATAGCTGTCCGGCCGCACCGGATGCGCCATCGGCCCGGCATCCTCGGGGAACTGCGCCGCCCGCAGCCCGCGCACGTCGCGGATGCGCTTGACCGCGCGGCTGCCCATGTCGGCCGAGAATTCCTGGTCGCGGAAGACGGTCAGCCCCTCCTTCAGCGAGAGCTGGAACCAGTCGCGGCAGGTGACGCGGTTGCCGGTCCAGTTGTGGAAATACTCGTGCGCGACGACCGTCTCGATGCCCTGCCAATCGCCATCGGTCGCGCTTTCCGGGCTGGCGAGCACGTATTTGGTGTTGAAGACGTTGAGACCCTTGTTCTCCATCGCCCCCATGTTGAAGTCGGAGACGGCGGCGATGTTGAAGACGTCGAGGTCGTATTCCAGGCCGAAGACCTGCTCGTCCCAGGCCATGGAGCGCTTCAGGCTGTCCATGGCATGGCCGCAGCGATCCTCGTCGCCGCGGCGGACCCAGATGTTGAGCGCCACCTCGCGGCCCGAGCGGGTGGTGAAGCGGTCGGCGACGTTCACCAGGTCGCCGGCGACGAGGGCGAAGAGGTAGCTCGGCTTCGGGTGCGGATCGACCCAGCGCGCCCAATGCGTGTTCCCGTCGCCGAGGCCGCTGCCCGCCGGGTTGCCGTTCGAGAGCAGCACCGGGCAGAGCGTCCGGTCGGCGGTGATCGTCACCTCGTAGCGCGACATCACGTCGGGCCGGTCGGGGAAGAAGGTGATGCGCCGGAAGCCCTCGGCCTCGCATTGCGTATAGTAATTGCCGCCCGAGGTGTAGAGGCCGGAGAGCGCGGTGTTGCTCTCGGGCGCGATGCGCACCAGTGTCTCCAGCACCCCGGCGGCCGGCGGATCGAGGAGGGTGAGCGCGCCGTCCTCGCCGATCCGGCAGCGGTCCGGCGGCAGCACGGCGCCGTCGAGCCGCGCCTCGACCAGCTGCAACCCCTCCCCGTCCAGCCGCAGCGGCGCATCCGGCGCGGCGGCAGGGTTCCGCCGCAGCGCCAGCCGCGCCCGCACCAGCGTCGCGGCCGGGTCGAGGCGGAACTCCAGCGCGACCTCATCCACCAGATAGGCGGGCGGGGCGTAATCGCCGCGGCGGATGGTGACGGGGGTGTCGGTCTTCATGCGGTCACGCCTGGAACCGGGTTAGAACATTCTCCAGCATACGCGAGATCGGGTTCGCGTAACCGGCATGCGAGAGGCTGCCACAGAAGGTGATGGAGCCGGTCGAGAAGACCGCGCCGCCCTGGCGGGTCTCGAAATAGACGATCTCGGCCCGGATCAGCGCCTCCGGCGTCTCGCCCGTCACCGTGGTGAGATGCGTCAGCAGCTCCTCGGGCACAGTGACGAAATGATCCTGGTGCCCCTCCGAGCGCGCCAGGATCACCGCATTCGGCGGCGTGCCGAGCAGCGGGTCGGCGCGGTCGAGCTCGAAGCCGGCGGCGCCGCCGCCCGAGAGGCCGAAGCCGCCGAAGGTGTCGCCCGGGACGATGCCCGTGCCGTCGAGGATCCAGGCCGCGCGCGGATCGGTGGCGCCGGGCATGGCCCGGTAATGGCTGCCCTCGAACTTCCCCTGGCCGCTGAAGCCGACGCCGCAGAGCAGCTGCGGCGGCCGGCCGTTGCGCCGCCACAACCCGCCGAGCGTGCCGTCGAGCTGGTTGTAGTATTCGCCGGTCTCCGCCGCCCAGGCGCGGATGCCGCCCTCGGCGCGGCGGATCTCGAGCAGGTGCGGCCGGTCCCGGCGGCGGGCGACCTTCCAGTAGAAGCCGTTGCCGCCGAGATAGGCGAGCCGGCCGCCGCCCGAGACGTAGGCCTGCAGCGCATCCAGCGTGCCCGGCGTGTGGTATTCCGGATGCGAGCCGGTGACGACGCATTTGTAGCGGGCGAGAAGGTCCAGGCCCTCCTCGTCGAGATCCTCATCGGTGATGACGTCGAAGGCGAAGCCCTTCTCCTCCAGCCAGTCGGTCAGGTGGCTGTCCGCCGGCAGGTGGCGCAGGCCGGAGCCCACCGGGTCCGGCACCGCGACGAAGCCGGGGCGCAGGTTCAGGATCGGGCGCAGGCGCGAGGAAAGGTGGATGCCGCTGCCATCGACATGCGTGTTGTAGGTGGAGAGCCCGTATTCGGTGACGAGGTTGCCGCACCAGTCGAAGGCGCCCCAGGCTTGCCGCTTGCGCCGGTGGTCCTCCGGGAATTCGGGGCGGCGGTAATTGGCGTAGACCTGGCAGGTGAAGGTATTGGCCAGATAGGCGATCGGCGCCCGCGCCACCCCCTTCGGCGGCAGCACGAAGAAGGGGATCATGTCCCAGTGCTCGCCGCAGGTCAGCCGCACCGCATAGACGCCGCTCGGCATGTCCTCCGGGATGGGCACGGTGAAATCGGTGGCCCAGCGGCAATCCTCGAGGTCGTCCTCGTGGAAGTGGATCGCTGCATAGTGCCGCGGCGCGTGGCGCCAGGCATGCTCCGCGCCGGTCCAGCGGCTGCCCTTCACCGCCCGGGCCGGCATGTTCACTAGGCCGCCATGCAGACCGGCGGCGCCGCGGTCGAGGATGGCCTCGCCCTCCATGCGCTCGGAAAAGTCCCACCAGGCGGCGACGCGGCCGGAGGCGAGCAGGGCCTCCGGATCGTCCAGGGTGACGCGCGGCGTGCCGCGCAGCAGCAGCGGATCCTCGATCCGGCCGTTGAAATGCGCGGTCGCCTCGGGCGAAGCGGCGACGGTGATGGTCGTCTCGCCGGACCAATCGGCCGGCGGCAGCGCCGCCTCCGCCGCGCCGGCGTCGCGTGCGCCCCAGATACGCTGCAGCGGGCGCTGCGACAGGGTGAGGCGCCCCTCGCCGAGGGTGACGGCGATCTCGTACCAGCTCCGCGGATGCGGCGGCGCCGCCGTGGCGCAGCGCGCCGCCTGGTCGCCATGGCTCGCCTCGACGGCGAAGCCCGCATCGCTGACCGAGAGGGTGAGCGCGCATCCGGAGCCGCGCAGCGCCAGCAGGGTCTGCGGCGCCGAGCGCGGCAGCCAGGGCGCGACGCGCAGCAGCAGGGTGAAGGCCTCGCCGAGCGCGAGCCGGCCGGCGGCGCGGCCGAACGAGCCGTTGGGGACCGGCTTGGCGATGCCGGGATACTCGCCCGCCCAGTCGGCCGGCACCGGGATCAGCCGCATGCCCGGGCCGGCAGGGTTGGGATCGGCGTGCCGCACCCGCACCAGCTCGGCCCGATAGGGCAGGCCGAGCTGGGAGGATACCTTGACCTCCAGCCGCTCGCCCGGCCGGGCGGAGAAACGGTCGAGATATCCAATCAGCGGCACCAGCATCGCGCATCCCCGGGCTGTCAAGCCGACAGCCTGCCAGGGTGGCGCGGGCGCGCAACCCTCAGCGATAGCCGGGATCGGCCAGGTTGGTCAGCGGGAAGGCGCTGTGGACATGCGGCAGGACGACCGGCGGCGCGGCATGCAGGTAGCTGCCGTCGAGCCCGTCGAAGCCGGTCACGCCGAGCAGGCCGAGCACCTCGTGGATCTCGGTCTCCAGCAGCTCGAACATGCGGGTGACGCCCGCCTCACCGGCGGCGGCCAGGGCGTAGCAGTAGAGCCGGCCGAGCCCGACCAGCTCCGCCCCCATGGCCACCGCCTTGACGATGTCGGAGCCGCGCGAGAAGCCGCCATCGATCCAGACCTTGGCGCGGCTGCCGACCGCCTGCACCACCTCCGGCAGCACGTCGAGCGCGCCGCGGCCATGGTCGAGCTGGCGGCCGCCATGGTTCGAGACATAGACCACCTCGACGCCGTGATCGCAGGCGATGGCCGCATCCTCGGCGGTGGCGACGCCCTTCAGCACCAGCGGCGTCCGCGGGAAGCGCTCCTTCCAGCGCTTCACGTCGTCCCAGTTCAACGCCGCCTGGAAATGCATGCCCGTCGCCCGCTGCCGCCAGGGCTTGACGAAGCGCTTCGAGATGTCGCGCTCGCGCCGGCTGTAGATGGCGGTGTCGACCGTCATGCAGAAGGCGTCGTAGCCGGCGGCGATCGCCTGCTCGGTGATGTCGGCGATCCATTCGAAATCGCCGCGGACATAGAGCTGGAAGACCCGGACCCCGCCCTGCGTCGCCTCGGCCATCGGCTGCAGGCCGGGCATGGAGACGGAGGAGACCATGATCGGCACGCCATAGGCCTTGGCCGCGCGGCCGGCCGGGGCGCCGCCCTCGGGATCGAAATTCTCGAGCCCGCCGACCGGCGCCAGCATGACCGGCAGCGTGATCTTGCGGCCGAGGAAGCGGCCGGAGAGGTCGATCGAGGAGACGTCGCGCAGCACGCGCGGCCGGAAGGCGACGCTGTCGAGCGCCATCCGGTTGCGCATCATGGTGGTCTCGGTCTCGGTCGCGCCGACCAGATAGTCCCAATTGCCGGGGCTGAGGCGGCCCTTTGCTTCCTTGACGAACTCGTGCAGCGTCAGGAAGGCGCCCTCGGTCTGGCTCACCATGTCTGTCGTTCCTTTGTCATCCCCATGCGCATCCCTGGCCGGCGAGCCTCAGGCGCCGCCGAGGAAATCCCCGGTCCAGCGCTTGTAGTCGGCCTCGCGCGTCGCCCGCGCCATCAGGTCGCCCTGCGGCATCCCCGGCAGCTGCTTCGGCGGCACGCCCTCGCGCAGCGCCTGCAGCGTCTCCTGGACCGCGCGCTGCGCCGCCTGGATCGGCTGATGCCCCTGCAAGGCGATGCGCACGCCGCGCGCCGCCAGATAGGCCCGGTCGCTGAGCTCCTTCCCCTCCGCCCCGCCGAGGATGATCGGCAGCGTCGCCACGGCGGCGATGGCATCGAGCTCGGCCGGGGTCCGGATGCCGGTATAGAAGAGCGCATCGGCGCCGCTCGCCGTATAGGCGCGGGTCCGCTCCAGCGCATCCTCGAGGCCGGTGACGGAGACCGCGCCGGTCCGCGCCACGATGCCGAAGCCCGGATCGTCTCGCGCCGCCAGCGCCGCCCGGATCTTGCCGAGCCCCTCCTCGAGGCTGAGCAGCGTCACCCGGCCATCGCCATAGGGACGCGGCAGGACGGTGTCCTCCAGCGTCATGGCGGCGATGCCGGCGGTCTCCACCTCCTCTACCGTCCGCATGGCGTTCAGCGCGTTGCCATAGCCATGATCGGCATCGACCAGCACCGGCAGGCGCTTCACCGCGCGGCAGATGCGCCGGCACTGTTCGGCGAACTCGCTGAGGGTGATGGTGATGTTGTCCGGCGCGCCGAGGATGGTGAGGGAGGCGGTGGAGCCGGCGAACATGCCGAGCTCGAAGCCGAGATCCTCGGCGATCCGCGCCGACATCGGGTCGTAGACCGAGGCGGGATGGAGGCAGGCGGTGCCGGCGAGGATGGCGCGGAAGGCGGCGCGCCGGGCGGCGACGCTGCTCATCGGCCGGCCCTGCCCTGGCCGGCCGCGCCGCGGCGCGGGTGCGGGGCTTCGCCGAGGCGGCGCTTGCGCATGGACCTGGTTCCTCCGGGGCTTCCGTTACGGCCTGTGTAGCACCACCGGCTGGCGCGTGAAGCTGCGTCGGCCGGCTTTCCAGCCGGCGAGCACCGGCGCCACCTCCCGGATCGCCGCCACCGGGTCCGGCGCATCCACCAGGACGAGGTCGGCCGGGTTGCCCGCTGCGATGCCGTAATCCTGGCGGCGCATCAGCCTGGCGGACTGGCTGGTGACCATCGCCCAGGTGTCGCGCAACTCGTCCGGCATGGCGTGCTGCACCACATTGGCATAGAGATTCGCCTGCCGGATGAGCTGCCCGTCGCCCATCGGGGTGAAGGCGTTCAGGATGTTGTTCGAGGAGAGGGAGCAGGTGACGCCGAGCCGGTGCAGCCGGTTGGCATCGGCCACGCTGCGCTCGATCCGGTGGTCCTTGTCCCGCCCGCCGAGATAGAGGTCGGTCGAAGGCAGCACGGTGAGCGCGACGCCGGCATCGGCCATGCGCCGGGCCATGGCGTCGAGCTCCGGCAGCGGCATGACCGAGAGCTTGGTGAGGTGGCCGCAGGCGACGCGGCCGCCCCAGCCATACTGCTCGGTCAGCTCGCAGACCAGGCGCGTGTCGAGATGCTCGGCCGAGGAGCCGCTGTCGACATGCATGTCGATATCGACGTCGAACTCCCGCGCCAGCTCGAAGACCCGGCGGATCTGCCCGGCCGGGTCGCTGTCATAGGACGGGGCGGCGCCGATCACCCGGGCGCCGTCGCGCAGCGCCGCGACCATCAGCGCCTCCGTGCCCGGATTGTTGAGCATCCCCTCCTGCGGCATGACGCAGATCTCGATGTCGATGGCCCAGCGATAGCGCTCGACCAGCGCCTTCACCCCCTCGAAGCCGCGCAGCCCGACCTTGGGATCGACCTCGGCATGGGTGCGCATCAGGGTCGTGCCGTGGGAGATGCACCTCTCCAGCGTCCGCCGCGCCCGGTCGGTGACGTCCTCCACGGTGAATGTGTGCTTGATGTCGCTCACCCGCTGCATGGCGCCATGCGGGAAGCGGGTGGTCTCGCAGGCGCAGCGGTCGATGGTGCAGGTCTTGTCGAGGTGGATATGGGTCTCGACGAAGCCCGGCGAGACCAGGCGGCCGCCGCACTCCACCACCTCCCCCGCCTCGCCCTCCAGCCCGGGGCCGACAGCCGCGATCCGTCCCTCCCGCACGCCGATATCGACGGCGGCGCCATCGGCCAGCCGGGCATCGCGCAGCAGCAGGTCGAAGCCCATCACGCCTTCTCCGCGGCCGTCGCATAGGGGATGTTGCGGCCGCCATAGCGGCGCACCCGGATATTGGCCTGCTCGGCATGGCCGGCGAAGCCCTCCAACATGCAGAGCCGCGAGCAGGCCTCGCCGATCATGGCGCTGGCCTGGTCGGTCAGCACCCGCTGATAGGTCACGGTCTTGAGGAATTTCCCGACCCAGAGCCCGCCCGTGTAGCGCGCCGCCTTCTGCGTCGGCAGCGTGTGGTTGGTGCCGATGACCTTGTCGCCATAGGCGACATTGGTCCGCGGCCCGAGGAAGAGCGCGCCGTAATTGGTCATGTGCTGCAGGAAGTAGTCGTCGTCCCGCGTCATCACCTGCACATGCTCGGAGGCGATGCGGTCCGCCTCCCGCAGCATCTCCTCCGGTCCGTCGCAGAGGATGACCTCGCCGTAGTCGCGCCAGGACTGCCGCGCGATGGCGGCCGTCGGCAGGATGCCGAGCAGCCGCTCGATCTCCGCCATGGTCTCGCGGGCGAGTTTCTCGGAATCGGTCAGCAGGATGGCGGGGCTCGTCGGCCCATGCTCCGCCTGGCCGAGCAGGTCGGTGGCGCAGATCTCGCCATCCACCGTCTCGTCGGCGATCACCAGCGTCTCGGTCGGGCCGGCGAAGAGGTCGATGCCGACCCGGCCATAGAGCTGCCGCTTGGCCTCGGCGACGAAGGCGTTGCCTGGCCCGACCAGCATGTCGACCGGCGTGATGCTCTCCGTGCCCAGCGCCATGGCGCCCACCGCCTGCACGCCGCCGAGGCAATAGATGACATCCGCCCCCGCCAGGTGCTGCGCCGCGACGATCGCCGGCGCCGGCCGACCCTCGAAGGGCGGGGCGCAGGTGACGATGCGCGGCACGCCGGCGACCTTGGCCGTCACCACCGACATATGCGCCGAGGCGAGCAGCGGGTACTTGCCGCCCGGCACGTAGCAGCCGACCGAGTTGACCGGGATGTTCTTATGGCCGAGCACCACGCCAGGCAGGGTCTCGACCTCAATGTCCTGCAGCGCCGCCTTCTGGTGCTGCGCGAAATTCCGCACCTGCTCCTGGGCGAAGCGGATATCCTCGAGATCCTGGCCGCGGAGCTGGCCGAGGCAGTCCTTGATCTCGGCATCCGTCAGCCGGTAGTCGGCGCGGTCCCATCTGTCGAACTTCACCGACATCTCGCGCACCGCGGCGTCGCCGCGCGCGGCGATATCGGCCAGCAGCCCCTCGACCACCGCCCGCACCTTGGCATCGGCCTCCGCCTTGTCGGCGGCGGAGATGCTCGTCTTCAGCCAGCGCGCCATGCGCCTTCCTCCTCAAGATTGCGTCGGGGCACCGCCTATTCCGCCGTCCAGCCGCCATCGACCAGCATGGCCGAGCCGGTCATCAGCGCCGAGGCATCGGAGGCGAGGAAGACGACCGCGCCCATCAGGTCCTGCACCTGGCCGAGCCGCCCGAGCTTGATCTTCGACAGCACCCAGTCCCGGAACTCCGGCTTCTCGAAGAAGGGCTTGGTCAGCGGCGTCTCGACGAAGGTGGGCCCGATGGTGTTGGCGCGGATGCCGAAGGGGGCGAGGTCGATCGCCATCGACTTGGTCCAGCCCTCCATCGCCCATTTGCTGGCGCAATAGACGCCGCGATTCGGGCCGCCGACATGCCCCATCTGCGAGGAGATGTTGATGATGGAGCCCCGCACCCCCTCCGCCATCATCCGCTGCGTCACGGCCTGCGCGGCGAAGAAGCAGCCGCGCAGGTTGAGCGCCACGACGGCGTCGAAATCCTCCACCGTCACCTGGTCGAAGCGCGCCGGGCGGTTGGTGCCGGCATTGTTCACGAAGGCATGGAAGGCCGGCCGGGCGGCGATGGCCGCCTGCAGCGCCGGCAGATCGGCCACATCCAGCACCAACGCATCCGCCTCGCCGCCGGCGGCGCGGATGGCCTCGGCCGCGGCCTCGATCTCGGCCGCGGTGCGGGCGGCGAGCGTCACCGCCGCGCCGGCTCCGGCCAGCGCCGCCGCGGCGGCGAGGCCGATCCCCCGCCCTGCCCCGGTGACCAGGGCACGGCGCCCGTCGAGGCGGAAGCTCGGCGTCTCGGGAAGCGTGGTCATTCGAATGGGCCGGGGCGCATGGCCGGCAGGCTACACCGCTGGGCAGCCTGGTCCAGGGCTTGCGGCACAGGGCGGGGCCAGCGAAACTGATCGGAACGAACCTTCCGGGAGCGCACGTCGTGATCCGCCTCGCCCTGGCGGCCCTGCTGGCCGCCTGCCTCGCCCTGCCCACCGCCGCGCAGACGCGCTGGGTGGCCGCCTCCCCCTATGCCGAGGCAAATTTCCACACCCGCAACCTGCGCGCCTTCCTGCAGGACATCGCCGAGGCCAGTGGCGGCGCCCTGGTGGTCCAGGGCCACCACAACGGCTCGCTGCTGCCCATGGCGCAGATCAAGCGCGGCGTGCAGACCGGCCAGGTGCAGCTCGGCGAGATCCTGCTTTCGGCCTATGGCAACGATGACCCCTTCTTCGAGGTCGACAGCGTGCCCTTCCTGGCCGACACTTGGCCCGCCGCGGTCGCGCTGCACGAGGCGACGGAGCCCTTCATCCGGGCCCGCCTCGAGCGCCAAGGGCTGACCCTGCTCTACATGGTCCATTGGAACAGCCAGGGATTCTACACCCGGGCGCCGCTAACCGGGCTCGAGCAGCTGCGGGGCACGCGGCTGCGAGCCTTCAACACCCTGACCTTCCGCTTCGCCGAGCTGCTCGGCGCGCAGCCCGTGACGGTGCAGGTGCCGGACATCCCGCAGGCCTTCGCCACCAACCTGGTCAACGTCCTCTTCACCTCGGCCCAGACCGGCGTCGATGCCAGCGCCTGGGACTTCGCCGGGCATTTCACCGATGTCGGCGGGATGCGGCCGCGCAACGCCGTCTTCGCCAACAGCCGGGCGCTGGCCGCCCTCGACCCCGCGCTGCGCAAGGCAGTGCTCGATGCCGCGGCGCGGGCCGCGGCGCGCGGCGCGGAGATGAGCCGGGAGGCGGAGGGCGCGATGCTCGACCGGTTGCGCAGCCAGGGCATGCAGGTCGTGGCCGCGCCGCCGGCGATGCAGGCCGCGCTGCGCGAGATCGGCGCGAAGCAGACCGGGGAATGGCTGCAGCGCGCCGGCCCGGATGGCGGCCAGATGCTGGAGCGCTATCGCCCCCTCATCGCCCGCTGACATCACCCGCTGACATCACCCGCTGACATCACCGGCCGGCCCGCCGCATACTGCACTGCAGCAAGCCAAGGGGAGATGGAGCATGACGGCGCAGGTGGTGCTGGTGACCGGCGCGCAGCAGGGCATCGGGCGATGCTGCGCCCTCGCCTTCGCGGCGGCGGGCTATGACGTGGCGCTGAACTGGCTGGATGACGAGGCCGCCGCCGCGGCGGTGGCGGCGGAGGTGCACGCCGCCGGCCGCCGCGCCGCGCTGGTCCAGGGCGATGTCGGCCATGTCGCCGAATGCGGCCGCATCGTCGAGGCGGCGGTCGGCGCGCTCGGCCGGCTCGACGTGCTGGTGAACAATGCCGGCATCTTCCCGCGCGTTCCCTTCCTCGAGATGACCGAGGCGGAGTGGGACCGCGTGCTCGCCGTCAACCTGAAGGGCAGCGCCTTCGCCGCCCAGGCCGCGGCGCGGGCGATGCTGGCGGCCGGGCATGGCGGATCAATCATCAACCTCTCGTCCCAGGCGGTGCGCGGCACGCCGGTCGGCGTGCATTACAGCGCCACCAAGAACGGCGTGGTTGGCATAACCCGCTCCATGGCCCTGGCGCTGGCGCCGCACGGCATCCGGGTGAACGCCATCGCCCCCGGCACCACGGACACGGCACAGCCCCGCTACGGCAATACCGAGGAGGAGCTGCAGGCGATGGGCCGGGCGCTGCCGCTCGGCCGGCTCGGCCGGCCGGACGAGATCGCCGATCTCGCCGTCTATCTGGCGTCCGGGAAGGCGGCCTGGGTCACCGGGCAGGTCTGGCACATCAATGGCGGCAGCTACATGCCGTGACCCGGTCGGGGCGGTGCCCCCGCCATCGGCCGCCGGCGGCGCGGCCGGCGGATTCAGGCCCGCCGCGGGCAGCCCCCATTCCGATGACGCTCCGGTGATCCAGGTGCCGAGGCAAACCGCGCTAGGCAAGCTTCGTTAGAGTTTCCGTCCGACATGACCGTCTGGAGGATGAAGCATGAGCGTTTTCGGAAACATCTTGTCGAAGATCTTCGGCCACAGCCAGGCGGCCGCGCAGCCCGGCAGCGGCGCATCCCCGTCCGGCGCCGCCCCGGCCACGCCGGGCGCCCCGGACGGTGCGGCCGGCGCCTCCGGCCAGACGCCCTCGATCAGCGATGTCGATGTCGCGGCGCTGCTCGACGGGCTGGCGGCGAAGGCGCCGCAGAAGCTCGACTGGAAGCACTCCATCGTCGACCTGATGAAGCTGCTCGGCCTCGACAGCAGCCTCGAGGCCCGGAAGGAGCTTGCGCAGGAGCTGCATTACGACGGCAGCACCTCGGATTCCGCGGCCATGAACATCTGGCTGCACCGCCAGGTCATGCAGAAGCTGGCGCAGAACGGCGGCAAGGTGCCGGAAGAGCTGCGCCGCTGATGCGTCGGGGCTGCCCTGGCCGGCCAGCCGGGGCAGCCCTCCCGCGCCAGGGGGCAGCCGGGGACGGCTGCCCGGGGGAGGAGATCAGCCCCGCTGCGGCATCCCGGTCGGGATCACGGTCTTGACCAGCGTCGCATCCAGCGACTCGTAATCGTGGTAGCCGATGGTGGCGTAGAGCTCGGCCCGGGTCTGCATGCGCTCGACCATCTTATGCGTGCCACCATTGGCGCGGATCGAGGCATAGAGCTCCTCGATGGCCTTGGCCGCCACCCGGAGATGCGAGACCGGCCAGATCACCATGGCATAGCCCATCGCCTGGAACTCGGCGGCGGTGAAGAAGGGCGTGCGGCCGAACTCGGTCATGTTCGCCAGCAGCGTCACGCCGGGCATGCGGCGGGCGAATTCGGTGAACATCTCGCGGGTGTTCAGCGCCTCGGGGAAGATCGCGTCCGCCCCCGCCTCGAGGTAGAGCCTGGCGCGCGCCACCGCGCCATCCATCCCCTCGCTCGCCGCCGCATCGGTGCGGGCGATGATGTAGAGGTGCTTGCGGGCCTTGCGGGCGGCGGCGACCTTGGCCGCCATGTCATGCGCATCGGCCAGCTTCTTGTCGTTCAGATGGCCGCATTTCTTCGGCAGGAGCTGGTCCTCGAGATGCACGGCGCCGGCGCCCGCCTCTTCGAAGGCGCGCACCATGTGCATGACGTTCAGCGCCTCGCCATAGCCGGTATCGCCATCGACCAGCATCGGCAGGCCGGCGGCGCGGTTGACCTGGCGGATCCAGAAGCAGACCTCGTCCACCGTGATCATGCCGAGATCCGGCAGCCCCATGGTCGCGGTCATGGCGGCGCCGGAGAGGTAGAGCGCCTCGAAGCCGGCCTTCTTCGCCAGCAGCGCCGCCATGCCGAAATGGGCGCCTGGCATCTGCAGGATCTCCGGCCGCTCGAGCAGGCGGCGGAAGCGCAGTCCGGCCGGCTCGTCCGGGACATCGGCACCGATCACATAGGGCATGGCGGATCTCCTGCTGGCGTTCCGGGAGAAGGGGACCAGAGCCCGGTGCTGTCAATTCCGGAGGTCGGAAGCTGGCAATAGCCGGGGTGGATCGCGGGCCCCGCCCCGGGCGCCCGGCCCAAGCGCCCATCCCGGGTGCCCACCCCCCTCGGCGCAGGTCCATCCGGCCGCCCTGGCCGGGGCGGCCGGGGCCGCTGCGGCGCGGTCGATGCGGCCGGCGAACCGAGGCCCCGCCCCAGGGGTTTCCCTCCCGCGGACCGGCGCCTAAGGTCCGGGCCAAACGCGGGAGCAGAGCATGGAAATGACCGGCGAGCGGCGCATCCCCGCGCCGCGGCAGCAAGTCTGGGAAGCGCTGAACGATCCGGAGGCGCTCCGTGCCTCCATTCCGGGCTGCGAGTCCGTCGAGCGGACCGCCGATGACCAGTTCCAGGCCCGCGTCGGCGTCAAGCTGGGCCCGATGTCGGCGAAGTTCGGCGGCAAGGTGAAGCTCGAGAACATCAACCCGCCCGCCAGCTACACCATCAGCGGCGAGGGCAATGGCGGCGCCATGGGCTTCGCCAAGGGCGGCGCCGATGTCGCGCTGGAGGAGCTGGGCCCGGCCGAGACGCTCCTGAAGTACAACGTCAAGGCGCAGGTCGGCGGCAAGATGGCGCAGCTCGGCGCACGGCTGATCGACAGCACCGCGAAGCAGATGGCCGACCAGTTCTTCGACCGCTTCGCCGCCCGGCTGACGCCCGAGCCGGCCGCCGAGCCGGCCCTGGCCGCGGCGCAACCGGCGGCCGCCATGGCGGCCGGCGCCGGCGCGGCGCCCGAGGCGGCCAGCAACGCGGCCGCCGCGGCCGCGACCACCAGCCCCGGCAACCGGGCCGCGACAGACCGCCGCGTCGGCGCCGCCGCCCATGGCGCCCCGGCCGCCAACACCGACACCGAGTATCTGCGCGACCTCGACGCCGCGGGCCCGCTCACCCAGCATGGCGCCGAGGGGCCGAGCGCCGGCGGCGGCAAGCCGGTCTACCGGCCGAACCCGCGCCCGGTGGACACCGATGCCATCAAGCCGCTGCGGCTGCTGCTCGAGATCGAGCCCTTCGGCCTGCCGCTGCAATTCTGGATCGGCTGCGTCCTGATGCTCATCATCCTGGCGCTGATGTTCCTGTGAGCGATCCCCTCGGGACCGGCCCTGGGGAGGCTGCGGCGGCCCTGCCCCCCACCGGCGCCCCGGATTTGCCGGCGAGCGTCGAGGCGACGCAGGCGCTGCTCGCCGGCGGCGGCTATGTCGCCGACAGAGGGTTGGCGACGACGGTGCATCTCTCGCTCCGGATGCGCCGGCCGCTCTTCCTCGAGGGCGAGCCCGGCACCGGCAAGACCGAGATCGCCAAGGTGCTGGCGCGCGAGCTGCCGCGGCGGCTGGTCCGGCTGCAATGCTATGACGGGCTCGACCTCTCGGCCGCGGCCTATGAGTGGAACCACGCCCGCCAGCTGATGGCGATCCGCCTCGCCGAGGCGAGCGGCCAGGCCGCCGACCGGGCGGCGCTGGAGCGCGGCATCTATGCGCGGGAATTCCTGCAGGAGCGGCCCCTGCTCCAGGCCCTCTCCCCCGAGGGCGGCCCTGCGGTGCTGCTGATCGACGAGCTCGACCGCGCCGACGAGCCCTTCGAGGCCTTCCTGCTCGAGATCCTGGCCGATTTCCAGCTCAGCGTGCCCGAGCTCGGGACGATCCGGGCCGAGATCCCGCCCATCGTCATCATCACCTCCAACCGCACGCGCGAGGTGCATGACGCCATCCGCCGGCGCTGCCTCTATCAATGGGTGGACTATCCGGATGCGGCGCGCGAGCGTGCCATCCTCCGCATCCGCGCGCCCGGCGTGCCGGAGCGGCTCTCGGCCCAGGTCGTCGCCTTCGTGCAACGGCTGCGCGGCGGCGACTACTTCAAGTTGCCCGGCGTCGCCGAGACCATCGACTGGGCAGCGGCCCTGGCGGCGCTGGATGCGCGCGAGCTGGAGCCGGCGGTGGTGGACGAAACCCTCGGCGTGCTGCTGAAATATCAGGACGACATCGCCAAGCTGCGCGGCGCCGAGGCCGCCCGGCTGGTGGCCGAGGCGAAGCAGGCGGCGGCCTGAGCGGTCGGGACGCGGCCGGCGCCCCGACCGCCGCCCCGACTGCCCCCGGCGCCATGTCCGGCCCCGCCGCGACGGCGCCCGCATGATCGGAGGTTCCGAGGGATGAGCGAGTTCGCCGCCATGCCGGCGCTGATCAAGCCCTCGGGGACGGCGCTCGCCGGCAACCTGCTGGCCTTCGGCCGGCTGCTCCGGCGGGCCGGCCTGCCGGTCGGCCCGGCCGAGAGCCTGGCCGCCGCCGAGGCGCTCACCCTGGTCGATATCGGCGACCGCCGGCAGGTGCATGCCGCGCTGCGGGCGGCGATGGTCCGCCGGCACGAGCAATTCGACGTCTTCGACCAGGCCTTCCTGCTGTTCTGGCGCGACCCCGAGGCCGGCCGCAACGCCGCCGCCATGGCCCTGCTGGACGGGTTCAAGGAGCGGCAGAAGCCCCCCCCCTCCAGCCGCCGGGTCGCGGAGGCAATGACCCCGCCGCGCCAGCCGCCGCAGCCGCCGCCCGAGCCGGAGGAGCGGCCGCCGCTCGAGGTGGCGATGACGGTCAGCGAGCGCGAGCGCCTGCAGAGCATGGATTTCGAGGCCATGTCGGCGGCTGAGATCGCCGCGGCGAAGCGCGAGATCCAGAAGCTCGTCCTGCCGCTCGAGGATCGCCCGACGCGCCGCTTCCGGCCCGACCCGGAAGGGCCGGGCGTCGATCTCCGCGCCACCATCCGCGCCAGCCTGCACCAGGGCGGCGAGATCCTCACCCTCGCCCGCCGCCGCAAGGTCACGCGGCCGCCGCCGCTGGTCGCGCTCTGCGACATCTCCGGCAGCATGGCCCGCTACGCGCAGATCCTGCTGCATTTCCTGCATGCCGTGACCAATGACCGCGACCGGGTGCACAGCTTCCTCTTCGGCACGCGCCTGACCAATGTCACCCGGCAGCTCCGCCACCGCGACGCCGAGGTGGCCTTCGAGCTGGTCTCGCATGTCGTGCCCGACTGGTCCGGCGGCACGCGCATCGGCGAGGCGATCGAGCTGTTCAACCGGCAATGGGCGAGGCGCGTGCTCGGCCAGGGCGCCGTGGTGCTGCTGATCACGGATGGGCTGGATCGCGACGGCGCCAAGGGGCTCGCCGAGGCGACCGACCGGCTGCGCCGCTCCTGCCGCCGCCTGGTCTGGCTGAACCCGCTGTTGCGCTACGAGGGCTTCCAGCCCAGATCCCAGGGGATCCGGGCGATGCTGCCGCATGTGGACGAGTTCCGCCCCGTGCATAATCTGCACAGCCTGCGGGCGCTGGTGGAAAGCCTGAGCCGGCCGCAGCCCGGGAGGAGAATCGCAGCATGAGTGATTCCGAGGATGTGCTGGCGACCGCCGCCGCCTGGCGGGCGGCCGGCGAACCCGTGGCCCTGGCCACGGTGGTGGAGACCTGGGGCTCCTCGCCCCGCCCCGCCGGCTCGCGGCTGGCGGTGAGCGCCACCGGCAAGCTCGCCGGCAGCGTCTCCGGCGGCTGCATCGAGGGCGCGGTCGCCGATGCGGCGCAGCAGACCATGCGGACCGGCTCGCCGCAGCTGCTCGATTTCGGCATCTCCGACGAGCGGGCCTGGGAGGTGGGGCTCGCCTGCGGCGGCAAGCTGAAGGTCTTCGTGGAGAAGCTGGCGTGACGCCGGCGCTCCTCGCCGCGCTGCAGGCGGCGCAGGCCGCCAAGCGCCCGGTCGCGCTGCTGACCCGGCTCTCGGATGGCGAGCAATGCCTCTGGCCGGATGCCGCCCTGCCCGGCGCCCTCGCCGAGGCGGCCGAGGCGGCGCTGCGCGACGACGCGGCCGCCAACCTCACCCTGGATGGCGAGGCCTGGTTCGTGCACCCGCACAACCCGCCGCTCCGCCTCATCGTGGTCGGCGCCGTGCATATCGCGCAGGCGCTGGTGCCGATGGCGCAGACCACCGGCTTCGCGGTCACCGTCGTCGATCCGCGCCGCGCCTGGGCGACGGCCGACCGCTTCCCGGGCATCACGCTGATCCATGAATGGACCGACGACGCCATGCGCGCCCTCGCGCCGGATGCGCGGACCGCGGTGGTGACGCTGACCCATGATCCGAAACTCGACGATCCCGCGCTCGACATCGCGTTGCGCTCCCCGTGCTTCTACATCGGCGCGCTCGGCAGCCGGCGGACGCATGCCAAGCGCGTCGCGCGCCTCGCCGAGATGGGGCATGGCGAGGCGGCGATGGCGCGCATCCGTGCCCCGGTGGGCCTCGACATCGCCGCGGTGACGGCCCCCGAGATCGCGCTCTCGATCCTCGCCGAGGTCGTCGCCGCCCGGCGCGGCGCGGCGCTGGCCCGACGCGCCGCGCCCGCCCCGGCCGCCGCGGCATGATCTTCGGGCCGACACCGCTGGACGAGGCGCGCGGCGCCATCCTCGCCCATACCATCCGCCTGCCGGGCCGGGTGCTGAAGAAGGGCACCGTGCTCGACCAGGCGGCGGTCGCGGCCCTGCAGCAGGGCGGGCATGGCAGCGTGATCACGGCCCGGCTCGAGCCGGGCGACGTGCCGGAGGACGAGGCGGCCGACCGCATCGCCGATGCGCTGGTCGGGCCGCTGCTGGCGCGCTCGCGCGCCTCGACCGGCCGGGTCAACCTGCTCGCCGAGACCTCCGGCCTGCTCGTCATCGACGCGCAGCTCGTCAACCGCCTGAACGCGCTCGATGAATCGCTCACCCTGGCGACCCTCGCCTCGCACCAGCCGGTGGCGGCCAAGGAGATGCTGGCGACGATCAAGGTGATCCCCTTCGCCGTGCCCGGCCCGGTGCTGCAGGTGGCGGAGACGATGATCCGCCAGGGCCCGCCGCCGCTGGCGCTGCACCCCTTCCGCCCGCTCAAGGTCGGGCTGGTGCTGAGCGAGCTGCCGGGGGTGAAGGAGAGCGTGATGGAGGGCGCGGTCGAGGCGACGCGCGACCGGGTGGAGGCGCTCTGCGGCAGCCTGATGCCGCCGGAGCGCTGCCGGCACGAGACGACGCCGATCGCCGATGCGCTGAACCGCCTGCGCCGGCATGGCGCCCAGCTCCTGCTCGTCGCCGGCGCCTCGGCCGTGGTGGACCGGCGCGATGTCGGGCCGGCCGCCATCGTCCGGGCCGGCGGGGCGATCGACCATTTCGGCATGCCGGTCGATCCCGGCAACCTGATCTGCCTCGGCCATATCGACGACATCCCGGCGCTGGTGCTGCCCGGCTGTGCCAAGTCGCCCAAGCTGAACGGCATCGACTGGGTGCTGCAGCGCCTCTTCGCCGGCCTCGCGGTGACGCCGCGGGACGTCATGGGCATGGGGGTCGGCGGGCTGCTGAAGGAGATCGAGGCCCGCCCCCTGCCGCGGGCCGAGGCGGCCCGGGCCGCGGCGCCGACGCGCCCCCCACGCCGGCCGCGACAGGTCGCGGCGCTGGTGCTGGCGGCCGGCCGCAGCCGCCGCATGGCGCCGCTCAACAAGCTGCTGGTCGCGGACGACAAGGGCGTGCCGATGGTGGCGCGGGTGGTGGACAACGTCCTCGCCTCGCGCGCCCGGCCGGTGGTGGTGGTCACGGGCTACGAGCGTGCCCGGGTGGAGGAGGCGCTGGCCGGCCGGCCGGTCCGCTTCGCCCATGCCGAGGATTACGCCGAGGGGCTCTCCGCCAGCCTCCGCGCCGGCCTCGCCGCCCTGCCGGAGGATGTCGAGGGGGTGGTGATCTGCCTCGGCGACATGCCGCTGGTCGGCGCGGCGATGATCGACCGGCTGGCCGCCGCCTTCGATCCCGAGGAGGGCCGCGCCATCGTCATGCCGACCTTCCGCGGCAAGCAGGGCAACCCCATGCTCTGGGCGCGGGAATTCCTGCCCGAGATGATGACCATCAGCGGCGATGTCGGCGCGCGGCACCTGGCCGGCAAGCATGCCGACCGCGTCGCCGAGGTGGAGATGGCCGATGACGCGGTGCTCCGCGACTTCGACACCACCGAGGCGCTGCGGCAGGCGCCGGGCTTCGCGGGCCTGCGCTGAGCGGCCCGCCCGCCGCGGCGGGGCGGCCTATCCGGCGGCCTGCCGGACCCATTCCGCCCAGGCGAGCGCCGCCGCATCCTCCCCGAAGCCGGTGACGATCTGCACGCCGAGCGGTAAGCCTCGCGGCCCGGTGCCGGCGGGCACCGTGACGCAGGGCAGGTGCAGCAGGGTCCAGAGCGAGTTGAAGGCAGGGTCGCCGGTCCAGCCCAACCCCTCGGGCGCCTCGCCCGGGGCGCTCGGCGTCAGGATGGCATCGACCTCGCCGAACAGGTCGCGGATGGCGGCGCGCGCGGTGGCGAAGGCGGCCCGCCCCGCCGCCAGCGCCGCCGCCCCCTGGCCGGCGCCCCATTGCAGCCGCTCGCGCAGCCCGGGCGAGAGCAGCGGCGCGGCGTGGTCGAGCTCCCAGGCGAGTGCCGCCGCCGATTCGCCGTTCATCACCAGCGGATGCGCCGCGAGGCCGGCCACCACCGCGGCCGGCATCTCGAGCGGCTGGACCACCGCCCCGGCGCGTGCCGCCGCCGTGGCCACGCGCTCCAGCAGCGCCCGCGTCTCCGGCGCCGCCTGATCCGCCGTCGGGCCCCAGCAGAGGCCGAGGCGCGGGGCGGTGCCGGGCCGCGTCTCCGGCTTGCCGTAATCCCGGCCGGTGAGGCCGCCGAGGACGAGCGCGGCATCGCCCACGCTGCGGGTGATGACGCCGATGGTGTCGAGCGATTCGCTCATCACCTTCATGCCCGCCCGGTGCAGCGTGCCGAAGCTCGGCTTGCAGCCGACGGCGCCGCAGAAGGCGGCCGGGCGGATGATGCTGCCCGCGGTCTGGGTGGCGAAGCCGGCATGGAAGACGCCGGCCGCGGCGCCCGCCGCCGAGCCGGAGGAGCTGCCGCCCGGCGTATGCGCGGGATTGGCCGGGTTGGTCGTCGGCCCGGGATGGCGGGTGGCGAATTCGGTGGTGACGGTCTTGCCGAGGATCACCGCCCCGGCCCGGCGACCGAGCGCCACGCAGGCCGCGTCGCTGCGCGGCCGATGCCCGGCCCAGATCGGCGAGCCGTACTGGGAGGGCTGGTCGGCGGTGTCGAGCACGTCCTTCACGCCGAGCGAGAGGCCGTGCAGCGGCCCGGCGGCACGGCCGGCGCGCCGGGCGGCATCGAGCGCCCGCGCCTGGCGCAGGGCGAGGGCCGGGTCGAGCCAGGCGAAGGCGCGCAGGACCGGTTCGCGGTCCGCGATGCGGGCCAGCAGCGCCTCCGTCATCTCGACGGCGGAGAGGCTGCCCTCGGCGAGGCGCCGTGCGGCCTGGGTGGCGGGAAGGTCGGCGGGATCGGTCATGGCATCGTCCGGGGCAAGCGGCCCTGGCCAAGTTGACCCCGGGCGCCGGATTTCGGCAAACCCGCGCGCCGCCGCCCGCCGCGGCAAGAAAGTGGTCGGACTTCCATGCCAGTGCTGGCGGCGCGCAGCCTTCGCGGGGGGTATCCGATGCAGCGAGCGATCATCCTGCTGGCCGCCGGGCTTGGTCTCGGCGCCGCCAGCCTGGCCGGGGGCGCGGCGGAGCCGCCGAAGCCCGGGGCCATCGCGCCGCCGGCGCCGCCGAGCGCCAGCGCGCCGCCCGCCCCGGGCCCGGGGCGCTGCACCTGGGACAAGCCCTGCCGGAGCGCCCTCAACGAGGCCTTCGTCTATACGCCCTCCGGCGACCGGCGCTACCTGACCCACCGCTGATAGCGGCGGGGCCGGAGCATCGTCCGTTCACGCCGGTTCCCGGCACATGCTCCAGCCTGTTGCCTTCAGAGCATCGTCACCCGATCAGGTGATCCCATCTGACCGGGATCTGCTCGAGGGGCCGCGGAGGCCGCGGGGCGGGCCGACCCTTTCCTCCGGCGGCCCCGGTCCCCACTCTCAGATGATGTCCGGTCCCATCCGCGTCGCCCGCACCCCGGCCGGCGCCCTTGCCTATGCCGTCCCGGTGCCGCCGGAGCGCCTGCCCGCCGTGCAGCCCGCCGCCCTGCTCTCCGCTTGGACCCTCGCGCGCCATGCCGCGGCGCGGCATCTCTGGGGCGCGCCGCGGCTGCTGCATTTCGCCCGGCCCGATGGCGAGTCGACGGAGATCGCCATCACCGATGCCGATGCCGGCTGCTGGGCGGAGGCGATCGATTCGGCGGTCGGGCTCGGGACGCTGCCGGGCCTCGCGCTGTGCCTGCGCCTGCTCGCATTGGTCGAGGTGCTCGGCCGGGTGCCCGCCCTCGCCCCCCTCTTCGACGTCACGCCCGAGGGCATCGAGCTGCATCCGGCGCTGCTCGACGCCGCCGCCTCCATGCCGCTCGATCCCGGGGCGAGGTTCGACGAGGCCGGGCTTCGGCGGCTATTGTCGGATCGTCTGCCGCCAGGCGCCGAGCAGCGCCGCATTGCATGAGATGATCCGCATGATCCGCCCCCTGCCCTGTCCGCCCCATGCCGCGAAGCCCCTGTTGCGGGCCATGCTGCCGGGGCTGGCGCTGGCCGGCCTCGCCGCCTGCGCCGGAGGCGGCCGCGATCCGGCGATCGCCCCCCTCAGCTTCACGCCGCCGCCGCGCGAGGGCGCGCCGCCGGTCATCCCGAGCAATCCCGGCGGGGTCTATGTCGCGCCGCCGCCGGGCCGGGCGGTGCAGGACCAGGCGGCGATCGCCGCCGCCTGCCGCCGCGACGCCGACCGGATCATCGTCACCCGCGACCGCGGCCAGCTCATGCGCGAGGACGAGCGGGATTCCCGCGTCGGCTCGCAGGCCAGCATCTATTCGCAGCGCGCCGAGACCGACCGGCTGGGCCGTCTCTTCGAGCGCGACCGCCTGGCCGACCAGTGCGTCCAGGAGAACACCCGCACGCCGCCGCAGCGCTGAGGATGCGCCGCCGCTTCCCGGCCCGCCGCCCCGCCGCCCGCCGGCGGTAGCGGCATGGCCAGCTTCGGGGCGCTTGGGCGAGCCCTCTCGCATCGCGACGCGCAGATCTTCTTCGGCGCCTCGCTGCTCTCCTGGACCGGCCTCTGGGCGCACCGGATGGGCGTCTCCTGGCTCGCCTGGGAAATGACGCACAGCGCCTTCTGGGTCAGCATGTGCGCCTTCTCCGACCTCGCCCCGGCGGTGATCTTCAGCCCCATCGCCGGGGCGGTCGCCGACCGCATGGACCGGGTGCGGCTGACCATGCTCTCCCAGGCGGTCATCGCCTGCGAGGCGGCGCTGGTCGCCACCATGGTGGCAACGGGCGAGATCAGCATCGGCCTCCTGCTGGCCTGCGAGGCGATGAGCGGCACGGCGGCGAGCTTCTCGCAGCCGGCGCGGCAGAGCCTGATGCCGGGGCTGGTGCCGCGCGCCGACCTGCCGGCGGCGGTCGCCTGCAACTCGCTCTGCTTCAACGTCGCCCGCTTCATCGGCCCGGTCATCGCCGGGCCGCTGATCGCCACCAGCGGCGTGGTGCCGGCGATCCTGTTCAATTGCCTCGCCTATGTGCTCGCCTGCGCCAGCATGCCGCTGCTGCGGGTCGAGGCCTCGCAGCGCCGCGGCCATGCGCCCGAGGGCAGCGTCTGGGCCGAGGCGGCGGCCGGCTTCCGCTATGCCGGGCGGCACCCTGGCATCGGGCCGCTGCTGATCTTCGCCGCCATCTGCGCCGTGCTGATGCGCGGCGTGCAGGAGATCCTGCCGCCCTATGTCGAGCGGCTGTTCCATCGCGGGCCGGAAGGGCTCGGCCTGCTGACGGCCTGCATCGGCGTCGGCGCGCTGATCACCGGGCTCTGGGTGGCCAATCGCGGCCGCATGCAGGGCACGACGCGCATCGCCGTCGGCGCGGTGGGCGTGCAGGCGATCTGCACCATCGGCTTCGTTGCCACCGGCTTCTTCCCCTTCGCCCTGCTCTGCGCCGCGGCGATGGGGGCGGCGGGCTCGGCGCATGGCATCACCACCCAGACCCTGGTGCAGAACGCCGCCGATGCGAGCATGCGCGGCCGGGTCCTCAGCCTCTGGGGGCTCATCACCCGGGCCTGCCCGGCGCTCGGCGCGCTCCTGTTGGGCACGCTCGGCGAGCTGTTCGGGCTGCGCCTGCCGACCATCCTGGCGATGCTGCTGGCGCTCGGCGTGCTCGCCTGGGGCTGGCGCCGCCTGCCCGGGATGACGGCGGCGCTCGAGGAGCGGCCGGAGCCGACGGCCGGCGCCCGCTGAAGGCGGCGGCGCAGCGCCGCCTCAGCCTCCCGCCAGCCGCTCGGCGATCCGGTCGCCGACCCGCAGCGCATTGGCGATGATGGTGAGCGTCGGGTTCACTGCGCCGATCGAGGGGAAGAAGCTCGCATCGGTGACGTAGAGGTTGTCGAGCTCATGCGCCCGGCAGTCCAGGTCGAGCACCGCGCCGGCCGGGTCGGGGCCGAAGCGCAGCGTGCCGGCCTGATGTGCGGTGCCGCCGATCGGGATGTCGCGCCCGAGATAGAGCCGGCGGTCGAGCAGATGCGGGTGGATGTCGAGCCGGTCGCAGAGCCCGCGCAGCTTCTCCCGCAGCCGGCGATGCGCCTCCATGTTGGTCTCGGTCAGGTCGAGATGCACCTTGCCGTCGCGGTAGTGGATGCGGTTCTCCGGCAGCGGCAGATCCTCGGAGGTGAGCCAGAAATCCACCGAATGCCGCGCCACCCAGTCGAAGGGCCGGGTGGGCAGCCATTGCAGGGCATCGGGCAGGCCCTCGGCCTCGATCTGGACGCCGTCCGACTTGCCGAGCATCTGGATATGGCCGAGCGGGTAGTCCCAGTCGGGCGCGCCGAGATAGAAGTCGTTCAGGCCGATGGTCTTCTGGAAGCGCGTCGGGTTCGGCCGGCGGGAGATCGCCATCACCGCCGCATTGTTGTGCCGCATGTAGTTCCGCCCGACGAGGCCGGAGCCGTTCGCCAGCCCGTCCGGATGCGCGTCGCTCGCCGAGCGGAGCAGCAGCAGCGCCGAGGAGAGCGCGCCGCAGGCGACGACGACGCAATCGGCCGCGAAGCGGAGCCGCTCCTCGCCGCGGATGGCCTCGACCTCGGTCACCACCCGTCCCAGCGGGTCCGTGTGCAGCCGCTCGACATAGGTGCCGGTCATCAGGGTGAGGTTCGGATGCGCTCGCAGCGCCGGGTCGACGCAGATCACCTGCGCATCCGCCTTGCCGTTCACCAGGCAGGGGAAGCCATCGAAGGTGGAGCAGCGGATGCAGGGCGAATGCGGCGTCGGCTCGCCTCCCTTCTCCTCCAGCCGCACGCCGATCGGCAGGTGGAAGGGATGGTGGCCTTCGTGCCTCAGCCCGTCGAAGAGCTCCTGCATCCGCGGCTCGTGCGAGACCGGCGGATGCGCGTAGGGCTTGGCGCAGGGCGGCTCGGTCGGATCCTCGCCGCGCAGCCCGTGCACCTGGTAGAGCTCCTCGGCCGCCTGGTAGTAGGGCTCGAAGACGTCGTAGCCGAGCGGCCAGGCGGGCGAGACGCCATCCGGATGCCGGATCTCGCCGAAATCCTCCAGCCGCAGCCGGAAGAGCACGGCGCCATAGACCTTGCTGTTGCCGCCGACGGCATAGTGCAGGCCGGGATGGAAGCTGTCCCCGGCCGCATTGGTCCAGGTCTCCGGCGCCTGGTAGCGGCCTTCCAGGAAGACGGCGCGGCTGTCCCAATTCTCCTTCTCGCGGCGCAGGTACTCGCCGCGCTCGAGCAGCAGGATCCGCTTGCCGGTCTGGGCCAGGCGCCAGGCCATGGTGCCGCCGCCGGGGCCGGAGCCGATGATGATCACGTCGTAGCGTTCGGCTGCCATGGCAGGCCCGTCCCTCGCAGCTTGCTCCGGCGGGACGGCCAACGCCAGGGGCCCGGCCGCCGTTCCGCCACGGCGCCGCCCGGCCGCGGAACCGCCGCCCCGCCCCGGCGATAGGGCCGCCATGCAATGGGCCGCCCCGCCTTGCGGCGATGCGCGGCGGAGGGCGGCATGACCTCTGGTTTCGCGGTGACGCTCGGGGTCCGGCTGATGCTGGTGATCCTGTTCCTGCCCTTCAGCGCGCTCGACAAGATCCTCAACTTCCAGGGCGCGGTCGGACAGGCGCGCGAGATCGCGCCGAACGCCGCCCTCGCCCGGCTGCTGATCCTCTGCGGGCTCGGCATCGAGATCCTGGCCCCGCTCGGGATCCTGACCGGCATCGCCGACAGGCTCGCCGCGCTGGTCCTTGCCGGCTACTGCGTGGCGACGGCGCTGCTCTGGAAGCGCTTCTGGCAGCCCGGCGATTTCTGGCAGGCCGGCGAGAGCCGGGGGCGGAACCTGTTCTGGGACTTCCTGAAGAACGTCTCCCTCGCCGGCGGCTTCCTGGTGCTGGCCTTCGGCGCGGGCACGCTCTCGCTCGGGAGCTTCCTGGCCGATCCCTTCGGCTCCTCCCACCCCTATGCCGCCTGGACGATCGGAGGCTGAGATGAGCGACGCCGCGCCACGCATCCCCTACTGGCATCTCTGGACCGACGCGCAGGGCATCAGCCGGCAGACCCGCTGCAGCCTGACCGAGTTCGCCCTGCACTCGATGAACCCGCCGGCGGCACCGCAATGGCAGGGGCAGAAGACGCATGGCGGCATGACGGTGATGGTGACGGTGCAGCCGGTGGGCTGGGTCGGCGCCTGGCACGAGAACCCGCGGCCGCAATGGATCATCCCCCTCTCCGGCCGCTGGTTCGTCGAATCCATGGATGGGCAGCGGGTCGAGATGGGCCCGGGCGAGATCTCCTTCGGCGAGGATCAGGGCACGCGCGAGCGGGACGGCCGCAAGGGCCATCTCTCCGGCACGGTCGGCGACGGGCCGGCGGTGCTGATGGTGGTGCAGATGGATGCGCCGCCCGACCTCGCCACGCCCTGCCGGTTCCGGTAGCGGCCATGGACGGCTTCGAGATCCACGACCGGCGCTTCGCGCGTTACGTCCTCGACAATGCGCCGCTCGAGTTGCTCGCCGAGGGCTTCCGCTGGGTCGAGGGGCCGGTCTGGATGGGCGATGCCGACTGCCTGTTGTTCCAGGACCTGCCGCGCAACCGGACGATGCGCTGGACGGAGGAGAGGGGCGTCAGCACCTACCGCGCCCCGTCGGACTACGCGAACGGCCAGACGCGCGACCGCCAGGGGCGGCTGATCGCCTGCTCGCATCGCGGGCGCTGCCTCTACCGCACCGAATGGGACGGCACGGTGACGCGCCTCGTCACGCATCACGACGGCAAGCGGCTCAACGCGCCGAACGACGTGGTGGTGAAGTCGGACGGCAGCATCTGGTTCTCCGACCCGCTCTACGGCATCCAGACCGACTACGAGGGCGGCCGGCAGGTGTCCGAGCAGCCGCCGGCGCTCTACCGCCTCGACCCCGGAAGCGGCGAGATCCGCTGCATGGCCGGGGATTTCGACGGGCCGAACGGCCTCGCCTTCTCGCCCGACGAGCGCCGCCTCTATGTGGCCGAGACGGGCGACCAGACCGGCGAGGCGCCGAAGCAGCATATCCGCGTCTTCGACGTCGCGCTGGACGGGCGGCGCCTGTCGGGCGGCGAGGTCTTCCACACGGTCTCGCCCGGCTATTGCGACGGGATGCGGGTGGACGAGGACGGCAATCTCTGGTCGAGCGCCGCCGATGGCGTGCACTGCATCAGCCCGGAGGGAGGGCTGCTCGGCAAGGTCCTGGTGCCGCACCGCGTCTCCAACCTCACCTTCGGCGGCCCGGCGAGGAACCGGTTGTTCATCGCCGCCTCGCACAGCCTCTATGCCATCTTCCTCAATCGCCGCGGCGCGCAATGGCCCTGAGCGCGGAGGCGGCGCGCAGCGGCTGGCGGATCGCCGCGATCGGCCTCAGCACCGGCTGCGTGGCGCGTCTCGCGGCGTTCTACGAGGCGGCCTTCGGCTGCCGCCCGGAGGGGCCGGCGCTGGCCGGCGCGGCCATCAGGCGCCTGACCGGCCTGCCCGGCCAGGGCACGCTGCAGCGCCTCCGCCTCGGCGCGCAGGCCATCGAGCTCTGGGCCGCCGACCCGCCCGGCCGCCCCTACCCCGTCGATAGCCGGAGCTGCGATCTCTGGTTCCAGCACATGGCGATCGTCGTCGCCGATATGCGCGCCGCCTATGCGCAGCTGCTGCGCCAGCCGGGCTGGAACCCGATCTCGGTCGATGGGCCGCAGCGCCTGCCGGCCAGCTCCGGCGGCGTCACCGCCTTCAAGTTCCGCGATCCCGAGGGGCATCCGCTGGAGCTGCTGGAATTCCCGGCGGACCGCTGGCCGCCGGCCTGGCGCGGCGCGCCTGGCGGCCCGTGCCTCGGCATCGACCATTCGGCCATCGCGGTCTCGGACAGCGCGGCCAGCATCGCCTTCTATGCCGCGCTCGGCTTCGCCGTCGCCGGCGGCAGCGCCAATGCCGGGCCGGAGCAGGCGCGGCTGGACGGCCTGCCGGGCGCCGAGGCCACGGTGACGGCGCTGCGCCCCGCCGCGGCCCCGCCGCATCTCGAGCTGCTCGGCTATGCGCCGGCGCTGCGCCCACGGCCGCGCCCGGTGGATCTGCGCGAGACGGATCTGGCCGCGACGCGGCTGCGGCTGGTGCCCACCGGCGCGCCGGACGATCCCGCCCCCGGCGCGGCGCGCCTGCTGCGCGACCCGGACGGCCACGGGCTGGTTCTCGCCGGCGCCCCCGGCTGACGCCACCGGCTTTCCGGTCTAGAACCGCCTCTCCCGCAACGGAGAGGCCCCGCCGATGTCCAAGATCAACCGCCAGGGCAGCAATGCCATCCTCTCGACCTCGGTCGAGTACCACAACTTCGTCTTCCTCGCCGGCATCACCGCCGATGACCTCTCGAAGGACATCACCGGCCAGACCGAGGAGGTGGTCGCCAAGATCGACCGGGCGCTGGAGAACAACGGCACCGACAAGACCCGCCTGCTGACGGCGCAGATCTGGGTGAAGCACATCACCGACCGCGACGCGATGAACAAGGTCTGGGTGTCCTGGCTCGGCGATGCCGGCCGTCCGGCGCGGGCCTGCGTCGAGGCCAACATGGCGGATTCGCGCCATCTGGTGGAAATCATGGTCACGGCCTGCCGCTGAGGCTGGCCTGTTGCACCTTCCAGGCAGGAACGCCTGGAAGGTGCATGACTCGGCTCGATATTCCCCGCATGCCGTGGCCGATCTGCTGCCGCGCTACCGTTGCAATCCTGTCGCCACACTGTTGCAGACGTTTTCAATCCTCGTATTTTTAGGACATCAGTCCCTTTGCGCTGCTCAAGGCAAGCGCTGATCTGACAAATCAAACGCCATTTCGATGTGTTTCACTGCACCGCATTGTCGGTTCCGTGACCGCTTGTTACCCGAAAGACCGTGATGGCTCCGTGAGGCGTGAGGTCAAGGTGCGCTCAAAGCACCGGGCGTCGCCGGCGTCGTTGCGGCAGGGGTAAGAACGGGGGCAGGCAATATGCGCGTCGTGGACACGACCCTGGCAGTGTGCGTGGCTTTTGGTTTTAGTATCGTAATAAATTCCGCCGATGCCGCCAGCACGGGCCGGCCGGCCGGCCATGCCGCGAAGCGCCACCCGCACGCCGTCGCCACGTCGCAGAAGCATGCCCACAAGGCGCATCGCGCCGCCCGTCGCGGCAGTGCCAGCCTGGCCAGCGTCGGCGGCATTTCCTGCGTCCCCTATGCGCGCGACGTCACCGGCATGCAGATCCGCGGCAATGGCGGCGATTGGTGGGCGAACGCGGCCGGCCGCTACGATCGCGGCCAGCGCCCGGAGCCGGGGTCCATCATGGCCTTCCGCTCCACCAACGGCATGCGCCTCGGCCATGTCGCCGTGGTCAGCCGCGTCCTCGGCCCGCGCCACGTGCTGATCGACCACGCCAATTGGGGGGGCGCCGGCCTCCGCAAGGGCATGATCATGCACAACATCAACGTCGTCGACGTCTCCGAGGCGAATGACTGGTCGGCGGTGCGGGTGCAGCTCGGCTACGACACGACGAGCTTCGGCAAAACCTATCCCACCTACGGTTTCATCTACAACCGCCCCGACGACATGCCGGCGACCCGCTTCGCCGCCATCCAGCCCATGCAGCGCAGCATGCGCTTCGAGCAGCTCGCCGAGATGCCGGTCAGCGCGCGGCCTTCCGCCTTCGAGACGCTGGCCGACATGACCGTCAGCCAGGCCAGCGCCGCCCGGCGCTGAGGCCGGCGCCGCGCCTCAGCCCGGCTGGCCGCGCCTGTGGGCGATCAGCGCCATCAGGCGCCGGTCGCGCCAGGCGCTCCGTGCCTCGATCTGGTCGAGCGGCAGCGCCGCGCGCCGCTCCGCCGTCACCCGCCCGACCGTCGGCGCGTCGTAGTCGTAGGGCGTCTGCTCCTCGGTGATGCCGCCCATCAGCGGGCCGAAACGCCCGACATAGTCCTCGACGCCGCCCGGCGCGTTGAGGTCGATGGTCTCGAAGGGCCCCATGAAGGACCAGCGCAGGCCGAGCCCTTCCCGGACGCAGGCATCGATATCCGCGGGCGCCATCACGCCGTCCCGCACCATGCGGAAGGCCTCCGCCAGCAGCGCCGCCTGCAGCCGGTTCAGGACGAAGCCCGGCGTCTCCTTGAAGGCCGTCACCGGCACCTGGCCGACGCGCTGCATCAGCGCCCGGGTGCGGGCCACCACCGCCGGCTCCGTCCAGGGCGCGCCGACCAGCTCGACCAGCGGCACGAGATAGGGCGGGTTCACCGGATGCGCGACGAGGCAGCGGCCGCGGCCGGGCAGGTTGCCGGTGAAGTCGCTCGCCGGGATGCCGGAGGTGGAACTGGCCAGCGGCACCTCCGGCGGGCAGAGGCGGTCGAGCTCGGCGAAGAGGTCCTGCTTCGGGGCCAGCCGCTCCGGCCCGTTCTCCTGCACATGGATCGCGCCGGCGACGCAGTCGGCCAGCGTCGCGGCGGGGGTGATGCGGGCAGCGATTACCTCGGGCGCCTCCTGCACCAGCCCGGCGGCCCGGAGGTCGGCCAGGCTGGCGCCGATCAGCCCCATGGCGCGGTCGGCGACGCCCTCCGCCTTGTCCCAGAGCGAGACGGCGAGCCCGGCACGCGCGAAGACCATCGCCCAGGCGCGGCCGATGAGCCCCGCCCCCACCACGGCCACCTTGTCCATGCTGCGCTCCCGCCTGTCATGCATCGTTACAAAGGCATCGTTACGGGGACGCCGCTTGATCCGCCGCCCGCTTCACGCGATGTAACGCCGCGCAATGGACACGCGCAACGCGCCTCCCCTGAACGCCGCCCCCCCGGGGGCAGGGCCGTGGCAGGAGCCCACCAGGGCCACTCCGTCGGGCGCCTCGTCGCCGCCGGCGCTGCATACCCCGCTCGTCTGGGCGTGGGGCAGCGCGCTGCTGACCGCGACCCTCTGGCTGACCGGCATGATCGCGCTGTTCCGCGCCATCGCCAGCCTGTTCGACTGATGCTCCGCGACCTGCTCGCCGGCTGGATCGGGCTGCGCACCCGCCTGCGTGGCTATGCGCTGCCGATCGTCGCCTCGCCCCTGCTGGCCGCCGCGCTCATCGCCGCGCTCGGCGGCGACAACCGGATCGTCACCGGCTCCCTGCTCGGCTTCGGGGCCAGCCTGCTGGCGACGCGGGTGCTGCGCCGCGGCCGGCTGGGCGACGCCAACCGCGCCGCCTGGATCATGGCCGCCGGCACCGGCCTGGCGGCGCATATGGCCGCCGGCATGGGCACGATCTTCCCCTTCGTGATGGCCGCCGGCGCCCTCTACGGCACCCGGCTCACCTATACCGCGCTGCCCGAGGCGCCGCCTCCCCCGCCGCCGCCCGAGCCGGTGCCGGAGCCCGTGCCGCCCGCCGCGCCGCCAGCCCTGATCGAGGAGAGCCGCGGCCGGCTGGCGCGCATCGAGACGGTGGCGCAGCGGCGCGGCGACTGGCGGCTGCAGGGCGTCGCGGCGGCGATGGGCGGGGTGCTGGACGACCTCGTCCAGCGGCCGGACCGTCTGCCGATGGCCCGCCGCTTCCTCACCGTGCAGCTCGACGGGCTGGACCGGATCGTGCAGCGGCTGGAGGCGGGCGCGGCGCCGCCCGAGACCCTGCCCGGGCTGCTCGACGAGCTGACCCAGACCGCCGGCGAGCTGCGGCAGCGCCTGTCGCGCGAGGAAAGCGAGGCGCTGGAGATCCAGGTGAAGGTCCTCTCGGACCGCTTGCGTGAGGAAGGCTACCGATGAGCGGCCGCGAGACACGGACGGCGCAGACCCCGCTGCGCGACATCACCCCCGAGGCGCTGGAGGCGGCGCTGCAGACGGTGCCCGAGGGGCGCGAGGCGGAGGTGCAGGCGCTCGCCGCCCGCATCGACATCGCCGATCCCGGCAGCATCCTCCGCTTCGGCCAGGATGCGCAGAACCGCGCGACATTGGCTGCCGATGCCATGCTGGAGGGGGCCCGCAACCGCGAGGCCGGCGAGGCCGGCGTCACCCTCTCGACCCTGCTCGGCACGCTGCGCGGCTTCGACATGCGCGGCCTGGCCGAGAAGCCCGGCTTCTTCGCGCGCATCTTCAACAAGGCCGGCACCGAGACGGCCAAGGTCGTGCAGCGCTACGAGACCATCAAGGGCCAGGTGGAGGAGGTCGGCGACCGGCTGGACAGCCACCGCACCCGGCTGCTCGAGGATGTGGAGAAGCTGGAGCGGCTCTACCGCGCCACGCTCGACTGGTTCCACGCCCTCGGCGACCACATCGCCGCCGGCGAGACGGTGCTGCGGCGGGTCGACGAGGAGGCGGTCCCCGCCATGGCGCGGGAGGTGGAGAATGGCGACAGCGTCGCGGCGCAGCGGCTGCGCGACCTGCGCAGCGCCCGCGACGAGCTGGAGCGGCGGGTGCACGACCTGCGGCTGACCCGGCAGGTGGCGATGCAGGCCCTGCCCTCCATCCGGCTGATCCAGGAGAACGACAAGGCGCTCGCCGCCAAGATCCAGAGCGTCATCGCCAACACCGTGCCGCTTTGGCGGCAGCAGCTCGCCCAGGCGCTCGCCATCCAGACCATGCGCGAGGCCGGGCGCACGCTGAAGGAGGCGACCGACCTGACCAACGACCTGCTGGTCGGCAATGCCGAGCGGCTGCGCCAGGGCAATGCCGAGGCGCGGGTGCAGCTCGAGCGCGGCGTCTTCGACATCGAGGCGGTGAAGAAGGCGAATGCCTCGCTGGTCGCCACCATCGAGGACAGCCTGCGCATCGCCCAGGACGCCCAGGCGCAGCGGGCTAGCGCGACCAAGGAGCTGGAGAAGGCGGAGGCGGAGATCCGCCGCGCCCTGCTGGCGGCGCGGGCCAGCGGCGGCAGCACCGCCGGCGCCCGCCCCGGCTGAGGCCGGTGCGCCGCCGCGGCCTCCTCGCCCTCCCCGCCGCGGCGGCCTTGCCGGCCGCATCGGGGAGTGCCGAGGCCTGGCCCACCGGGCCGATCCGCCTCATCGCCCCCTTCCCGCCCGGCGGCAGCGTCGACACCATCCTCCGGCTCCTCGCGCCGTCGCTGCAGGCGGGCCTCGGCGTGCCGGTGGTGGTGGAGAACCGCTCGGGTGCCGCCGGCGCGCTTGGCACCGCGGCGGCGGCGCGCGCGGCGCCGGACGGCCAGACATGGGTGCTGGTCTTCGACAGCCATGCGACGATCAACGCGCTGAACCCGCAGGCCGGCTTCGATGCGCGGCGCGACTTCGCGCCGGTGATGCTGGTGGCGACGGCGCCGATGCTGCTGGCGACGCCGGTCGGGCGCCCCTGGACCCGACTCGCCGAGGTCGTCGCGGCGGCGCGCGCCAGGCCCAACAGCCTCACCTACGGTACAGTCGGCGCCGGCAGCCTCGCCCATCTCACCATGGAGGTCTGGCAGCGCGAGGCCGGGCTTCGGCTGGTGCATGTGCCCTATCGCGGCGGCGGGCCGCTCGCCGCCGCCGCGGCGGCGGGCGAGGTCGATCTCGTCATCGCCTCGCGCGTCGGCCTTGGCGGGCAGGTCGGGACCCGGCTGCGGCCGCTGGTGCAGAGCGGGGCGCGCCGCGCCGCCGGCCTGCCGGATCTGCCGAGCTTCGCCGAGGCGGGCTTCCCGGGCGTCGCGGCGGAGGCCTTCTGGGGCATGCTCGGGCCGGCGGGCGTGCCGGCGCCGATCCTCGGCCGATTCCATGCGGCGCTCGCCGCCGCCCTCGCCGAGCCAGGGCTGCGCCAGCGGCTGGAGGAGGGCCAGGGCGTCGATGTCGTCGCCTCCACCCCCGCGGAATTCGGCGCCTTCCTCGACCGGCAGATCGCCCTCTGGGGCCAGGTGGTGCGGGAGCGCGGCATCACGGCGGATTAGGCGCTGCCGCCCTTCCCGGCACGCCTTGACCGCCGGGGCCGGCGGTTGTCCCATGCGCGCCCTTAGTCCTTGCGGGAGAGAACGCCATGCGTGCCTGGGCCGTCGTCGAGACCGGCAAGCCGTTGCAGGAGATCGAGATGCCGACGCCGGAGCCGAAGGGCGCCGAGGTCCTGCTCGAGGTCACCCATGCCGGCGTCTGCCATTCCGACCTGCATATCTGGGAGGGCGAGTACGATCTCGGCTCGCGCGGCAAGATGCGCCTGACCGATCGCGGCGTGGTGCTGCCGCTGGCGATGGGCCATGAGATCGTCGGCCGGGTGGTCAAGCTCGGCCCCGATGCCGCCGGCCAGGGCACCAAGGTCGGCGATCTCCGCGTCGTCTATCCCTGGGTCGGCTGCGGCAAATGCGCGGTCTGCCAGAAGGACGAGGAGAATATGTGCCTGACGCCGCGCAGCCTCGGCGTCTACCAGAATGGCGGCTATGCGACGCATGTACTGGCGACGCATGTGAAGCATCTGGTCGATATCGAGGGCGTGGATCCGGCGCTGGCCGCGACCTATGCCTGCTCCGGCATCACCGTCTACTCGGCGATCAACAAGCTGATGCCGATCGAGCCGAACGAGCCGATCGTGCTCGTCGGCGCGGGCGGCCTCGGGCTGAACGCCATCGCCATTCTGAAGGCGCTTGGCCACAAGCGCATCTGCGTCGTCGATGTCGACCAGAAGAAGCTCGACGCGGCGAAGGAGCAGGGCGCGACCGAGACCGTGCTGGCGAGCAACGAGGGCACGACGCAGCGCATCGTCGAGGCCTGCGGCGGGCCGGTGGCCGGCGTGATCGACCTGGTCAACGGCACCCAGACGGCGCGCTTCGCCTTCGACGCGCTGCGCAAGGGCGGCAAGCTGGTGCAGGTGGGCCTCTTCGGCGGCGAGATGCAGATCCCGCTGCCGCTGATGCCGATCCGCGCCATCACCATCCAGGGCAGCTATGTCGGCAACGTCAAGGAGCTGCGGGCGCTGATCGACATCGCCAAGAAGGGCCAGATCCCGGCGATTCCGGTCGAGAAACAGCCGCAGAAGAATGCCGATGCGGTGCTCAACCGGCTGAAGAACGGCCAGATCACCGGCCGCGTGGTGCTGGTCGGCGCGGCCGCCTGACGCATCGGCCGGGGATGCGCCCGCATCCCCGGCCGGCCCGGCGGCGGCGGTTCAGCCCTCCCGCGCCGCCTGCCAGGGCTCGCCCCAATTGTCGAGATAGGTGATCTCGTCCAGCGGCCCGCGGCCGACCGGGCCGAATTTCCCCATCGGCCAGCCGATCGGCAGGATGGCGTAGCTATGCACGCCGGGCGGCAGGCCGAGCGCCGCCTCGGCCTCCGCCTCGAACAGCAGATGCCGGGTGGTCAGCGTCGAGCCCAATCCGAGCGCCCGGGCGGCGAGCAGCATGTTCTGCACCGCCGGATAGATGGAGGCGCCGGACCAGCGCGTCGGCTTCTCCTCCAGCAGGCAGGCGACGATCCAGACCGGCGCCTCGTGGAAATGCTCGGTCAGGTATTCGACGGCGCGGTGCTGGCGGGCGTATTTCGCCGCATCCGCCCCGGGCGGCGGCGGGCTGTTCGCATAGCGCGGGCCGATCACCTCGTCATAGGCCCGCTTGTACCAGGCCTGCACGGCGCGCTTGCGGGCCGGATCCTTCAGCACCAGGAAGCGCCAGCGCTGGGTGTTGCCGCCATTCGCCGCGGCGGTGCCGGCGCGGAGGATGCGCAGGATCAACTCGTCCGGCACCGGGTCCGGCTTCAGCCGCCGCATCGCCCGCGTGCCGTGGATGATCTCGAACAGGTCGCTCATGCCGCTGCCTCCCTTAGCCATGGAGCCTCCCATGGCGGATGCGGCACGGCCAGGGGCTAGGCCTGGGGCAGATCGCCGCCGGACAGGATCTGCTCTAACGGGGGTCGATCGCCCGCAGCGCCGCCTGCAGGGGCGCATTCGACAGATGCATCAGCCCATCGAAGGGCCGATCGAGCTCGATGATGAGGAAGAGCGCGCTGGCGACGGCGAGGGCGCCGATCAGCATCGACGCCGCGACGGTGGGGTTGGGCCGGGCCAGCAGGCCGAAGCCGAGGAACAGGATCGTCAGCCAGAAGAGCAGCACGCCGAGGAAGGGGCCCGGCAGGGCGCTCTCCTGCCGGGCCGCCATCAGCGTGCGGGTGCGCGTGATCGCCTCGGCGAGGTCCAGGGCGAGGTCGAGATCATGCCGCTGCGCCTGGGTCCCGGGCTGCAGCCGCCGCAGGGCTTCGTTCAGCGGCTCCAGCAGGTTCTGCTCGGCCGCGGGCAGCATCAATGCCGAGCGGACGCCATCGGCGGTCATGATGACCCCGAACTCGGCCCGCACATCCTGCCGCAGCACCAGGCGGACCTCCTGCGCCGCCGGGCCGTAGCGCAACAGCACGCGATCGAGGGTGACGAGATCGGCCGCCAGGGCGAGCAGGTTTTCCCCCTGGTTGCGGTAGACGCCCTGCGCCGTGTTGACCAGCAGGCCCAGCACCAGCGCCGCCATGCTGGCGACCAGCGCCAGCACGAGGTGCATCGCCTCCCGCGATTCGGCTTCCAGGTGATGCGCCGGCAGGACCGAGCGCAGCCACAGGCCGAGCAACGACGCCAGGAGGCTGAGGCCGAGGGCGATCGCGGCCAGGCCCAGCGCGCTCATGGGCAAGCCACGTCCCTTGCATCACGGCCCAGACCGCGCTGCGACATCCTCATTCCCCCGGCAAGGCGGGCCCTGCCTGGCCGCCATCCCGGGATCATCCCTCCTGACGGGGCACAGCGCCATCGGGATCGTCGCACAGGGCGCGTCCCGCGCTTCCCTTTGCGAAAGCATTTCCCGTCCGGGTGAAGACGCTCGAACGGGTGACGGTGCTCGGAAACCACCAGGCTGGCGCATTTGCCGCGACGGCGGGTGAGCGGAAATGCTCCAGAGCGTGATCGCCTGAGGCGGAAACACCGAAGGCGTGACGCACGCGATACAACAACACGCTAGACCATGGTCCGTGAACCCGGGTGAACGGCTCTTGGTCTAGAGCAGATCCCGATCAGGTGGACTCACCTGATCAGGTGAAGATGCTCTAAAAACAACAATCTAGAGCTTTGCCGTGAACCAGATTGAACGGGAAATGCTCTAGAGCGGCCAAGCGCCGCCACGCACCGGCTCGCAGGGCGGGTCGGGGAGCTGCGTGATCTGCGGCACGGCCTCCGCGTGCTCGCCCGGGCGGCCGCGGTATTCCGTGGGCGACTGCCCCGGCGGGTAGGCCCCGACCACCAGCAGATCGCCGCTGGCGCCGAGATTGCGGTGCCCTGTGCCGGCCGGCAGCACGACCACGTCGCCGGCCGTCAGGTCCAGGGCCTGCCCCGCCTCGCCGCCCAGCATCACCCGGACATCGCCCCGGATGATCGCCAGCGCCTCATGCGCATCCGGGTGGTAGTGGTGATAGGGGTAGATGCCGTTCCGCCAGGCCGGCGGCCAGCCATGCCGGGCGAAAAGGTCCTCGACCGGCCCGGGGTCGCCGGCCGGCACCGCCGCACGGAAGAGCAGGACCGGCAATCGCGGATTGTTGGGAATCGTGCCGTCATCGGCCAGGAAGAGCAGCTCGGGATCATCGGTCATCTTGCGCCTCCGCAAACGGGCAACACGCGCGGCCGGCTAAGGTTCGCCGCCGCACAGGGAGGCCAGGGCCATGGGAACCATCCGGTTGCGCCGTTTCATCCAGGACATGACGCGGCTGGTGGAGGCCGGGGGCGCCGAGGCCTGCCTTTCCCAGGGTGCCTCTCTGCTCCGCCAGCTGGTCGCCACGGCGGACTGGCTGCCGCCGGCCTTCGCCGAGGCGGGCCCGCGCTACCGCCAGTACCTGCTGCATTGCGATCCGTTCGAGCGCTTCAGCCTGGTCAGCTTCGTCTGGGGGAAGGGGCAGCGGACGCCCATCCATGACCATGGTGTCTGGGGGCTGGTCGGCCAGCTCCGCGGCGCGGAGGTCTCGACCGAGTACCGGCTCGGGCCCGCGGGGACGCCGCCGCGGCCGGGGCGGCGGGACAGCCTGCGGCCGGGCGAGGTGGCGACGGTCAGCCAGGCCACCTACGACATCCACACCGTCGAGAATGCGGCGCCGGAGGTCAGCATCAGCATCCATTGCTATGGCGGGAATATCGGCGCGATCCGGCGCCGCAGCTTCGATCCCGAGACCGGCGCGGCACAGGCCTTCGTCTCCGGCTATGCCAATGACACCCTGCCGAACATCTGGGCGGGCAGCCCGGCGGCCTAGGCTTTTGTTTTCAGAGCATCTTCACCCGATCAGGTGAGTCCACCCGATCGGGGTCCAGACCACGATCCGCTCACCCCGGTTCGCGGACCATGGTCCAGGCCGTTGTTTGATCGCGTGATCCACGCCTTCGGTGCGCCCGCCTCAGGCGATCCCGCTCTCGCCCGGGCACCGCGCCGCTTCGGCCGGACGCAACCCGCGCTACACTGCGCGCAAACCCATCCGGAGGAGACAATGTCCACGCTTCCGCCCCTCGAGCCGGGCGTGCTGCCGCCCGGCATCCGCGCCCGCATCATCCCGGGCATCAACGGGCTGTCGGTGCATGTCCTCGAGGCGGGGCGAGCGGGCCAGCCCTGCCTGCTGCTGCTGCACGGATTCCCCGAACTCGCCTGGTCCTGGCGCCGGGTGATGCCGGCGCTGGCGGCCGCCGGCTTCCATGTCGTCGCCCCCGACCAGCGCGGCTATGGCCGCACCACCGGCTGCGACACGAGCTACGAGGCCGATCTGGCGCCCTTTCGCATGCTGAACCTCGTGCGCGACCAGCTCGGGCTGGTGGCGGCGCTGGGCTATGGGCATGTCGAGGCGGTGATCGGCCATGATTTCGGCTCGCCGGTGGCCGCCTGGTGCGCGCTGGTCCGCCCGGACGTGTTCCGCCGCGTCGCGCTGATGAGCGCCCCCTTCGCCGGGCCGCCCGCCCTGCCGGAGGAGACGCCGGCGCGCGCGCCGGCCCCCGATATCCATGCCGCGCTGGCCGCCCTGCCGCGGCCGCGCAAGCATTACCAATGGTACTATTCGGAGCCGGGGGCCGATGCCGAGATGTGGCATTGCCCGGAGGGCGTGCATGCCTTCCTGCGCGCCTATTACCACGTGAAGAGCGCCGACTGGCCGGGCAACCGGCCCTTCCCGCTCGCTGGCTGGACGGCCGAGGCGCTGGCGCAGATGCCGACCTACTACATCATGGATCTCGGCAAGGGCATGGCCGAGACGGTGCGGCCCGAGCGGCCCGATACCGCAGCGATCGCCGCCTGCCGCTGGCTGCCGGAGCAGGATCTCGCCGTCTATGCCGGCGAATATGCCCGCACCGGCTTCCAGGGCGGGCTCAACTGGTACCGCTGCCGCACCACGGGCCGCTTCGAGGCGGAGGCCCAGATCTTCGCCGGGCGGACCATCGACATCCCCTCGATCTTCCTGGCCGGGGCCAGCGACTGGGGGACGGAGCAAGTGCCGGGCGCGCTGCGGCGGATGCGGGAGATCGCCTGCACCCGGATGAGCGAGGTGCAGCTGATCGAGGGCGCCGGCCATTGGGTGCAGCAGGAACAGCCCGAGCAGGTGGTCGCGCATCTGCTCCGCTGGCTGGGCTGAGCCTCGCCGCAGGGGGAGGGCGATGCGGGCGGAGCCAGCCTCTCCGCCCGCCCGGCGAGGTTACAGCTTCACCTTCAGCAGCGCCGCCAGCTCGCCGATCAGGCCGCGCCGGAAGGCGAGCACGCAGGTGACGAAGATGACGCCCTGGATGACTGTGACCCAGGCGCCCATCTCGGCGAGGTAGTTCTGCATGGTGACGATGACCGCGGCGCCGACCACCGGCCCGAAGACGGTGCCGAGTCCGCCGACCAGGGTCATCAGCACCACCTCGCCCGACATCGACCAGTGCACGTCCGTCAGGGTGGCGATGCCGAAGACGATCGACTTGGTCGCCCCGGCCACCCCGGCCAGCGTGGCGGAGAGGATGAAGGCAAGGAGCTTGTAGTCATCCGTGCGGTAGCCGAGCGAGGTAGCGCGCGGCTCGTTCTCCCGGATCGCCTTCAGCACCTGGCCATAGGGCGAATGGATGATGCGATGCACGAGGAGGAAGCCGGCCAGGAAGACCGCGGCGACCACCCAGTACATCGCCATGTCGCGGTCGAGCGGGACGACGCCGAAGAGGTTGCCGCGGGGGATCGCCTGGATGCCGTCCTCGCCGCCGGTGAAGGGGGCCTGGACGCAGAAGAAATAGACCATCTGCGCGAGGGCCAGGGTGATCATCGCGAAGTAGATGCCCTGCCGGCGGATGGCGATCCACCCCGCCACCACGCCGAGCAGCCCGGCCGTCGCCCCGCCGATGAGGATGGAGATCTCCGGGCTGATCCCCCAGGCCTTGGCGGCATAGCCGGCGAGGTAGCCGCCCATGCCGAAATAGGCGGCATGGCCGAAGCTGAGCAGGCCGACATAGCCGATCAGCAGGTTGAAGGCGCAGGCGAAGAGGGCGAAGCAATAGAGCTTCATCAGGAAGACGGGGTAGAGCACGAAGGGCGCCACCCCGAGGAAGACGAGCAGGATCGCCAGGGCGACGAGCTGCGCCCGGGAGAAGCCCCAGGCGCCGCTCGATTCCTGGACCGCATCCGGGAGCGCGCCGGCGGTGATGGAGGTGGTGTCGGCCATGTCAGGCCCTCCCGAAGAGGCCGGCGGGACGCGCGAGCAGCACGATCGCCATGATGACGAAGATGACGGTGGCGGAGGCCTCGGGCCAGAAGACCTTGGTCAGGCCCTCGACGATGCCGAGCGCGAAGCCGGTGAGGATCGAGCCGAGGATGGAGCCCATGCCGCCGATGACCACCACCGCGAAGACGACGATGATCAGGTTCGAGCCCATCTGCGGGTTCACCGAGTAGATCGGCGCCGCCAGCACGCCGCCGACCGCGGCCAGCGCCACGCCGGCGCCGTAGGTGAGCGTCACCATCCGCGGCACGTTCACGCCGAAGGCCTGCACCAGCGCCGCGTTCTCCGTGGCGGCCCGGAGATAGGCGCCGAGCCGCGTCTTCTCGATCACCAGCCAGGTGGTGAGGCAGAGGATGAGCGCCGCGACCACTACCCAGCCGCGATAGACCGGCATGAACATGAAGCCGAGATCCCAGGCGCCGCTGAGCTCGGGCGGGATCCGGTAGGGCAGGCCCGAGGAGCCGAACTCGTTGCGGAACACGCCCTCGATGATCAGCGCCAGGCCGAAGGTCAGCAACAGCCCGTAGAGGTGATCGAGCTTGTAGAGCCGGCTGATGAACAGCTTCTCCAGGATCACCCCGGTGATGCCGACGATGATCGGCGCCAGCAGCAGCGCCCACCAGTAGCCGATGCCGCCCCAGGCGAGCAGCATCCAGGCGGCGAAGGCGCCCATCATGAATTGCGCGCCATGCGCCATGTTGACGATGTTGAGCAGGCCGAAGATCACCGCCAGGCCCAGCGACAGCATCGCGTAGAAGGCGCCGTTGATCAGCCCAAGCAGGAGCTGCCCGAACAGCAGTGGCGCGGGAATGCCGAATATGTCGTCCATGGCGGGTCGTCTCGGTCCTCAGTTCTCGATGGTTGGTCCGGTGCGCGCGGCGACCGGCCAGGCGGGAGCGGCGGGGCGGGTCGGCGGAAGCGCTGCCGCCGCCATGTCAGGTCTTCACCAGCGGGCAATTGCCCTCGGCGAGCGGGCGGAAGGCTTCCTCCGCCGGGGTGGTGGCGACCAGCGTGTAGAGATCCCAGGGGCCGCGGGATTCGCCCGGCGCCTTCACCTGGAACAGGTAGCTGGGATGGATCTTGCGCCCGTCGGCGCGGATGCGGCCAGGGCCGAAGGCGTCGTCATCCGTCGGCATGGCCTTCATCCGCGCCACGACATCGGCGCCGCTGGCCTTGGCCGCCGCCACGCCCAGATCGGCCACCGCCTTCAGGTAGTGGAACACCATGCCGTAGCAGCCGGCCGGCTCCATGGCCGACGGGCGGTTCTGGTTCTTCGCCTGCACCCGCTGGGTCAGCGCCCGGGTCCGGTCGTTCAGGTCCCAGTAGAAGGGCTCGGTCAGCAACAACCCCTGCCCGCTCTCGAGGCCGAGCGACTTCACGTCCGGCAGGCCCATCAGCAGGGCGGCGATCTTCATGCGGCGCTGCAGGCCGAACTCCCGCGCCCCCTTGATGGCGTTGACCGTATCGGTCGAGGCGCTGGCCAGGCCGAGCACCTTGGCCCCGCTCGCCTGCGCCTGCAGCAGGAAGGCGGAGAAATCCGTCGTCGCCGGGAAGGGATAGCGGGCGTTGCCGACCACGCTGCCGCCCTGGGCGCGGACGAAATTGCCGGTGTCGCGCTCCAGCGCATGGCCGAAGGCGTAGTCGGCGGTGATGAAGAACCAGGAGGTCCCACCGGATTTGACGATGGCGGCGCCGGTCGATTTCGCCAGCATGTAGGTGTCGTAGGTCCAATGCACCGTGTTCGGGCTGCAGTGCGGGCCGGTCAGGTCGCTGGTGGCGGCGCCGGAGTTCAGATGGACCTTGTTCTTCTCCCGCGCGATCTGGTTCACCGCCAGGGCCACGGATGAGGTCGGCAGGTCCGCCACGACATCCACGCCCTGGTCGAACCATTGCCGCGCGATGCTGGCGCCGAGATCGGGCTTGTTCTGGTGGTCGGCCTGCAGCACCTCGACGGCGAAGCCGCGGCTGCCGAAATCCTGCACCGCCTGCTGGGTCAGCGCCACGCTGCCCGGCCCCGCGGCGTCCCGGTAGGGACCGGACATGTCGTTCATCACGCCGATGCGGATCACCCGGCCGTCCTGCGCCCGTGCCCGCGGCAGGCCGCCCAGCGCCGTGGCGGCGCCGGCCGCCAGCACTCCGCGTCGGTTCATCGACATGCCCGGTCCCTCCCCTTCCCCTGGCCTAGGACTTGACGAGGTTGCAGCCGCCTTCGTTCAGCGGCCGGAAGGCCTCCTCCGCCGGCGTCGTCTGCAGCAGCTTGTAGTAGTCCCAGGGGGCCTTGCTCTCCGCCGGGGTCTTCACCTCGAACAGGTAGGAGGGGCAGAGCTTGCGCCCGTCCTCGCGGATCTTGCCGGGGCCGAAGGCGTCGTCATCGGTCGGCATCGCCTTCATGCGGTTGACGACATCGACGCCGGAGCCCTTGGCCGCCGCCACGCCCATATCCGCCACGGCCTTCAGGTAGTGCAGCGTGCAGGAATAGTTGGCGATGGAGGCCATGTTCGGCTTCACATCCTTCAGCCGCGGCTTCAGCCGCTCCGTCACCGCGCGGGTGCGGTCGTTGAGGTCCCAGTAGAAGCTCTCGGTCAGCACCAGCCCCTGCGCCGTCTCGAGGCCGAGCGCATGCACGTCGGGGATGAACATCAGCAGCGCCGCGAGCTTGACGCCGCCCTTCATCAGGCCGAACTCGGCTGCCTGCTTGATGCTGTTCACCGTGTCGGCGCCGGCATTGGCGAGGCCGATGACCTTCGCGCGCGAGGATTTCGCCTGCAACAGGAAGGAGGAGAAGTCCGACGTCGCCGGGAAGGGATATTTCACGCTGCCGAGCACCTTGCCGCCGGCGGCCTTGATGAAGCCGGTGGTGTCGCGCTCCAGCGCATGGCCGAAGGCGTAGTCGGCGGTGATGAAGTACCAGCTGTCGCCGCCGGCCTTGACCATGGCGCCGCCGGTCGACTTCGCCAGCATGTAGGTGTCGTACATCCAGGCGATGGTCACCGGCGTGCACTGGGCGCCGGTGAGGTCCGAGGTCGCGGAGCCGGTGTTGATGTAGGGCTTGTTCTTCTCGCGCGCGACGTTGTTCACCGCGAGGCCGACGGAGCTGGTCGGCACGTCGATGATGAGGTCGACGCCCTGGTCGTACCATTGCCGGGCGATGTTGGCGCCCACATCCGGCTTGTTCTGGTGGTCCGCGGTGACGACCTCGACATTGAAGCCCTTGTTGCCGAACTCCTGCACCGCCTGATGGGTGCACTGGATGCCGTAGGGGCCGCTGATGTCGCGATAGGAGCCGGACTGGTCGTTGAGCACGCCGATCCGGATGGTGTTGGCCGCCTGCGCGCGCGCGAGCCGCGGCAGGGCCGGCATCAGGGTGGTACCAACCGAAGCGGCGACGAATCCGCGGCGGGTAAGCGTCATGCGAACCTCTCCCTACCAGGCCGCCGGGCGCCCTGCCCGGATGCGGCCATGCCTCGCGCTAACTCTTGACGAGCGGGCACTTGCCATCGGCGAGCGGCCGGAAGGCCTCCTCCGCCGGCGTCGTCTGCAACACCTTGTAGTAGTCCCAGGGCGCCTTGCTCTCCTCCGGCGCCTTCACCTCGAGCAGGTAGGACGGACAGAGCTTGCGCCCGTCCTCGCGGATCCGGCCGGCGCCGAAGGCATCGTCCTCGGTGGGCATCGCCTTCATCCGCGCCACGATGTCGGCGCCGGAGGCCTTGGCCGCCGGCACGCCCATATCGGCCACCGCCTTCAGGAAATGCAGCGCCGCCGAGTAGCAGCCGGCATGGATGCAATTGGGGTGCAGGTTCGGCATCTTCGGCAGCACGCGCCTGGTGAAGGCGCGGGTCCGGTCGTTGAGGTCCCAGTAGAAAGTCTCGGAGCAGACCAGCCCCTGCCCCGTCTGCAGCCCGATGCTGTGCACGTCGGTGATGAAGAGCAGCAGCGAGGCGAGCTTGATGCCGCGCCGGGTGATGCCGAACTCCGCCGCCTGCTTCACGCAGTTGATCGTGTCGAGCCCGGCATTGGCCAGGCCGATCACCTTCGGCTTCGCCGCCTGCGCCTGCACCAGGAAGGAGGAGAAATCGCTGGTCGCCGGGAAGGGCGTGCGCACCGTGCCGAGCACCTTGCCGCCGGCCGCGCGGACGAAATTGCTGGCGTCGCGCTCCAGCGCATGGCCGAAGGCGTAGTCGGCAGTGATGAAGAACCAACTGTCGCCGCCGGCCTTCACCGTTGCGCCGCCGGTCGAGCGCGCGAGCTGATAGGTGTCGTAGGCCCAGTGGATGCCGGTCGGGCTGCATTGCGCGCCCGTGAGATCCGAGGTGGCGGAACCGACATTGAGCGCGATCTTGTTCTTCTCGCGCGCCACGTTCTGCACGGCCAGGCCGACCGAGCTGGTCGGGATGTCGAGGATGACGTCGACGCCCTGGTCGTACCATTGCCGCGCCAGGTTGACGCCGATATCGGGCTTGTTCTGGTGGTCGGCCACCAGCACCTCGACGGGGAAGCCGCGGCTGCCGAACTCGGCCACGGCCTGCTGGGTGCAGGCCACGGAGCCAGGCCCGGTATTGTCGCGGTAGGTGCCGGACATGTCGGTCATGACGCCGATGCGGATGGTGTTCGCCGCCTGCGCACGCGACAGCCGCGGCAGCGCGGTCGCCATGCCGGCGGCCGACACCGTGGCCAGAAGCCCTCTTCGTCCCAGCTCCATCCCGTCGCTCCCTTCATCCCTGCTGCGCCGGGTTGGCCCCGGCGCTTCTTCTTCCCCGCGGCCTCGCCCCGCGGCAGGCCCCGGAGGCTCAGCTCTTGACGAGCGGGCAGCCCCCCTCGGCGAGCGGCCGGAAGGCCTCCTCCGCCGGCGTCGTCTGAAGCAGCTTGTAGTAATCCCAGGGGGCCTTGCTCTCGGCCGGGGTCTTCACCTCGAACAGGTAGGAGGGGTGGATCTTGCGCCCATCCGCCCGGATGCTGCCCTTGCCGAAGCAGTCGTCATCGGTCGGCATCGCCTTCATCCGGGCCACCGCCTCGGCGCCCGAGGCCTTGGCCTGCGCCGCCCCCATGTCGCCGACCGCCTTCAGGTAGTGCAGGACCGCGGCGTAGCAGCCGGCATGCGACATCGCCGGCATGTTGCCGGCCAGGTGCGGCTTCACCTTGGCCGTGAAGGCGCGCGTGCGGTCGTTGAGGTCCCAGTAGAAGGTCTCGGTGCAGACCAGGCCCTGCGCCGCCTGCAGCCCGAGTCCATGCACGTCGTTGATGAACATCAGCAGCACGGCGAGCTTGGTGCCGCGCCGGGTCAGGCCGAACTCCGCCGCCTGCTTCACCGCGTTCACCGTGTCGGTGCCGGCATTGGCGAGGCCGATGACCTTGGCGCGGGAGGCCTGGGCCTGCACGAGGAAGGAGGAGAAGTCCGTGTTGCTCAGCGGATGCCGGACCGCGCCCACCACATGGCCGTTCTGCGCCTTGATGAAGGCCGTGGTGTCGCGCTCCAGCGCATGGCCGAAGGCGTAGTCGGCGGTCAGGAAGAACCAGCTGTCGCCGCCGGCCTTCACCATGGCGCCGCCGGTCGAGCGCGCCAGCATCCAGGTGTCGTAGGTCCAGTGCACCGTGTTCGGCGAGCATTGCGGGCCGGTGAGATCGGCGGTCGCCGCGGTGCTGTTGAGGTAGACCTTGTTCTTCTCGCGGACGACGCCGTTCACCGCCAGCGCCACGGCGCTGTTCGGCACGTCGACGATCACGTCGACGCCGTCGCGGTCGATCCACTGGCGCGCGATGTTCGAGCCGACATCCGGCTTGTTCTGGTGGTCGGCGCTGAGGATCTCCACCTGGAAGCCGCGGCTGCCGGCATCCTGCACCGCCTGGCGGACGCAGGCGACGGAGGTGGGGCCGGAGATGTCGCGATAGACCCCCGACTGGTCGTTCAGCACGCCGATCTTCAGCGTCGGGCCCGCCTGCGCCCCGGCCCTGCGGCCGAGGAGCGGCGAGACACCGAGGGCGGCGGCACCGGCCAGCAGGCCGCGGCGGTCAGTCAGCATCGTCCGGTCTTCTCCCTGCGGCGGCTCGGGCGCGGCGGCCGCGCCCCCTGTCAGACACCCAGATATTCGTGCAGCCGGTCCATCGAGGCGGCGAGGTCGGCATTCGCCACCGTGTCGACCACCTGGCCGTGCTCCATGACGTAGTGGCGGTCGGCCACGGTCTGGGCGAAACGGAAATTCTGCTCGACCAGCAGCACCGTGAAGCCGCGCTGCTTCAGCTCGCGGATGGTGCGGCCGATCTGCTGCACGATGACCGGCGCCAGCCCCTCGGAAGGCTCGTCGAGCAGCAGCAGCTTGGCGCCGGTGCGCAGGATGCGGGCGATCGCCAGCATCTGCTGCTCGCCGCCGGACAGCTTGGTGCCCGGGCTGTTGGCGCGCTCCTTGAGGTTCGGGAAGAGCGCGTAGATGGTGTCGAGATCGAGCCCGCCCGGCTGCACGACCGGCGGCAGCAGCAGGTTCTCGGTGACCGTCAGGCTGGCGAAGATGCCCCGCTCCTCGGGGCAGTAGCCGATGCCGGCGCGGGCGATCTGGTCCGAGCGGGCGCCGATCACCTCCCGGCCGTCGAAGCGGATGCTGCCGGTCCGCCGGCCGACCAGCCCCATGATGGCGCGCAGCGTCGTCGTCTTGCCCGCGCCGTTGCGGCCGAGCAGGGTCACCACCTCGCCCGAGCGGATCTCGAGCCCGACGCCATGCAGGATGTGGCTCTCGCCGTACCAGGCCTCGAGCCCCTTCACCTCCAGCATGGCCTGCCCCGCGGCGGCGGGACGGGCGGCTTCCAGCGTTGCCGACATCAGACCGGCACTCCCTCGGTCACGGTATGCGCCTCGGTCCCCAGATAGGCCGCGATGACGTCCGGATTCCTGGCCACGGTCTGGTAGTCCCCCTCGGCCAGCACCCGCCCGCGCGTCAGCACGGTGATGCGGTCGCAAAGGCCGGAGACCACCTTCAGGTTGTGCTCGACCAGCAGCACGGTCCGCCCGACCGCGACGCGCTTCACCAGCGCCACGATGCGGTCGACATCCTCATGCGTCATGCCGGCGGTCGGCTCGTCGAGCAGCATCATCTGCGGCTCCATCGCCAGGGTCGTGGCGATCTCGAGCGCCCGCTTGCGCCCATAGGGCAGCTCGCCTGCCGGCAGGCTCTCGTAGCCGGTCAGCCCGACATCGCCGAGCAGCGCCCGGGCGCGGTCGTCGTACTGCCTCAGCAGCGTGTCGGAACGCCAGAAGTCGAAGCTGCCGCCGCGCTGCCGCTGCAGGGCGACGCGGACATTCTCCAGCACCGTCAGGTGCGGGAAGACCGCCGAGATCTGGAAGCTCCGCACCAGGCCGAGACGCGCCACCTCGGCCGGCTTCATGCCGGTGATGTCGCGCCCGTCATACTGGATGCGGCCCCGCGTCGGCTGCAGGAATTTGGTTAGAAGGTTGAAGCATGTCGTCTTGCCGGCACCATTCGGGCCGATCAGGCCATGGATGCTGCCGCGACGGATCTTCAGGGACACGTCGCCGACGGCGACGAATCCCATGAATTCCTTGGTCAGCCCTTCGGTTTCCAGGATGGTGTCAGACACCCGGATCGTTCTCCCCGTTGCGGCAGGTCTGGGCATCCCGGACGCCACGCCCCCGTTCGGTGCAGAGCTCCGGAATGCGGTTGAGCGGTTTCTGGCGTGTCCCGCCACCCCGGCGCCATCCTGGCGCGGCAGCAGGCTCGGGACACCGTCCGTCGTTGCGGCAAGGTATGGCTGGCCGTTGGCCGAAATGCAAGGGAGTGCAGGGGCTTCAGCCCCGGCCGCGGGCCCCGCGACCCGACGAAACCCTGCGAGCGCCGTCGCGGCGGCGCCGGGTTCGCGCGGGCCGCGTGGCCCTGCCCGTCAGCGCAACCCGTCGCGCCCCTCGATCTCCGCCTTGCCGAGGCCGCCGATCCGCGGCCAGGGTCGCCCGCCATCGGTCAGCGCCAGGCAGAGCAGGATCTCGTCCGCGCGCGGGGCATCCGGCACCCGTGCCTCGATGGCATCGAAATGGCTGCGCACGAAGGCGGCATCCTTGTGCCCGAGCGGCACGTCGATCGCGGTGCCCGGCCCGCCCGACTTCTTGGCCGAGGGAATGAGGGCCGGCCCCTTGCCGAGCGCGGCCCGGACCGGGGCGCCCATCTTCGGATGCAGCAGCGCCGCCGCGTGCTCGAGCTCCCCCGCCTCGCCCACCACGGCGGCCTTGCCGAAGCTCTCCACCTGCTCGCCGGGGATGCCGAGGGCGGCGATGGCCCGCGCCGCCAGCAGCGCCCCGAGTTCCGCGCCCTGCTCGACCAGCAGGCCGAGATCTTCCTCGTAGCGGCCGGCGAAGGGATTCTCGATCACCGCGCAGGCCACGGCCCGCCGCACCGGCCGCGGCAGGTCGCGGCGCATCTCCCGCCGGGTCTCGTCGAGGAGGGTAACCAGCTTGCGGATGACGGCGGGCATCGCGACCCTCCCCGTCAGCCCGCGCCGGCCAGCCGCGCCAGCCGGCTGCCATGGCCGATCACGGCGCCGACCGAGCCGGCATTGCGGCGGTCGGCGAGCGCGGCGAGCGCCTTGAAGGGCCGCCCCTCGCGCATCCGCGCGAAGGCGTCGCCGATCGCCACCGGGAAATGCAGCATGATGCTGGCATCGCGGTAGCAATCGGTGGTGCAGGCCTGGCAGCCATCCCGCACCATCTTCTCCGGCGTGAAGTCCCAGACCGAGGAGAGCGGCGTCGCCCAGTCCTCGCAGCGCCAGAGGTCGTAATTCCAGTCCATGTAGAAATACTTGTAGCCGGCATGGCAGACGAAGCGCTCGCCCTGGCCGGAGAGCCGGCGCCGCATGTCGGCGATGCCGGCGCGCGGGTTGTGCACCGGGATGATGGCGCGCGCCGCCTCGGCGCCGTCGAAGGCGGCCAGCAGCTCCTCCTTCGACATGTCGACGAGATCGCTGTCCTCCGACCAGACCAGGGAGTTGGAGCCGAGCGCCGCCTTGCGCGGATAGGAGAAGGTGATGGCCGAGAAGCCGAGCGACTGCACGAAGCGCGCCAGCGCGTCGTAATCCTTCACCAGCCGCGTCATGGCGACCGAGGCGATCACCGTCACGCCGCGCGCCTGCAGGATGCCCGTGGCTTCCCGGATGCGCTTGCAGACGCCCTTCAGGCCGCGGTTCTTCTCGTGCACCTCGGCCTCGGCCGCGTCGATCGAGATGAACAGCGTGGTGATGCCGGCCTCCGCCAGCGCCTCCGCCTTCGGCGGCAGCAGCCAGCCATTGGTCACGAGCGTCGGCTGCACCCCCATGGCCGTCGCGGTGCGGACCATGTCGAGGATCTTCGGATGCAGCAGCGGCTCGCCGCCCATGAAGGTGACGAAGCGCACCCCGGCCTGCTCGCGCAGCCGCCCCAGCGCCGCCTCGAACCGCGCGGCGTCGAGAGAGCGGCGATGCGTCACGAAGCCCTTGTCATGGGCGAAATTGCAGAAGTCGCAGGTGGCGTTGCACAGATTCGTCACGGAAACGTTGCAGATCGCCGGCCCCCCGCGCGGCACGAGCCGCAGCAGATCCATGAAGCCAGAGCGCGCGCTCGCCATCCTCTGATCCCTCTAATCGGGGGCCCCGCCCCCGGATGTCCGCATCGGTCGCGCCCGCACTGGCACGCTCTCCGCCCGCTGCCAAGCGAGAAGACCCGGCAGGCTGAGCATGACCTCCCGGGCGCGGCGGGTAAGCGCCACCGCCAGCGCCAGCCCCGGCGGCACCCCGACCAGGGCGGCGGCGCCGATGATCGCCCCCTCCTGCACCGCCAGCGCCCCGGGCAGCATGAAGCCGGCATTGCGCAGCGCCTGGGCCAGGCTCTCGATCACCAGCGCCTCGGACAGGGTCACCGGATGCCCGAGCAGCCAGAGGACGCCGGCGATCTCCACCGCCCCCAGCAGCCAGGCGCCACTATGCCACAGCGTGGCGACGACCAGGCGCGGCCAATCGGCATGCAGGGCGAGGATTGCCGCCTGCAGCTCGCGGATCCATTCCGGGCGCAGCGCCGGCCAGCGGCGGGAGAGCCGGGCCAGGCCGGATTCGAGCAGGCGCAGCGGCAGGCGGCGTTGCAGCAGGATCATGGCCGCCGCGCCGCCGAGGGCGATGGCGAATCCGGCCGCCGCGAAGCGGACCAGCCCCTCCCCGTCGCCCCCGGCCAGCAGCAGGGCCACGCCGGCCAGGGTGAAGAAGAGCTGCGACACCGCCTCCAAGGTAAGGTCGACCGTCGCCGTGGCGCCGGCCATCTCGCCGGGGATGCCGCGCCGGCTCAGCAGCCGCGCCGCCGCCGCCTGGCCGACCAGGGCGCCGGCCGGCAGCAGGGCATTGGCGGATTCGCGGTACCAGCGGAGCAGCGCCATGGCCGGGATGGGCGGCCGCCGGGCCGGCGGCAGCAGCGTCCGCCAGGAGAGCGCGGTGAAGAGGATCTGCGGCAGATGCACCGCGACCGAGATCGCCACGGCGAAGGGCGCCTCGGCCAGGCTGCGGCGCAGCGCCGGCAGGTCGTCGTAGTTGAGCGCCACCGCCGCCAGCAGCACCAAGGCGCCGAGCAGCAGCCCGTTGCGGATGCCGCGCCGCCAGCCGGGCAGGCGCCCGGGCGCGGTCGCCTCCTCGGTCGCGCTCAGTGTCCGAGGACCTCGGGCACCCGCTCGGCCGGCGGGGTGTTGCGGCTGCGGCCGCAGCGCATGGCGCCATCGATCATGACGCCGCCGATGCCCGGGATGTCGCCGAGCTCGATGCTGTGCAGCAGGTCGCGGCCGGCTGTGTGCTGCGCCCGGTCGAGGAAGACCAGGTCGGCCGCGCGCCCCACCTCCAGCAGCCCGGCATCGAGGGCCCGGATGCGCGCGGTGTTGCCGGTGGCCAGCGCGATGGCCTCGGCGGCCGGGATGCCGCCGAGCGAGGAGAGCAGCGAGACCAGCCGCAGGATGCCGAGCGGCTGCACTCCCGAGCCGGCCGGGCTGTCGGTGCCGAGGATGACCCGGTGCAGCTGCCCCAGATCCCGCGCCGCCTGCACCGCCGCGATCGCCACCCGCTCGTTGCCGTTGTGCACGATCTCGATGGCGCGGCTCGACCGCTCGCAGAGCTCGCAGACATGCGCCTCCGGCAGGCTGGTATGGCCGCCATTGATATGGCCGATGATGTCGGCATCGGCCTCGAGCACCGTGTCCCGGTCGATCAGCCCGCTGCCGGGGATCGAGGGGCCGCCGGTATGGATGGTGCTCTGGATGCCGTGGCGGCGGGCCCAGGCGACCATCTCGCGCGCCTCGTAGCCGGCCTTGACCGAGCCGAGCCCGACCTCGCCGAGCAGGGTGACGCCGGCCGCCGCCAGCTCGGCGAAATCGCTCTCGACCATGCCCTTCTCGAGCACCGGCGCCCCGGCGAGCACCTTCACCCCGGCCGGCCGGGCATTCTCGAAGGCCCGCTGCGCGGTGATCGCCAGCGCCTTCAGGCCGAGTATGTCCTTCGGGCGGCCCGGCAGATGCACCTCGCCGGCCGAGATCATGGTGGTCACGCCGCCGTTCAGGCAGCTCTCCACCCAGCCGATCTGGGTCTGCCGCGGCGTCCAGTCGCCGATCACCGGATGCACGTGGCTGTCGATCAGGCCGGGCGCGACGGCGCAGCCATGCGCGTCGATGGTGGCATCGACCGGCCCGCGGGCGGCGAGCTCCGACTCGCGGCCGATGCCGACGATCCGCCCCGCCTCGATCAGCAGGGCATCCGCCTCCAGCAGCGGCCGGGCGAGGTCGCCGGAGAGCAGCAGGCCGATCCGCCGCACCAGGGTCCGTCCCGTCGCAGGTCCCGCCGCCTGCTCGACCGCCATCGCATCCGCCTCCTGCGCCGGGCCGGAGCCTAGAGCAGATCGCGGATGGGCGCGAAGGCCCGGCGGCCTGATTCCGCCCGGGTCACGATGGTCCGTGGCGAATTGCGATTGACTCGCAACTTGCACCGGCTAGGTTACGAACCGTCCATCTGGACCGGGGAAGCGAGGTCGCATGCTCAAGCAAGCCGGCGCCGCCATCGGGGCCCTTCTCCTCATGCTCGGCGCCGCGGCCGCGCGCGCCGCCGAGGTCAATCTCTACACGACCCGCGAGCCGGCGCTGATCCGCCCCCTGCTCGACCGCTTCACGCAGCAGACCGGCGTCACGGTGAACACGGTCTTCGTCCAGGGCGGGCTGGCCGAGCGCATCGCGGCCGAGGGGACCCGCTCCGCCGCCGATGTCGCCATGGTCGTCGATATCGGCAACCTGATGGAGCTGGTGGACCGGGACCTCGCCCAGCCTGTCCGGTCGGCCGTGCTCGAGGCCGCGATCCCGCCGGCCCTGCGCGGGTCCGACGGCCGCTGGTTCGCCCTCTCCCTGCGGGCCCGCGCCATCTACGCCTCGCGCGAGCGCGTCGCGGAGGCCGATGCGGCGCGCCTCACCTACGAGGCGCTGGCCGAGCCGCGCTTCCGCGGCCGCGTCTGCATCCGCTCCGGCCAGCATCCCTACAACACCGCGCTGTTCTCGACCCTGCTCGTGCAGCATGGCGAGCCATGGCTGCGGGACTACCTGACCCGGCTGAAGGCCAACCTGGCGCGGCAGGCCGCCGGCGGCGACCGCGAGGTGGCGCGCGATATCCTGGCCGGGCTCTGCGATGTCGGCCTGGCCAACACCTATTATGTCGGCCTCATGCTGTCGGGCCGCGGCGGCGAGGAGCAGCGCCACTGGGGCGAGGCGGTGCGCGTCGTCCTGCCGGCCGAGGGCACGGCGGTGAACGTCTCCGGCGCCGTCGTGGCGCGCCACGCCCCGAACCGGGCGGAGGCGGTCAGGCTGCTGGAGTTCCTCGCCTCGGAGGAGGCGCAATCCCTCTATGCGAAGGTGAATTTCGAGATGCCGGTGCGGCCCGACGCGCCGCTCGACCCGATCGTCGCCGGCTTCGGCCAGCTGCGGATCGGCGCCGTGCCGCTGCCCGAGATCGCCGCCCAGCGCAGCCGCGCCAGCCGCATCGTCGATGAGGTCGGCTTCGACCGCTGACCGCCCAAGGCGCGTGAGGCCAGGGCGCGTGAGGCCAGGGCGCGTGATGCGGCGATGTGGCTGCGGCTGATCGCCGGCGCCGCGGCGGCGCTGGTGATGCTGCCGGTCTTGGCCCTCGCCGGCGCCGCGGCGGCCGGCTCGGGCGAGCTCTGGCCGCATCTGCTGCGCCATGTCCTGCCCGCGGCGCTGCGCGAGACGGCTGCTGCTGGCCGGCGTCGGGCTGGTGGTGGTCGCGGTCGGCACCGGCACGGCCTGGCTGGTCACCTGCTACCGCTTTCCCGGGCGCCGCCTGCTGGCCGGCGCCCTGGTGCTGCCCATGGCGCTGCCCGGCTATGTCGCCGCCTATGCCTGGCTGGACGTGCTGCATCCCGCCGGGCCGGTGCAGATGGCGCTGCGGCGGAGCCTGGGGCTGACGGATCCGCGCGCGATCCCGCTGCCGGAGATCCGCTCCCTCGGCGGCTGCGTGCTGGTGCTGGGGATGGTGCTCTTTCCCTATGTCTATCTCGCCGCCCGCGCCGCCTTCCGCAGCCAGGGCCCCGGCCCGCTGCGCGCCGGCCGGTCGGCCGGGGCGACGGGGTGGCTGCTGTTCCGCCGCATCGGCCTGCCGATGGCGCGCCCGGCCATCGCCGCCGGCGCGGCGCTGGCGCTGCTGGAGACCCTGAACGATGTCGGCGCCGCCGATATCCTCGGCGTGCGCAGCCTGACGGTCGCCGTCTACGTCACCTGGATCACCCGCTCCTCGCTGCCGGGCGCGGCGCAGGTCGCCCTGGCATTGCTCCTGCTGGTGGCGGCCGTGCTGACGCTGGAGCGCTGGGCGCGCCGGCAGGCGCCCGGCGCGCCTGACCAGTCGGTCCCGCTCGAGCCGCGCCCCCTCCCCGGCGCCGCCGGGCTCCTCGCCATGCTGGCCTGCGCGCTGCCGGTGCTGCTGGGCTTCCTCCTGCCCGTCGCCTATCTCGCCTGGGCGGCCGGCCGGCGCGTCGCCGAATTCGGGCTGCCGCCGGACCTCGCCCGCTGGATCGCCCATAGCGGGATGTTCAGCGGCCTGGCGACGCTGCTGGCCCTCCTGCTGGCGCTGCCCATGGCCTATGGCGCGCGGCGCGAGCCGCGGCCCGGGCCGGGGGCGCTGCTGCTGCGGGCGGGCATGCTCGGCTATGCCTTGCCGGGCGGCGTGGCGGCGGTCGGCCTGACCATTGCCTTCGGCCGGCTGGACGACCTCGCCGCAGCCTGGGCGCCGATGGCGCTGTCCGGCAGCATGGCCGCCGTGGTTGCGGCCTATGTCATCCGCTTCCTCGCCATCCCGGCCGGCGGGCTGGATGCCGGCTACGCCCGCCTCCGCAGGGAGATGGACTGGTCCGCCCGCTCCATGGGGGCGTCGGAGGCGCGGCTCCTGTGCCAGGTCCATCTGCCGCTGCTGGCGCCCTCCCTCTCGGCCGCCGCGCTGCTGACCTTCCTCGATGCGATGAAGGAGTTGCCGGCGACCCTGCTGCTGCGGCCGCTGAACCGCGAGACCCTGGCGACGGCCCTCTATGCCGAGGCTGCGCGGGGCACCTATGAGGAAGGCGCCGTCGCCGCCCTCGCCCTGGTGGTGGTCGGCCTCGCCTCGGTCGCCCTGTTCATGGCCCGCCGGCCCGGCGGGTAGCGGCCGCACCCTCCTTTTGCTTGCGCCCTTGGCGGCGCCGGGTTGGGATTGGCCCGATCAGGCCATCCGGAGGGGCATGCCCGCCTATCATCGACCGACCTGCCTGCGGGAGGCGCTCGACCTGCTGGCGGCGGTGCCCGCGATGCAGCCGCTCGCGGGCGGCACCGACATCTACCCCGCCCGCGCCGCGGCCGAGGCCTGGCTGCAGCCGCGGGACCGCCCGCTGCTCGATCTCTCGGCGCTTCCCGGCATGGCCGGCATCGCCGAGCGCCCCGACCACCACCGCATCGGCGCCGGCACGCGCTGGGCGACGATCCGCGATGCCGGCTTGCCGCCCTGGTTCGACGGGCTGCGCGGGGCGGCGGCGTGGATCGGCGGCCGGCAGGTGCAGAGCCGGGCGACGCTCGGCGGCAATCTCTGCAACGCCTCGCCCGCCGCCGATGGCGCGCCGCCCCTGCTGGCGCTGGGTGCCGAGCTGGAGCTGGCATGCCGGGAGGGCCGGCGCCGCCTGCCGCTCAGCAGCTTCCTCCTGGGCAACCGCCGGACCGCCCTCGCCCCCGGCGAGATCATGACGGCGGTGATCGTGCCGAAGCCCGGCCGGGGCGCCACGGCCCGCTTCGACAAGCTCGGCAGCCGCGCCTTCCTGGTGATCTCGCTGGTTTCGGTGGCGGTGGTGATCGAGGCCGAGGCCGGCCGCATCACTCGCGCCCGCATTGCCATCGGCGCCTGCTCCGCGGTGCCGCAGCGCCTGCCGGCGCTGGAAGCAGATCTCGCCGGCCTGCCCCTGGGCTTGGCCGCCGCGGTGCCGGAGCCGGCGCATCTGGCCCCCCTCGCCCCGATCGACGATGTGCGGGCGAGCGCGGCCTACCGCCGCCACGCCGCGCTGGTGCTGCTGCGGCGCGCCCTCGCCCCATCGCTGGCGGGTGCGGCGGCATGACCAGCCCGGCCCTGCTGCTGCAGGTCAATGGCGAGACCCGCCGCGTGCTGGTGCCCGGCCAGACGCGGCTGAGCACCGTCCTGCGCGACGAGCTCGGCCTGACCGGCACCAAGATCGGCTGCGATGCCGGCGATTGCGGCGCCTGCACGGTGCAGATCGACGGCGTCCAGGCCTGCGCCTGCCTGGTGCCGGTGGCGCAGGCGGCGGGCCATGCCGTCACCACCGTGGAGGGGCTGGCCGCGACGCCCATGGGCGCCGCGCTGCAGCGCGCCTTCCTGCATCACGGGGCGGCGCAATGCGGCATCTGCACGCCGGGCATGCTGATGGCGGCGAGCGAGCTGCTCGCGGCCGAGGCCCGGCCGGAGGAGGCGGCGGTGGCGGCGGCGCTCGGCGGCGTGCTCTGCCGCTGCACCGGCTACCGCAAGATCGTCGAGGCGGTCTGCGACGCGCACCGTTTCCTCGGCGGCGGGCCGGAACCACGCGCGCCCTGGGCCGGCTGCGCCGTGGGCGAGCGCCTGCCGCGCGCCGATGGTCCTGCCAAGGTCACCGGCACGGATCGCTTCGGCGCCGATGCCGCGCCCGACGGCGCCCTCTGGCTGCGCGCCGTGCGCAGCCCCTATCCGCGCGCCCGCTTCGCCTTCGGCGACTGGGCGCCGCTGCTGGCGCGCCATCCCGGGCTGGCGCGGGTGCTGACGGCGGCCGACGTGCCGGGCCGCAACGGCTTCGGCATCTATCCCGACATCAAGGACCAGCCGGTCTTCGCCGAGGGCGAGGTGCGCTATCGCGGCGACTGCCTCTGCGCCCTGGTCGGCGACCGGGCGGCGCTGGAGGCGATCCGGACCGAAGAGTTGCCCATCGCCTGGACGCAACTCGCCCCGGTTACGCTCGAGGATGCGCTGGGTGGCGAGCCGGTGCAGCCGCGCTGGCCGGACAACGTGCTGACCACCGGCCGCGTGGTCTCCGGCGATGCCGAGGCGGCGCTGCGGACGAGCCGGCACAGCGCCGCGATCGAGATCGAGACCGGCTTCGTCGAGCATGCCTATATCGAGCCCGAGGCGGGCTGGGCGCGGCGGGTGGGCGACCGGATCGAGGTCTTCGCCTGCACCCAGGCCCCCTACATGGATCTCGAGGAGGTGGCCGGCGTGCTCGGCCTGCCGCAGGCGGCGGTGCGCATTATCCCCTCGGCCTGCGGCGGCGGCTTCGGCGGCAAGCTCGACGTCTCGATCCAGCCCATGCTCGCCATCGCCGCCTGGCTGCTGCATCGCCCGGTGCGCGCCGTGCTGCCGCGGGGCGAGAGCATGGCGAGCAGCACCAAGCGGCATCCGGCGCGCATCGCGGCCCGCGCCGGCTGCGACGCCGCCGGGCGCCTCACTAGCTTCGCCTTCGAGGGCCTCTACGAGACCGGCGCCTATGCGAGCTGGGGCCCGACCGTCGCCGGGCGGGTGCCGGTGCATGCCATGGGTCCCTACCGCGTGCCGGCGGTCGCCGCCCGGGCGCGCGCCATCTTCACCAACAACCCGCCGGCCGGCGCCTTCCGCGGCTTCGGCGTGCCGCAGGCGGCGATCGCGCAGGAGGCGCTCTGGGACCGGCTGGCCGATGCGGCGGGGCTCGACCGGCTGGAATTCCGGGCCCTGAACGCGCTGCGGGCGGGCGACGGGACGGCGACCGGGCAGCGGCTGGAGCATTCCGTCGGGCTGGTGGAGTGCCTCGACGCGCTGCGGCCGCGCTGGCGGGCGCTGCGCGCCGCAGCGGCGGCGGCCAATGCCCAGGCCGATGCGGAGGGCGGCCGCCGGCGGCATGGCGTCGGCATCGGCTGCATGTGGTACGGCATCGGCAATACCGGCATGTCGAACCCCTCGACCATGCGCCTCACCCTCGGGCCGGACGGCCTCGTCTTCCACAACGGCGCGGTCGATATCGGCCAGGGCAGCACCACGGCGCTGCTGCAGATCGCGGCCGATGCGCTCGGCCTGCCGGTCGCGGCCTTCCGCCTCGTGCTCGGCGACACCGACCTGACCGCGGATGCCGGCAAGACCAGCGCCTCCCGCCAGACCTTCGTCAGCGGCCGCGCCGCCGCCGAGGCCGGCCAGGCGCTGCGCCAGGCCATCCTGCTGCGGGCCAATGCCGGGCCGGAGGCGCGGCTGGCGCTGCGCGATGGCAGGCTGCTGGTCGATGGCCGCCCGGTCGGGCTGGAGACGCCGCTGGAGGGCATCGGCCGCTTCGATCCGCCGACCCGGCCGCTCGATGCCGATGGCCAGGGCATCCCCTATGCGACCTACGGCTTCGCGGCGCAGCTTGCCGCCCTCTCGGTGGATCTCGATCTCGGCACCGTGCATCTGCAACGCATCGTCGCGGCGCATGATGTCGGCCGGGCGATCAACCCCACCCTGGTCGAGGGCCAGATCCAGGGCGGCATCGCCCAGGGCATCGGCCTCGCCCTGATGGAGGAATACCTGCCCGGCCGCACCGAGAACCTGCACGACTACCTGATCCCGACCATCGGCGACGTGCCGGAGATCGAGTGCCTGCTGATCGAGGCGCGCGAGCCGCTCGGCCCTTTCGGCGCCAAGGGCATCGGCGAGCCGGCGCTGGTGGCGACCGCCCCGGCGATCCTCTCGGCGATCCGCGACGCGACCGGGGCCAGCCTGACCCGCATCCCCGCTCTGCCGCACCGCATCCTGGAGGCGCTGCACCGATGAGCCAGGACCGCACCGCCCTGCTAGGCGCGCGCGAGGGCGACGAGGGCATCATCCGCTGCGATGCCTGCCCCGTCCTCTGCCGCATCCGGCCCGGCCGCGCCGGTGCCTGCGACCGCTACGCCAACCGCGACGGCCGCCTGGTCCGCACCGAGCCGCTGCTGCTGCTGCACCGCACCCTGGCGGCGGGCGGCGCGACCGTGCCCTTCCTCGAGGCGGCCGAGGACTGGCAGGGCGGCATCGCCGCCGCGCGCGAGACCTTCGTGACCGGCATCGGCGCCGGCACCACCTATCCCGACTACAAGCCGGCGCCCTTCATCGTCGCCGCGCAGCATGCGGGGGTCGATACCGTCACCGTGGTGACGGAGGGCATCTTCAGCTATTGCGGGTTGAAGGTGAAGATCGACACCGACCGCTATCTCGGCCCGGAGACGGCAACCGTGCGGGTGGAGGGCGAGCCGGTCGGGCATGTCACCACCGCCGAATATGGCAGCCAGATGCTGAGCCTCGGCGGCGTGCGGCACCTCACGGGCGGCAGCAAGAAGGAGGGCAGCACCACCTGCGCCGCCATGCTGGCGCTCTGCGAGAAGGCGGCGGTCGAGGTGACGATCGATGGCGGCGCCCGGCTGGTGCTGCAGGCCGGCCAGGCGCCGATCGTCGATGGCGTGCCGGAGCGGCGCATGCGGGTCGGCTGCGGCAGCGCCGCCATCGGCATCTTCGCGCAGCAATGGCATGGCCATGTCGATGAGGTGATCGTCATCGACGACCACATCACCGGGCTGCTCTCCGAGCACCAGGCCGGGAAGTGCCTCGACATCCCGCCGAGCGGCATCCGCCTGCGCGGCCGTCGCTCGACGCCCGGCCGCTACTTCCAGGTGGCCGATCCCGGCACCGGCTGGGGCGGCACCGACATCACCGACCCGCTCGCCGTCATCGAGCGGATCGACCCGAAGCAGGCCTGGCCGGGGCTGCGGCTACTGCTGACCAGCACCACGGGCGAGGAGCATCTCTATGTCGAGCTCGACGAGGGGCTGCGCCCCGTGCCGGTGCCGACGCCGCCTGCCGTGCTGCGGACGGTCGAGCGCATCGGCGAGAATTGCGAGCCGGCCCTCACCTCCATCCTCTTCATGGCCGGCGCCGGCGGCAGCCTGCGCGCCGGGGTGACGGAAAACCCGGTGCGGCTGACCCGCGAGGTGCAGAACGGCCTGGTGCGGGTGACGATCGGCGGCGCGCCCTGCACCCTCTGGCCCGGTGGCGGCATCACCATCATGGCGGATGTGCTGCGGGTGCCGGAGGGCGCCTTCGGCACGGTGCCGACGCCCGCTTTGGTGGCGCCGATCGAGTTCACCCTGCGCGCCGACCTCTATGCCCGGCTCGGCGGCCATGTCGGGCATGCGATCCCGCTGGAACGCCTGCTCGCCGAGCATGGCGAGGCGGCGCGGCACGAGCCCTGGATGGCCGGGAATCCATGGCCGGCGCCGTGATCGCGGCGCTGCCGGACGGGCGGCTGCACCTGCAGGAGGGGCCGATCGACCTGGTGATCGGGCTCGACGGCACGCGCGCCGCCATGGCGGAGGCGGCGCGCCGGGCCGCGGCGGGTTTCGACGGACTGCTCGCCGGGCTGGCCGCGGAACTGCCGCTGCTGCGCCAGCCGGTCGGCGCCGATCCCCCTGCCCTGCGCGGCCCCGTCGCGCGGCGTATGGCGGCGGCGGTCTGGCCCTTCCGCCGCGACTACATCACGCCGATGGCCGCGGTGGCCGGTGCCGTGGCGGACGAGCTGTGCGAGGCCATCGCCGGCACGCCGGGCCTGCTGAGCGCGCATGTCAACAATGGCGGCGACATCGCGCTCTTCCTCGCCCCCGGCCAGGCGCTGCGGGTCGGCCTCGTGCGCAGCCTGCAACGCGCCGCGCCGGAGGGGCTGGTGCGCCTCGCCGCTGCCGACCCGGTGCGCGGCGTCGCCACCTCCGGCTGGCCGGGCCGCAGCTTCTCCCGCGGCATCGCCGATGCCGTCACCGTGCTGGCGGCGAACGGGGCCGCGGCCGATGCCGCCGCCACGGTCATCGCCAATGCCGTCGATGCCGAGCATCCGGCGATCCGGCGGGCGCCGGCGCGGTCGCTCGATCCCGACAGCGATCTCGGCGAGCGGCTCGTCACCACGGAGGTCGGGCCGCTGCCGGAGGCGGTGATCGCCGCGGCGCTCGAGGCCGGCGCGGCGGTGGCGGAGGCGCTGCTGCAGCGCGGCCTGATCCAGGCGGCGCTGCTGGCGCTGCAGGACGGGCTGCGCAGCGTCGGCGATCCGCGGCTGCTGCCGGGCTGCGGGCCCGGTTGAGCGGCCGGCTCAGACGGAAAGATACTGCTCGCGGATCCCGGCATCGGCCATCAGCGCCGCCATGCCGCCTTCCCAGCGGATGCGGCCCTTCTCGATGATGGTGGCGCGGTCGCTGACGGCACGGGCGAAATGCAGGTTCTGCTCGGAGAGCAGGATCGAGAGCCCCTCGGCCTTCAGCGCCAGGATCGCCTCGGCCATGCGCTCCACCACCACCGGGGCGAGGCCCTCGCTCGGCTCGTCGAGCAGCACCAGGCGCGGCTGGCCCATCAGGGTGCGGGCGATGGTCAGCATCTGCTGCTCGCCGCCGCTCATGCGGCCGCCCGGCCGGTGGCGCATGGCGCCGAGGCTCGGGAAGAGCGCGAAGAGCCGCTCCGGCGTCCAGGCCTGCTGCCCCGGCGGCGCGGGGCGGCGGCCGACCTCGAGATTCTCCATCACCGTCAGCTCGGAGAAGATGCGCCGCTCCTCCGGCACATAGCCGAGGCCGAGCCGGGCGATCTCGAAGGGCGGGCGCCCGGCGATCTCCTGGCCGCGGAAGCGGATCCGTCCGGCGCTCGGCGGCACCAGCCCCATGATCGCCTTCAGGGTGGTGCTCTTGCCGGCGCCGTTGCGGCCGAGCAGGACGACCACCTCGCCGGCCGCGACGGTCAGCCCGACTTCGGCGAGGATCTGGGCGCGGCCATACTGCGCCGCGAGGCCGCTGACCTCCAGCATCAATGCCCGCCCTGGGTGGCGCCGGAGCCGAGATAGACCTCGCGCACCCGCGCATCGGCCCGCACCGCGGCAGGCGCGCCCTCGGCGATCGGCGCGCCGCGGTCGAGCACCAGGATCCGGTCGGCATGCGCGAAGACCACGTCCATGTCGTGCTCGGTGAAGAGGACGGCGATCCGCCGCTCGCGGGCGATGCGCGCCGTCAGCGCCATCAGCGCCACCCGCTCCTGCGGCGCCATGCCGGCCGTCGGCTCGTCCATCAGCAGCAGTGCCGGGTCGTTCGCCAGGGCGATGGCGAGCTCGACCCGCTTGAGGTCGCCATAGGCCAGGATGCCGCAGGGACGCTCCGCCTGCGCCGCGATGCCGAGCCGCGCCAGCAGCGCTTCGGCGGGCGCCCGGTCCATGGCGGAGACCGGCCGCCAGAGCCGGCCGAGGCGCCCCTGGTGCGAGAGCAGCGCCATCTGCACGTTCTCCAGCACCGTCATGGAGCCGAAGGTGGCGGTGACCTGGAAGGTGCGGCCGACGCCGAGGCGCCAGACCTTGCGCGGCGCGAGGCCGGTGATGTCCTGCCCACGGAGGCGCACGCGGCCCGCATCGGGCCGCAACTGGCCGTTCAGCATGTTGAAGCAGGTGGATTTGCCGGCGCCGTTCGGGCCGATGAGCGCCAGCATCTCGCCCGCCTCGACGGCGAAGGAGACGCCGCGCACCGCCTCGACGCCGCCGAAGCGCTTGCGCAGCCCTTCCGCCTCAAGCACCGCCATGGCGGCCCTCCCAGCGCGCGCGGGCGGCGCCGGCCAGCCCCTGCGGGAAGAACAGAACCAGCAGCAGGATCGTCGTGCCGAGCATGAGGCGCCAGAGATCGGTCAGGCGCATGAGCTGCTCCTGCAGCCCGGTATAGGCGATGGCGCCGAGGATCGGCCCGCTCAGCGTCTGCACCCCGCCCAGCAGGACCATGAGCAGCGCATCGACGCTGCGCGGGATGCCGAGATAGGTGGGGAAGACGCTGCCCTTGGCATAGGCGAAGAGCCCGCCGGCCAGCCCGGCCATGACGGCGGCCAGCGCGAAGGCGCGCCAGCGGATGGCGAAGGCGTCGATGCCGATCGTCTCCGCCCTGAGGGCGCTGTCCCGCTGCGCCCGGAGGGCATAGCCGAAGGGGGCGCGGATCACCCGGCGCAGGAGGAGGGTCGCCGCCAGGCAGAGGCCGAGCGTCAGATAGTAGTAGACCAGCCGCGGTGCCGCCCAGGCATCCGGCCAGACGCCGAGGATGCCGTTGTCGCCGCCCGTCACCTCGCTCCATTGGAAGGCGACGGACCAGGCGATCTGGGCGAAGGCGAGGGTCAGCATCGCCGCATAGACCCCGGAGAGGCGGACGCAGAACCAGCCGAAGAGCAGGCCGCCCAACCCCGCCGCCACCGGCGCCAGGGCGAGGCCGATCGCCATCGGCGCCAGCAGCCATTTGGCGGCGAGCGCCGCGCTATAGGCGCCGAGGCCAAAATAAGCGGCATGGCCGAAGCTCGCCATGCCGCCCGGCCCCATGATGAGATGCAGGCTGGCGGCGAAGAGGATCAGGATGGCGATCTCGGTCAGCACCGAGAGCGCGTAATCCCCGGCGAAGGGCGGCAGCGCCAGCGCCGCGAGCAGCGCCGCGAGCCCGAGCCAGACCAGCGGCCGCGGCGTCGCGCCGATGGCGGGCTCGGCCGCCGCCCCGGCCGCCGCCGGCGCCTGGGCGCGGCCCAGCAAGCCATGCGGCCGCATGACCAGCACCACCGCCATCACCAGGAAGACGAGCACCAGCGTGATCTTCGGCAGGACGAGGATGCCGAGGGCGTGCAGCTCGCCGATCAGCAGGGCGGCCAGCGCCGCGCCCATCAGGCTGCCGAGGCCGCCGACGACGACCACCACGAAGGCCTCGACGATGATGGCGAGGTCCATGCCGAGATTGACGCTCTCGCGCGGCAGCTGCAGCGCGCCCCCCAGACCGGCCAGGCAGGCGCCGAGGAAGAAGACGCTGGTGAAGAGCATGCGCTGGTTGACGCCGAGGGCCCCGACCATCTCCCGGTCCTGGGTTGCCGCGCGCACCAGCATGCCCCAGCGCGTGCGGTGGAAGAGCAGGTGCAGCAGGAGAAGGACGACCGGCCCGACCGCGATCAGGAACAGCTCGTAATCCGGGAAGCGCAGCCCGAGGATCATCGTGCCGCCGCGCAGCCCGGGCGCCCGCGGCCCGAGCAGGTCCTGCGCCCCCCAGAGGAGCAGCGCGAGGTCTTGCACGATGAGCACGACGCCGAAGGTCGCCAGCAGCTGGAACAGCTCCGGCGCCCGGTAGATGCGGCGGAGCAGCAGCGTCTCGATCGCGATGCCGATCAGCCCGACGCCGAGCGCGGCCGCCAGGATGCCGCCCCAGAAGCCGAGATGGCCGCGCGGCAGGGCGGTGACCAGGCTCCAGGCCAGGTAGGCGCCCAGCATGTAGAAGGAGCCATGGGCGAAGTTGACGATGCGGCTGACGCCGAAGATGACCGTCAGCCCGCTCGCCACCAGGAAAAGGGACGAGGCGCTTGCCAGGCCGCTGAGCGCCTGAAGAACCAGGGTCTCCAAGGCGCCTGGATCAGCTTTGCGGTCGCAGCTGGCGCACCGTCTCGTCGGGCGGCAGGTAGTCCTTGCCATCGGCATAGTGCCAGTCGGCCATGGTGCCCCGGCCGTTCTTCAGCACGGTGCGGCCGACGAAGGCACCCATGGTCGATTGATGGTCGATGGCGCGGAACTCCACCGGCCCGAAGACCGAGCCGAAGCGCAGCCCCGCCATGGCATCCACCATCGCCTCCGATTCCACGGCCGTCGCCTTCCGCAGCATGGCGGCGATGGCCATGACGGTATCGTGCCCGACCACGCTGCCGAGCCGTGGGTGGTCGTTCCAGCGCTTGCGGTAGGCGTCGCGGAAGGCAGCATGCTCCGGGGTGTTCACCTGCTCCCAGGGATAGCCCGTGACGATCCAGTTCTCCGGCGCCTCGTCCTGCAGCGGGTCGAGATATTCGGGCTCGCCGGTGAGGAGCGAGACGACGCGCCGCTGCTCGAACAGCCCGCGGGTCAGGCCTTGGCGGACGAAATTGGTCAGGTCGGCCCCGAAGGTGACGTTGAAGATCGCCTCCGGATTCGCCGCGGCGAGCGCCTGCACCGTGGCGCCGGCATCGATGCGGCCGAGTGCCGGGAATTGCTCGGCGACGAAGCTCACATCGGGGCGGTGGCGCGTCAGCAGCTCCTTGAACCAGCGCACGGCCGACTGGCCGTATTCGTAGTTCGGCGCCACGCAGGCCCAGCGCTTCGCCGGCAGCTTCGCCGCCTGCTCCACCAGCATCGCCGACTGCATGTAGGTGCTGGCGCGCAAGCGGAAGGTGTAGCGGTTGCCGCGCGACCAGACGAGCGCATCCGTCAGCGGCTCGGAGGCGACGTAGAGCATACGGTTCTGGTTGGCGTAATCGGAGATGGCGAGGCCGATATTCGACAGGAAGCCGCCCGCGAGCAGCGCCACCTTCTCGGCATTCGCCAGCTCCCCGGCCAGGCGGACCGCATCCTCCGGCTTGCCGCCATCGTCGCGATGCAGCGTCTCCAGCCGCCGGCCATTGATGCCGCCGGCGGCGTTCACCTGCTCCAGCGCCAGGGTCCAGCCATTGCGATAGGGCAGCAGGAAGGCCGGCTGCGCCGTGTAGCTGTTGATCTCGCCGATCCGGATCGCGCCTGCCGGTGCCTGAGCAAGCGCGGGCGCTGCCAATACCGTCCCTGCACCTGCCAGCATCTGGCGGCGCCCGAACAACCGAACCGTCATGTCGCCCCCGGTCGCGTCTCGTCCTGCGATGCACGCATGCAACCGCAACGCTCCCTCCGGCGCAAGACCCCTGGAGCCGTTACTTCACCTCAACGTAACGCAGATAGGGCTTCTTCGCCTCCCAGCCCTGCGGGAAGAGCGTCCTCGCCTGCTCATCCGGGATGGAGGGCGGGATGATGCCGCGCTCGCCCGGGCGCCAGTTCACCGGCGTCGCCACCTTGGCGCGGTCGGTGAGCTGCAGGCTGTCGATGACGCGCAGGATCTCGTCGAAATTCCGCCCCGTGCTCGGCGGATAGACCATGAAGAGCCGCACCTTCTTCTGCGGATCGATGATGAAGACGGTGCGCACGGTGATGCTGGGATCGGCATCCGGATGCACCATGCCGTAGAGGTTGGCGACCTGCTTCTCCGGGTCCGCGATCATCGGGAAGTTCACCGCATGCCCCTGGGTCTCGGCGATATCCGCCTCCCAGCCGGCATGGCTGTCCACCGGATCGACCGAGAGGCCGATGACCTTGACGCCGCGACGGTCGAATTCCGGCTTCAGCCGCGCCGTCTCGCCGAGCTCGGTGGTGCAGACCGGCGTGTAGTCCTTCGGGTGGCTGAACAGCACGCCCCAGGCGCCGCCGAGCCAGTCATGGAAGCGGATGCGGCCCTGGGTGGTATCGGCCTCGAAATCCGGTGCAGTCTGGCCGAGCTGGATCATGACTCAGGTCTCCCCATGCGCGGGCGGCCGCCGCCGGCCGCCCGTGCCTCACCTTGGCAAGCCGGCCGGCCACGACAAGGGCCGGCCGCGCCAGAGGCCTCAGGCGGCGGCGACCAGGCCGCCGCTGCTGGCCAGGTAGCGAAGCCAATAATCCGCATCGCCGAACATGGCGTCGTTCACCGTCAGCCGCTTGAAGTAATGCCCGGCGGCATATTCCATCGTCATGGCGATGCCGCCATGCAGCTGGATCGACTGCTGCCCGACGAAGCGCGCCGAGCGGCCGATCTGCACCTTGACCGAGGCCATGTTCTTGCGCCGCTCGACCGGGTCGCGCTCCTCGACGCCCATGGCGGCGAAGTAGGACATGCTGCGCGCCTGCTCGAGCTGCACGAGCATGTCGGCGGCGCGGTGCTGCAGCGCCTGGAAGCTGCCGATCGGCCGGTCGAACTGCTTGCGGGTCTTCATGTAGTCGATCGTCATGTCATGCGCGACCTGCATGCAGCCGACCGCCTCGGCGGCGAGCGCCACGATGGTCTCGTCCACCACCTGGTCGACCAGCGGCAGCCCGTCCTCCGGACTGCCGAGCACCGCCTCGGCCTGGGCGCCGGAGAACTCCACTTCGGCGGCGCGCTGCCCGTCCACGGTGCGGTAGCCGCGGCGGGTGACGCCCGGCCCCGTGGCATCGACCAGGAAGACGCCGATGCCCTTGTGGTCGCGCTGGCCGCCGGCGGTGCGGGCGGTGACGATCAGCTTCCCGGCGCTGTCGCCGTGGATGACCATGCCCTTGCGGCCGTTGATCACCCAGGCGGAGCCGTCCCGCTTCGCCGTCGTCGCCACGTCGTTCAGGTCGTAGCGCGATTGCCGCTCGGTATGCGCGAAGGCGAGGCGCAGCTCGCCGCCGGCGATCTGCGGCACGAGCTCGGCGCGCAGCTCGGCCGTCGCGCCGTGGCGGAGGAAGCCGCCGCCGGTGACCACGGTCGGGATCCAGGGCTCGAGCGCGATCGCCTTGCCGAGCTGCTCGGCGACGAGCATGGTCTCGACGTTGCTGCCGCCGAAGCCGCCCTCATCCTCGGCGAAGGGCAGGCCGAGCAGGCCGAGCTCGGCATACTGCGCCCAGATCTCCTTGCTCCAGCCCTCCGGCGATTGCATGAAGGCCTTGCGCTGCTCGAAGCCGTACCGGTCGGTCAGCAGCCGGGCCACGCTGTCCTGGAGGAGACGCTGCTCCTCGGTCAGATCGAAATCCATGTGCGTCAGAGTCCCAGGAAGGCCTTGGCCATGATGTTGCGCTGGATCTCGTTGGATCCGCCGTAGATCGACTGCTTGCGCCAGTTGAAGTAGACGCCGGCGAGGCCGAAGGCCCAGTCGGGCGCGACGTCGATGTCGTTGCTGCCCTCGGCCTCCGGGTCGCCATCGACCCAGGCATAGGGCCCGGCCGCCTTCATCAGCAGCTCGGAGCACATCTGCTGGATCTCGGTGCCCTTGATCTTCAGCACCGAGGTCGCCGGGTCGGGCTTCTTGTCCTTGCGCTTGCTCTCGGAGGCGATGACGCGCATCACCGTCATCTCGAGCGCCTTCAGCTCGACCTCGATCTCCGTCACCTTGCGGGCGAAATCCGGGTCCTCCATCAGGGGCCGGCCGCCATCCATGCTCTCGGTCGAGGCGATGGTCTTCAGGCGACGGATGCGCTCGCGGCTGGCGCCGACGCGGGCCTGGCCGAAACGCTCGTTGCCGAGCAGGAATTTGGCGCAGTCCCAGCCCTTGTTCTCCTCGCCGACCAGGTTCTCCACCGGCACCTTCACGTCGTCGAGGAAGACCTCGTTCACCTCATGCCCGCCCTCGATGGTGATGATCGGGCGGACGGTGATGCCGGGCGTCTTCATGTCGCAGAGCAGGAAGGAGATACCCTCCTGCTTCTTCGCCGCCGGATCGGTGCGGACCAGCAGGAAGATCCAGTCGGCATGCTGCGCCAGCGTCGTCCAGGTCTTCTGGCCGTTGACGATGTAATGGTCCCCCTGGCGCACCGCGCGGGTCTTCAGCCCGGCGAGGTCGGAGCCGGCGCCGGGCTCGGAGAAGCCCTGGCACCACCAGTCGTCCAGATTGGCCATGCGCGGCAGGAAGCGCCGCTTCTGCTCCTCGGTGCCGAACTCGGCGATGACCGGGCCGCACATATTGGTGTTGAAGGCGAGCGGCTGCGGCGCCGGCGCCTGCTGCAGCTCCTCGCGGAAGATGTAGCGCTGGCCGAGGGTCCAGTCCGGCCCGCCCCATTCGCGCGGCCATTCCGGCGTCGCCCAGCCCTTGGCGTTCAGCTTGCGCTGCCAGTCCACCACCATCTGCTTGGTGGGCGACTTGCCGGCCAGCATCCGCTCGCGCGTCTCCTGCGGCAGTTCCTTCGCAATGAACTCCCGGACTTCCTTCCGGAAGGCCTGCTCCGCCTCGCTGAAGCGCAACTCCATGGCTCTCTCCCTGTGACTCGGTCTCTCAATCGGCGGCCCGGCGCCGTTCCTCCTCGATCAGCTCGAGCTTGGCCAGCTTGCCGACCGGCGTGCGCGGCAGGCTCTCGCGGATCTCGAGCGCCGCCGGCATCTCATGCCGGCCGAGCCGGTCGGCGAGGAAGACCTGCAACCCCTCCAGCGTGAAGGGCACGGCGCCCGGCCGCAGGGTGACGAAGGCCTTCGCCGCCTGGCCGCGATAGGCATCGGCGATCCCGATGACGGCGCATTCCGCGACATCCGGATGGGCGTGGATCGCCTCCTCGATGATCCGCGGATAGACGTTGAACCCGCCGCAGAGGATCATCTCCTTCTTCCGGTCCGTCAGGACGAAGACGCCGTCCGGCTCCATATGCCCGATATCGCCGGTGAGGAAGAAGCCGTCGCGGAAGGCCTGGGCCGTCGCCTCGGCCTGCCGCCAGTAGCCGGCGAAGAGGTTGGGGCCGCGGACCGCGATCTCGCCCGTCTCGCCCGGCGGCAGCGGCCGTCCCGGGTCGTCGAAGGCCACGATGCGCATCTCGATCCCCGGCAGCGGCACGCCGATCGTGCCGGGCCGCTTCGGCGCGCCCTCCCAATTGGGCTGGCTGGTCCCGGCCGGCGCCGTCTCGGTCATGCCCCAGCCGGCGCCGATGCGCATGCCGGTGACGCGCTCGAAGCGCGCCGCCACCTCGGCCGGCAGCGCGGCGCCGCCGGAGGCCACGCCGCGCAGCGAGGACAGATCCGCCTGGTCGATGCGCGGGTGGTTGGCGAGCGCGATCCACATGGTCGGCACGCCGCACATGTCGCTCGCCCGCCGCTCCTCGATGTCGCGCAGCACGGCATCGGCGTCGAAGCGCGCATGCAGCAGCATCTCGTCGCCGCGGGCCAGCGACACCAGCAGGTCGACGGTGAAGGCATAGATGTGGAAGAGCGGCAGCACGCAGATGACGCGGCGGTGCCGCCGTTCCGCCTCCGGCCCGCGGCCGCCGTTCCAGAGCCCGTATTGCGCGCAAGCGGCGGTCAGGTTGCCATGGGTGAGCATGGCGCCCTTGGGCAGGCCGGTGGTGCCGCCGGTGTATTGCAGCAGCATGACGTCGCCGGGCCGCACCGCTGGCAGGGCGGCGGGCGCCGCGGCCGCCAGCCAGTCCTCCAGCCGCACCGCCTCGGCGGGAATCGGCGCTGAGGCGGGCCCCTCCCCCCACTGCGCGTCGTCCCCGACCGCCAGCACCTCCACCAGCCCCTCGGCGCGCAGCAGGCCGGCGAGCCGCAGCAGCCCCTCCTGCGCCAGCGTCACCAGCACGCGCGCGCCGCTGTCCCGCAGCTTGTGGCGAAGGGTGCGCGGCGCATCGAGCGGCGAGAGCTGCGTCACCCGCAGCCCGGCGAGCGCCGCGCCGAAGACCACCGCCGGATGGAAGGCGGTGTTGCCGAGCAGCAGCGCGACGCCGTCGCGCGCCGCCGGCAGCGCGAGCAGCGCGCCCGCCACGCGCCGCGCCATCGCCGCCAGCTCCTCGTAGCGGATCGCGGCATCGCGGTAGCGCAGCGCCACGCGCGGCCCGAACTCGGCCGCGCTGCGCGCCAGCAATTGCCCGAGCGTGCCCGGCTCGATCGGGACGCCCCAATCGAGCCTGGGCGGATAGACCGCCTCCCAGGGGAAGGGCCGGCCTTCGCTCATCAGCCCTTCGCGGCGCCCTTCAGCGTGGCGAAGCTGCCGCCCTCCTTAGCCAGCCGCTCGATCAGCGCCGCCGGCTTCAGGTTCGGGTCGTTGGTCGTCTCGGCGTAATGCGCCAGCTTGTCGCGCACTGCCTTCAACCCGATCCGGTCGGCGAAGAACATCGGCCCGCCGCGGAAGGCCGGCCAGCCGAAGCCGTTGACGAAGATGACGTCGATGTCGATGGGGCGATAGGCGATCCCCTCCTCGAGGATGCGGGCGCCCTCGTTCACCATCGGCAGCAGCACCCGCTCCAGGATCTCGCCATCCTCGATCTTGCGCCGCCGCACCTGCATCTTCTCGGCGAGATCGAGGATGATCTGCTCGACCTCCTTCGAGGGGATGCGCTTGCGGTTCTCGTCGTAGTCGTAATAGCCCTTGCTGGTCTTCTGGCCGAGCCGCCCGGCGGCGACCACCGCATCGGCCACCGGCGCCACCGTGCCGCGCGCCTTACGCACCGCCGCGCCGATATCGAGCCCGGCCAGGTCGCCGGTGGCGAGCGGGCCCATGGCCATGCCATAGCCCTCCATCACCCGGTCGATATCCTGCGGCAGGCAGCCCTCCAGCAGCAGCTTCTCGATCTGCGGCCCGCGCTTGCCGGTCATCCGGTTGCCGACGAAGCCGTCGCAATTGCCGACCAGCACCGGCAGCTTGCCGATCCGCTTGCCCACCTCGGTGGCGGTGGCGATGGTCGCCGGGCTAGAGGCCTTGCCCTTCACGTTCTCCAGCAGCCGCATGACATTGGCCGGGCTGAAGAAGTGCATGCCGATGACGAGCTCGGGCCGCTGCGTCGCCGAGGCGATCTCGTCGATGTCGAGGGTCGAGGTGTTGGAGGCGAGCACCACGCCCGGCCGCGCCGCCTTGTCGAGCCGGGCGAAGACCTCCTTCTTCACCGCCATGTTCTCGAACACCGCCTCGATGACGAGATCGGCCTCGCCGACCGCCTTCTCGAAGTCGGTGGTGCCGGAGAGCAGGGCGCGGCGCTTCTCGTACTCGGCCTGGGAGAGGCGGCCGGACTTCACGGTGCGCTCCCAATTCGCCTCGCAGCGCTTGAGGCCCTTCTGCAGCGCCTCCTCCGAGGTCTCGACCATCGTCACCGGCAGGCCGAAATTCGCCGCCGACATGGCGATGCCGCCGCCCATGGTGCCGCCGCCGATGACGACGAGGCGGTTCACCGGCAGCGGCTTCGCCTCCGCTGGCAGGTCGGGGATGCGCTGCGCCTCGCGCTCGCCGAAGAAGATGTGCCGCAGCGCCTGGCTCTGCTCGCCCTGCACCAGGCGGGTGAACTGCTCGCGCTCGACGTTCAGCCCATCCTCGAAGGGCATGGTGAAGGCGGCGCGCACCGCGGCGACGCAGCCGAGCGGGCTTTCCTGGCCGCGGCTGCGGGCGGTGAGCTTCTTGGCGGCCTCGTCGAATTGCGCGGCGTCGTAGCCGGCGATCCGGTCCGTCCGGTTGCGTGCCAGGGTGAAGGACGTCCCGGCATTCTCCCGCGCCCAGGCGATGGCGGCATGCTCCAGGTCGCCGCCCAGCACCGCATCGACGAAGCCGAGGCGCTGGGCTTCCTCCGGCGTCACCGACTCGCCGGAGACGATGAGGCGGAGCGCCTCGAGCCCGATCAACCGCGGCAGGCGCTGCGTGCCGCCCGCCCCCGGCACGAAGCCGCGCTTGACCTCCGGCAGGCCGAGCTGCGCGCCCGGCGAGGCGACGCGGGCATGGCAGGCGAGCGCCAGCTCCAGCCCGCCGCCGAGCGCATTGCCGTGGATCGCGGCGATCACCGGCACCTTCGACTGCTCGATGGCGTCGAACACCTCCGGCAGCGAGGGCGGCTTCCGCGGCTTGCCGAACTCGGTCATCTCGGCCCCGGCCGAGAAGCCGCGGTTCGACCCCATCAGCACGATGGCCCGCGCGCCCTCGCGCGTCGCCGCCTGGATGCCGTCCAGCAGGCCGGCGCGGACCTCGGTCCGCAGCGTGTTCACCGGCGGATTGGCGATGCGGAGGACGTGGATGTCGCCGTCCCGCGCATGCTCGACGAATTGCGGCTCTCCGGCCATGGCTCCCCTCCGTAAGTTCTTGATTTCGGGTGTGTGCTCGGGCCGCAGTCTCGGGCCAGGCCCGGCCCGCGTCAACCGCCGCTGCCGATCGCCCCGGCCTGCTGCAGCGTCGCATAGGCGAGGCCGACCACCAGCAGCACCCAGTAGGGGCTGACCCCGCGCAGCAGCGCCAGGGTGCTGAGGCCGAGCGTCACGAGTTCCAGCCAGCCGGCGCCGTCGGCGCGCAGCAGGGTCAGCACGCCGGCGAAGATCAGCCCGACGGCCAGCGGCGCCAGCCCGCGCTCGACCACCCGCCGGGCCGGCCCGTCGCCGCGCCGGTGCCACCAATGCCCGATGCCGAGCAGCAACAGCGAGGAGGGCAGGTAGAGCGCCAGCGCCGCGACCAGCGCGCCGGCGAAGCCCGCCGCCTGCCAGCCGACCAGCGCGCCGATCAGCGAGCCGGGCCCCGGCGCGGCGCGCGAGATGGCGAAGAGGTCGGTGAACATCCCCGCCGGCATCCAGCGATGCACCTCGACCGCCTGGCGCTGCATCTCGGCGAAGATCGAGGGGCCGCCGCCGAGCGAGACCAGGGAGAGCGGCGCGAAGACCAGGAGGAGGGCGAGCAGCCGCTCAGGCATGCCGGGCGAACCGCCAGGCGAGGCCGATGCTCACCGGGCCGAGCACCAGCATGACGGGGATCATCGGCAGGCGCAGCACGCCGACGCCGAGGAAGGTCGCCAGCACCACCGCCCAGGACCAGAGCCCGCGCATCCGCCGCGCCGTGCGCAGGCCGACGGTGAGCGAGTTGGCGAGGCCGGCGGCCGCGACGCCGGAGAGCACCACGCCGAGACCGGCGACGCTGCCGGCCCAGCCATAGAGCAGGGTGAGGGCGAGGATGAACAGGAAGGGCGGCCCGAGGATGCCGAGGAAGGCCATGGCGGCGCCGGCCCAGCCGCGCAATTGCTGGCCGATATAGAGGGCGAGGTTGACGCTGTTCGGCCCCGGCAGCACCTGGCCGAGCGCGATGCCGGCGAGGAAGCGCTCCTCGGCCATCCAGCCGCGCTTCTCGACGACCTCGCGGTGCATCCAGCCCGGCAGCCCGCCGCCGAAGCTGGCCATGCCGATGGCGCCGAAGACGCGCAGGATCTCGAGGAGCGGCGCCTGCGGGCGCTGGGGGTTCGACACGGCCGGTCCGCCTGGCTGGGGATCCCCGCTTCTCCCCCGGCGGCGCCGGGCTGTCGAGCCGCCTCGCCTGCCCCGGCCTCGCCATCGTCGCGCCACGGGACGGCCGCGGGCGGGCGGCAGGCTCGGCGCATGACCGGCGTCCGCCCCATCGGTGCTGCCCTCCTCGCCCTCGCTCTGGCCCTGGGCGGCTGCGTCTATGTCCAGGAGCCCGCCTATCCGCCCTATGGCCAGGCGCCGCCGCTGGGCCCGAATGCCGGGGCCGGCGCCGCGGCCGGCGCCCTGGCCGGCGGGCTGATCGGCGGCGTCGCCGCCGGGCCGCATGACCGCGGCCTCGGCGTGCTCGGGGGGGCCGCCGCCGGGGCGCTGCTCGGCGGCGTGGTCGGCGACGGGCTGGACCGCGAGCGGGCGGCCGCGGCGGCCTATCCCCCGCTGCCCCAGGCCGCGCCCGAGCCGCCGCCGCCCTATCCCTACGCCGATCCCGACCCGGCCTTCGACCCCTACGCCCTGCCGCTCGATTGAGAACGCTCCGAAGCCGCTTCGCGGCGCTGCGGGGGCTCCGGCGCGTCCCCGCCGGCCCTGGGGCGCCACGGCCGGCCGGGGTGACGCCGCGACCGGGCAGCGACGGGTCCGATTGGCGCCCGGCCGCCGGCGCCGCCGCCTCTGGCAGCGGGGCGGACCGGCGGGCACCATGCGTCGCGGAACGCATGGGGAGGACAGGACATGCGGCGACGTTCGCTGCTCGGCGCCCTGCCGGCGCTGTCGCTGGCCCGGGCCCAGGGCCAGGGCCAGGGCCAGAGCCAGAGCCAGGATGCGGCGGCGACCGGCTGGCTCGCGCGCCCGATCCGCGCCATCGTCCCCTACCCGCCCGGCGGGCCGAACGACATCATCGCCCGCCTCTACGCCCCGGCCCTCACCGCCGCCCTCGGCCAGACCGTGCTGGTCGAGAACCGCGCCGGCGGCTCGGGCGTGGTGGGAACGGATTTCGTCCTGAAATCGCCGCCGGATGGCAGCCTCTTCGGCATCGTCGATGGCGGCTCGCTGGTGATCGCGCCGCACACCCAGCCCAGCATGCCCTATCGGGTGCCGGAGGATGTCACGCTGCTCAGCGTGGTGGCGACGGTGCCGGAGGCGCTGGTCGCGCATCCCGGCCTCGGCCTGGACAGCCTGCCGGCGCTGCTGGACCTGGCCCGCCGCCGCCCCGGCACGCTCAACATCGGCACGGCCGGCGCGGCCGGCATCAGCCACCTGACGGCGCATCGCTTCCGCAGCCAGGCCGGCATCCAGGCGGAGATCGTGCCCTATCGCGGCGCCGCGCCGGCGGTGACGGATCTCGTCGCCGGCCAGATCCAGCTCCTCTTCGCCGACCTGCCCGTGATCCTGCCGCATATCAAGGCGGGCGCCATCACCGCCCTCGCCCTCGCCGCGCGGCAACGCAGCCCGTCGCTGCCGGCGCTGCCGACCACCGGCGAGGCGGGCCTCCCGCATCTGCTGGCCGAGAACTGGTACTGCGCCGTCGCGCCGCGCGGGTTGCCGGCAGCGATCGCGGCGCAGCTCTCGGCCGCGCTGAGGACGGCGAGCGCGGCGGCGCCGGTGCGCGACGGCCTGGCGACGCAGGGCGCCGGGGCGGCCTGGACCTCGCAGCAGGATTTCGCCGTGCTGGTGCGCACGGAGTCCGCGACCTGGCGCGAGGCGGTGGCGGCCTCCGGGGTGAAGGCGGAATAGCCGGGGCGCTCAGCCGCGCCGATGCTGCAGGGCGAGCATCGCCCCGCCCGCCAGCAACCCCCAGAAGGCGCCGCTGATGCCGAAGACGGTGAGGCCCGAGGCGGTGACGAGGAAGGTGATCACCGCCGCCTCCCGCGTCTCGGCCGCCGCCAGCGCCGCCTGCAACGCCCCGGCGAAGGCCCCGAGCAGGGCGAGGCCGGCCACGGCCTGGATCAGGATCGGCGGCGCCGCGCCGACGAAGCGCGTCGCCGTGCCGGCCAGCAGGCCGAAGAGGATGTAGACCACCCCGGCAACCACCGCCGCCTGCCATCGCCGCCGCGGGTCGGGATCGGCCTCGGGGCTGGCACAGAGCGCGGCGGTGATGGCGGCGAGGTTGACCGCATGGCCGCCGAAGGGCGCCGCCGCCAGGGTGAAGAGGCCGGTGACGGCGAAGAGCGGCCCAGGCGCCGGCCGGTAGCCGTTCACGGTGAGCACCGCCATGCCCGGGATGTTCTGCGACGCCATGGTGACGAGGAAGAGCGGCAGGGCGATGCCGGCCAGGGCGGCGAGCGAGAATTGCGGCGCGACCAGCACCGGCGCCGGCCCCGCCGCGGCGAGCAGGCCGGGCGGCAGCGACACCGTCAGGGCGATGGCGACCACCGCGATCAGCACCGCCGCCGGCACGGCGAGCAGCCGGTTGACACGCCCGACCAGCGCCCAGCCGAGCAGGATGGCGAGGCCGGGCAGCGGCGCCTCCACCAGCGCCCGCACCGGCGCCAGGCAAAGGCCGAGCAGCACCCCGGCGAGCATGGCATTGGCCAGCGGCGGCGGGATGGCGGCGACCGCGCGGCCGAGCGGGCGCCACAGCCCGGCCAGCAGGATCAGCGCCCCGGCGAGGAGGAAGGCGCCGACGGCCTCGGCGAAGCCGCCCGCCGGCAGGGCCGAGGCGGCGAGCAGCGCCCCGCCCGGCGTCGACCAGGCGACGCTGATCGGCATGCGCCGCCACAGGCTGAGCACGATGCCGCAAAGCCCCATGGCGATGGAGAGCGCCATCAGGCCGGAGGCCGCCTGCGCCGGGCTCGCCCCCATGGCCGAGAGGCCCTGCAGCACCACGGCGAAGGAGGAGGCGAAGCCGACGAAGCCGGCGAGCAGCCCCGCGGCGAGGGCCGGGGCCGAGAGCGATCCGATCATGCGACGGCGTTTACAGCCGATCGGGCGGCGGCGAACAACCGGGGCGGCGGCGCTTCGCGCTCAGCCCGCGCCGGCCAGGACCGCCGGGTCGATCTCGAGCCCAAGCCCCGGTCCCTGCGGCACGGCGACGAAGCCCTCGCGCGGGATCAGCGCCGGATAGGGCGGCTGGGCGAGATCGGCGAAATAGTATTCCAGTGGCTCCTCGACCGCGGCGCAGGCGAGGACATGCAGGCTCGCCAGCAGGCCGGGGCCGTAATAGGGGCAGTGCGGCACCAGCGCCGCGCCGTGCCGGGCCGCGAGGTCGCGCACCGCCAGCATGGCCGAGAGGCCGCCGACCTTCGTCACGCTCGGCTGCACGACATCCACCGCGCCGGCCGCCAGCATGGTGCCGATGCTCTCCGGGCTGCCGAGGCACTCGCCGGCCGCGATGCCGGTGCCGCCCGCCCGGCGCACCGCGGCGATGGCGGCGAAATCCTCCGGCGGCCAGACCGGCTCCTCCACCCAGCGCACGTTCATCCCCTGCACCGCCCGGCAGAAGCCGACCGCCTGGTCCACGCTGTCCCAGGCGCAGTTGATGTCGAGCATCAGCGGCACCTCGGCCGGCGCCGCCTCGCGCGCCGCGCGGATGCAGCCGAGATCGACCTCGTGCAGCTTGATGCGCCGGTAGCCGCGGCGGATCGCCTCGGCCGTGTTGCGCGCGACATGCCCGGCCTCGCCGTAGCGCAGCAGGCTGGCATAGGCCGGCACCCGCTCCCGCCGCGCGCCGCCGAGCAGCGCGTGCAGCGGCTTCCCCGCCGCCTTGGCGGCGATGTCCCAGAGCGCGATGTCGAGGCCGGAGAGCGCGAAGGTGACGGCGCCGTTGCGGCCGAAATTGTGCAGGCGCCGCTGCAGCCGGCGCATCAGCCCGGCGATGTCCGCCACCGCCTCGCCCTGGCAGACCGGCGCGATGAGCTCGGTCAGCGCCTGCCGCGTGGTGCGCACCAGGTTGAAGCCGAAGGCCTCGCCCCAGCCGGTGATGCCGGCATCCGTCTCGACCCGCACCAGCAGCGTGTCGATGTCGCGCAGATGCAGGTTGCCGCCCGGCCCCGGCGGGCCGCCATAGGTGAAGGGGCTGCTGAGGATGTGGCCGGTGACGGCGGTGATGCGCATGGGCCGGGTCCTGTCCCTCTCGCTTGGGCCGCCGGCCCTCGCCGGGACCGGCGGCCGGGGGCCATACTCGCAGCCCGCCGAGGGCCATGAAAGCCCCGGCGACGACCCCTGGGGGAGGAACCATGCGCCTTCGACGCCGCGCCCTGCTGGCGCTGCCCGCCCTCGCCGCCGCCCGCGTCCCCGGCCCGGCCCTGGCGGCGCCCTTTCCCAGCCGGCCGCTCCGCCTGATCGTCCCCTTCGCCACCGGCGGGCCGAGCGACATCATCGCCCGGCTGCTGGTGCCGCGGATGTCGGCCGAACTCGGCCAGCCGGTGGTGGTGGAGGCACGGCCGGGCGCGGGCGGCGTCACCGGGCTCGACGCGGTGGCGAAGGCGCCGCCGGACGGGCATGTCATCGGCATGGGGAGCGCCGGCGGCCTGGTCATCTCGCCCTCGCTGCAGCCGGCCATGCCCTATGACGCGGCGCGGGACTTCGCGCCGATCAGCCTCGCGGTCATCGTGCACGAGCCGCTGGTGGTGCCGGCGGCGCAGCCCTGGCGCAGCGTCGAGGCGCTGGTCGCGGCGGCGAAGGCGAGGCCGGGCGAGCTCAATTACGGCTCGACCGGGCCGGGCGGCATGCCGCATCTGGCGGGCGAGCTGCTGCAACTCGCCACCGGCATCCGGCTGACCCATGTGCCCTACAAGGGCGGCGCCCCGCTCGCCCTGGCGCTGGTCGCGCGGGAGGTGGAGCTCGGCTTCGCCGACCTGCCGATCCTGCTGCCGCATGTCCGCGCCGGCGCGCTGCGGGCGCTCGCCATCGGCGGCAAGGCGCGCGACCCGCTGCTGCCGGAGGTGCCGACCATGGCCGAGATCGGCCTGCCCGCGGTGATGACCGACAATTGGCACGGGCTGCTGGCGCCGGCGGGGACCCCGCCATCCGCCCTGGCGGCGCTGCACCGCGCGGCGACGGCGGCGCTTGCCGATACCGAGGTGGCGCGCCTGCTGCGCGACCAGGGGGCCGTGCCGGCCGGCAACCAACCGGCGGAATTCGCCGGCTTCCTCGAGGCGGAGCGCGCACGCTGGGCCGAGGTGATCCGCCGCGCCGGGGTGAAGCTCGAATGAGCCGGCCGGCCCGGGCCGCGGCGGGGCCGAGGGCAGGGCCGTGGGCAGGCCCAAGGGCACAGGGTTGCGCGGCCCTGCTGCCTCCGCCTAGCCTGCCCGCAACGGGGCCGTACCGAACCGGCCGGGAGGATCATCCTATGCATCGCAGAACGCTCCTCGGCGGCGCCGCCGCGCTGCCGCTCTTCCGCATCCTGCCCGGCCGCGCCCAGGGCCAGGTCTCGGATGGCGTGGTGAAGATCGGCGTGCTGAACGACATGACCGGCGTCTTCGCCGACCAGCAGGGCATGGGCGAGGTGGTGGCCGCCCGGCTGGCGATCGAGGACATGGGCGGCAAGGTGCTCGGCGCGCCGATCGAGCTGGTGCATGGCGACCTGCTGAACCGCGCCGATATCGGGCTCGGCGTCGCCCGCCGCTGGTTCGACCAGGAGAAGGTCGACATCATCACCGGCCTCGGCAACTCCGCCGTGGCGCTCGCGGTGCAGACCCTCTCGAAGGAGAAGCAGCGGATCGTCATCCCGATGTCGGCCGGCACCACCGACCTCACGGGCAAGGAGTGCGGCCCCTGGACGGCGCACTGGGTCTACGACAACTACTCCGCCGCCAAGGGGCCGGTGACGGCGCTGGTGCGCGGCGGCAAGACCAAGTGGTTCTTCGTCACCTCGGACTACGCCTTCGGCCATTCGCTGGAGGCCAATGCGAGCGCGATCCTGAAGGGCCTGGGCGGGGAGGTGCTGGGCAGCGTGCGGGCGCCGCTCGGCGAGAGCGACTACTCCTCCTATCTCGTGCGCGCCGCCGCCTCCGGCGCGCAGGCCGTCGGCATCTGCGCCGGCGGCACGGACATGATCAACATCGCCAAGCAGATGGGCGAGTTCGGCCTGATCCGCCGCGGCATCGTGCCGGCGGCGCTCAACTGCTCGCTGACCAACATCCGCTCCATCGGGCTCGAGACCGGCCAGGGCATGGTCTATGCGGCGAGCTACTATTGGGACCAGACCGAGGCGACGCGCGCCTTCGCCACCCGCTTCGCCAAGGCGCATGGCAAGCCGCCGACCGCCTTCCAGGCAGGCTCCTACGGCGCCGTGCTGCATTACCTGAAGGCGGTGCAGGCCGCCGGCACGGATGCCACCGCGCCGGTGATGGCGAAGATGCGCGAGACGCCGATCAACGACTTCATGACCAAGGACGGCGTGCTGCGCGCCGATGGCAGGGTGGTGCGCGACGTCTACCTGTTGCGGGTGAAGCAGCCGCGGCAGTCCCGCAGCGAGTGGGACCTGCTGGAGGTGGCGGAGACGATCCGCGGCGAGGAGGCCTTCCGTCCGCTGGCCGAAGGCGGCTGCCCGCTGGTCAAGGCCTGAGCGGCCGGGGCGGAGGATGCCGCGCGCGGGGCCGTCGCGCCGCCGGCGCCGCAGCCTGCTCGCCCTCTCGCCGTTGCTCCTCGCCGCGGGCGGGGCGCCGGCGGCGATCCGGGTGCTGAGCGCCGGCGCCGTGGAACCCGGCCTCGCCGCCGCCATCGCCGGCTTCCGGGCCGCCACGGGCCGGGCGGTGCAGGTGGCCTATGCCACGGCGCCGCAGTTGCGGGAGCGGCTGCTGGCGGGCGAGCGGCCGGACCTGCTGGTCGCGCCAACCAGCCTGTTGGATGCGCTTCCCGACCGGCTGGCCGGCCCGCCCCTGCCGCTCGGCCGGGTCGGCATCGGGGTGGTGGTGCGCCGGGGCGCGCCGGCGCCGATGATCCGCGACGCGGCGGGGCTGCGCGCGGCCGTCGAGGGCGCCGATGCGGTGGTGTTCAACCGCGCCTCGACCGGCCAGGCGATGGAGCGGCTCTTCGCGCGGCTCGGCCTCGCCGCGCTGGTGGCCGCCAAGGCGCGGCGCTATGCGACGGGGGCGGCGGTGATGCAGCACCTGCTGCAGGGGCACGGGGCCGAGCTCGGCTTCGGCGCCATGACCGAGATCGGTCTGGTGCCGGCGCTGCATGCGCTCGGCCCGCTGCCTGACGCCTTGCAGAGCTACACCGCCTATGGCGCGGCGGCGCTGCCGGGCGGCGCGGGCGAGGCGCTGCTGCAATTCCTCGCCGGCCCCGAGGCCCGGCGCGCCTTCGCGGCGGCCGGCATCGAGCCCTGATGCACGGCGCGTCCGGGGCTTGCCGCCCCGCGCCGCAACCATCGCTGCCCGTTGCCCTGCCGCGGCTTCGCCGCGGCAGGGCGTGACGCCTCTGGGATCAGAGGCGATTCACGGGGCCCCATGACGCCGCACCGCGGCGTCATGGGGACATCATCAGAGGCCCGCCTGGCTGACGAACTTGGTGTTCAGATAGGCCTCGATCGCCTCCGAGCCGCCCTCCGAGCCGTAGCCGCTGTCCTTGATGCCGCCGAAGGGCACCTCGGGCAGGGCGAGGCCGAGATGGTTGATCGTCATCATGCCGCTCTCGACCTTCGAGGCGATGGCGTTCGCCGTCTTGGCGCTGCGGGTGAAGGCGTAGCTGGCCAGGCCATAGGGCAGCCGGTTCGCCTCGGCGACGACTTCCTCGAACTCCTTGAAGGACGCGATCATGGCAACCGGCGCGAAGGGCTCCTCGTTCATCATCCGCGCCTCCTTGGAGAGGCCGGTGACGACGGTCGGCTGGTAGAAATAGCCCTTGTTGCCGATGCGCTCGCCGCCGGTCCGCACCTCGCCGCCCTTCTGCCGGGCATCGGCCATCAGCCCGTCGACCCAGGGGATGCGCCGCTCATGCACCAGCGGGCCCATCTGCGTGCCCTCCTCGAGGCCGTTGCCGACCTTCACCGCCTTGGCTGCGGCGACGAATTTCTCGATGAAGGGCTCGTAGAGCGCCTCCTGCACCAGGAAGCGCGTCGGGCTGACGCAGACCTGGCCGGCATTGCGGAACTTCGCCGCCGCCAGCGTCTTCGCCGCGAGGTCGAGATCGGCATCGTCGAAGACGATCGCCGGCGCATGGCCGCCGAGCTCCATCGTCACCCGCTTCATGTGCTTGCCGGCGAGCGCCGCGAGCTGCTTGCCGACCGGGGTGGAGCCGGTGAAGGTCACCTTGCGGATGACCGGGTGCGGGATCAGGTACTCGCTGATCTCGGCCGGGCTGCCATAGACGAGGTTCATCACCCCGGCCGGGAGGCCGGCATCGGCATAGGCGCGGATCAGCTCGGCCGGCGAGGCCGGGGTGTCCTCGGGCGCTTTGACGATGATGGAGCAGCCCGTGGCGACGGCCGCCGAGAGCTTGCGGACCACCTGGTTGATCGGGAAGTTCCAGGGCGTGAAGGCGGCGACGGGGCCGACCGGCTCCTTCACCACGAGCTGGTAGACGCCCTCGGCGCGGGCCGGGATGACGCGGCCATAGGCGCGGCGGGCCTCCTCGGCGAACCAGTCGATGACGTCGGCGCCGGCCAGCACCTCCATCTTCGCCTCGGGCAGCGGCTTGCCCTGCTCCATGGTCATGATGCGGGCGATCGCGTCGGCGCGGCTGCGCAGGATGTCGGCGGCCTTGCGCATCACCTTCGACCGCTCGAAGGCCGAGACCTTGCGCCACTGCGCGAAGCCCTTCTCCGCCGCCTCCAGCGCCTCGTCGAGATCCTCCTTGCCGGCATAGGCGTAGGTGCCGATCACCTCCTCGGTCGCCGGGTTGAGGACCTCGCCGGTCCTGCCGGAGCGGGCGTTGCGCCATTCGCCGTTGATGTAGAGCTGGACGTTCGGATAGGCCATCGACGGTTCTCCTCCAGCCCCGAACTCGCGCCGGGGCGCCTTGGGGGGCGCACTTTGACCGCCGCCGGCCCGGCGGGCAATGGGGCCGGCCCCGCGCCGCCGGCGCGGGCGAACCTCAGCGCCTTGTTTTCAGAGCATCTTCACCCGCTCGCGCGCTTCCACCCGAACGGGATCCGCTCCGGACCACGAACCGCTCCCTTCGGTTCGCGGACCATGGTCCAGGGCGTTGTTCGGTCACGTGATTCACGCCCTAGGCGAGGGCGCGCAGCCGCGCGGCCAGCGCGTCGAGCTGCAGAGCGAGGTCGGCGGCGTAGCGGAGCGCCAGCAGCCGCGAGGCCGTGGCCAGCTCGTCGCGGAAGGACCCGCTCGCGCACCACGCCCGCATCAGCCCGACCAGCTCGGCGATGTCCGCCGCGGCATGCCCCGGATGCTCGGCCGGCAGGCCGGTGAAGGCGTGCCGGGTGCCGAGGATCGGCCGGCCATGCGCCAGGGCCTCGACGGTCTTGATCTTGAGCCCGGTGCCCGGAACCATGGGGTTCAGCACGCAGGCCACCGCGTCGTAGAACAGCGCCGGGTCCGCCACCTCGCCCAGGCGCAGCGGCCGGCTCGCCAGGGCGAGGTCGCGGCGCTGCAGGATCCGCCCGGCGAGCAGCCAGGGCATGCCCCCCGCCTCGGCCAGCGCCGCGTCGAGCGCCCGCACCGAGGCGAGGTTCCAGGGATTGGCGCTGCCGAGATAGCCGAAGGGCGCGCGCGGCGGCGGCGCGGGCCTGGCCTCGAGGAAGCGCAGCGCCGGCATGTGGCCGACGGTCATCACCGGCGTCGCGCTCCGCTGCCGCAGCGCCTCGGCCTCCTCCTCCTGGATGCCGATGACGAGATCGGCGCGGCCGAGCCCCCGCCCCTCCTCGGCGATGCTGGTGAAGAACCAGGAGGGGTCGATGCCGGCGGCCTGCGCGACCCGGTGCCGGTCGCCGAACAGGTCGTGGGCGTCGATGATGCGGAAGGCGTCGGGCACCGCCTCGAGCACCCGCGACATCCAGACATAGTTCACCAGCACCGCGTCGTAGCGGGCGCCGCGCTGCAACGCCGCCACCTGCTCGACGACCGAGACGTCGCACCAGTCGTCGAGGCCCCAGAGGCCCGGGAAGCGCATGGCGCCGGTCGGCACCGGCGGCACGAGGTGCAGCGCCTGCCAGAAGCCCGCCATGGCCTCGCGCTGCGCTGGGCTGCAGCCCTCGGTCGCGTAGTAGAGGAAGTCGCAGGCGACGCCGCGCGCCATCAGCCCGGCGCCGAGCGCCTGGATGCGGGCGGAGTTGCCCTGGTCCGCCGGATGCGAGGGCGCGGGCGAGACGACCAGCAGGCGCGGGCTGCGGCTCACGCGGCGAATTCCAGCGCCAGCAGCACCGCCGCCTCCGGCGCGCCGGGCGGCAGGGCGAGGCCGGCGATGCTGGCCTGGCCGGGGCGCATCCGCGCCGGCGCCTCGAGCCAATGCGCCGCGCCCTCGGCGCGGAGCTGCGCCTCGAGCCGGACCCCGTCGAGGAGCAGCGCCGGCGGCCGCGCCGGATCGAGTCCCTGCAGCCGCAGCCGCAGCCAGGCCCCCCGCGCCGGCATCCCGCCGAGCAGCAGCCGCAGCCGCCGCGCCGCCCCGAGCGGCAGCCCCTCCGCCTCCGGCACGCCCGGCAGGTCGTGCCAGAGCGCCGCCCCCGGCAGGCGCAGCGGCGGCACCCGCTCCGCGCCGATACCGAGCATGCCGAGGCTGGCGAGGCCCGGCGTCACCAGCCGCCCGCCGATCTGCCAGGCCCGGCCGCCGCCGAGCTGGGCGGCGAGACCCTGCGCCGCGTCGTGCAGCCGGGCGAAGACCGGCTCGACCGCCGCCGGTGGCAGCAGCAGGTCCCAGCGCTCGATCCGCGCCACGGGGCCGGCGAGCAGCATGATCCGGCCGCGCCCCGGCCCGGGCGGCGGCGGCAGCCCCGCGGCGCGGCCGTGGCGCAGCAGCAGCGCCCCCGCCTCCACCGCCGGCGCCAGGGCGGAGGGGATCGCGCCGGGCAGCGCCAGGAGCAGCGGCGCCTCCGGCCGGCCGGCGGCCGCGGCGAGCACCGCCGCATCGCCCGCCGGATCGAGCCCGAAGACCGGCAGGCGCCGGGGCCCGTGCCGGAAGCGGCCGAGCAGCGCCGCCTCCGCCGGCGGCAGCAGCGCCGGCTCGGCGAGGCCGCACAACGCCTCCGGCCACCAGGCGAGCAGCGGCGCCGCGGGCAGGCCGAGATCGAGCAGGCGGCAGGCCGGCAGCGCCTGCCGCAGCAGGCTGGCCAGGATGGCGCCCGCGCTCATGCCGCCCAGCCCAGCGCGAGGTCGAGCAGCAGCCCGGGCTGCGGCGCCAGCACCACCCGCGTCGCCAGCAGCCCGGCCGAGACCGGCAGCAGCGAGGCCAGCAGGCCGGGCCGGTCGAGCGTCAGCCGGGCCAGCGCCGGCAGGTCCGGCGCGGCGAGCAGCAGCCGGCAGCGCCCCTGCCGCCCGGCCAGCGCCGCCGCCACCTGCGGCGGCCGCAGGCTGGAAGCGGCATCGAGCACCAGCAGCGGCGGCGGGCCCGGCGCGGCCGGCCCGGCCACGGGACGATCGAGCGACGCCTCGATCACGTCGCGGTAGCGCGCCGCCACCGCCGGCAGCGCCATCTCGGCCAGCGCGTGGCGGCGGCCGCCGGCCCCGATCTCGGCCGCCCGCGCCGGCGCCTCGGCCAGGGCGCGCAGCGTCTCGCCGAGGAGGCGGGGCGCGCCGGTCAGCGGCAGTTGCAGCACCGCGTCGCGCGGCAGCTCGGCATAGGCGGCCGTCGCCGAGACGATGCAGCAGGTCCCGGCCGCGAAGGCGCGCGCCAGCGAGCCCGAGCTCTCGCCGCTCGAGGGAAAGCGCAGGTTCACCAGCACATCCGCCGCGGCGATGTGGTCATCGAGCGCAGCCGCCCCGAGATAGCCGGTCACCCGGGCGATGGCGGCCACCGCCGGCCGCGCGGCGATGGCCGCGCCGAGGCCGTATTCCTCGGCCCGCTCGGCCCCGGCATGGATCCAGCGCAGCCGCGCCCCCCGGGTGGTGGCTCCCCGGGTGATGGCCCCTCGGGCGATGGCCGTGTCGAGCGCGGCGATCAGCCAGTCGAAGCGCTTGGCCGCGGTGGCGAAGCCGGCGGTGAGCACGAGGAAGGTGTCGTCGTCGAGGCCGAGCCGGGCCCGCGCCGCGCCGCGCGCCGGCATGCGGCTCGGTGGCAGGACATGCGGGATCACCGCGACATGCGCGGTCGCCGCCGGCCCATGCGCCAGCCGCAGCCGGTTGCGCGCGAAGCGGGAATGGACGACGACGGCGCGCGAGCGCGCCAGCACCTCGCCGGCGAGGTCGAAAAGCAGGTGGTTGGCCCGGCTCTGCACCCCGTCCTCGCGGCGGTGCCGGCCATAGACCGCCGCCAGCCCCGGCAGGGTCGCCTGCATGCCGGCGCCGATCACCGGGTCGGGCTCGCCCATGGTCTCGTAGAGGTGCAGCAGCCCCGGATCGTGCAGGGTGGTCACGCCCGGCATGCGGCGCATCCCGCGCACCACGAAGCCATGGCCGGGATTGTTGCCGATCTGGTGCAGCGCGCGTGGCCCGGCCGCGCGATGCGCCAGGGCGGGGTCGAGCACCGCCACCCCCTCCGGGGCCTCGGCCAGCCAGTCGGCACAGGCCGCCCGGCAGTCGTAGTGCCGCGCGAGGCCGGTCAGCAGGCCATGGGCGTAATCCGCGATGCCGTTCCGCTCCGGCGGCAGGGGTGTCCAGACGGTCAGGGCGTCACGGGCGGCGGTCATCGGCAGGGCGGTGCCTCGCGGAGGCTTTCTGACAATCCGGTTATAAACCTTGAGTTGTTTTGTCCATTGAATTGATCCCTTGTTACGCGGCGCCGCGACGTGATACCCGCCACTGCCATGGATGGCTTCCAGGCAATCTTTTGCCCCTTGATCCCGCTGGGTGCCGGACCCGACGGGCTGAGCCTCCGGGCGCTGCGTCCGCTCCCCGACATCGAGACCTTGCTGCTGCATTGCCGCGGCATCGAGGTGGGGCGCCTGTCCCTGCCCGCCGGGCTGCAGCAGGACGAGGTCTCCTGCATCCCGGTCACCCGGCTGCCGCGCGTGCCGCTGCCGGCCGAGCTGCGCGTCTCGACCGCGCGCGACGGCCGCGACCTGACCAGGCCCTGGCGCCTCGACAGCGCCGCGGCGGCCCTGACGCTGCTCGGGCCGCCGGAGATCCGGATCGAGGATCTCCGCCTCGACCATGGGGTGCTGCGCGGCACGGCGCGCGAGCCGCGCAACGGCCTGCTTGAGCCCGTGCTCTATGCCCGCATCAACGGCAGCGGCGCGCGCATGGTCGGCACCGAGCCGCCCATCGGCCTGCCGGAGGGCGGCTGCGCCTTCCGCTTCGCCCTGCCCATCCACCCCGCCGACCTGACCGAATCGGGGCTATCGGTGACGTTGCTCCTGGTCGGCCAGGAGGCGCCGGTCGGCAGCTTCGCCTGGGCCCGCCAGGAGGCCGGGCCGGCCGAGCGCCGGCTGGTCGAGCTCGAAGGCCGGCTGCGGCAGCTCGAGGAGGAGACGGCCGCGGCGCAGCAGGGGCTGCAGGCCGCGATGGAGCGCCGCCTCGCCCTGCAGCAGGAGCGGATCGACGCCTTCATCGCCGCCGCCTCGACGCTGCTCTTCGACCGTCTCGCCGGCGCGCCGGCGAGCGGCGAGGATGCGCTCCGCAGCCTGCTGGCCGACAGCGGCGCGGTCGCCGCCGGCGACCCGCTGCTCGATCGGCTGGCGCGGCGGGTGGAGCTGCCGCTCGACTCCGGGCTGTTCGGCGCCGGCTGGCACCGCGAGGAGGTCTATCCGCACGGCGCCTTCCGCTGGATGGGGCCGCGCAGCCTGTTGCTGAACCCCGTCGGCGACCGCGACCTCGTCGCCGTCACCCTCGAGATCAGCGCCCTCTACCGCGCCGCCGCGCCGGCGATCACCGCCGCGCTCGACGAGGCGGCGGCCGAGGTGGCGGTGACGCCATGCGGCCCGGACGGCTTCGTGCTGCGGCTGGCGCCGCCCGGCGGGCCGCGGCCGGTCCGCCTGCTGCGCCTCGACAGCCAGACCGGCGGCTGCCCGGCCGAGGAGGGCGAGAGCGGCGACCGCCGCCTGCTGGCCGCCGCCGTCTCGCGCATCGTCTTCGAATACGCGGGGTAGCCGCGCCCACGCCGCCCTGCCCGATCCGGCCGCGTTGACCGGACCTCGCTTTGGCAGGAGCCTCGGCCGGTTGGAGCGGCATCGGGGTAGCGCCATGGAACTGCAGGGCATCGCGGCACTCGTCACCGGCGGCGGCTCCGGCCTCGGCGCGGCGACGGCGGAGGCGCTGGCCGCCGCCGGCGCCCGGCCGGTGCTGCTCGACATGCGGGCCGAGGCGGCCGAGGCGGTCGCCGCCCGCATCGGCGGCCGCGCCGTGGCCGGCGACGTGGCCGATCCCGCCGCGGTCGAGGCGGCGCTCGACGCCGCGGCCGGCCTCGGCCCGCTCCGCCTCGTCGTCTCCTGCGCCGGCATCGCGCCGCCGGCCCGGGTGGTCGGGCGCGACGGTCCGCACGACCTCGCCCTCTTCGAGCGGGTGATCCGGGTGAACCTGATCGGCACCTTCAACGTGCTGCGCCTGGCGGCCGCGCGGATGCAGGCGCTCGAGCCGGCCGGGCCGGACGGCGAGCGCGGGCTGATCGTCAACACCGCCTCCATCGCCGCCTATGAGGGCCAGTTCGGGCAATGCGCCTATGCCGCGAGCAAGGCCGGCGTCGTCGGGCTGGCGCTGCCGGCGGCGCGCGAGCTGGCGCGCAGCGGCATCCGGGTGATGACCATCGCGCCCGGGCTGATGGAGACGCCGATGCTGGCCGGGCTGCCCGACCCGGCCCGGGAGGCGCTGCTGAAGCTGCCGCTCTTCCCGAAGCGCCTCGGCGAGGACCGCGACTTCGCCCGCCTAGTGCTGGCCATCGCCGGCAACCCGATGCTGAACGGCGAGACGATCCGCCTCGACGGCGGGCTCCGGCTGCCGCCGCAGTAGCGGCCGCGCCTTGGCCTTGGCCGAGGATGACGGAACCGGGCGGGCATCCCGACCCCGCCCCTGGCTCGGCGGCCTGGCCGCGGCGCTGCTGGCGACCACCCTGGCACAGGCGCTGGCGACGCTTGCCGTCTTCAGCCTGCCGGTGCTGGCGCCGCTGGTCGCGCCCGATCTCGGCGTCGCGCCGCACTGGATCGGCGGCCAGGTGGCCGCCGTCTACCTCGCCGCCAGCGCCACCTCGCTGCTCTCGGCCGGGGCGCTGCGCCGCCACGGCTCGGCCCGCTGCACCCAGCTGGCGCTGGCGGCGGCGGCCATCGCCTGCCTGCTGGTGACCTTCGGCGGGCTGCCCGGCGCGCTGCTCGGCGCCGGGCTGACCGGCTTCGGCTACGGCCTCACCAACCCGGCCGCCACCGAGGTGCTGGCGCGGCTGGCGCCGGCGGGCCGCCGCAACATGGTCTTCGCGGTGAAGCAGACCGGCGTGCCGATCGGCGGCGCCCTGGCCGGGCTGCTGCTGCCCTCGATCGCCCAGGCGCTGGGCTGGCGCGGCGCCCTGCTCGCCCTGGCGGCGGTGCTGCTGCTCGCCGCCCTCGTCGCCGGCCTGTTCCACCGGCCCTGGGCGGCGGAGCGCGAGGCCGGCAAGGCGACCCGGCGCGGCGCCGGCGGCGGCTGGCGGGCGCTGCGCGAGCAGCCGGGCATGGCCGGGCTTGCCGCCATCTCGGGCCTCTATTCCGGCTTCCAGCTCGCCCTCGGCGCGATGACGGTGGCGATGCTGGTCGAGGAGGCGGGCTGGAGCCCGGTCGCGGCCGGGCTGGTCGCCTCGGTCACCCAGGCGGTGGGTGCCGGGGCGCGCCTCGTCTGGGGCGGCGTCGCGGATCGCTGGCGCGACGGCATGCGCACGCTGGCGACGATCGGCGCCATCACCCTCGCCGGCGGGGTGCTGCTGCCCTTCGTCCCCAGCTGGCCGCCGGCGGCGGTGATCGGCCTCTTCGTGGTGCTCGGCGGCAGCGCCACCGGCTGGAACGGCGTGCTGATGGCCGAGGCGGCGCGGCTGGCGGCGCCAGGCCGGGCCGGCGAGGCCACCGGAGGCGTGCTGGCCGTCGCCTTCGCCGGCGTCGTCGTCGGCCCCTCCCTGCTCGGGCTGCTGGTCGGGCTGGTCGGCTCCTATGCGCTCGCCTTCGCGCTGCTGGCCGGGCTGCCGGCGATCGGCGCGGTCATCGCCTGGCGCGGCCGGTCCCGGACGGCGGAGCGCTGAGCGCCGCGGCGCCGGGAGCACGCCGCGGCGCGATTCACCGGCCGGCAACCAGTCCGTGCGCCACCGCACAGCGGAACACCGCCGCATGCCCTACAGCCCTGATTCGGGGTTGACCGGGCTGGCCCGACTCGACCCCGATGGAGACGCGTATGGCCGATCCCTGCCTGCCCGACGCCGCCGCGCCGCGCCGCCCGCGCCGGGGCCCCCCGCCGCGCCTCTACGTCATCGCCCGCGACCTGCCGGTGCCCTGGATGCAGCTGCGGCGGCTGGAGGCGGCGGACCGCGCCGCCCTCGCCGCGCATCTGCGCCGGGTCGCCGCCGCCGAGCCCTGGCAGCCGCCGCTCTGCGATGCCGAAGGGCTGGCGGCCGCCTGCGCCGCCATCGACTTCTCCCGCCTCCTCGTGCTCGGCGCCGTGACCGGCCGCGCCATCCTCGCCGCCGCCTATGCGGCGCCCGGGCACCGGGGCTGGTGGACGGCGGTGAGCGAGGACCCGCGGCAGCGCGAGCGCGGCCTCGGGGCGATGCTGCTCGCCCAGCTCAACGCCGAGCCGGTGATGGCGGCGCCGCGCGGGCCGGAGCGGGCCCTGCTGCGGCGGCTGCGCGCCCTCTCCTCCTTCGCGGAATCGGCCAGCCGCCTCGCGGCGACGGGCTGAGCGCGCCTCAGGGATCGGCCGGCGGGTCCGAGGCGACGATCACGCCGGCGGCCGAGAGGGCGGTGATCTCGGTCGCGGCATAGCCCGCCTCGGCCAGCAGCTCGGCATTGTGCTCGCCCATGCGCGGCGGCTGCCGGCGGAGCGTCACCCGCTGCCGCGCCGGCCCGAATTCCAGCGGCAGCGCCGGCAGGCCCACCTCCGCGCCGCCACCGAGCGCCGAGATCGCCGTCTGCAGCAGGCCGCCGCCGGCCAGCAGGTGCGGGTCCGCGAAGAGATCGGCCGGCTGCCCGACCGGCGCCCAGGAGATGCCGGCCGCCTCGCAGCGCCGCGACACCTCGGCGGTCGGCAGGGTCTCGATCACCTCCTGCAGCGCCGGCAGCAGCCAGGACCGCTCCCGCGCCCGCTGCGCATTGGTGGCGAGGCGCGGATCGGCGGCGAGGCCGGCGAGATCGAAGCCGGCGGTGAAGCGGGCCCATTGCTGGTCGCTGGTGACGCCGATGAAGAGCTGGCCGTCGGCGGTGCGGAAGGTGTCGTAGATGCCCCAGGCGCCGCGGCGCGCCGGCATCGGCGGCGGCGCCTCGCCGGTCGCGGCGAGGCCGGCCATGTGGCTGCCCATCAGGAAGACCGCGCTCTCGAAGAGCGAGGAGCAGACCCGCTGCCCCTCCCCGGTCGCATCCCGCTGGCGCAGGGCGGCGAGCGTCGCGGTGACGCCGAAGACGGCGCCGAGGATGTCGATGATCGAGGCGCCGGCGCGCAGCGGCCGGCCGGGCGGCCCGGTCATGTAGGCGAGGCCGGACTGGAACTGCACCACCTCGTCGAGCGCTGGCCGGTGCTCGTAGGGGCCGGCGAGGAAGCCCTTCAGCGCCAGGTAGACCAGCCGCGGGTTGACGGCGCGGAGCTGCTCCCAGCCGCAGCCGAGCCGCTCCATCGTGCCCGGCCCGTAATTCTCCAGCACGATGTCGGCGCCGGCGACCAGGCGATGCGCCGCCGCCAGCCCCTCCGGGCGCTTCAGGTCGAGCGCCAGGCTGCGCTTGTTGCGGTTGAAGGTGGCGAAGAAGCCCGCGGCGAAGCCCGGCAGGCGCCGGGTGTGGTCGCCCTGCGGCGCCGGCTCGACCTTGATGACGTCGGCGCCGAGATCGGCCAGCAGCAGCCCGGCGCAGGGCCCCATGATGGTGTGGCTGAACTCGAGGACCCGGAGGCCCCGGAGCGGCTGCGGCCCCTCGGCGGCGGCGCTCATGCCGCCTGCCGGCGGAAGGCGTCGAGGCTGCCGGCGCGCAGCAGCTCGGAGGGGAGCTGGTGGCCGACGATGCGCTCGGCCAGCCGCCCGACCTCGATCAGCGCATCGAGGTCGATGCCGGTGGCGATGCCCATCTCCTCGCAGAGCAGCGCCAGCTCCTCGGTGCAGATGTTGCCGGCGGCGCCCTTCTGCCCGGCGAAGGGGCAGCCGCCGAGGCCGCCGACGGTGCTGTCGAACCGGCTCACCCCGAGCCGCAGCCCGGCATGGGCGTTGGCGACGGCCAGGCCGCGCGTGTCGTGCAGGTGCAGGCCGATGCGGAGATCCGGCCAGCGCTCGCGCACCGCGGCGACGCCGCGCTCGATGCGGATCGGCGTCGCCCAGCCCATGGTGTCGGCGAGCGAGACGTCGGTGATGGTCTCGCCCGCCGCGGCGGCGATGGCCAGCCCGTCCTCGACGGTGCGGACGACCTGCTCGGGCGCGATATCGCCCTGGTAGTTGCAGCCGAAGGCGGCCATCACCCCGACCCGCGTGACCTTGATGCCGTGCTTCTGGTGCACCGCGGTCTGCTTGCGCATCGCCTCGAGATTCTCGGCATGCGGCCGGTTCAGGTTCTTGATGGAGAAGGCGTTGGAGGCGGCGAGCGAGATGGAGCCGCCGAGGGTCAGCCGGTCGGCGAAGGCCAGCGCCCGGTTGAGGCCGTTCTCGTTGAACCAGAGCGCGGTGTAGTGCACGCCCGGCCGCGGCCGGACGCCGCCCGCCACCGCCTCGGCATCCGCCCAGCCCGGCACCAGCCGGGGGTTCACGAAGGAGCAGATCTGGATGTGGCGGAGGCCGGTCTCGGCCAGCGCCTCGACGAGGGCGATCTTCTCGGCCGTCGGAATCGGCCCGGGCTCGATCTGGAAGCCCTCGCGCGGTCCCTCCTCATGGATCTCGACGGTCCGGGGAAGATCGGACATGACGCCCTCCGATGACAGATTGGCCGGCGATGGTGGCCCGCATGGCCCGCCCGCGCCAGGGGGCGCCGGCGGGCCCGCCCCGGCCCCGGCGCCGGGCACACCCTTGCCGCCCGCGACCGCCCCCGGCACAAGGCGGGGAGCCAGGAGGAGACAGCCGCGATGAGCGCCGCCGCGAAGACCCGGGACGAGGGCTCCCTGCCCACCCTCGAGATCACCGGCAGCCGGGCGACGCTGCGCCTCAACCGGCCGGCAGTGATGAACCGGGTGCAGCCGGAGGACATCGCCGAGATCCTCCGCCTGCTCGCCGCGGCGGAGCAGGACCCGGCGGTGCGGGTGCTGGTCATCGCCTCGACCGGCAAGTCCTTCTCGGCGGGGGCGCATCTCGGCGACATGGCGCGGCAGGCCGAGGCCGGCGGCATCCGCGAGACCGGCGGCGCCGGCTTCGAGGACATGATCAACCGGATCGAGATGCTGACCGTGCCGACCATCGCCCGGCTGCATGGCGGGGTCTATGGCGGCAGCACCGACCTCGCCCTCGCCTGCGACTTCCGCGTCGGCGTCAGCCCGGGGACGGTGATGTTCATGCCGGCGGCGCGGATCGGCGTGCATTACTACGAGAGCGGGCTGCGCCGCTATGTCTCGCGGCTCGGCCTCAACCATGCCAAGCGGCTCTTCATGCTGGCCGAGGAGCAGAGCCCGGAGGAGCTCCTGCGGATCGGCTACCTGACGGATCTGGTGGCGCCCTCCGAGCTCGATGCCCGGATCGACGCCATCGCCGCGCGGCTGGGCGAGCTGGCGCCGCTCGCGGTGCAGGGCGCCAAGCTGGCGATCAACGAAATCGGCCACCAGGCGCTCGACGTGCCGGCGCTGGAGGCCCGGATCAGGGCCGCGAAGGCGAGCGAGGACATCCGCGAGGGGCTGGCGGCCTTCAAGGAGAAGCGCAAGCCGGTCTTCCGCGGCCGCTGAGACCGCAAGCGGCGGGACGGGACAGATGGACGAAGTCGATTGCGTGGTGGCCGGCGCCGGCGTGGTGGGGCTCGCGGTGGCGCGGGCTCTGGCGCTGGCCGGGCGCGAGGTGCTGGTGCTGGAGGCGGCGGAGGGGATCGGGACCGAGACCTCCTCGCGCAATTCCGAGGTGATCCATGCCGGCATCTACTACCCGGCCGGCAGCCTGATGGCGCGGGCCTGCGTCGCGGGCAAGCGGCAGCTCTACGCCTATTGCCGGGAGCGCGGCATCCCGCACGCCAATTGCGGCAAGCTGATCGTGGCGACGGACGAGGCGGAGGCGGAGAAGCTCGCCTCCATCCAGGCCCGCGCCGCCGCCAACGGCGTGCCGGATTTGCGGCGGCTGACGCGGGCGGAGGCGCTGGCGATGGAGCCGGCGCTGCACTGCACCGCCGCGCTGCTCTCGCCCTCGACCGGCATCATCGACAGCCACGCCTATATGCTGAGCCTGCAGGGCGATGCCGAGAATGCCGGCGCGACCCTCGTCTTTCATGCGCCGGTGCTGGGCGGCCGGGCGACCGCCGCCGGGATCGTGCTTGATGTCGGCGGGGCCGAGCCCATGGCGCTGCGCTGCCGCGTGCTGGTGAACGCCGCCGGCCTGCATGCGCCGAAGCTCGCCCGCGGCCTCGCCGGCATGCCGAGCCAACTCGTCCCGACCGCCTACTACGCCAAGGGCAATTACTTCACCCTGACCGGGAAGAACCCCTTCTCGCGGCTGATCTACCCGGTGCCGGTGCCGGGTGGGCTGGGGACGCATCTGACGATCGATCTCGGCGGCCAGGCGCGGTTCGGCCCGGATGTCGAATGGGTCGAGCGCCTCGACTACGAGGTCGATCCGCGCCGCGGCGACAGCTTCTACGCCGCCATCCGCCGCTACTGGCCCGATCTGCGGGATGGGGCGCTGGCGCCCGGCTACAGCGGCATCCGGCCGAAGATCGTGCCGCCGGGCGCGCCCGGCCAGGATTTCACGCTGATGGGCCCGGAGGCGCATGGCATCCCCGGCCTGCTGCATCTCTTCGGCATCGAGAGCCCGGGCCTCACCGCCTCCCTCGCCCTCGGCGACCTGGCGGCGGAACAGGTGGCCGCCTGGGGGCGATAGGGCGGAACGCGGGAGGACCGGCCGTCCCGCGCGGCCTCCGCCGCCGGCGATGGCGCGCCCGGCCGGCGCCCCCGTCACGCGCCCCCGTCACGCGCCCCTGGCATGCGCCCCTGGCACGCGCCGGAGATTCGTTGCGATAAGGATAGTATCCGGCGATAAGTCCTTGCTGCTATATCAACTATGAGACGAATTCTCCTCGCAATTGTCATCTCCGCATGCGAGAACCCGGCCCGCCCATCCGCCATTGAACAGCGGCTTGCAAAACAGGACAGCACGCGTGCCGGACCGCCTCGATCTTCTCACCTACATCACCGGGGAACCGGGCCCCGACGTCGCCAGCCCCCGGGTCGGCGACCCGGTCGAGCTTCGCTTCCTGCAAGGCGGCCGCACCATCGAGGCCTACTCCGCGGCGGGCCAGCGTCTCGGCCGCCTGCCGCCGGCCGAACGCGAGGTCATCGCCGGCATCGTGCCGGCCGGTCTTGCCAGCCTCATCGGGCAGATCGACGCCCTGGTGCCGCGGCCGCAGCGCCAGGGCGCCGGACGGATCCATATCCGCGTCAACGCCGAGTGACGAGACCCGTGCGCGGGTCCGCTGAACTGCCTCGCGCAGTGGTCGAAGCAGGCTCTCGGGTGCCAAGTGCCGTGTGTCGGACGACCCGCGCACAGGTCCCATGAGCCCATCGCCGGGCCGCATGACGCGTGGCCGGCGGATCCCGGCGCCGTCCCGGTCCGGCGTCGGCGAAGCTGACGCCGCCCTCCGGGCATCCCCGCCGCCACGCCATCCCTGCAGAGCCACCGCGGCCGGCTGAGCGCCGCCGTCCGGCCAGGCTCCGTCCCCGGAAGGCCGGACCCTGTGGGACCAGCGGGCCCGCCCTCACCAGAGGGCGCGAATCGTCAGCACCAACCCGATCCAGAGCACCGAGGACAGCATCAGGGCGCAGGCGATGCCGCGCGGCGCCTCGCCCGGATCGCCATACAGGGTGTCGTCTCCGTCCCCGTCCATGTCTGAAGGCATGGGATCCTCCCGCGTCCGATCCGCGCCGGCCTTTTGGGCATATCCCCCGGGCCCATCGCGTCTCCACGATTGCTCGGCTGTCGTAATTCAACCGTAAATCACAAAACCTCGCATTGCGATTTCGGTTCTGTGAGATCGCGGAGTTGTGCGCCGCCACAATCCGGCCGCAACCCCGTCGCATTCCGGCGACGCTGCGGGGTCATAACGCTGGCAGTGGGATGCGCGGCCTCCGGGCCGCGACGCCCGGCGGATGAGGAATATCCCGGCGCTGCCGCATGGCGCCCCGGATCGAGGAAGGGTCGGCTCGCCATGCTCGGCGTCGAGATCTATGCACACACGGCCAGCGAGGCCGCCTTCGCCACCATGGCCGGCTCCCTTGCCCTATCGGCGCCCGCGGCCCGGCCGCTGGGCCGCCGGGCCCGGCTGCGGGCCGCCGCGAAGCGGATGATCGACATCCTCGGCGCCGGCGCGCTGCTGCTGCTCGCGGCGCCGGCCTTCCTGCTGCTCGCGCTGCTGATCCGCGCCGATGGCGGCCCGGTGCTCTATGCGCATGAGCGGATCGGCCGCGACGGCCGCCGCTTCGGCTGCCTGAAGTTCCGCTCGATGGTCGTGGATTCGCAGGCCCGGCTCGCCGCCCTGCTGCAGTCGGACCCCGCCGCCCGCGCCGAGTGGGAGAGGACGCGCAAGCTGAAGGACGATCCGCGGGTCACCCGCACCGGCCGCTTCCTGCGCGCCTCCAGCCTCGACGAGCTGCCGCAGCTCATCAACGTCCTCCGCGGCGAGATGAGCCTCGTCGGCCCCCGCCCGGTCGTGGCCAGCGAGCTCGACGACCACTACGGCGAGGCGGCGCGGGACTACCTCGCGGTGCGGCCCGGCGTCACCGGCCTGTGGCAGATCAGCGGCCGCAGCGATACGAGCTACGCCACCCGCGTCGCCCTCGACAGCCGCTATGCGCGGTCCCCCTCGCTGCGGACCGACCTGAAGATCCTGCTGCGCACGCCGCTCGTGGTGCTGCTGCGCCGCGGCGCCTACTGACCCGCCACCCTTGACCCCCTGCGGAGGGGCTGGCACCCCCGCCGCCTCCTCCCGCCCGATCCCCTGCCGGATCACGCAAGGTACCCATGGACCATCCCGAATCCCGCACCAGGGCACGCATGATGGTCGCCGGGATCGCCTGGAACGCCGCCGGGCGCGGCCTGCCGCTCCTGCTCGCCCTGCTGCTGACGCCGATCCTCGTGCATCAGCTCGGGCTCGACCGCTGGGGTCTCTTCACCCTGGCCCTCGCCATGGTCGGCGTCTTCGGCGTCTTCGACCTGGGCGTCGGCCAGGCCCTGACCCGCGCCCTGTCGGAGCGGATCGGCGCCGGACGGGAGGCGGAGGCGGCCGGGCTGGTGGGCGCCGCGCTCGCGGTGCTCGCCGGCATCAGCCTGGTCATGGCCCTCGCCCTCTGGCTCGGCATCCCCTGGCTGGTCGAGCATGGCCTCCAGGTGCCGCCGGCGCTGCAGCCGCAGGCCGTCTCCGGCATGCGGGTGCTGGCCCTCGCGGCGCCGCTGGTGGTGCTGAACGCGGCGCTCTGGGGCGTGCTGGCGGCCTATCAGCGCTTCCGCGCCGCCAACCTCGTCACCATCCCGGTCAACCTCTTCTACTATCTCGGCCCGGTGCTGGTGCTGCTGGTCTGGGACAGCCTGACGGCGGTGATGCTGGCGCTGGTCGGGGTGCGGCTGGTCAACACGCTCTCCTACCTGCTCCTGCTGCGCCGCCTGGTCGCGCAGGTGCTGGCGACGCCGCTGCGGCTCGGGCTGGTGCTGCCGCTGCTGCGGATCGGCGGCTGGATGACCTTCTCCGGCCTGCTGACCCAGGCCCTGCTCTATGCCGACCGCTTCCTCATCGGCGCCCTGCTCTCGCTGACGGCCGTCGCCTACTACGCGACGCCGCTCGACCTCGTCATGCGGGTCTGGATGCTGCCGGTCGCGGTGGCGCAGACGCTGCTGCCGGCCTTCGCCTCGGCCCATGCCACGCTGCCGCGGCAGACCGCATCGCTGCTGCGCCGCGGCGGGCTGATGGTGATGGGGCTGGTGCTGCCGGTCGGGCTGCTGCTGGCCGGCGGCGGCGAGTTCATCCTCGTCCTCTGGCTGGGGCCGGATTTCGCCGCCGGCGGCGGCCAGGTGCTGCGCATCCTCGGCGCCGGCATCTTCTTCTCCTGCCTCGCCTTCGTGCCGGCGGCGCTGATCGACGCGATCGGCCGGCCGGACGTCACCGCCCGCTTCGCCCTGCTCCAGGCCCTGCTCTACCTGCCGCTCGCCGCCCTGCTGCTGCGCTGGATCGGCATCGAGGGCGCGGCCATCGCCTGGGCGCTGCGCTGCCTCGTCGACGCGCTCGGCAAGCTCTGGCTCGCCGGCCGGCTCTACCCGGCGGTGCGGCGGGCGGTGGCGACGCTGCTGCCGCCGCTGGCGGCGGCAGGCTGCTGCCTCGCCCTGCTGCCGGTGCTGCCCCGGGCGACGGCGGCCCCGCTTCTGGCCCTGGCCGGCCTCGCCGGCTTCGGGCTGCTGGCGCTGCGGGCGCTCGAGCCGGCGGAGAAGGCGCGGCTCAGGGGCCTGCTGCGGCTGCCGGGCGGGGCGCTCCGCGCCGGGAGCGGCTCCTGATGCCGCTCGCGATCAATGGCCGCTTCCTCGGCCAGAAGGTGACCGGCGTGCAGCGCTTCGCCACCGAGGTCACCCGCGCGCTGGATGCGCTGGCCGGCGAGTTCCGCCTGCCCGATGCCCGGCTGCTGCAGCCCGCCGGCGGCGCGCCCTCCCCCTTCCGCTCGCTGCGGGACGGCGCGGCCTCGCTGCTGCGCGGCCAGGCCTGGGAGCAGCTGGAGCTGCCGCTGCGCGCACGCGGCTGCACCCTGGTCAATCTCGGCAACACCGCGCCCCTCGCCATGGGGCGCCGGCAGCTCGTCGTCATCCACGACGCCGGCGCCTTCGACACGCCGGAGAGCTACTCCGCCGCCTTCCGGAACTGGTACCGGGCGCTGCACCTGGCGCTGGCGCGGGCCGGCGCGCGCATCGTCACCGTCTCCGGCTTCTCCCGCGGACGGATCGCGCATCATCTCGGCCTCGATCCCGGCCGCATCGGCGTCATGCCCGAGGGGGCGGAGCATATCCTGCGCGCCCCGGCGGCGGCCGAGGTGCTGGCGCGCCATGGCCTGCAGTCGGGCCGCTACGCGCTGGTGGTCGGCAATCCGGCGGCGCACAAGAACCTGGCGGCGCTGGCCGACTGCGCCGGGCTGCTGGCGCGGCATGGCTGCCTGCTCGCCGTCGCCGGCGCCGCCGATCCCGCCGTCTACCGCCGGGGCGGCGGCGTCGATGCCGCGGCCGGGGCGGTCCGGGCGCTCGGGCGGGTCAGCGACGCCGAGTTGCGCGCCCTCTACGAATCGGCGCTCTGCCTGCTCTTTCCCTCCCGCTATGAGGGGTTCGGCCTGCCGCCACTCGAGGCCATGGCCTGCGGCTGCCCAGTCATCGCCGCCGCCTCCGGCGCCGTGCCGGAGGTCTGCGGCGAGGCCGCGCTCTGGTTCGATCCGGCGGCCGAGGGTGCCCTGCCGGCCGCGCTCGCGCGGCTGCTGCAGGAGGAGGGCCTGGCGGCCAGCCTGCGCGAGCAGGGCCTGGCGCGGGCTGCGGGTTTCACCTGGCGTGCCGCCGCGGAACGGCTGCTCGCCCTGCTGCCAGGGGAGCGCGGGTGGTGAGGGTCGCGATCGTCCATGAATGGCTGGAGAGCTATTCCGGCTCGGAACGCGTGGTCGAGCAGATGCTCGATCTCTGGCCGCATGCCGATCTCTTCGCGGTCTGCGACATGCTGCCCGAGAATGAGCGCGGCTTCCTGCGCGGGCGGGAGGTGCGGACCAGCTTCATCCAGAACCTGCCCTTCGCGCGGCGGCATTTCCGCAAGTATCTCGGCCTGATGCCGCTGGCGGTCGAGCAGTTCGACCTCTCGGGCTACGACCTCGTCCTCTCCTCGAACCATGCCGTCGCCAAGGGCGTCATCACCGGGCCGGGGCAGCTGCATGTGAGCTACGTGCACAGCCCGATGCGCTATGCCTGGGACCTGCAGCACCAGTATCTCCGCCAGGCCGGGCTCGAGCGCGGGCCGATGTCGCTCTACACGCGCTGGCTGCTGCACCGGCTGCGGCTCTGGGACCGGGCCTCGGCCGCGGGGGTCGATTCCATCGTCGCCAACAGCGCCTATATCGCCGACCGCATCGCCAAGACCTGGCGCCGCAACGCCACGGTGATCCATCCGCCGGTCGACGTGGACCATTTCGCGCTCAGCGAATCGCGGGAGGACCACTACCTGATCGCCGCCCGCATGGTGCCCTACAAGCGCGTCGAGCTGGTGGCCGAGGCCTTCCGCGCCATGCCGGAGCGGCGCCTCGTCATCTGCGGCGACGGGCCGGGCCTCGCGCAGGTGCGCGCCGCCGCGGCCGGCGCGCCGAACATCGAGCTGCGCGGCCGGGTGCCGCAGACCGAGCTGATCGCCCTCACCCGCAGCGCCCGCGCCTTCGTCTACGCCGCCGAGGAGGATTTCGGCATCGGCATGGTGGAGGCGCAGGCCTGCGGCACGCCGCTGATCGCCTTCGGCCGCGGCGGCGCGCGCGACATCGTCCGCCCCGGCACCGGGCTGCTCTTCGGCGAGCAGAGCGCGGAGTCGATCGCCGCCGCGGTGCGCCGCTTCGAGACGCTGGCGCCGGCCATGGACCCGCGAAGCTGCCGGGCGAATGCCATGCGCTTCTCGGTCTCGGCCTTCCGGGCCCGCTTCCGCTCGCATGTCGAGGGGCTGATGGAGGAGCGGAAGGCGGCGGCGGCATGAAGCTCAGCCTCATCGTCGCCACGCGGGGCCGCGACCGCGAGCTCGGCGCGCTCTTCGAGAGCCTCGCCGCGCAGGACGAGCCGTCCCTCGAGGTCATCCTCGTCGACCAGAATGCCGATGACCGGCTGGCGCCCATCGTCGCCGCCTGGCGCGACCGGCTGGCGATCACCTGGCGGCGCAGCGCGTGGGCGCATGCGAACCACGCGCGCAACCTCGGCCTGGCGCTGGCCCGCGGCGGGATCGTCGGCTTCCCCGACGACGACTGCCTCTTCCCGCCCGGCCTCGTCGCCCGCGTCCTTGCCGGCTTCGCGGGCGATCCCGGCCTGGCGATCCTCACCGGCCCCGCCGCCTCGCCGGCGGGCGGGCTCGGCTCCGGCCGCTGGCGCGCCGAGGCCGGCGCCATCGACGCGACGACTGTCTGGACCAGCGTGATCGAGTTCAACCTCTTCCTCCGCCGCGCCGTCGCGCTCGCCATGGGCGGCTTCGACGAGCGCCTCGGCCCGGGCACGCCGCTCGGCTCGACCGAGGGCAACGACCTGGTGCTGCGCGCCATCCGCGCCGGCCATGCGGCGCGCTACGACCCGGCGCAGCGCATCCTGCACCCCGACAAGCGGCTGACGCCGGTCGCGGTGGAGCGCGCCGCGCTCTATGGCCGCGGCATGGGCTTCGTGCTGCGCCGGCATGCGGTGCCGGCGGGCACCTGGCTGCCCTTCCTGATCCGCCCGCTCGGCGGCGCGCTGCTCGCCGCGGCGCGCGGCAACGGGCTGGCGGCGCGCTACTACCTCGCCACGCTGCGCGGCCGGGTCGCCGGCTTCCTGACGCCGGGCGCGGCCTCCGGCCTGCCCCTGCCGGCCCTGCCCGACGCCGCCCCCTCCGGCGTGACCCAGCCCGCCCCGACCCTGCCGGCGACGACCGGAGCCTGAGCATGCGCATCGCCATCGGCATCGCCACGCGCGGCCGCGCCGCCATCCTGGCCGGGACGCTGCACGAGCTGGCGCGGCAGACCCGGCCGGCCGACCGGATCATCGTCTGCCATGTGGAGCCGGAGGACGTGGCGCCGGCGCAGCCGGGCATCGCCTATATCCGGAGCCCCGCCGGCCTGCCGCGGCAGCGCAACGCCATCCTCGACGCCGCGGCGGATTGCGACCTGCTGCTCTTCCTCGACGACGATTTCCTGCCGGCGCCCGATTACCTGCGGGTCACGGCCGCGGTCTTCGCCGCGCAGCCCGATTGCGTCGTCACCACCGGGACCGTGCTCGCCGACGGCGCCAACGGCCCCGGCTTCAGCCTGGCCGAGGGGCGGGCGATCCTCGCCGGCGACGCGCCCGCCGGCGACCCGCTCGCCGCGGCGCCGCATTTCAACGGCTATGGCTGCAACATGGCGGTCCGCCTGGCGGTCGTGCGGCGCCACGGCATCCGCGTCGACGAGGCGCTGCCGCTCTATGCCTGGTACGAGGATATCGACTTCACCCGGCAGCTCGGCCGGCATGGCCGCATCCTCCGCCTCGCCGGGGCGCGCGGCGTGCATCTCGGCACCAAGCTCGGCCGGAGCCCGGGGCGGCGGCTCGGCTACTCGCAGGTGGCGAACCCGGTCTATCTCGCCCGCAAGGGCACCTATCCCTGGTCGCACGCCCTGCCGAGCCTGCTGCGGCACACGCTGAAGAACGCCGTGCGGGCGCCCTGGCCGGAGCCCTGGGCGGATCGCTGGGGGCGGTTCCGCGGCAACCTCCTCGCCCTCGCCGACTGGGCGCGCGGCCGCGTCGCGCCGGGGCGGGTCCTGGAGCTCTAGCCGGTGCAGGACCTCGCCTTCTTCGCCTCCAAGCTGCTCTGGTGGCCGGCGCGGCCCGGCACCGCCGCCATCCTGCTCGCCCTCCTCGGCCTCGTCCTGCTCTGGCGCGGCCGGCGCGTCGGGCGCTGGCCGGCGCTGCTCGGCATCGGCTTCCTCGCCCTGATCGCCGTCCTGCCGCTCGACCAGCCGGTGCTGCTGCCGCTGGAGCAGCGCTTCCCCCGGCCGGCGCAGGAGCCGGCGCATATCGACGGCATCGTTGTCCTCGGCGGCGCGGTCGAGCAGCGCCTGACCGAGGCGCGCGGCATCCCGGCGCTGAACGGCGCCGCCGAGCGCATGACCGAGCCGGTCGCGCTGCTGCGCCGGCATCCGGAGGCGCGGCTGGTCTTCACCGGCGGCTCGGCCAGCCTCGCGCCCGGGGCCACCACCGAGGCGGATGTGGCGCGCCGGCTCTGGGACGAGCTCGGCGTGCCGCCGGAGCGCATGGCCTTCGAGACCCAGTCGCGCAACACCTTCGAGAATGCCGCCTACACGCGGCGCCTGGTCGGGCCGAAGCCGGGCGAGACCTGGCTGCTGGTCACCTCGGCCAGCCACATGCCGCGCAGCATGGGCGTCTTCCGCCAGGCCGGCTGGGCGGGCATCATCGCCTGGCCGGTGAACTACCGCACCAGCCTCGATCCCGAGGTCTGGCTCGACGGCACCTTCCCCGCCCGGCTGCGGGATTTCGAATGGGGCATCCGGGAGTGGGTCGGGCTGACGGCCTATTGGCTCATGGGTCGCACGGACGCGCTCTTCCCGGCCCCATGACCGGCTGGCCGCCGGCGGGACGGATGGCCGCGTGGGATGCGGGCGCGGCGGCCGTACCATCCCGCAGCCGACGATGCCGATCCCGCTCCACCCCTCCCCCCACGCCCTGCTGGCCCGCGCCCCCGCGGTCTTGCCGCGCCTGGCCGACACCGCCGGACCGCCGGAGACCGCCGGCCCCGCCCGGCCGCCCGGGCTGATGGCGCGCGACGAGGCCAGCGATGCCGAGCTCATGGCCTGGGCGGCGGCCGGCGACCGCGCCGCCTTCGGCGTGCTGGTCGCCCGGCATGGCGACCGCACGCTGCGCCTGGCGCTGCGCGTCCTCGGCCGGACCGAGGAGGCGGAGGAGGTGGCGCAGGAGGCCTTCCTGCGCGCCTGGCAGGCCGCCGCCAGCTTCGATCCCGGCCGGGCCCGCTTCACCACCTGGCTGCACCGCATCACGCTGAACCTCGCCATCGACCGTGGCCGGCGCCGCGGCCGGGCGACGGAAGCCGGCGAGGAGGCGCTCGCCCTGCTGGCCGACCCGGCGCCCGGCCCCGAGGCCGCGGCCGCGGCCGCGGAGGACCATGCCGCCCTGGCCGGGGCCCTGGCGCGGCTGCCCGCCCGCCAGCGCGCCGCGATCGCCCTCGCCTATGAGGAAGGGCTGAGCGGCGCCGAGGCGGCCGCCATGCTGGATGTCTCGGAGCGGGCGCTCGAGGGCCTGCTGCGCCGCGCCCGCCTGATGTTGCGGAGGCTGATGACGCCATGACCCCGGCCCGCTTCGCCCGGCTGCTCGATGCCCATGGCCCCCGTCTCGAGGGCTGGCCCGCGCCGCGCCGCGCCGCCGCCGCGGCGCTGCTCGCGGTCTCGGCCGAGGCGCGGCGGCAGCTCGCCGCGGCCGAGCGCCTCGATGCGGCGCTCGGGCAGGTCCTGCCGCAGCCGCCGCCGGCGGCGCTGGCGCGGCTGCAGGCGCGGGTGGCGCGGGAGATCGCGCGCTCGCCCCTGCCCGTCCCGGCCGGCCGCTGGGCCCGGCTCGGCCAGAGGCTGCGGCCGGCGGCGCCGGCCGGCTACGGCGCGCTGGCGGCGATGGCCACCTGCGCCCTCTGGCTCAGCCTCGCCCCGGCGCCGGCGGTCGGCGGCCCGGCCGGCGACCCCCTGGCGCCGCTGCAGACCCTGCCCCTTGCGGAGGACCCGCTCTGATCTCCTGGCCATCCGGCCGGGCGCTGCTCGTCGCGGCGCTCGGCGCTTCCCTTGCCGTGAACCTGGTCCTTGGCTCCCTCTTCGTCTTCGGCGGCGGCCCGCGCGAGCATCGCGGGCGCGGGCTGGACCGGCTGGTGGGCCGGATCGAGGCGGCGCTGCCGGCCGAGGACCGGCCGCGCTTCCGCGCCGTGCTGGAGGCCGAGCGCGACAGCTACGCGCCGCAGCTCGCGGCGCTGCGGGCCGCCAGCGGCACGGTGGACGAGGCGACGGCGCGCGAGCCCTTCGACGCCGCCGCCCTCAAGGCCGCGCTCGATGCCTGGACCGAGCGCTGGGCCGCCTTCAACGTCGCCTTCAACGGCACCATGGTGCAGGCCATGCAGGCCGTCTCGCCCACCGGGCGGGCGCAGATCGCCGCGGCGCGCCGGCAGGGACGCTAGCATGCCCCGCCCCCCCGCCCACCCCGCGGCGCGCCCCATGGCCCGCCGCCGGGCCGCCCTGCTCGCGGCCGCCACCCTGCTGCCGGGCTGTTCCTGGCTGACGCCGCCGGCCACCTCCTCCGGCGTCGCGCTGCCGCCGCGGCTGACGGCGGCCGACCCGGCGGCGGGCGCGCTCTGGCCCAATCCGGCCTGGTGGCACGGCTTCGGCTCCGGCGAGCTCGACATGCTGATGGCCGAGGCCATGGCGGCGAACACCGACATCGCCGGCGCCGTCGCCCGGGTGCGGCAGGCGGATGCGCAGGTGCGGATCGCCGGCGCCGCGCTGCTGCCGACGCTCGACCTCACCAGCCAGGCGACGCGCTCGCAGACCGGCAGCGTGAACACCGCCAGCATCACCGGCGTCACCAGCCGCCGCGTCCGGGTCACGGCGAGCGACCGGATCCTGCTCTCGGCCAGCTACGAGGTCGATTTCTGGGGCAAGAACCGCGCCTCGGCCGAGGCGGCGCAGCAATCCGCCTCGGCCAGCCGCTTCGATGTCGGCACGGTGACGCTGACCACCCAGGCCGCGGTCGCCAACACCTATTTCGCCATGCTCGGGGCGCAGGAGCGGCTGGCGATCCAGCGGGAGAACCTGGAGACGGCGCAGCGGGTGCTGCGGGTGATCCGCGACCGCGTCTCGGTCGGCACCGGCACCGGCCTCGACCTGGCGCAGCAGGAGACGGTGGCGGCGCAGCAGCAGGCGCTGATCCCGCCCCTGGTGCAGGAGGTCGAGACCAACCGCAACTCGCTCGGCACGCTCATCGCCCGGCCGCCGGAGCAGATCAGCCTGCGGGGCGGCGAGTTCAACCGCATCGCCGTGCCGGCGGTCCGCCCGGGCCTGCCCGCCGAGGTGCTGGCCCGCCGGCCGGACGTGCTGAACGCCGAGGCGACGCTCGCCGCGGCCAATGCCAACATCGTCGTGGCGCGGGCCCAGCTCCTGCCCTCGATCACCCTGACCGGCTCGGGCGGCTGGACCAGCCTCGCCCTCGAGACCCTGACCCGGCCCGAGAGCCTGATCTTCACCCTCGCCGCCGGCCTGGCCCAGCCGATCTTCCGCGGTGGCGCCCTGCGCGGCCAGGTGCAGCTCACCGAGGCGCAGGCGGCGGAGCTGCTGGCCACCTACCGCTTCGCCATCCTCAACGCCCTGGTCGACACCGAGAACGCCCTGGTGGCGCTGCGCCAGACCACCGAGCAGGAAACGCTGCAGGCCAATGCCGTCCGCATGGCCGAGCGGGCCTATGCCATCTCCGAGGCCCAGCTCCGCGCCGGGACCATCGACATCGTGACCCTGCTGAACACGCAGCAGACGCTTTTCTCGGCGCGGAACACGTTGGCCCAGGCGCGGCTGGCGCGGCTGCAGGCGGCTGTCGGCCTGTTCCGCGCCCTCGGCGGCGGCTGGGGAACGCCGGCGTGACCCCGCCCCCCGAGGCCGACGCATGGGAAATGCCCCGGCGCGGCGTATGTGAAGCACCCAGCCGCGAGGTCCCCGCCCTGTCCATGCGCCGTCCGCTCCTCATCCTCCTCGGCCTCGGGCTGCTCGCCGGCGCCGGCGCCGGCCTCTGGGCCTGGCGCCAGCGGCCGGCCGCCACGGCGCCCCAGGCCGAGGCCGGCCGGCCGGGCGGCCGCGGCGGCGGCGCCCCGGTGCCGGTGACCGTCGCCGCGGCGAAGGTGCAGGACGTGCCGATCAGCCTGGACGCGATCGGCACGGTGCAGGCCTACAACACCATCACCGTCCGCCCGCAGGTGGATGGGCAACTGCTGGAGATCGCCTTCCGGGAGGGGCAGATGGTGAAGCAGGGCGATGTGCTCGCCCGCATCGACCCCCGCAGCTACCAGGCGGCGCTCGACCAGGCGGTGGCGAAGAAGGCGCAGGACGAGGCGCTGCTGGCCAATGCCCGGCTGGACCTGCAGCGCTACACCAGCCTGGCGCAGAACCAGGGCATCTCGCGGCAGCAGCAGGACACGCAGCGGGCGCTGGTCGCGCAGTACGAGGCGCAGGTGGCCGCCGACCAGGGCGCCATCGACGCGGCCCGCACCCAGCTCTCCTTCACCACCATCCGCTCGCCGATCAACGGCCGGGTCGGGCTGCGCCTGGTCGACCAGGGCAATGTCGTGCATTCCGGCGACGCCACCGGCATCGTCACCGTCTCCCAGCTGCAGCCGATCGCCGTGGTCTTCACCCTGCCGCAGCAGGAGCTCGGCCGGGTGCAGGAGGCGATGGCGCGCGGCAAGGTGCCGGTGCAGGTGGTGCGCTCCGGCCCGACGCTCGGCGCCGCCGCCGGCGCCCTGCCGGCGGCGCGCGACGCCAGCGTGCAGGCCGAGGGCGAGCTGCTGACCCTCGACAACGCCGTCGATGCGCAGACCGGCACGATCAAGCTGAAGGCCTCCTTCGCCAACGAGGATTTCCGGCTCTGGCCCGGCGCCTTCGTCAATGTCCGGCTCGAGGTCGAGCGCCTGCCGGGCGTCACCACCGTCCCGCTCGTCGCCGTGCAGCGGGGCCCGGACGGGGCCTTCGCCTTCGTCGTCGGCGCCGAGCGGACGGTCGAGCAGCGGCCGCTCCGCCTCGGCGCGCTGACCAACACCGAGGCGGTGGTGCGGCAGGGGCTGCGGCCAGGCGAGCAGGTGGTGACCTCGGGGGCGCTGCGCCTCAGCCCGGGCGCCGCCGTGCTGGTGCATGACGAGGGCGGCAACGGCCCCGCCCCGGCCCCGGGCGAGCCGCGCCGGCGGCCGCGCCAGGCCGCGGATGCGCGGCCATGAGCCCGGCCGCGGATGGCGGCGCCGGCCGGCCCGGCCCAGGGTCCGGCCCCGCCTCCGGCCCGGGCGCCTCCGGCCGCTTCGGCGGCGTCTCCGCCCCCTTCATCGCCCGGCCCATCGCCACCACGCTGCTGGCCATCGCCGTGCTGCTGACCGGGGTGCTCGGCTATCTCCGCCTGCCGGTCTCGGCGCTGCCGGAGGTGGACTTCCCGACCATCGAGGTGTCGACGACCCTCCCCGGCGCCTCACCGGAGACGGTGGCGCTGCTGGTCACCGCCTCGCTGGAGCGGCAGCTGGCGCAGATCGCCGGGCTGACCGACATCGTCTCGACCAGCGGCCCCGGCACCTCGCGCATCACCCTGCAGTTCAACCTCGGGCGCGACATCGACGACGCGGCGCAGGACGTGCAGGCGGCGATCAACGCCGCCAAGGGCACCCTGCCGAGCACCCTGCCCTATCCGCCGACCTATGCGAAGGTGAACCCGGCCGATCCGCCGATCATCACCCTGGCGCTCACCAGCGAGACGCTGCCGATCTGGCGCCTCTCGGACGCCGCCGACACGCTGCTCGCGCAGCGCCTCAGCCAGGTGAGCGGCGTCGGCCGCGTCATCGTCCAGGGCAGCATGCGGCCGGCGGTCCGGCTGCAGGCCGATCCGGTGCGGCTCGCGGCCTATGGGCTCTCGCTCGAGGATGTGCGGACCGCGGTCTCGGCCGCCAATGTCAACACGCCGAAGGGCAGCGTCGACGGGCCGCGCCAGGCCTCCTCGATCATGGCCAACGACCAGATCCGCTCGCCCGAGGATTTCGCCCGGCTGATCATCGCCTGGCGCAACGGCGCGCCGGTGCGCCTCTCCGATGTCGGCGAGGCGGTGCAGGACCTGGAGAACACCCTGAACGGCGCCTGGTTCGATGGCGGGCCGGCGGTGCTGATCGACGTGCAGCGCCAGCCCGGCGCCAACATCGTGGCGACCGTCGAGGATGTCCGGGCGCAGCTCGGCCTGCTGGAGCGGGCGCTGCCGCAGGGGGCGAAGCTCTCCATCGTCTCCGACCGCACCTCGACCATCCGCGCCTCGGTGCACGACGTGCAGTTCACCCTGGTGCTGGCCGTCGCCCTGGTCGTCGCGGTGATCTTCGTCTTCCTGCGCAGCGGCCGGGCGACGCTGATCCCCGGCATCGCCCTGCCGCTCTCGATCATCGGCACCTTCGGCGTCATGGCGCTCTGCGGCTTCTCGCTCGACAACCTCTCGCTCATGGCGCTGACCATCGCCACCGGCTTCGTGGTCGACGACGCGATCGTCATGATCGAGAACATCGTCCGGCTGATCGAGGAGGGCAAGCACCCGCTCGCCGCCGCCTATGAGGGCGCGGCGCAGATCGGCTTCACCGTGGTCTCCCTCACCGTCTCGCTAGTCGCGGTCTTCATCCCGCTGCTTTTCATGCCGGGGGTGGTGGGGCGGCTGTTCCAGGAATTCGCCCTGGTGCTGACGATCAGCGTCACCGTCTCCATGGTGGTGTCGCTGACGCTGACGCCGATGATGTGCGGCCGGCTGCTCCGCCCGGCCGGGACGGCGCGGCCCGGCCGCCTCTCCCGCCTGACCGAGCGCGGGCTCGACGGCATGCGCGACGCCTATGCCCGCAGCCTGCGCTGGGCACTGCGCCGCGAGGGGCTGATGCTGCTGGTGGCGCTGCTGACGCTCGCCGGCACCATCGCCCTCTACGTGGTGATGCCGAAGGGCTTCCTACCCTCGCAGGATACCGGCCTGATCGTCGCCACGGTCGAGGGGCCGGAGGACGCCTCCTTCAGCCGCATGGCGCGGTTGCAGCACGGCGTCGCGGAGGTGCTGCGGACCGATCCGGACGTGGTGAGCGTGACCTCGGTGATCGGCGCCGGCATCGTCAACCCGGCGCAGAACACCGGCCGCCTCACCGCCGTGCTGCGGCCGCGCGAGCGGCGCGCCGCCGATGCGGCGGCGATCATCGCCCGGCTGCAGCCGCGCCTCGACGCGCTGCCCGGCCTGTCCATCCATCTCGCCCCGGTGCAGGACATCCAGATCGGCGCCCGGCCCGGCAGCACCGCCTACCAGTACACGCTGATGGACCCGGACGCGGCCGAGCTCAGCCGCTGGGCGCCGGTGCTGGAGCAGCGGCTGCGCGAGCTGCCGGTGCTGCGCGACGTCGCCTCCGACCGCCGCGACGGAGGGCTGCGGGTGACGGTCGATGTCGACCGCGACAAGGCCGGCCGCCTCGGCGTCACCATGCAGGGCATCGACGACACGCTCTACGACGCCTTCGGCCAGCGGCAGATCAGCACCATCTACACCCAGAACAACCAGTACCGGGTGGTGCTGGAGGCGACGCCGGCGCTGCGCGACGATCCCTCGATGATCGGCCTGCTGCGGGTGCCGGCGACGGCCGGCCAGGCGGCGACGGCGCAGGGCACGCCGGTGCAGGCCCCGGCCGGCACGCCGCAGGTGCCGCTCTCGGAATTCGCCCGCATCGACCGCGCCGCCGGGCCGCTCACCGTGACCAAGCAGGGGCAGTTCCCGGCCGTCACCCTCGGCTTCGACCTCGCCCCCGGCGCCTCGCTCAGCGACGCGGTCGCGGCGATCCGCGCGGCGGAGGCGGAGATCGGCCTGCCCGACACCATCGCCGGCAGCTTCGCCGGCGACGCGGCGGAGTTCCAGCGCTCGCTGCAGGGCGAGCCCTGGCTGATCCTCGCCGCCATCGTGGTCATCTACATCGTGCTCGGCATGCTCTACGAGAGCCTGATCCACCCGGTCACCATCCTCTCCACCCTGCCCTCGGCCGGCATCGGCGCCCTGCTGGCGCTGCGCCTCTTCGGCCTCGACCTCTCGGTGGTCGCGCTGATCGGCATCGTGCTGCTGATGGGCATCGTGAAGAAGAATGCGATCATGATGATCGACTTCGCGCTGGAGGCGCAGCGCGACCACGGCAAGACGCCGCGGGAGGCGATCGAGGAGGCCTGCCTGCTGCGCTTCCGCCCGATCATGATGACGACGCTCGCCGCCCTGCTCGGGGCGCTGCCGCTGGTGCTCGAGAACGGCACCGGCTCGGAGCTGCGCCTGCCGCTCGGCGTCTCGGTGGTCGGCGGGCTGCTGCTCTCGCAGGTGATCACCCTCTACACCACGCCGGTGATCTATCTCGGCATGGAGCGCCTGCGCGAGCGCGTGCAGCGCCTGCACCGGCAGCCCGCGTCCGTACCGGCCGAATAGCGTGTCCTTCAGCGCGCCCTTCATCCTGCGGCCGGTCGCCACCGGCCTGCTCGCCCTCGGGATCGCGCTGATCGGCCTGCTCGCCTATGCCCTGCTGCCGATCGCCCCGCTGCCGCGGACCGACCTGCCGACGGTGGCCGTCGGCGGCGTCCTGCCGGGCGCCGATCCGGAGACCATCGCCGCCTCGGTGGTGGCGCCGCTCGAGCGGCGGATCGGCGCCATCGCCGGCGTCGCCGAGATGACCTCCTGGTCCTCGCTCGGGGCCTTCTTCATCGTCACCCAGTTCGAGCTCGGCCGGAGCTCGGACGGCGCGGCGCGCGACGTGCAGGCGGCGATCAACGCGGCCGGCAGCGACATGGCGCCCCTGCCCTCCTCGCCCTGGGTCGGCAAGTTCAACCCGGGCGACGCGCCGGTGCTGATCATGTCGCTCACCTCGCCGGTGCTGACCCCGGGGGCGATCTACGATCTCGCCGACAGCATCGTCCTGCCCCGCATCTCCCAGGTGCCGGGCGTGGCGCGGGTGCAGCTGCAGGGCGCCGAGCAGCCGGCGATCCGCATCGCCGTCGACCCTGCCGCCGCCAAGGCGGCCGGCGTTAGCATGGAGCGCGTCCGGCAGGCGATCAACGAGAACAACGTCACCCAGCCGACCGGCACCGCCGACGGGCGGGAGCAGTTCGCCGCCGTCTCGGTGAACGACCGCCTCACCGAGCCGGACGACTACGCCCGCATGATCGTCAAGCGGGACGGCCAGGCGGTGGTGCGGGTCGGCGCCATCGGCCGCGTGGCGGTCGATGCCCGCGACCGCCGCCAGGGCGCCACGCTCGACGGCCAGCGGGCGGTGCTGCTGACCATCTTCAAGCAGGCCGATGCCAACGTCATCGAGGTGTTCGACGGCATCCAGGCCCTGGTGCCGCAATTCGAGCGCTGGCTGCCGGGCGGCGTCCGGGTGGAGACGGTCCGCGACCGCTCGGACATGATCCGCGCCAGCGTCCACGACGTGCAGCGGACGCTGCTGGTCTCGATCCTGCTCGTCGTGCTGGTGGTGGCGCTGTTCCTGCGGCGGGTCTCGGCCATCCTGGCGACCGGCATCGCGGTGCCGCTCTCGCTCTTCGCCACCCTGGCGGCGATGTGGCTGGCCGGCTTCTCGCTCGACAACCTGTCGCTCATGGCGCTGACCATCTCCGTCGGCTTCGTCGTCGACGACGCCATCGTCATGACCGAGAACATCGCCCGGCTGCGCGAGCGCGGCCTCGCCCCGCTCGCGGCGGCGCTGGAGGGGGCGCGGCAGATCGGCTTCACCGTGGTCTCCATCACCGTCTCGCTGATCGCGGTCTTCATCCCGCTGCTCTTCATGGAGGGCGTGGTCGGCCGGCTGTTCCGCGAGTTCTCGCTCACCCTGGCGATCGCGGTGGCCGCCTCCGGCCTCGTCTCGCTCAGCGTGACGCCGGCCATGGCGGCGCATCTGGCGCGGCGGGCGCCGCCGCCGCCGGGGCGGCTCGGCCGGGCGATCGAGCGGGGCTTCGCCGGCCTCACCGCCGCCTATGTGCGGAGCCTCGGGCGCGCGCTCCGGCACCAGCGGGCGATGCTGCTCGGCACGCTCGGCCTGGTCGGCACCACGGTCTGGCTCTACCTCGCCGCGCCGAAGAGCTTCTTCCCCGACCAGGACACCGGCTTCATCTCCGGCACGACCTTCGCCGCCGCGGACACCTCCTACCAGGCGATGGTGCGGCTGCAGGAGCGGGTCGTCGCCGCGATCCAGGGCGACCCGGCGGTGGCCCGCATCGCCTCCATCACCGGCGTCGGCAACAGCAACGGCTCCGTCACCTCCGGACGGGTGCTGATCAGCCTGCGGCCGCTGGCGGAACGGCCCGGCATCTCGGCCAATGAGGTGATCGAGCGGCTGCGGGCCGCGCTCGCCGCGATCCCTGGCATCGAGACCACGCTGCGGGCGGTGCCGGAGATCAATATCGGCGGCCGCAGCGACGGCGCGGCGATCCAGTTCGTGCTGCTCTCGGCCGATGCCGGCGCGCTGGCGGGCTGGTCCGAGGCGCTGGTGCGGAAGCTGCGGACCGTCCCCGGCCTCAACGACGTCTCCTCCGACCAGCAGAATCCCGGGCCGATCACCCGGCTGGCGATCGACCGCGACGCCGCCGCCCGGCTCGGCGTCAGCGTCCAGGCCATCGCGCAGGCGCTGAACAGCGCCTTCGCCCAGCGCCAGGTCTCGATCATCTACCGCGCCCGCAACCAGTACCGCGTGGTGCTCGAGATCGAGCCCGGTCTGCAGCAGCGGCCGGAGCAGGTGGACGATGTCTGGCTGAGCGGCCGCGACGGCAGGCAGGTGCCGCTCGCCGCCCTCGTCGCCCTGGAGCGGAGCACGGCGCCCACCTTCATCACCCATCGCGGCCAGTTCCCGGCCGCGACCATCACCTTCAACCCCGCGCCGGGGCTCTCGCTCGGCGAGGCGACCGCGGCGGTGGAGCGTGCCGCCGCCGAGATCGGCCTGCCAGACACGATGCGCACCGAGTTCGCCGGCAACGCCCGCGCCTTCCAGTCCTTCACCCGCAGCCAGCCGCTGCTGATCCTCGCCGCCCTCGTCACCATCTACATCGTGCTCGGCATGCTCTACGAGCATGCGCTGCACCCCATCACCATCCTGTCCACCCTGCCCACCGCCGGCATCGGCGCCCTGCTCGCGCTCCGCCTCTTCGGCCTCGACTTCTCGGTCATCGCGCTGGTCGGCGTCATCCTGCTGATGGGCATCGTGAAGAAGAACGCCATCATGATGGTCGATTTCGCGCTCGAGCATGAGCGGATCGAGCGCCGCGGCGCCGAGGCGGCGATCCTCGAGGCGTGCCGGGAGCGCTTCCGCCCCATCCTGATGACGACCGTCGCCGCCGTGCTCGGCGCCCTGCCCCTGGCGCTGGAGACGGGCGCCGGCTCCGAGCTGCGCCGGCCGCTCGGCGTCACGGTCATCGGCGGGCTGCTGCTGTGCCAGGTGATCACCCTCTACACCACGCCGGCGATCTATCTCGCCATGGAACGGCTTCAAGTCCGGCTGCGGCGCTGGCGGCGCCGCGGCCAGGCGGTACCGGCCGAGTAGGCAGCATGTCGATCAGCGAACCCTTCATCCGCCGCCCCATCGGCACCGCCCTGCTGGCCGTCGGCGTGGCGCTGGCCGGCATCGTCGCCTATTTCGCCCTGCCGGTCGCACCCCTGCCGCGGGCCGACATCCCGACCATCGTCGTCACCGCGACCCAGCCGGGCGCCGATCCCTCGACCATGGCCTCCTCGGTGGCCGCGCCGCTCGAGCGCCGCATCGGCGCCATCGCCGGGGTCACCGAGCTCACCTCCACCTCCTCCCTCGGCAGCGTCGCCGTGGTGGCGCAATTCGACCTCTCGCGCGACGTCAACGGCGCCGCGCGGGACGTGCAGGCGGCGATCAACGCCGCCGGCAGCGACCTGCCGGCGGGCCTGCCCTCGCCGCCGACCGTGCGCAAGTTCAACCCCGGCGACGCGCCGGTGCTGATCATGGCGATGTCCTCGGACACCGCCTCGGCCGGCTCGGTCTACGACGCGGCGGACAGCGTGGTGGCGCCGCGGCTGGCGCAGATCCCCGGCGTCTCGCAGGTGCAGATCCAGGGCGCCGAGCAGCCGGCCATCCGCCTCACCATCGATCCGGCGGCCGCCAAGGCGGCCGGCATCGGGCTGGAGGTGGTGCGCCAGGCGATCAGCCAGAACAACGTGATCCAGGCCACCGGCCTGATCGACGGCACCGACCAGACGGCGGCGATCAGCGTGAACGACCGGCTGAGCACGCCCGAGGATTACGGCAGCATCGTCGTCAAGCAGCAGGACGGCGCCGTGGTCCGCCTCTCGGCGATCGGCCGCGCCACCCTCGACGTGCGGGACCGGCGGCAGGGCGGCTCGGTGAACGGCCGGCCGGCGGTCATGATGACCGTCTTCAAGCAGGCCGACGCCAATGTGCTCGAGGTCGTCAACGGCATCCAGGCCGTGCTGCCGCAGCTCGAGCGCTGGTTGCCGGGCGGCGTCGTCATCCACACCATCCGCGACCGCTCGGAGACGATCCGCGCCAGCGTGCACGACGTGCAGCAGGCGCTGCTGATCTCGATCGCGCTCGTGATCATGGTGGTGGCGGTCTTCCTCCGCCGCGTCTCGGCGGTGGCGGCGACCGCGACCGCCGTGCCCCTCTCCCTGCTCGGCACCCTGGCCGCGATGTGGCTCTGCGGCTTCTCGCTCGACAACCTGTCGCTCATGGCGCTGACCATCTCCGTCGGCTTCGTCGTCGACGACGCCATCGTCATGATCGAGAACATGTCGCGCCTGCGCGAGCGCGGCCTCGGCCCCTTCGAGGCGGCGCTGGAGGGGGCGCGGCAGATCGGCTTCACCGTGGTCTCCATCACCGTCTCGCTGATCGCGGTCTTCATCCCGCTGCTCTTCATGGGCGGCGTGGTCGGCCGGCTGTTCCGCGAATTCTCGCTCGTCCTCGCCATCGCGGTGGCGATCTCGGGCATCGTCTCCCTCACCCTCACGCCGATGATGGCGGCGCATGCGGCGCGCCACGCGCCACCGCCCCCGGGCTGGTTCGGCCGCCGCTTCGACCGCGCGATGCAGGCGCTGACCTCGGGCTACATGCGCAGCCTCGCCGTCCTGCTGCGCTGGCGGCGCCTGATGCTGCTCCTCACCCTCGGCCTCGTCGGCCTCACCGTCTGGCTCTACGTCATCGTGCCGAAGGGCTTCTTCCCGGACCAGGATACCGGGCTGATCATGGGCACCACCCGGGCCGCGCCCGATACCTCCTACGCCACCATGCTGCGGCTGCAGGAGCAGGTGGTGGCGGTGCTGCGGCAGGACCCGGCGATCGCCAGCATCGCCTCGGCCGTCGGCAGCGGCAGCGGCAATTCCTCGGTCAGCCAGGGGCGCCTCTTCATCAGCCTCAAGCCCACCGCCGAGCGGCGCGGGGTCAGCGCCAACGATGTCGTCAACCGCACCCGCCGCGCCCTTGGCGCCATCCCCGGCATCCAGACCTTCATGCGGCCGATGCAGGATATCGGCATCGGCGGCCGGGCGGGCAACGCCTCCATCCAGTTCGTCCTGCTCTCGCCGGACCTGGAGGGGCTGGAGCTCTGGTCCGAGAGGCTGGTGGCGAAGCTGCGGACCGTGCCGGGCATCCAGGACGTCTCCTCCGACCAGCAGCGCGCCGGGCCGGTGACGCGGCTTGTGATCGACCGCGAGGCGGCGGCGCGGCTCGGCGTCAGCGTCTCGGCCATCACCGCCGCGCTGAACAGCGCTTTCGCCCAGCGCCAGGTCTCGGTCATCTACCGTTCCCGCAACCAGTACCGCGTGGTGCTCGAGGTCGAGCCGCGGCTGCAGCAATACCCCGAGCAGATCGACGGCATCTGGCTGCCCGGCGGCAACGGCGTGCAGGTGCCGCTGGCCTCGCTGGTGACGCTGGAGCTCGGCTCGGCCCCGTTGTCGGTGACGCATCAGGGGCAGTTCCCGGCCTCGACCATCACCTTCAACCTCGGGCCCGACATCTCGCTCGGCGAGGCGACCGCGGCGGTGGAGCGCGCCGCGGCCGAGATCGGCCTGCCGGACACGATGCGCACCGAGTTCGCCGGCAACGCGCGCGCCTTCCAGTCCTTCACCCGCGGCCAGCCGCTGCTGATCCTCGCTGCCCTCGTCACCATCTACATCGTGCTCGGCATGCTCTACGAGCATGTGCTGCACCCCATCACCATCCTCTCCACCCTGCCGACGGCCGGCATCGGCGCCCTGCTCGCGCTGATCGTCACCGGAACGCCCTTCACCGTCATCGCCCTCATCGGCGTGATCCTGCTGATGGGCATCGTGAAGAAGAACGCCATCATGATGGTCGACTTCGCGCTGGAGCATGAGCGCGAGCAGGGCGTCGGCGGCGAGGCGGCGATCCTCGCGGCCTGCCGCGAGCGCTTCCGGCCCATCTTGATGACGACCGTCGCCGCGGTCTGCGGCGCCATTCCGCTCGCCATGGCCAGCGGCGCCGGGGCCGAGCTGCGGCAGCCGCTCGGCATCACCATCATCGGCGGGTTGCTGCTGTCGCAGCTGCTGACGCTCTACACCACCCCGGTCGTCTACCTGGCGCTCGACGGCATCGGCCGCCGCAAGCGGGCGCCGGCCCTGCTGCCGGCGGAGTGACACGGAAGGCGGCGGCCGATAGGCCTCGCGCATCCCGCCCGGCCTCCGGCCGTTCTGCCGGGACTGGACGACGACACCTCAGCGGAGCACCGGCATGCCGCCCGTTTCCGAGCAGCGTCTCTTCGAAGCCCTGCGTACCCTGTCCCACGCCTTCGCCGAGGGCGGGGTGCCCGATATGTCGGGCACCCCGCCGGAGGCCGCCGGCGAGGCGCCGGCCATCGCCGCCATGGATCAGGAGCTGCGCGAGGGCCTCGGCGAAGCAGCCCTGGCCGTGGCCTTCGGCGCCTTCGCCGCGCGGCCCGGGGATGGCGGGCCGCTGCACCTGCTGATCGGCGCCATGGGGTTGATGGCGCTGCAGTCCGGCGAGGAGCCGGATCCGCCGGCCGAGATCCTGGCCATCGCGGCCGAGGACGCGCGGGTCGAGACCGAGATCGACCGGGCGGGCGAGGCCGTGGATGCCGAGTTCGGTCGCGCGGCGAATGGCGAGGCGGTGGCGGCGGCCCTCGAGGCGCGCCTCCTCGGCACGGCGATCACCCTGGCCGGTTGCACCCTGCCCGAGGGCAAGGATGGCCAGGCGGCGGTGCGGCTGCGGGCCGCGCGGATCCTGGCACGGCTGGCCGCGGGGCTGGTGGCGATGAACGCCGCGGCGCCGGCCGCGGAAGGCTTCGCCGCCAAGGCGCCCTGATTCATGGCCCGGCGCCGGCCTGGACCCGTTCGGGCGTGTCCACTCGAACGGGATCGGCTCCAGCCGGCGCCGCATCGCCCGCGGCGCCGGCCGCCTGCCTCAGCGCCGCCCGCCGCCGGAGAGGCTGCCGAAGACATTCTGCAGCAGGTCGTCGATCCCGCTGTTCCCGGCCGCCTGCGAATGCTCCGGAACCTGGCCCTGCGGCGTCATCCGGTCGACCAGCTGCGGCAGCAGGGCGCTGATCTCCTGCAGCAGGGTGCCGCGATCCGTGCCGGCCTGCTGCGCCGCCGCGTCCAGCTCCTGCGGATCGAAGCTGCGCTCCAGCTCCTGCGGCGAGACCGGCTCGTTCTGCCCGGAGCTGACCCAGGAATCGACCTGCCGCCCGAGACCCTGGTCCCGCAGGCCGGAGAGCAGGCTGCCGAGGGCGCCCGCCCCCGCCGCGCCGCCGAGCAGGCCGCCGAGTAGCCCGCCGAGACCGCCCAGGCCGCCGCCCGCATTGGCCGGCTGCGCGCCGCCTTGCTGGCCCCAGGGGCCCGAGGCGGGACCTGGGGCGGCCCCCTGCTGGCCCCAGGGGCCGGAGGCCGGCGGCGTGGCCTCGCCGCCACGGCCCCAGGCCCCGGAGGGCGGCGGCCCGCCGGCCGGCGGCGAGGCGGCGTTGCCGCCGAAGATGCTGCCGAGCAGCCCGCCGAGCCCCCCTCCATGGCCGCTGTCCTGGGGGGCGCCCTGGCTTGGCGCCGGCACCTGCTGGCCGCGCGAGTTCTTCATCAGCAGATGGATGAGCAGCGCCACGGCCGCCATCTTCACCCCGGTCGGCAGACCGCTCGCCAGCCCGCCATTCGAGCGGCCGAACAAGGATTCGCCCACGGCTCCCTCCTCCTCTCCTGGCCCTGCCCGGCGCCTGCCGGGATCCGGCCGTTGCGGTTCCGGGCCAGCCCTCATGGCGGCTCCGGCCCTGTCTCGCGAACGCCGGACCGGGCGATCTGTGGCCCAATTCGCTTGCGCACAGGGCCGTGACAGCTAGACTCCCGCCATGTTGTTCCGCCGGGCCCGGCCGAGACCCGACGCCGCGCCCGATGGCGCAGCCCTGGACGCGGCGCCGCGTCGGCCGGGGCGGCATGCGCCCACGCATCTGCTGCTGCTCGGTTTCTCGGTTCTGCTCCCCCTCGGCCTCTTCGTCTGGACGGCCTGGAGCGAGCGCCGGCAGGCGCTCGAGGAGGCCGAGCAGACTGCGCGGCGGACCGTGGCCGTGCTGCACGAGCATGCCGCCCGCGTTCTCGAGACCAGCGAGCTCGTCCTCTCGGAGGTGATCCGGCAGACCGAGGGCCGGAGCTGGGACGAGATCGGCGGCGATCTCCGGCTCTGGACCTATCTGCTGCGCGTGGCCGGCGATCTCGGCCAGCCGACCGACATCACCCTGGCGGATGGCGAGGGTCGCCTCCGCATGACCACCAGCCGCTTCCCGGCGGCCCGTGGCGACAGGCTGCTCGGCACCGAGGAGTTCGAGGCGCTGCGCAGCCGCCAGAGCTGGACCTTCGTCGGGGTGCAGCCGCAGACGGCCACGACGCCGCGCCAGATCACCCTCAGCCGCCGCCGGGTCACGGCGGAGGGGCAGTTCGACGGCATCCTCCGCGTCGGCGTGCCGGTCGGTCAGTTCACCGCCTTCTGGGTGCGGTACGCCCCGAGCCTGCGCTACGTGGTCACGCTGGCGCGCGGCGACGGGCGGGTGATCACCAGGGGACCGGCGGATCACGAGGTCGAGCATATCCCGACCAGCGGCACCTTCCTGCGCACCGCCCTGGCGCAACGCGAGGGGAGCTTCGACGGGATCTCGCCGATCGACGGCGTGCAGCGGCTGAGCGCCTTCGCCCAGGTCCGCGACTATCCGCTGCACCTCGCCTTCTCCGTCGAGACGGCGGCGGTGCTGGACGGCTGGCGCGACCGGGTGTCGCTGCTCGGCCTCTACACCGCCCTCGCCGTCGCCGCCCTGCTCGGCATGGCGCTGATGGTGCTGCACCAGTATCGCGACGAACGGCGCGATTCCCACCGCTGGCGCGACATGGCGCAGCGCCTCGCGGCCGAGATCGACCGCCGCGAGAAGGCGGAGGCGGCGCTGCGGCGGGCCCAGACGCTGGATGCGGTCGGCCAGCTCACCGCCGGCGTGGCCCATGATTTCAACAACCTGCTGCAGGCCATCCGCAGCGGGTTGTTCCTGCTGGCCCCCAAGGTGCCGGAGAATGGCCGCAAGGTGCTGGATGCCAGCCTGCAGGCGGTCGAGCGGGGCGCGAAGCTGGTGCGGCAGCTCATGGTCTTCGCCCGGCGCGAGGCGCTGCAGCCGCGCGCGGTCGATCCGCGGACGCTGGTGGCCGGGGTGGGCGAGCTGCTGCCGAAGGCGGTCGGCGTGCCGGTCGCGATCGAGACGGCGATCGAGCCCGACATCGCCCATGTCCTGGTGGACCCGACCCAGGCCGAGCTGGCCGTGCTGAACCTGGCGATCAACGCCCGCGACGCCATGCCGGAGGGCGGCACGCTGACCATCGGCGCCCGCAACGCGCATCTCGACGCGCCGGAGGGCTCGGCGCCGCCGGGCGACTATGTCGTCCTCACCATCGCCGACACCGGCGTCGGCATGGCCCCCGAGGTGCTCGACCGGGTGCTCGAGCCCTTCTACACTACCAAGCCCGTCGGCAAGGGCACCGGGCTCGGCCTCTCGATGGTGCATGGCTTCGTCACCCAGTCCGGCGGCGCCATGCGCATCGAGAGCCGGCTAGGCTGCGGCACGCGCGTCAGCCTCTGGCTGCCCCAGGCCCCCATGGCGATGGTCGCGGCCGCGTCGCCGGCCGAGCCGGCGCCGGCCCGGTCGGAGGCCGGATGCCGGGTCCTGCTGGTCGACGACGATGCGCTGGCCCGGCTGGCGACCGCGGCGGCGCTGCGCGAGATGGGGCATGACGTGGTCGAGGCCCGCGACGGGGCCGAGGCGCTGATCGTCCTGGAGCAGCGGCCCGACCTGCAGGTGGTGGTGACCGATTACGCGATGCCGCGGATGAACGGCGCCGAGCTGGCGCAGGCGATTGGCCTCCGCTGGCCCGGCCTCGTGGTGCTGATGATCACCGGCTATGCGGCCGGCCTGCCCGGCACCCGGCCCGAGGCGGTGCGGGTGCTGCTGCGCAAGCCGTTCCGCATGGAGGAACTCGACGCGCTGCTGCGCGATGCGACCGGGCTCGAGATGGTGCCCGGCTGACGCCGCCGGCGGCGCACCCCGCGGCCCCCAGGGCGTGATGCCCGAGGTGGAAGCGCCGAAGGCGTGAATCACGCGATCAAACGAAGCGCCCTTAGGCTCCTGTTTTCAGAGCATCGTCACCCGATCAGGTGAGTCCACCTGATCGGGATCTGCTCCAGACCGTGGTCCGCGAACCAGAGTGAGCGGATCGTGGTCTAGGCGGCTCAGCCTGGGATGTTCGGGTCCGTCAGCCGCCGGTGCTCCTCGAGTGCGTAGCGGTCGGTCATGCCGGCGATGTAGTCGCAGACCACCCGCGCCGCCTGCGGCGAGCCGGGCTCCCCCGCCCGTTCCCGCCACTCGTCGGGCAGCATCTGCGGCCCGCCATGGAGGAGCTGGAAGACCATCTGGCTGGCCCGCTTCGATTTCTGCATGGCGCGGTTCACCCGCCAGTGGCGGTACATGCGGTGGAACAGGAAATCCCGGATCAGCAGGTTCGCCTCCTGCATCGCGGTCGAGAAGGCGACGACCGGCTCCGGCGCGGCCCGGATGTCGTCGGCGCTGCGCGGCGCGATCGCGGCGATGCGGCGCGCCGTCTCGCGCACCACGTCCTGCACCATGGCGTTGATGACGCGGCGCACCGTCTCCGTGGTCAGCCGCTCCCGCGACGCCTTCGGATGCAGGGAGCGGGCCTCCTGATAGGCATCGCCGATCAGCGGCAGGGCGGCCGCCTCCTCCAGGGTGAAGAAGCGGGCGCGGATGCCGTCGTCGAGATCGTGGTTGTTGTAGGCGATGTCATCCGCCAGCGCCGCCACCTGCGCCTCGGCCGAGGCATGGCTGGTGAGGTCGAGCGGATGCCGCGCGTCGTATTCCGCGACATAGGTGGCCGGGCGCCGCACCGGGCCGTTGTGCTTGGCCAGCCCCTCCAGGGTCTCCCAGCAGAGGTTCAGCCCGTCGAAGGCGGCGTAGCGCGCCTCCAGCAGGGTGACGACCTTGAGGGACTGGGCGTTGTGGTCGAAGCCGCCATAGGGCCGCATCTGCCCGTCCAGCGCCTCCTCGCCGGCATGGCCGAAGGGCGGGTGGCCGAGGTCGTGCGCCAGCGCCAGCGCCTCGGCCAGGTCCTCGTCCAGCCGCAAGCGCCGGGCGATGGCGCGAGCGATCTGCGCCACCTCGATGGAATGGGTCAGCCGGGTGCGGAAATAGTCGCCCTCATGGAAGACGAAGACCTGGGTCTTGTACTGCAGGCGGCGGAAGGCGCCGGTATGGATGATCCGGTCCCGGTCGCGCTGGAAGGGCGAGCGCGGGTCGCCGGCCGGCTCCGCATGCAGTCGGCCGCGGGAGGTCTCGGGCCGGACGGCCCAAGGGGCGAGCGGCTCGGCGCGGGCCTCGTGCGTCATGCCGGTTGCCTAACAGGCCCGCCAGGGGGCCGCAACAGCGCCGCCGGTTGGAATTCCGCCCCGACCGCCCCTATCTTTCCGGCAAAGCCTTGCGGCGGCGTGCCCCGGCGCGCCGCCAGGAGAGACCGATGCCCGATGGTTCCGACCTGCCCCGCTTCCGCGTGACGCCGCGCGCCGCCGCCCAGGTGGCCGAGATCGCCCGCCGCGAGGGCCGCCCGACGGCGGGGCTGCGCGTCTCGGTCAGCGCCGGGGGCTGCTCCGGCTTCCAGTACGGCTTCGCCCTCGAGGAGGAGGCGGCGGCGGACGACCTCGTCATCGAGGCCGGCGGCACGCGGGTCTTCATCGACCCGGTCTCGCTCGACCTGCTGGCCGGGGCCGAGCTGGACTGGAACGAGGCGCTGATCGGGGCGCATTTCACGGTCAGGAACCCGCAGGCGGTCTCCGGCTGCGGCTGCGGGGTGAGCTTCTCGGTCGCCTGATCCCACCCGTCTGATCTGCCCCGGGCGCCCTTACCAAACCGGGCGGCAGCGGCGATGCTGGGGGCATGATCCGCCTCGCCACCTTCAACGTGAACTCCATCCGCCGGCGCGTGCCGCATTTGCAGCGCTTCCTGGCGCGGCACAGCCCGGACCTCGTCCTCCTGCAGGAGCTGAAATGCCGCACGGAGGAGATGCCGGCGGCATTGGCGGCGGAAGGCTATGCCCTCCGCGCCGTCGGGCAGGCGGGCGGGCGCAACGGCGTCGCCGTGCTCGGCCGCATCCCCTTCGAGGTGACCGAGGAGGCCCTGCCGGGCGAGGCGGAGGACGCCCAGGCGCGTTTCATCGCCCTGCGGGCCGAGGGGATCGACATCGCCGGCATCTACCTGCCGAACGGCAATTCCGGCGGCGAGGCCGGCTTCGCCTACAAGCTGCGCTGGATGGAGCGGCTGGCGGATTGGGTGCAGGCGCGGCTGGACCGCTTCCAGCCGGTCGTCGTGCTCGGCGACTTCAATGTCTGCCCGACCGAGGCCGACCTGGCGCCGGGCGCCCTGCCCCCGACCGATGCCCTGGTGCGGCCGGAGAGCCGGGCCCGCTTCCGCATGCTGCTGCATGCCGGCATGACGGATGTGCTGCAGGCGCTGCACCCGCAGGACGCGCCCTATACCTACTGGGATTACGGCCCGGCCTTCGAATCCAATCGCGGCCTCCGGATCGACCACATCCTGCTCAGCCCGGAGCTGGCGGAGCGGCTCGTCGCCTGCGGCGTCGATGTCGCCGCGCGGGCCGAGGAGCAGCCGAGCGACCACGCCCCGGTCTGGTGCGAGCTGCGGTGACGCCGCCCGCCCTGCCCCGCCATGGCCGGGGGGCTTACCAGCGGCGATAGCCCCAGCCATAGCCATAGGGCCGGCCCCAGCCGTAATAGGGCCGGGCATAGACCGGCGGCGGCGGTGGCGGCGCGACATAGGCCCGGCCGTAATAGGGCGCCGGATAGACGGCGCAGCCGCCGAGGGCCGCCAGCAACGGGATGAGCAGAAGCGGTCGCAAGAGACGCATCGGGCGGAACTCCTCCTGTCCCTGATCATACCCACGGCATGAATGGAACATTCATGCCGAGCGCCCGGATGGGCGCCGCGCCCAGTGGCGCGAAGCCAAGCGAACCGGAGGTTCGCGCCCGGCGTCTGAGGGAGCCGTTGATGGGTCACCATCAACGGCCGTTCGTATCAGACACCGCGCTTGCGGCGAAACGCGGGCAGCCGACAGGAGGCGCCGCTTACATCCGCGTCACCCGCCGGGCCTATTGATCGGCATAGACATGCGTCTCCGCCGCGGCGCCCGGATGCGTCACCGCGCCGAGATGCGCCGGCCCGACGAGCTGCGCGTATTTCCAGAGCGCGCCGGCATTGTAGTCCGTCCGCCGCGGCTGCCAGGCGGCGCGGCGGCGGGCGAGCTCCGCCTCCTCGACCAGCATGTCGATGCTGCCCGTCTCGGCTTCGATGACGATGCGGTCGCCATCCTGCAGCAGCGCGATGGGGCCGCCGACCGCCGCCTCCGGCCCGACATGGCCGACGCAGAAGCCGCGCGTCGCGCCGCTGAAGCGCCCATCGGTGATGAGCGCCACCTGCTCGCCCATGCCCTGGCCGTAGATCGCGGCGGTGGTCGAGAGCATCTCCCGCATGCCGGGCCCGCCCTTCGGCCCCTCGTAGCGGATGACGATGACGTCGCCCGGCTTGTAGGCACGCTGGTCCACCGCCTGGAAGGCCGCCTCCTCGCTGTCGAAGCAGAGCGCCCGGCCCTCGAAGCGCAGCGTCTTCATGCCGGCGATCTTCACGATGGCGCCGTCCGGCGCCAGGTTGCCCTTCAGCCCGACCACGCCGCCGGTCGGCGAGAGCGCCTTGCTCACCGGGTAGATCACGTCCTGGTCGGTCGGGAAGACCACGTCCTTGTGGTTCTCGGCCAGCGTCTTCCCGGTGACGGTGATGCAGTCGCCATGCAGCAGCCCGGCATCGAGCAGCGCCTTGATGATCACCGGGATGCCGCCGATCTTGTAGACGTCGTAGGCGACGTATTTGCCGCCCGGCTTCAGGTCGCCGATATAGGGCGTGCGGCGCATGATGTTCACCACGTCGTCCATGGTGAAGTCGATGCCCGCCTCATGCGCCATGGCCGGCAGGTGCAGCCCGGCATTGGTCGAGCCGCCGGTGGCGCCCACCACCACCGCGGCATTCTCCAGCGCCTTGCGGGTGACGATGTCGCGCGGGCGGAGGTTGCGGCGCAGCAGATCGATCACCGCCTTGCCCGATTCCACCGCCCAGCGGTCGCGCTCCTCATAGGGCGCGGGCGTGCCCGCGGAGCCCGGCAAGGCGAGGCCGATCGCCTCGCTCACCGTCGCCATGGTGTTGGCGGTGAACTGCCCGCCGCAGGAGCCGCTGGAGGGGCAGGCGACGCATTCGAGCGCGTGCAGCTCGGCATCCGACATGTTGCCCGCGGCGTGCTGGCCGACCGCCTCGAACACATCGACCACGGTGACGTCGCGGCCCTGGTACTTCCCGGGCAGGATGGAGCCGCCATACATGAAGACGCTCGGGACGTTGAGGCGCAGCATCGCCATCATCATCCCCGGCAGCGACTTGTCGCAGCCCGCGAGGCAGACCATCGCGTCGTAGCAATGGCCGCGCATGGTGAGCTCGACCGTGTCCGCGATGGCCTCGCGCGAGGCGAGCGAGGACTTCATCCCCTGATGCCCCATGGCGATGCCGTCGGTCACGGTGATGGTGGTGAACTCGCGCGGCGTGCCGCCCGCCTCCTTCACCCCGGCCTTCACGCTCTGCGCCTGGCGGGCGAGGTCGATGTTGCAGGGCGCCGCCTCGTTCCAGCAGGTGGCGACGCCGACGAAGGGCTGCTCGATCTCCGCCTCGGTCAGCCCCATGGCGTAGTAGTAGCTGCGATGCGGCGCGCGGTCGGGCCCCACCGTGGTGTGGCGGCTCGGCAGCTTGGACTTGTCCCACTTGGTCATCGGGCGTTTCCCTGGAGTCAGGCGGAGCGTCATCTTCCTCCCCCGCCAACGCCGCGCAAGGCATTCCGTGCCCGGGCCGTGCCCGGGCCGTGCCTGGCCCACGCCGAGGCGTGCGGCGGCGCAACGAATGCATCCCGGCCGGGGCCCGATCCGCGGTAGAATGGCCGGGATGGACCGCAGACAGGAGAATGATGCATGCAGGCGAGACTGGTGACGGCGCTCGGCATCGCGCTGCTGGTGGCCGGCCCGGCGGCCGCCCAGCTGACCGTGCCCGACAGGCTGACCCTGCCGAACAGCCTCGCCGCGCCGGAGACGGGGCCGCTCCCGCCGCCGCCGCCCGAGCCCGAGCTGTGGGAGCCGGAGAGCACCACCGCCAGGGCCATCACCGGCCAGGTCAGCTTCACGCCCGACCGGATCACCTTCGGCAACCGCGCCTCGCTGGCGCTCGAGCCGGCCGGCGAGGCCGCCGACTTCCTGGTCGACGGCCAGCGGGTGAGCGCGACCTTCTACAAGGCGACGGTGCCCGGCAACCCGGTGCTGCTGCGCGGCAGCCGGCTCTGCGGCAATGGCCGCCCGGTGCGCCTCATCGCGGTCTGGACGCCGCGCCCGATCGGCGAGCGGGCGCCGGCCACCGGGCGCGCCTTCGCCGCCTTCTCCAGCCAGGCGATCCCGAAATCGGCCGATGAGGGCGAGCTCTGCGGCACCTTCTATTTCGAGCGGGCGCAGCCGTCGCCGGCCCGGCGCCGCGGCGGCTGATGGGAAGGGCCGTTGCTGGTGCCCCAGCGACGGCCCCCCAGCGACGGCCCCCATCGGCAGCCCCCTCGGCACCGGGCCCTTTCCGCTGGCGTCCCGGCGGGCCGGCGCCGCAAGCTGCGGGCTCAACCGGCCAGAGAGCCACCGGGGAGGACATGCCATGACGCCACCCGCCATCACCCGCCGCCAGGCGATCGCCCTCGCCCTGGGGGCGCCCGGCCTCGCCGCGCCGCGCCTGGCTCGCGGCGAAGCCGCCGGATGGCCCGGCCAGGTGGTGCACTTCATCAACCTCTATGCCCCGGGCGGGGCGAACGACATCCTCTCCCGCGCCTGGTGCCAGGCGATGGCGCAGCTCACCGGCCAGCAATTCGTGGTCGAGAACCGCACCGGCGCCGGCGGCACGGTCGGCAGCGACGCCATCGCGAAATCCCGGCCCGACGGCACCACCGTCGGGCTGGGCGGCGTCGCCAACCTCGCCATCGCGCCCTCGCTCTTCCCCAGCCTGCCCTACGACCCGGCGCGCGACTACAGCTTCATCTCCGGCCTCTACCGCCAGCCCAACATCCTCATCGTCAACAATGCGGTGCCGGCCCGCAGCGTGCCGGAGCTGATCGCGCTGCTGAAGGCGAATCCCGGCCGCTACAACTACGCGACCGGCGGCGCCGGCACGACGCCGCACCTGACGGCGGAGCTGTTCAAGACGCGCACCGGCACGGAGATGCCCTTCGTGCAGTATCGCGGCGGCGCCCCGGCCCTGATCGACCTCATGGCCGGGCAGGTGCAGGTGCTGTTCGACAACATCGCCGGCCCGATCGGCGCGGTGCGCGACGGCAAGGTGCGGGCGCTGGCCGTCGCCAGCCTCGAGCGCAGCCCGATGCTGCCCGACCTGCCGACACTGGCCGAATTCCTGCCGGGTTTCGAGCTGTCGAGCTGGAACGGGCTGATCGCCCCGGCCGGCCTGCCGCCGGCCCTGGTGCAGCGCATGGCGGAGCTCTCGCTGAAGGCGCTCGCCAGCCCGGAGCTGACGCGGGTCTACATGGAGAACGGCGCCACGCCCTGGCTGATCGGCGCGGAGGAATTCGCCACCTATGCCAGGTCGCAGGAGCCGAAGATGCGCGAACTGGTGCGGATCAGCGGCGCCGCGGCGGGCTAGAGCAGATCCTGTCCGGATGACCTCATCCGGACAGGTGACGATGCTCTGGAACAGGAGCCTGGGGCGCGGGCCCCCACCTACCCCGCGATCCGTGCCAGCGCCGCGTCCAGCCGTGCCATCTCGGCCTGCGCCGCCTGCAGCCGCTCGCGGTTCTCCTCCACCACCTCCTCGGGGGCGCGGGCGATGAAGTCGGCATTGCCGAGCTTCGCCTGCACCTTGCGCGCCTCGCCCTCGGCCTTGCCGCGCTCCTTCGCCAGGCGGGCGCGCTCGGCGGCCAGGTCGATGACGCCGGCGAGCGGCAACATCACGGTCGCCTCCCCCACCACCGCCTGCGCCACGCCCTTGGGCGGCTCGCCGGCGAGCGGCGTCACCTCGGTCACGCGGCCGAGGCGGCGGATCGCCTCGCTCCAGCGCTCGATGCGCGCCAGGCTCTCCGGCGCCGCGTCGCGCAGCAGCAGCGGCGTGGTGACGGAGGGGGGCACGTTCACCTCCGAGCGCACCGCCCGCACCTCGCCGACCAGCCGCACCACCCAGTCCAGCTCCTCGCGCGCCGCCTCGGCGCCGGTCACCGCCACCGGCACCGGCCAGGCGGCGCGGATCAGGCTGCAATCCGGCCCATAGCCGAAATGGTCCCAGAGCTCCTCGGTGACGAAGGGGATCGCCGGGTGCAGCAGCCGCAGCACGGTGCCGAGCACATGCTGCGCCGCGCCGCGCACCTCCTCCTTCTCCGCCCCGTCCGGGCCGTTCAGCACCGGCTTGGCGAATTCGATGAACCAGTCGCAGAAGCTGTTCCAGACGAAGCGGTAGCAGGCGCCGGCATACTCGTCGAAGCGATAGGCCTCGAGCGCCGCCGTCGCCTCCGCGACGGCCCGGTTGGCGGCATCGAGGACCCAGCGCGCCAGCGGCGTCCGCGCCGCCGCCGGGTCGAAGCCGGCATCGGGCCGCACGCCGTTCATCTCGAGGAAGCGGGCCGCGTTCCACAGCTTGGTGACGAAGCCGCGATAGTCCTCCACCCGCTTGCGGCCGAGCTTCACGTCGCGGCCCGGCCCGGTGAGCGCGCAGATGGTGAAGCGGAGCGCATCGGCGCCATAGGCGTCGATCAGCTCCAGCGGGTCCATGACGTTGCCCTTCGACTTCGACATCTTCTGGCCCTTCTCGTCGCGGACCAGGCCGTGGATGTAGATGTCGCGGAAGGGCACATCCTCCATGAAGTGCATGCCCATCATCATCATCCGGGCGACCCAGAAGAAGATGATGTCGAAGCCCGTCACCAGCACGTCGCCGGGATAGTAGCGGGCCACCTCCGCGGTCTTCTCCGGCCAGCCGAGCGTGCTGAAGGGCCAGAGGGCGGAGGAGAACCAGGTGTCGAGCACGTCCGGGTCGCGGGTCAGCGCCACCTCGGCGCCGAACCTGGCCCGTGCCGCGGCCTGCGCCTCCTCCTCGGTCTTCTCGACGAAGATGCTGCCATCCGGCGCGTACCAGGCCGGGATCTGGTGTCCCCACCAGAGCTGGCGGGAGACGCACCAGGGCTGGATGTCGCGCATCCAGGCGAAGAAGGTGTTCTCCCACTGCTTCGGCACGAAGCGCATGCGGCCGTCCTCGACCGCCGCGATGCAGGGCTTCGCCAGGGTCGCCGCGTCGCAGTACCACTGCCAGGTGAGGCGCGGCTCGATCGGCACGCCGCCGCGGTCGCCATGCGGCACCTGGTTGGTGTGCGGCTCGATCTTCTCCAGCAGGCCGAGTTCCTCGAGCCGCGCCACGATCGCCTTGCGGGCGGCGAAGCGGTCCTGCCCGGCGAGGCCGCGGACGAAATCCGGCTCGGCGACGCCCTCGACCGCGCGCAGATCGCCGGCGATCTCCTCGAGGCTGATGCGCGCCTCGGCATCCAGCACGCTCGGCATCGGCAGGTCGTGGCGGCGGCCGACCTCGAAATCGTTGAAGTCGTGCGCCGGGGTGATCTTGACCGCGCCGGTGCCCTTCTCCGGGTCGGAATAGCTGTCCGCCACCACCGGGATGGCGCGGCCGACCAATGGTAGGATCACCCGCCGGCCGACCAGCGCGGCGAAGCGCGGATCCTCGGGATGCACCGCGACGGCGGTGTCGCCGAGCATCGTCTCCGGCCGGGTGGTGGCGACGGTGATGAACCGGTCGGGCTCGCCCTCCACCGGGTAGCGCAGGTACCAGAGGCTCCCCTTCATCTCGCGGCTCTCGACCTCGAGGTCGGAGATGGCGGTCTGCAGCTTGGGGTCCCAGTTCACCAGGCGGCGGTCCCGGTAGATCAGCCCCTGCCGATGCAGGGTGACGAAGACCTCCCGCACCGCGGCCGAGAGGCCTGCATCCATGGTGAAGCGCTCGCGCGGCCAGTCGAGGCTGGCGCCGAGCCGGCGGAGCTGGCGGGTGATGGTGCCGCCGCTCTCGGCCTTCCACTGCCAGACCCGCTCGACGAAGCCCTCGCGCCCCAGGCCGCGGCGGTCCTGGTTGCCCTCGGCGGCGAGCAGCCGCTCCACTACCATCTGGGTGGCGATGCCGGCATGGTCCGTCCCCGGCTGCCAGAGCGCATCCCGGCCCTGCATCCGCCGCCAGCGGATCAGCGCGTCCTGGATGGTGAAGGTCAGCGCGTGGCCCATATGCAGGCTGCCCGTGACATTGGGCGGCGGGATCATGATGGTGAAGGGGGCGGCGCTGCTCGTCGGGTCGCAGGCGAAGGCGCCCGAGCGCTCCCAGCCCTCGTAGAGGCGGGTCTCGAAGCTGCCCGGGGTCAGGGTCTTGTCCAGCATGGCGCATCCGTGTTCCGCGCCCCGGCCCCCGTCAAGGGGTCAGGCTGCGGCGCCCGTTGGATTCGCCGCGGCGGCGGTCAGGAGAGCGCTTGGCCCACCACGCGCTCGATCTCGGCGCGGACCAGCCGCTCGACCATGGGCGGCAGGTGCCGGTCGAGCCAATCCTTCAGCAGGGGGCGGATCTCCTCCCGCACCACATCCTCGATGCTCGGCCCGCCGCGGCTCACCGGGCTCGAGCGGTCGCTCGCCACGGCCCGCAGCAGGGACCCCACCGAGGCGGCGGCGGCGGCGGCGGCGGCCGGCGCCAGCAGGCTCGGATCGGGTGCCGCCGGGACCGCCGGCGCGGGGCCGCGCGTCTCGTGCAGCGGCGGGGCCGGCGCGGCGGCGGGGGCCAGGGACACTGGAGCCGGGGACGCAGGGGCCGGGGTGGCGGGAGCGGCAGGCGGCGATGGCGGCGCGGCCGGCGGCTCGGCGGTTGGCGGCGCGGCTGGCGCGACGAGCATCTCCTCGGTCAGGTCGAGCGGCTCCTCGCCCGGATCGGTCCCGGCCGCCGGAGCGAGGCCGGGGGCCGGCTCGGTCACGGCGCCGGGTGCGGGCGGGACCACATCATCGCTCAGGATCCGACGGATCGAGGCGAGGATGTCCTCCATGCTGGGCTCTGCGGCACCCCCCGGGGGGGGCGCTGCGGCAGGTCCGGCCCGCTCATCCGCCATCAGCGAGTCTCCGCTACGCCCGAGTAATCCCCGAGCCCAAACCAACGGTTGCGCACGGCATTATAATACGCGCGCATATCGTAGGGGTCGACCTGCAATCCGAGGTCCTGGGCGGTCAGCCGGCCGACCGTGCCGGCCAGGGTGTAGGATTGCGCCACCACCGTCGCCAGGGCCTGGACGAGGTTGGTGCGGTTCTGCAGCAGCTCCTGCTCGGCGTTCAGCACCTCGAGCGTGGTGCGGCTGCCGACGATGGCCTCGCGCTGCACGCCGTCGAGGGCGATCTCCGAGGCGCGGATGGCGGCGCGCTGCGAATCGACCTGGGCGCGGGAGCTGACGAGCTGCTCCCAGGCCTGGGTGGCCGCCTGGGTGACGCTGCGGCGCTGGTCCTCGACCTGCTGGCGGGCCTGCTGCGCCGCCTGCCGGGCCTGGCGGACCGCCGAGTATTCCGAGCCGCCCTGGTAGATCGGCACGGTGAGCTGGGCGACGACCTGGGCGCCGGTGCTCCGGGTATGCGGGCCGAGCGAGTTGTCCTGGCGGAAGGCGGAGCCCTGCACCGAGACCTGCGGCATCAGGTTCGACACCTGGACCGAGACCGCATCCCGCGCCGCCGCCTCGTCGAACAGCAGCGCCACCACGGCCGGGTTGTTGTTGGCGGCGGCGTCGCCGGCCTCCTGCGCGCTCATCACCGGCGGGCGCAGCGGCTGCGGCGCCACCAGCCGCGCCGGGACCGAGCCGACGGTGCGCTGATAGGTGGCGCGGCTGATCTGCAGGCTGCCTTCGGCCGCCGCGCGGCTGGCGCGGGCGGCGGCGAGGCGGCTCTCCGCCTGGGCGACGTCGGTGCGGGTGATCTCGCCGACGCGGAAGCGCTCGTTCGTCGCGCGCAGCTGCTCGGTCAGCACCTGCTCGTTGTTGATGTTGAGCCGCAGCAATTCCTGGTCGCGGATCACCGCCACGAAGGCGTTCACCGTGTCCGACATCACCTGCTGCTCCTGGGCGAGCAGCCGGGCGCGCTGGCCGAGCACCTGGTTCTCCGCCCGCCGCGTGCTGGCGACGGTGCGGCCGCCGCGGAAGATCGGCTGGGTGACGGTGACCTGGCTGGTGAAGAGCTGCCGGTCGACATGCGTGGTGACCCCGCGGCGGATGGTGCCGAAGGGGACGTCGGGGTCCTGGAAGGCCCCCAGCGACCGCGCCCGGCCATCGACATAGCCTCCACTGACGGCGACGCTGACGCTCGGGCGCCAGCCGGCCAGGGCCTGGGGCACGTTCTCGTCCACCGAGCGGAGTTGCGCCCGCGCCGCCAGCAGGGAGGGGTTGTTGGCGTAGGACTGCGCCATCGCCTCCGGCAGGGACTGCGCTGCCGCCCCCGGAGCGCCGAGGGACAGGCCTGCCGGTGCCAGCAGCACGGAGGCCAGCACCAGGGCGGGGCGTTTCACTCTCATCTAGCCATGTCCTTCCGTCCCAACGGGCCGGCCCCGGGGGGAAGCCCCAAGGCTGATCCCGGGGGCGCAACCACGCCCCGCTGGACGTGCCGGCCCCACCGCCATACCGCAATGCACGCGCGGAGCAAGTGCGGCAAGCTTTGCAACAACCTGTTGCATGCCCGCGCTCCGGCGGCGGCTCCAGACCTTTCGCCGGGGGCGGTCCCGCGCCTCCTTCGCCTGCATGCCCGCGCCGCCCCGGAGGGAAGACCCGGGGGACGCCGCGTCAGAAGACGAAGCCGGGCGCCGGTGCAAAATCCGGCAGAGCAATGGTCGCACAATCGAAGGCCGGGGTCACGCTCACCGCGCCGCCGAGCTTGCGGGCCAGCACCGCGACGCCGGTGCGCCGGCCGCCGCCGAGCACGGTGACCAGCCGCCCGCCCTCGGCGAGCTGCGCGGCGATCGCCGGCGGCACCTCGGGCACCTCGCCCTCGATCAGGATGGCATCGTAGGGCGCGCCGCCGGGGTGCCCCTCGGCCGGGCTGCCGGTTTCGAGTCGCACCGCGCCGGCCGGCAGGCAGGCGGCCAGGGCCGAGGCGGCGAGGCCGGCGAGCGCCGCATCCGATTCGACCGCCGTCACCTGCGCGCCGCAGCGCGCCAGCACGGCGGCGCCGTAGCCGCTGCCGGCGCACAGCACGAGGGCGCGGTCGCCGGGACGCACGGCGGCGAGCTGGGCGAGGCGGGCGATCACCATCGGCTCGATCAGCGCCCGGCCGCCGGGCAGCGGCACATCCTCGTCGGCATAGGCGCGCATGCGCAGGGAGGCCGGCACGAAGCTCTCCCGCGGCAGCTCCCGCATCGCGTCGAGCACGCGCGGATCGGTCACCTTGTTCGGCCGCAACTGCCCATCCACCATGCGTTTGCGCGCGTCGGCAAAGTCCATGAAGCCGTTACCTTCTCGGGGCCGCGGGTTTATAGGGGCCGTGGCGCGGCCGCGCCAAGCGCCCTTCTGCGGGGGTCCGCCAGCCGCCCCCCGAGCCGCCACGCCGGCTTGACCTCGGCCGGGCGCGGCCCCAAAGAGGGCCCGCGCCCGGAGCGGTTCCTCCGTCCCGGCGGTCCGGTGGCCGAGTGGTCAGGCACAGGTCTGCAAAACCTGCTACGGCGGTTCAATTCCGCCCCGGACCTCCAGGCGGATCCGGCCCGTGAACGGGCCGGACAAAAGCGGCTCCAGGGGGCTTACAGGGTGCGGCATGAGTGCTATACGGCCGCTCCCTTGGCTGATCCGGCGTGGCGCAGCGGTAGCGCAGCGGACTGTTAATCCGTTGGTCGTTGGTTCGAATCCAACCGCCGGAGCCATCTTCCCACCCCATTGCCGCCATCGCCGCGCTGCAGGATCGCCGTTGCCTGGACCCGTGGCAGGGCGGGACGGGAGAGGGGCGTGAACGAGGCGGATTCGATGGGCCGGCCGGGGCGGTTCCTGGCGGCGACGCTCTGCGGCGCGCTCTGCCTCGCCTTCTTCTTCCGCAACCAGCTCGGCAACGGCTTCACCCTGCTGCTCGGGGACCGGCATGACGGCGTCATCGCCCTCTCCATCCTGGAACACTGGTTCAACCTGCTGCGCGGCCTCGAGCCCTGGGACCGCACCGCCTATTTCTTCCCGGTGCCGGCGACGCTCGGCTACAACGACGGCTACCTGCTCTTCGGGCTGATCCATTCGGTCTTCCGGAGCCTCGGCGCCGATCCCTTCCTGGCGGGCGAGCTGGTCAACGTCACGACGCGCGCCATCGGCTTCGCCGCCACCCTGGCGCTGGCCCGCCGCCTCGGCCTTCCCTTCGGCTGGGCGCTGCTCGGCGCCGCGCTCTTCACCATCAGCAACAACCTCTTCATCCGCGGCAGCCACGCCCAGCTCTTCAGCGTCTCCTTCGTGCCGGTGCTGGGCCTGCTGGCCGAGCGCAGCCTGGCCGCGCTGCTCGCCGGCCGCCGCGCCGCGCTGCTCGGCTGGGGCGCCGGCTTCTGCCTGGCCTTCGCCGCCTGCCTGATGACCGGCTTCTACATGGCCTGGTACAGCGCCTTCCTCGGCCTGGCGCTGCTGCCCGCCTGGCTGCTGGTCGCCGGCGGGGCGGCGCGCCGGCGCCTGTTCCTGGCGGTCCAGGCGCAGGCGCTGCCCCTGGTCGGGCTGCTCGCCCTCGCCGTCCTGGCGAACCTGCCCTTCCTCGCCCTCTACCTGCCGAAGGCGGCCGAGACCGGCATGCACCCCTGGGCGGATGTGGTGCGCAACGCGCCGGAGCCGCTCGACCTCCTCAATGTCGGCCAGGAGAACTGGCTCTGGGGCTGGCTGGTCCGCGCCCTGAACGACGCCGTCCGCCCCGGCTTCCCCGCCTGGAGCGAGCGGATGACCGGCCTGCCGCCGCTGCTCCTGCTGCTCTACCTCGCTGCCCTCGCCTGGCTCGCCCGCCGCCCTGCCCTGCCGCCGGGCCTGCTCGCCTTCTGGCGCGCCCTCGGCCTCGCCAGCCTGGCGACCTGGCTGCTCACCCTGCAGGTCGGCGGCGTCACCGCCTGGTCCCTGGTCTATGCCGTGGTGCCGGGGGCGAAGGTGCCGCGGGTGGTGGCGCGCTACCAGATCCTCATCACCCTCGCCGTGCTGCTGCTGGCCATGGCCTTCCTCGCCTCCCGCCGCTGGCCGCTGCTGCCGCGGCTGGCGCTGGTCGCGCTGCTGCTGCTCGAGCAGGCGAATTCCTACGCCCCGCTCTTCCTCGACCGGACGCTGGAGGCCGGCCGCCTCGCCGCGGTGCCGCCGCCCCCGCCCGGCTGCCGGGCCTTCTGGGTCTCCGCCGCCCGGCAGGAGAGCCGCTTCGGCGAGGCGGTGGACGATCCCTACAACCACAACACCGAGGCGATGCTCGTCGCCGCCGTCCGGCACATCCCGACCGTGAACGGCATCTCCACCTTCAACCCGCCGCGCTGGCCGGCCGGCATCCCGGGCGATCCCGACTATCCCGCCGCCGTCGCCGCCTATGCCCGGGCCTGGGGCGTCACCGGGCTCTGCGCCCTCGACCTGCACCGCATGCGCTGGAGCGGCCCGGCAGCACCGTAGCGATCGCCGCCCCCCTCCCCTATGCTTCCCGCCACGGCACGGGGCGAGGATGGCGGGGCATGGCGGAGAGCGTGGCGCGCGGCGACTTCCAGGGCAGCACCTGCCCGCATGACTGCCCCTCGACCTGCGCCCTCGAGATCGAGGTGAAGCGCGACGCCGAGGGGGTCGGGCGCGGCATCGGCGCGGTCCGCGGCGCGGCCGCCAACAGCTACACGGCGGGCGTCATCTGCGCCAAGGTCTCGCGCTATGCCGAGCGGGTGCACCACCCGGACCGCCTGCTGCACCCGCTGCTCCGCACAGGCCCGAAGGGCAGCGGCCAGTTCCGCGAGATCGGCTGGGAGGAGGCGCTCGACCGCACCGCCGAGGCCTTCGCCGAGCGCACCGCCCGGCATGGCAGCGAGACCGTCTGGCCCTACTACTATGCCGGCACCATGGGGCTGGTGCAGCGCGACGGCATCCACCGGCTGCGCCACGTCATGCGCTATTCCGGGCAGAAGAACACCATCTGCACCGCGCTCTGCGAAAGCGGCTGGCAGGCGGGCGTCGGGCATTTCGGCGGCCCCGACCCGCGCGAGATGGCCGAGGCCGACCTCATCGTCATCTGGGGCGGCAACCCGGTGGCGACGCAGGTCAACGTGATGACGCATGTCAGCCGCGCCCGGAAGCAGCGCGGCGCGAAGCTCGTCGTCGTCGATCCCTACCGCACCGGCACCGCCGCGGCGGCCGACCTGCACCTGGCGGTGCGGCCGGGCACCGATGCGGCGCTGGCCTGCGCCGTGATGCACATCGCCTTCCGCGACGGCCATGCCGACCGCGACTACATCGCCCGCATGTCGGACGCGCCGGCCGGGCTGGAGGCGCATCTGGCCGCCCGCGGGCCCGATTGGGCAAGCGCCGTCACCGGCCTGCCCGTCGCCGTCATCGAGGAATTCGCCCGGCTCTACAACACCACCGAGCGGGCCTATATCCGCTGCGGCTACGGCTTCTCGCGCAGCCGCAACGGCGCCGCGGCGCTGCACGCCGTCACCTGCCTGCCGACCGTGACCGGCAAGTGGCGCCACATCGGCGGCGGCGCCTTCTGGAGCAACCGCGCCATCTACCACTGGGACAAGACGCTGATCGAGGGGCTGGATGCGCGCGACCCCGGCATCCGCATGCTCGACCAGAGCCGCATCGGCGCGGTGCTGACCGGCGACCGGCGCGACCTCGGCGAGGGCCCGCCGGTGACGGCGCTGCTGATCCAGAACACCAACCCGGTCGTCGTCGCACCGGCCAGCGGCAAGGTGCGGCGCGGCTTCCTGCGCGACGACCTCTTCACCTGCGTGCACGAGCAATTCCTGACCGACACGGCGAAATACGCCGACATCGTCCTGCCGGCGACGATGTTCGTCGAGCATGACGACCTCTACCAGTCGGGCGGCCACACCCATATCCAGCTCGGCCCGAAGATCGTCGAGCCGCCGGGCGCGTGCCGCTCCAACCACGAGGTGCTGCAGGGCCTCGCCGCCCGGCTCGGCGCCGAGCATCCGGGCTTCCGCATGACCGCCCGCGAGATCGCCGATGCGACGCTGCGCGCCTCGGGCTGGCCGGGCTGGGAGGAGGTCGCCGCGGCGCGCTGGGTGGATGCCGCCCCGGATTTCGCCGCGGCGCATTACGAGCGGGGCTTCGGCCATCCCGATGGACGCTTCCGCTTCGCGCCCGACTGGGCGGCGATCGGCACCGACCATGCCGGCATGCCGGCGCTGCCCGACCAGATGGATGCGATCGACGGCGCCGATGCCGAGCACCCGTTCCGCATGGTGACCGCGCCGGCCCGGCAGTTCCTCAACACGACCTTCACCGAGACGCCGGGCGCCCGCAAGCGCGAGCAATGCCCGGCGGCGATGCTGCACCCGAAGGACGCCGCCCGGCTCGGCGTCACCGAGGGCGGGATGGTGCGCCTCGGCAATGCCCGGGGCGAGGTGGTGGTGACGGCCAGGCTGGCCGAGGGCCAGCAGGAGGGCGTCGTCATCGTCGAGAGCATCTGGCCGAATGGCGACTTCGCCGGCGGCATCGGCATCAACCTGCTGACCAGCGACGATCCCGGCCCGCCGAAGGGCGGCGCGGTGTTCCACGACACCGCGGTCTGGGTGCAGGCCGAGGCGGCGATGGAGCGGCTGGCGGCGGAGTAGCCGGCCGCGCGCCGCGCTAATCCAGCCGCGCCGCCCCGGCGGCGGTCAGATGCGCCAGCCGCCCGGCGCAGAACACCGCCACCGCCTCCGGCCCCGCCGGATCGACCAGCACCACGTCGCCGCGCAGTCCCGGCCGCAGCGCGCCGCGATCGGCGAGTCCGGCCGCCGCCGCCGGATTGCCGGAGACCAGCGCCCAGGCCGCCGCCAGATCCATCCGGCCGCGCCGGACCATGGCGAAGGGCGCGGCCAGCAGCGCCGGCCAGTGGTAGTCGCTCGCCAGCACGGTGACGAGGCCGCGCTCGGCCAGCGGCGCGGCGCTCGCCCAGCCGAGATGGCTGCCGCCGCGCACCACGTTCGGCGCCCCCATCACCACCGCCTCGCCATGCGCCCGCGCATCCTCGGCCACCGCCTCGGCCATCGGGAATTCACAGATGCGGGCCCCGAGGCCGCGGTAGAGCGCGCGGTCGGCGAGCGTCGCGTCGTCATGGCTCAGCATCGGCAGCCCGGCCTTCGCCGCCGCCGCGGCGAGGCGGGCCCGCGTCTCCGGCACCCGGTCGCGCCGCGCCGCGACATGGGTGATCAGGGCGCGGAATTCCTCGGCCGAGAGCCCGGCGCGGCCGGCATATTTCGCCACCTGCTTCGGGTCGTCCATGCGCGCCAGGATCGGCGGCGTGTGGTCGTTGAAGCCGAGCAGATGCACCTGCCCGGTGGCGATGTCGGAGAGCGCGTCGTCGAGCGCGTCGAGATTGTCGGCCTCGAAGCGCAGATGCACCCGGAGATCGGGGGCCAGTGCCGGCCGCGCCGCATCCAGCGCCGCCATCAGCGCCCGCCAGGAGTCGAGCGAACGCAGCCCCGGCTCCCAGGAGAGCGTCACGCCGAGATAGGCCGTGGTGATGCCGGAGGCGAGGAGCTGCGCCGCCGTGTCGCGCACCGCCATCTCGGCCGGGAAGCCGATGCCCGGCCGCGGCTGCAGCCCCCGCTCATGCGCGTCGCCGTGCAGGTCGACCAGGCCCGGCAGCACCAGCAGCCCGCTGGCATCGATGCGCCGCGCGCCGGGCGGCGCCGTCGCGGCGACGGCGCCCTCCGCCAGCGCGATATCGGCGGCGCGCAGCGCCCCCTCCAGCAGCGCGGTGCCGCCGGTGATCTGCCAGGGCCTCTGTTCCATCGTCAGCTTTCCACCAGGATCTGCACGCGGCCTGCGGCATAGCAGGCGATGCTCAGCTCGACCGGCTCGCCGGCCGCGTCGACGTTCAGGGCCTCGGAGACCAGCACCGGGCGGCTGCGGGTCTGGTCGAGCAGCGCCGCCTCCTCCGCCGTCGGCATGCGGGCGGTGATGCGGGTCGTGAGGCGGCGGTAATCCGGCACGCCGAGCCGCACCAGCGCCCGGGTGATGGAGGGGTCCTCGGACAGCAGCCGGGCGATGTCCGGGAAGCGGGCGACGGAGAAGTAGTGCCGGCCGAGCACCACCGGCCGGCCATCGACCAGGCCCTGCCGCTCGGCCATCAGCACCGGCCGGCCGCGGCGGATGCGCAGGGCCTCCGCCACCGTCGCATCGGCATCGATCTCATCCAGCCGCAGGATGCGGCCCTGCGGCTCGCGGTTCTGCCGGCGGATGGTCTCGGAGAAGCGGGTGCGCGGGCCGACCGGGTATTCCAGCACGTCCTCGGCGACGAAGCTGCCGCGCCCCTGCTCGATCCGCACCAGGCCGCGCGCCTCGAGATCCTCCATGGCGCGGCGCACGGTGTGGCGGTTCACCGCGAAGCGCTGGGTGAGCTCGGCCTCGGTCGGCAGCCGGACGCCCGGCGCCAGATGGCCGGCGGCGATGTCCCGCTCCAGCGTGCCGGCGATCTGCCGCCAGAGCGCGACGCCTCGGCCGCGGGCGAGCGGCGCCTCGGCCCCCGCCGTCGCGGCATCTGTCATCGAAACTTCAACCACGCCGCCTCCCCGACAGGGCACATCTGGCCCTAGTTATCCGGCTAGACAACCGGATGTCTAGACCTTTATGACCGACCGGACCGGAGACCGAGACCAGCAGGTGCCAGGATGAGCGATGCCACAGGAAGCGAGGGCGCGGCGCCGGACCCGGCCCGGCGCCGCTGGATGGGGGTGCTGGCGCGGGCCAGCGCGGCCGAGATCGCGGAGCGGCTGGCCGCCCTGCCGCCCCCGCCGCCGCACCGCCGCCTGCGGGCGCCGGAGACCGGCCTCGTCATGGCGCGCGGCCGCCAGGGCGGCGACGGCGCCCCCTTCAACCTCGGCGAGATGACGGTCACCCGTTGCAGCGTCGCCCTGCCGGACGGCCGGATCGGCCATGCCTATGTCGCCGGCCGGGACCGCCGCCAGGCCGAGCTCGCCGCCCTGCTCGACGCCCTGCTGCAGGATGCGGACCGGCGCCCGGCGCTGCTCGCCGCGGTGATCGAGCCGCTGGCCGCGGCGCAGGCGGCGCGGGCGGCGCAGCAGGCGGCGCGGGCGGCGGCCACCCGGGTGCAATTCTTCACCATGGCGACGATGCGATGATGCCGGCGATGCGCGCGACCCTGGCGGCCGGCTTCGCCGAGCCGGTCCTCGATGCCCAGGCCTGCTTCCGCGCGGCGCTGGAGGCGATGGCGCGGCCCGGCCGCGTGCAGCGGGTCGCCGCCCCGCCCGAGGCGCCGCCCCCGCTCGGCGGCGCGGCGGCGGCGCTGCTGCTGACCCTCGCCGATGCCGACACACCGGTCTGGCTCGATGCCGGGCCGGAGGCCGAGGCCTGGGCCCGCTTCCATGCCGGCTGCCCGATCGCCGCCGCGCCGGGCGAAGCCGCCTTCCTGCTCGCCGCCGGCCCCATGCCGCCGCTCGCCTCGCTCGCCGCCGGCAGCGAGGAGGAGCCGCACCGCTCGGCGACGCTGATCCTGCAGGTCGCCGCGCTGGCCGAGGGCGAAGGCTGGCGCCTCAGCGGCCCGGGCATCGAGCGCGAGCACCGGCTGCGGGTCGAGGGACTGCCGCCCGGCTTCGCCGCCGACTGGGCCGCCAACCAGGCGCGCTTCCCGCAGGGCGTCGACCTCTTCCTCTGCGCCGGCGACCGGCTGGCCGCCCTGCCGCGCACCACCCACCTGGCCGCCGGCTGAGCGCCCGGCCCCGGAGACACGATCATGGCCTATGTGGCAGTCAAGGGCGGCGAGCGGGCGATCGAGGCGGCGCATGCCTGGCTCGCCCGGGAGCGGCGCGGCGATCCCGGCCTGCCGGCGCTGACGGTCGGGCAGATCGAGCAGCAGCTCGGCCTCGCCGTCGACCGCGTCATGGCGGAGGGCGCCTGCCATGACCGCGGCCTGGCGGCGCTCGCCATCAAGCAGGCGCGCGGCGACCTGATCGAGGCCGCCTTCCTGCTGCGCGCCTATCGCACCACCCTGCCCCGCTTCGCAGCCAGCCTGCCGCTCGACACCGGCGCGATGCGCATCCGGCGGCGGATCAGCGCCACCTACAAGGACCTGCCGGGCGGGCAGGTGCTCGGCCCGACCTTCGACTACACCCACCGGCTGCTCGACTTCGCCCTCGCCGCCGAGGACGAGGCGCCGCCCCCGCCGCCGGAGGCGTCGGCCGAGGCCGAGCGCATGCCGCGCGTCACCGGCATCCTGGCGCAGGAGGGGCTGATGCAGGGCGAGGTGGCTGGCGAGGCGGAGCCGCCGGACCTGACGCGCGAGCCGCTGGCCTTTCCCGCCGAGCGGCCGCTGCGGCTGCAATCCCTCGCCCGTGGCGACGAGGGCTTCCTGCTCGCCCTCGGCTACTCGACGCAGCGCGGCTACGGCAATGCGCATCCCTTCGTCGGCGAGATCCGCATGGGCGAGGTGACGGTGGAGATCGTCCCGCCCGAGCTCGGCTTCGCCATCGAGATCGGCGAGATCACGGTCACGGAGTGCCAGATGGTGAACCAGTTCGCCGGCTCGAAGACCGAGCCGCCGCAATTCACCCGCGGCTACGGCCTCACCTTCGGCCATGCCGAGCGCAAGGCGATGGCGATGGCGCTGGTGGACCGGGCGCTGCGGGCGCGGGAGCTCGGCGAGGAGGCGACGGCGCCGGCCGAGAGCGAGGAATTCGTGCTCTATCACTGCGACAATGTCGAGGCGACCGGCTTCGTCGAGCATCTGAAGCTGCCGCATTACGTCGATTTCCAGAGCGAGCTCGAGAAGATCCGGCAGCTGCGCGCGACCGCCCTGCGGGAGGCCGCGGAATGAGCGCCGCGACGGGCTATAATTTCGGCTATCTCGACGAGGACACCAAGCGGATGATCCGCCGTGCCCTGCTGAAGGCGGTGGCCATCCCCGGGCATCAGGTGCCCTTCGGCTCGCGCGAGATGCCGCTGCCCTATGGCTGGGGCACCGGCGGCATCCAGGTGACGGCGAGCGTCATCGGCCCCGCCGACCGGCTGAAGGTGATAGACCAGGGCGCCGACGACACCACCAACGCCGTCTCCATCCGTCGCTTCTTCGCCCGCGTCGCCGGCGTCGAGACGACGGAGCGCACCGCCGAGGCGAGCATCATCCAGACCCGCCACCGCATCCCCGAGACGACGCTGCGCGAGGGGCAGATCCTGGTCTACCAGGTGCCGATGCCCGAGCCGCTGTTCCGGCTGGAGCCGCGCGTCGCCGAGACGAAGCGCATGCATGCGCTCGCCGATTACGGGCTGATGCATGTGAAGCTCTACGAGGACATCGCCCGGCACGGCCATGTGGCGATCAGCTACAACTACCCCGTGATGGTGAACGGCCGCTACCTGATGTCGCCCTCCCCCATCCCCGCCTTCGACAATCCGAAGATGCACCGCAACCCGGCCCTGCAATTGTTCGGCGCCGGCCGCGAGAAGCGGATCTACGCCGTGCCGCCCTATACCGAGGTCCGCAGCCTCGATTTCGAGGACCATCCCTTCGAGCCGGTGCGCGCCAGGGCCGGCTGCGCCCTGTGCGGCAGCCGCGAGAGCTATCTCGACGAGGTGGTGACGGACGATGCCGGCGGGCGGATCTTCGTCTGCTCCGATACCGATTATTGCCAGGGCCGCCAGGCGCGGCAGGAGGCGGCGGAATGAGCGCATCCCCGATGGAGGCCCCCCTGCTGGAGGCCCCCCTGCTCGAGGCCAGCGACCTGGCGCTCCGCTACGGCGCGGTGCCGGCGCTCGACGGCGTCTCGCTCGCCATCTGGCCCGGCGAGGTGGTGGCGATCGTCGGCGAATCCGGCTCCGGCAAGACCACCCTGCTGCGGGTGCTCTCCGGCCTGCTGCCGCCGGATGCCGGCAGCGTCCTCTACCGCGACCCGGAGGGCCGGGCGCAGCGGCTGGAAGCGATGGGCGAGGCGGCGCTGCGCCGCCTGCACCGCACCGATTGGGGCTTCGTGCACCAGAACCCGCGCGACGGGCTGCGGCTCGGCGTCTCGGCCGGCGGCAATATCGGCGAGCGGCTGATGGCGACCGGGGCGCGGCATTACGGCTCCATCCGCGAGGCGGCCATCGCCTGGCTGCGGCGGGTCGAGATCGACCCGGCGCGGATCGACGCCCTGCCCCGCACCTTCTCGGGCGGTATGCAGCAGCGGCTGCAGATCGCCCGCACCCTGGTGACGCATCCCCGCCTGATCTTCATGGACGAGCCGACCGGCGGCCTCGACGTCTCGGTGCAGGCGCGGCTGCTCGACCTGATCCGGGCGCTGGTCGCCGATCTCGGCCTCGCCGTGCTGCTGGTGACGCATGACATCGCCGCGGCGCGGCTGCTGGCGCACCGCATCCTGGTGATGCGGCATGGCAAGGTGGTGGAGGAAGGGCTGACCGACCGGGTGCTGGACGACCCGCAGCACGCCTACACCCAGCTCCTCGTCGCCTCGGTGCTCGCGGCATGAGCTGGGCGCTCCGCACCGAGGGCCTCGGCAAGGCCTTCACCCTGCACCTCCAGGGCGGCACCCATATCCCGGTGCTGCGCGGAGTCGAGCTCACCGTCGCGCCCGGCGAATGCGTAGCGCTCGCCGGCCCCTCCGGCGCCGGCAAATCCACGCTGATGCGCTGCCTCTACGGCAATTACGGCGCCGGCGAGGGGCGGATCCTGCTGCGCCACCAGGGGGCCGAGATCGACCTCGCCCGCGCCGATCCCCGGCAGATGCGCGAGGTCCGGCGGGAGACGATCGGCTATGTCAGCCAGTTCCTCCGCGTCATCCCGCGCGTCCCGACGCTCGAGATCGTGGCCGAGCCGATGCTGGCGCGCGGCCTGGCGCGGGAGGCGGCGCTCGCGCGCGCCCGCGCCCTGCTCGCCCGGCTGAACCTGCCCGCGGCGCTGCACGGATTGCCGCCGGCCACCTTCTCGGGCGGCGAGCAGCAGCGGGTGAACCTCGCCCGCGGCTTCGCCCCCCGCTATCCGGTGCTGCTGCTCGACGAGCCGACCGCGAGCCTTGACAGCGACAACCGCGCCGTGGTGATCGGGCTCATCGAGCAGGCGAAACGCGAGGGCGCGGCCATCATCGGCATCTTCCACGACACCGAGGTGCGCGACCGGATCGCCGATCGGCTCTTCGCGGTCGAGCCGGTGCGGGCGGCGGCATGAGGGAGACCGTCCTGACCAATGCCCGGCTGGTGCTGCCCGGGCAGGTGGTCACCGGCACGCTGCTGCTGCGCGGCGACCGGATCGCCGACCTGCAGACCGGCCGCAGCCAGCTCGCCGCCGCCGAGGATCTGGAGGGCGACCATCTCATCCCCGGGGTGGTCGACCTGCACACCGACAACCTCGAGCGCCAGGTGCTGCCGCGCGCCAATGCCCGCTGGCCCAGCCGCTCGGCCATGCTGGCGCATGACGCGCAATGCGCCGCGGCCGGCGTCACCACGGTGCTGGATGCGCTCTGCCTCGGCGATCTCGGCTTCGATCCCGGGCGCGGCCAGACCTTCCGCGACGGGGTGCGCGATCTCGACGCCCTGGCCGGGACCGGCCTGCTGAAGAGCGAGCATTTCCTGCATCTGCGCTGCGAGCTGCCGGCGCCGGACATGCCGGCGGCGGTCGAGGGCGTCGCTGAGCATCCGCGGGTGCTGATGGCGAGCCTGATGGACCACTCCCCCGGCGTCGGCCAGTACCGCGACATCCCCCGCTACCGGGCCATGCGGCAGCGCCAGATGCAGATGTCCGAGGCCGAGGTGACGCGGCGGATCGAGGCGCTGCTGGAGCAGCGGGCGCGGCTGCGCGAGCCGCAGCGCCGCTGGCTGCTGGACCGGCTGGCGCATCGCGCCCTGCCGCTCGCCTCGCATGACGACGACGGCGCCGGGGTGGTGGCGGAGAATGCCGAGGCCGGCATCCGGATCAGCGAATTCCCGGTGGTGATGGAGGCGGCGGCGGCGGCGCGCGCGCTCGGCGTCGCGGTGATCGCCGGCGCGCCGAACGTGGTCCGCGGCGGCAGCCATTCCGGCAATGTCGCGGCGGCCGAGATGATCCGCGCCGGGACGGTGGATGCGCTGGCCAGCGACTACGTGCCGGCCGCCCTGGTCGAGGCGGCCTGGCGCGCCGTGGCCGAGACCGGCATCGCCCTGCCGCAGGCCGTCGGCATGATCACCGACATGCCGGCCCGGCTGGCGCGGCTCGCCGATCGCGGCCGCCTCGAGGCCGGGCTGCGGGCCGACCTGGCGCGGGTCGCGGTGGCCGGCGAGGTGCCCTTCGTCCGCCAGGTCTGGCGCGCGGGCGAGCGGGTGGCGTGATGCGACTCGCCCTCTACTGGGCGCCCGATCCCGCCGACCCGCTGCATGCGCGGGGCTCGGCCTGGTTGGGGCGGGATGCCGAGACCGGGGCGGCGCTGGCGCAGCCCGCCCTGCCGGACCTCGACATCGCCGCCCTCACCGCCGATGCGCGCGGCTACGGGCTGCATGCCACGCTGAAGCCGCCCTTCCGGCTGCGCGGCCGCTGGGAGGAAGCGCTGGACGCGGCGCGGGCGCTGGCGGCGCGGCTCGCCCCCTTCGACCTGCCGCCGCTGGCCGTGCAGGACCTCGACGGCTTCCTGGCGCTGCGTGAGACCGCCCCCTGCCCCGGACTGCGGGCGCTGGCCGATGCCTGCGTCGAGGCGCTCGATCCCTGGCGCGCGCCGCCCGAAGAGGCTGAGCTGGCGCGGCGGCGCCGCGCCGGGCTGAGCCCGCGGCAGGAGGCGCTGCTCGCCCGCTGGGGCTATCCCTATGTCTTCGAGGAATGGCGCTTCCACGTCACCCTGACGCGGCGCCTGAGCCCGGCGGAGACATCCGTGGCGCTGCCGGCGGTGACGGCCTTCCTCGGCGATGCGCCGGCGCGGCCGCGGCGGGTCGAGGCCATCGGCCTCTTCACCCAAGCGGCGCCCGGCGCGCCCTTCCTGATCGCGCAGCGGCTGCCGCTCTCGACGAGCCCGTCCTAATCGTTGCGTCCCGTTGCCCTGCCGCGGCAGGCTGCGGCGCTCCTCGGGCCGGAAAGGCGTCCCCGCCCCCCCCCGCAAGGCCGTGCAGCGGTTTCGCGGGGAATTCACGCCGAGCGGAGCAGGTCGAGCAAGGCGGCGATGCCGGCCTCCGGCGCGCCGTCATTGACCACCCGCGTCACCGCGAGCCCGGCCGGCAGGGGCGCCGCCCGCGCCAGCCGGGCCGTGACATCCGCCGCATCCTCCCGCCCCCGCGCCGCCAGGCGCTTTGCCAGCACGGCGGCGGGCGCGGTGACCTCCACCACCCGGAGCGGCAGGCGCGCCGCCGCCCTCGCCAGCACGGCGCGGGAGAGATTCGCCACCACCACCCGCCCCGCCGCCAGGTCGCCGGCGATATCGGCCGGGATGCCGTAGTGCAACCCATGCGCCTGCCAGGTGAGGGCGAAGCCGCCGGCCGCCGCCCGCGCGGCGAATTCCGCCGGGCTCAGCGCCTCGTGCGCCTCGCCGCCGGCGGTGGCCGGGCGGCTGATGCAGCGGCGGACGAAGCGGTAGCGCGGATCGCCGGCCAGCGCCGCGCGGGCGCCGTCCAGCAGCGTGTCCTTCCCCGCCCCCGAGGGCCCGACCACCGCCACCAGGACGCCCCTCGCCACGCCCCTCGCCACACCCTGTCCCACCCGCACCCGCTCCCGAGAATTGACCGCGCCCTCTCTGCCTGTCCCTATCGGCGCAGTCGAGCAGATGAGGCCGCGACATGTTCACCACCCGCCCGGAAATCGCCGCCACCTTCGGCGCCGTCGCCTCCACCCACTGGATCGCCTCGCAGGTGGGCATGGCGGTGCTGGAGCGCGGCGGCAACGCCTTCGACGCCGCCGCCGCCGCCGGCTTCACCCTGCAGATCGTCGAGCCGCATCTGAACGGGCCGGGCGGCGACTGCCCGATCATCCTGCACAGCGCGAGGCTCGGGGCGCAGCAGGTGATCTGCGGCCAGGGGCCGGCGCCGCGGGCGATGACGGTGGGCAAGCTGAGGGACGAGCTCGGCCTCGACATCATCCCCGGCACCGGCTTCCTCTGCGCCCCGATTCCCGGCGCCTTCGATGCCTGGGCGCTGATGCTGCGCGACCACGGCACCTGGCACCTGCGCGAGGTGCTGGACTACGCCATCGGCTATGCCAGCCGCGGCGCGCATGTGGTGCCGCGCATCTCGGCGACGCTCGAGACGGTGCGGCCGCTCTTCGAGAGCGCCTGGCCGAGCAGCGCCGCGCTCTGGCTGCGCGATGGCGGCCCCAAGCCGGGGCAGCTCTACACCAACCCGGAGCTGGCCGAGACCTACAGCCGGGTGGTGCGCGAGGCCGAGGCGGCCGGCCCCGACCGCGAGACCCAGATCGAGGCGGCGCGGCGCGCCTGGTATGGCGGCTTCGTCGCCGAGGCGATCGACCGCTTCGGCCGCAGCTTCGCGGCGCTCGACACCTCCGGCCGCCGCCACACCGCGCTGCTGACCGGCGAGGACATGGCCGGCTGGCGCGCCACGGTGGAGGCGCCGGTCACGCATGACTATCGCGGCCACACCGTCCTCAAATGCGGCCCCTGGAGCCAGGGCCCGACCATGCTGCAGACCCTGGCGCTGCTGGAGGGGTTCGACATCGCCGGCATGGATCCGGTCGGCGCCGAATTCGCCCATACCGTCATCGAGGCGATGAAGCTCGCCTATGCCGACCGCGAGGCCTTCTACGGCGACCCGGGTTTCGTCGATGTGCCGATGGCGGCGCTGCTCGCCCCTGGCTACAGCGCCGAGCGGCGGCGGCTGATCGGGCGCGAGGCGAACAACGACTGGCGCCCCGGCTCGCCCGGCGGGATCGCGCCGCGCACCGATTATCCCGGCGCGCTGCGGCGGGCGCGGGAGATGGCGACGGCGGCCGGCACCGGCGAGCCCACCGTCTCGCGCCTCGGCGCCTCGGGCGGCGACACCTGCCATATCGACGTCATCGACCGCTGGGGCAACATGGTGAGCGCGACGCCCTCGGCCGGCTGGCTGCAAAGCTCCCCGGCCATCCCCGGCCTCGGCTTCTGCCTCGGCAGCCGGTGCCAGATGTTCTGGCTGGACGCCTCCCTGCCGAACGGCCTCGCGCCCGGCAAGCGGCCGCGCACCACCCTCTCGCCCAGCCTGGTGCTGCGCGACGGCAGGCCCTGGATGAGCTTCGGCACGCCGGGCGGCGAGCAGCAGGACCAGTGGCAGGCGATCATGCTGATGCGCATGGTGGATCATCGCCTGACCATCCAGCAGGCGATCGACCTGCCGAGCTTCCATTCCGAGCACTGGATCAGCAGCTTCTGGCCGCGCGGCGCCCGTCCCGGCCGGGCGGTGATCGAGGGCCGCTACGCGCCGGCGGTGCTGGCCGAGCTGCAAGCCCGCGGCCATGCCGTGGAGATGGGCGGCGAATGGTCCGAGGGGCGGCTCACCGGGGCGCGGCTGGAGCCGGACGGGCAGATCTTCGCCGGCGCCAATCCGCGCGGCATGCAGGGCTACGCGGTCGGCCGGTGAGGCGGCGAGCGCTGGGCTGGTTGGCCCCCTGGGCGGCCCTGGCCCTGCTGGCCGGCTGCGCGCCCGATCCGCGGCCGGGGCCGGTGCGGGCCATGGCGCCGCGGCCCAACCCGCCGGTGCGGCCGAAGGCGCCGGCGCCGCGCCAGGACTGGGCCGGCCGCTTCTGGGAGGAGCTGAGCCCGGCGCAGCAGCGGCTGGTGACGGCGCGGCTGGCGGCGCCCGCCGCCGGCGATGCGGCGGCGCGCTGGGACGTGATGGGGCTGTCGGAGCGCGAGGCATTGCTGCGCGGCCGCGCCGCGCCGGCGGCGCAGCTCACCGCCCGGCAGGACGAGAAGGCGCCGGCGACGCCCTGACCGGGTGCCGGCGAGGAATGGCGGGGGCCGCTGCCGGGGCGCCGGCAACGGCCCCGGGGGTCAGGTCCGCGCCGCCGGCTTGGTCTGGGCCCGCAGCTCGGCGATGGTGGAGCGGTTGGTGACCTGCTCGGGGTTGGTCCGCACCTCGATCAGCGCCGGCTTGCCGCTGGCCACCGCGCGCTGGAAGGCGGGGACGAGCTGGTCCGTCGCCTCCACCACCTCGCCATGGCCGCCGAAGCTCTCGATCAGGCGGGCGAAGTCCGGGTTGGTGAGCTGGGTGCCGGAGACGCGCGCCGGGTAGTGCCGCTCCTGATGCATGCGGATCGTGCCGTACATGCCGTTGTTGAAGACCATGATGATCGGCGCGACCTTGTGATGGAAGGCCGTCGCCATCTCCTGCCCCGTCATCAGCATGCCGCCATCGCCGACGAAGGAGATGACGGTGCGCTCGGGGTGGACGATCTTGGCGCCGATCGCCGCCGGCACCGAATAGCCCATGGCGCCGTTGGTCGGGCCGAGGAAATCCTGCCCGGCGCCGACATGCATGAAGCGCTGCGGCCAGGTGGCGAAATTGCCGGCATCGGTGGTGAAGATGGTGTCCGGCGGCAGCACCGCCTCGAGCGCCTGCAGGGCGGTGGCGAGGTTCAGCGGCCCGGCATAGTCCGGCGCCTTGGCCTGCGCCTCGCGCGCCGCCCGCAGCTCCGCCCGCCAGCCCGACCAGGCCGGCTTCGCCACCTTCGGCAGCGCCTTGGCCGCGGCGGCGAAGGCGTTGAGGTCGGAGGTGATGCCGAGGGCCGGGCGATAGACCCGGCCGATCTCGGCCTGGTCGGGATAGACATGGATGATCGGCGTGCTGCCGGCCATGTCGAACAGGGTGTAGCCCTGGCTCACCGTCTCGCCGATGCGGGTGCCGATGGCGAGGAAGAGGTCGCACTCCTTCGCCTTCCGCACCAGGGCCGCATCGGCCCCGACGCCGAGATCGCCGACATAGTTGGGGGAGGTGCCGTCGAAGAGGCCCATGCGGCGGAAGGAGACGGCGACGGGCAGGTCGTTGGCGAGCAGGAAGTCGCGGATATCCGCCTTGCCCTGCGCCGACCAGCCGGCGCCGCCGCCGAGCACCACCAGCGGCCGCTGCGCCTTGCCGAGCCGCGCCATCATCTCGTCGAGCGCCGCCGGGGCCGGATGCGCCGGCAGCACATGGGCCGGCGGCAGGTCCGGCACCACCGCCATGCTGCGCTGCATCTCCTCCGAGATCGCCACCACGACCGGGCCCGGCCGGCCGGAGGTGGCGACGTCGAAGGCATGCGCCATCAGCTCGGGGATGCGCGCCGCGTCGTCGATCTGCGTCACCCATTTGGCGAGCGGGGCGAACATCTTGCGGTAGTCCACCTCCTGGAAGGACTCGCGGTCCGTCTCCTCGAAGGGGATCTGGCCGACGATCAGCACCAGCGGCGTGCTGTCCTGGAAGGCGACATGCACGCCGATCGCGGCATGGCAGGCGCCGGGGCCGCGGGTGACCAGCGCCACGCCCGGCCGGCCGGTCAGCTTGCCATAGGCCTCGGCCATATGGACCGCGCCGGCCTCGAAGCGGCAGGTGACCAGCTCGATGCGGTTGCGGCGGGCATAGAGCCCGTCCAGCAGGTCGAGATAGCTCTCGCCGGGGACGCAGAAGGCATGGGTCACGCCCTGCGCCACCAGCGCATCGGCCAGGATATGCCCGCCGAGCCGTGCCTCGACCGCCGCTGCCTCTGTCATGCCGACCGCTCCCGCCCCAACCATTGCAATCCGGGGCGGACCATAGCCGCCGGCCCGCGCAGCGTCACCCCGGGCCGGCCCGCGCCTCAGCCGAGGGCGCCGCTCTCGGTCCCGGCATAAAGCTGCCGCAGCTCGCGCTTGAGCAGCTTGCCGGCGGTGTTCTTCGGCAGGGTCTCGGCCAGGATGATGCGCTTGGGCACCTTGTAGGGGGCGAGATTCGCGCGCGCATGCGCGAGCAGCGCCGCCTCGACATCCGCCGGCGCCTCCGGCCGCAGCACCACGACGGCCGCCACCGCCTCGATCCATTTCGGATCGGGCACCGCGATGACCGCCACCTCGGCGACCGACGGATGGGTGAAGAGCGCCTCCTCCACCTCCCGGCTCGCCACCAGCACCCCGCCGGTGTTGATCAGGTCCTTGGTGCGGTCGACGATCGCCAGATAGCCCTCGGCGTCGATGGTGGCGACGTCGCCGCTGTGGAACCAGCCGCCCTCGAAGGCCCGGGCCGTCTCCTCCGGCATGTTCCAGTAGCCGAGGCAGAGCTGCGGCGAGCGATGCACCACCTCGCCGCGCTCGCCGGGCGCCACGTCGCGCATCTCGGGATCGACGACGCGGGTCTCGACATTCAGCACCGCCCGGCCGACCGAGCCCGGCCGCGCCTCGTGTTCCTCCGGCCGCAGCACGGTGGCGAGCGGGGCGATCTCGCTCTGGCCGTAGCAGTTGAAGGGCCGCGCCCCGGACAGGCGCTGGCGCAGCTCCTGCAGCACCGGGACGGGCATGATCGAGGCGCCGTAATAGATGTTGCGCAGCGCCGAGAGGTCGCGGCGGCCGAAATCCGGGTGCTGCAGCAGGGTGATCCAGACCGTCGGCGGGGCGAAGAAGCTGGTGATGCGCTCGCGCTCGATCAGCTCGAGGACGAGGGCCGGGTTCGGCGCCTCGATCAGCAGGGTGAAGGCGCCGTTCAGCATCTGCGGCATGGTGAAGCAGTGCATCTGCGCCGTGTGGTAGAGCGGCAGGGCGGCCAGCGCCCGGTCGTCGCGCCGCATCTCCAGCTCGACGGTCACGCTGGCATATTCGGTGAGGATGGCGCGATGCGTCATCATCGCGCCCTTCGGCTGGCCGGTGGTGCCGGAGGTGTATTGCAGCTGGACCAGGTCCTCGTCGCGCACCCGCTCCCCCACCTCCGGATCGCCCGGCTGGCCCCAGCGCGGGTCGCCGGCGGCCGAGAGGATGTCGTGCCGGCCGTCCCCGGTATCGAGCGTGCCGCGGAGCAGCCCCGGCAGCTCCGTCCCCGCCGCCTCCGCCACCGCCTGCAGGGCCGGCTGGACGAAGAGGGCGGAGGCGCCGCATTGGCGGAGGATGTAGTCGAGCTCGGGCGCCGTCAGCGCGTAATTGGCCGGCACATGCACCAGCCCGGCCCGGGCGCAGCCGAGCCAGAGCAGCAGATAGGCATCCGAATTGCGGCCGAAGGCGACGACGCGCTGGCCGGGCTCGAGCCCGCTGTCGAGCAGCATGCGGGCGATGCGGTCGGCCGCCAGGTCGAGCCGGGCGAAGCTCCAGGCCCGCTCGCCGAATTGCAGCGCCGGCCGGTCGCGGAACCGCCCGGCCGCCCGCCGCATCGCATCGCCGATGGTGTTACGCCGTGCCCGCGCGCCGATTTCGGCCATTCCCGCCTCCCTTGGTGCTGCCGGCCAGCCTATCGCGGAACGACGCGGTCCGGCACTGGCAAGCGTGGCCCCCAGGGAGGGCGGCGGACCGACCTGCGGCCCGCGGGGCCGCGCGCCTGGCCTCAGCCGCCGGCGACGTGCACGCAGCGCGCCATGCGGCCCGGCACCGGCCGGCGCGGCCGCGGCCCGAGCTCGACCGTGCAGGCCGGCTCGACCTCCGGGCAGCGCGGGGCGAAGGGGCAGGTGGTCGGCGCCGCATCCAGGCTCGGCGGCGCGCCCGGGATGGTGGTCAGGCGCTTGCCGCGCATGCCCGGCTGCACCGTGGCGCCCAGCAACCCGCGCGGATAGGGGTGCAGCGGCCCGCGCAGCATGGCCTGCACCGGCCCCTCCTCCACCACCTTGCCGGCATACATGACGGCGACGCGGTCGGCGATCTCGCCGGCCACGCCGAGGTCATGGGTGACGAAGATCACCCCCATGCCGAGCTGCTCCTGCAACCGGCGCAGCAGCAGCAGCACCTGGATCTGCACCGTGGCGTCGAGCGCCGTGGTCGGCTCGTCGGCCAGCAGCAGCTTCGGCCGGCAGGCGAGCGCGACCGCGATCATCGCCCGCTGCCGCAGCCCGCCCGAGAGCTCGTGCGGATAGGCAGCGAGGCGGCGCTTGGCCGAGGGGATCTGCACCAGCTCCAGCAGCTCGAGCGCCCGCGCATCGGCGGCCGAGCGCGAGAGGCCCTCGTGCCGGCGCACCGTCTCGGCGATCTGCTGGCCGATGGTGAAGACCGGGTCGAGCGCGGTCATCGGCTCCTGGAAGATCATGGCGACGTCGCTGCCGCGGAAATCCTGCAGCGTGCCCTCGTCCATCGCCACCACGTCGCGGCCGGCCACCTCGATGCGGCCCGAGACCTTGGCGAATTTCGGCAGCAGCCGCATCAGCGCCCGCATCGTCACCGACTTGCCCGAGCCGGATTCGCCGAGGATGCAGAGCACCTCGCCGGAGGCGAGGTCGACATCGACGCCGTTCACCGCATGCACGGTGCGGTCGCGGGTGACGAAGCGGACGGCGACGTCGCGCATCCGCACCAGCGGCACGGTCGCGGCCTTCTCCGTCGTCGGGCGATCGAGCACCTCGCTCATGCCGCGAGCCTCCCGGCCTGGCTGTGGCCGCTGCCGGGCAATGCCATGTGGCAGGCGGCGAGATGGCCGCCGCCGAGCGCCGCGGCGGCCGGCTTGCGCTCGGCGCAGACCGGCTCGGCATGCGGGCAGCGGGTGCGGAAGCGGCAGCCCGAGGGCGGGTTGATGGGGTTGGGCGGATCGCCGGTCAGCGGCGGCTCCTCCCGCCGCTTGCCGGGGTCCATGGCCGGGCGGCTGGCCAGCAGGGCCTGGGTGTAGGGATGCGCCGGCCGGTCGTAGATCGCGTCCACCGGCCCCATCTCGGCCACCTCGCCGAGATACATCACCATCACCCGGTCGGAGATGTACTGCACCACGTTCAGGTCATGGCTGATGAAGATGTAGGTGAGGCCGAATTTCTCCTTCAGGTCCACCAGCAGGTTCAGCACCTGCGCCTCGACCGACTTGTCGAGGGCGGAGACCGGCTCGTCCAGCAGCACCAGCCGCGGCTGCAGGGCCAGCGCCCGGGCGATGTTCACCCGCTGCCGCTGGCCACCCGAGAGCTCATGCGGGTAGCGGCGGGCGAAGGTGGCGGGGGCGAGACCGACCGCGGCCAGCAGCTCCCGCGCCCGGCCGCGCGCCTCGGAATCGCGCACCCCATGCACCTTGGGGGCGAAGGCGATGCTGTCCTCGATCGGCAGGCGGGGGTTGAGGGAGGCGTAGCTGTCCTGGAAGACCATCTGCACCTGCCGGCGATACTCCTTCAGCGGCAGGCCGCCGGTCTGGGCGTTCTGGCCGACGCCCTCGCCGTCGAAGATCAGGCTGCCAGCATCCGGCGCCATCAGCCGCATGACCAGCCGGGCGGTGGTGGACTTGCCGCAGCCGCTCTCGCCGACGATGCCGAGCGTCTCTCCCTTCAGGACGGAGAAGGAGACGCCGTCGACGGCGCGCACCGTGGCGACCGTGGCGCCGAACAGGCCGCCACGGATGGGAAAATGCTTCTGCAGGTCCTGGACCAGCAGCAACGGCTGGGCCGGGCCGCCGCGGTCCATCGCGGCACTCTGGGCGATGCTCATGCACCACCCCGCAGCAAGCGACGTGCCAGCAATCGACTCGCGGCGCCCCGGCCCGGGGCGTCTGAACTGCCCGTAATTCGGGCAGCCGATCCGGGTCCGCCCGGCCTTCAGGCGGTCGGGATGATGGCGCCGCCGAAGCTGCCCTCGACGAAGGCCTTCACCTCCGGCCGGGCATAGCCGGCGGCCAGCGCCTTGGCCCAGGGCGCCGCGGCATCGGCGCGGCGGACCACCACCAGCACCGAGTAGACGCTGTCCACCCCCTCGGCCACCAGCCCGTCCTTCAGCGGGTTCAGCCCGGCGGGCACGGCGTAATTGCCGGTGATGGCGCCGGCATCGACGTCGTCGAGGCTGCGGGCGATCTGCGCCGCCTCCAGCTCGACGATGCGGATGCGCTTCGGGTTGTCGGTGATGTCGGCGACGGAGGCGCGGTAGTCGAGGCCGGGCCGCAGCCCGATGACGCCGCCCTTGGCCAGCAGCAGCAGCGCCCGGCCGCCATTGGTCGGGTCGTTCGGGATGGCGATGCGGGCGCCCTGCGGCAGCGCGTCGAGCGTCTTGTGCTTCTTCGAGAAGACCGCGAGCAGGGTCAGCACGGTGCGGCCGACCGGCACGAAATCATAGCCGCGCTGCTGCTTCTGCGCCTCGAGGAAGGGCAGGTGCTGGTAGGTGTTGGCGTCCAGCTCGCCGGCGGCCAGCGCCGCGTTCGGCTGGATGAAGTCGCCGAACTCGGTGATCTTCAGCACCAGCCCCTCGGGCGCCAGCACCTCCTTCACCTTCTCCAGCACCTGGGCATGCACGCCGCTCGTCACCCCGACGCGGAGCGGCCGGGCGGCGGTGCCGATGGCGGGTTGGGCGCGGGCCCCGGCGACGGGGAGGGCAAGGGCCGCGGCCAGGCCGGCGCGGCGGGTCAGGCGAAGCATGGGGTGTCTCCCGGATTGTCAGCGGCGCGAGAGGCGCCGCACCAGCCAGTCGCCGAGCGATTGCAGGCCCTGGACGAAGAGGATGAGGATCAGCACGACGGTCGCCATCACCTCGGGCATGAAGCGCTGATAGCCGAAGCGGATGCCGAGATCGCCGAGGCCGCCGCCGCCGACCGCGCCCGCCATGGCGGAATAGCCGACCAGCGAGACCAGGGTGACGGTGACGGCGGCGAGCAGCCCCGGCAGCGCCTCCGGCACCAGCACCTTGGCGACGATCTGCAACCGCGTCGCGCCCATGGCGCGCGCCGCCTCGACGACGCCGGGATCGACCTCGCGCAGCGCATTCTCGAACAGGCGGGCGATGAAGGCGGTGGCGGCCAAGGCCAGCGGCACCACCGCGGCGCCGGTGCCGATGGAGGTGCCGGCGACCAGCCGGGTGAAGGGCACGATCGCCACCATCAGGATGATGAAGGGCACCGAGCGCACGGCATTGACCAGAAGGCCGAGCGGCCGGTTCACCGCCCGGTTCGGAGCGAGCCCGCCCGGGGCGGTGAGCTGGAGCAGCAGCGCCAGCGGCAGGCCGAGCAGCACCGCGATGCTGGCCGCGGCCCCGACCATGAACAGCGTCTGCCAGGCGGCCTCGAGCAGCAGCTCCTGCAGCATGGGCGACAACCAGGGCAGCATGGCTCAGCCCTCCCCCTCGGGCAGCGGCCCGACCGTGAGGCCGAGGTCCTGCATCCAGCCGATCGCCGCCTCCACCGCCGCCGGCGCGCCATAGGCGGCAAGCGCCATGATGCCGAAGGGCTCGGCGCCGATGGCGTCGACCCGGCCGGCCAGGATGTTGAGGTCGAGGCCGAAGCGGCGCGAGGCCTCGCTGATCACCGCCCGCGTGCCGTGCGGCCCGGCGAAGAGCACGCGCAGCAGGCGGCGCACCTCCCCCGGTCCGGGCGGCGGCAGCGCGGCCAGCGTCCCGGGCGGCACCGCATCGCCGATCACCTCGGCGACGAAGCGCCGCGTGGTCGCGGCCCGCGGCCGGGTGAAGACGTCGAAGACGCGGCCCTGCTCGATCACCCGGCCCGCCTCCAGCACCGCGACCCGGTCGCAGAGCGCCTTCACCACCCCCATCTCATGGGTGATCAGCAGCACCGTCAGCCGCAGCCGCCTCCGCAGATCGGCCAGCAGCGCCAGGATCTCGGCCGTGGTCTCCGGGTCGAGCGCCGAGGTCGCCTCGTCGCAGAGCAGGATGCCGGGCTGCGAGGCGAGGGCGCGGGCGATGCCGACGCGCTGCTTCTGCCCGCCCGAGAGCTGCGCCGGATAGGCGTCGCGCTTCGCCTGCAACCCGACCAGCGGCAGCAGCGCGGCGACCCGCGCCTCCCGCTCCGCCCAGCCCAGCCTGGCGACCTCCAGCGGGAAGGCGATGTTCTCGGCGACGCTGCGCGAGGCGAGCAGGTTGAAGTGCTGGAAGACCATGCCGATGCCGCGCCGGGCGGCGCGCAGCCCGGCCGCGTCCACCGCGGTCAGGTCGCGGCCGAGCACCTCGACCCGGCCGGCATCGGGGCGCTCGAGCAGGTTGACGCAGCGGATCAGCGTCGACTTGCCGGCGCCGGACCGGCCGACGATGCCGAAGACCTCGCCGGCCGCGACCTCGAGCGACACGCCATCGAGGGCCGGCGCCGGCGCGCCCGGGAAATGCCGCCGCAGGCCGGTCAGGCGGATGGCGGGGCTGGCCGCGGCGGCGGCGGTCGGCACCTCGGGGACGGGATGGTCGAGCATCATGCGGAATCCGGAAGCCGGGACGTGGCGGCCGGTTCCGCCGCACCTGCCCCTGGCCGGCGGGAGATGCACGATTGAATCTCGTCCATCAAGCGGCAATGCACGGGAAAGACGTGCAATAGGAGCAGGGCAGCCCGGCGCTTTCCCGCCGGCGCATCCCGGTGCAGGCTCCCCGGCCCCGAACCCAGGCCGCGGAGGACGGTGGATGCGCGCAATCTTCGTTATGGTGAAGTGTGAGATGGGTCAGGCTTATCGCGTCGCGCGCGAGATGGCCGATACGGTCGAGGCGCTCTCGGAAATGCATTCCATCTCGGGCCAGTATGACCTGATGGGGAAATTCTACCTGGAGCCGGACCAGGATATCGGCCTCTTCGTGGTCGAGACGCTGCAGACCATCCCGGGCGTGAAGGACACCTATACCCTGCAGACCTTCAACGCCTTCTCCGGCAGCCGCGGCTGAGAGTCCGGCCCGGGCCGGCCGTCGCGCCGCCCCTGCCCCGTTTCCGCCGCGGTGCTGCCCAGGCCCTGCCGCGGCGGCGCGGCAGGATGGGCCGGAAGGAGAAGCCCATCATGCTGAGCCGCCTGCTGCCAGCCGCCGGCCTGTCCGTCGCCCTGCTGCTGGGCGCCTGCCAGAACCCGGACGGCTCGACCAACTGGGGCAACACGCTGCTGCTCGGGGCCGGCGTCGGCACCGCCGCCGCCGTCATCGCCGGGGCGGCCTCGGACAACCGGCGGCCGCATTACTACCGCGGCGGGCCGGGCCCCTACCGCCCCGGCTATTACGGGGGGCGGCCCGGCTACTATGGCGGCCCCGGCTATTACGGCGGCGGCTATTACGGCCGCCCCGGCTACTATCGCGGCTGGTGACGGCTCCGCAGCGGAGGCGCCGCCAGCGGCAGGGCGATGCCCCGCGCGCGGCTCCTGCGGCGCGGGTCGCCGGCAGCGACCGCCCGTATCAGTCGAAGCCGAGGAAGCCCTCCATGCCGCGGATCGGCGCCGCCGCGCGCAGCGCCGCCAGGTCGGGCACCGGCCGGGCCAGCGCCGGATCGGCGGCGAAGGCCTCCTCCAGCGCCGCCGCGACGCCGAGCACGAAGGCATCGCCGCCGCGCGGCCCGACGATCTGCAAGCCGAAGGGCATCCCCCTGGCGTCGCGCCCGACCGGCAGGCAGACCGCCGGATGCCCGGTCAGCGTCACGTAATAGGCCAGCGCCAGCCAATGGACGTAGCTGCGGGTCGGCTGGCCGTCGATCTCGGCCGGGTAGAGCTCGCGCCAGTCGCGCGGGCTGACGGTGATGGCCGGGGTGATCAGCACGTCGTGGCGGGCGAAGAAGTCCTGGAAGCCGCGATAGATGCGGGTCTGCGCCGAGGCGGCGCGGGCATGGTCCTCGAGGCTGTAGCCCAGCCCCTCCTCGACATTGACGCGGACATTCGGCCCGACATCCGCCGGCCGGGTCCGCACCTTCTCGAGATGCGCGCCGAGGAAGACGCCGGCCCGTAGCACCTGGAAGGCCTCGTCGGCGCCGCGGCAATCGGGATGCGCCGCGACGCCCTCGCGGAACAGCCGCGCCGCGGCGGGGACGACGCGCCGGAAGGCCTCGCGCACCACCCCCTCGACCGGCGCCTCGCCGAAATCCTCCGACCAGGCGAGGCGGAGCGAGGCGAGGTCGATCTGCCGCACCGGGTGGAACAACGCCGGCTCGCCGCGCACCGGCCTCGCATGCAGCGTGTAGGCGAGCGGGTCGCGCGCATCGTCCGAGGCCATGGCGGCGAGCATCAGCGCCGCATCCGGCACGTCGCGCGCCATCGGCCCGAGCACGCCGAGATTGGACCAGCCATGCGGCCGCTTCTCGGACGGCACCAGCCCGCCGCTCGGCCGGAAGCCGAGGATGCCGCAGAAGGCCGCCGGGTTGCGCAGCGAGCCGCCCATGTCGGAGCCGGAGCAGAGCGGCGCCATGCCGGTCGCCAGCGCCACGGCCGAGCCACCCGAGGAGCCGGCCGCCGAGAGCCGGGGGTCGAAGGGATTGCCGGTCGCGCCATGCACCGCGTTGCGGGTGTTGGCGCCGGCGCCGAATTCCGGCGTGTTGGTCTTGCCGATGACGATCGCCCCGGCGCGGCGGAGATTGGCCACCATGCCGCAATCCTGCGCCGGCACCTGATCGGCGAAGATCGGGCTGCCATAGGTGGTGCGCAGCCCGGCCGTCTCCTCCAGGTCCTTGATCCCGACCGGCAGGCCGTGCAGCAGGCCAAGGTCGTCACCCCGCATCACCGCCACCTCGGCCTGCCGCGCCGCCGCCTGCGCCGCCGGGACGTCCATCGCCACCATGGCGTTCACCGCCGGGTTCACCGCCTCGATGCGGGCGAGGCAGCTCTCCAGCAGCTCGACCGGCGAGAGGGCCTTCCGCCCGATCAGGCGGCGCGCCGCCACGGCGCTGAGATCGCAGGCCTCGGTCATGCCGCGAGTTCCTTGTCGTAGAGGGAGAGGGTCGCCGCGTCGAAGCAGGCGAAGGTGACATCCGCCTCGCCATGCCGGGCGAGCGCCTCCCGCACCGTGGCGACGGCGATGCCGGCGGCGCGGTCGGGCGGGAAGCGGTAGACGCCGGTCGAGATGGCCGGGAAGGCGATGGACTGCCCGCCGGCCTCGCGCAGCAGGGCGAGGGCCGCGCGGTAGCAGCCGGCGAGCAGCGCCGCCTCCCCCGCCCCGCCGCCCTGCCAGACCGGGCCGACCGCATGGATCACGAAGCGCGCCGGCAGGCGGAAGCCGGGGGTGAGCCGCGCCTGGCCGGTCGGGCAGCCGCCGAGGGCGCGGCAGGCGGCGAGCAGCTCGGGCCCGGCCGCGCGGTGGATCGCGCCATCCACCCCGCCGCCGCCGCGCAACCCGAAATTGGCGGCGTTGACGATGGCATCCACCGCCAGGGTCGTGATGTCGGCCCGGACCGCCCGCAGCGGCATGGCCGCCTCAGAAGCCGAGGGCGCAGCCATCCTTGCGCGGATCGCTGCCGCCGATGAGGATGCCCGCCTTGCGGTCGATCAGGATCGCCTGGCCGCCGCCATGCGGCTTCTCCACGAGCTTCACCGGATGGCCGAGCCGCGAGAGGCGGTCGATCACCGCGCTCGGCACGCCGCGCTCCACCTCGACCGGGCCGGCGCCGGGCGCGGGGAAGAGGCGCGGGCAATCGAGCGCCTCCTGCACGTCGAGGCCGAATTCGAAGTGATTGGCGAGGAACAGGGTCTGGCCCATGGGCTGGAAATGCCCGCCCATCACGCCATAGGGCATGATCGCCTCGCCGTTCCGCATCACCATGCCGGGGATGATGGTGTGCATCGGCCGCTTGTTCGGGGCGATGCAGTTCGGGTGCCCCTCCTGCAGCCGGAAGCCGAAGCCGCGGTTGTGCAGCATCACCCCCGAGCCCTCGGCCAGGATGCCGGAGCCGAAGCTCTGGAACAGGCTGTTGATGAAGGAGCAGGCATTGCCCTCCCCGTCCACCACGCAGAGATAGACCGTGTCCTTGTGCCGGGCCCAGTCGGACTCGCCGGCCGGCGGCATCTCCGGCATCGCCCGGTCGTCGCGGATCAGGCCGCGCAGCCGCGCCAGATAGGCCGGGTCGGTCAGCCGCGCCACCGGCACCTCCACCTGCGCCGGATCGGCGAGGAAGGCGTCGCGGTCGCGGTAGACGAGGCGCGCCGCCTCGATGTGGCGGTGGTAGCGCTCGGCGCTGAGCGGCCCCCCCTCCGGCGTCTCCAGGCCGCCGAGGATGCCAAGGATCTGCAGCACATGCAGGCCGCTGCCGTTCGGCGGGCACTGATAGACCTCCATGCCGCGCCAGGAAGCCTTGATCGGCTCGACGAACTCGGCCCCGGTCAGGCCGCGGTGGAAATCCGCCTCGGTGTGCAAGCCGCCGAGGGCGCGGAGCGCCGCCACCATGTCGGCCGCGATCTCGCCCTCGTAGAAGGCCCGCGCCCCCCGCTCGGCGATGGCGCGGAGCGTCCGGCCGAGCGCCGGCTGCCGGAAGCGGTGGCCGATGCCGGGCGCCGCGCCGTCGACCAGGAAATGCCGGGCGGCGGCCGGGTTGCCGCGCAGCTTGTCGGCGGCGTCGCGCCAGTCGAGCGCGACGCGGGCATGCACCGGAAAGCCCTCCTCGGCGCAGCGGATCGCCGGTTGCAGCAACTCGCCGAGCGGCTTGCGGCCATAGGTGCGGTTGAGCAGGTCCCAGGCCGAGATGGCGCCGGGGATGGTCACCACATGCGGCGAGGTGTTCACCAGCCGGTCGACGCCCGCCGACCGCAGCGCCTCGGGCGTCGCCGCCGCCGGCGCCCGGCCGCTGCCGTTGATGGCGACCACCTTGCCCGTCCCGGCCGGGGCGTAGAGGCAGAAGCAGTCGCCGCCGATGCCGGTGCTCTGCGGCTCCACCACCGCCAGCACGGCGGCGGCGGCGATGGCGGCGTCGAGCGCGTTGCCGCCGCCCCGCAGCACCTCGAGCGCGGTGAAGGTCGCGATCGGCATCGAGGTCGCGGCCATGCCGGCGGCGCCATAGACGGCGCTGCGGCCGGGGGCGTGGAAATCGCGCTTCATCGGGTCGTCCGCTCTCCGTGCCCTGGGTCCGCGCCCCTGGGTCCGCGCCCCCGGGTCCGTGGCCTGGGGAGGTGATGCGCGGCGGGGCGGCGATGGCCGCCGGGCCGGGCAGGTTCCTCTCGCATGCAGCCGCGCCGGCGGCAACCCGGGCCTTCCCTGCGCCGGGCCGAGGGTCTATGCCGCCAGCATGGTGGACACGATCGGCATAGACGCCTTCGAGCAGGTCGAGATCCGGGTGGGCACGATCGTCGATGCCCGGCCCTTCCCTGCGGCGCGCAAGCCCGCCTACCAGCTCTGGGTGGATTTCGGCGCGCCGCTCGGGGTGAAGCAGTCCTCGGCCCAGATCACCGTGCACTATGCCTGCGACCAGCTCATCGGCCGGCAGGTGCTCGGCGTGGTGAACCTGCCGCCCCGGCGGATCGGGCCCTTCCTCAGCGAGGTGCTGGTGCTCGGCCTGCCGGACGAGAACGGCGCGGTGGTGCTGCTCCGCCCCGACCTCAAGGTCCCCGATGGCGGCAGGATGTTCTGAGATGGCGGAGCGCTACTACACCGTCAGCTGGGACCAGCTGCACCGCGACAGCAAGGCGCTGGCCTGGCGGCTGGTGGAGCGCGGGCCCTTCCACGGCATCGTCGCCATCACCCGGGGCGGGTTGATCCCGGCGGCGATCGTCGCCCGCGAGCTGGAGGCGCGGCTGATCGAGACGGTCTCGGTCGTCACCTACAACGAGGAGCAGCGCGGCCAGCCGGCGGTGGTGAAGCCGCCCGCCGCGGCCATCGCCGGGGCCGGCGAGGGCTGGCTGATCGTGGACGACCTGGTCGATACCGGCACCACGGCGCGGGTGGTGCGCGCCCTGCTGCCGAAGGCGCATTTCGCCACGGTCTACGCCAAGCCGAAGGGCCGGCCGCTGGTCGACACCTTCGTCACCGAGGTGAGCCAGGACACCTGGATCCTGTTCCCCTGGGACACGGAGGCGCAATTCGTGGCGCCGATCGCCCGCAGCGGCCAGCGGTAGCGCCCGGGCCGCCCGCTCAGGCGACGGGCGCCGCCTCGTCCCGGCTGGCCAGCACCTTGTCCACCCGCCTGCCGTCCATATCGACGATCTCGAAGCGCCAGCCCGCCCAAACGATCCGGTCGCCCTCCCGCGGCACCCGCCGCAGCAGCGCCAGCATCAGCCCCGCCACCGTGTGGTAGGTGCCGTGATAGGGCAGCTCCGGCAGGTCGAGCTGCGCCCGCAGCTCGTCGCTCGGCATCATGCCGTCGAGCAGCAGGCTGCCATCGGCGCGCGTCACCGTCTCGCCGGGCTTGTTCGGCTCCTCCTGCGGGCCCAGCTCGCCGACGATCGCCTCCAGCAGGTCGGCGGTCGTCACCACCCCCTCGAAGCTGCCATACTCGTCGAGCACCAGGGCGAGGCCCACCGGGTCGTGCCGCATCCGCTCCAGCGCGTCGATCGCCGGCAGGCTGTCGGGCAGCACCAGCGCCTGGCGCTGCGCCCGGGCGATGGAGAGCGTCGCGCCGTCCAGCACCTGGTCGAGCAGGTCCTTCGCCGCCACCACGCCGACCACGTTGTCGATGCGCCGGTCGGCGACGACGAAGCGGTTGACGTCCTGCCGGCGCAGCGCCGCGCGGATCTCGTCGGACCCGGCGCGGCGGTCGATCCAGGCGACGTCGTTGCGCGGCGTCATCAGGGCGCGCACCGGCTTGTCGGCCAGGCGCAGCACCCGCTCGATCATGTGCCGCTCCTCGTGCTCGAGCGCGCCGGAATCGGCGCCCTCGGCGACCACCGCCTTCACCTCCTCCTCGGTCACCGACTGCTCCTGCGGCCGATGCGCGCCGAAGAGCCGGAGGACGAGGGCGGAGGAGCGCGAGAGCACCCAGACGATGGGCCCGGTGATGCGCGCCAGCAGCGCCATCGGCCGCGCCACGGCGACGGCGTAGCGCTCCGGGTCGCGCAGCGCGAGCTGCTTCGGCACCAGCTCGCCGAGGATCAGGTTGGCATAGGCGATGGCGACGACCACCAGCGCGAAGCCGGCCTCGTTGGCGAAGGGGGCGAGGCCGGGGATCCGCCGCAGCGCCTCGCCGAGCGGGCCGGCCAGCCGGGCGCCGCCGAAGACGCCGGCCAGGATGCCGACCAGGCTGATGCCGATCTGCACCGTCGGCAGGAAGCGCTGCGGGTCCTCGGCCAGGGACAGGGCGGCCGCGGCGCCGGGGCTGCCCCGCCGCTGCAGGGCCAGCAGCCGGACCCGCCGCGCCGAGACGATGGCCAGCTCGCTCAGCGCGAAGGCGCCGTTCAGCACGACCAGCAGCAGGATGATCCCGATCTCGACCCAAACGCCCATCGCTGCCCCGCTCCCGTGCGGCTTCCAGGGCGCCTCCCGTGAACGCCGGTTCAGGGGAAGCGCCCAAGGCTATTGTTGTCAGAGCATCTTCACCCGTTCGCGTGTGTCCCCTCGAACGGGGTTTGCTCTCGAAGTGTGATCGCCTGGGGTGGCCTCACCGAAGGCGTGACCCACGCGACCAAACGCCGCGCTGGACCATGGTCCGCGAGCCGGCGCGAGCGGATCGTGGTCTAGGCCGTCGACCGGCCGGGGGATAGGGCCGATCGCGGCGGCGACCGAACGCCGGATGCGTGAATTCGCCCCGCGAACAGGGATCCGGGGCGGCAGGGCGGCCTGCCGCGCATGCCCTCCGCCGCCGCCCCGGCGACCCGTGCGCGCATCCGCGTGAGACCGCCGCCGCGCCGTCTGACGGGCTTGTGGCTTCGCCATCGGCCCCGGATCGTTATGAAATCCGTCATGGTTTTTGAGACACCCCCGGAGAGAGCCGCCGCATGACCGAGGCCCGGATCATCGCCTTCCCGAGCCGCCCGGACGATCGCCTGCGCCTGGCCCTGCGTTCCCTCGAGGCGGCGCTGCAGACGCAGGACGCCGAGGTCGCCGCCTGGCGCGCCGCGCTGCGCGAGTTCGCCGGCAGCGTCCGGGGGCTGGACCACTCGGTGGCGCGCTACCGCGCCGAGCTGGAGGCCGCCGGCGCCACGGCCGCGGCCGCCGGCGAGGAGGCGCGCGCGCTGGAGCGCCGGGCCAGCGCCTGGCTCGGCCAGCCCCCTGGCTGACCCCGGGCTGACCCCGGCCGGGGGCCGCAACGGCGTGGCCCCTGGTCCGGCGCGGCGCTTCGCCGCAGGATGGGCCGCAGGGAGGCCGCCATGACCCATCCGCTCATCCCCGACCTGCGCCGGGCCCGCGTGGTGCCGGTGATCCGCACCTCGACGCCGCAATTGGCCGCCACCGCCTGTGCCTGGCTGCGCGAGGCGGGGATGGCGATCCTCGAGATCACCCTCACCATCCCCGATGCCCTGCCGCTGATCCGCGAGATGGCCGCCGAGCCCGGGCTGCTGGTCGGCGCCGGCACGGTGCCGGATGCCCGGACGGCCGAGGCCTGCCTGCAGGCCGGGGCGCGCTTCCTGGTCACCCCCTGGACCGATCCCGAGGTCATCGCGGTCGCCCGCGCCGGCGGCGCCTGCGCCATGCCCGGCGCGATGACCCCGACCGAGATCCGCGCCGCGCTCGCCGCCGGCGCCGATGTGGTGAAGATCTTCCCCGCCAGCTCGGCCGGCGGGCCGGGGCATGTGAAGGCGCTGCGCGCGGTCTTCCCCGAGGCGGTGTTCTGCCCGACCGGCGGCGTCGATGCGGCGAACGCGCCGGCCTATCTCGCGGCCGGCGCCGCCTTCGTCGGCATCGGCGGCAAGCTGGTGGACGAGGCCCGCATCGCCGCCGGCGACAAGCCGGCGATCCAGCGCGCGGCCCGCGACGCGCTCGGGCTGATGCAGGCATGAGCGCCCCGCCCGAGCTGCTCTGCATGGGCGAGCCGATGCTGGAGCTGAACGCCCAGAAGCCCGGCCCGGATGGCCGCGTCCTCTATCTCGAGGGGCATGGCGGCGACACCAGCAACGCCGCGATCTGCGCCGCCCGCCAGGGCGCCCGCGTCGGCTATGTCACCGCCATCGGCACGGACCGGCCGGGCGAGAGCTTCCTCCGGCTCTGGGCGACCGAGGGGGTGGATGCCGGCACCGTCCGCCGCGACCCGGAGGCGCCGACCGGCCTCTACGTCGTCACCCACGACGCGGATGGCCATGCCTTCACCTTCTACCGCAGCAACAGCGCCGCCAGCCGCTACGGCCCGCGCGACGTGCCGGAGGAGGCCATCCGCAAGGCCCGCATCCTGCATGTCTCGGGCATCAGCCAGGCGATCTCGACCAGCGCCTGCGACGCGGTCTTCCATGCCATCGCCATCGCCAAATCGGCCGGGGTGAAGCTCTCCTACGACACCAACCTCCGCGCCTCGCTCTGGCCGGCGGCGCGCGCCGCGGCGGTGATCCACGCCGCCATCGCCCAGGCCGACATCGCCCTGCCCTCGCTCGACGACGCCCGCGCGCTGACCGGGCTGGAGGCGCCGGACGCCATCGCCGACTTCTACCTGCGGCTGGGCTGCCCGCTGGTGCTGCTGAAGCTGGGCCGGGAGGGGGTGATGGTCGCCAGCGCCGGGGCGGAGCGCGTGCGGATCGCGCCGCACCGGGTGGCGGCGGTGGATGCGACCGGGGCCGGGGATGCCTTCGCCGGCGCCCTGCTCGCCCGGCTGCTCGCCGGCGACGACGCGGTCTCGGCGGCCCGCTACGCCAATGCCTGCGCCGCCCTCTCGACGACCGGCTACGGCGCGGTGGCGCCGCTGCCGCGCCCGGCGGCGGTGCGGGCCCTGCTGGCAGGGGCGCCGTAGGGCGGATGGGCAAGATGCTCCACCGGCCGGGCCCCGCGCCGCGCCGCCCGGGCCGGCAGGCCCCTGATCAGCGATCCCTTGGTCAGCGATCCCCTGGTCAGCGATCCCTCGGCCGGGCCCTGCGCGGCGCCCTGCCGATGCTGCTGCTCGCCGCCTGCACCGGGCTCGGCCTGCCGGCGGCGCCCGCCGCCGACCCGGAGGCCTTCGCGTCGCGCGCCTCCGGCATCGGCATGCTGGTCCGCGCGGCGCATCTCTGCGGCATCCCGCTCTCGCAAGGGGCGCAGGACCGGGCGGCCCGGATCGAGGTCGCGGCGATCGCCTGGCAGCAATCGCGCGGCGGCGTCCCGGCCCGCGACGCCTTCCTGCGCGCCATGGCGCCGCCCCGCTTCGATGGCCGGTCGCGCAAGACCGAGCGCGAGGAATGGTGCGCCGCCAGGCGCCCGACGGTGCAGGAGCTCGACGGCCGGCTGACCGGGCCGGAGGGCGATCGCCTGATCGAGCAGGCCGAGGCGGTGCAGCGCCGCCCCGGCTGAGCCGGGCGTGCGGCGGGCCGGGCGGATTCAGCGATTGGCGCCGGGGCGCAGCCGGAGGCCGGGCCGCAGCCGGGTGAAGGGCAGCACGGCGGGGTCGGCCACCACCGGGCCGGGCGCCGCCACCACGATCACCCGTTCGGCGATCGGCTGGAAATGCGCCCGGAAATGCACGCTCGACTTCAGCGCGACGATCTTCTGCGCCGCCGGCTCGACGCCGATATGGGTGAAGAGCGCCTGGTCGAGCGCCTGCATCTTCCGCGTCACCACGATCACCCGCACCCCCGGCGCGACGCGGATCAGCGCCGTCGGGCCGAGATCGGCCGGATTGCCGCGCGACATCGGCCCGGTTGCGGTGAAACGCCCATCGGTCAGCGCCTCCACCACCGCCGTCACCGCCAGCGGCGCGCCGTCGCTCTGGCCGCCGAGCGAGAGCGGCAGGGTGGCGCCGACCCCGGCCGCATGGCAGGCGGCGGCGCTCGCGGCATCGTTGATCAGCCCGAGCACGGCGCCCTCCGCCCCCTGGCGGATCAGCTCGGCCAGCAGGCCGGTGGTGTCGCCATGGCCGCCGCCGCCGGGATTGTCCTGGGTGTCGGCGAGCACCACCGGCCGCGCCGCGCCGCGCGAGAGGCGGATCGCCTCGGCGACGCCGGCCTCGGCCGTCGCCACGCCGCCGGCGAAATCCGGCTCATGCGCCGCGAACCAGTCGCGCAGCCCGGCGACCGCCGCCTCGGCCGCCTCGGCGCTCTCGGCATAGGCCGCGACGGCCGCGCCGCAGCCGGGGAAATCCGCATAGGGAAAGCCGAAGCAGAAGGCGAGCTCGGCGATGCCGGGCCGCGCCGCCAGCCGCTCCCGCTCGGCGAAGGCGGTCGCCATCGGCGGCACCAGGGTGCATTGCGCGGTGAGCGGGATCAGGTAGTCGATCTCGGCGAAGGCCCGCGCCCAGGGCCGGCCGCGGCGGATGCGCTCGAGCAGCAGCCGCGCCGCCCCCGCCCCGGCCGGCTTCATGTCGACATGCGGGTAGGTGCGGTAGGGCACCAACGCATCGGCGAGCTCGACCATCGCGCGCGTCATGTTGGCATGCGGGTCGAGGCTCACCGTCACCGGCAGTTCCGGCCCGACCACGGCGCGGACCCGGCGCAGCAGCTCGCCCTCGGCATCGTCGAAGCCGACCGCGACCATGGCGCCGTGCAGCTCGAGATAGACGCCATCCAGCGGCCCCGCCTCCAGCGCGTCGGAGAGCGCGGCGAGCATCAGCGCCGCGATGCGCTCGAAGGCCTCGGCGCTGACCGGACCGGCCGGGTTGGCGAAGCACCAGGTGAGCGGCACCAGCTCGGCCCCCGCCGCCTCCAGCGCCTCGATGGCGCCGGCGCAGGGCACCGAGGTCGGGCGCAGCGTCCCGATCAGGGTCGCCGGCCGCTGCAGGCCGGGAAAGCCGCCCGGGCGCAGGAACTCGTCCCAGCCGGTCGGCAGCGGCGCGAAGGAATGGCTCTCATGCTGGAAGCCGCCGATGGCGATGCGCATCCTGTCTGTCCCTGGCTGGGCGCGCCGCGATGGCCCGCTCCGCCCTGCCGCCAGGGCAGGGCATCGCGGCGCGCCTTGCTGTCCCGATCACGATCCCGGCCGGCCTCCCATGGCCGGCGCCGGGATCAGCGGCGGACGAGGCCCGCCGTCGCCAACGCCGCATCCGCCAGCACCTGCAGGCCGGCCGTCGCCCAGTCCGGCGTGATGCTCTCCGCCTCGTTGTGGCTGAGGCCGCCATGGCAGGGGCAGAAGACCATCACCGTCGGCACCTTGCGCGCCATGTAGACCGCGTCATGGCCGATCGCGGTCGGCATCTCCTGCCAGGCGAGGCCGCGGGCGATGGCGGCCTCGCGCGCCCGCGCCACCAGCGCCGGGTCGAAGGGCGTGTGCGGCGAGTACCAGAAGGGCGTGACCGTGGCCGTGACCTTGCGCGCCAGCGCGATCTCCGCCGCGCGCGCCGCCAGCGCCTCGCCCATGCGGGCCAGCGCCGCCGGGTCGCTGTGGCGGAAATCGACGCTGAAGAAGACCCGGCCCGGCGCGACGTTGCGCGAGGAGGGATGCACCTCGACCACGCCGACCGTGCCGCGGCCCGGCTCGCCCGTGGGCGAGAGGGTGCCGAGCGCGATCGCCTCCACCGCGGCGATCAGCGGCGCCGCGGCCATCATCGCATCCCGCCGCCCGGCCATGGGCGAGCCGCCATGCGCGTCCTCGCCCTCGACCACCACCTCGAACCAGTGCTGCGCCAGGGCATGGGTGACGATGCCGACATCGCGCCTGGCCTCCTCGAGCAGCTTGCCCTGCTCGATATGCAGCTCGAGATAGGCGCCCAGCTGCTGCAGCGCGGCCGGGTCGGCGCTGCCCTGCCAGCCGATGCGGCGCAGCTCCTCGCCGAAGACGGCGCCGTCCTGGGAGCGCTTCGCCAGCACCTCGGCCTCGGTGAAGATGCCCATGGCGGCGCCGCTGCCCATCATCGGCGGCGAGAAGCGCGCCCCCTCCTCATTGGTCCAGTTGACGAGCAGCAGCGGCGCCTCGGTCTCGGCCCCGGCCTCGTGCAGCGCCCGCATCAGCTCGAGCCCGGCCAGCACGCCGAGCACGCCGTCGAACTTGCCGCCGGTCGGCTGGGTGTCGAGATGGCTGCCGATGGCGACCGGCGCGCGCGCGGGATCGCGCCCCTCGCGCCGGAAGATCATGTTGCCGAGCCGGTCGACGGTGAGCGTCAGCCCGCAGGCCTCGCCCCAGCGCCGCAGCAGGGCGCGGCCCTCGGCATCGGCATCCGTCAGGGTCTGGCGGTTGCTGCCGCCCTTCGGCGTGCCGCCGATCCGGGCCATCTCCATCAGGCTCGACCACAGCCTCTCGCCGGAGAGCGGCAGGTTGTGCGCGGCGGGGATGGTCATCCGAGCCTGCCCAGCCGGCCGGTGCAATCGCCGAGCGCCCGGTCGAGTCCCTGCCCCAGCGCCTCCGCCGCCGGCCCGGTCTCGCCGAGCAGGAGATGCCAGCGCATCGGCGCGCGGGGCTGCTGCTCCACCACCAACGCGAAATCCGGCGGGGTGCCCGGCGCCGTGCCGGGCGCCGGCCGCACCATGGCGCCATCCTGGCGCAGCACCACCTGGGTCAGCGGCGTCTGCTGCGAGACGCAGCCGGCGAGCAGCGCCGGATCGGGCAGCACGATCTCGCCGTCGCGGCGCTGCACGGCGGCGATCGGGTCGGGCGCGGCGGCGGGCGGCGCGATGCCGCAGCCGAGCAGCGGCAGCAGCGCCAGCCCGGCGGCGAGGCGATGGGCGCGCGGACGGCGCGGCCCGGCGGCAGGGGTGGCGCGCCGCGCGCCCGGGTCGGGAGGCAGGGTCATGCCGGCTCCGTGGTGGCGGAGCGGAGTCCACTCCAGAGCCCGGCGCCTGTCCAGTCATCCGTCCCGGTCATCCGGCCCGGTCGTCGGTCCCTGGGGGCCATCAGGCGCATGGACATGCCCGCATCGGCTGCTAGCCTCCCGGCCATGCGCGCCTTCCATCATCCCGACCAGGCCCGGCACACGCCGCGCTTCTTCCTCATGCGCGGCATGGTCCGCCCGAATTTCGAGGTGCCGGAACGGGCCGCCTCGCTGCTCGCCGGGCTGCAGGCGCTCGGCATCCCCCCCGAGATCGCGGCGGTGCCGGAGCGCGCGGCCCTCGCCGCGGTGCACAGCCCCGGCTATCTCGATTTCCTGGCGACCGCCGCCACCGCCTGGGCGACGCTGCCCGGGGCGGGGCCGGAAGTGGTGGCGAACGCGCATCCGACGCCGGAGATGATCGCCCAGGGCGCCCGCCCCGGCGGCCATGTCATCGGCGATGCCGGCTGGTACACCGCCGACACAGCCTGCCCGATCGGCCCCGGCACCTGGGAGGCCTGCCTCTCGGCCGCCGGCGTCGCCCTCGCCGCCGCCGCCGAGGCCGCCGCCGGCCGCAGCGCCTATGCCCTCTGCCGCCCGCCCGGCCACCATGCCTATGCCGCGCGCGCCGGCGGCCATTGCTACGTCAACAACGCCGCCCTGGCGGTGGCGGCGCTGCGCCGCGCCGGCGCCCGCCGCGTCGCCACCCTCGACATCGACAGCCACCACGGCAACGGCACCCAGGGGATCTTCTGGGAGAGCGGCGAGGTGCTCACCATCTCGGTCCATGGCGACCCCTCGCGCTACTATCCCTGGTTCATCGGGCATGCCGGCGAGCGCGGCGCCGGCGCCGGCGAGGGGCGCAACATCAACATGCCGCTCGCCATCGGCAGCGGCGACGGACCCTGGCTGGAGGCGGTGGGGCGCGGCGTGCAGGCGGTGCGCGACTTCGGCGCCGAGGCGCTGGTCGTCTCGCTCGGCTTCGATGCCAGCGAGCACGAGCCGCTGAACGCCCTCTCCGTCACCGCCGAGGGCTTCGCCCGGGCCGGCGCGGCGATCGGCGGCCTCGGCCTGCCCTCCGCCCTCATCCAGGAGGGCGGCTACAATGTCGATCTGCTCGGCACGCTGCTGCAGCGCTTCCTGACCGGCTGGGGCGAGCGGTGAGCGAGGAGGCCGCGGCGATCCACGCCGCCACGCTCTGCCTCGACACCCATGTCGACATCCGCTGGCCGGAGCCGCCCGATCCGCTGGCCGAGGGCACGATGCGGGTCGATTTCCCGAAGATGGCGCGGGGCGGGCTGAACGCCGTCGTCTTCATCGCCTATGTGCCGCAGGGCAAGCGGGACGCGGCCGGCCATGCCGCGGCCGCCGAGCGCGCCGAGGCGATGCTGCGCCACATCCGCGGCCGGGCCGATGGCGCCGCGCGCCGCTTCTGCGCGACGGCCGACGCGCTGGAGGCCTGCTTCGCCGCCGGGGCGCAGGCGGTGCTCTCGGCGGTCGAGAACGGCTACGCCATGGGCCATGACCTCGGCGCCATCCGGCGCTGGAAGGCGCTCGGCGCCTGCTACCTGACGCTGACCCATGACGGGCACAACGACCTGGCCGACAGCGCCCGGCCGCGCGCCCCGCTCGGCGACGCGGCGGAGGAGCATGGTGGCCTCTCGCCGCTCGGGCGCGAGGCGGTCGCGGCGCTGAACGAGGCCGGCATGCTGGTCGATGTCAGCCATGTCTCGAAGCGCGGCATGATGCAGGCGGCGGAGCTCTCGAAGACCCCCATCGTCGCCACCCACACCGCCTGCCGGGCGCTCTGCGACCATCCGCGCGGCATCGACGACGAGCAGCTCGACATGCTGCGGCAGGTCGGCGGCTTGGCGCAGATCACCGCCGTGCCCGCCTTCCTGCAGCGGGTGCCGGAGGGGGCGAAGAACCCGGCCGGCGTCGAGGCCATGGCCGACCATGTCGACCATGCGGTGACCCGGATCGGCATCGAGCATGTCGGCCTCTCCTCGGATTTCGATGGCGGCGGCGGCGTCGAGGGCTGGCAGAACGCGGCCGAGAGCCCGGGGCTGAGCGCGGCGCTGCTCCGGCGCGGCTACGGCAAGCGGGAGCTCGGCCTGCTCTGGTCGGGCAATTTCCTGCGCCTGCTGCGCCGGGCGGAGGCGGCGGCCGGGTAGACCGCCCTCGCCTGCCGGTTGCGGGACCGCTTGCCAATCCGCGCGCCAATCGTCATGTTCCGCTGTCATGACGATTGCGCGCGTCGCCAGCTTCGCCTTCGCCGGCATCGAGGCCATGCCGGTCGAGGTGCAGGTGCAGATCGCCGCCGGGCTGCCGGCCTTCCTGGTGGTGGGGCTCGCGGACAAGGCGGTGGCCGAGAGCCGGGAGCGGGTGCGCGCCGCCCTGGCCGGCCTCGGCCTCTCCCTGCCGCCGAAGCGGGTGCTGGTGAACCTGGCACCGGCCGACATCGCCAAGGAGGGCAGCCATCTCGACCTGCCCATCGCGCTCGCCGTCCTCGCCGCCATGGATGTGCTGCCGCGCGAGGAGCTGGCGGGCTATGCCGCGCTCGGCGAGCTGGCGCTGGATGGCGGCATCAACCCGGTGGCCGGCGTGCTGCCGGCGGCGCTCGGCGCCTCGGCCCGCGAGCTCGGCCTGATCTGCCCCGCCGAGCAGGGCGGCGAGGCCGCCTGGGCCGGGCGGATCGAGGTGCTGGCGGCGCCCGACCTGCTGGCACTGATGAACCATTTCCGCGGCGTGCAGGTGCTGACCCCGCCGGTGCCGCCGGTGCCGGACGACACGCCCTGGCGCGGCCCCTGCCTCTCCGAGGTGAAGGGCCAGGAGAGCGCCAAGCGGGCGCTCGAGATCGCCGCGGCCGGTGGCCATAACCTCTTGATGATCGGCCCGCCCGGCGCCGGCAAGTCGATGCTGGCGGCGCGGCTTCCCGGGCTGCTGCCCGATCTCGGCCCCGCCGAGGCGCTGGAGGTCAGCCTGGTCCACTCCATCGCCGGGCTGCTGCGCGAGGGCCGCCTCGTCACCCGCCCGCCCTTCCGAGAGCCGCATCACAGCGCCAGCCAGGCGGCGCTGATCGGCGGCGGCAACCGCGCCCGGCCGGGCGAGATCAGCCTGGCGCATCACGGCGTGCTCTTCCTCGACGAATGGCCGGAATTCCCGCGCCCGGCGCTGGAAGCCCTGCGCCAGCCGATGGAGACGGGGCGCGCGACCATCAGCCGCGCCAACCACCATGTCACCTATCCGGCGCGCTTCCAGTGCATCGCGGCGATGAATCCCTGCCGCTGCGGCTATCTCGGCGATGCGCCGCGCGAATGCGGCCGGGCGCCGCGCTGCGGCGAGGACTACCAGCAGCGGCTCTCCGGCCCGCTGCTCGACCGGATAGACCTGGCGATCGAGGTGGTGCCGGTGCCGCCGGCCGAGCTCTCCCGCGCCCCGTCCGGCGAGACGACCGCCGTGGTCGCCGCCCGGATCGCGGCGGCACGGGAGCGCCAGAGAGCCCGCTACGGCGCGGAGGGGCCGCGCTGCAACGCCGCGGCGGAGGGCGGCGCGCTGGAGCGCGGGTTGCAGGCGGATGCCGAGGCCCGCACCCTCGCGGAGCAGGCGGCGGAGCGGCTGCGGCTCTCGGCGCGCGGCTTCACCCGCACGCTCCGCGTGGCGCGGACCATCGCCGATCTCGACGGCAGCGCGACGGTGCGGCGGCCGCATGTGGCCGAGGCCCTCGCCTTCCGGCATCGCGGCGGGGCGCGGGTGACGGCCGGCGCGGGCAGCGAGGCCGGGCGCCGCGCCGGGGCCTGATGGCCCAAGGCTGAGAGACCGAGCTGGATCGAGGCCTTGTCGCCATCTGGCCAGGCCCGGCGCAGGATGCTCTACAGCGGGACCCCGCCCACCTGCCCGGCATCCGAGGGAAGCGCGATGATCCGCCTGGTCCTGCTCGCGCTCCTTGCCCTGCTCGCCGCCGCGCCCGCCCAGGCTCAGCGGCAGATGGTGGCCGCGGCGCATCCCCTGGCCGCCGAGGCCGGGATGGCGATGCTGCGCGCCGGCGGCACGGCGCTCGACGCCGCCATCGCCGCCCAGGCCATGCTGGCCGTGGTCGAGCCGCAGGCCTCCGGCCTCGGCGGCGGCGCGCTGCTGCTGCATTGGGAGGCCGGTCGGCGGCACCTGTCCGCCTGGGACGGCCGGGAGACCGCCCCCGCCGCGGCGGGCCCCGACCTTTTCCTCCGCGACGGCCGGCCGATGGGCTTCCATGAGGCGGCGCTGGGCGGCCGCGCCGTCGGCGTGCCTGGCGCCCTGCGCATGCTGGAGGTGGCGCATCGCGCGCTCGGCCGCCTGCCCTGGCCACTGCTCCTCGCCCCGGCCATCGCGGCGGCCGAGTCCGGGGTGCCGGTCTCGCCGCGCCTCGCCCCCCTGATCGCCGCCGAGGCCGGGCGGCTGGAGCGTGACCCGGCGGCGCGCGCGGTCTTCCTGCCGGAGGGCCGGCCGCTCGCCGAAGGGGCGACGCTGCGCAACCCGGCGCTCGCCGCGACCCTGCGGGCGGTGGCCGACCGGGGCGCGGATGCGCTGCATCGCGGCCCGATCGCGGAGGATATCGCCGCCGCGGTGCAGGCCGAGCCCAATCCCGGCCTGATGACGGCCGCCGATCTCGACGCCTATGCGCCGCGGCAGCGCAACCCGGTCTGCGGCCCCTATCGCATCTGGACCATCTGCGGCTTCCCGCCGCCCTCCTCGGGCGGCGTCACGGTGCTGCAGGCGATGACCATCCTGGCGCATCAGGACATGGCCTCCCTGGCGCCGCGGGAGGGCGAGCCGCCGCTCCGCGCGCTGGATGCGGCGCATCTGCTCGGCGAGGCCGGGCGCATCGCCTTTGCCGACCGCAACCTCTACCTCGCCGATGCCGACCAGGTGCCGGTGCCGCTGCGCGGGCTGCTCGACCCGGCCTATCTGCTGCTGCGGGCGCAGCTCCTCGACCGCGACCGGGCCGGCCTGCCGCGGCCGGGCAATCCGCCCTGGGGCGGCGGCGCGCCGCTCGCCAGCCAGCCGCCGCAGCCGGAGCACGGCACCAGCCATCTCTCCATCCTCGATGCCGCCGGCAATGCCGTGGCGCTGACCACGACGATCGAGGATGTCTTCGGCGCCCGCCGCATGGTGGCCGGGATGCTGCTCAACAACGAGCTGACGGATTTCTCCTTCCTGCCGGAGCAGGACGGACGGCCGGTCGCCAACCGCGTCGGGCCGGGGAAGCGGCCGCGCTCCTCCATGTCGCCGACCATCGTCTTCGACCGGGCGGGCACGCCGGTCGCCGTGCTCGGCTCGGCCGGCGGGACGCGGATCATCGGCCATGTGATCCAGACGCTGGTCGCCATGCTGGACTGGGACATGGCGCCGCAGGCGGCGGTGGCCCTGCCGCGCATCGGCGCCGCCAATGCGACGCTCGAGCTCGAGGCGGAGACGGCGGCGGCCGAGCTCGCCCCGGCGCTGCAGGCGCGCGGCTTCCCCGTCGCCATCCGGCCGATGACGAGCGGACTGCACGCCATCCGCATCCGGCGCGACGCGGCGGGCGTCACGCTCGAGGGCGGCGCCGATCCGCGGCGCGACGGGGCGGTGCTGGCGGAATAGGCCCGGAATGCGCCCTTCCGGAGATTTCCCGCCTACCTGCTTGAACGGAGCGGGCGCTGACGCTTTTTCCGTCGCCGAGCGCGCCGCGCGCTGCAACCATCCTGGAGGATCCCGATGACCACCCGCCGCCATCCGGCCCCGCGCGCCGCGCGCCTCGCCTCCCTCGCTGTCGCCGCCGCCCTGCTGCTCGGCACCGCCGCGGCGGCGCGGGCGCAGGAGACGAAGGAGATCGGCCATGTGAACACCGCCCTGACCAATCTCGGCCTGACGCGCAGCCACCAGATCGTCATCGAGCGCTTCGACGACCCGAAGGTCCCCGGCATCTCCTGCTACATCGCCCAGGCCCGCACCGGCGGCGTCAAGGGCATGGTCGGGCTGGCCGAGGACCCGGCGCGCTTCGCCCTCTCATGCACCGCGACGGGCACGGTCTCGGTGAGCGAGGCCGCGCGCAAGAGCGAGAAGGGCGAGCGGGTCTATGAGAGCGCCACCAGCCTCTTCTTCAAGGAGACCCGGGTGCACCGCTTCCTCGACGAGGAGCGCAACGTCGTCGTCTACATGGCCTGGTCGACCAAGCTGGTCGACGGCTCGCCCTACAATGCCGTCGCCGTCGTGCCGATCCGCTGATCGGCGCCGGCGGGGGCCGGCGGCGGGTCGCGCCCCTCCTCGACCGCATGGCAGGCCACCACCGTCCCCGCCTGGCCGCGCGGCGGCAGCAGACGCGGCATCTCGGCGCGGCAGCGATCCGCGACGAGCGGGCAGCGGGGATGGAAGGGGCAGCCGGAGGGCGGGTCGATCGGGCTCGGCACCTCGCCGCCGACCGGGATGCGCTGCCGCCCGGTCATCTCCAGGTCCGGGATCGCCTCCATCAGGGCCCGGGTATAGGGGTGGCGCGGCGCGGTGAAGAGGGTCTCGGCCGCCGCCAGCTCGACCAGCCGGCCGAGATACATGACGCCGATCTGGTCGGAGACCTGCCGCACCACGGCGAGGTTGTGGCTGATGAAGAGATAGGTGAGGCCGAGCCGCGCCTGCAGCTCCTTCATCAGGTTCAGGATCTGCGCCTGCACCGAGACGTCGAGGGCGCTGGTCGGCTCGTCGCAGACCAGGAATTCCGGGTTGGAGGACAGCGCCCGGGCGATGGAGATGCGCTGGCGCTGGCCGCCGCTGAACTCGTGCGGGAATTTCTCGCCATCGAGCGGCGAGAGGCCGACCTGGGTCAGCAGCTCGGCGACGCGCGCCCGCTGCGCCGCCGCCCCCGGCGCCAGGCCGAAGGCGCGGATCGGCTCGGCGATGATGTCGCTTACCCGCCAGCGCGGGTTCAGCGAGGCATAGGGGTCCTGGAAGATCATCTGCATCCGGCGCCGCTGCGCCGCATCGGCGCGCGCCTGCTCCAGCGCCCTGCCGTCGAAGCCGATGCGGCCGCGCGTCGGCCGGTAGAGCCCGACCACCAGCCGGGCGACGGTGGACTTGCCGCAGCCGCTCTCGCCGACGAGGGAGAGGGTGGTGCCGCGCGGGATCTCGAAGGAGACGCCGTCCACCGCCTTCAGGCTGCGCCGCCCCTCCCCGGCCAGCAGCCGCTGCAGCAGCGGCCGGGAGACGTCGAAATGCCGCGCCAAGTCCTCGACCGCGAGCATCACCGGGGCGGCGCCGCGCGGCGCCTCCACGCGCTCAGCCATGGCGCAGCAGCTCCGGCGCCTGCCGCTCCGAGGCGGGGTCGTAGAGCCAGCAGGCGGCCCGGGTGGTGCCGGTCTCGATCAGCTCCGGCCGCTCGCGCCGGCAGCGGTCGAAGACATGCGGGCAGCGCGGGTTGAAGGCGCAGCCCGGCGGGATGGCCGAGAGCCGCGGCATGGCGCCCTCGATGCCGGCGAGATGCGCCACCTTGCGGTCGAGCGGCGGGATGGAGGCCATCAGCCCGGCGGAATAGGGGTGTTTCGGCGCCTTCACCACCGCCCGCACCGGGCCGATCTCGGCGATCCGCCCGGCATACATCACCGCGACCCGGTCCGCCGTCTCGGCGATGACGCCCATGTCGTGCGTGACCAGCATCATCGCCGTGCCCTTCTCCCGCGCCAGCCGCTTCAGCAGCGCGATGATCTGCGCCTGGATGGAGACGTCGAGCGCCGTGGTCGGCTCGTCGGCGACGACGAGGATCGGCTCGGCGCAGAGCGCGAGGGCGATGACCACGCGCTGGCGCATGCCGCCCGAGAATTCGTGCGGGTAGCTGTCCACCCGCTGCGCCGCCGCCGGGATGCCGACCATCTCCAGCCAGCCGATCGCCCGCTGCCGCGCCTCGCGGTCCGACAGGGAGAGATGGGTCTGCATCGTCTCGATGAGCTGCCGGCCGACGGTGTAGAGCGGGTTCAGCGTGGTCAGCGGGTCCTGGAAGATGGCGCCGATCCGCTTGCCGCGGATGCGCCGCATGCGGTCATAGGGCAGGGTGTCGATGCGCTCGCCCTGCAGCCGGATCTCGCCGCCGGCGATCCGCCCCGGCGGCTCCAGCAGCCCGATGATGGCGGCCCCGGTCATCGACTTGCCGGCGCCCGATTCGCCGACCACGCCGAGCACCTCGCCCGGCGCGATGTCGAAGGAGACGTCGCTGAGGGCGGTCAGCACGCCGCGCCGGGTCGGGAATTCGACGCGGAGGCCGCGGACGGACAGGACGGGCGGCGGCATCAGCGGAGCCTCGGGTTCAGCGCGTCGCGCAGCCAGTCGCCGAGCAGGTTCACCGAAAGCACCATGGCGATGAGCGCGGCGCCGGGGAAGATGGTGATCCACCACTCGCCGCTGAACAGGAAGTCGTTGCCGATGCGGATGAGGGTGCCGAGCGAGGGCTGGGTCGGCGGCACGCCGACGCCGAGGAAGGAGAGCGTCGCCTCGGTGATGATGGCGCTGCTGAGGCCGAGGGTGGCGATCACCAGCACCGGCCCCACCACGTTCGGCAGCACGTGCGTCAGCATGATGCGGAGCTGCGAGATGCCGATGACGCGCGCCGCCAGCACGTATTCCTTGTTGCGCTCGACCAGGGTGGAGCCGCGCACGGTGCGGGCGAATTGCGGCCAAGCGCTGATGCCGATGGCGAAGATGACGACGAAGAGGGCGATGCGGTCGTGCAGCTCCCGCGGCAGGGCGGCCCGCACCACGCCATCGACCAGGAGGGCGATGAGGATGGAGGGGAAGGTGAGTTGGATATCGGCGATGCGCATCAGCAGCCCATCCGCCCAGCCGCCGAGATAGCCGGCGAGCAACCCGACCGCGACGCCGACCACGGTGGAGAAGACCACCGCCGAGATGCCGACCAGCAGCGAGACGCGGGCGCCGTACATGATGGCCGAGAGCATGTCGCGGCCCTGGTCGTCGGTGCCGAGCGGATAGAGCGCGTCGCCCTCGGCCGACCAGGCGGGCGGCTTGAAGGCGTCGCCGAGATTGAGCGTCGCCAGGTCGAAGGGGTCGTGCGGCGCGAGCCAGGGGGCGAGCGCCGCGCCGAGGATGCAGACCAGTGCCACCAGGGCCGAGAGCATGGTGACGGGCGAGCGCCGGAAGGACCACCAGAGATCGCTGTCGAGGGCGCGCGAGAGGGCGGCGGCAATGGCCATCTCAATGCCCTCCCGCCGCGCCACGGCCGATCCGCAGGCGGGGATCCACCAGGTAGTAGAGCAGGTCGACGACGAGGTTGATGATGACGAAGACGAGGGCGATGAGCAGCAGGTAGGCCGCCATCACCGGGATGTCGGCGGCGCCGACCGACTGGATGAAGAGCAGCCCCATCCCCGGCCACTGGAAGACCGTCTCGGTGACGATGGCGAAGGCGATGATGCCGCCGAGCTGCAGCCCGGCGATGGTGATCACCGGCACCAGCGTGTTCTTCAGCGCATGGCCGAAATTGATGGCGCGGTTGGAGAGGCCGCGGGCGCGGGCGAATTTGATGTAGTCCGTCCGCAGCACCTCCAGCATCTCGGCCCGCACCAGCCGCATGATGAGGGTGAGCTGGAACATGCCGAGGGTGATGGAGGGCAGGACCAGCGCCTTGAGGCCGGAGAGGGTGAGCAGCCCGGTGCTCCACCAGCCGATCCGCACCACCTCGCCCCGGCCGAAGCTCGGCAGCCAGCCGAGCCAGACCGAGAAGATCAGGATCAGCAGGATGCCGATGAGGAAGGTCGGCAGCGAGACGCCGATGAGGCTGAAGGTGAGGAAGGCGCGGCTGAGCCAGGAGTTGCGGTACAGGCCGGTATAGACGCCCATCGGCACCCCGACGAGCAGCGCCACCAGCGCGGCGCAGAAGGCGAGCTCGAGCGTCGCCGGGGCGCGTTCGGCGATCAGCTCCGCCACCGGGCGCGACAGGCGGTAGGAGAGGCCGAACTCGCCCTGCAAGGCATGCCCGACGAAGGTGGCGAATTGCACGAAGAAGGGCTGGTCGAGGCCGAGATCATGGACGAGCTGGAGGCGCTGCGCCTCGGTGAAATCCTGCCCCAGCATGATCGCCACCGGATCGCCGACATAGGCGAACATGGCGAAGCTGATGAGCGCCACCACCAGCATGACCGGGATGGCCTGCAGGATGCGCGAAAGGATGAAGGCGGCCATCTAGCGCGGATCGCGGCCGGCGACGGCGGCCGGCACGGCGCCGTGCCGCCAGGGCCGCGCGCCGCCACGGCCGCGTCGGCGGCGCGCCACGACCCCGCCCGCCGCCCCGCCCAGGCCTGCCGGCACCGCCCGGACGGCGGCCTGCAGGATCGCCCCTGCCCCTCTCCACATCGCCCAGTCTCCCGCCTCGGCCCGGTATTCCGGGTCTCGCCCAGCCTGACCTATAGGCCGCGGCGAGGGCGCGCGAAAAGGCCTCAGCCGGGATCGCGCAGCGGGGCCGCGGGCTCCTCCGCCCAATCCTTCAGCAGGTTGAAGCCGACCGCGAGCAGCACCGGCCCAAGAAACAGGCCGAGAAAGCCGAAGGCGAAGACCCCGCCGAGCGCCCCGAGCAGGGTCAGCAGCAGCGGCAGGTCGGCGCCGCGGGAGATCAGCCAGGGGCGGATCACGTTGTCGGCGCTGCTGATGCCGAAGGTGCCGTAGAGGCCGAGGAAGATCGCCCAGCCGGTGCGCCCCTCGGCGAGGAGCCAGAGCGTCGCCGGGATCCAGACCAGCGGCGCCCCGACCGGGAAGATGGAGATGCCGCCGGCCACCACCCCGAGCAGGGCCGGCCGCGGCACCCCGGCGAGCCAGAGGCCGAACCAAGTCATCACCCCCTGCGCCACGGCGGTGCCGAGCAGCCCGTAGACCACGCCGCGCGTCACGTCGCCGGTGAGCTGGACCAGATGGCGGCTGCGCGCCCCGGCCAGCCGCGCCAGCGCCGCCTCGCTCCGCTGCGCGATGGCCGGCCCGTCGCGGTAGAAGAAGAAGGCGAGGAAGATTGCGACCAGCACCTCGGCCATGCCGGAGAGCAGGGCGAGCAGCAGGCCGAGCAACCCCTGCGCGAGGGTGCCGGCATAGGGCGAGATCAGGTCGGCGAGGCCGGAGAGGCCGAAATCGACGCCGGCGAGGTAGTCGTGCAGCATTGGGCCGACCATCGGCAACCGCCCGAGCCAGTCGCCGATCCCGGGCAGGCCGGCGGTGAGAAAGCGCTCCACCGCCGTGCGGAGTCCGTCGATCTCCTCGCGCGAGGTCGGCGTGGCATAGACCAGCGGCAGGCCGATGAGCAGGAACTCCACCACCACCATCACCGCGGCGGCGGCGCCGGGCGAGAGCCGCAGCCGCTCGCGCAGCAGCCGGAAGGCAGGCCAGGTGGAATAGACGAGGATCGCCGCCCAGAGCAGCGAGGAGAGGAAGGGCCGCAGCACCAGCAGGCAGCCGGCGGCGAGGGCGAGCACGGCCAGCAGCCCGAGCAGCCGCACCGGGTCGGAATGGCCAGTCTGCATGATCCCCTCCGCAACCGCTCCCGCAGGCCGGGCGCCCCACCACAAGCCTCGCCCGGGCATCGGCCCGGAGGGCCAACCCCTGCGGCAGTAGCCAGTTCGGCGTCGCGCCGCTAGACCATGATCCGCTCGCCCCGGCTCGCGGATCATGGTCTAGCGCCTTGTTTGGTCGCGTGATTCACGCCTTCGGTGCTTCCACCGCGGGCGATCACGCTCCAGACCACGATCCGCTCACGCCGGTCCGCGGACCATGGCCTAGCGCCTTGTTTGGCCGCGCGATTCACGCCTTCGGTGCTTCCACCGCGGGCGATCACGCTCTAGCTTCCGCAGCCCAATGGGGGGAGTTCTCGCGCCATGCCGCGCTTCGCCGCCAACCTGTCGATGATGTTCAACGAGGTCCCCTTCCTCGACCGCTTCGCCCGCGCCCGTGCCGCCGGCTTCCAGGCGGTGGAATTCCTCTTCCCCTATGAGCATCCGGCGGCGGAGATCGCGCAGCGGCTGAAGGATCACGGGCTGCAGCAGGTGCTCTTCAACGCCCCGCCGGGCGATTGGGCGAAGGGCGAGCGGGGCATCGCCGCCCTGCCCGGGCGGCAGCAGGAGTTCCGGGAGGGGGTGAAGCATGGCCTCGACTACGCCGCCGCCCTCGCCTGCCCGCGGCTGCACCTGATGGCCGGCCTCGCCCCGGCCGGCGTGCCGCGCGACACGCTGCTCGCCACCTATGCCGCCAACCTCGCCTGGGCGGCGGAGGAATGCGGCAAGGCCGGGGTGAAGCCGGTGATCGAGCCCATCAATCACCGCGACATCCCCGGCTTCTTCCTCAACACCATGGCGGAAGGGGCGGCGATCATCGAGGCGATCGGGCCGGAGCGGCTCGGCCTGCAATTCGACCTCTACCACTGCCAGATCACCGAGGGCGATATCGTCAAGCGGGTGGAGACGCACCTGCCGCTGATCGCCCATATGCAGGTGGCCGACAATCCGGGCCGCAACGAGCCGGGCACCGGCGAGGTGAACTGGCCCTTCGTCTTCCGCCGCATCGACGAGCTCGGCTTCCGCGGCTGGATCGGCTGCGAGTACCGCCCGGCCGGCGAGACCGAGGCCGGCCTCGGCTGGTTCGCTCCCTACCGCCAGGCCCGATAAACCCATCCGGCGTGGAACCCTGTGCCAAGCCGCCGCAATAATGCCTGACCTTCAAAGGCTTAGTCGCCAGCACAGACAGATTCCTGGCGTGAACGGGTCTACCGGCTTGCATCGATGGTGCCGCATCGATGCCCTCGAACGCCGGCGCCGCGTCCGGCGGCCTGGCGTCGCCGCGTCGCGCCGACAGGCGCGCCGGAAGGCGCGGCCGGCGACGCCCATCCGGGCGCCCGGCCGGCTGCGCCGGCTGCACGTCACGACATCCGCGGGCCGGTCCGACACGGCCTGCCCCACCCGCCCGCAGCGCAAGGATCACACGCAATGAAGATCGGCTTCATCGGCCTCGGCATCATGGGCAAGCCCATGGCCGGCCATCTGAAGGAGGCCGGGCACGAGATCATCGTGCCCGAGCGCAAGAGCCTGGGCTCTGCCGAGCGCGGTGCCTACCAGGTGGTGCCGGACGCGAAAGCCGTCGCCGCCGCGGCCGAGGTCGTCATCCTGATGGTTCCCGACACCCCGGATGTCGAGGCGGTGCTGTTCGGCGCCGACGGGGTCGCGGCCGGGCTCTCCAAGGGCAAGCTGGTGATCGACATGAGCTCGATCAGCCCGACCGCGACCAAGGGCTTCGCCGCGAAGATCAACGCCCTCGGCTGCGACTACCTCGATGCGCCGGTCTCGGGCGGCGAGGTCGGGGCCAAGCAGGCCAGCCTGACCATCATGGTCGGCGGTCCGGAGGCCGCCTTCGAACGCGCCCGGCCGCTCTTCGACAAGATGGGCAAGAACGTCACCCTGGTCGGCCCCAACGGCGCCGGGCAGACCACCAAGGTGGCCAACCAGATCATCGTGGCGCTCACCATCGAGGCGGTGGGCGAGGCGCTGGTCTTCGCCAGCAAGGCGGGCGCCGACCCGGCCCGGGTGCGCCAGGCGCTGATGGGCGGCCTCGCCACCTCCCGCATCCTCGAGCTGCATGGCGAGCGGATGATCAAGCGGACCTTCAACCCCGGCTTCCGCATCGCCCTGCACCAGAAGGATCTGAACCTCGCCCTGCAGGCGGCGAAGGATCTCGGCGTTGCCCTGCCCAACACCGCCTCCACGCAGCAGCTCTTCTCCGCCTCGGTGGCGGCGGGGAATGGCGGGCTCGACCATTCCGGGCTGGTGAAGGCGCTGGAGACGCTCGCCGCGCACCCGGTTGTGGCCGACCCGAAGGACTGACGCAGCGCGCGAGCGCCAGAGCCGGGTGCGCCCTGGCGCCCGGCAACTTCGCGCGATGCTTGCAATGACCGCGAAAAGCGCGCAGGTTTTTTGGACCAGTGCCGGGTGGGCGAGGATGTCCAGATAACGCCACCCATCCCGGCCGCGCGGCGAGCCGGAGAGTAGGAATGCGTTTTGCGGATATCGGGCAGCAGTTGCGCGCCTACCGCCTTGAATCGGGCCTGCGGGCCGAGGAGATCGCGGCGAGACTCGGGGTGTCGCGGGCAGCCCTCTACCGCTACGAGAAGGGCGAGGTCATCAAGCTCGACACGATCCGCCGACTCGCCGAGTTGCTGAAGATCTCGCCCCTCTCCCTGCTGGGGATCGGCATCGACTACTTCTCCCGCCCCCTGGCCTTCCTTGAGCGCCTCCGCCAGATCGAGGAGGAGGCCGACCAGATCCTCATCTTCGGCGGCGGCACCTGCTTCCAGGTGGCCTCGGACACCTATGAGGCGGCCCTGAACGAGGCCTGGGCGGAATCGGTCGATGCCGCCCCGGATCCGCTGCAGGGCCGCAACCAGGCGGAGCAGGCGCTCTCCAGCCTGCTCGCCCGGCGGAAGCTCTACCAGCAGCGCCGGCCGAGCATCATCGCCATCCTCTCCGAGGCCTCCCTGCGGCGGATGCTGCAGGAGGGCGTGGCGCCGGGCCTGGCGGTCTCCGAACGCGGCCGGGCGCGCTGCCGCGCGGCGGCGATCGCCGAGGTGGAGAGCCTGGCGGCGCTCATGGAGTCGGTGCCGATCGGGTTGCAGATCGGGTTGAAGGAGGGGCCGGAGCCGACCGGCAGCTTCATCGTGCTGCGGGGCCGGGAGCGGGCCCATGTGGTGACCAGCCCCTTCCCGCCCGATAGCGGCCCGGCGGTCGGCGCCGGGGTGGCGATGATCACCGCGGCGGACGAGGCGGTCGCGCTGCATCAGCGCGTGGCCGAGACGGCCTGGCGCGACGCGCTGAAAGGCACGGTCGCGGCGAATCGCGTGCGCTACCTGCTGCGGGAGTTGCGGACGGCGGACGCGGCCGCCTGATCCCAGCGGGTCGGCTCACGGCCCGGGCCGCGCCAGCGATCCTGGCGGCGGCCCGGGTTCCGTTTTCAGCGCCGTATCAGGATAGCCGCGCAGGAAGCTGTGTTTTCAGCGCGTCTCCGCCGATGAGCCGCGATGGCAACATCATTCTCTGCCGCAGCGTCATCCCGCAACCGCCTGTCTTTTCAGCTTTCATCCGGCCAGCAACCGGTCGATCTCGGCTTGGGCGAGGTCGGGCTGGCTTGCCGCCGCAGGGGAGACCGTGCACGGCAGGGCCTGCACCCGGACCGGCGCCGCCGGCGTCGCGGCGTCGCCCGGCATCAGCCCTTGCAGCAAGGTTCCGACCTGCTCCAGGTGCTGGATGGCGCGGCGGATGCGCTGGCCGGTCACGTCCTGGAAGCCGCAGGCCTCGAAGATCGCGCTGACCCGGGCCGAAAGCGCCTGCGCTGCCGCCCGGTCGCAGCCGCTCTCGGCGATCCAGGCCTGGATCGCCTCCGCCGCCTCCAGGATGGTGTTCGCCGCCGCCTCCGTCGCCTGCACCACCGCCTCCAGCTCGATGCCGCTGTTGCGGGTATCGGCGGCCGGGAGCGCGACGAGGCCGGCAATCTGCTCCTGGATCCGGGCGAGCTGGCCCGCGAGATTGGCCTCGCTGCAATCCATGAGCTGCACCGTCGCGCCGAGCTCGGCGCTCAGCTCGGCGATGCGCCGGTCGACGAAGCGCCGCATCTCGGCGAATTGCGTGGCGATCTCGTCGGAGGTCGGAAGGGTCATGCGCCTCCCTAGCCGATCACGTCTTTCCTGCCGGTGAACACCCGCCTCCCGTCTGTTCCTTCCGGTGTTCCTTCCGGTGTTCCTTCCGGGCGGCTTGCGGGCTAGACCCAGGGCCAGCCGGCGGGCCACGGCCCGGCGCCGGCCTGCGTCACGCCCGCATCCGCCCGTCGCCCCGCCCCTGTCCCGCCCCCGGGTCGGGAAGGCCGGGCCAGGATGCCGGGGCGGCACCACTTCGGCGATCCAGGGACGGGATGGCGGTCAGCATCGATCTTGGGCACAGGGACAATGGCCAGCCGGCATTGCTGGACCTGGAGGAGCTTCTGGCCACCCGCCTGCTCGTCCAGGGCAATTCCGGCTGCGGCAAGTCGCATCTCCTGCGCCGGCTGCTGGAGCGCAGCGCCCCTTTCGTGCAGCAGGCCGTGATCGACCCGGAGGGCGATTTCGTCTCGCTGGCCGAGCGCTACGGCCATCTCGTCATCGACGCCGCCGAGCAGACCGAGGCCGGTCTGGCGCTGGCCGCCGAACGGGTGCGGCAGCACCGCGTCTCGGTGGTGCTGAACCTCGAAGGCGTCGAGATCGAGGGCCAGCTCCGCCGCGCCGCCGCCTTCCTCGACGGCCTCTTCGCCGCCGACCGCCCCTTCTGGACGCCGCTCCTCGTCGTGGTGGACGAGGCGCAGCTCTTCGCCCCGGCCGGCGGCGTCGATGTCGCGGAGGAGGCACGGCGCGCCTCGCTCGGCGCCATGACCGACCTGATGTGCCGCGGCCGCAAGCGGGGCCTCGCCGGCGTCATCGCCACCCAGCGCCTGGCCAAGCTGGCCAAGAACGTCGCGGCGGAGGCAAGCAATTTCCTGATGGGCCGCACCTTCCTCGATATCGACATGGCGCGCGCCGCCGACCTGCTGGGGATGGAGAAGCGGCAGGCGGAGATGTTCCGCGACCTCGAGCGCGGCCGCTTCATGGCGCTCGGCCCGGCCCTGGCGCGGCGCCCGCTCGCCGTGCGGGTGGGCGCGGTCGAGACCGAGAGCCGCGGCGCCGGCCCCGGGCTGATGCCGCTGCCCGAGACCCCGGTCGAGGAGGCCCGCGCCCTCATCCTCGCCGCCGCGCCGGCGGAGGCGCCGCGCCTGCGCCGCCCCCCCGCCGCGCCGCCGCCCGACATCCTGGCGCAGCTCGCCGCCGCCCGCCCGGCGGCGCCCTCCGCCCTGCCGCCGCCGACGGCCGAGGAGGCGGCGGCGCGCCGCCGCGCCCAGCTCGCCATCCTCCGGAGCATCCTCGAGGATCCTGGCGCCGCCTTCCGCCCGGCGCAGGCGCTGCTGCAGGATTTCCAGCTCCGCTGCCGCATCGAGATGCTGCCGGGCCGGCCGCTCGACCTGCCCGCCTTCCGCCGCCTGCTGATGACGGTGCTGGCGGGCGTGGGCGAGGCGCTGGAGGCGCGGCCGGAATGGCCGGAGGCGCTGGCCCTGGCCGCCGCCCTGCCGGAGGACCGCCAGGGCGCCTATCTGCTGCTGGCGCGCGCGGCGCTGGAGGCGGCGCCCTGTCCCTCGGACCTCGCCATCGCCCGGGTGCTCGGCAGCGTCTCGCGCGGCCGCGGCCGCTCCGCGCTCGAATTCCTGGAGAAGCAGGGCGCCATCGCCTGCCGGCCGGACGCGGCCGGGCGCCGGGTCGTCACCCTGATCGGGCCCGGCTGGGAAACCGCCCCGGGCGATCCGGACGCCGCGGCGGCCTGATCGCCCGGGGCGGACTCACCGAAGGCGTGCCTCGCGCGATCAAGCAGCGGCCTGGACCCTGATCCGTGGACCTGTGTGAGCGGATCATGGTCCAGGCCCGGCAAGGGGACGCGTCAGTAGGGCACGCGGTCCGGCCTGGCGAGCCAGGCCTCGAAGGGCCGCCGCCCCTCCGCCGCCAGCAGCCGGAGGGCCGGGACGCTGCGCCGCTCCGGCGGCAGCGCCACCTCGCGGTAGAGCAGCGCGTCGTCGAACCCAGCCGCCGCGGCATCCTCCCGGCTGCCGGCGAAGCGCACCGCGTCGAGCCGCGCCCAGTGGATGGCGGCGAGGCACATCGGGCAGGGCTCGCAGCTCGAATAGAGGGTGAGGCCGCGCAGGTCGAAGCGCCCGAGCGCGGCGCAGGCGCGGCGGATGGCGGTGATCTCGGCATGCGCCGTCGGGTCGAGCGTCTCCGTCACCCGGTTGGTCCCCTCGGCGACGGGCTCCGCGCCGCGGGCGATGACCGCGCCGAAGGGGCCTCCCCCCGCCGCGACGGAGTCGCAGGCCAGCGCGAGCGCCCGCCGCATATGGCGGGCGGCGAGGGGATCGGGATCGGTCATGCGGCAGGCTCCGAAGCGGATCGCCCCCTCTCCTAGACCATGATCCGGCCACACGGGGTCACGGATCACGGTCCAGGCCATTGTTTGATCGCGCGTCTCGGCGGGTCCGCCCCATGCCGAGCGCGGGACGGTTCCACCGTCCTGCCTCTGCTCGGACGCCGGGCGCAACCCTCCAGCTTGCTAGGGCACTTCCCCTGAACACCGGTTCAGGAGAAGTGCCCTAGACTCCGGCCCGCCGCCCGGCGACCGGGGATCCGCCGTGAACGGGCGTAACCGGAGGCTGCTCCAGGCTCGCTGCTCCAGGCTCGCTGCTCCAGGCTCAGGGCGCGGCGCCCTCGCCCTCCTCGCGCATCTCGCGGAACAGCTCGCGCGCCACCAGCAGCCCCTCGCGCACCGAGGGCAGGCCGACATAGCCGCCCATGTGCAGCAGCGCCTCGCTCAGCTCCTCCTCGGTCCAGCCCATGTTGCGGGCCATGCGCAGATGGATCTTCAGCTCCGGCCAGGCATGCGTCGCGGTGTCGGAGACGACGCAGATCAGCGCCCGCGTCTTGAGGTCGAGGCCCGGCCTCCCCCAGAGCATGCCGAAGACGGCCTCCGAGGCGTAGTCGCCGAACTTGTTCATCATCGGGTCGTCGTAGACGGTCTGCGCCATCCGCTCGACCGTGCGCTCCCCGAGGAGCTGCCGCCGGATCTCCCGGCCCTTCGCGTAATGCGGTCCCTTCTCCATGTGCCGTCTCCTCCTGCCCGGCCAGCATAGGCGCCCCCCTGCCGGGGGATAGCCACCCCCGCTTCACGCGCCGCGCCGGCGGGGCTACGATTAGCCACCTACGCATCTGCGGGAGAGGAAGCGCCATCATGGGCATGCTGGACGGTAAGGTCGCGGTCGTCACCGGTTCGGGGGGCGGCATCGGGCGCGAGATTGCGCTGGACATGGCGCAGGCCGGCGCCAAGGTCATCATCAACGACATCGGCGCCTCGCTCTCCGGCGAGGGCCAGTCCGCGACCCCGGCGCAGCAGACCAAGCAGATCATCGAGCAGCGCGGCGGCCAGGCCGAGATCAGCACCGAGAGCGTCTCCTCCTGGGAGAGCGCCGGCAAGATCGTCCAGGCGGCGCTCGACCATTTCGGCCGCATCGACATCGTCGTGAACAATGCCGGCATTCTGCGCGACCAGATCTTCCACCGCATGACGCCGGAGGAATGGGACGCGGTGATCGGCGTCCACCTCAACGGCTCCTTCTACATGTCGCGGCACGCGGCGACGCATTTCCGCAAGCAGGAGAGCGGCGCCTTCGTCCACATCACCTCGACCTCCGGCCTGATCGGCAATTTCGGCCAGGCGAACTACTCGGCGGCGAAGCTCGGCATCTGCGCCCTGTCGAAGTCGATCGCGCTCGACATGAAGCGCTACAACGTCCGCTCCAACTGCCTCGCGCCCTTCGCCTGGAGCCGCATGACCAGCTCCATCCCGGCCGAGACGCCGGAGCAGAAGGCGCGCGTCGAGAAGATCATGCGCATGGGCCCGGAGAAGAACGCGCCGCTCGCGGTCTTCCTCGCCTCCGACGCCGCCAAGGAGGTCAACGGCCAGATCTTCGGCCCGCGCATGAACGAGCTGTTCCTGTTCAGCCAGAACCGGCCGATCCGTGGCATCCACAGCAGCGAGGGCTGGACGCCGGAGAGCCTGGCCGAGCATGCGCTGCCGGCGCTGAAGAGCTTCTTCATCCCGCTCGAGCGCTCGGGCGAGGTCTTCTCCTGGGATCCGCTCTGAACTCCCCACGACGTCGCTTCGCGCCGTCGCGGGGGGCCCATGATTCGCAAGGGGCCCAGGGCACGTCACAGCCTGCCGCGGCGGCGCCGCGGCAGGGCAACGGGTAGCGACGGCACCAGCGGCCGTCCTGCCTGCGGCATCTGCCGCAAGCCCGGCATGGGGCAGGGTTGCCCGCCGGTCCAGGCCGGCCAGGGCAATGTCCCAGGGGGAAACGCCATGCACCCGCTCCACCGCGCGCTCTTCCAGCCGCGCCGCATCGCCCTCATCGGTGCCTCCTCCGATCCGAAGCGGCTGACCGCGCGGGCGCAGCTCTACCTCCGCAAGCATGGCTATGCCGGCGAGGTGCTGCCGGTGCATCCGCGCGAATCCGAGGTGCTGGGCGCCCGCGCCTATCCGAGCGTCGGCGACATCCCGGGCGAGGTGGATTTCGCCTATATCCTGCTGAACACGCCGCATGTCGAAGGCGTGGTGCAGGCCGTCGCCGCCAAGGGCATCGCCGCGGCCGGGGTGCTGGCCGACGGCTTCGCGGAATCGGGGCCGGAGGGCGCGGCGCTGCAGGCGAGGCTGGTCGAGACCGCGCGCCGCGCCGGGCTGCGCATCCTCGGCCCCAATTCCATGGGCGTGGTCAACCTGAACGACCGCATCGCCTGCTCGGTCAACGCGGCGCTGGAGGCCGAGACGCTGCCGGCCGGGCGCATCGCCCTGGTCAGCCAGTCCGGCTCCATGATGGGCGCCATCATGTCGCGCGGCGCCGCCCGCGGCATCGGCTTCTCGCATATCGTCGGCACCGGCAACGAGGCCGACCTCACCGCCGGCGAGATCGCCGGGCTGCTGGTCGACGATCCGCAGGTGGAGGCCATCCTGCTGTTCCTGGAGGCGATCCGCCGGCCGGAACACTATGCGGCGCTCGCCCGCCGCGCCCATGCCGCCGGCAAGCCGGTCATCGCCTACAAGCTCGGCCGCTCGCCCTATGGCGCCGAGCTGGCGACCAGCCATACCGGCGCGCTGGCCGGCTCCGACGCCGCGGCCGAGGCCTTCTTCCGCGCCCATGGCATCGCCCGGGTGACGACGCTCGAGGCGCTGATCGAGCTGCCGCCGCTGCTGATCGGCCGGCGGCCGCCGGCGCAGGTCCATCGCGCGGTCGGCGTGACGACGACGACGGGCGGCGGCGGCGCCATGCTGGTCGATTGCCTCGGCGTCGCCGGCATCGAGGCCCGGGCGCCGGATGCGGCGGCGGCGGCGAGGCTCGACGCCGCCGGCATCGCGCATCACGGACGGCTGCTCGACCTCACCCTGGCCGGGGCGCGGCCGGAGCGGGTGGCGGCGGCGATCGACGCGCTGCAGGCGGCCGCCGACACCGATCTCGTCCTCTCGGTCATCGGCTCCTCGGCGCAGTTCAAGCCGCAGGACGCGGTCGCCGGCATCCTGCGGGCGCGGGAGGCGGGCGGCGCCAAGCCGATCGCCGCCTTCCTGGTGCCGCAGGCCGATGCCTCGCTGCGGCTGCTGGCCGAGGCCGGCATCCCCGCCTTCCGCACCCCGGAATCGGCGGCGGATGCGGTGCGCGCCTGGTGCGACTGGCGGGCGCCTCGCCCCGAGCCGGCGCTGCCCGCCATCGCGCATGCCCTGCCCGACCGCCCGGACGAGGCGGCGGCGCGCCGGCTTTTCGCCGCGCTCGGCCTCGACAGCCCCTTCGCCGTGCTGCGCGGCCCGGAGGATGCGCCGCCCGAGGGGCTGGGCTGGCCGGTGGCGCTGAAGATCCTCTCCCCCGACCTCGCCCATAAGACCGAGCTCGGCGGCGTCCGGCTCAACCTCCCCGATGCCGCGACCCTGCGGCAGGAGGCGGCGGCGATGCAGGGCCGCGTCGCCCGGATGGCGCCCGCGGCGCGGCTGACGGGCTTCCTGGTGCAGCCCATGGTCAAGGGGCTGGGCGAGGCGATCCTCGGCTTCCGCCGCGACCCGGAGGTGGGGCCGGTGGTGCTGCTCGGCACCGGCGGGATCGCCGCCGAGCTGTTCCGCGACGTCACCCTCCGACTCGCCCCGGTGGACGAGGCCGAGGCCATGGCGATGATCGCCGAGGTGCAGGGGCTGCGGCCGCTGGCCGGCTGGCGCGGCCTGCCGCGCGGCGACCTGCCGGCGCTGGCGCGAGCGGTGGCGGCGGTCTCGCGCCTCGCCGCCCGGCCGGATATCCGGGAGGCGGAGATCAACCCGCTGATCATCCATGCCGAGAATCAAGGCGTGACAGTCGCGGATGCGTGGGTGGTGTGCGCGGAATAGGCTATGGAAGGGGGGCGCCTTCGATGCGCCAGCTTGCCTCGCCACAGGAATTGCAGCCATGCCCGCCACCATCATCCCCACCCTGCCCTACCGCGACGCGGCGACGGCGGTGGACTGGCTCTGCCGCGCCTTCGGCTTCACCCGTCACGCGGTCTACCAGGACGAAGATGGTGGCGTGGCGCATGCCCAGCTCATCTTCGGCAGCGGCATGATCATGCTGGGCAACGCGCGCGAGGAGGGCAGCGGCTCCATCCAGTACCCGCCCGCCGGCCATGTGACGCAGAGCGCCTATATCGTGGTGAAGGATGCCGATGCGCACCATGCCCGGGCGGTGCGCGAGGGGGCGGAGGTGGTGGCGCCGCTGAAGGACGAGGCCTATGGCGGGCGCAGCTATTCCTGCCGCGACCCGGAGGGGCATCTCTGGCATTTCGGCACCTACGACCCCTGGGCGAAGCGCTGAGGCCGATGGCCCTCGAAGGCCAGGCGCACGCCGCCGGTCGGCCTGGCTTCGCGCCATAAGGCGCGGGGCCCCACCGAGGCCGCGGACCGGCCGGGCGGCCGGTCCGTCGATGCGGGATTCGGACGGCCGGGGGCTCGCGCCCTCCGGCATCCCCTGCCATGCTGCCGCGGCAATGTCCGAGAATGATCCGGAGCGGCTGATCCGCGGCCGCTATGGCGTGGCGCCCGAGGCGCCCTTGCCCTTCACCCCGCTGCCGGAGGTGCCGGCCGGCCTCGCCGCGCTGCTCGACCGGCGGGTGACCCGCCGCTACGCGCCGGATCCGGTGCCCGAGCCGCTGCTGCAGACCCTGCTGGCCGGCGCGCAATCGGCGCCGAGCAAGTCCGACCTGCAGCAATACGCCATCGTCGTCCTCCGCGACGCGGCGCGCATCGCGCGAATCGCCGACTGGATCACCGGCATGGACTGGATCAAGCAGGCGCCGGTCTTCCTGCTCTTCTGCGGCGATGTGCGGCGCGGCCGGCGGCTGTGCGCGCATCATGGCCGTGCGCATGCCAACGATAATGTCGACACCTTCCTCAACGCCACGGCGGATGCGGCGCTCGCCCTCGGCTTCGCCGTCATGGCCGCCGAGGCGCTCGGGCTCGGCACCTGCCCGATCTCCTATGTGCGCAACCACGTCGAGAAGATCGGCCCGCTCTGCGCCCTGCCGGAGGGTGTCTTCCCGGTGGCCGGGCTGACCCTCGGCTTTCCCGCCGGGGCGCGGAACTGGCTCTCGCCGCGGCTGCCGCAACCGGTCGTCGTGCACCGCGAGCGGTATGACGACAGCGGCCTCGAGGCCGCGCTGCCCGCCTATGACGCCGCCCGGCCGCCGGCGAAGCCGCGCTACCCCGAGATCCATGGCCCGAGGCCGGAGGGCTGCGCCTGGTCGGAGAATGCCGCGCGGCAGCTCGCCGTGCCGGAGCGCTTCGGGCTGCGCACCTGGCTGAAGTCGCGGGGGCTCTCCCTTGACTGACGACGCCCCGCATCACGCGCCGCCGACCGAGGACAATCCCGGCGGCCCCGCCGAGAGCCGCCCCGCCGCGCCGAGCCGCGCCGTCCGGCCGAAGCATGCGGCGAGCCTCATCCTCTGGCGCGAGGGGCCCGCGGGCCCCGAGGTGCTGATGGGGCTGCGGCATGCCCGCCACCGCTTCATGCCGAATGTCCTGGTCTTCCCCGGCGGCCGGGTGGACCGCGCCGACCACCGCGCCCTCGCCCTCTCCGAATTGCCGGAGTTCACCCGCGCCTGCCTGGAGCGGCAGGCGCCGCCCTCCCTCGCCCGCGCCCTCGGCATCGCCGCGGCGCGGGAGCTGCACGAGGAGACCGGCCTCGTCCTCGGCCGGATGGAGGGGCACCGCCTGCTGCCCGAGCTCGCCGCTATCGAGTATCTCTGCCGGGCGGTGACTCCCCCCAACCGGGTCGCCCGCTTCAACGCCCGCTTCCTGATCGCCTCGGGCGCGGCGGCGCATGGGCCGCTGCGCGGCTCGGGCGAGCTGGAGGCGCTGCGCTACTTCACCTTCGAGGAGGCCTTCGCCCATAAGATCGCCAGCATCACCGCGAAGGTGCTGGCGGAGTTCCGCGCCTGGCTCGGCCTGACGCCGGCGGAACGCGAGGCCCGGACGCTGATCTGCTTCCAGGGCATGGACAACCGGCTAGCCGAGCGCTGACCAGGCCTCGCCCTCGCCGCGCGCCACCTGCCCCTCCTGCCCCAGCTTGATCAGGTGGCTCAGCAGGCTGCGCCCGGCGGGGCCGACGAGGCGCGGGTCGAGCGGCCCATAGACCGGGCCGACCAGCTCCGCCGCCGTCGCGCGGCCGGCCTTCCGCAACGCCTCCAACACCCGCGCCTCGCGCTCCTCCCGATGCGCCCAGAGGCCGGCGAGGAAGGGCTTCGGGTCGCGCAGCGGCGGGCCGTGGCCGGGCAGCAGGATCGCGTCCTCGCGCGCCATCACCCGGGCGAGGCTGCGCATGTAGTCGGCCATGTCGCCATCCGGCGGGCTGACCACGCTGGTCGACCAGCTCATCACATGGTCGGCGCTGAACAGCACGCCGTTCCCGTCCATGGCGAAGCAGAGATGGTTGGCGCAATGCCCCGGCGTGTGCAGCGCGGTCAGCCGCCAGCCCTCGCCCTCCACCACGGCGCCATCGGGCAGGCGGTGCTGCGGCTGGAAGCCGTGGTCGCCGCCCTCGCCGCCCGCCTCGGGCGGCGTCACATGCGGGCCGAAGCCCCAGGTCTCGGCGCCGGTCGCGGCCACCAGGGGCGCGGCGCCCGGCGAGTGGTCGCGATGGGTGTGGCTGACGATCACATGCGTCACCGTCTCGCCCTGCGTCGCGGCGAGGATGGCAGCGAGATGCGCCGCGTTCTCCGGCCCGGGGTCGAGCACCGCCACCCGGCCGCGGCCGATGATGTAGGTGTTGGTGCCGCGGAAGGTGAAGGCCGAGGGGTTGTTGCAGAGGATCCGCCGCACCCCGGGCGCGACCTCCTCCGCCACGCCATGCGGCAGCGGGTCCTGCCGCAGGAAGGGAATGGCCATGCGCTCCTCCTGGCGGCGCCTCAGCCCGGCGGCGCCTGCTTGCGGCCCTTGCGGACCAGTTCGCGGTGCAGGATGTACAGGCCGGCGGCGGTGATCAAGCCGGCGCCGCCCAGCATCGCCAGCCCGGGCAGCTCGCCGAAGACCAGCCAGCCGAGCAGGATCGACCAGAGCAGCGCCGAATAGGAATAGGGCGCGACCGCCGAGACCTGGGCGCTGGCCCAGGCCTCCGTCAGCAGCCATTGCGCCGAGCCGCCGACGAGGCCGACCAGGATCAGCAGGCCGAGATCCTCCCAGCCCGGCGTCACCCAGACGAAGGGCAGCAGCACCGCGGCATAGGCGCCCATCAGCAGCGACTGCCACAGGGTGATGGTGGTCGAGCTCTCGGTGGCGGAGAGCTGGCGCACCAGCAGCGTCGTCACCGCCGAGAACAGGCCCTGCGCCACGCCGGCCAGGGTGCCGAGGGCGAAGCCGGGCGCCATCTCGCCGGCGCCGAGGCCCTGGCCGGCGGCGATCAGCAGCACGCCGCAGAAGCCGACCACCACCGCGCTCCAGCGATGCACGCCCACCATCTCGCCGAGGAAGGGGATGGCGAGGATGGTGACGAAGAGCGGCTGGGTGTAGCCGAGCGCCACCTGCTCGGCGAGCGGCAGGATGCCGAGGGCGTAGAAGCCGAGGGTCTGCGCCGCGATGCCGGTGCAGGCGCGCAGCGCATGGCCGCCGAAGCGCCGGGTCCGCAGCGTCACCCCGCCGGAGCGCAGGCAGATCGCCAGCACCACCGGCAGGGCGAAGACGCTGCGGAAGAACATCAGCTCGATCACCGGCACATGGTCGGCCAGGTGCTTCACGATGGCGCCCATGCCGGTGAAGAGCGCATGCGCGCCCAGCATGCAGAGGGCGCCGCGGCGGATGTCGTGGCGCAAAGCCATCAGGCCGCCCCCCGCGGCCGGGCGGCGCGTTCCGCGGAGCGCCGCAGCCGCTCGCGGTGGACATTGTAGAGCCCGGCCGCGACCACGATCGCGGCGCCGCCGAGCGTGGTCCAGGCCGGCACCTCGCCCCAGAGCAGGAAGCCGAGGCCGATGCCCCAGAGCAGGGGCGTGTATTCGAAGGGCGCGATGGCCGAGACCGGCGCCAGCGCATAGCCGCGGCCGAACAGGATCTGCGCCAGGGCGTTCAGCAGGGCGAAGCCGGCGAGCGTCGCCAGCGCCCAGGCCGGCGGCAGGACCGGCGGCGGCCCGCCCGGCGGCCACATCGCCGGCCAGGCCAGCAGGGCGAGGCCGACCGGCGCCTGCGCCGCCAGCACCCAGAACGCCATGCTGTCGGGCGTGTCGGTCCGGGTCAGCATCCGGGTCCAGATCCGGGTGAGCGCCATCACCGCCGTCGCCGCCAGCAGCAGCGCCGATTCTGGGCGCCAGAGCTCGCCGCCCGGCTGCAGCATGAACAGCACCCCGGCGCAGCCCACCGCGGTGCTGCACCAGCGCCGCCAGCCCACCGTCTCGCCGAGCAGCGGGATGGCGAGCAGGGTCATCAGCAGCGGCGAGGCGGCGGCGACGGCATAGCTGTCGGCGAGGCTGACGCCGAGCGACCAGGCAAGGTACCAGGCGGCGGAGACGCCGGCCGAGAGCAGGCTGCGGGCCGCGAGCAGCCGGCGGTTCACCGCCCGGAGCGCCCGCCCGCGGGAGAGCAGCAGCACCGTCAGCCCGCCGAACACCCCGCGCCAGACCATGGCGGCGGCCGGCCCGATGGTCGGCAGCACCCATTTCACCGTGGCATCGGCCACCGCGATCACCGCATAGCCGAGGGCCACGATGGCGAGGCCGCGCACCGCTTCCTCGCCGGTCGGCACCGCCAGGCGCGCGCCGCCGCCCGGCCATGCGCGCGGCGTCGCCGCGCCGATCCCTGCCCGCCTCATCATCTCCCGGCCCGGCCCGGCCTTCCATTCTGCCCCGCCCCATGCGGTAGCGCCGCGCTGCCGCGACGGGAAGCCGATGCGGGCAAAACATGGACGGAAAGCGGATGGCGGGACCCGCGGCCCCATGGGAGGGGAGCCCAAGGGGGGCCGGGGCCAGGGCCGGGCCGCTTGTTCTCGCGGCCGGCCGCATGCCAGAACCGGCGGGTGGACCCCGCCCAGTACCAGATCATGGACGCGGTCGAGGACAGCATGTGGTGGTACCGCGCCCTGCATGCCGAGGTGCTCGATGCGCTCGCCGCCAGCCGGCCCGACCCGGGGCCGCTGCTCGACGCCGGCTGCGGCACCGGGGGCTTCCTCGCCCGGCTGCGCCAGGCCCGGCCGGACCTCGCCGCCGTCGGGCTGGAGCACCACCTGCCGGCGGCGCGCCGCGCGGCGGCGAAATCCGGCCGCCCGGTGCTGCGCGGCACGGTGCACGCCCTGCCCTTCGCCGAGGCCAGCTTCGCGGCGGTGGTGAGCCTTGACGTGCTCTGCCACGCCGCGGTCGACCCGGTCCAGGCCCTGCCCGAGCTGCGCCGGGTGCTGTGCCCGGGCGGGGTGCTGGTCCTGAACCTGCCCGCCTTCGACTGGTTGCGGTCCGGCCATGATGTCGAGGTGCAGAATGCCCGCCGCTTCACCGCGCGCGGCGTCGCCGCCATGCTGGCCAGGGTCGGGCTCGCCGGGATCCGGCTGCGCTACTGGAACAGCCTGCTGCTGCCGCTGATGGTGGCGCGGCGCAAGCTCGTCGCCCGCGCCATGACGACGCGATCGGATGTCGCCCGCTACCCGGCCTGGCTCGACGACAGCCTGCACGCCACGACCCGGCTGGAGCGCCGCCTGCGGGCGATCGGCATTCCCTTCCCTGCCGGCGGATCGGTGCTCGCCACCGCCCATCGCCCCTGAGCGAGACCTGCCATGTCCCCCAATCGTCCCGAATCCGGCGCCTATCCCGTGGGGCTGAGCATCGTCGTCCCGGTCTATCGCGGCGCGACGACGATCGGCCGGCTGGTCGAGGCGCTCTCCGCCCTGCGGCCGGAAGGCGGCCTCGAGATCGTGCTGGTGAACGACGGCAGCCCGGACAACTCCGGCGAGGTCTGCCGCGCCCTGCAGGCGCGCGCCACGGTGCCCGTCGCCTATCTCGAGCATGCGCGCAATTTCGGCGAGCACAACGCGGTCATGACCGGGCTGCGGCATGCCCGCGGCGCCTTCGTCATCACCATGGACGACGACCTGCAGAACCCGCCGGAGGAGGTGCTGAAGCTCTACGACCATGCCCGGCTCGGCCAGTGGGACGTGGTCTACACCCGCTATGCCGAGAAGCAGCACGAGGGCTGGCGCAACCTCGGCAGCCGCTTCGCCAACCGGGTGGCGGATGCGCTGCTCGACAAGCCGAAGGGGCTCTACCTCTCCTCCTTCCGCTGCATGAGCGCGCTGGTGGCGCGCGAGGTGGCGAAGTACCGCGGCCCCTACCCCTATGTGGACGGGCTGATCATGCAGGTGACGCAGCGCATCAGCTCGATCGAGGTGCTGCACCTGGCCCGCGCCGAGGGCCGGTCCAATTACACGCTGAAGCGGCTGATCCGGCTCTGGCTGAACCTCGCCACCAATTTCTCGGTGCTGCCGCTGCGCCTGGCCATCTTCGCCGGCGTGGCCATGGGAATCCTCGGCTTCCTGCTCGCCCTCCTGGTGGTCGCCGAGGCGATGATGAGCGGCACGCCCTCCGGCTGGGCCTCCACCATGACCACCATGCTGCTGCTCGCCGGGGTGCAGTTCCTCATCCTCGGCGTGCTCGGCGAGTATGTCGGCCGCGCCTTCCTCTCGGCCAACGGCAAGCCGCAGGGCGTGGTGCGGGAGATGATCGCGCCGCGGACCGAGCCCGCCCCGGCGCGGCAGCCGGAGGATGCGCTGCGATGACGCTCTACTGGACCGCCCTCGCGGCCGCCATCCTCACCTCGCTGCTCGGCCAGGTGCTGCTGAAGACCGGCGCGGTGGAGGCCGAGGGCGGTCTGCTCGCCCAGCTCCTCCGCCCGAGCACGCTCTGCGGCCTCGCCGCCTATGCCGGCGCCGCCTTCCTCTACATCATCGCGCTCCGCCGCATCCCGGTGAGCATCGCCCTGCCCTCGACGGCGGCGAGCTATGTCGCGGTGGCGCTGCTCGGGCATTTCCTCTTCGGCGAACGGCTCTCGATGCAGAAGCTGGCGGCGATCGCGCTCATCTGCGGCGGTGTGCTGATGCTCGCCGCGGCCTGAGACCGAGCGCAAGACGGTTTCACCGTCCTGCGCCTCAATCGCCGGGCGCAACCCTCCGGTTTGCCTGGGCCTTCGCGCCGTCGCGCCGTCAGGCGCGCCTGACGACGCGACGCGCGGCGCCCATCCGGGCGCTCGGCCCTGCGGGCCGCGGGCCGGATCGTCGTGCGCTTGGTCGGGTCGTCCCCGCGACGTCGCCGCGCGCCGCGGCAGGGGCCCCGGGGGGCGCGTCAGCCCTGCAGCGGCAGCCGCGCTTCCATCACATCCTCCTCCTCCGGCGAGCGCCGGACGGCGAAGCCGAGCGCCCGGACGAAGGCGAGCATCGGCGCGTTGTCGGCCAGCACCTGGCCGATTACCTCCTGCACGCCGTTGGCCCGGCCCCATTCGAACAGCCGCTCCATCAGGTGCCGCCCCAGCCCCTGCCCCTTCATGGCCGGCGAGACGGCGACGGCGAACTCCGCCTTCACGGGGTCGGAGGGGTCGCGGATGAGCCGCGAGACGCCGAGCGTCTCGTCGCGGCCGTCGCCGTGCCGGCGCGAGGCGATGAAGGCGATCTCGCGGTCGTAGTCGATCTGCGTCAGCCGCGCGGTCAGGCTCGGCGAGAGCTCCTTCAGCGGCGAGAAGAAGCGCCAGCGGACATCCTCCGGCGAGAGGCTGTGGAAGAAGGCGCCATGCGCCTCGGCATCCTCGGGCCGCACCGGCCGCACCGTCAGCACCTCCCCCGCACGCGTGCGCCAGGGGCGCGACAGCTCGGCCGGATAGGGCGGGATGGCGAGCACGCCGCGCTCGCCCGGCGGCCGCAGCGCCAAATGTGCATCCACCGCCAGCACCCCTTGGGCATCGGCGAAGAGCGGGTTGATGGCGAGCGATTCGATCTCCGGGAAATCCACCGCGATCTGCGACAGGCGCACCAGCACGTCGGCGACCGCCGCCTGGTTCACCGCCGGATGGTCGCGGAAGCCAGCCATCAGCCGGGCGGTGCGCGAGCGGCCGATGAGCTGCCCGGCCAGCGCCAGGTTCAGCGGCGGCAGGTCGTAGGCCTCGTCCTCCAGGATGTCGGCGGCGGTGCCGCCCTGGCCGAAGCCGATCCAGGGGCCGAACATCGGATCGTCGCCGAGCCGCAGCCGCAGCTCGAGCGCCCGCGCCGCCTGGCGCTGCACCAGGAAGCCCTCGATCCGCGCCGCCGGCAGCCGGGCGCGCACCCGGGCCAGCATCGCCTCCGCCTCCGCCCGCACCGCCGCCGGCGAGGCGAGGCCGAGCGTCACGCCGCCCACCTCGCTCTTGTGGCGCAGATCCGGGCTGAGGATCTTCAGCACCACCGGGAAGCCGAGCATGGCGGCGGCATCGGCGGCATCCTGCGGCCCGCTCGCCCGCCGGCCGGGGATGGTCGGCACGCCATAGGCGGCGCAGACATCGAGGGCCTCCTCCTCGGTCAGCCCGCGCCGGCCGGCGGTCAGCGCCCCTTGCAGCAGCCGCCTGACGGAGCGGCGGTCCGGCGCCAGCTCCAGCACCTCGGCCGGCGGCAACTCCGCCGCGGCGGCGCGGTTGCGCCGGTCCTTGGCCAGATGCAGCGCGCCGCGCACCGCCGCCTCGGGCGTGGCGAAGACCGCCAGCCCCGCCTCGGCCATCGCCTGGCGCTGCCGGCCCGCCGTGGCCTGGCCGGCCCAGCCGACCAGCACCGGCGCCGCGCGCTGGCCGCCGGCGCGGGCGGCAGCGATCATCGCCTCGGCAGCGACGTCGCCCGCCTCCTCCGGCGCCGGCGCGTGCAGCGCCACCACGGCATCCACCTCCGGCAGCGCCGCCAGCATGGTCGCCGCCTCGGCCAGGCGCGGCCCGCTGCCGGGGCCGAGGGAGAGCGGGTTGCCCGTCTGCCAGCCCTCGGGCAGCAGCGCGGCGAAGGCGGCGAGCGATTCCGACGCCAGCACGGCCAGGCGGCCGCCGCCCTCGAGCAGCGCATCGGCGGCAAGATGGCCGAGGCCGATGCCGTTGGTGACGATGGCGACGCGGTCGCCGCGCTGCGCCGCCGCCCCGCCGCCGAGGCGCGGCCGCACCCGCGCCAGGGTCTCGACCGCCGAGAGCAGGTCCTCGAGGCCGGAGACGCGCAGCACGCCGGCGCGCCGCAGCGCCGCCTCCATCACCCGGTCGGTGATCCCCGAGCCGTCCAGGGCGCGGCCGCCGGCCCGCAGCGCGACCACCGGGCGGGTGCGCGCCACGGCCCGGGCGGCGGAGACGAAGGCGCGGCGGTTGCGGATGCGCCGCAGGTCGAGCAGCACCGCGCCGGTCCCGGCATCGCGCGCCAGCCAGTCGAGCGCCATGGCGAAGCCGGTATTGGCGTTGCCGCCGATGCCGATGATCTGGCTGAAGCCGACCGCCTCCGCCGCCGCCCAGTCGAGCACCGCCCGCACCAGCGCCGCCGATTGGCTGACCAGGGCGAGCTTGCCCGGCCGCGGCGGGATATGCGCGAGCGAGGCGTTGAGCCCGATCGCCGCCACGCAGAGCCCGAAGCTGCCCTGGCCGAGGGCGCGCATGCCAGTGCGGGCGCAGATGCCGCCGAGATCGGGCGCCGGCCCGGGCACGACGGCCGCGAAGCAGCCGCGGGCGGCGAGCGCCGCCATGGCCGGCTCCAGCCGGGCCGGCGGCAGGCAGAGCACGGCGAGGTCGGGCGGCTCGGGCAGCGATTCGATGCTCGATGCCGGCTCGAACCCCTCCACCGCCAGGCCGATGACGCGCCGCCGGCCCTCGAAGCCGCCCGCCGCCAGGTTGCGGGCGATGATCGCCGTCTCGGCCAGGGCGGGATCGGCGAGGAGGAGGAGGCTGCGCGGCCGGAACATCGCCGCGGCCCGGAGGCCAGCGGCGCCCCGGACGGAAAGGGTGCTCGACATGATGCGGCGCACCATGCGGCGAGCCGCCCGGGCTCGGCAAGCGCCGGGCGGCGGGTCCGCCCCTTGCCGGCGCGGCGCGGCGCGTCTCCACTGGCGGCGCGATGGGAGACGAGGGCGATGGCGGATCCGCGGCTGGACCCCGAGATGGCGGCGTTCAACGCCATGATGGAGGCGCGCGCCGCCGCCCTGCCGCCGATCCGCCTCGCCCTGCCCTTCGACGGGCCGCGGGCGCTGACCGAGGCGCTGAACCTGCCGCTCGCCGAGGGCGGGCCGGCGATGGCCGCGAGCGGCGACCGCTGGCTGCCGGTGCGCGGCCGGCGGATCCAGTGCCGGGTCCATCGGCCCCCGGGCGAGGGCCCGCTGCCGGTGCTGCTCTACCTGCATGGCGGCGGCTGGGTGTGGAACAGCATCGACACGCATGACCGGCTGATGCGCGAATATGCCGCGGCCGCCGGCTGCATCGTGGTCGGGCCGGATTACGCGCTGAGCCCGGAGGCGGTCTTCCCGCAGGCGCTCGAGGAATGCGCCGCGGTGCTGCGCTGGATCGCGGCCGAGGGCGCGGCCTGGGGGATCGACCCGGCGCGCATCGTGCTCGGCGGCGACAGCGCCGGCGCCAACCTCGCCGCCGGGCTGGCGCTGTGGCAGCGCGCCGAGGGAGCGCCGGTGGCGCTGCGCGGGCTGCTGCTGAATTACGGCGTCTTCGACTCGCGCCTCGACACGCCGAGCTACGCCGAATTCGCCAGCGGCTACGGCCTGACCCGGGAGCGGATGGCGTTCTACTGGGGCGCCTATGCGCCGCGCCCGGCCGATCGCGTCAACCCGCTGGCGGCGCCGCTGCGCGGCAGCCTCGCCGGCCTGCCGCCCTGCCTGCTGCACATCGCCGAGCTCGACGTGCTGGCCAGCGAGAACCATGCGATGGCGGCGGCGCTGCGGGCGGCCGGCGTGCCGGTGGAGACGCGGCTCTTCCCCGGTATGGTGCACGGCTTCCTGCGTGCCGTCGGCCATGTCGGCCAGGCACGGCAGGCGATGGCGGCAGCGGGGGACTGGCTGCGGGCGCGCTTCGCCTGAGCGCGGCGGCTCAGAGCGCCTGTCGAAACCGTCGCTGCCCGTTGTCCTGCCGCGGTTTTGCCGCGGCAGGCCGTGACGCTCCTGGGGCAGGATGGGGACGCCCCGGGGTCCCCGCAAAGCCGCGACGCGGTTTTGCGGGGCGTTCTCAGCCCTCCCGCACCATGAAGCGCGCCGCCGCGCCATAGCTGGCCAGGGCCGCGGCCGGGTGGGCCGGCGCATCGGCGAAGCCCCGCGCCGCCCAATAGGGCCCGGTGCCGGAGACCGCGACCAGCGTCGCCCGCCGCCAGGGCGAGGCGGCGAGCAGCGCCTGCAGCACCGTGCTGGCATGGCCCTGGCCGCGCAGCCGCGGATGCAGCGCGATGTCGTGGACATGCCAGGCCGCGGGCGCGGCCGGCAGGGCGCCGAGCAGGGCATCGAGCGGCGGCGGCCCCGCCCCGGTCCAGGGATGCGTCACCGCATAGCCGCCGATCCCGGCCGCATCCGCCAGCACCCGGCAGCCCGCCGGCGCCAGCGCCAGGCGCTCGGCGAAGACGGCGGGGGATTCCGGGTGGTGCGGATGCAGCGCATCGGCTAGCGCCTGCACCACTGGCAGGTCCGCGTCCCGCATCGGGCGCCAGGCGGGGTTATGCGGCATGGGTCATGACGGAACCTCCATCGCCCTCGGATGGCGCCCTCGGATGGCGCCGGCGGCGCTGCCATGCGAGGCTCGCCGCATGAGCCTCAGCCCCGGCCCCCGCAACCGCATCACCGATGTCGAGGGCATCCTCGTCGGCAATGCCGAGGATCACCGCATCCGCACCGGCGTCACCGTGATCTTTCCGGAGACGCGTTGCGCCGCCATCGCCGATATCCGCGGCGGCGCCCCCGGCACGCTCAACATTCAGGCCATGGAGCCGGCGAGCCTGCGCAACGAGGTCGATGCCATCGTGCTCTCCGGCGGCTCGATGTACGGGCTGGACGCGGCGGGCGGGGTGGTGGCGGCGCTCGGCGCCCGCGGCCGCGGCGTCGCCTTCGGCGGCGCCGTCATCCCGGTGGTGCCGGCGGCGATCCTCTTCGACCTGGTGAATGGCGGCGACAAATCCTGGGGCGAGACGCCGCCCTATGGCGCGCTCGGCCGCGCCGCGCTCGATGCCGTCGGGCCGGACTTCGCTCTCGGCAATGCCGGGGCCGGGCTCGGCGCCCGCGCCGGGGCGCTGAAGGGCGGCCTCGGCAGCGCCAGCACGGTGACGGCGGACGGGTTGCAGATCGGCTCCCTGGTCGCGGTGAACAGCTTCGGCAGCGTGGTGATGCCAGGCACCGACCGGTTCTGGGCCGGGCCGCTGGAGATGGGGGCGGAGTTCGGCGGTCTCGGCCCGCCGCCCGCGGAGTGGCGCGGCGAGGCGGAGATGCCCTTGCCGCCCGGCTTCGCGCTCAACCCGATGGCCAACACCACCATCGCGGTGGTCGCGGTGAACGCGGCGCTGGACAAGGGGGCGCTGCAACGCCTGGCGATCATGGCGCAGGACGGGCTGGCGCGGGCGATCCGGCCGATCCACACGCCCTTCGACGGCGACAGCGTCTTCGCCCTGGCCACCGGGCGGGTGCCGCTCAGCGGCCCGGCCATGCTGGCGCGGCTCGGGCATCTGGCGGCGGATACGCTGGCGCGGGCGGTGGCGCGCGGCGTCTACCATGCCGAGAGCCTCGGCGACCGGCCGGGCTGGCGCAGCCGGTTCGGGCCGGCGGCCTGACCGCGCCGGCCGTTCACCCCGTGGCGAGGGCGCGCTTCGCCACCGCGGCGAGGAAGCCGCTCGCCGCCGGCAGGATGGCGTCGTTGAAATCGTAGCGCGGGTTGTGCAGCTCGCAGCCGCCCTCGCCGTTCCGGTCCGCGGGGCCGTTGCCGATCCAGACGAAGGCGCCCGGCACCTCGTGCAGGAACCAGGAGAAATCCTCGCCCGTCATCGCCGGCAGCAGGTCGCGCCGCACCGCGGTGACGCTGGCCGCGGCCGCGGCGGCCATGTCGCGCTCGCCCGGATGGTTGGCCGTCACCGGCACGCCGACGCGGAACTCCACCGCCGCGGTCAGGCCGAAGGTGGCGGCGATGCCCGCGGCGACCCGGCGCAGCCCGGCCTCGATCGCCGCGCCCGTCGCATCGGAGAGCCAGCGCGCCGTGCCCTTCAGCACCGCCCGGTCGGCGATCTGGTTCTGCGCCTCGCCGGCCTCGGCGATGGTGACGCTGACCACGCCCGCCTGCATCGGATCGACGTTGCGCGCGACGATGCTCTGCAGCGCGACGATGCAATGCCCGGCGCCGAGCATCGGGTCGCGCGTTAGATGCGGCAGCGCGGCATGGCCGGCATGGCCCTCGAAGGTGATCTCGAAGCGGGCGCCGGCCGCCATCACCGCGCGGTCGTGCACCGCGACGGTGCCGGCCGCGAGGCCCGGCCAATTGTGCCAGCCGAAGATCCGCTCCATCGGGAAGCGGCGGAACAGCCCGTCGGCGATCATCGCCCGGGCGCCGCCGCCGCCCTCCTCGGCCGGCTGGAAGACGAGCTGCACCGTGCCCGACCAGTCCGGATCCTGCATCAGCAGGGCGGCGGCGCCGAGCAGGGCGGTGGTGTGTCCGTCATGGCCGCAGGCATGCATGACGCCGGGGATGGTGGAGCGATGCGGCAGCGCCTCGTTCAACTCCTGGATCGGCAGCGCGTCCATGTCGCCGCGCAGCCCGACGCTGCGATTGCCGCCGGCGCCGCCCCGGCGGATGGTGCCGACGACGCCATGCCCGCCGACGCCCTCGGTGACCTCGACCCCCATCTCGCGCAGCCGCGCCGCCACGAAGGCGGCGGTCTCGCCCTCCTGCAGCGTCAGGCCCGGATGGGCGTGCAGATGGCGGCGCCAGACGGTCAGTCTTTCGGCGAGAGCGTCTTCCATGGCAGTGTCCTAGCCCGCACCCCGGGGCAGTTCCATCCCCAGGGGGAACCAAGCCCCTGGAAATTGCTTCCGCATCCGTGTCTGCCCGCTTCCGCCCTCTCCTCTCCGCCCTCCTGCTCGTTGCGGGCCTCGCCCTCGCCCAGGAGCCACGGCAGCCATCGCAGCCAGGGCCCGACCCGTCGGCGGAACCGCAGCCGGACCCGGAGAACCTGCCCTATCAGGTGGAGATCGAGCCGACCGGCGATTCGGCCCTCGATGCGGCGCTGCAGGCGGTCTCGCAGCTCGTCACCCTGCAGGAGAGCTCGCCCACCACGGCCAGCGGCGTCCTCGCCCGGGCGAATGGCGACCGCGAGCGGCTGCAGCGGGCGCTGCAATCGGAGGGCTACTGGGCCGGCACCACAAGGATCGAGATGGCCGGCGGGGCGGTCGGCGACACGGGCATGCTGGATCGGCTGGAGGCCACGCGCGAGCGGCCGCTCAAGATCCGCATCACCGCCGACAAGCGCGCGCCCTACCACATCGCCCATATCAGCCTGCACGCCGACAACCCGGCGCAGCAGGCGGCGGTGGACGCGGCGGCGGCGACGCCCTTCGGCCTCGCGGTCGGCGACGTCGCCCGTGCCGCGCCGGTGCTCGCCGCCGAGGGCAGCCTGAAGGACCGGCTGCTTGCCGCCGGCCACCCCCTGGCCACGGTGGTGACGCGCGAGACCACGGTCGATCACGACCGGCGCAGCATGGACGTCGCCTGGACCTTCGCCCCCGGCCCGGTCGCCCGCTTCGCCGCGCCCGAGGTCGCGGGCATGACCCGGATGGATGCCGGCTTCCTGCGGGCGCAGGCCGCGCAGATCGAGGGCGAGCGTTACAGCCCGGAACGGCTGGAGCGGCAGCGGCAGGAGCTGATGGCGCTCGGCGCCTTCGGCTCGGTGCAGGCCCGGGCGGCGGAGCGGCTGGACGAGGCGGGCAACCTCCCGGTCACCTTCGTCGTCGCCGAGCGCGCCCGCCGCGCCATCGGCATCAACCTCGCCTACGAGACCAATTACGGCCCGACGGTGCGGCTCTACTGGGAGCACCGCAACCTCTTCGGCCATGCCGAGCAGCTGCGGCTGGAGGCCGAGATCGCCCGTCTGGGCACGAATGGCGGCCTGGAGAACTCCACCTACCGGATCGGCGGCACCTATCGCGACCCGGATGTCTTCGGCTTCGGCCTCGGCCCGCAATGGAGCTTCATCGGCAGCGCCTGGTATCTGCGCGAGCGGCTCGAGGCCTATGATCGCGATGCCGTCACCCTCTCCGCGCTGCTGGAGCGGCGGCTGTCGCGGCGGTTCAGCTTCAATTTCGGCCCGGTGCTGGATTTCGGCAGCAGCGGCCCGCCGGGCGGCACGCTGACCCCCTACCAGATCGCCGGGGTGCAATTCGGCACCCGCTACGACGGCACCGACAGCCTGCTCGACCCGTCGCGCGGCTGGCGGGTGAACGGCACCCTCACCCCCTCCTGGTCCTTCCGGGAATCGACGCCCTTCGCGCCGCTCCGCGTGACCGCCAGCACCTATTGGGACGTGCTGGGGGAGCGGCGGACCATCCTCGCCGTCCGCGGCACCTTCGGCTCGCTGCTCGGCGCCGACCTGCCCAACGTGCCGCGGCATCAGCGCTTCTATGCCGGCGGCGGCGGCTCGGTGCGCGGCTACGACTACCAGTCGATCGGCCCGCGCGACGGGTTGAACCGCCCCTCCGGCGGCTCCAGCCTGCTCGAGACCAGCCTCGAGCTGCGGCAAAGGATCTGGGGCAATATCGGCGGCGTTGCCTTCGTCGATGCCGGCTCGGTCGGCACCAGCTCGGCGCCCGACACCTCGAATCTACGGGTCGGCGCCGGGGTTGGCCTGCGCTACTTCACGGCGATCGGCCCGATCCGGGCCGACATCGCCTTCCCGCTGGTGAAGCAGCGGGACAACTCGGCCTTCGGCCTCTATGTCGGGATCGGTCAGTCCTTCTGATGCGTCGCGCCACGAAATGGCTGCTGGGGATCCTGCTGGTCCTCGTCGCCCTGCCGCTGCTGCTCATCGGGGGCGCCCTGGTCTGGGTGAACACCGAGGGCGGGCGGTCCATGGTGGCGCGGCTGGCGAGCGGCCAGGTGCCGGGGCTGAGCATCGAGGGGCTCAGCGGCCCCATCCCCGGCCGCGTCGGCGCGGCGCGCATCACCATGGCCGACAAGGACGGGATCTGGCTGACGGTCGAGGAGGCGCTGATCGACCTCGACCTGATGGCGCTCGCCAGCCGCACCTTCCGCATCGAGCGGCTGGAGGCGGCGCGCATCGCGGTGCCGCGGCTGCCTGCCCCGGGCGAGCCGGCGCCGCCGCCCGAGCCCTCGCCGCCCTCCGACAGCGTGCTGCCGCAGCTTCCCTCCCTGCCGGTCGCGGTGCGGCTCGACCATCTCGGGGTCGGGCGGCTGGAGCTGGGCGCGCCGGTGATCCAGCAGGACGCCGTCTTCTCGGTCGATGGCCATGCCGCGCTCGAGTCCGGGGCGCTGCGGGCCGCCCTCGCCCTCAAGCGCCTCGATGCCGAGGGGACTGTCGATCTCGACCTCGCCCTCGCCCCGAAGGACGACCGGCTCGCGGCGAAGCTCTCGGTGCATGAGGCGCCGGGCGGCATCGGCCCCACCCTGGCCGGGCTGAAGGACCAGCCGCTGGCGCTCGACCTGACGCTCGATGGCCCGGCCAGCGGCGCCGTGCTCGACCTGACGGCGGCGCTGGGGCCGGAGATCGGCGCCAAGCTGGCCGGCACGGTCCGCGCCCGGCCGGACGGGGCGCTCGGCGCGACGCTGACGGGCGAGGCCCGTGGCGGCCCCCTGCTGCCCGCCCAGGCCAGGCCGGTCGCCGAGCCGGCGCAGCTCGCCCTCGATGCCGATCTCGACGCCGATCGCCGGCTGGCGCTGCGCGATCTGAGCGTCGCCGTGCCGGCCGGGCAGCTCGGCCTGACGGGCAGCGCCGATCTCGGCACCGAGGCGCTCGACCTCGCGGCCCGGCTCGCCCTCGCCCCCTCCGAGCGCTTCGGCGCCCTGCTGCCGGCCGGGCTCGCCTGGCAGGCGGTCAAGGCCGATGCGGCGATCGGCGGCACCATCGGCAAGCCGAAGCTCGACCTCACCCTGGTCCCGGAGGCGCTCCGCACCGGCGTCGCCCAGGCCGATGCGGTGCTCGGCCCGGCGCCGCGCCTGGCGGTGAAGGCGGCGATGCCGGGGCCGGAGCTGGATGCCCGGCTGGAGGGCGCGGAGGGCCGGCTGACCGCCACCGGCACCCTCGCCGAGCCGATCGCCCTGGATGCCAGGCTCTCCCTGCCGCGGCTCGCCGTGCTCGGCGGCGGCTCCGAGGGGGCGCTGGAGGCGCGGGTGCAGGCGAGCGGCCAGCTCGCCGATCCCGACCTCGTCGTCACCGCCGAGTCCGGCCGCATCGCCGCTGCCGGCCATGTGCTGGAGGCGCTGGCGCTGAACGCCAAGGTCGCCACCCCGGCCTCGGCGCCGCGCGGCACCGCCAATCTCGACGGCAAGCTGGACGGCATGCCGCTCGCCCTGGCCTTCCGCGGCCAGCCGGAGGGCCAGTTCGTCCAAGTGGAGCAGGGCGAGTTCCGCCTCGGCCCGGCGCATCTCGACCTGACCGGCCGCCTCGACCCGGGGGCGAAGCTCTTCGACGGCACGGCGAAGCTCACGGCGAGCGACCTCGCCCCGCTCGGCCGGCTCGGCGGGGTGCAGGGGCTCGGCGGGCGGCTGGCGCTCGATGCCAGGCTGGCCCCGCGCGACGGGCTGCAGGGCTTCGAGGCGAAGCTCGATGCGCCGCAGCTCGCCTTCAATGGCCAGGAGGGCAGCCTGCAGGCCAGCGCCGCCGGCACCCCGGCCGCGCTCGACTGGACCGTCCAGGGCCGCGCCACCCAGGGCGCCGTCTCCGGCCGCGGCCATGTGGCGCGGCAGGAGGGCAACACCCGCCTCGACCTCGCGGCGCTGGAGGCGCAGGCCATGGGCGAGTCGCTGCGCCTGGCCGCGCCGACGCGGGTGACCCTCGGCGGCGATGGCGGCATCGAGATCGCCCCCACCACCATTTCCGTCAGCCGCGGGGGCCGGATCGAGGCGCGGGGCCGCTGGGGGCCGGAGCGGGCCGACCTGACGGCGAGCATCGCCGCGCTGCCCCTCGCCCTGGCCGAGCCCTTCGCCCCCGACATCAAGCCGCAGGGCACGCTGAGCGCCGATCTGCGGGCGACCGGCCCGGTGTCGCAGCCGGAGATCCGGGCGGTGGTGAACGGCACCGGCCTCGGCGCCGGCGCCGACTGGGCGCGCGGCCTGCCGCCGGCGACGCTCCGCGCCGAGGGCAGCCTGGCCGGCCAGGCGGCGCAGCTCCGCGCCGATCTGGAGGCCGGGCCGGCGGGCCGCCTCACCGCCCAGGCGCGGCTGCCGCAGGGCTTCGGCCCGGCCAACGCGCTTGCCGCCACGCTGGACGGCACCCTCAACCTGGCGCCGCTCGCCAGCCCCTTCCTCGCCGCCGGGGCGGACCGGGTGACCGGGCGGCTGGCCCTGGCGCTCCGGGCCGACGGGACGGTCGGCACGCCCCGCCTCGGCGGCCGCGCCACCCTCGCCAACACCGAGTACCGCAACACCCAGTACGGGGTGCGGATCTTCGACGTGAACGGCACCGTCTCCGGCGAGGGGACGCGGCTCGTCATCGACGGCATCAACGCCCGCACCGCCGGCAACGGCACGATCAATGTCCGGGGCAGCATCGATGCCGGCGCGGCGGGCTTCCCGGCCGACATCACCATCACCGCGCGCAATGCGAGGCCCGTGGTCTCCGACCTCGTTACGGCCTCGCTCGGCACCGATCTGCGGCTGCAGGGGCCGGTGACGGGCGGCGGCACCCTCTCCGGCGAGGTGCGGATCAACGAGGCCGAGATCCGCATCCCGCAGAACCTGCCGGCCAGCGTGCCGACGCTCACCAATGTGCGGCAGAAGGGCCGGCTGCCGCCGGGGGTGATCCCGCCGCCGCCGCCGCCCAAACCCGCGCCGCCGGCGCCGCCCTTCAACCTCGACGTCCTCGTGAATGCCCCGCAGAGCATCTTCGTCCGCGGCCGCGGCATCGATGTGGAGCTCGGCGGCCGCATCAAGGTCGGCGGCACCACCGCCGCGCCCTCGCCGAACGGCGCGCTCAACCTCCGGCGCGGCGATCTCGACCTGCTGGGCCGGCGGGTGACCTTCCGCCGCGGCACCATCGGCTTCGTGCCCGGCTCGCTGCTGCCGACGCTCGACCTCATGGCGCAGTCGCAGGCGAGCAACACCACCATCACCATCAACGTCACCGGCTCGCCGGCCGATCCGAAGGTGAGCTTCACCTCCTCGCCGGAACTGCCGCAGGACGAGGTTCTGGCGCGGCTGCTCTTCGACCGGCCGACCAGCCGGCTTTCGCCGCTCGAGATCGCGCAGATCGCCACGGCGGTGGCGCAGATGAGCGGCGTCGGCGGCGGCGCCGCCAACCCGCTCGACCGGGTGCGCTCCTTGCTCGGGCTCGACCGGCTCGGCGTCTCCGGCGGCGGCGAGCAATCCGGCGCGGCCTCCGAGAGCAGCCAGAAGGGTCCGACGGTCGAGGCCGGCCGCTATGTGGCGCCCGGCGTCTTCCTCGGCGTCCGGCAGGGCACCCAGGGCGGGCAGACCGGCGTCGGCGTGCAGGTGGAGCTGACGCCGCGGCTGAAGCTCGACGGCCAGACCGCGACCGGGCCCGCCGGCGACCGGCTCGGCCTCTCCTACGAGCTGGAATACTAGGAGCAGATCCTGATCAGGTGATCTCCCCGATCGGGTGAAGATGCTCTGGAAACAGCAGCCTGGCGGCTTTGTTGGGCCTCCCGCGCGCCACGGCATGGCACCGTTTTCATGGCCGCGCCATGCCGCCGATGCGTCGGGACCGCCGGGCCGGCCCTATCTTCGGGAGCATGCCGAAGACCGATATCCTGCAGGCGCTCGATGCCTATGACGCCTGGCTCGGCCGCCACTGCGCGGTGATCCCGGCGGCGCTCGCCCGCAAGCGGCAGCGCATGGCGGCCGATCCCTTCGCCTTCCTCCGCGGCACCGCCTTCCGCTTCGCCGCGCAATTCGCCGCCCTGCTGCCGAAGCTCGCCGCCGCCCGGCGGGTGCCCTCCTGCGGCGACGCGCATCTGGAGAATTTCGGCACCTGGCGGGATGCCGAGGGGCGGCTGGTCTGGGGCGTGAACGACCTCGACGAGGCCGCCGCCCTGCCCTTCACCGCCGATCTGGTGCGGCTCGCCGCCAGCGCCCTGCTTGCCCGCCCGCCGGATGGCCCGGGCGGGCGCGAGATCGCCGCCAGCCTGCTGCGAGGCTATGCCGCCCATCTCGCCGCGCCGCGCGCCTTCGTCCTCGACGAGGAGCATGCCGCGCTCCGCGCCATGGTGCTGCCCGATCCGCCGGCGCGCGCCGCCTTCTGGGCCAAGCTGGCCGGGCTGCCGGCCGCCGAGCCGCCGCCAGCCTGGCGCCAGGCCCTCGTCGCGGCGCTGCCGCCGGGCGCCGACCCGCCGCGTTTCGCCGCCCGCGAAGCCGGGCTCGGCAGCCTCGGCCGGCCCCGCCTGGTGGCGATCGCGCATTGGCGCGGCGGCCAGGTGGTGCGCGAGGGAAAGGCACGGGTGCCCTCGGCCTGGCTGCAGGCCGGCTTCCCGGGGGCGGAGGCGATCGATGTCGCGGCGCTGGCCAACAGCCTGAACCGGGCGGCCGACCCCTGGTATGCCCTGCCGCCCGGCCTCGTCATCCGCCGCCTCGCGCCGGACAGCCGCAAGCTGGAGGCGCCGGGCGGCGATCCGGGCCGGTTGCTCACCCAGTTGGAGGCGATGGGCGGCGAGATCGGCAACCTGCATGCCGATGGCGCGGCCGGCGCCGGCATCCTCGGCGATCTCGAACAAATGCCGGCGGACTGGCTGCGGGATGCGGCGCGGTGCATGGCCGAGGCCGTGCGGGCGGACCAGGCGGCGCTCGCCGCAGCCCTGCCGGCCGCCCAACGCTCGATATCGTGAAAAATGAGTGTGGACGGGGCGATTTTCTGCTGTTGGGCTTATCATAACGCGGCTTATATTCAGCCGCCTGAGGACTTGCCCAGCCCCGATGCCCGACCTGCAAGAGCCCAACCTGCTGATCCTGCTGCATGATGTCGCGCGGCTCATGCGCACCCTCGCGGACCGGCGGGCGCGCGCGCATGGGATGACCCGGGCGCAGTGGATGATCCTCCTGCGCCTGCGCCGCTGCGGCGGCATGACCCAGCGGGAGCTGGCGGAGATCCTGGAGGTCGAGCCGATCACGGTCGGCCGGCTGGTGGACCGCCTCACCGCGCGCGGCCTGGTGGAGCGCCGGGCCGATCCCGCCGATCGGCGCGTTTGGCGGCTGCACCTCGCCCCGGAGGCCTCCCCGGTGCTGGCCGAGATCGACGCGGTGCGGCTCGCCTTCGATGCCGAGGTCACCGCCGGCCTCTCGCCGGAGCGGCGGCAGGTGGTGACCGAGACCCTGCTGCTGATGAAGAACAACCTTGTGGCCGCCGGCGAAGCCGGCGAGGCCGCCTGAGGAAGTGACATAGTCCATGCCCGAAGGTTCCATCCGTGCCGGGCGCAGTGCCCGGGATCCGGCGCCCGATCAGGCGACGACGACGGAGCCGCGCCGCCGCCGCCGCTGGCTGCGCCCCGCCCTGATGCTCGGCGGCGCGCTGGTCGTGGCGCTCGGCGCCGGCGCGTTCTGGCTGGAGGGCGGCCGCTATGCCGGCACCGACGACGCCTATGTGCAGGCTGACAAGCTGCTGCTCTCGACCGATGTCTCCGGCATCGTCCAGCGCATCGAGGTGCGCGAGGGGCAGGTCGTCGCCGCCGGCCAGCCGCTGGTCCGGCTCGACGCGGCGCCCTTCCAATACGCCGTGCAGCAGGCCGAGGCGCAGCTCCTGCAGACCCGGCTGAACCTCGAGGCCATGCAGGCCGACTACCGCCGCATCCAGCGCGACGCGGCGGCGCAGGAGGCGGCGGTGCAGCTCGCCCAGGCGACCAACGACCGCGCGGCGCAGATCGTCAACAGCGGCGCGGTCACGCGCGCCGCCTATGACCAGGCGCGCTTCGGCTTGGCGCAGGCGAAGCAGCAGCTCGAATCGCTGAAGATCCAGGCGCAGGTGCAGCTCGCCAAGCTCGGCGGCTCGGCCGATGCGCCGATCGACCAGCACCCGGATGTCCGCGCCGCCCAGGCGCGGCTGGACGAGGCGCGGCGGCAGCTCGACCACACGACGATCCGCGCCCCCTTCGCCGGCACCGTCACCCAGGTCTCCTCGCTGCAGCCGGGCCAGTATCTCGGCGCCGCCACCCCGGCCTTCGCCCTCGTCTCCTCCGACCATGTCTGGGTGGACGCGCTGCCGAAGGAGACCGACCTCACCCATGTGAGGGCCGGCAATCCCGTGACGGTGACGATCGACACCTATCCGGGCGTCACCTGGAAGGGCGAGGTCGAGAGCATCAGCCCCGCCTCGGGCTCCACCTTCAGCGTGCTGCCGGCGCAGAACGCCTCCGGCAACTGGGTCAAGGTGGTGCAGCGCATCCCGGTGCGGATCCGGGTCGAGCAGGGCGCCGACATGCCGCAACTCCGCGCCGGCATGAGCGCCGTGGTCTCGATCGACACCGGCCACGAGCGGCATCTCAGCGACCTGATCGGAGGCTGAGATGTCCGGCTCCGCCGCGGCGGAGGTGGTGCCGCACCGCGCCATCATCACCGTCTGCGCCATGGTGGCGACGCTGATGCAGGCGCTGGACGGCACCATCGCCAATGTCGCCCTGCCCTACATGCAGGGCGGGCTGGCGGCCACCTCCGACCAGATCACCTGGGTGCTGACCAGCTACATCACCGCGGCCGCCATCCTGACCGCGCCGGTCGGCTTCCTGGTCGCCCGCTTCGGGCGGCGCAGCGTCTTCCTGCTCTCGGTCGGCGGCTTCACCCTCGCCTCCGTGCTCTGCGGCGCGGCGCAGACGCTCGACCAGATGGTGGTGTTCCGCCTGCTGCAGGGCGCCTTCGGCGCCGCGCTGGTGCCGCTCAGCCAGTCCACCATGCTCGACATCTACCCGCCGGCGCAGCGCGGCTCGGCGATGGCGATCTGGGGCATGGGCGTGATGGTCGGGCCGATCCTCGGGCCGACCCTCGGCGGCTACCTGACCGAGAACCTGAACTGGCGCTGGGTCTTCTACGTCAACCTGCCCTTCGGCCTGCTCGCCTTCCTCGGCCTGCTGCTCTTCCTGCCGCGCGGCGGCGCGCAGCCCGGCCGCCGCTTCGACTGGACCGGCTTCGGCGCCCTCGCGCTCGGCGTCGGCGCGCTGCAGATCATGCTCGACCGCGGCGAGCTGAAGAACTGGTTCGGCTCGACCGAGATCATCATCGAGGCGACGCTCGCCGCGCTCGGCCTCTATCTCTTCCTCGTCCACATGGCGCTGGCCGAGAAGCCCTTCATCCCGCCGCGCATCTTCCGCGACCGCAATTTCGTCGCCGGGCTCGGCATCATGTTCGTGGTCGGCGTCATCCTCTTCGCCACCTCGGCCCTGCTCGCGCCCTATCTGCAGACGCTGGCCGACTACCCGGTCTTCACCGCCGGCCTCGCCATGGCGCCGCGCGGCATCGGCACCATGGCGGCGATGTTCGTCGCCGGCCGGCTGGCCTCCCGGCTCGATCCCCGCAAGATCATGGCCTTCGGCATCCTGATCCTGTCCTGGACGCTCTGGGACATGACCTACTGGACGCCGGACATCCCGATGCGCTGGCTGATGCTGGTCACCGTGGTGCAGGGCATGGGCCTCGGCTTCGTCTTCATCCCGCTCAACCTCGTCGCCTTCGCGACGCTGGACCCGGCGCTGCGCACCGACGGCACCTCGCTCATCAGCCTGCTGCGCAACCTCGGCTCGGCGATCGGCATCTCGGCGCTGGCGGCGCTGCTGACGCGCAACACGCAGATCATGCACGCCTCGCTGGCGGAGCACATCACGCCGCTGAACCGGCTGTTCGAGCTGCCGGCGATCCGCCGCTTCTGGGATTTCCACACCGCCGAGGGGGTGGCGGCGCTGAATGCCGAGGTGACGCGGCAATCGACCATCATCGCCTATGGCAACGACTTCTACCTGCTGATGGTGCTGGCGCTCGGCATGCTGTTCCTGTTGCCGCTGATGCGGCGGCCGCCGCGGGCCGTCGCCGCCGATCCGGCGCATGCGGCGATGGACTGAATTCCCCACGAAGCCGTCGCGCGGCTCCGCGGGGGCCCCGGGATTCGCTCCTGAACCTCGGCACGTCACAGCCTTCCGAGGCGAAGCCTCGGAGGGGCAACGGGTGGCGAGGGCGTGACTGACGGGCCAAGTGCTATTCGGCAGCGGCGGCGTCGAGGAGCTTTTCCCAGGCGGGGTTGACCAGGGGGCTGCGGTCGCCGAGGCGGGCGCGGGCGGCGGCGTATTCGCGCCGCAGCCGCTCGACCAGCGCCGCCGCCGGCACCACCTCGCGCACCGTGCCGATCCCCTGGCCCGAGCCCCAGATATCCTTCCAGCGCCGCTTGCGCTCGCTGCCGAAGCTCATGGCGCTCGGGTCGCTGGTCGGCAGGTTGTCGGGGTCGAGCCCGGCCTTCCGCAGCGAGGGCTTCAGGTAGTTGCCGTGCACGCCGGTGATGAGGTTGGTGTAGACGATGTCCTCGGCGCCGCTCTCGACGATCATCTGCCGCTGCTCGGGCTGCGAGCGCGCCTCCTCGGTGGCGATGAAGGCGCTGCCGATATAGGCGAAGTCGGCGCCGAGCGCCTCGGCGGCCAGGATGCTGCGGCCATGCGCGATGGCGCCCGAGAGGGCGATCGGCCCGTCGAACCAGGCCCGTGTCTCCTGCAGGAAGCCGAAGGGCGAGAGGGCGCCGGCATGGCCGCCCGCGCCGGCTGCCACCAGCACCAGCCCGTCGGCGCCCTTGTCGATGGCGCTGTGGGCGAAGCGCTGGTTGATCACGTCATGCAGCACATGGCCGCCATAGGAATGGATCGCCTGGTTCACCTCCGGCCGGGCGCCGAGGGAGGAGATGATCAGCGGCACCCGGTGCTTCACGCAGATCGCCAGGTCGTGCTCCAGCCGGTCGTTCGACTTGTGCACGATGAGGTTGATGGCGAAGGGCGCCGCCTTGCGGTCCGGGTGGCGGGCGTCATGCGCCGCCAGGCGCTCCTTGATCTCGATCACCCATTCCTCGAACTGCTCGGCGGGCCGGGCATTCAGCGAGGGCATGGAGCCGACCACGCCGGCGGTGCACTGCGCCACGACGAGGTCGGGGACCGAGATGATGAAGAGCGGCGAGCCGATGACGGGCAGCGACAGCCGGCCCTTCATCATGTCCAGCAACGACATGGGCAATCCTTCAGGTCAGCGCTTCGGCTTCAGCACATTGGCCATGATGGCCTGGGTCTCGGGCGCGCGCAGGCGCTCGGCGATCAGCACCCGCTCCTCCTCCATCCGCGCCAGCAGCGGCGGCATCTCCGGCCGCAGCAGCCGCTTGGTCAGGCGCATCGCCTCCACCGGCTTCTCAGCCAGGGCGCGCGCCGTCGCCGTGGCGTTGGGCAGCAGCTCGGCGCGGTCGAGGATGCGGTTGACGAAGCCCATGCGCTCGGCCGCCGCGGCGTCGAAGAACTCGCCGAGCATCATGAGCTCGGCCGCCTTGTGCTTGCCGGCCAGCCAGGGCACCAGCATGGAGGCGCCGAGCTCCGGCACCAGGCCGAGATCGACGAAGGGCAGGCGGAAGCGGGCCTCCGGCGCGGCATAGACGATGTCGGCATGCAGCAGCATGGTGCAGCCGATGCCGATCGCGAGCCCCGGCACGGCGGCGACCAGCGGCTTCTCGAAATTCGCCAGGCCGAAATAGAAGCGCCGGCTCGGCGTCGGCACCGCCGGGTCCTCGGCCGGGCGCGGCGCGCGGAAATCGGCGATGTCGTTGCCGGCGCAGAAGACCTCCTCCGTGCCGGTCAGCAGCAGGCAGCGGATCGCCGGATCGGCGGCGCTGCGCTCGATGGCGTCGGCGAGGCCGGCATACATGTCGCGCGTCAGCGCGTTCTTCTTCTCCGGCCGGTGCATGGCCACGGTGCAGACGCCGTCCGCCACCGAGACGCGGATATGCTCGGACATCGCTTGGCTCCTCCTGCCGCCATAGCAGGGCCGGGCGCGGCCGGCGTCAAGCGCGGGCCCATTCCCGGGGCCGCCCCGCCATGGCACCCTGCCGGCCATACCGGGAGGACACCATGAGCGCAGCAGGTCCAGGGCGTCGGCCCCTTCTCGCCCTGGCGGCGGCGGCGCTGGCGAGCCCGGCCCTGGCCCAGCCGCGGCCCTTCACCCTGGTCGTGCCCTTCCCTCCCGGCGGCTCCACCGACCTGATGGGACGCCTGCTCGCCGAGCGGATGCAGCTGGCGCTCGGCGCCCCGGTGCTGGTGGACAACCGGCCCGGCGCGGCCACCGTGGTCGGCGCGGAAGCCGTGGCGCGCGCCGCCCCGGATGGCTACACGCTGCTGGTCAACTCGGGCACGACGCTGACGCTGAACCCGCTGCTGATGCGCCGGCTGTCCTACAAGGTGGAGGATTTCGCCCCCGCCTCGCTGCTCTCGGTGCTGCCCTTCGCCTTCCTGCTGCAGATGGGCATGCCGCAGACCATCCCGGAATTCGTCGCCCTGGCGCGGGCGAAGCCCGGCCAGCTCAATTACGGCACCAACGGGCCCTCGAGCTTCAACAACATCGCCGCGGTGCTGGTCGCCGAGAGGCTCGGCATCCGCATGCAGGACGTGACCTACAAGGGCGATGCGCAGCAGCTCAACGATTTCCTCGGCGGCACGCTCGACCTGCTGGTGGTGGGCGGGGCGAGCGCCATCCAGCCGCACCGCAACGGCCAGGGCCGCATCCTCGCCTGGACCGGGGACCGCCGGATGCCCGCCACCCCGGACCGCCCCACCTTCGAGGAATCCGTCCCCGGCACCGTGGCGCAGACCTATTTCGGCCTGGTCGCGCCGGCGCGGACGCCGCAGCCCATGATCGAGCGGGTCTCCGCCGCGGCTGCCGCCGCCCTGCAGGAGCCGATGCTGCGCGACAAGCTGCTCGGCGAGGGGCAGTTCGCCCTCGGCACCGGACCGGAGGAGTTCGCCCGCTTCCTGCGCCAGGAGGCCGGGCGCTGGGCGCCGGTGCTGCAGCGGATGAACCTGCAGATCGATTGAGCCGGCGCGGGCCACGCCCCGCCGTTAATAAACCACCAACCCTATCGCATACAATGCTGCCCAGGAACCACCCGGGCAGGTCGCAATCCGCCTCGCCCGGACGGACCGAGCGGGGAGGCGCTCCGGGTCCCGGTGGCCGATCTGGCTGATCTCGTGCTGCGCGCTCTCCGGCCGTGAAGGGCGCGCTCCGGCGAGGATCGACCGATCCTCGGCCCGCACGTCATCCGACCTCCGGCCGTGCGGAGCCAGCCCATGCGCCACCTCCTGCTGCTCGCGCCGCTCGCCCTCGCCGGCTGCAAGGCCGAAAGCGCGCCGCAGCCGGAGGCCGAGCGGCCGCGGCCGGTCCAGGTGGCCGAGGTCCATCTGGCCCCGGCGACCGAGGCGCATGCCTTCACCGGCGTGGTCCGGGCCCGGCACGAGGCCGACATCGCCTTCCGCGCCGGCGGCCGGATCACCGCCAGGCTGGTCGAGGTCGGGCAGAAGGTCGTGGCCGGCCAGCCGCTGGCGCGGATCGAGGAGGCGGATCTCTCGCTCGCCATGCGCGCCGCCGAGGCGGACCTCTCGGCGGCCGAGGCGCAGGCCCGGCAGGCCGCGGCGGAGGCCTCGCGCTCGAAGGCGCTCCGCGCCGCCGGCCATGTCTCCATCGCCTATGACGACCAGCGCATCGCCGCCGCCCGCAGCGCCGCCGAACGGGCCGCCGCGACCCGCGCCGCCCTCGACCTCGCCCGCCGCCGGCTCGACTATGCGCTGCTGCGCGCCCCGGGCAATGGCGTGGTCACCGCCCTGCTCGCCGAAGCGGGACAGGTGGTGGCCGAGGGGCAGCCGGTCTTCCGCCTGGCCAACCCGGAGGAGCGCGAGCTGGTCGTGCAGGTGCCGGAGGCGGCCGTCGCGCGCCTCGCCGCGGCCAGCGCGGCGGCGCAGTTCTGGGCGCATCCCGGCCTCTCGCTGCCGGCCCGCCTGCGCGAGCTGGCGCCGCAGGCGGAGACGGCGCTCCGCACCTACACCGCCCGCTTCGCCCTGCCCGAGGCACCGGACTGGATCGCGCTCGGCATGACCGGCACGGTGCTCACCGAGGCGCCGGGCGAGACGCTGGCGACCCTCCCCCTCTCCGCCCTGCACGACCGCGGTGAGGGCCCCATGGTCTGGCGGGTGGCCGAGGGCCGCATCGCCGCGGTGCCGGTGGAGGTGGTCTCGCTCGGCGAGGTCACGGCCGCGCTGCGCGGCGCGCTCGCCGAGGGCGACCGGGTGGTGGCGCTCGGCCCGCAGCTCCTCGACCCGACGAGCCGCGTCCGCATCGCCGGCCTGCGCGCCGCGGCGACGCTGCGCTGAGGCGGCAGGGGATGCGGTTCAACCTGTCGGAATGGGGGGTGCGCAACGGCGCGCTCACCCTCTTCCTGCTCCTCCTCCTCGCCGCCGCGGGCGCCCTCGCCTATCTCCGGCTCGGGCGCGCCGAGGATCCGGGCTTCACCATCAAGCTGATGGTCGTCTCGGCGCAATGGCCGGGCGCGACCGCCGAGGCGATGCAGGCCCAGGTCGCCGACCGCATCGAGAGCAAGCTGCAGGACCTGCCCTGGCTCGACCATGTCCAGACCTTCAGCCGCCCCGGCTCGGTGGTCACCACCGTGGTGCTGCGCGACACCACGCCGCCGCGCGAGGTGCCGCAGCTCTGGTACCAGGTGCGCAAGAAGCTCGCCGACATCCATGCCAGCCTGCCGGCCGGCGTGCAGGGGCCCGCCTTCGACGACGAGTATTCCGATGTCTATGCGGTGGTCGTCGCCCTGACCGGCGCCGACAACCCCGAGCTGGTGCGCCAGGCCGAGCGGATCCGGCTGCGGCTGCTGCAGCTCGAGGGCGCCGGCAAGGTGGCGATCTTCGGCGAGGAGGCGCAGCGCGTCTTTGTCGATGTCTCGCATCGCCGCCTCGCCACCCTCGCCATCCCGCCCGCGGCCATCACCGAGGCGCTGGCCCGGCACAACGCCGTCGCCCCCGCCGGCATCGCCGAGACCGGCTCCTCGCGCATCCATCTCCGCGGCGATCCCGGCTTCGACGGCCTCGCCGCCATCCGCGCCGTGCCGGTCGCGAGCGGCGACCGGACCCTTCGGCTCGGCGACATCGCCAAGGTCAGCCGCGGCCTGGCCGATCCGCCCGCCACCGAGATCCGCCACCAGGGGCAGCCGGCGGTGCTGATCGGCCTCGCCAAGCGGGCCGGCTTCGACGTGCTCGCCCTCGGCCGGGAGGTGGAGGAGGCGCTGGCGCAGCTCCGGGCCGAGCTGCCGGTCGGCCTCTCCCTCGCGGTGGTCGCCGACCAGCCGCAGGTGGTGGCCGAGAGCGTCGGGGAATTCCTGCTGAAATTCGCCGCCGCCCTCGCCGTGGTGATGCTGGTCTCCGTCCTCTCCCTCGGCCTGCGCGCCGGCATCGTCGTCGCCCTCTCGGTGCCGCTGACGCTGGCCATCGTCTTCCTGGTGATGTGGGCCTGGGGAACGGAGCTGGAGCGGATCAGCCTCGGCGCGCTGATCCTCTCCCTCGGCCTGCTGGTCGACGACGCCATCATCAGCATCGAGGCCATGGTGGTGCGGCTGGAGCAGGGCTGGGACCGGGTGCGGGCCGCGAGCTTCGCCTGGACCTCGACCGCCTTCCCCATGCTCTCCGGCACGCTGGTGACCGTCGCCGGCTTCCTGCCGGTCGGCTTCGCCGCCTCGACCGCCGGCGAATATGCCGGCGGCCTCTTCTGGGTGGTGGGGGCGGCGCTCATCGCCTCCTGGCTCGTCGCCGTGCTCTTCACGCCCTATCTCGGCGTCCGCCTGCTGCCGGCCGCGGCGGCCCGGGCGCCGCATGGCGAGGGCTACCAGGGACGCGCCCACCGCCTGCTGCGCCGGGTCGTCGGCTGGTGCGTGGACCACCGCCTGCCCGTGCTCGGCGCCACGGCGATCGTGCTCGGCGCCGGCCTCGCCGGGCTGGCGGCGACGCGGCAGCAATTCTTCCCGACCTCGGCGCGGCTGGAGCTGCTGGTCGATGTCACGCTGCGCCAGGGCGCCGGCCTGCCGGCGACGCGCGCCGCCGCCGAGCGGATCGAGGCGGCGCTGCAGGGCGACCCGGATGCGCGGAGCGTCACCACCTATCTCGGCGCCGGCGCGCCGCGCTTCTTCCTCGCCCTCAACCCCGACCTGCCGAACGAGGCCTTCGCCAAGCTGGTCATCCTCACCCCCGATCTCGCGGCGCGCGAGCGGCTGCTGGCCCGGCTGCGCCGGCTGGCCGAGGACGGGCTGGTGCCGGAGGCGCGGCTGCGCGTCTCGCGGCTCGAATTCGGCCCGCCCGTCGGCTTCCCGGTGCAGTTCCGGGTGCAGGGGCCGGAGATCGCGGAGCTGCGCCGGGTCGCCGACGAGGTCGCCGCCGCGCTCCGCGCCACGCCCGGCACGCGCGACGTGCAGCTCGCCTGGGGGGAGCGGGCGCCGGGCCTGCGCATCGTCCTCGACCCGGAGCGCCTGGCGCAGCTCGGCCTCTCCCCCGCGGGCGTCGCCCAGGCCTTGCAGGGGCTGCTCTCCGGCACCACGGCGACGCAGCTGCGGGAGGGCAACCGGCTGGTCGACGTGGTGGTGCGCACCCCGGCGGCGGAGCGGCTGGCGCTGGCCAGCTTCGCCGACCTCACCCTGCCGACTCCGGCCGGCGCGGTGCCGCTCGCCCAGCTCGCCCGGCTGGAGCCGGTGATGGAGGAGCCGATCCTCTGGCGCCGCAACCGCGAGCTCTTCCTCACCATCCGCGCCGATGTCGCCGATGGGCTGCAGGGGCCGGACGTCACGGCGGCGGCCCTGCCGCGCCTCGAGGCGCTGCAGGCCCGGCTGCCCCGCGGGGTGCGGATCGTCACCGGCGGCGCGACCGAGGAGAGCGCCAAGGCCAATGCCGCCCTCTACGCCCTCTTCCCGGCGATGCTCGGCGCCATGCTGCTGCTGCTGATGTGGCAGCTCCGGCATGCCGGCCGCACCCTGCTGGTGCTCGCCACCGCCCCGCTCGGCCTGCCGGGCGCCGCGGCGGCGCTGCTGGCGACCGACAGCCCCTTCGGCTTCGTGGCGCTGCTCGGCGTCATCGCCCTGGCCGGGATGATCATGCGCAACACGATCATCCTGGTCGATCAGGTGCGGCAGGACCTCGCGGCCGGCAGCGAGCTGCGGCGGGCGATCATCGAGAGCACGGTGCGCCGCGCCCGCCCGGTGACGCTGACCGCCCTCGCCGCGGTGCTCGCCTTCGTGCCGCTGGCGCATTCGGTCTTCTGGGGGCCGATGGCGATCGCCATGATCGGCGGGCTGACGCTCGGCACCCTGGCCACGCTGCTCGTGGCGCCGGCGCTCTACGGGCTGGCGCTGCGGACGCGGCGGGCGGCCGTCCCGGCCGGCCTGACGACCCTGGCCGCGGAGTAGGCACGCCGCGGCGGGGACCATGGCACGGGCCCCCTACGGCACGGGCCGCGCCAGCCCCTCGAGCGCGCCCCAGGCGGAGAGGACCGCCCCCTCCTGCCAGCCGGGCAGCCAGGAGAGGTGGTCCCCGGCGAAATGATAGGGGCCCTCCGGGGCCTGCAGCATCGCCTGGTCGCGCGCCCGCTGCGCCGGCGTCCAGTCCGCCCAGGCCCCGAGCGCCCGCGGCATCCGCCCCCAGGCGACGGAGACCGGGGCGGCGGTCTCGCTCGCATAGCCGGGATGCAGCGCCTCGCCATCGGCGGCCATCGCCGCGCCGCGCGCCGCGGGATCGAGGCCGGCGATCCGCCCGGCGACGGCCTCGTCCCAGACATAGGCGCCGAGCAGCACGCCCCCGGCCGCATGGAACCCATGGCTCGGATACCAGATCTGGGTGGCGTCGCGCGCCAGCCAGGAGATGCCGCCATAGATCGCCGCATCCTCCTCCCAGAAGCGCCGCCGGGCGAGGAAGGCAAGCTTGAGGGCCCCGGCCTGGGGCAGCGCCGCCAGCGCCGCCCGGCGCCCGGGCGAGAGGTCGGTGTCCAGCCGCGCCAGCACCGGCGCCGGCAGGGCGAGCAGCACCGCCGGCACCACCGCCTCGCGCCGCGCGCCATCCGCCGCGCGCCAGGTGGCGCGGGCGCCGCCCTCCACCCGCCGCAGCGACAGCAGCTCGGCGCCGGTCGTCACCGCATCGCCGAGCGCCTGGCCGAGCGCCAGGGCGATGCGGTCCATGCCGCCCACCGGCTGCAGCATCGTCGCCTGGTAGTCGATGCCCTCGGCGAAGCCGGCGGCACGCCAGAGCCCGGGCTGCAACAGCACCCGCGGATCGAGCGGAGCGAGCGGCTGCGGCGCCTCGGCACCGGCGCCGGGCGGCACAGCCCAACCCGCCCGGGCGCTGCCGCGATACCGCAGATCCTCCTCCAGCGCGCCCCAGGACCGCAGCGCCCGCCGCAGCCCCTCCAGCTCCGCCGCCGAGAGCGGCCCGGGCAGCGCGCCGGCCCCGAGGCCCTTCACCGCCAGCTCCGCCACCAGCCCGCGCAGATCGGCCTGCACGCGGCGCAGCGGCACCGCCCCGCTTGGTGCCCCATTCGGCGCCTCGACCAGGGCGGCGCGGTTCTCGTTGACCAGCACCTCCAGCGGCACGCCGAGCGCGCGGCAATAGCCGAGGATGCCGCGGTGATGGTGCGGGATGCGGGCGGCGCCGGCGTTGAAGTAGAGATGCGGCGCCCGGTCCCAGGCGACCCGCTGCCCGGGCCCGTCGCTCTCCGCGACCGCGTCGCCGCCGCGCAGCGTCAGGCAGCGGCCGCCGAGCCGCGGCGCCGCCTCCAGCAGCCGCACCGACCAGCCGGCGCGGCGCATCTCATGCGCCGCCACCAGCCCGGCGATGCCGCCGCCAACGACCAGCACCCGCCTGCCGTCGCGCGGCAGAGCCGGCGCCGCGGCGCGCGCCGGGGTCGCGGGCAGGCCGCCAAGCGCGGCGAGGGTGGCGATGACGGCGCCCGCCCCGCCCGCGGCGGCCACGCCCTCGAGCAGCGCGCGCCGGCTGAGGCCCGCCGGCCCGTGCCCGTCCGGAGACCGGCCGGGAGGCCGGCCCGCCGGCCTGCTCATCCGCCGATGCGGTCGGCGACTGCCCGGGCCACCGCCGCGGTGCCGTCGCGGCCGCCGATATCGGCGGTGCGCAGCCCCTCGCCGAAGGCCGCGTCCACCGCCGCCTCCAGCTCCGTCGCGGCATCGGCATAGGCCTGCCCGGCGCCGCGCGCCGCCAGCCAGTCCAGCATCATCGCCGCCGAGAGCAGCGTCGCGGTCGGGTTGGCGATGCCCTTGCCGGCGATGTCGGGCGCGGTGCCGTGCGCCGGCTGGAACACCGCATGCGCGTCGCCGATATCGGCCGAGGGCGAGAAGCCCATGCCGCCGACCAGCCCGGCGCCGAGGTCGGAGAGGATGTCGCCGAACATGTTCTCCGTCGGCAGCACGTCGAAATCCCAGGGCCGGCGGATCAGGTCGAGCGCCATGGCGTCGACGTAGTGATGGCCGCTGGCGATGTCGGGGAACGCCTTCGCCACGCCGTCGAAGACGCCACGCATGAAGGCGAAGGCGCGGAACACGTTCGCCTTGTCGACCAGCGTCACCCGTCCGGGCCGGCCGCGCTGCGCCGCCCGCCGCTCGGCGAGGCGGAAGGCGAAGCGCGCCAGCTTCTCGGTGGTCGCGCGGGTGATGCGCAGCGTCTCCTCGGCCAGCTCCTCGGTCACCAGCCCCTTGCCGCGGGAATGGAACAGCCCCTCCGTGCTCTCGCGGATCAGCACGAGGTCGATGTCCCGCGCCCGCGGATCGGCGAGCGCCACCGGCACGCCGGGAATGGCGCGCACCGGCCGGACGCCGGCATAGAGGCCGAGGCGGAAACGGAGATCGAGCTGCGGCGCGATCTCGGTGCCATCGGCGTAGCGGATGCCGGGCCAGCCCATGGCGCCGAGCAGGATGGCATCCGCCGCCCGGGCGGCGCGGAAGCTGCTTTCCGGGAAGGCCTCGCCGGTCTCGCGGTAGTGGAAGGCGCCGGCCGGCAGGGTCTCGACCGTGATGCCGAGGCCATGCCGCTGCGCCAGCGGCTCGAGCACCGCGAGCGTCGCCTCCGTCACCTCGGTGCCGATGCCGTCGCCCGGCAGCACCGCCAGCCGTACCGAATTCGCGCCCGCCATGGCCTGCCTTCTCCTCCCTGCCCGCATCCCGGGGCGCCGTGCCGGCCCCCGCCGGCGGCCGTTCCCAGCCCAGGGCAACCGGCCCTATCCTGCGGCAAAGGCTCCGGGAGGGACAGGGATGGCATGGACGAGACGCGATGCGCTGCTGGCCGCGACGGCGGCGGCGCTGCTGCGCCCCGCCGGCCCCGCGCGGGCCCAGGCGGACTGGCCGGAGAAGCCGGTCCGCATCATCGTCCCCTTCCCGCCCGGCCAGGCGGCCGACCTCTTCACCCGGCTCTATGCCGACGAGCTCTCCCGCCGCTGGCCGCAGCGCGTGGTGGTGGAGAACCGCGGCGGCGGCGCCGGCGCCCCGGCGCTCGAGGCCGGCGCCCGCGCCGCGCCGGACGGCTACACGCTGACCGCCGGCACCTCCGGCACCCTCGGCATCAACCCCTCGGTGCTGCCGCGCCTGCCCTATGATGCCGAGCGCGACTTCGCCTTCATCGGCAACGTGGTGGTGCTGCCGCTGCTGATCGTGGCGCATCCCTCCTTCCCGGCGCGGACGGCGGCGGCGCTGGTGGAGGCGGCGAAGGCGCGGCCCGGCGGCATCGACCTCGCCACCGCCGGCCCGGCCACCAGCCAGCACATGTCGGCCGAGCTCTTCGCCCATCGCACCGGCACCCGCTTCAACATGGTGCATTACCGTGGCAGCGGGCCGGCCATGGCCGACCTGCTCGCCGGCAACGTGCCGCTGATGTTCGACAGCGTCGCCGCGGCCCTGCCGCACATCCAGTCGGGCAAGGTCGTCCCGCTCGCGGTGACGACGCCGGAGCGGGCGCCGCAGCTCCCGGCGGTGCCGACCATCGCCGAGACGGTCGCGCCCGGCTACGGCGCCTTCGGCTGGGCCGGGCTCTGCGGCCCGGCGGGGCTGCCGGAATCGGTGCTGCGCCGGGTCAATACCGACCTCAACGCCATCCTGCGCGAGCCGGCCATGCAGGCGCGCTTCATCGAGCTCGGCGGCACCGCCGCGCCGGGGACGCCCGAGGCCTTCGGGGATTTCGTCCGGCGCGAGATCGCGCAATGGCGCGAGATCGCCCGCATCGCGCATGTCCGGCTGGAGGGCTGAGGGGATGCGCCGCCGCGGGCTGCTCGCCGGCGCGCTGCTGCCGGCTGCCCGCCTGGCCCGCGCCGAGGCCTTCCCGGCGCGGCCGGTGCGCATCCTCGTGCCCTATGGGCCGGGCGGCAGCAGCGACATCGTGGCCCGCATCCTGGCGCAGCGGGCGGGCGAGCTCTCCGGCCAGGGCTTCCCGGTCGAGAATCGCGGCGGCGGCGCGACGGTGCCGGGGACCCAGGCCGTCGCCACCGCGGCGCCCGATGGCTACACGATCGGCACCGCCGACAACGCGCTGGCGCTGAACCCGAGCCTGCTGGCGGGGAAGCTGCCCTACGACACCGAGCGCGATCTGGGCTTCCTCGGCCTCGCCGTGACCTCGCCGGCGCTGCTGCTCGCCCATCCCGGCGCCGCGGCGCGGAGCGTGGACGAGGTGCTGGCGGAGGCGGCGCGGCGGCCCGGGCTCGGCCTCTCGCATGGCGGCATCGGCGCGCCGACGCATCTGGCCGTGGTGCAGCTGCAGCTGGCGACGGGGCGCGAGATCACCCCGATCGGCTATCGCGGCGGCGGGCCGCAGCTCGCGGCGCTGGTGGCGGGCGAGACGCCCTATGGCTTCGCCGCCCTCTCCTCCGCGCTCGGCCATGTGCAGGGCGGCAGGCTGCGGGCGCTCGCGGTCACCGGCGCGGCGCGCACGCCACTGCTGCCCGAGGTGCCGAGCATGGCGGAGGCGGGGTTGCCGGCGGTCGACGTGCTCGGCGAATGGGGCTTCATCCTGCCGGCCGGCGTGCCGGCGACGGTGGTCGAGCGGCTGCATGCGCTGCTCCTCGCCCCGGCGCGCGAGCCGGCCTTGCGCGCGCGGCTGGAGAGCCAGGGCTACAGCGTGGTGGCCAGCGGCCCGGAGGACTATGCGGCGCAGGTGCGGCGCGAGATCGCCTTCTGGCGCGGCGTGGCGGAGAAGGCCGGCATCAAGGCGGAGTGAGAGGGGGCATGATGCCTCCGTGAAGCCGCGCAGCGGTGTCGTGGGGCATTCACCCCGGCGGCACCACGCGGCAGGCCTCGGCGGCGACCCGGGCCAGGCGCAGCATGCGCCGCGCCGCCACCGCCCCGGCCGCCGCCTCGCCGGCGAACTGCTCTAGCAGCCGGTTGGAGAGCAGGGCCCGCGCCGCGGCATCGACGGCGACATCCGTGGCCGCGACCGTCGCGGCATCCAGCAGGGTGCGGCGCAGCAGCGCCAGCGTGCCCGCCAGCCCCGGCCGCAGCCCGTGCAGCGCCGCCACCTGCCGCACCAGCCGCACGCCACGCCAGGCGAAGATCAGCGCATCCAGCCCCGGCGAGGGGCTGATGGCGGTGACGGCGAAGGACTGCACCGCCGCGTTGCGGCCGAGCACCGCGGCCCGTGCCTCCAGGGTCGCCAGCGCCGGGTGCAGCAGCGCCCGCAGCTCCTCGACGCTGGCGGCGTTGCGGATCGCTGGCTGCAGCGCCGCCGCCTCCTGCACCGAGCCGGCCCAGCGCAGCGCCTCCGCCCGGGCGGTCTCGAGGTCGCCGCGCAGGAAGGCGCCGCGGGCACGGTCGACGGCGCGGATGCTCGCTAGGCCGCGCAGCTCCCGCCAGGCGCCGCCGCCGAGCAAGGCGAGGCCGCCGGCGACGACGCCGAGCGTCGCCCAGCCCTGCACCGGCCCACGGCCGAACTGGTCGGCGACGAAATTGGCCGCATCCAGCGCCGCCAGCCCGCCGCCAAGCAGCGCCAGCCCGCCGAACAGCCGGCCGATGCCCGACCAGCGCACCGAGGGCCGCGGCGCCGCCACCGGCACCACCGCCTGCTCCCACTCGAAATCGAGCCGTGGCGCCGGGGCGCGGGTCTCCTCCTCGAGGATCACGCGCGGGCCGGCAGGCGGGGGAGGCTCGCTCACAGCACGTCTCCGATCAGCGCCGCCAGCAGGGTGTCGAGGCCGAGATGCGGCACGCCCGAGCCGCCGGCGGGGTCGAGCTTCGGCGGCTGGAATTCCGGCATCTCGAAGAAGCCATGCTCCCAGAAGGCGGGATCGGGCGGCCGCAACGGGATCTCGCCGGGATAGACCTTGGCGACGCGGCCGCTGCCGAGCAGCAGGCCGCGCACCGCGGCGACCGGCCGCCCGTCCAGCGTCGCCACATCGTCCTGGGTGCAGCGGATGGAGGCCAGGGCATGCACGCTGGTGGTGACGCCGGCGCTCGTCGCCCGGCCCTGCGGCGCCGCCACCAGATGCCCGAGCAGGGCGGCGAGCGCGTCGCGCTGCCGCTCGGGGACATGGTCCGCCTTGGTGGCGACGAAGGCGACGCGGTCGACGCCGGTGCCGGTCAGCCAATCGAGCCAGCCGCCGCCATAGCGCAGCGCCGCGGCGATCGCCGCCAGCGCCTCGGCCGTGTCCTCGAAGGCGTCGCGCCCGGCATGCAGCGCGCCGAGCACGTCGACCAGCACGGCCTGGCGCTCGAAGCGGCGGAAATAGGGCTCGAAGAAGTCGCGCCGCTGCGCCTCGACATAGGCGCGGTGCCGCTCGGCGAGCAGCGTGGCGAGGCCGCCGCGGGCCGGCTGCGGCAGCGGGAAGAACCAGAGCAGCGGCGTCTCGCCGCGCGGGCCGGGATTGAGCAGGCGGCCGGGCTGCAGGAAGCGGAAGCCGAGCCGGTCGCGGCAGGCGCGCAGCGTGTCGCGGTAGAGCGTGAAGCCGCGCCGCGCCAGGCTGTCCTCCGCCGCGGCGCCGGGCGGCAGGGCATCGACGAAGGCGAGGAACTCGGCCGCGGCCTCGGCCCGCCGGCCGCGCCGCAGCCGGGCCAGGGTCGCGGTGGACCAGGCGGCATAGTCCTCGCCCAGCATCGGCAGGTCGAGCAGCCATTCGCCGGGATAGTCGAGCAGTTCCAGCGTCACCGTGCGGGTGCCGAGCAGCCCGCCCAGCATGCTCTGCCGGTCCAGCTCCAGCACCAGCTCGAGGGTCGAGAGATCCTCCGTCCGCGCCGGCCAGGCGGGCGGGTCGGCGGCGAGCGCGGCGAGATGCGCGGCGACGTCGAAGCGCGGCAGCCCCTCCACCCCGGCGGGCGCCGGGCGGACGGCGCGCAGCCGCGACCCGGCCAGCGCCTCCAGCGCCGGCAGGGTGCGGCGGCCCCGCCCCGCCGCCAGCAGGTTGGCCAGCAGCGAGGTGAGGAAGACGGTCTTGCCGGCCCGCGTCAGGCCGGTGACGGCAAGCCGGATGCGCTCCTGGCCGATGAGGGAGCGGCCCAGCCGCTCCGCCCCCCAGGCGGCGTCGCGCAACAGGCCGAAGGGATCGAGCAGGCCCGACATGCGTGCCGCGCTGGCAGGCTCAGCGCTGGATCAGCTCGATCTTGTAGCCGTCGGGGTCTTCCACGAAGGCGATGATGGTGGTGCCGAATTTCACCGGCCCGGCCTCGCGCGTCACCTTGCCGCCGCCGGCGCGCACCTTCTCGCAGGTGCCGGCGACATCGGGCACGCCGACCGCGAGGTGGCCGAAGGCATTGCCCTGGTCGTATGCCTCGGTGCCGTAGTTGTAGGTAAGCTCGATCTCGCCCTGGCCCTCGGCATTGCCCTCGCCATAGCCGAGGAAGGCGAGCGTGTACTTGCCCTCCGGCACGTCGCGGCGGCGCAGCTCCTTCATCCCCAGCAGCTCGGTGTAGAATTTCACGCTGCGATCGAGGTTGCCGACCCGGATCATGGTGTGCAGGAACTTGCTCATGGCGTCCTCTCCGTTGTCGTGTGGCGCTCGGGGTCGATGGCGATGACGAACAGCCCGGCCGCCTCCGCCGCCGCGAGCGTGCCGGCCCGATCCACGAGGATGGTGCCGCCCGCCTCGATGGCGATGCCGGCGAGCCCGGCCGCGGCGGCGCCCCGGATGGTCTCGGGCCCGACCGTCGGCAGGTCGAGGCGGCGATCCTGCCCGGGCTTGACCAGCTTGACCAGCACGCCATCCCGCCGCCCCGCCGGCCCCTGCCGCTTCAGCCCGGCGCAACGCGCGAGCAGCGCATCGGTGCCCTCGATCGCCTCGACGCCGAGGACGAGGCCCTGCTGGATCACTGCGCCCTGGCCGACATCGACGGCGCCGAGCGCCCGCACCACGGCGATGCCGCGGGCGATGTCGGCGCGGGCGGCGGCATCCGGGCCGGCGCGGGTCAGCAGCCCGGCGGGCGGCAGGATGTCCTGCAGCACGGCCTGGGGCGGGACGATCTCGAACCCCTCCTCCTCCAGCGCCCGGGCGACGGCGCGCAACAGCCCGTCATCGCCGGCGAAGAAGGCGCGGCCGATGCGGGCGAGCAGGCGGGCGCCGGCCGCATCCGGCCGCAGGGAGAGGAAGGAGGGGCGCTGCGCCCGCCCGACCAGGACGAGCTGCCGCACGCCCTGGCCGCGCAGATGGCCGAGGATGCGCCCGGCGGCGCCCGGCCGCTCGCGCAGGACCGGGAAGCCCGACCAGTCCTGGTCGGCCCAGCCTTCGAGCGCGACCACATGCACGGGACGCCCGGCGGCGCGGGCGGTACGGGCGACCTGCAGCGGCACTTGGCCGCCGCCGGCGAGGAGGCCGAGGGGCTCGGGGCTCACACCCCCTCCCCGTTCTCCTCATCGATGCCGCCGAGCTCGGGCGCCGTCATCCGGCCCGGCCGCACGAGCTGCCGGCGGCGCGTGGTGTCGCGCACGAAGGCGATCACCTCCTGCACCAGCGCCTCCTCCGGCCAACGCGCCGCCGCCTGGTCGAGCTTGGCGGCGAACTCGCCGGGCTCCTTGAACAGCAGGTTGTTGGCCTGGCGCAGGATGCGAAGCTGGTCGCGCGAGACGCCGCGGCGCAGCAGCCCGATCTTGTTGAAGCCGACGAGGCGGGCCGGCAGGCCGAAGACATAGCCGAAGGGCGGGATGTCGTTGGTGACGCCGGCGAGGCCGCTCACCATCGCCAGCCGGCCGATCCGCACCGTCTGGTGCACCGCCGCGCCGCCGCCGATGAAGGCGCCGTCGCCGACCAGCACATGGCCGCCGAGCATGACGTTGTTGGCGAGGATGACGCCGTCGCCGAGGAGGCAGTCATGCCCGACATGCGCCTGCGCCATCAGCATGCAGCCGGCGCCGACGCGGGTGAGGCCGGCGCCGCCGACGCTGGCGCGGTGGATGGTCGCACCCTCGCGGATCAGGCAGCCGGCGCCGACCTCGCAGCGCGTCGGCTCGTTCTTGTACTTCAGGTCCTGCGGCGGCGTGCCGATGGAGGCGAAGGGCAGGATGCGGCTGCGCGCGCCGATCCGCGTCGCGCCCTCGATCACCACATGCGAGACGAGCTCGACGCCCTCCTCGAGGACGACCTCGGGGCCGAGGCTGCAATAGGGGCCGATCCGGCAGCCGGCGCCGATGACCGCGCCCTCCGCGATGCTGGCGCCGGGCGCGATCTGCGCCGTCGGGTCGATCTGTGGCAAGGCGCTCAACGGTCCAGGATCATCGCCGCATAGGTGGCTTCCGCGACCACCTTGTCGTCGACCTTGGCTTCGGCGGTGAATTTCCAGATGTTGGCGCGCTGCTTCTCCTTGACCACATGCACGCGCATCTGGTCGCCGGGGACCACGGGCTTGCGGAATTTGGCGTTCTCGACGGTCATGAAATAGACGAGCTTGCCGCGCGCCTCGGGGCCGAGCGTCTCGACCACCAGGACGGCCGCGGTCTGGGCCATGCACTCGATGATCAGCACGCCGGGCATCACGGGATGCTCGGGGAAATGCCCCTGGAAGAAATTCTCGTTGATGGTGACGTTCTTGATGCCGATGGCGGAGGCGTTCTTGTGCACCTCCACCACGCGGTCCACCATCAGGAAGGGATAGCGGTGCGGAATCGCGCGCATGATCTGCGCGATATCGAAAGCCTCCACCGTCGCCGGGCCTGCGGCCACCGCCGCCTGCGCCTCGCTCGCGTCCATGGTCCTCGTCTGCCTTCCCTCAGCCCTCTCGCCCGGTACCCAGCTTCTTCAGCTTCGCCATGGCACGCCAGAATTCCCGCACGGGCATGGAGGGGCTGCCGATCACGTCGGTCTTGGCCGGCACGTCGTTCATGACGCCGGCCTGGGCGCCGATCCGCGCCTGCGCGCCGATACGGAGATGCCCCGTCAGCCCCGCTTGCGCCGCAACGGTCACGTAATCCTCAAGCGTCGTGGAGCCCGAAATGCCCGCCTGCCCAACGATCACGCAGCCGCGCCCGGTATGGACGTTGTGCCCGATCTGCACGAGGTTGTCGAGGCGGGTCCCGGGGCCGATCACGGTGTCGCCCTGGCTGCCCCGGTCGATGCAGGAATTCGCCCCGACCTCGACGTAATCGCCGAGCAGGACGCGGCCCAGTTGCGGCATCGTTTCGAAGCCGCCTTCCGGCGTCGGGGCGAAGCCGAAGCCCTCCTGGCCGATGCGCACCCCCGGATGCAGCACCACCCCGCGCCCGAGGATGGCGTGGCTGACGCTGCAATGGGCGTGCAGCCGGCAGTCCTCGCCGATCTCGACCGCCGGCCCGATCGTTGCGTGCGCGTGGATGATGCAGTTGCTGCCGATCCGCGCCCCGGCGCCGATCACCGCATAGGGGCCGATCTCGGTCCCCGCCCCGATCGTCGCATCCGGCGCCACCACGGCCGTGGCATGCACGCCGGGCACCGGCGCCGGCGGGGGATGCAGCAGCCGGGCGACGCGGGCGAAGCCGAGATAGGGCTGCGGCGTCACCAGCGCGACGGCCCCCGCCGGCACCTGCGCGGCGAAGGCCGGGGCGAGCACCACGGCGCCCGCCTGCGTCGTCGCCAGCAGCCCGGCATAGCGGCGGTTGTCGAGGAAGCTGACATCCCCTGGCCCGGCCGATTGCAGCGGCGCGACGCCGGTGAAGACCCGCCCGGGATCGCCGGTGAAGCTCGCCCCGGCGGCGGCGGCGACATCGCTCAGGCGCTGCGCGCCGCTGCCGGGGAAGAAGCGCGGATCCGCCACGCCGCCGGCCCGCTCAGCGCCGCTGCTGCGCGGCCGGCGCGGCCGGGCGCGCCGGCGCGTTGGCCGTGGCCGGCGCCTCGGTGCCGCTCGACTCCGGCGGCATGTTCACGCTCTTCAGCACCTTGTTGAACTGCTGCGCCACCTCCTCGGTGAGGTCGAAGGGCGGGTCGTTGAAGATGACGAGCGGCCGCGGCAGCACGAGGTTCACCTTGCGGCTGGCCGCGACCTGGCGGATGACGCCGCCGAGCGTCTGCTCGATCTCGGTGAGCGCCTGCTGCGCCGCCTGCTCGATGCTGCGGCTGCGTTCGCGGAAGATGCGCTGGCTGTCGGTGATGCGGTCCTGCAGCGCCCGCTCCCGCTCGCGGAGCTGTTCCGCCGGCATGGCGGCGCGCTGGTTCGCCAGCTGCTGCTGCTGCTCGCGCCAGTTGTTCTGCTCGCGCTGCAGATCGTCGTTGAGGCGCTGGCGCCGCCGCTCGATCTCGTCGCGCACCTGGGTGAAGGCGGTGGAGACGCGCTGGATCTCGGGCACGTCGACGATGCCGATCACCGCGCTGGGCGGCTGCTGGCCGGGCGGCAGCGGCGGCGGCGCCTGGGTCGCCGTGGCCGGCGCCTGGCGCTGCTGCTGCTGCGCCTGGCTCGGCTGCGCCGGGCGCTGGCCGCGCTGCGGTTGCTGCTGCTGCTGTTGGCCCTGGTTGGGCACGAACCATTCCTGCTGCTGCGCCGCCGCCGGCAGGGCAGTCAGCAGGAGGGGCGCGGCCATGGCCAGGAGACGGGTCACCGACCGGGCCGGAACGAGCGTGAGGCACATGAGCTGGGGAGTTCCCGTGATCAGAAGCGGGTGCCGAAGCCGAAGCGGAAGACCTGCGTCTCGTCGTAGGACTTCTTCACCACGGCCTGGGCCAGGTCGATGTTGATCAGGCCGAAGGGGCTCCGCCAGGAGATGCCGACGCCGGCGCCGACCCGCGGCGAGCCGTCATCGGCGATCCGCACGCCCGCCAGGGTCGGCGAGCTCTTGTCCAGTTGCGACAGCGCACCGACATCCACGAAGGCCCGGCCCACCAGCCCGAGTTCGGCCGGCAGGGGCAGCGGGTAGCGCATCTCCGTGCTCTGGGTCCAGATAAACCGACCGCCGAGGCTGTCGCGCGTATCGAGGTCGCGCGGCCCGGCGCCGGCGATCCGGAAGCCGCGCAGGTTCTCGCCGCCGAGGAAGAAGCGGTCGATGATGCGCTCGTTCTTGCCGAAGAGCGGCTCGAGATAGCCGACGCCGGCGGAGATGGAGAGCACGTAATCCGGGTCGCCGAGATACTGCTCGAAGGGGATGTAGTAGGTGCCGTCGAGCCGGGCGCGGATATAGGCCACGTCGCCGCCGATGCCGGCGAAGTCGGTGCCGAGGCGCGCCACGCCGCCGCGCCGCGGGTCGATGATCGAGTCGCGGAAGTCGTAAGTCAGGGTCTGGCCGATCTGCGACAGCAGCGTCTCGCCCTTCTGCTCCTGGATGTAGCGCGAGGCGTTGGAGGCGATGTCGTAGACCTCCCGGTCGACGAGGGTATAGGCCCAGGTCTGCCGCAGCCGGTCGTTGAAGGCGTAGCCGGCCCGGATGGCGAAGCCGGCGCGCCGCTCGCGGTAGGCCGAGATGCTGAGCAGGTTGCGCTGCACGAAGAAGATGTCGGCGCCGGCCGCGAGGTTGCGGTCGAGGAAGTAGGGATCGGTGACCGAGAGGTCGAGCTGGCTGCGGCGCTGCGCCAGGGTGCCGTTGATGCGCGCGTCGATGCCGGTGCCGAGCAGGTTGCGCTCGCGCAGGCCGACATCGGCGAGCGCGCCGGCATCCGTCGAGTAGCCGCCGCCGATCGAGACCTCGCCGGTCGCCCGCTCGGCGACCTGGGTGGTCAGCACCGCGCGGTCGGGGGCCGAGCCGGGCGCCGAGCTGACCTGGACGTCGGAGAAGTAGCCGAGGTCGCGGATGCGCTGGCGCGACCGGCGGATCTGCGCGGCGTTGAAGGCGTCGCCCTCGGCGATGCGGAATTCGCGGCGGATCACCCGGTCCTGGGTGCGGGTGTTGCCGTTGATGTCGATGCGCTCGACATAGACGCGCGGCGCCTCATTGATCTCGAAGGTCAGGTCGACGCGGCGCGCCTCACGGTCGCGCTGGATGCGCGGCTGCACGTCGACGAAGGGGAAGCCGCGCAGGTTGACCGCATCCTGCAGCGATTGCGCGACCCGCTCGACGCTGTCGCCGTCATACCAGTCGTCGGTGTCGATATCGACCAGGCGACGGACGCTGGCGGCATCGAGGTTGCGCAGGTTCGAGATGACCTCGACCTTGCCGACCTTGTAGCGTGGCCCCTCGTCGATCGTATAGGTGATGAAGAAGCCGCTGCGGTCCGGCGCCAGCTCCGCGGTCGCGTTGGTGATCTGGATGTCCGCATAGCCGTTGCGGAGATAGAAGCGACGCAGCAACTCCCGGTCGAAGGACAGCCGCTCCGGGTCGAATTGGTCCGAGGAGGAGAAGATGCGGTACCAGGCCTGCTCCTTCGTCGCCACGATCTCGCGGAGCTTGCTGTCGCTGTATTCGTGGTTGCCGACGAAGTTGATGCGGGCGACCAGCGCCGCGTCGCCTTCCTGGATCTCGTAGATCACGTCGACGCGGTTCTGGTCGAGCTCGATCAGCTTCGGCTCGACCACCGCGGCAAAGCGGCCGCGGCGGGCATAGAGCTCCTGGACGCGCTGCCGGTCCGCCTGCACCGCCTGCGGCGTGAAGACGGCGCGGGCGCGCATCTGCACCTCGTTGCGCAGCACGTCGTCCGAGATCTTCCGGTTGCCCTCGAAGGCCACGCGGTTGACGATCGGATTCTCCTGCACCTCGACGACGACGCGGTTGCCCTCGTGCCGCACCTGCACGTCCTTGAAGAGGCCCGTGGCGAAGAGCGACTTCAGGCTACGGTCCAGCCGGTCGGCGTCGAAGACGTCGCCCGGCTGCAGCAGCATGTAGGAGCGGATAGTGTCCGCCTCGATGCGCTGGTTCCCGCGCACGTCGATGGCCTGGACGAGGCCCGAGGCCGAGGCACGCTGCGGCGCAGCAGAGGCCGGGGCCCTGGCACGCGATTGCGCCTCCGCCGCGATGGGCAGCAGGGCCGGCGTCAGGCAGGCGGTGGCAAGCAGGAGGACGCGAGGCGAGAGGGACAAGTTCGGACCCGTGCGGCTGGGGATCGCTGGCGGCGCGGAGAATAGCCGTAGCACCCCCGCCCCGCCACCCCACCCGCTGCAGCCCCGATCCGGGATGCCGCCGGCGTGGCCCGGCGGCATCCCGTCGGCCGCCGGGGCCGATCCGCGCTCAGCCGAAGAGGCGTGCGACGAAGCGGCCGACGCCGCCCTCGACGATGTCGTTCCTCGACGCGAAGAGGAACAGCGCGATGAGCAGCGCGAAGCCGGCGCGGAAGCCGTATTCCTGGATCCGCGGCGGCAGGGGCCGGCCGCGGATCGCCTCGGCGGCGTAGAACATCAGGTGGCCGCCATCGAGGACGGGAATCGGGAAGAGGTTGAGCAGGCCGAGGCTGACCGAGAGCACGGCCATCAGGTTGACCAGCGCGCCCATGCCGAGCGAGGCGGCCTCGCCGCTGATCTCGGCGATCCGGATCGGGCCGCCGAGCTCCTTCGCGCTGCGCTTGCCGACGATCATCTCGCCGATGCCGGCCAGGGTCTGCCAGGTGATGTCGGCGGTCTGCGCGACGCCGGCCGCGGCCGCCGAGAAGGGATCGAGCCGCTCGAACCGCACCGCGCCGCCCTGGACGCCGAGCACCCCGACCGTGCCGCCACCGCCCTCGCGCGCCTCCGGCACCACCGTCACGGTGGTCTCCCCGCCGTCGCGCCGGAGATGCAGCGCGATCGGCTGCCCGGGGCGCTGCTGCACGTAGCGCTGCACCTGCTCGAACCGCGTCACCTTGCGGTCGTCGAGCGCCAGGATCTCGTCGCCCGGCCGCAGCCCGGCCCGCGCCGCGGCCGAGGCCTCGACAACGGCGGCGAGGCTGGTGTTGCTCACCGGCCGGCCGGCGGTCATGAACAGCCCGGCGAAGAGCACCATGGCGAGCAGGAAATTGGCGATCGGCCCGGCGGCGACCACGATCGCCCGGCTGCCGACCGACTTGCCGTGGAAGGTCCGGCCCGGCTGCCAGGTGGCGCGCACCTCGGGCGGCGCATCCTCCGGCGTCTCCTGGCCATGCATCTTCACGTAGCCGCCGAGCGGGATCCAGCCGAGGCGCCACTCCGTGCCATGGCGGTCGCGGCCCCGCAGCACCGGCCGGCCGAAGCCGATGGAGAAGGCCTCGACATGCACGCCGCGCCAGCGCGCCGCGAGGTAGTGGCCGAGCTCATGCACGAAGACCAGCACGCCGAGCACGACGGCGAAGGCGAGCAGCGTGCGCGGCAGGGCCGGCAGCGCATTCCACAGGTAGCCGAGACTCTCCAAGGATCGGTCCTCCAGCCGGCGCGGCGCGGCGTCGGAAAGCGTTGCGCGTCAGGCCGCGGCGCGGCGGGCGGCGATCCGGCCGGCCTCGGCCCGGGCGGCCTCGTCGAGGGCCAGCACCGCATCGAGGCCGGGGATGGCCGGCGCGCCGAGGCGGTCGAGCGCCTCCTCCACCACCGCCGCGATGTCGAGGAAGCCGAGCCGGCGGGCCAGGAACAGCGCGACCGCCACCTCGTTCGCGGCATTGAGGATAGTGGGTGCGCCGGCCCCGGCCTGCAACGCCTCCCGCGCCAGGCGCAGCGCCGGGAAGCGCAGCGGGTCGGGGGCGAAGAATTCGAGGCGGCCGAGGCTGGCGAGGTCGAGCCGCGGCAGGCTGACCGGCATGCGCTCGGGCCAGGCGAGGCAATGCGCGATCGGGGTACGCATGTCCGGCGTGCCGAGCTGGGCGAGGATCGATCCGTCGGCGTACTGCACCATGCCATGCACCGCGGATTGCGGGTGGACCAGCATCTCGATGCGGCTCTCGGGCACCGGGAAGAGCCGCGCCGCCTCGATCAACTCGAGGCCCTTGTTCATCATGGTGGCGGAATCGACCGAGATCTTCGCCCCCATGGACCAGATCGGGTGGCGCACCGCCTGCTCCGGCGTCGCGGCCCGCATGGCGGCGGGCTCGGCGGTGCGGAAGGGCCCGCCCGAGGCGGTCAGCACGATCTTCTCGATCATCGCCGGGTCGCGGGCATCGAGCGCCTGGAAGATGGCGTTGTGCTCGGAATCGACCGGCAGCAGCCGGGCGCCGGTGCGCGCCGCCTCGGCCAGCACCACCTCGCCGGCGCAGACGAGCGTCTCCTTGTTGGCCAGGGCCAGGGTGCCGCCGCGGCGCAGCACCGCGAGGGCGGATGGCAGCCCGGCGCTGCCGACGATGGCCGCCATGGTCCAGTCGGCCGGCCGCGCCGCCGCCTCCAGCACGGCCGCGGGGCCGGCGGCGGTTTCGATGCCGGTGCCGGCCAGCGCCTCGCGCAGCGCCGCCCCCGCCTCCGGATCGGCGACGACCGCCAGCCGCGGCCGGACGCGCCGGGCCTGGTCGGCGAGCGCCGCGACGTCGCGCCCGGCGACCAGCGCCTCGATGGCATAGGCGCCCGGCGCCGCGGCCTCCACCAGGGCCAGGGTGCTGCGCCCGACCGAGCCGGTGCTGCCGAGGATGGTGAGGCGCTTCATGGGGCGGTCCGCCCTGCTTCCGGCGCCAGCACGCATCCTGGAGACCCGCTTCGCATCGCCCTGAAACCCTTGCTTGCCAGCCGCTTCACCATCATCCACCGGCCTGTCCCGAGACCGCCGAGCCTCGGGACGCCCGGCGGGACAATGCCGGCCAGGGCCGCCTCATGGCAGGCGCCAGGTGGCTTGCGCAAGCGGTACGCCCCCCGATCCGTGGCATCAATGCCACAGCGCTGCCCCAGGACCGAGCAGAACGCCCAACAGGGCGGCGACCGGCGCCGCCGTCAGCACCGCGTCCAGCCGGTCGAGCAGCCCGCCATGGCCGGGGATCAGGGCCGAGCTGTCCTTCACCTGGAAGCGGCGCTTGATCCAGCTCTCGAACAGGTCCCCGGCCTGGGCGGTGACGCCGAGCAGCAGGGCGAGCAGCGCCACCCGGCCGACGGGCGGCGCACCGCCCTCGATCGCCGCCACCGCCAGCAGCGCGACGAGGAAGGCCGAGACCAGCCCCCCCGCGGCACCGGTCCAGGTCTTGTTCGGCGAGATCGCCGGGGCGAGCTTCGGGCCGCCGAAGCGCCGGCCGGCGACATAGGCGCCGATATCGCTCGCCCAGACGAGGAGGAAGAGGAACAGCACGTTCCAGCGGCCGACCGCGGCATCGCCGCGCAGATGGATCAGGGCGACGCCCGCGAGGCCGATATAGAGCACGCCGAAGGCGAGCCAGAAGCCGAGCCGGGACTGCCGCTGCCCGGCCGGCGGGCCGAGGGCCCAGAGGCCGAGGAAGCCGAGGACGAGCAGGCCGAGGGCCCAGCCCCAGGCGGCCTCGACGGCCAGGGTCCCGGCGCCGAGCACCAGGATCGGCACCGCGAGCCCGGGCAGGCGCCGGGTGGAGAAGCCGCAGAGCCGCACCCATTCCCAGGCCAGCAGCGCCACCGCCGCCGCCATCAGCGCGGCCCAGGCCTCGGCGCCGAGCCAGATGCAGAGCAGCGCCGCCGGGCCGAGCAGCGCGGCCGAGAGGATCCGCTTGCGCAGATCCGGCCAGCGCGCGACCAGGGAGCCGTGGCGGGGGGGCGCGTCAGCCAGCGCGGGCACCGTAGCGCCGTTCCCGGCGGCCGAATTCGCGGATCGCCTGGCCGAGGCAATCGGCGCCGTAATCCGGCCAGAGCACGTCCTGGAAGACGAACTCGGCATAGGCGGCCTGCCAGAGCAGGAAATTCGACAGCCGCTGCTCGCCCGAGGTGCGGATGATGAGGTCGGGGTCGGGCATGCCCGCGGTGAAGAGCCGGCCGCCGAAGCTCGTCTCGTCCAGCGTGGCCGGGTCGAGCCGGCCATCCCGCGCCGCCTCCGCCACCGCGCGGGCGGCGGCGACGATCTCGCCGCGGCCGCCATAGGAGAGGGCGACGGTGAGGTTCAGCCGCGTGCCGCCCGCCGTCTGCGCCTCGGCGCGCTCGATCTCATGCATGGTCTCGAGGCCAAAGCGGGCGCGGTCGCCGATCACCCGCAGCCGGATGCCCTCCCGCGCCAGCGTCGCCACCTCGGCCCGCAGATAGAGCCGCAGCAGGCCGGTGAGCGCCCGCACCTCCTCGATCGGCCGCAGCCAGTTCTCCGAGGAGAAGGCGAAGAGGGTCAGCCAGCCGATGCCCTCCTGGATGCAGGCCTCGATGGTGCGCCGCACCGCCTCCGCCCCGGCCTTGTGGCCAAGCGGCACGGGCAGGCCGCGCGCCTCCGCCCAGCGGCGGTTGCCGTCCATGATGATGGCGACATGGGCCGGCGGGCCCGGATGGCCGGGCCGGCGCGGCGCCACATCGGGCGCGGAGGCGAGCGGCGCGAGGTTCAACTTGGGAAGACCGGACACCGCGGCTCAGACCTGCCTGATGTCCTTTTCCTTGTCGGCGAGCACCTGGTCGACCTGCTTGATGTACTGGTCGGTGAGCTTCTGCACCTCATCGGACCAATGCTTGGCGTCGTCCTGGCTGATCGGCGCCTTCTTGTCCTTCTCCTGCGCCTTGATCTGCTCCATGCCGTCGCGGCGCACGCCGCGGACGGCGACCTTGGCGCTCTCGGCGTATTTCGCCGCGGTGCGCACCAGCTCGGTGCGGCGCTCCTGGGTCAGCGGCGGCAGCGGCACGCGGATCACCTGGCCCTCGGTCTGCGGGTTGAGGCCGAGGCCGGAGTCGCGGATGGCGACCTCGACCGCCTTGACCACCGACTTGTCCCAGACCTGCACCGACAGCAGGCTCGGCCCGGCGACCGAGACATTGGCCAGCTGGTTCAGCGGCTGGTTGTTGCCATAGGCCTCGACCCGCACGGGCTCGAGCAGCGCCGGGCTGGCGCGGCCGGTGCGCAGACCGGAAAACTCCTTCTTCAGCAGCTCGATCGCACCGTCCATGCGGCGCGTGAGATCCTGCTTCAGCGACTTGAGGTCGGCCGGCATGGCCCCTGCTCCTCGTTCCTCGATCCGCCTGGCAGGGTCGCAGGCCGACGCCACGCGCCGCCCGCCACCAGGCGGGCCGGTCCGTCACCGCCGCGACTCGCCGCGGCATGGGCGTCCCGACCCCTGTTTCCGTTTCCTACCCCCAGCCGGGCGAGAGGCCCAGCCGGCGGCAGGGAGCCCGCGGGCCCGCCGAGGCGTTGCCGCCCGGACGGGACCCAGCTGGAGCATGTCCGTTCACCTGCGTGCACGGCCGGCGCTCCAGTCCATCGTTCCCAGAGCCTCCTCACCCAACCCGGTGCTCCCACCCGATCGGGATCGGCTCTACTGCTGCTCCACGACCGTGGTGAAATTACCCTCGCCCCGCATCACCGAGGTGAAGGCGCCCTGCTCGTGGATGTTGAAGACGATGATCGGCAGCTTGTTCTCGCGGCAGAGCGAGATCGCCGCGGCATCCATGACCGCGAGGTCCCGCGCCAGCATGTCGAGATAGGTGAGCGTCACGTAGCGCTCGGCCTGGGCGTTCTTGCGCGGATCCGCCGAATAGACGCCATCGACCTGCGTGCCCTTCAGCAGCGCGTCGCACTGCATCTCGGCGGCGCGGAGCGCCGCGGCGGTGTCGGTGGTGAAGAAGGGATTGCCCGTGCCGGCGGCGAAGATGACGACCCGGCCCTTCTCCATGTGCCGGATCGCCCGGCGGCGGATATAGGGCTCGCAGACCGACTGCATGGCGATGGCGCTCTGCACCCGCGTCGGCACGCCGACCTTCTCCAGCGCCGACTGCATGGCCAGCGCGTTCATCACCGTCGCCAGCATGCCCATGTAGTCGGCCTGGGCACGGTCCATCCCGGTGGCGGCGCCGGCGATGCCGCGGAAGATGTTGCCGCCGCCGATGACCAGGCAGACCTCGGCGCCGAGCTCGACGACGCCCTTCACATCCTCCGCGATGCGGCGGCAGGTGTTGGTGTCGAGGCCGTAATCGCCCTGGCCCATCAGTGCCTCGCCGGACACCTTGAGCATGACACGCTTGTAGCTGGTCTGGGGGCTCATTCTGGGTCCGTCACGGCAAGCGGCTGAAGGTAGGCACCCGACTAACCCTGGACAAGCTCGGGAATCAACAAGGGGATGCGATATGGCCGCCCTGCATCGCGCGGCAGCCACATCGCCCCCTCCCCGCCCCTCGGCTCAGGCCGGCCCGGTGCCGGCCGCCGCCGCGACCTCGGTGGCGAAATCCGGACCGACCGGCTTGTCGATGCCCTCGCCGAGCTGGAAGCGGGCGAATCCGGTGAGGTTGCCGCCGGCCTTGCGGACGATCTCCTTCACCCGGCTCTCGCCGTCATGCACCCAGACCTGCTCCAGCAGGACCACCTCCTCGTAGTATTTCCGGATCCGGCCCTCGACCATCTTCGCAATGATCGCCTCCGACTTGCCCGAGGCGCGGGCCTGCTCGGCGAGCACCGACTTCTCCCGCTCGAGCGCCGAGGGATCGACCGAGCCGACCTCGAGCGCCTCCGGACGGGCGGCGGCGACATGCATGCCGATCTGCCGGCCGATGGTCTCGAGCGCGTCGATCTCCGAGCTGCCCTCGAGCGCCACCAGGACGCCGATCTTGCCGAGGCCCGGCCGGATCGCGTTGTGGGTGTAGGTGGCCACCACGCCCTTGTTGACCTCGAGGCGCTTGGCGCGCCGGATGTTCATGTTCTCGCCGATGGTGGCGATCAGGCGCGTCAGCTCCTCGGCCACCGAATGCCGCGTGCCCGGGAAGGGCGCGCGCTTCAGCACCTCCAGATCGTCGCCGACCGAGAGCACCAGCCCCGCCACCTCGGCGACGAAGCCCTGGAATTGTTCGTTGCGCGCGACGAAGTCGGTCTCGGCATTCACCTCGACCATGGCGCCGATCTGCGGCCCGGTGGCGACGCCGACCAGCCCCTCGGCGGCCACCCGCCCGGACTTCTTGGCGGCGGCGGACAGGCCCTTCTTCCGGAGCCAGTCGATCGCGGCCTCCATGTCGCCCTGCGATTCGACCAGCGCCTTCTTGCAATCCATCATGCCGGCGCCGGTCTTGTCGCGGAGGTCGCGCACCAGCGCGGCGGTGATCTCGGCCATGGGTGTCTCCCGTGTCCTTGCCTGAAGCGGGGGAAGCAGGTCGCGGGCGGACGCTCCGGTCCGGGCGCGCGGCCCCGCTCCCCGCAGAATGAGAGAGGACGGGCCGGCGTTCCATCCCGAACGCCGGCCCGCCATGCAGCGTGTCCTTGCCAGCCCGGCGGCTTGCGGCCCTGGCCGCGCCGCCTGGCCGTCAGCCGGCCCGGTTGCCGTCGTCCTCGTTGGCCTGGACGATCGTCTCCAGGCTCTCGGTGTCGAGGCCGGCGGTCGGGCTGGACTGCGCATCGGCCAGCACCGGCTCGCCCTCGGTCAGGTCCGGCGCCAGCTCGGGGGCCAACTCAGGGGCCAGTTCGGAGGTCAGCTCGGGCTCGACCGGCAGCTCCTCGGTGGCGCCGAGATCGACGCCGCTGGCCTGTAGCTCGGCCGAGATGCCGTCGAAGACCGCGCCGGCGACCATGTCGCAATAGAGGTTGATGGCGCGGATCGCGTCGTCATTGCCCGGGATCGGGAAGGCGACGCCCTGCGGATCGGCGTTGGAATCGACCACGGCGACGACCGGGATGCCGAGCTTGTTGGCCTCCTCGATCGCCAGCTTCTCCTTCACCACGTCGATGACGAAGATGATGTCGGGCAGGCCGCCCATCTCCTTGATGCCGCCGAGGGCGCGGTCGAGCTTCTCCTTCTCGCGCGTCAGCATCAGGACCTCTTTCTTGGTGAGGCCCTGGACGTTGCCGGAGAGCTGGTCCTCCATCTGCTTCAGGCGCTTGATGGAGCCGGTGATCGTCTTCCAGTTGGTCAGCATGCCGCCGAGCCAGCGGTGGTTGACGTAATACTGGCCGCAGCGGGTCGCCGCCTCGGCCACATACTCGGCCGCCGCCTTCTTGGTGCCGACGAAGAGGACGCGGCCGCCGGCGGCCACGACGTCGCGGACGGCGCGCAGCGCGCGGTCCATCATCGGGACGGTCTGCTGCAGGTCCAGGATATGGACCTGGTTGCGCACGCCGAAGATGTAGGGGGCCATGCGCGGGTTCCAGCGCCGCGTATGGTGGCCGAAATGCACGCCCGCCTCGAGCAGGGCGCGCAGGGTGACCTGGGGCATCGCCATCGGCGAAATCCTTCCAATCAGTCCGGTTGAGCCTCCGCGGCGCCTTCCCGGATGTCTCCCGGGACCGGACCCGACCGATAGGGAAGGGTGCGCCGCGTGCGGATTTGCCGCCGCGGGCTTCCCCACGGCAGCGGCGGGGATATGGCATGCGGCCAGCCCCGGGGCAAGACGGCCGCGGCGCCGGCCGGACGGTCCCGCCCGGCCCCGGACCGGTCATTGCGCCGTCCGTCTGCGGCGACGCGCGGCGGCCTCCCGGGGCGCGCCTAGACCGTTTCGACCTCGGCGATGCCCGGCACCACCCGCATCTGCTGGACGAGCCGCGGCGAGACGTTGAAGCCGCCGGGCAGGGCCAGCTCCACCTCCTGTCCCTGGCCGGTGCGCGCCACCACCACCACGCGGCCGCGGCCGCGGCCCTCCTTCGCCAGCAGGTCGCGGATCACCGGCACCCCGGCCTCGCCCTCGAGCCAGAGGCGGATGCCCTGCCCCACCTGCTGCGCCGCCTTCTCCAGCCCCTCGAACTCCTGCGCCGTGAGCCGCAGCATCTCGCCATCCAGCCGCGCCTCGGCGGTGCAGAGCACCGCCGTGCCCTCGGCCAGCAGCTCGCGCGAGCGGGAGAGCACCTCGGAGAAGAGGGTGACCTCGTAGCTGCCGGCGGCGTCCGAGAGGGTGACCCAGGCCATGCGGCTGCCGGTCCGGGTCGGCCGCTCCTTGCTGGCGACCACCGTCCCGGCCAGCTTCAGCCGCGCCGCGCCGGCCCGGGCGCGCTCCGAGATCCGCGCCGAGGGGGTGACGCCCAGGCGTTGCAGCACGGATTTGTAGGTGTCGAGCGGATGCGCCGAGAGGTGGAAGCCGACCGCCTCCGCCTCGAAGGCGAGCTTCTCGAGCTGCGGCCAGTCCGGGATCTCGGCGATCCGCAGCGGCTCGGGCCGCGAGCCGGCGCCGCCGAAGAGGGCGATCTGGGCGCTGACCCGCTCCTCCGCCGCGGCCTGGGCGCGGCGGAGGATCACCTCCGCCCCGCCGACCAGCTTGGCGCGGTTGCGCTCCAGGCTGTCGAAGGCGCCGGCCTTGGCCAAGTTCTCGATCTGCATCTTGTTGAGCAGCTTCGGATCGACCCGGTGGGCGAACTCGGCGATGGAGCCGAAGGGCCCCTTGGCGTCGCGCGCCCGCACCAGGTCGCGCATGGCCTGGGCGCCGACGCGCTTGACCGCGGCGAGGGCGAAGCGGATGGCCGGCTTGCCCTCCTCCGTCGCCTCGACCAGGAACTCGGCGCCCGAGCGGTTCACGTCCGGCGGCAGGACGGGGATGCCGAGCCGGCTCGCCTCCTGCATGTGGTTCGCCAGCTTCTCGGTCTTGTCGAGATCGAGCGTCATGGAGGCGGCGAGGAAGGCGACCGGGTGGTTCGCCTTCAGCCAGGCGGTCTGGTAGGAGACCAGCGCATAGGCGGCGGCGTGCGACTTGTTGAAGCCGTACTCCGCGAACTTCGCCATCATGTCGAAGATCTCGGTCGCCTTGGCGGGCTCGATGCCGTTCCGCACCGCGCCCTCGGTGAAGATGGCGCGCTGCTGCTCCATCTCCTTGGCGATCTTCTTGCCCATGGCGCGGCGCAGCAGGTCGGCGCCGCCGAGCGAATAGCCCGCCAGCTCCTGGCTGATCTGCATCACCTGCTCCTGGTAGACCATGATGCCGAAGGTCTCCTCCAGGATGGGGTGGATCTTCGGGTGCGGGCTCTCCCAGGGCTCGCCATGCTTGCGCTGGCAATAGGCGGGGATGTTCGCCATCGGGCCGGGACGGTAGAGCGAGACGGCGGCGATCAGGTCCTCGAAGCGGTCGACGCGCATCTGCCGCAGGCAGTCCCGCATGCCCGCGCCTTCGAACTGGAACACCCCGGCGGCGTCGCCGCGGCGCAGCATCTCGTAGGTCTTGCGGTCGTCGAGCGGGATGGCGTTGATGTCGACCTCGATCCCCTGCCCCTTCAGGATCTCGAGCGCCTTCTGGATCACCGTCAGCGTCTTCAGGCCGAGGAAGTCGAACTTCACCAGGCTGGCCTGCTCGACATATTTCATCGAGTACTGGGTGATCAGCATCTCCGAGCGCGGGTCGCGGTAGAGCGGCACGATCTCGATCAGCGGCTTGCGGCCGATGACGACGCCGGCGGCATGGGTGCTGGCGTTGCGGTAGAGGCCCTCGAGCTGGTTGGCGATCTCGAGCAGCCGCGCCACCTGCTCGTCGGAGTCGCGCATCTGCTGCAGCCGCGGCTCCTCCTCGATGGCCTGGGCGAGGCTGATCGGCTTGGCGGGGTTGAAGGGGATCAGCGAGGCGATGCGGTCCACCTGCCCATAGGGCATGCCGAGCACGCGGCCGACATCGCGCACCGCCGCCTTGGCCTGCAGCTTGCCGAAGGTGATGATCTGCGCGACGCGATCGGCGCCGTATTCGCGGCGGACGTAGTTGATGACCTCGTCGCGCCGGTCCTGGCAGAAATCGATGTCGAAATCCGGCATCGAGACGCGCTCGGGGTTGAGGAAGCGCTCGAAGAGCAGGCCGAAGCGCATCGGGTCGAGATCGGTGATGGTGAGCGCCCAGGCGGCCACCGAGCCGGCGCCGGAGCCGCGGCCGGGCCCGACCGGGATGTCCTGCCGCTTCGCCCACTGGATGAAGTCGGCGACGATGAGGAAATAGCCCGAGAAGCCCATCTGCTCGATGACGCCGAGCTCGTAGTCGAGCCGCTCGCGGTAGGGCGCGCGCGCCGCCTCCGGCATCTGCGTCGCATCCAGCCGCGCCTCGAGGCCGCGCACCGCCATGTCGCGCACCGTCTCGGCCTCGGTCATGCCCGGCTGCACCTTGGGGCAGACCGGCAGCTCGGGCTTCTTGGTCTCGACCATCACCGCGCAGCGGCGGGCGATGGCCAGGGTGTTGTCGCAGGCCTCCGGCAGATCGGCGAAGATCGCCCGCATGGCATCCGCCGGCTTGAACCAGTGCTCGGCGGTGACGCGGCGCCGGTCCTCCTCGGCCAGGGTCCGGCTCTCGGCGATGCAGAGCAGCGCGTCATGCGCCTCGTGCATCCCGGGCGCGGCGAAATAGACGTCGTTGGCGGCGACGATCGGCAGGGCCAGCTCGTCGGCCAGCGCCAGCATCGCCGGCTCGATCGCCTTCTCGACCGGCAAGCCGTGGCGGTTCAGCTCCACCGCCAGCCGATCCGGGAAGGCGGCGGCGAGGCGGCGCAGCAGCGCCTCGGCCGGGGCGCGCCGCCCCTCGGCGAGCAGCCGGCCGATCGGGCCGAAGGTGCCGCCGGTCAGCAGGAAGATGCCCTCGGCATGCTCCTCCAGCGTCGTCAGCCGCAGGCAGGGCCGGCCGGAGGCATCGCCCGCCAGGAAGCCGCGGGAGGAGAGGCGCTGCAGGTTGTCGAGCCCCCGCGCATCCATGGCCAGCGCCACGATCGGGTCCGGCGGCAGCCGCTCCGCCTCCGGCCGCTCGTCGCTCGCCGTGCGGCTGAGGAAGAGCTGGCAGCCCATGACCGGCTGCACCCCCTTGCCGGCGCAGGCCTGGGAGAATTCCAGCCCGCCGAAGAGGTTGGCGCTGTCGGTCAGCGCCACGGCGGGCATGCCGGCCGCCTTCGCCAGGGCGGCGAGCTTCTCCGCCTTGATGGCCCCCTCGGAGAGTGAATAGCTGGAATGGGTGTGGAGATGGACGAAGCTGCCGCCGGCCGAGTCGGTCATGCCCGGCAGGGTAGCATGCCCGGCCGCCTGCCGGCACACTCGCCCGATGCCGGATGACCAGCGCCGCGGGGATCGCCGCACCATCGCCGCCGGCGTGCTCGCCATGGCGCTGTTCAGCGGCAATTTCGCCTCGACGCGGCATGGGCTGGCGCATGGCCTCTCGCTCGCCGACCTGCTGCTGCTGCGCTCCGCCACCGCCGGGCTGCTGATGGGCGGGCTGCTCTGGCGCATCGGCCTCGGCGGGCTGTCGCTGCCGCGGGCGGCGGTGCTCGCCCTGCTCGCCGGCGCCCCCTACTACCTGCTGACCGTCGCGGCGCTGCAATTCGCGCCGGCGACGCATGCCTCCATCCTCAATCCCGGCGCGACGGTTCTCTTCGCGCCCCTGCTAGGCTGGTGGATGCTGCGGCAGGCGCCGGAGATCGGGGTACGGCTGGGCCTCGGCATCCTCGGCGCCGGGCTGCTGCTGATCGGCGGCGCCTCCCTCGCCCAGGGCGCCGGCAGGGCCTGGATCGGCGACCTGCTGCTGCTGGCGAGCGGCTTCACCTGGGCGCTCTTCGGCGTGCTGATGCGGCGCTGGCAGGTATCCGGCACCCGGGCCGCGGCGGCCGCCGGCGCCGTCTCGCTGGCCTGGGTGCCGCTGCACCTGCTGTTGCTCGGGCCGGGCGGCGTGCCGGACCACCCGGGCGAGGCGCTGCTGCAGGCCGTCTATCAGGGGCTGATCGCCGGCGGCATCGCGGTGGTGCTCTACAGCCGGGCGGTGGCGCTGCTCGGCCCGGCCCGCGGCGCGCTGCTGCCGCCGCTGGTCCCGGCGCTCGGCGTCTTCTGGGCTTGGCTACTGCTGGGCGAGCCGGTGACGGCGCCGCAGCTCGCGGGCATGGCGCTCGTCATCCTCGGCATGCTCTGCGGCGCGCTGTGGCGGCCGGGTGCCGTGCGCCGGCGCACGGACGCCGCTTCGAAGCCTGCCTGAAGCCCGGCCGCCCTGCCTGGACCGCCGTCAGGGTCGTCCGCGATGCCGGCGGATCTCGTCCAGGCGGAAGGCCGGCGTCCGTGCCGCCCACGCGGCGTCGGATGGTCGCTCGGGCCGGCATGGGGACGGGATTCGCGCAGCGGCGCCGCGAATCGGAGGGCCGTGGCGCGGCAACGCTCCGCCCCGCACGCCGCCTTCTCCTTTGCACGGCAATCGGAGGGCCTGCAATTTTTTATTCTGAATTTACAATATTATGGGGAATGGTTGATGCTGGCATCGCCTTCTGGTTGCTTCGATGACCAGGAAAATCCCGGATCAAGCCGGGACGCCAACCGCCTGTCGCGTGATGGGGTATCCAGACGATGTTGTACAATTATTCCGAGATCAACCGGCTGAAAGGCATCGTTTGGGGATATCGGCTATCCCGCGACCGGATCGGCCGCCTCTGCGACGCCGATGCCGTCATGCGCGGCCCGCTGGGCCAGGACGCGCTGCGGCTTGGCATAGGGGCCGCAGCTTACCATGAGATGGTCAGGTCGTCGTGGCACTACGATGATGAGGAGCCTCTGCTGTCGATCGATGGCATCGACTGTCTGCTCCGTCGTCGGGCCGAAGCCCGGGCCTGGGCCGAATGCGCGGCCTCGGATCCCAGGCCGGAGGGCGGTCATCAGCAACCCCAAACCCATGACTATCGCAAGTATCGATTTTCCCAACTGCTCGAGGCGGAGTTTGCCTCGATCTATCTCGCTCCCGGCGATGATGGCACGATACGGACGCCGGATGTAAAACTCCTCGTCGATCAGATCAAATGCGAGGACTTTGGCGCCGCACTCTATAGATATGATGATCCTATCGGCTTCGGCGACGAGTTCTTATGCAGCCCGCTCGGCCAGGACGCGCTGCGGCTTGGCGTGGGATGGTTGGTCTACCGGCTTGTCAAATCGACTGGACCCGTTGATTCCCACGGGGATCCGACGGGGTTGTTGATGCGAGATCGTATCACACGCTCCTTTCATGATACCCTGGCTAGCCGTGACGGTATGCGGGCGCATTTTTCGGACCTGTTGCAAACGGTGGGTCGCCATACTGACCCCGAATATGTCGAAATGGAGAATATTTTTTACCGTTTGATCGACATTGATGGACGAATAGAGAAATCGCTCGCCGCGACCTATCTTGCCCCGAATGCCAGTCCGCACATTGAATCCGCTTGGCTTGAAAAGCAGGTGCAAGCTTCTTTCGGCCGTACGCGGAGACCCTTGGCGCTGTGACTTCTTGCTTGCGGTGGATGCTGCTCAGCAGGCTCCAACCTGTTGTTTCCGCAATGTCGTCACCCGAAAGCGACATCCGAAGGACTTCGGGATCAGGCCATTACGGGCGCTGTGTCGCCACCCGCCCCTCGCGCAGCGTCACCACCCGGTCCATGCGCGCCGCCAGCTCCGGGTTATGGGTGGCGATCAGCGCGGCGAGGCCCTGGCCGCGCACCGCCTGCAGCAGCTCCTCGAAGACCCGGTTGGCCGTGCCGAGGTCGAGATTGCCGGTCGGCTCATCGGCGAGGAGGATCTGCGGCCGGTTGGCCAGCGCCCGGGCGATCGCCACGCGCTGCTGCTCGCCGCCGGAGAGGCGGCCCGGGCGGTGATGCTCCCGCCCCTCGAGCCCAAAGCTCGCCAGCAGCGCCCGCGCCCGCTGCCGCGCCGCGCCGCGGGCGGTGCCGGCGGCAAGCTGCGGCAGCAGCACGTTCTCCTCCGCGGTGAACTCCGGCAGCAGGTGGTGGAACTGGTAGACGAAGCCGATGGCGGTGCGGCGGATCGCCGTCCGCGCATCGTCCGAGAGGGTGCCGGCGGCGCGACCGGCGACGAAGACCTCGCCGGCATCCGGCCGCTCCAGCAGCCCGGCCAGATGCAGCAGCGTCGACTTGCCGGTGCCAGAGGGCGCGACCAGCGCCACGATCTCGCCCGCCGCGAGGGAGAGCTCGGCGCCGCGCAGCACCGGCAGCTCGCCCGCCTCCGTGCGGAAGCGCCGCTCCACCGCGGCCAGGCGCAGGGCCGGCGCCGCCTCACTCATCGCGCAACGCCTCCACCGGGTCGAGCCGCGCCGCCCGCCAGCTCGGCAGCAGCGTGGCGAGCAGGGAGAGGGCGAGCCCGAGCCCGACCACCTGCGCCACCTCGAGCGGATCGACCACGGCCGGGATGCGGGTCAGGAAATACACGTTCGGATCGAAGACCGTGGTGCCGGTGAGCTGCATGAGGAATTGCCGGATCGCCTCGATATTGGCGCAGAAGAGCAGGCCGAGGCCGAGGCCGGCCAGCGTGCCGGCCCCGCCGATGGCGGCGCCGCAGAGCAGGAAGATGCGCAGGATGGCGCCGCGCCGCGCCCCCATGGTGCGGAGGATGGCGATGTCCCGCCCCTTGTCCTTCACCAGCATGGTCAGCGAGGAGACGATGTTGAAGGCGGCGACCAGGATGATGAGGGTGAGGATGAGGAACATCACGTTCCGTTGCACCTGCACGAGCTGGAAGAAGCCGCTATTGGCATCCTGCCAGTCGGCGATGCGGATCGGCTCGGAGGCCAGCGCCCGGCGGATGGCGAGCGCCGCCTCGGCCGACCGGTCGGCCTGCCGCAGATGCACCTCGATCTGGCTGACCGCCCCCGGCATCTGGAAGAAGAGCTGCGCCGCGGCGAGGGGGAGGAAGACGAAGCCGCTGTCGTATTCCTGCATCCCGACCTCGAACAGGGCGACGATGCGATAGGCGCGGAGCCGCGGCACGGTGCCGAAGACCGTCACCCGCCCCTGCGGCGAGACCAGCGTCACCCGGTCGCCGACCCCGACATCCAGCCGCCGCGCCAGGCCGGTGCCGATGACGACCGCATCCTCGCCGCCGAATTGCGCCAGGCTGCCGGCGGCGATGGTGTCGGCGATGATCCGCCGCGCCCGCAGGTCCTCGGGCGCGATGCCGCGCACCAGCCCGCCGGCGGAGGCGCCGGCATCGGTGGTCAGCAGCACCTGCCCCTCCACCACCGCCGCGGCCTGGGCCACCTCCGGCAGGGCGCGGATGCGGGCGACGAGGGCCGGGTCGTCCGGCAGCCGCCCCTGGGCGGCGGTGATGCCGAGATGCCCGTTCAGGCCGAGGATGCGGCCGAGCAATTCCTGGCGGAAGCCGCCCATCACCGAGAGCACGACGATCAGCGTGGCGATGCCGAGCGCGATGCCGACGAGCGAGAAGCCGGCGATGACGGAGACGAAGCGCTCGCCCTTGCGGGCGGACAGGTAGCGCGCCGCGACCGCGCGCTCGAAGCCGCCGAAGCGGCCGGCCTCAGCCATGGCGGAGCGCCCGGGCCGGATCGATGCGGGCCGCCCGCCAGCTCGGATAGAGCGTCGCCAGCAGCGAGAGGCCGAGTCCCATGGCGAGGACGAGGACGACCTCGCGCGGATCGACCACGGCGGGAAGCTGGGTGAGGAAGAGCAGCTCCGGCCGGAAGAAGGGCGTGCCCTCCAGCGCCAGCAGCGCCGCGCGCAGCCCGTCGAAATTGCTGGCGATGCCGAGCCCGAGCAGGAAGCCGATCAGCGTGCCGCCGCAGCCGACCGTCGCGCCGCAGAGCAGGAAGATGCGCAGGATGGCGCCCTGCCGCGCCCCCATGGTGCGGAGGATGGCGATGTCCCGCCCCTTGTCCTTCACCAGCATGGTGAGCGAGGAGATGATGTTGAAGGCGGCGACCAGGATGACGAGGGTGAGGATGAGGAACATCACGTTCCGCTCCACCACCACCGCGGCGTAGATGCTGCTGTTGGCGCCCTGCCAGTCGGTGACGCGGTAGGGCTGGCGGGCCAGCAGCCGCCGCACCGCCTCCGTCACCGGCGCCACCTGGTCGGGATCGGCGACGAAGAGCTCCACCTGGCTCGCCGCCTGCTCCAGCCCGAAGAAGGCCTGCGCCGCCGCGAGCGGGATGAAGACCTCGCGGCCGTCATATTCCGGCATGCCGATATCGAAGAGGCCGACGATGCGGAAGGCGCGCTGCTTCGGCGCCACGCTGAAATCGGCGCCGCGCGCCTGCGGCAGCACCAGCGTCACCTGGTCGCCGAGCCGGAGCCCCATGCGGGCGGCGAGGCGGAGCCCGAGCACGGCGGTGTCGTCGCCGCCGAAGCCCTCCAGGCTGCCGAGGCGGAGGCCGCGGGCGATGACGCCCCGCGCGCGCAGCGCCTCCGGGGCGATGCCGCGCACCGCCCCGCCCGCGGCCCCGCCCTGCTGGCCGGTGAGGAGAACCTGGCCCTCGATGGTCGGCACCGCCTGCGCCACCCCGGGCAGGGCGGCCAGCCGCGCCGCCAGCGTCTCGTACGCCGCGAGGCTGCGCCCGCTCGCCGGATGCACCGTCAGATGCCCGTTCAAGCCGATGATCCGGGCGATGAGGTCCTGCCGGAAGCCGTTCATCACCGCCATGACGATGATGAGCGCGGCGACGCCGAGGGCGATGCCGAGCAGCGAGAAGGCGGCCGTGATGGAGACGAAGCGCTCCCCCTTGCGGGCGCGCAGGTAGCGCCAGGCCAGCATGCGCTCGAAGGGCCCGAACATCGGGGCGATGCTCAGCCGCCCCGGATGCGCGCGATGGCGTCCTCGAGCGAGAGCTCCGCCCGCTCGCCGGTCGCCCGGCGCTTCAGCTCCACCCGCCCCGCCGCGGCGCCGCGCGGGCCGATGATGGCCTGCCAGGGATAGCCCATGAGGTCGGCATCGGCGAATTTCACGCCGGCGCGGTCCTCGCGGTCATCGTAGACGGCATCGGGATCGAAGGCGGCGTAGAGCCGCTCGGCGAGCGCGTCGGCGCCGGCATCGCCGGGCTTCAGGTTCAGCACCGCCAGGCGGAAGGGGGCGACCGGCTCGGGCCAGCGGATCCCCTGCTCGTCGTGGTTCGCCTCGATGATGGCGCCGACGAGGCGGGAGACGCCGATGCCGTAGCTGCCCATCTCGGGCGTGACCATCTTGCCGTCCGGGCCGCTCACCTGCAGCCCCATCGGCGCGCTGTACTTGGTGCCGAAATAGAAGATGTGGCCGATTTCGATCCCCCGCGCCGAAACCTGGTCGGCCGCGGGGATGGCGGCCCAGGCGGCCGCGTCGTGCTTCTCGTCGGTCGCGGCGTAGCGGCTGGTCCAGAAATCGACGATGGGCGAGAGGTCGCCGTCATAATCGACGGTCTGCGACAGCACGTCGAAGGCCAGCAGGTCCCGGTGCAGGTAGACCTGGCTCTCGCCGGTCTCGGCGAGGATGAGGAATTCGTGGCTGAGATCGCCGCCGATCGGGCCGGTATCGGCCTGCATCGGGATGGCCTTCAGCCCCATGCGGGCGAAGGTGCGGAGATAGGCGACGAACATGCGCTGGTAGCTGCGCCGCGCCCCGGCATAGTCGAGATCGAAGGAATAGGCGTCCTTCATCAGGAATTCGCGGCCTCGCATGACGCCGAAGCGCGGGCGGATCTCGTCGCGGAACTTCCACTGGATGTGGTAGAGGTTGCGCGGCAGGTCGCGGTAGCTCTTCGCATAGCTGCGGAAGATGTCGGTGACCATCTCCTCGTTGGTCGGGCCGTAGAGCATCTCCCGCTCGTGCCGGTCCTTCAGCCGCAGCATCTCCGGGCCATAGGCGTCGTGTCGGCCGGACTGCTTCCAGAGATCGGCCGGCTGGATGGTCGGCATCAGGATTTCCTGGGCGCCGGTGGCATCCTGCTCCTCGCGGACGATCTGCTCGACCTTCTGCAGCACCCGCCAGCCGAGCGGCAGCCAGACATAGATGCCGGCGCTGGTCTGCCGGACCATGCCGGCGCGCAGCATGAGCCGGTGCGAGGCGATCTGCGCCTCGGCCGGGGTTTCCTTCAGCGTCGGCAGGAAGGCGCGGGACAGGCGCAAGGCGAACTCCTGGGATCGGCGGTCTCGGGCTCTCCTTTAGACCGGAATCGTCCGGACGGGGATGGGCCCGGCGCCGATCCCGGGAAAGCCCGCGGGTCATGGGCGCGGTCGCAATTATATGTCTCGGCGCACCGGGCCTGCGCATGAAGACCAACGCAACAGGCTCGGTTTCCGTATTTTTCGCCTTGGCCTCGGCGCCCCGGTGCTATAGACAAAAAAAGGGCCGCGCCCGACGGCACGGCCCGAGTTTAGGGAGGAAACGCCAGTCACACGGCAGAGAGAGGACCAACCCTCTCTCTGACGCTATGGTGACGCGGATAGCGAACGCCGGACAATGGCAAAGGCTGCGGGAAAAGCGGAAAAAGAAGGCGGTCGTGCGCGGTTTGCGTAATGCATGGGCACAAAGCGCCCTGCTCCAGCCTCCTCGCCTATTTATCGGGCATCGCCCACCAGCCGGACCGGAAGCTGATCCAGTCGCTTTCGATCAGCGCGAAGACCGCGAGCCAGAGAATCGCCGAAACCAGGGTCGTGATGACCACCTTGCGCAGCAGCTGCGGCCGCTGCGGCACCCCGCGCCAGCCGGTCTGCTCATCGCCCTCCGGATTCGGCTGGGTGCCGATTGGCAACACGGCAAAGAGCGCGACCCACCAGATCAGCAGGTAGACGACGACGCCGGAGAACCAGCCCATGATGTCCTCGGATGGAATTGGGGGGTGGAGACAGAGGCGAGGCAGTCCGCCGCGCCGGCGGGGCGGCGGGGCCCGCCCCGACCACGGTCCGCTCGCTCGCCTCGGCGGCCGCCGCTCCGAGCCCCCGCCCTCGAGGGACGGTCCGATGGCCCCTCGGACCTGAGGGGGACTCACCGAAGGCGTGACTCACGCGGCCCGATACCACGCCAGACCATGGTCCGCGAACCGGAGGGAGCGGATGATGGCCTGGCGCGGATCCCGTTCGAGTGGAACCACGCGAACGGGTGACGACGCCTAGAGCAGATCCCGATCGGGTGGACCCACCTGATCGGGTGACGATGCTCTGAAAACAGGAGCCTAGGGCGCTTCCCGTGAACCGGTGTTCACGGGAAGCGCCCTAGACCCGCAACAGATGCACCTCGACATTCGGCCGCTTGCGCAGCCGGCGCCCGACGGATTTCCGCAGGACGGCCCGGGCCGCCTCGCGCAGCGAGTCATCCTCGCGGCGGAGGGCGCTCGGCAGCTCGCCAAGGGCGCGGGAGAGCTCCTGGGCAAGCTGCGCCCCGATCCCCTCCTCGCCGTCGAGCAGGCCGGGGGCCGAGACCTGCGGCGTGCCCAGCACCCGCCCCGCCTCGTCCACCGCGAGCGAGGCCATGACGACCCCGTTGAAGAGCATCCGCTTGCGGGCAGCGAGGACATGGCCGCTGATCGGCAGCAAGCGGCCATTGTCGACGGCAAGGCGCCCGGTCGGCACCCCCTCCACCACATCCGGCCGGTCCGGCGACAGGCGCAGCACGTCGCCATCCTCGACCAGGATCGGGGTGGCCTGCAGCGACTTCGCCAGGGCGGCATGTTCCGACAGGTGCCGCCACTCGCCATGCACGGGCACCGCATAGCGCGGCTTCACCATCTGGTAGAGCCGCCGCAGCTCGTCCCGCGCCGGATGCCCGGAGACATGCACCATGTGGTCGTCGGCGGTCATCACCCGGCAGCCACGCCGGGCGAGCTGGTCCTGCAGCAGCAGGATGCCGCGCTCGTTGCCGGGAATCATACGCGAGGAGAAGATGACCGTGTCGCCCTCGCCGAGCGCGATGTTGGGATGCGTGTCGGCGGCGATCTTCGAGAGCGCCGAGCGCGGCTCCCCCTGGCTGCCGGTGCAGATGATGAGCAGGTTGTCGTCGGGGATGTAGCCCGCATCCTCCTCCGCCAGATAGGCGGGGATGTCGGTCAGGTAGCCGCATTCGCGGGCCGCCGCCTCGGCATTGCGTAGCGAGCGGCCGAAGAGCGCGACCTGGCGGCCGGCGGCCATGGCGGCCCGGGTGATGCTCTCGACCCGGGCGACGTTGGTGGCGAAGCAACTCACCGCCACCCGGCCGCGCAGCCCGCGGATGATGGCCGTGAGGTTCCGCCGCACCTCCGCCTCGGAGCCGGAATGCCCCTCGACCAGCGCATTGGTCGAATCGCAGACCATGGCGAGGACGCCCTCCTCGCCGAGCCGGGCGAAGGCCGCCTCGTCGGTCGGCGCGCCGATCAGCGGATCGGGGTCGAGCTTCCAGTCGCCGGTATGCAGGACGATGCCGTGCCGGGTGCGGATGGCGACGGCCTGGGCCTCGGGCACGGAATGCGCCACCCGCAGGAATTCCAGGTCGAAGGGGCCGAGCGTCAGCCGGGCCCCGAGCGGCAGGGTGTTGATCCGCGCCTCGCCGAGCAGCCCCGCCTCGCCGAGCTTCCGCCGCAGCACGGCGGAGACGAAGGGCCCGGCATAGAGCGGGCAGCGCAATTGCGGCCAGAGATGCGCGACGGCCCCGACATGGTCCTCATGCGCATGCGTGATGACCAGCCCAACCAGCCGGTCGCGCCGCTCGGCCAGCCAGACCGGATCGGGCACCATGATGTCGATCTCGGGATGTTCCGGCCCGCCGAAGCCGATGCCGCAATCGATGGCAAGCAACGCGCCGTCGCACCGGTAGACATTCAGGTTCATGCCGATCTCGCCGGTGCCGCCGAGCGGAATGAATGCCAAATCACCGGCCGGATCGGGTCCGGCCGTCGTTACATACTCGTCCATGTCGTACCAGGGCTGCACCGAACCCGGCCGGGATCGGTCTCACCCTTCCTTTGCCATTGCAAGCGCGATTCGGGTCCCGGCCCGGGCCATGCCCGGTGGGGTCGGGAGCCGGATCGCGCTCAGAGGGAGTCGCGATAGTCGGTCTTTTGCAATTTGGGGACCGGATTGCGTTCCGCCAACAGGCGAAGCCCCTCGAGGGTGATGTCGGGGTCGATCTTCTCGATGATGGTGGTGCCCTCGGCGAAGAGCGGCGCCAGGCCGCCGGTCGCCACCACCTTCAGATGCGCCTCGTATTCGGCCTGGATCCGGCCGATGATGCCCTCGATCAGCCCGACATAGCCCCAGAAGATGCCCGATTGCATCGCCGCCACCGTGTCGCGGCCGATCACCGCCTGCGGTCGGCCGATGCCGATCCGGGGCAGCCGCGCCGCCGCCTTGTGCAGCGCCTCCAGCGAAAGATTGATGCCGGGGGCGATGACGCCGCCCAGATAGGCGCCATCCGCATCGACCACGTCGAAGGTCGTCGCGGTACCGAAATCGATGACCACCAGCGGGCCGCGGTAATGGTGGTGCGAGGCCAGGGCGTTCAGCAGGCGGTCGGCGCCGACCTCCTGCGGCCGCTCGACGCGGATCTCGAAACCCCAGTCGACCGCCGCCCGCGCGATCAGCGGCTCGACGTTGAACCACTCGCGGGCGAGGCGGCGCAGGTTGTAGAGGGCCGCCGGCACCACCGTGCCGATGACGCAACGGTCGATCTCGGCGACCTTCAGCCCGCTATGCTGCAGCAGCGCCATGAGCCAGACGGCGTATTCGTCCGAGGTCCGGTCGGCCCGGGTGGCGATCCGCCAGCGGCCGCGCCATTCGGTGCCGTCATGGACGGCGAAGACGACATTGGTGTTCCCGGCGTCGATGGCGAGCAGCATCGTCTAGACGTTCCCCTGGGCGTTCCCTCGGGCGTTCCCCCGATCATTCCCCTGGGACAGGATCTCGCCGGCCGGAATCGCCTGCCGCCTGCCCCCGATCTCGAGCAGCAGGCTGCCATCCTCCGCAAGCCCCGCGAAGCCCCCCGGTTGCGGCAGGCCCCGCACCGTGATCGCCTCCCCTGCCCCCGGCCCGAAGCGCAGCCAGGCGGCGCGCACCGGGGCGAAGCCGCCCTCGCGCTGCACGCTCACCCAGTGGCCGAGGCGCTGCAGCAGCCGCGCGGCGAAGCGCTCCGGCGTCTCCACGCCGCCGAGGGTCGCGGTCGGCCGGTCCGGCAGCGCCGGGGCATGGGCGAGGTTCACGCCGAAGCCGAGCCCGAGCCAGGCGATGCCCCCCGTGGCGGTGAGCGCGCTCTCGACCAGGATGCCGGCGGCCTTGGCGCCGCCGACCAGCAGGTCGTTCGGCCATTTCAGCCGCACCGCCGCGGGATCGGCCAGCACGGCGCCGGCCGCCTCGGCGAGCGCGACCGCCGCCAGCAGGCTCCATTGCGGCGCCTCGCGGGCCGGGCTAGCCGGGCGCAGCAGGACCGACAGGTAGAGATTGCCCGGCGGCGAGGCCCAGCCGCGCCCGGCCCGGCCGCGCCCCGCCAGTTGTTCCCCGGCCAGGATCGCCAGGCCCTCGGCCGCGCCGGACTCGGCCCGGGCGGCGAGGAGATCGGCCGTGCTCGGCAGCGCGACGTGGCGCTCGAGGCGCCAGGCGACCGGCGCCGCCGGCCCCTCGCCTCCGCCGCTCACCCCAGCAGCGCCGCCGCCGCGGCCTGCGCCGCCGCCAGCATGGGGGCGGGCCAGAGCGCGAAGAAGACGGTGAAGAGGCCGGTGCCCGCCATCACAAGGGTGAGGCTCGACGGCGCCCGATCGAGCGAGCCCGCCGGCGCATCGAAATACATCACCTTGACGATGCGCAGGTAGTAGTAGGCCGAGACCACGCTGGTCAGCACGCCGACCACGGCGAGGGTCCAGAAGCCGGCCTGCACCGCGGCGAGGAAGACGTAGAGCTTGCCGAAGAAGCCGGCGAGCGGCGGGATGCCGGCCATGGAGAACATGAAGACCGCCATCCACATCGCAGTCACCGGATCGGTGCGGCCGAGCCCGGCGAGGTCGCCGATGCCCTCCACCGCCCGGCCCTGCCGGCGCATCGAGACCAGCACCGCGAAGGTGCCGAGATTCATGAAGACGTAGATGGCCATGTAGACCAGCAGGCCGCGCAGGCCGATATCGGTGCCGACCGCGAGGCCCATCAGCGCATAGCCGACATGGCCGATGGAGGAATAGGCCATCAGCCGCTTCAGGTTGCGCTGGCCGATCGCGGCAAAGGCGCCGAAGATCATCGAGCCGAGCGAGACCAGGGTGATGACCTGCGACCACTGCGCCACGAGGTCGCCGAAGGGGCCGAGCAGGACGCGGGCGAGCAGCGCGATGGCCGCGACCTTCGGCGCCGAGGCGAAGAAGGCGGTCACCGGCGTCGGCGCCCCTTCATAGACATCGGGCGTCCACATGTGGAAGGGCACCGCCGAGACCTTGAAGGCGAGGCCGGCGATGATGAAGACGATGCCGACCACGACGCCGGGCGAGACGCTCTCGAGCACCGAGAAGGCCTCGCCGAGCCGGTCGAAATTCGTCGTGCCGGCGAAGCCGTAGACTAGGCTGGTGCCGTAGAGCAGCAGGCCGGAGGCGAGGGCGCCGAGGACGAAATACTTCAGCCCCGCCTCGGCCGAGCGGCCGCTGTCGCGGTTGAAGGCGGCGATGACGTAGAGCGGCAGGGAGAGCAGCTCGAGCCCCAGATAGAGCGAGAGCAGGTCGTTGGCCGAGATCATGACCATCATGCCGAGCGTGGCGAAGAGCATGAGGATCGGGAACTCGAAGCGGGCCAGCCCCTCCTTCTCGTTGTAGTCGAGCGCGAGAAGGATGCCGACCGCGGCGGCGGCGATCGCCAGGAACTTCATGAAGCCCGAGAAGGCGTCCGAGACATAGTGGCCGGAGAGCGCGGTGCCCTCCCCCTGGCCGAGCACCAGCACCGCCGTCAGCAGCAGCGCGCCGACGCAGGCCATGGAGACGGGGAAGAAGGTGTCGCGCTTCGGGATGACGCCCGCGGCGAGGATGACGAGCCCGGACACGGCCAGGACCAGTTCCGGGAGGGCGAGGGTCCAGATCATCGGCTTACATCCCGGCGAGGCGGGCGGCGCCGAGCGCCGCCTCGTGGCGCTGCACCAGGGCGGCGACCGAGACCTCGAAGAAGGACAGGAAGGACTGCGGATAGACGCCCATCCAGAGGGTCAGCAGGATGAGCGGCGCGAAGATCGCGTATTCCCGCGGGCTGAGATCGAGCAGCGCCCGCAGGTCCTCGCGGGTGATCCGGCCGAAGCTGACCCGGCGATAGAGGTAGAGCATGTAGGCCGCGCCGAGCACCATGCCGAGCGCCGCGCCGAAGGCGACCCAGGGATTGACCGCCCAGGCGCCGACGATGACCAGGAACTCGCCGACGAAATTGGCCAGCCCCGGCAGGCCGATCGAGGCCATGGTGAAGAGCATGAAGACCATGGCGTAGGAGGGCATGATCTGGGCGACGCCGCCGTAGCGAAGGATCTCGCGGCTATGGACCCGGTCGTAGAGCACGCCGACGCAGAGGAAGAGCGCGCCGGAGACCACGCCATGGGCGAGCATGGTGTAGAGCGCGCCCGAGAGCCCCTGCTGGTTGAAGGTGAAGATGCCGATCGTGACGATGCCCATATGGGCGACCGAGGAATAGGCGATCAGCTTCTTCATGTCCTCCTGCGCCAGCGCCACCAGCGAGGTGTAGACCACGGCGACGACCGAGAGGACGAAGATCAGCGGCGCGAACTCGGCCGAGGCCTCGGGCAGCAGCGGCAGGCTGAAGCGGAGGAAGCCATAGGCGCCCATCTTCAGCAGCACGCCCGCCAGGATCACCGAGCCCGCGGTCGGCGCCTCGACATGCGCGTCCGGCAGCCAGGTATGCACCGGCCACATCGGCACCTTCACCGCGAAGGAGGCGAGGAAGGCGAAGAAGATCCAGGTCTGCGCCGCGCGGGGCACCACCTGTTCGAACAGCTCCGGGATGTCGGTCGTGCCGGCATTGTACCAGAGATAGAGGATGGCCAGCAGCATCAGCACGCTGCCGAGCAGGGTGTAGAGGAAGAACTTGAAGGCGGCGTAGACCCGCCGCGGCCCGCCCCAGACCCCGATGATGAGGAACATCGGGATCAGCACCGCCTCGAAGAAGACGTAGAAGATGATGAAGTCGAGGGCGCAGAACATGCCCACCATCATCGTCTCGAGGATCAGGAAGGCGATCATATACTCGCGGACGCGGGTCCCGATCGCCTCCCAGGAGGCGAGGATGCAGAGCGGCGTCAGCGCGGTCGACAGCAGGACGAAGAGCACCGAGATGCCGTCCACGCCCATATGGTAGCCGACGCCGAACTCGGGCAGCCAGGCAAGCCGCTCCTCGAACTGGAAGGCGGCCGTGCCCGGGTCGAACCGGACCCAGAGGATCAGGCTGAGCAGCAGGACGATGAGACTGGTCCAGAGCGCGATCCAGCGCGCGTTCCGGGCGATGACCGCATCCTCGCCCCGCACGGACATGATGATGCCCGCGCCCACCAGCGGCAGGAAGGTGATGAGCGAGAGCAGCGGGAAGCCGACGGCGTTCATTCTCAGCCCACGAACAGGAAGAGGGAGACGAAGACGACGAGGCCGATGATCATGGCGAAGGCGTAGTTCGCCACCCGCCCCGTCTGCAGGCGCACCGCGCCGCGCGAGACCTCGACCGCGAGGCTGGCGGTGCCGTTCGGCATGCCGTCGATGATCTGCTCGTCGCCGACCTTCCAGAAGAGGCGCCCCAGCCGGCGCGCCGGCCGCACGAAGATCGCGTCGTACAGCTCGTCGAAATACCACTTCTTCAGCAGGAAGCCGTAGAGGCCGCCCGGGTTGGGCTCGGTCTGCTGCTCCGCGCCCTCGGCCGGGACGAGCGGCAGGCTGCGGACCATCTCCGGCCGTGCGCTGAGCATCCGGGCGAGACGCGTCGGCAGGGCCGGCATGGCCATGTACAGCGCATAGGCCAGCGCGATGCCGCCGACCGCCAGCACCGTCGGCGCCAGCGGCACCCAGTGCGGCACCTCGTGCATGGCGTGCAGGATGTGGTTGTGCGGGCCGTTGAAGAGCGCCCCGTGCCAGAACTCGTGCGCATGCTCGCCGATGAAGAGCGGCGCGAAGATGTAGCCGGTCAGGACGGCGCCGGCCGCCAGCAGGATCAGCGGGATCAGCATGACGAGCGGGCTTTCATGCACATGCTCCATCACGTGATGATCCGCCCGCGCCTCGCCGTGGAAGGTGAGGATCAGCAACCGCCAGGAGTAGAAGGCGGTGAGGAAGGCGGCCGCCATGCCGAGCACCCAGGCATAGGCGCCGACGCCGCTGCCGGCCGCATAGGCCGCTTCCAGGATCGCGTCCTTCGAGTAGTAGCCGGCGAAGAAGGGGATGCCGGCCAGCGCCAGGTTGCCGATCCACATCACCGCATAGGTGACCGGGATCTTGGTCCAGATGCCGCCCATGCGGCGCATGTCCTGCTCGTCGGACATGGCGTGGATGACGCTGCCGGCGCCGAGGAAGAGCAGCGCCTTGAAGAAGGCATGGGTGAAGAGGTGGAACATCGCCACCTGGTAGGCCCCGACCCCGGCGGCGAAGAACATGTAGCCGAGCTGAGAGCAGGTGGAATAGGCGATCACCCGCTTGATGTCGTTCTGCACGCAGCCGATGGTCGCGGCGAAGAAGGCGGTGCTGGCGCCGACGACCGTCACGATGGACAGCGCCACCGGCGCGTATTCCATCAACGGCGACATGCGGCAGACGAGGAAGACGCCCGCCGTCACCATGGTCGCGGCGTGGATCAGCGCCGAGACCGGCGTCGGGCCCTCCATCGCATCCGGCAGCCAGGTGTGCAGGCCGAGCTGCGCCGACTTGCCGCAGGCGCCGAGGAAGAGCAGCACGCCGATCAGCTCGATCGCCGGGATGCCGAGGAAGCGGTCGCCCACATGCGCCTCGACCGCCGGGAAGATGGTGTCGAACTCGATGCTGCCGAAGACGTAGAAGGTCAGCGCCATGCCGAGCATGAAGGAGACGTCGCCGACGCGGTTGACGATGAAGGCCTTCATCGCCGCGCGGTTCGCGCTCTCGCGGTCGTACCAGTAGCCGATCAGCAGGTAGCTTGCGAGGCCGACGCCCTCCCAGCCGAAGAAGAGCTGCGCCAGGTTGTCCGCCGTCACCAGCATCAGCATCATGAAGGTGAAGAGCGAGAGGTAGGCGAAGAAGCGGGCCGGCGTCGCGTCATGCGACATGTAGCCGACCGAGTAGAGATGGATCAGGGTCGAGATGAAGGTGACCATCGCCACCATGACGACCGAGAGCGTGTCGTAGCACAGCGCCCAGGAGACCTCGAGCCCGCCGACATCGATCCAGGTCCAGATCGGCTGCACCAGAGGCTGCCCGCCGAGCGCGACCTGCCCGAAGGCGGCGATGCCGCAGACCGCCGCCAGCACCATGCAGACCACGGTAGACCACTGCGCCGCGCGGTCGCCGATCCAGCGGCCGAAGAAGCCGCTGATGCAGGCCCCGAGCAGGGGGAAGAAGATGGCACCGACATACATGGGCTCAGCCCTTCAGGGTCGAGATGTCTTCGACCTCGATGCTGCCGCGGTTGCGGAAGTAGATGACGACGATGGCGAGGCCGATCGCGGCCTCCGCGGCGGCGACGGTGAGGACGAACATCGCGAAGACCTGCCCGGTCAGGTCGTCCAGCCAGGCGGAGAAGGCCACGAAATTCAGGTTCACCGAGAGCAGGATAAGCTCGACGCTCATCAGGATGACGATGACGTTCTTCCGGTTCACGAAGATGCCGAAGATGCCGAGCACGAGCAGGATCGCGCCGACCGTCAGGTAATGGGCGAGGCCGATCTCCATCTCAGTGATGCCCCCCATGGCCATGGTGGCCGGCGTCATGCGCCACCTTGGGCGCCTCCGCCTCGGGCTCCGGCGGCCGGCGGATGCCGAGCTCCTTCACGCCGGCGCCGACCGGCACCGTCTCGAGGCTGATGCTGCCGCTGCGGGCCACCTGCGCGCCAATATTCTGGCGCCGCGTCCCCGGACGCTCCCGGTGGGTCAGCACGATGGCGCCGATCATGGCGACCAGCAGGACAAGGCCCGCCGCCTGGAAGAGATAGACATAGTCCGTGTAGATGATCCGTCCGATCGCCTCGGCATTGGTCAGGCCGCCGCCCGGGTTGGGCGAGAGCCGCAGGTCATCGGCCTGGTCGGCGAAGGACCAGGTGCCGAGGACGAGGACCAGCTCGAGGAAGAGGATGCCGCCGATCACCGCCCCGATCGGCGCGTAGCGCTGGAAGCCCTCGCGCAGCCGCGCGAAGTCGATGTCGAGCATCATCACGACGAAGAGGAAGAGCACCGCGACGGCGCCGACATAGACGATGACCAGGATCATCGCCAGTAACTCCGCGCCGGCGATGAGGAACAGCGCCGCCGCGTTGAAGAAGGCGAGGATCAGGAAGAGGACGCTGTGCACGGGGTTGCGCGCCGTCACCACCATGGTGGCGGAGGCGATCAGGATCGCGGCGAAGAAATAGAAGGCGAGCGCGGCGATCATCGCATGCCTCCAGGCCGTTGCAGCGTCATGGCATCGTCCGGTCCGTGGCGCCACTGGCGGCGCATGAATCAGGGAGCGGGCCGCTCGCGGCGGCCCGGGGAAACTCAGCGGTAGGGCGCATCCAGCTCGAGGCGCTTGGCGATCTCCGCCTCCCAGCGGTCGCCGTTCGAGAGCAGCTTCTCCTTGTCGTAGAGCAGCTCCTCGCGCGTCTCGGTGGTGAACTCCAGATTGGGCCCCTCGACGATGGCATCGACCGGGCAGGCCTCCTCGCACATCCCGCAATAGATGCACTTCACCATGTCGATGTCGTAGCGGGTGGTGCGGCGGCTGCCATCCCCCCGCGGCTCGGCCTCGATGGTGATGGCCTGGGCCGGGCAGACCGCCTCGCAGAGCTTGCAGGCGATGCAGCGTTCCTCGCCATTCGGATAGCGGCGCAGCGCATGCTCGCCCTTGAAGCGGGGCGAGATCGGGCCCTTCTCATAGGGGTAGTTGATCGTCACCTTCGGCTTGAAGAAGTACTTCAGCGTCAGCGCCATGCCGGCGACGAGCTCGGAGAGGAGCAGGCTGCGCGCGGCGCGATCGAGAGTGGCCATCGTCGTCGATCCTTATGCCGGCAGCCAGCCGGCCAGCTTGAGCACCGCCGCCGTCAGCACCAGCCAGACCAGGCTGAAGGGCAGGAACACCTTCCAGCCGAGCCGCATGAGCTGGTCGTAGCGATAGCGCGGGAAGGTGGCGCGAACCCAGATGAAGGTGAAGAGGCAAAGGCAGATCTTCAGCGCGAACCAGACCGGCCCGGGGATCCAGGTGAAGGGCTCCACCGCCAGCGGCGGCAGCCAGCCACCGAGGAACAGGATCGTCGTCAGCGCGGACATGAGGATCATGTTCGCGTATTCGCCGAGGAAGAAGAGGGCGAAGGACATCGAGGAGTATTCGACGAAGAACCCCGCGACCAGCTCGCTCTCGCCCTCGGGCAGGTCGAAGGGCGCCCGGTTCGTCTCCGCCAGCGTGCTGATGAAGAAGATCACGAACATCGGGAAGAGCGGCAGGAAGAACCACACCGTCTCCTGCGCCTTGACGATGGCCGTCAGGTTCAGCGAGCCGACGCACATCAGCACGGTCACGATGACGAAGCCCATCGAGACCTCGTAGCTGACCATCTGCGCCGCCGAGCGCAGCGCGCCGAGGAAGGCGTATTTCGAGTTCGAGGCCCAGCCGGCGATGATGATGCCGTAGACGCCGAGCGAGGAGATGGCGAAGAGGTAGAGGATGCCGACATTGATGTCGGCGATCGCCCAGCCCTCGTTCACCGGGATCACCGCCCAGGCCAGCATCGCCAGCATGAAGGTGAGCATCGGCGCGAAGAGGAAGAGGTAGCGATTCGCGCCCGAGGGCACGATCGTCTCCTTCATCAGCATCTTCAGCGCATCGGCGAAGGGCTGCAGCAGGCCGAAGGGCCCGACGACGTTCGGCCCCTTGCGGAGCTGCATCGCCGCCAGGACCTTGCGCTCGGCATAGGTCAGGTAGGCGACGGCGATCAACACAGGCACCAGCAGCGCCAGGGTCTGCGCCAGGGTGATCGCCAGGATGCCGACCGGCGTGGCGAGGAAGCCGTCCATCGCCCCTACTCCGCCGCCAGCCGGATCTGCGCGGCGCCATAGACCCGCGCGCATTCGGCCATGGTCTCGGAGGCGCGGCTGATCGCCTCGGCCTGCCAGTAACTGCCGGGCACCGGCGCGAAGCCGGCATCGGCCACGGCGGCGGCGTCGCCCGCCGGCCCCGTCCTCTCCGTGCAGCCATGCGGCGCGAAGCCGCGCCCCGCGAAGACGGGATTGGCCTCGGCGAGCCGCGCCCGCACCGCCTCGAGCGTGTCATAGGGCAGCCGATGGCCGAGCACCTCGGAGGCGGCGCGGATGATCTTCCAGTCCTCGCGCGCCTCGCCCGGCGGGTAGACCGCGAGCCGCCCATGCTGGACGCGGCCCTCGGTGTTCACCCAGGTCGCGTCCTTCTCGGTATAGGCGGCGCCGGGCAGGATCACGTCGGCCCGCGCCGCCGCCGCCTCGCCATGATGGCCCTGATAGATGACGAAGGCGCCGGCCGGGATCGCCGCCGTGTCGATCTCGGCGCCGAGCAGCCACAGCGCCTCGATCGAGGGCGAGATCGCCGCGCCGCCCTCGGGCGGCAGGAAGCCGAGATCGAGCGGCGCCACCTGGCCGCCGAACTGGTGCAGCAGGTTGAAGCCGTGCCAGTCGGGCTGCAGCATGTTGTGCTCGGCGGCCACCTTCCAGGCGGCGGCGAGGATCGCGGCGCCGTCCGGCCGGCGCAGCGCGCCGCGGCCGAGGATCAGCATCGGGCGCTTGGCCGCGCGCAGCACCTCGTTGAAGCGATGCTCGCCGCCGACCAGGGCGCGGAGCGTCGCGCCCCCCTCCCCCAGCCAGTCATGCCCATAGGTGAGGGCGAGGCCACGCGGGCCGAGGAAGCCGACCGGGAAGCCGCCGGCGATCACCCGCTTGCGGATGCGCGCATTCAGCACCGGCGCCTCGAGCCGCGGATTGGCGCCGACGATCAGCAGCGCATCCGCCTCCTCGATGCCGGCGATGCCGGTGTTGAAGGTGTAGAAGTCGCGCCGCGAGGCATCGATGGCCGCGCCATCCACCCGGCATTCCAGGTTCCGGCTGCCGAGCGCGCCCATCAGGTCCTTCAGCGCGACGATCGCCTCGGCATCGACGAGATCGCCGACGACGGCGCCGATGCGCTCGCCCGGCAGGCCCTTCAGCCGCGCCGCGACGGCGCCGAGCGCCTCGCTCCAGCTCGTCGGCCGCAGCTTCCCATCCACCTTGATCCAAGGCCGGTCGAGCCGGCGCCGCTTCAGCCCGTCGAAGGAGAAGCGGCCGCGATCGGCCATCCACTCCTCGTTCACGTCGTCATTGGTGCGCGGCAGGATGCGCAGCACCTCGCCGGCGCGGGTGTCGATGCGGATATTGGTGCCGGTCGCGTCGAGCACGTCGATGCTGTCGGTCTTGCGCAGCTCCCAGGGCCGCGAGACGAAGGCATAGGGCCGCGAGGTCAGCGCGCCGACCGGGCAGATATCGATCAGGTTGCCCGAAAGCTCGGTGGTCAGCGCCTTCTCGACATAGGTGCCGATTTCCATGTTCTCGCCGCGATTGGTCGCGCCGAGCTCCGGCACGCCCGCCACCTCGGTCGCGAAGCGCACGCAGCGCGTGCACTGGATGCAGCGGGTCATGATGGTCTTGACCAGCGGCCCCATATACTTGTCTTTGACCGCCCGCTTCTCCTCGAGGTAGCGGCTCTTGTCGAGGCCATAGGCCACGGCCTGGTCTTGCAGGTCGCACTCGCCGCCCTGGTCGCAGATCGGGCAGTCCAGCGGGTGGTTGATGAGCAGGAATTCCATCACCCCGCGGCGGCCCTTGCGGACCATCTCGCTGTCGGTGAACACCTTCATGCCGTCGGCGACCGGATAGGCGCAGGAGGCGATGGGCTTTGGCGCCTTCTCCACCTCGACCAGGCACATGCGGCAATTGCCGGCGACCGAGAGGCGCTCATGATAGCAGAAGCGCGGGATCTCCTTCCCCGCCGCCTCGCAGGCCTGCAGGACGGAGACGCCGTTCGGCACCTCCACCTCGATGCCGTCGACCGTGACCTTCGCCATCGGGGATTACTCCGCCGCCATCGGCAGCGTGGGCTGCGGCGAGCCCTTCGCGGCCTTGTAGGCGGCAATGCGGTCTTCCATCATCGGCCGGAAGTGGCGGATCAGCCCCTGCACCGGCCAGACGCCGCCATCGGCGAGCGCACAGATCGTGTGCCCCTCAATCTGCCGCGTCACCTGCTCCAGCACGTCGATCTCCGCCACCTCGGCCCGGCCCTCGACCATGCGGTCCATCATCCGCTTCACCCAGCCCATGCCCTCGCGGCAGGGGGTGCACTGGCCGCAGCTCTCATGCTTGTAGAAGGCGGAAAGCCGGGCGATCGCCTTGATCAGGTCGGTGGACTTGTCCATGACGATGACGCCGGCGGTGCCGAGGCCGGTCTTGTGCTCGCGCAACGCGTCGAAATCCATCAGCACGTCGTCGCAGACGGCTTTCGGGATCAGCGGCGTCGAGGAGCCGCCGGGGATCACCGCCAGCAGGTTGTCCCAGCCGCCGCGCACGCCGCCGGCATGCCGCTCGATCAGCTCGCGCAGCGGGATCGACATCTCCTCCTCGACATTGCAGGGCTTGTTCACATGGCCCTGGATGCAGAAGATCTTGGTGCCGGCATTCTTCGGCCGGCCGAAGCCGGCGAACCAGGCGGCGCCGCGCCGCAGGATGGTCGGCACCACGGCGATGGTCTCGACATTGTTCACCGTCGAAGGGCAGCCATAGAGCCCGACCGCCGCCGGGAAGGGCGGCTTCAGCCGCGGCATCCCCTTCTTGCCCTCGAGGCTCTCGATCAGTGCCGTCTCCTCGCCGCAGATATAGGCGCCGGCGCCGCGATGGACGTACAGGTCGAAATCCCAGCCGCTGCCGCAGGCATTCGGCCCGAGCAGCCCGGCGGCATAGGCCTCGTCGATCGCCGCCTGCAGCACGAGATGCTCGTTATAGTACTCGCCGCGGACATAGATGTAACCGGCATGCGCGCCCATGGCGACGCCGGCGATCAGGCAGCCCTCGATCAGTGTGTGCGGATCGTGCCGCAGGATGTCGCGGTCCTTGCAGGTGCCGGGCTCGGACTCGTCCGAGTTCACCACCAGGTAGTGCGGCCGCCCGTCCGACTGCTTCGGCATGAAGGACCATTTGAGGCCCGTCGGGAAGCCGGCGCCGCCGCGGCCGCGCAGGCCGGAATTCTTCACCTCCTCGATGATCCAGTCGCGGCCCTTGGCGATCAGCCCGCCGGTGCCGTCCCACTGGCCGCGCCGCCGCGCCGCCGCCAGCCGCCAGTCATGCTGGCCGTAGAGGTTGGTGAAGATGCGGTCCTTGTCGCTCAGTGCCATCGCATCACTCTCCCGGCACGTCCAGCAGCGTCTGCGGCCCGCCCTCCGGCGCGCTCGTCTGGCGCCCGATCGTCGAGCCGGGCGGCGGCCGCTCGCCGCGCCGCAGCGCCTCGATGAGCTGCACCGTGCGCTCGTAGTCCATGTCCTCGTAGTAGTCGTCGTCGACCTGCAGGATCGGCGCGTTCACGCAGCCGCCGAGGCACTCGACCTCGCTCAGCGTGAACATCCCGTCCTCGCTGGTCTGGCCATAGCCGGCGACATGCGCCGCATCCTTGCAGGCGTGGAAGACCTCGTCCGAGCCGCGCAGCCAGCAGGGCGTGGTGCCGCAGACCTGCAGGTGGAAGCGCCCGACCGGCTTGGTGTTGAACATGAAGTAGAAGCTGGCGACCTCGTAGACCCGGATCGGCGCCATGCCGAGCCGCGCCGCGACCGCGTCCATGCCCTTCAGCGGCACCCAGGCGCTGTCGGTCTGCCGCTTCATCTGCCGCTGCACCACGTAGAGCAACGGGATGACGGCGCTGGCCTGCCGCCCCGGCGGGTAGCGCTTCAGGATGGTCTCGATCGCCGCGTTGCTCTCGGCGTCGAACTCGAAGCTCGCGGGCTGCGCGACCTCATTGGCGGTGGACACCTCGACCATCAGCGATCGATCTCCCCGAAGACGATGTCGAGCGAGCCGATGATCGCCACGGCATCCGCGAGCATATGCCCCTTGGACAGCGCCTCCATGGCCTGCAGATGCGCATAGCCAGGCGCCCGGATCTTGCACCGGTAGGGCCGGTTGGTGCCGTCGGCGACCATGTAGACGCCGAACTCGCCCTTCGGCGCCTCGGTCACCGTGTAGGTCGCGCCCGCCGGCACGTGATAGCCCTCGGTGTAGAGCTTGAAGTGGTGGATCAGCGATTCCATCGAGCGCTTCATCTCGGCGCGCTTCGGCGGCGTGATCTTGTTGTCCGGGATCTTGACCGGCCCGGGCTTCAGCCGCGCCAAGCACTGCTCGACGATCCGCAGCGACTGCCGCATCTCCCAGATGCGGATCAGGTAGCGATCGTAGCAGTCGCCGTGCCGGCCGACCGGGATGTCGAAGTCGAGATCGGCGTAGATCTCGTAGGGCTGCGCCTTGCGCAGGTCCCAGGGCACGCCGGAGGCGCGGATGCAGGGGCCGGAGAAGCCCCATTCCATCGCCTGCTCGGCCGTCATCACGCCGATATCGACGGTGCGCTGCTTGAAGATGCGGTTGCCGGAGAGCAGCCCCTCGAGATCCTCAAGGAATTTCGGGAATTGCCGGCACCAGCCGGCGATGCGGTCCTCGAGCGAGGCCGGGATGTCCTTCGCCACGCCGCCGGGGCGGAAGTAATTCACGTGGTAGTGGCTGCCGCCTGCCGCCTCGTAGAATTCCAGCAGGTGCTCGCGCTGCTCGAAGCCCCAGAGCGAGGGGGTGATGGCGCCGCAATCCAGCGCATAGGTGGTGACGTTCAGCAGGTGATTCAGGATGCGCGTCAGCTCGGCGAACATGGTGCGGATCACCCGCGCCCGCTCCGGCACCTGATCCTCGACGCGCAGCAGCCGCTCCACGGCGAGCGCGAAGCTGTGCTCCATGCACATGGGCGAGACGTAGTCCAGGCGGTCCATATAGGGCAGCGCCTGGAGATAGGTCTTGTACTCGATCAGCTTCTCGGTGCCGCGATGCAGCAGGCCGATATGCGGATCGGCGCGCTCCACCACCTCGCCCTTCATCTCGAGGATGAGGCGCAGCACGCCATGCGCCGCCGGGTGCTGCGGGCCGAAATTGATGGTGTGGCTATCGACCTCGATGGTGCGCACCGGCTCGTCGGCCGCCGCTGCCGCGACCACCGCATCCGGGTCGAGGTCGGACACGACCGGGCCGGCCGGCCGGGTCATGGCATGGTCGCCGCTCATGGCGCCGTCCCCTTGGCCGCCTCGCCCGCGGGCTTCGGCGCCTCGATCCGGTTCATGTGCACCTTCTCGTCGCCCGGGAGCGTGGTCATCCCCTCCCACGGGCTGAGGAAATCGAAATTGCGGAAATCCTGGGTAAGCTTCACCGGCTCGTAGACGACCTGCTTGCGCTCCTCGTCGTAGCGCACCTCGACATAGCCGGTGAGCGGGAAGTCCTTGCGCAGCGGATGCCCCTCGAAGCCGTAATCGGTCAGCAGGCGGCGCAGGTCGGTCTGCCCGGCGAAGACGATGCCGTACATGTCCCAGGCCTCGCGCTCGTACCAGGTGGCGGTCGGCCAGATGGCGGCGACGGAGGGGATGGGCGTCGCCGCGTCGGTCGAGACGATGACGCGGATGCGCTGGTTCAGGCTGAGGCTGAGCAGGTTGTAGACCACCTCGAAGCGCTCCGGCTTCTCCGGCCAGTCCGTGCCGCAGATGTCCATGCACTGCTCGAAGGCGAATTGGCCGCCGTCGCGCAGCAGCAGCATGCTCTCGATCAGCCCCTCTCGCCGGATGCGCAGCACCAGCTCCTGGCCGCGCTCCACCTCGAGCGATTCGACGGTGCCGTGCGGCAGCGCCATGCGCACGGCCTCGCCCAGCGCCTGCAGCGCGGCGCCCCGGTCGGTTGCGTCAGCCACGCAGGATGGTCCCCGTCCGGCGGATCTTCTTCTGCAGCTGCAGGATGCCGTAGACCAGCCCCTCGGCGGTCGGCGGGCAGCCCGGCACGTAGACATCGACCGGCACGATGCGGTCGCAGCCGCGCACCACGCTGTAGGAGTAATGGTAGTAGCCGCCGCCATTGGCGCAGCTGCCCATGGAGATCACCCAGCGCGGCTCGCTCATCTGGTCGTAGACCTTGCGCAGCGCCGGGGCCATCTTGTTGGTCAGCGTGCCGGCGACGATCATCACGTCCGACTGCCGCGGCGAGCCGCGCGGGATGATGCCGAAGCGGTCGAGGTCGTAGCGCGCCATGTAGGCGTGGATCATCGGCACCGCGCAGCAGGCCAGCCCGAAGGTCATCGGCCAGAGGCTGCCGGTCCGCGCCCAGTTCACCACCTTGTCGAGATTGGCGACGACGAAGCCCTTTTCCTCGATCTCGCCGGTGATGCCGCGCACCACCGCCTCCTGCGCCGGGCCGGGTACCAGATGCTCGCGGTTCCAGGCCACCGTATCGATCGCGCCCGGCGTGGCGCTCTCCATGTTCCCGCTCATGCTCTTCTCCGGTTGGGGGCGGCTCGCGCCGTCACTCCCAGTCCAGGGCGCCCTTGCGCCATTCGTAGACGAACCCGACCGTCAGCACGCCGAGGAAGGCGATCATCGACAGGAAGCCGAACCAGCCGATGTCGCCGAGCGCGACGGCCCAGGGAAAGAGGAAGGCCACCTCGAGATCGAAGATGATGAAGAGGATGGCGACGAGGTAGAACCGGACGTCGAAGCGCCGGCGCGTGTCGTCGAAAGGCTCGAAGCCGCATTCATAGGCGGAGAGCTTCTCGGCATTCGGCTTCTGCCGCGCCAGCAGCAGGCTGCCCCCCACCATCGCCGCGGCGATCCCGCCGGCGATGCCAAGGAAGACGAGAATCGGAAAATATTCGGCCAGCAGCGGCTGGTTCATCTCTACTCCGCCCCTCGTGGCGCCGCGCCCGCGCTTGCGATGCCCAGCGGGACACCCCAGGCGGGCCGTGCCCCGGCCGATGCCGCAGCGCAGCGCGGGCGGACATTAGCCACGCCCCGAGCATTTCGCATAGGGGGCAGGACGCCTTTCTCAGGCGCAAGGTGGTGATTTTCGGCGCGGCGAAAAGGGCCTGGAAACAGGACAAAAAGGGTCCTGGAAGCGGGGCCAATAGACCCCGGACATGACAACGGCGCCCCGCCGATGGCGAAGGCGCCGCTTTGGTTTGCGTCGCGTGGCGCGAGTGACGGGGCTCGAACCCGCGACCTCCGGCGTGACAGGCCGGCGCTCTAACCAACTGAGCTACACCCGCTTGCGACGTGGCGGGGGTTTATGCCGCGGGTGGTGGGGTGTCAACAGCCCCCGCAGGCTACATCGCCACAAAGCGCGGCGTGAGCAGCAGCAGCGGCCAATAGGGCGCGCCCCACCAATAGCTGTGCGTCGCCGCCGCCTGCAGCGCATAGGCGCGCTGCGCCGCCTGCCAGGAGGACCGCTCGGCCTGCGCGGCCTGCGTCACCCCGGGCAGCAGCCGGCGCGCCTCGGCATCGCCGGCCGCCGCCGCGCGGGACAGCCAGGACTGGGCCTCCTGCATGTCCTGCCCCTGCTCCTCCAGCCCGGTCATATAGAGGCGCCCGAGCGCAAGCTGCGCCGGCACCACGCCCTGGTCGCCGGCCCGGCGCATCCACTGGATCGCCTCATAGGGCTGGCGCGCCACGCCCTCGCCGCGGAAGAGCATCAGGGCCAGGTTGTACTGGCTCTCGGGGACGCCGCCCTCGGCCGCCCGGCGGAACCAGCCGGCGGCCTCGGCCGGATCGCGCGGCAGGCCGCGGCCGTCGAGCGCCAGCACGCCGAGCTGATGCGCCGCCTGGGCGACGCCGCCCTCCGCCGCCGCTCGATAGAGCGCGATCGCCCGCCCCAGCCCGCCCGGCGCCTGCCCCTGCTCGGTCAGGCGGCCCAGGCGGAGGCTGGCGAAGGGCATGCCGGCCTCGGCGGCCTGCGCATAGAGGCGCGCCGCCTGCCGGGCATCCCGCGGCAGGCCGCCGGCGCCGGCCTCATAGGCCTGGCCGAGCCGGTAGGCGGCCCCGGCATCGCCCTCGGCCGCCGCCTGGCGCAGCGCGGCGACGGGCTCGCCGCGATAGGCATCCGGGTCCTGCTGCCGCACCGTGCGCGGATCCTCGCCCGCGGCCGGCTGGATCGCCGCCTTCGGCTGGTCGCGGCAGCCGCTCTCGTCGCAGACCCGCACCATGGGGCCGAAGCCGCTGCCGCCGCGCTGGCCGGCGCAGCCGGCGGCGAGGAGGAGGAGGGCGAGGGCCGCCAGCGCGGCGCGCGGCGCGCCGCCCGCCGGGCCGCGCCCCACCGCCTCAGCGCACCTGCAGCCGTCCACCGGTGCCGAGCCCGCCGCGAACCTCCTGCGCCCGGTAGCCGCGGACCGCGACGACCATCTTGTTATAGGCATCGACGAAGGCGGCGACCGTCGCCTGGCCGGCCGGGGTGCGCTGGTAGCCGCCGAGGGCGCCGCCGGCGCCGGCCCCGAAGCCGGCGAGCAGGGCCCCGGCATTGGTCGCGGTCGAGGAGCCTTCGGAGGCGGCGACCTGCACGCCGCTCCGCATGTCGAAGAGCGACATCGTCACCGAGGTGGAGGATTGCGACAGCGCCGCGCCGGCCGCGCCGATCGCCAGACCCGCCCAGCCGCCGATGCCGCCGCCGAGGCCGCTGGTGTTGACGTTCGAGAAGAGGATCGCCGGCTCCAGGAAGTAGTCGGCGGCGACGCGCTGGCCGCGCTGCATCTTCGAGCCGGCCCGGAACTCGCCGCTGTTGCGCATGTCGTCGATCATGCCGCGCATGCGCCCCTCGAGGCGGCTGTTGCCCATGGCGGTGATGACGAAGCAGTTGGACTGCTGCACCACCAGCCGCACCATCGGCTCGATGGTGGTGATCTGCGTCCGCGCCGTGAAGGGCCCCCACCAGGCCTGTTCGCGCCCATCATCCACCGCGAGCGTGCCGAGCGATTCGCTGCAGCGCTCGAGATTGGCGTCCGCCCCGACGCTGGTCGCGCCGCCCGCCGCGCCCGTCACCGGGCCGCCGCCGGTGCCCTGCTGAACGCAGCCCGTCAGGCCGATGGCCGCCAGCGCCGCCAGGCCGATGCGCCTGCCCACACCCGGAAATCCCGTCATCCGCGTCGCGTCTCCCCCGCTGGCCATGCGCCGATATCATCAGGCCAGCGGCACGATACGGCCTTCTCACAAACCAGGGAGATGTGCAACCATTCCGGCTTTGCCAATCAGGGATGTGCGAGACGGCACGCAGGGCGCCATGGGCGCTGAGGGATTCGAACCCCCGGCATCTTCGGTGTAAACGAAGCGCTCTACCGCTGAGCTAAGCGCCCCCGGGCCATGGCTGCGGCGGCCGGCCACCCGACCGGGTGGGGCCTGCCGCAGGCCGGGCGCCGCTCTAGCATGCCCTGCGCCGGGCGGGAACGGAGGGGCGGCGCCGCCCTGCCCTATTCCTGCACCACATAGGTGTAGAACCGCACCCCGCCCTGCGGCGTGCGCTCCCGGTAGATCCCCTGCACCTCGTTGTCGAAGCCCGGGAACAGGTTCGCCGCCCGCTCGAAGGCGAGGAGATACTCGATCATCGGGCGCGAGCGCGGGCCGAGCCGCTCGCCCGGCACGACGGTGGCGATGCCCGGCGGGTAGACCAGCCAGAGCGTCGCCGCGATCCGTCCCTCGGTCTCGGCAAGCGGCACGTAATCCACCGCGTTCCGCACCAGGGCGCGCATCGCCGCCTGCGGCGGCATCGCCAGCTCGGGGAAATGCGCCGCCTGGAATTGCGCCGCCTGCAGCCGGCTGACCTCGGCCGAGCGGTAGAAGCCATGCATGGCGGCGCAGAGGTCGCGCAGCCGCACCCGGTCGTAGCGCTCGCGCCGCCGCGCCACGAAATCCGGCATCACCTCCTCCAGCGGCGCATTGTCGTCGTGCAGCTTCTTGAAGGTGACGAGATGCGAGAGCAGCGTGCCGGCCTTGCTGCTCTCGACGCCGGGGGTGAGAAGGAAGAGCAGGCTGTTGAGATCGTTCTTCTCCGGCACGATGCGGTTCTGCCGCAGGTATTCCGCGACGACCGGGGCCGGCACGCCATGCTCGGCATAGGCGGTGCCGTCGAAGCCGGGCGTGAGCAGGGTGAGCTTGTTCGGATCGGTCATCGCCCAGCCGGGCGGCACCTCGCCGAAGCCGTGCCAGTCCGCCTCCGCCCGCAGCGCCCAATGCGCCGGGTCGGTGGCGAGGAGGTCGGTCGGCACCAGCTCCCAGGGCAGCACCTGGCCATCCGCCAGGCGGACCTCCTTCGGCACGAAGGGCTCGAAGAACCAGCGCCGCGCCGGGTCGCTCTCCTTCTCCTCGAATTCCTGGCGCGTCAGGCGGAGCTTCTTCCGCAGCTCGATGCCGAGCCGGATGGTGTCGTCCCACAGCACCTCGCCCGAGCGCCCCTTCATCATCTGCGCCCCGACATCGAGCGAGGCGAAGAGCGGATAGAAGGGGCTGGTCGAGGCGTGCAGCAGGTAGAATTCGTTGAAGCGATGGTGGTTCACCCGCCGCCGCTGCCCGTTCAGATGCGCATCCCGCACATGGATCTGCGAGGCCTGGGAGAAGCTGGCGAGCTGCTTGTGGGTGCTCTGGGTGACGAAGATGCCCGGGCTGTCCGGCCCCAGCCCCTGCAGCCCCATGCCGAAGCGGCCGCGGAAGAGCGGGTGGAATTTCATGAAGCCGGCCCAGGCCTCGTCGAACAGGATGTAGTCGCAGAGCGGGCCGATGCGGGCGAGCACCTCCTCGGCGGAATAGATCGTGCCGTCGTAGGTGCATTGCTCGATCACCGCGGCGCGGAAGGGGCGCGGCCGGCGCCAGGCCTCGGGGTCGGTCACCAGCGGGTTGTCGCGGATCGCCGCCCGCAGCCGGTCCTCCGCCAGCGCCTCGCGCCGCATCGGGCCGATCAGCCCGTGCGGGTTGCGCGCCGTCTCGACGAAGATCGGGATGGCGCCGCTCAGCAGCAGCGCGCCGTGATGCGCCGCCTTGTGGTTGTTGCGGTCGAACAGCACCAGGTCGCCATCGGCGAGCAGGGCGTTCAGCACCACCTTGTTCGAGCTGCTGGTGCCGTTCAGCACGAAATAGGTGCGCTCGGCGCCGAAGATCTCCGCCGCCTCCTGCTGCGCCTTCAGCGCCGGCCCCTCATGCACCAGCAGGTCGCCGAGCTGCAGCACGGAGTTGTCGAGGTCGTCGCGGAACACCGCCTCGCCGAGATGCTCGACGAAAATGCGCCCGATCGGGCTGCGTCGGTAGAACTGGCCGCCATTGTGGCCCGGGCAGGTCCAGAGCATGTTGCCCTGCTCGGCATAGTCGACGAGCGCGCCGAAGAAGGGTGTCTTCAGCGTCTCGGCATATTGCCTGAGCTTCGAGATCAGGTTGCGGGCGATGAACTCCGGCGTCTCCTCGGCCAGGAAGACGAAGCCGTCGACATCGTCCAGCACCTCGACCGGGATGTCCTCCAGCCGGTGCCGGCGGACCAGCATGATGATCGGGACATCGAGGCCGCGCTGGCGCACCAGGCTGACGAGCGCCGCCGCCTTGCCCTGCAGCCCCTTCTTGCCCCAGTCGACGATCAGGCAGCCGATGGCCGCATCGGTGCGGATCATCAGCGCCGCGTCGTCGTCGCGCCGCGCCCGCGTCACGGCATAGCCCGAGCCCTCGATCCGGGTCAGGATCTCCCGCAGCCGCTGGCCCTCGAGATCGGTCTCGTCGAAATTCGGGGCATTGACGAGGAATTTGAAGCGGCGCGCATATTCCATGCGGAAGGGCCTCCGGCAGGGCCGGCCGCGGGAGGCGGCCGCCACGGGCAGGACCGCTCCTTGCAGCGCCGCCGCCGGGGCATCAACGACAGATCCATGACACCTGCCGGAGCCAAGGCCCGGAATGGCGAAGGGGCGGCCCCGAAGGCCCGCCCCCCTTTGCGTGCGTACCGATGCCACCGGCGCTGCCCGTTGCCCTGCCACGGCTTCGCCATGGCAGGGCGTGACGCCCCTCGGGCAGGAGGGGATGCCACCGGGCCCCCACCAAGCCACGAAGCGGCTTGGTGGGGAGCAGTCTCAGTGCGGCAGGACCGGCTTCGCCCCGTCGCCATCCGCCGGCCGCGGCGTCGGCGGCTCCGGCGGCTCCTGCCAGTCGATCGCCTCGGGCTTGCGCACCAGGGCGCTGGCGATCACCTCGTCCACATGTGAGACGGGAAGGATGGACAGCCCCTTCTTCACGTTGTCGGGGATGTCCGCCAGGTCCTTCTCGTTCTCCTTCGGGATGAAGACCGTGGTGACGCCGGCCCTGAGCGCCGCCAGCAGCTTCTCCTTCAACCCGCCGATCGGCAGCACCCGGCCGCGCAGCGTGATCTCGCCGGTCATCGCCACGTCCCGGCGAACCGGGATGCCGGTGAGGACGGAGACGATGCTCGTCGCCATGGCGATGCCGGCCGAGGGGCCATCCTTCGGCGTCGCGCCTTCCGGCACGTGCACATGGATGTCGCGCCGGTCGAACAGCGTCGGCTTCAGGCCGAAGCTCGGCGCCCGGCTGCGGACATAGGACATGGCCGCCGAGACGCTCTCCTGCATGACGTCGCCGAGCTTGCCGGTGTGCTGGATCTTGCCCTTGCCCGGCACGGTGACGCTCTCGATCGTCAGGATCTCGCCGCCGACCTCGGTCCAGGCGAGGCCGGTGACCACGCCGACCATGTCCTCCGCCTCGGCCTCGCCGTAGCGGAACTTCCGCACGCCGGCGAATTTGTCGAGGTTCTTGACGGTGATCTGGACCTTCTTCGCCTTCTTCGAGACGATCTCGCGCACCGCCTTGCGGGCCAGGCCGCCGATCTCGCGCTCAAGGTTCCGCACGCCGGCCTCGCGCGTGTAGTAGCGCACGAGGTCGAGCAACGCGTCCTCGCTCACCGACCACTCGCCCTCCTTCAGCCCGTTCGCCTCGGACTGCTTCGGGATCAGGTGGCGCTTGGCGATCTCGACCTTCTCATCCTCGGTGTAGCCGGGGATGCGGATGATCTCCATGCGGTCGAGCAGCGGCTGCGGCATGCGGAGCGAGTTCGCCGTGGTGACGAACATCACGTCCGACAGGTCGTAGTCCACCTCGAGATAGTGGTCGGCGAAGGTGCTGTTCTGTTCCGGGTCCAGCACCTCAAGCAGCGCCGAGGACGGGTCGCCGCGCCAGTCGGCGCCGAGCTTGTCGATCTCGTCGAGCAGGAAGAGCGGGTTCGAGGTCTTCGCCTTCTTCATGCCCTGGATCACCTTGCCGGGCATGGAGCCGATATAGGTCCGGCGGTGGCCACGCACCTCGGCCTCGTCCCGGACGCCGCCGAGCGACATGCGCACGAAGTTGCGCCCCGTCGCCTTGGCGATCGACTTGCCGAGCGAGGTCTTGCCGACGCCGGGCGGGCCGACCAGGCAGAGGATCGGGCCCTTGATCTTCGGCGAGCGCGACTGCACCGCCAGGTACTCGATGATCCGCTCCTTGACCTTGTCGAGGCCGTAGTGGTCGGCATCGAGCACCTTCTCGGCCTCGACGATGTCGTTGCGGACCTTGCTGCGCTTCTTCCAGGGGATGGAGAGCATCCAGTCGAGGTAGTTGCGCACCACCGTCGCCTCGGCGCTCATCGGGCTCATGGTCCTGAGCTTCTTCAGCTCGGCCAGCGCCTTCTCGCGCGCATCCTTCGACAGCTTGGTGGCCTTGATCTTGGCCTCCAGCTCGGCGGCCTCGTCCTTGCCGTCCTCGCCCTCGCCCAGCTCCTTCTGGATCGCCTTGAGCTGCTCGTTCAGGTAGTACTCGCGCTGCGTCTTCTCCATCTGCCGCTTCACGCGGTTGCGGATGCGCTTCTCCACCTGCAGGACGCCGATCTCGCTCTCCATATGGGCGAAGACCCGCTCCAGCCGCGCGGCGGTGCCGGCGGTCTCCAGCAGCTCCTGCTTCTCGGGGATCTTCAGCGAGAGATGCGCCGCGACCGTGTCGGCGAGCTTGTTCGGATCATCGATCTGGTTGATCGAGACCAGCACCTCGGGCGCGATCTTCTTGTTGAGCTTGATGTACTGCTCGAACTGGCCGACCACGGTGCGGGCCAGCGCCTCGGCCTCCGGCGCGGTGCCCGCGGGCTCGTCGAGCGGCGAGGCATAGGCCTCGAAATGGGTCTGGGTCTCCTTGTAACCGGCGATCCGGGCGCGCTTGCCGCCCTCGACCAGCACCTTCACGGTGCCGTCCGGCAGCTTCAGGAGCTGCAGCACGGTGGAGATGGTGCCGACATCGTAGAGATCGTCGGCGCCGGGATCATCCTGCGCCGCGTTCTTCTGGGCGACGAGCAGGATTTGCTTGTCGTCGCGCATCACCGCTTCCAGGGCGCGCACCGATTTCTCGCGGCCGACGAAGAGCGGCACGATCATATGCGGGAAGACGACGATGTCGCGGAGCGGCAGGACGGGAAGCAATTCGCCGCGGAGAGTTTCGGGCTTGTCCGCCATGGTGGACCTCGCTGAAGGACAGTCGATGCCGGGGCCACCCGCATGCGGCATGGCCCGGGGCATCACGGGACTGCGATAGAGATGGGGTGCCGGCCCCCACCCGCAATCCCTTGAAATTCCGGCTGCGGCGCCAGCGGGGCCGGCGTGCCGCCCGCGTCAGGCCGAGCTCTGCTCGGCCGCGCGCTCGCCATAGATGAAGAGCGGCGTCGCCCTGCCCTCGGCCACCTCGCGGTTCACCACCACCTCGTCCACGTCGTCGAGCCCGGGCAGGTCGAACATGGTCGAGAGCAGGATCGCCTCCATGATGGAGCGGAGGCCGCGGGCGCCGGTCTTGCGCTGGATGGCGCGCGTCGCCACGGAGCGGAGCGCGTCCTCGGTGAAGGTGAGCTTCGTCCCCTCCATCTCGAAGAGGCGCTGGTACTGCTTGACCAGGGCGTTCTTCGGCTTGGTCAGGATCTCGACCAGCGCCTTCTCGTCCAGGTCCTCGAGCGTCGCCACCACCGGCAGGCGGCCGATGAACTCGGGGATCAGGCCGAATTTCAGCAGGTCCTCCGGCTCCACCTCGCGCAGCACGGCGCCGGCGCGGCGCTCGTCCGGCGAGCGCACCTCGGCGCCGAAGCCGATGCCCGAGCCCTTGCCGCGGGCGCCGATGATCCGCTCGAGGCCCGCGAAGGCGCCGCCGCAGATGAAGAGGATGTTCGAGGTGTCGACCTGGAGGAATTCCTGCTGCGGATGCTTCCGCCCGCCCTGCGGCGGGACCGAGGCGACCGTGCCCTCCATGATCTTCAGCAGCGCCTGCTGCACGCCCTCGCCCGACACGTCGCGGGTGATGGAGGGGTTGTCCGACTTGCGGCTGATCTTGTCGACCTCGTCGATATAGACGATGCCGCGCTGCGCCCGCTCGACATTGTAGTCGGCCGCCTGCAGCAGCTTCAGGATGATGTTCTCGACATCCTCGCCGACATAGCCCGCCTCGGTCAGCGTCGTCGCATCCGCCATGGTGAAGGGCACGTCGAGGATGCGGGCGAGGGTCTGGGCCAGCAGCGTCTTGCCCGAGCCGGTCGGGCCGAGCAGCAGGATGTTCGACTTGGCGATCTCGACGTCGTTGTTCTTCGCACCGTGCGCCAGCCGCTTGTAGTGGTTGTGCACCGCGACCGAGAGGACGCGCTTCGCATGGTCCTGCCCGATCACGTAGTCATCGAGGACCTTGCAGATCTCCTTCGGCGTCGGCACGCCGTCCCGCGACTTCACGAGGTGCGTCTTGTGCTCCTCGCGGATGATGTCCATGCACAGCTCGACGCATTCGTCGCAGATGAACACGGTGGGTCCGGCGATGAGCTTGCGGACCTCGTGCTGCGACTTGCCGCAGAACGAGCAGTAGAGGGTGTTCTTCGAGTCGCCGGACTTGCTCATGGGCACTCCGCCTGGATGGGCCGGCCAGGGCTGCCGGCGCCTTCTCCTCGGGGAAGGCGCGGACCGCCCGGGCCCTGCCCCCCGTCGCCGAGGGGGGGCCTGGGGTGGGACTGTAGCCCCCCTGTCATCGGGGGGGAAGCATGACAGAGGCCGGGAGGGCGGCCGCCCACCAACCGTTGCGACAATATCCCGTCAGGATCTTGCCAAAACCGTCATTGGTGCGCGGCCGGGTCCGCAGGATCAGGATTTGGCGGCCTCGGCCCCGGGGGCCGCCGGGCGCTCCTCGACCACCTGGTCGATCAGGCCGAAATCCCGGGCCTCCTCGGCCGACATGTAGGTGTCGCGCTCGAGCTTGCGCTCGATGGCCTCGATCGGCTGGCCGGTATGCTTCACGTAGATCTCGTTCAGCCGCTGCCGCAGCTTCAGGATCTCGCGGGCCTGGATCTCGATGTCGGTCGCCTGGCCCTGCGCCCCGCCGGAGGGCTGGTGCACCATGATCCGGCTGTTCGGCAGGGCGAAGCGCTTGTCCTTGGCGCCGGCGGTCAGCAGCAGCGAGCCCATGGAGGCGGCCTGGCCGATGCAGACCGTGCTCACCGGGGAGCGGATGTACTGCATCGTGTCGTACATCGCGAGGCCGGAGGAGACCACGCCGCCCGGGCTGTTGATGTAGAAGGCGATGTCCTTGTTGGGATTCTCGCTCTCGAGGAACAGCAGCTGGGCGCAGATCAGGGCCGAGACCTGGTCGAAGACCGGCCCCGTCAGGAAGATGATCCGCTCCTTCAGCAGGCGCGAATAGATGTCGAAGGCCCGCTCGCCCCGCGCCGTCTGCTCGACGACCATCGGAACCAGGGTGTTGTTGTAGACCTCGACCGGATCACGGTCCCGCATGGTGCAACCTTTCGCTCTCTCGGCCCGCCGAGCCGGCCGAGGGGCGGGCTCGGCCGGGGCGGCGATCCGGCACGGAGGCCGGACCTCTCCTCGGCAATGTGGGGCAAGGCAGGGCCGGCCGGAAGTCCCCGCCGGATGGCGGGGTTGCCGGCCGCGATCCCGTCCGCGGCGCGGCGGGCCCGGGCCGAGTCCGGCCGGCGGCCGGCCCGCCCGCGGGCATCAGGCCGCGGCAGGCGCGGCGAGGTCCTCGGGCGAGACCTGCCGCTCGGTCACCTGGGCCAGCTCCAGCATGAAGTCCACCACCTTCTCCTCGAAGATGGGGCTGCGGAGGTTGTCGGCCGCCTGCGGGTTCTTGCGGAAGAACTCCATCACCTGCTGCTCCTGGCCCGGGTAGCGGGAGGCTTCTTGCCGCATCGCCCTTGCCAATTCGTCACCGCTGACGCTGATGTTGTTGGTCCGGCCGATCTCCGAGAGCAGCAGGCCCAGCCGGATGCGCCGCTCGGCGATGCCGCGGTATTCGGCCTTCAGCGCCTCCTCGTCCTTGCCCTTGTCGTCCTCGTCGAGGGTGCCGGCCTTCATGTCGGCCTCGACCCGCTGCCAGATCTGGGCGAACTCGGATTCGATCATCCCCTCCGGCACCGGGAAGCTCGCCCGCTCGGCCAGCGCATCGAGCAGCGCCCGCTTCAGCCTGAGGCGCGAGAGGTTGTCGTATTCCTGGGCGAGGCTGCCGCGGACCGCCTCCTTCAGCGCGTCCAGCGTCTCGAAGCCGAGCGACTTCGCCAGCTCCTCGTCGACCGGCGGCATCACCGAGCGCTTGAGGCCCTTGGCGGTGACCGCGAAGGTGGCGCGCTTGCCGGCCAGCGCCTTCGAGCCGTACTCCTCGGGGAAGGTCACCTTCACCTCGCGCGTCTCGCCCGGCCGCATGCCGGTGAGCTGCTCGGTGAAGCCGGGGATGAAGCCGGGGCCGTCCACCTCGACCGGCATGTCATTGGCCGTGCCGCCCGGGAAGGCCTCGCCCTCCCCCGCCTCGCCCTCGGCCGGGTCGAGCCGGCCGACGAAGTCGCAGACCAGGATCTCGCCCTTCTCGGCCGCCTTCTCCTCGGCGATGTCCTCGAGCTTGCGGTTGCGCGAGGCGATGGTCTCGAGCGCCTTCTCCACCTGCTCCTCGGAGGCCTCGGCCTTCAGCCGCTCCACCGCGATGCCGGCGAAGTCGGGCATCGGGATCTCGGGCAGCACCTCGAGCTCGACCTTGAACTCCAGATCGGCCTCGGGAGCGAAGTTCACCAGCTCGATCTTCGGCTGCAGGGCCGGGCGCAGCCCGCGATCGGTGACGACCTGGTCGGTCGCCTTGTTGACCGACTGCTCCAGCACCTCGCCCATCACCGCCTGGCCGTAGCGCTGCGCCACCACCTTGGCCGGCACCTTGCCGGGGCGGAAGCCGGGCAGGCGCAGGTCGCGGCCCAGCTCGGCCAGGCGCTTCTGGCGCTCGGCGGCGATGTCGCCCGCGGGGACCACCACCGTATAGGCCCGCTTCAGCCCCTCATTCGCGACCTCGGTCACCTGCATCGTACTGTCCACCCTGGAGAGAGGTCCTGTCAGCCGGCCGGGGTCTCCTGCCCCGGCGGGCCATGATGGGGGCGGTGGTGCGGGCGGAGGGAGTTGAACCCCCACGGCTTGCGCCACTGGAACCTAAATCCAGCGTGTCTACCAATTCCACCACGCCCGCGCCGGGCCCCAGAAGGGGCGCTCTCTAGCGCAGCGCCAGGGGCTTTCCAAGGATGCGCCCCCCAAGGATGCGCCCCAGGCGGGCCCCGGCGCCGGCGATCCGCCCCCGCCCCGGCTCCACGGCCCCAGCCCCACGGCCCCGGCCACAACCCCCGATTGCCGCAGCCATGCAGACCCATCGTTACATTCCGTGGCCTGGAACACAGTCCCCGGCCCGCCGCCCGCCCTAGCCTCCCGCCGGCCGGCCCCGCCCCCGGATGCCGGGCCCAGGAGGTACGTCCATGGCCTTCCCCTTGATCGCCCTCGCCGCCACGGTGCTGCCCGGACTCGTCCGGCTCGTCGCCGGCGACCGCGCCGGCACCGTCGCCACCGCCGTCGAGCAGGCGGTGCAGGCGGCGACCGGCACCGCCGACCCGGTCGATGCCAAGCAGCGGCTCGACCAGGACCCCGCCGCCGCCGCGGCGCTGCGCACCCGCCTCGCCGAGATCGCGGTCGAGCAGGAGCGGCTGCAGCTCGAGGCCGCCGAGAAGCAGCGCGCCGTCGAGTTCGCCACGTTGCAGGCCCGGATCGCCGACACCCAGGGCGCCCGGGTGGCGATGCTCCAGCTCTCCGGCAACCGGGACCCGATGCGCTGGGGCGCGCCGGTCGTCTCCGTCACGGTCACCATGATGTTCGTCCTGGCGCTGGTCATCTTCACCTCGTCGCGGTTCCACATCGCGCAGGACAACCGTGAGATGGTGAACATCATCCTCGGCGCCCTGGTGGCGGCCTTCACGGCGGTGATCAATTTCTGGATCGGCTCCTCCCAGGGCTCGCGCGAGAAGGACGCGACGGTCCGCGCCCTGCAGGCCACCCAGGCCGAGCAGGCCAACACGGCGCTCAACGCCCAGAGCCAGCAGGCGAGCGCCGCCATGGCCAGCCAGACCCAGCAGGCCAAGGACGCCATCACCTCGCTGCAGAGCGTGGCCGAGGCCGCCCGCTCGCCGGCCGCCCCCGCTGCCGCCGGCCAGCCGCGCAGCCAGGCCTTCGACCGCGCCGTCGCCCTGATCCTCGAGAACGAGGGCGGCTTCAGCAACGACCCGCGCGACCGCGGCGGCATGACCAATTTCGGCATCACCGCCCGCACCTATGCCGATTTCCACGGACTCGCTCTGGAGAGCGTGGACGAGGCCACGATGCGGGCATTGACGCGCGAGCAGGCGATCGAGATCTACCGCTCGAATTACTGGAACGCCGCCTGCTGCGACCGCCTGCCGCCGGGGCTCGATCTCTGCGTTTTCGATTTCGGCGTGAATGCCGGGGTGCGGCGGGCGATCCTGCTGCTGCAGGAGCTGGTCGGCGTCACCCAGGACGGCTCGGTCGGCGCCATCACCCTGGCCGCCACCGCCGCCTGCGACCCGGCCGAGCTGATCGGGCGCTATGCCGAGCGGCGGCTCGCCTATTACCGTTCGCTGGAGAATTTCGACGCCTTCGGCCGCGGCTGGACCCTGCGCACGACGCGGATGCGCGACGCGGCGATGCGGATGGCGCAGGCGCGGCAGCCGGCGATGGCGTAGATCCCCACGATTTATCCCCACGATGTCGCGCAGCGACGTCGCGGGGACTTCCCTAGCCCAGCATCGCCTGGGCGCAGGCGTCGAGGATCGCGTCGGTGTCGAGCCCGTATGCGCGGTAGAGGTCGGGGATGTCGCCGGCCTGGCCGAAATGGTCGACGCCGAGCGGCACCACCCGCTGGCCGCGCACCGCGCCGAGCCAGGCATGCGCCGCCGGATGCCCGTCCAGCACCGTCACCAGCGCCGCCTCCGGGGCGAGCGGCGCCAGCAGCTCCTCCACCCAGGAGGGGCCGCCGAAGCCGCCCCGCGCCTTCCGCCGCGCCGCCAGCCACCCGGCATGCAGCCGGTCGGGCGAGGTGATGGCGAGCAGCCCCGCCCCCGGCTCATCCTCCCGCAGCGCCTCGAAGGCGGCCATCGCCTCGGGCGCCACCGCCCCCTGATAGGCGAGGGCGATCCGCGCCCCGGGCGCCGGCGGCACCATCCAATGCGCCCCGGCCACCACCGCCGCCGGGTCGAGCCGGCGCTGCGGCTGCTCCAGCCCGCGGGTCGAGAGCCGCAGCCAGACGGCGCTGCCCTCGGGCTTCTGCATGTGCTCGAAGCCCCAGCGCATCAGGATCGCTAGCTCGTCGGCGAAGGCGGGCTCGAAGCTCGCCAGCCGGTCCTGCGCCATGCCGATCAGCGGCGTGTTGACCGACTGGTGCTGCCCGCCCTCCGGCGCGAGCGTCAGGCCGGAGGGGGTGCTGACCAGCATGAAGCGCGCATCCTGGTAGCAGGCATAGATCAGCGCATCGAGGCCGCGGTTGACGAAGGGGTCGTAGACCGTCCCCACCGGCAGCAGCCGCGCGCCGTAGAGGTCGTGCGCCAGGCCGAGCGCCGAGAGCAGCAGGAACAGGTTCTGCTCGGCGATGCCGAGCTCGATATGCTGCCCCTCCGGGCTCATCCCCCAGCGCTGGGCGCTGGCCAGCTTGGCGTCGCGGAAGACGTCGTTCTTGAGGTGCCGGTCGAAGATGCCGCGCCGGTTCACCCAGGGGCCGAGATTGGTCGAGACGGTGACGTCGGGGCTGGTGGTGACGATCCGCTTCGCGATCGCCGCCGCCTCGCCGTGTCCCCGGCCGAGCTCGGCCAGCACCTCGCCGAAGGCCGCCTGGGTGGAGAGCTTGCGGCCGGGCGCCACCTTCGGCTGCGGGAAGCTCGCCCCCGGCACCGGCACCGCCGCGGCCTGCAGCCGCCGTCCCTCGGGCGCGATGGGAGTGGCGAAGGGCGCCCCCTCGATGAAGGCCTGCAGCTCCGCCTCCGGGATGTCGAGCCCCTCGAAGCGGTCCCATTCATGGCCGTCGCGGATGCGCATCTCGGCCTTGAAGGTGGCCATCTGCTCCTTGGTCATCAGCCCGGCATGGTTGTCCTTGTGCCCGGCGAAGGGCAGGCCCATGCCCTTGATGGTGTAGGCGATGAAGCAGGTGGGCTGGTCGCCGGCGGCATCCTGGGCGCGGAAGGCCTCGAGCAGGGTCGCCACGTCCTGGCCGCCGAGATTGGTCATCAGCGCGCCCAGCTCCTCGTCGGAGAGGGGGTCGATGATCGCCCGCGCCCCCGGCTCGCGCCCGAGCTCGGCCAGCAGCGCCGCGCGCCAGGCGGCGCCGCCCTGGAAGGTGAGCGCCGAGTAGAGGCTGTTCGGGCAGTCGTCGATCCAGCGGCGCAGCGCCTCGCCGCCCTCGCGGGCGAAGGCCGCCTCCAGCCGGCGGCCGTATTTCAGGATGACGACGTTCCAGCCCATGTCGCGGAACAGGCCCTCGATCCGGCCGAAGAGCCGGTCCTGCACCACGGAATCAAGGCTCTGGCGGTTGTAGTCGATCACCCACCAGACATTGCGGACATCGTGCTTCCAGCCCTCCAGCAGGGCCTCGTAGATGTTGCCCTCGTCGAGCTCGGCATCGCCGACGATGGCGATGTGCCGCCCGGGCGGCACCTCCTCCCGCCCCAGCCCGTGCAGCCGGACATAGTCCTGCACCAGGCTGCCGAAGCTGGTCAGCGCCACGCCGAGCCCGACCGAGCCGGTGGAGAAATCCACCTCCGGCCCGTCCTTCACCCGGCTCGGATAGGGCTGGATGCCGCCGAACTGCCGCAGCGTCGCCAGCTTGTCGCGCGTCTGCCGGCCGAGGAGGTAGTTGATGGCGTGGAAGACCGGCCCGGCATGCGGCTTCGCCGCCAGCCGGTCCTGCGGCCGCAGGATCTCGAAGTAGAGCGCCGTCATGATCGAGATGACGGAGGCCGAGGAGGCCTGGTGGCCGCCGACCTTCAGCCCGTCGCGGTTCGGCCGGATGTGGTTGGCGTGGTGGATCATCCAGGCCGAGAGCCAGAGCAGCTTGCGCTCGATGGCGTGCAGCAATTCCAGCCGGCGCGCCGGGTCGTCGGCAAGGGGAGCGATGCGGCCCTGGACGGTCATGGCGGGACTCCCTCCAGGCCGGCCGCCCCGGCGCGGGGCCGGCGGCCGGCTTTTCTTGCGCCGCGCCAAGGGGGCGACGGCGCGAGCATAGGGCCTGGCGGCCCGGCGTGATATCCCCGCGCCATGGCCCCGCCCGCGAAAGCCCGCCGCTCCTACCACCATGGCAACCTGCAGCCGGCGCTGCTCGATGCCGCCGCGGCGCTGGTCGCCGAGCGCGGGCCGGAGGGCTTCTCGATGCTCGACGCCGCCCGCGCCTGCGGCGTCTCCGCCTCCGCCCCCTACAAGCATTTCGCCGACAAGGCGGCGCTGCTCGAGGCCCTGGCGCAGCGGGCCCTGGCGATGCTGAACGCGCGGCTGGCGGCCGCCTGGGGCGATGGCCGGCCGGAGCCGGGCGCCGCCTTCCTCCGGGTCGGCCAGGCCTATCTCGCCTTCGCCCGCGAGGCGCCGGGGCACTACCTCGCCCTGTTCCGCGCCGGCGCCGCGCCCGCCCCGCCGCCGCTGCCGGACCGGAGGCCGGACAGCCCGCCGCTCGGCGAGGCGCTCGCGGCGCTGGGCATCGGCCCCGGCGCGGCGACCGAGATCGCCCTGCAGGTCTGGGCGATCAGCCATGGCCTCGCCAGCCTGGAGCGGGCCGGGCAGCTGGCCCTGCCGGCCGAGCAATTGCTCGATCGCGGCGTCGGCCGGCTGCTGCGTGGCCTGGCCGCCGAGGCCCCCGCCGAGGCCTGATCCGCGCCTCCCCTGCCGACGCAGCGCAGGGCCGCGCCGCAGGCTTGACGCCGAAAGTGTAAGTGAATTACTTTTTTTCTGCCCGTGGAGGAGCCGCCATGCCCCTGAGCCGCCGCCATCTGCTGCATGCCGCCAGCCTCGCGCCCCTCGCCGCCCTGCCGGCCGGCGCCGGGACCGCGCCCCAGCCCCCCGCCGCCGCCCCCATGGATCTCGACCATCTCAGCCATGGCTACGCCCCGGTCGCCGAGGAGCTCGACCTGCACGCCCTGCCGATGCGCGGCCGCATCCCGCCCGAGCTGGCCGGCACCTGGCTGCGCAACGGGCCTAACCCGGCCTTCCCGCCGATCGCCTACGCCTATCCCTGGGACGGCGACGGCATGATCCATGCGCTGCGCTTCGCCGAGGGCCGCGTCGCCTATGCCAACCGCTTCGTCGCCACGGCCGGGCTGCGGGCCGAGCGCCGGGCCGGCCGCGCCCTCTACGGCAGCCTGCTGCGCCCGGTGCCGGTCGATCCGGCGCTGGCCGGGCCCGAGGTCGAGCCGGGGCCGATCAAGAACCTCGCCAACACCAATGTCGTCCGCCATGCCGGGCGCATCCTCGCCCTCTGGGAGGGCGGCCTGCCCCATGCGCTGGACGAGCGGCTGGAGACGCTCGGCCGCCACGATTTCGACGGCAGGCTGCGGGGCGCGATGACGGCGCATCCGAAATTCGACCCGGCGACCGGCGAGATGCTCATCATCCGCTACGCGCCGCGCCCGCCCTTCCTCAGCTTCGGCAGCGTCGATCCGGCGGGCCGCCTCGCCCGCATGGACGTGCTCTCGGTCGATCGCCCCTACATGGTGCATGATTTCGTCTGCACCGCGCGGCACGCCGTCTTCGTGCTCTGCCCGCTGCTGCTCGAGCCCAGCGGCGCAGGGCCGCGGCCCGATGGCACGCTGGCGGGCCCGATCCGCTGGGCGCCCGATCTCGGCACCCGCATCGCGGTGCTGGACCGCGCCGATCCGGCGGCGCCGCTGCGCTGGTTCGCCGCCGATCCCTTCTTCACCTTCCACTTCATGAACGCCCATGAGGCGGCGGAGGGGATCCACATCGACCATCTGCGCTACCCGGCCCTGCCCGGCACCGGCGCGCCGATCGGGGCCAGCCTCTGGCGGCTGACGCTCGATCTCGGCACCGGCACGGCGCGGGAGCGGCAGCTCGATGACCGGACGGGCGAGTTCCCGCGCATCGACCCCCGCCGCGCCGGTCTCGCCAACCGCCATGGCTGGCTGCCGGTGCGGACCGGCGCGGAGGCCGACCGGCACGGCTTCGCCGGCCTCGCCTGCCACGACCTCGCGGCCGGCCGGGTGGTGGTGCGGGATTTCGGCCCGGGCCAGGAGGTGGACGAGCCCGTCTTCCTGCCGCGGCCGGGCGGCACCGAGGAGGGCGATGGCTGGCTGCTGACCTATGTCTACGACCGCGCCGCGGACCGCAGCCGCGCGGTGTTGCTCGAGGCCCGCGACCTCGGCGGCGAGCCGGTGGCGGAAATCTCGCTGCCCTGCCGGGTGCCGCACGGGCTGCACGGCAATTGGATGCCCGCCTGAAGGCCGCCGCCGGCTAGCCGCTGCGCGCCAGCTTGCGCAGCGCCGCCGAGGCGGGGCGGCGGCCCTCGCCCACATACTCCTCATGGTACTCCTCGATCCGGGCCGGGTCGTAGAGGTAGTTCACCATCAGCCCGAAGCTCTCCTTCAGCCCCTTCTCGCTGACATCGCCCTTCCAGTTCAGCCGCTCGACCCGCGCCCCGTTGGAGAGGTGGAAATGCGCCACCGGGTCGCGCGCCCGCCTCGCCCGGCCCTTGGCGGATTCCTGCAGCAGGTAGCGGGCGCAGGCGCGCAGCAGCAGCGGCTCGAGGATCCGCGCCGCCGCCTCCTCGCGCTGCCAGCCGCGGCGGGCCAGCACCCGGGCCAGGGTCTGCACCGGCGTCTCGGCCATGGGCGGCCCGCCCGTCCGCTCGCCCGCCCCTTGGCCCGCCCCCTCGCCCGCCCCGGCCTGGGGCGCCGGCAGGGCGAGGCTCGCCGGGAGAAGCTGGCGCAGCGCCGCCGCCTGCTCCTCCTCGATCAGCGCCGGATCGCCATCGGCGAGCTGCGCCGTCAGCCAGCGGCCGAAGCCGGGGATCGGCGAGAGGGTGGCGAAGGACCGGATGTTCTTCAGTTCCTCCTGCAGCAGCGAGACCACGCGCTTGATCAGGAAATTGCCGAAGGAGATGCCGTCCAGCCCGCGCTGGCAGTTGTTGATGGAGTAGAAGATGGCGGTGTCCGCCTGGCCGGGGTCGAGCACCGGCGCCTTCTCGTCGAGCAGCCGCTGCACGCTGTCCGCCATGCCCTTGACCAGCGCCACCTCGACGAAGATCAGCGGCTCCTCCGGCATGCGCGGATGGAAGAAGGCGTAGCAGCGGCGGTCGCTGTCCAGCCGGTTCTTCAGGTCGCGCCAGGTGCGGATGCGGTGCACCGCCTCGTAGCGCACCAGCTTCTCCAGCAGCGCCGCCGGCGAGTGCCAGTCGATCCGCCGCAGCTCGAGGAAGCCGACATCGAACCAGCTCGCCAGCAGCCCCTTGAGGTCGGTCTCCAGCGCCTGCAGCAGCGCGTCCTTGCCGGCGGCCTGCAGCAGCTCGGCGCGCAGCTCGACGAGGAATTTCATGCCGTCCGGGATGGCGGTGAACTGGGTCAGCAGCCGGCTGCGCGGCGGCTCCAGCGCCCGGCGCAGCCGGGTCTTGGCCGCCGCCCGCTCCGCCGGGCCCACCGCCTTGGCCAGCCGGTCGATCGCGTAATCCAGCCCGGCCTCGTCGCTGTCGAAACCGGCGAGGTCGCGGAGGAAGCCGACCCGGCCCGCGGCATCGAGCGCCAGGTAGTCGCGCGCCAGCCGAGCGGCGCGGTTGCGGGCCGAGACCTCGCCGCCGCGGCCATCGAGGCAGGCCCGCATCTGCTCGGCGATGCTCTCCGCCTCGCCGCCGACGACCCGCTCCGCCATGTCGCGCCAGAGGCTGGTGACCCGGCGCAGCGCACGGTCCAGCAGGCCGGTCTCGAGGGCTAGGTCGGACATGCGTCACTCTCTCCGCGGCAGCCCGGGTAACATGGTGAAACCCGGCGCGATTGGGGAGACACCCTTCAGTTGACGCGCGCTGATTTCAGCGCGCTTGGCAGGAGCGTGATCAGATCCTCGGCCACCAGGCCGGGCCCGTGGCGCCGCGCCGCCTCGCCCTGCGCCCAGGCGCCGCAGCAGGCCGCCTCGAAGCCCGGCATCCCCTGCGCCAGCAGCGCCGCGATGGTGCCGGCCAGCACGTCGCCGGTGCCGCCCGTCGCCAGGCTCGGCGGCGCGTTGTCGTTGATGGCGAGGCGCCCGTCCGGCGCGGCGATGACGGTGTCGGCGCCCTTTAGCAGCAGCACCGCCCCGGTCGCCGCGGCGGCGGCGCGGGCGGCAGCCGGCTTGTCCGCGCCGACCGGGCCGAAGACGCGGGCGAACTCGCCGGCATGCGGCGTCAGCACCGCGGCGCCGGCGAGCGCGCCGGGATCGCCGGCGCAGGCGGTGAGCGCGCCGGCATCCGCCACCACCCGCCGCCCGGCCGCGAGCAGCCGGCCGAGCGCGGCGCGCGTCGCCGCATCGCCGGGCAGGCCCGGCCCGATCAGCCAGACCTGCCGCCGCTCATCCCCGAGCAGGGCGTCGAGCCCGGCCTCGCTGACGATCGTCCCCGGATCGCCGGCGCGGTAGAGCGCCGCGGCGGCGGCATCGGGCGCGAGGATCGTCACCAGCCCGGCCCCGGCGCGATGCGCGGCGCCGGCGGCGAGGCGGGCGGCGCCGGTCATCTCGCCGCCGGCGAGGATGGTCAGGTGGCCGCGGCTGTATTTGTGCGCCTCGGCGCCGAAGGCGGGCGGCCGCCAGGGGCCGGGCGCGTTGCGGAAGGCGCGCGGCGCCAGCCGGGCCAGCACCGACTCCGGCAGGCCGATATCGGCCAGCAGCGTCTCGCCGCAGAGCCCCCGCCCCGGCAGCAGCAGATGCCCGGGCTTGAGGCGGAAGAAGGTGACGGTCAGCGCCGCCTGCGGCGCGAGGCCGCGCACCTGGCCGGTGGCGCCGTCGAGGCCGGAGGGGACGTCGATGGCGAGGATTGGCGCCCGCACCGCCCGCAGCACCGCGGCGGCCCGCCCCTCCACCGGCCGCGCCAGGCCGGCGCCGAAGACCGCGTCGATGACGAGTTCGGCGCGCCCCGCCTCGGCGGCGTCGAACGCCAGCATCGGGCCGCGCCAGGCCGCGGCGGCGAGCGCCGCGTCGCTGCCCGGCCGCGGCGGCGCCAGCGCCGCGACCGCGACCGGCCAGCCCGCCTGCTCCAGCAGCCGCGCCGCGACATAGCCATCGCCGCCGTTGTTGCCCGGCCCGGCCAGCACCAGGGTGCGGCAGGGCCGGAAGCGCCGCATCGCCGCCCGCGCCACCGCCCGCCCGGCCGCCGCCATGAGATCGGGGCCGGGGATGCCGGCGGCGATCGCCAGCGCATCGGCGCGGCCCATCTCCTCGGGCGTCAGCAGCTCCAGGCGGGGCGGCAGGGGCATGGCGGGGCTCCTCGGCGCGGCATCGGGGCAGCAAAGCGGCGGCGCAGCGGCCCGGTTGCAGGCGCGAGCTTCGGACTCCCGCGCGATCCGGGCTAGCCTCCCGCCCGGCAGGGGCGGAGTCGGGGATATGGCCTATGTGGTGGCGGTGGCGCAGCAGAAGGGCGGCGCCGGGAAATCGACCGTGGCGGCCAACCTGGCGGCGGCGCTGGCCGAGGAGGGCCACCGCGTCGCCCTGCTCGACATCGACCCGCAGGCCTCCCTCGCCCGCTGGCATGCCGAGCGCGCCCGGCGCGGCGAGCGGGCGCACCGGCTCGATTTCGACACCGCCGCGGGCTGGCGCGTGCCGGCGACGCTCGACCGGCTGCGGCCGACGCATGACTACGTGATCCTCGACACCCCGCCGCATGCCGACACCGAGGCCAAGCTCGCCATCCGCACCGCCGACCTGGTGCTGATGCCGCTGCAGCCCTCGCCGGCCGATCTCTGGGCCTCGGAGGCGACGCTGAAGCTGGCGAGGGAGGAGCGGCGGCGGGTCGCCGCGGTGCTGAACCGCGCCCCGGCGCAGGGGCGGCTGAAGAGCCGCATCCTCGCCGCGCTGGAGGAGCAGGGCGTCGCCGTGCTCGGCCCCAGCCTCGGCAACCGGGTGCAGTTCGCCAATGCCTTCCTCGACGGGCTGGCGGTGACCGAGGCGGCGCCGAGGAGCCCGGCGGCGGCCGAGATCCGCGCCGTCGCGGCGGCGATCATCGCCCTCGGCCGGCGGGGCTGAGGCGCCATGCTCGGCACGCTGCTCTATGTCCTGCACCTGCTCGGCGCCGTGCTCTGGGTCGGCGGCATGGCCTTCGCGCTGCTGGCGCTGCGGCCCGCCCTCGCCCGCCTCGAGCCGGCGCAGCGCCTCGCGGTGCACGAGGAGGCGCTGCGGCGCTTCCTCCGCCTCGTCTGGCACGCCATGCCGGCCATGCTGCTGACCGGCTACGCGCTGCTCTTCGGCTGGTATGGCGGCTTCGCCGGCGCCGGCTGGCACATCCACGCCATGCACATGCTGGCCCTGGCGATGGCCGGCATCGTCCTCGCCCTCGCCACCGGCCCCTGGAAGGCCTTCCGGGCGGCCCGCGCGCGCGCCGACCTCGCCGCCGCGGCGACGGAGATGGACCGGGTCCGCCAGCTTATCCTCCTCAATTGCGGCCTCGGCCTGCTGACCGTGGCCATCGCCGCCGCGGGTCGATTCGGCGGCTGACGCAGCAAAGGCGCAACATCCTGGCCGCACCATGCGTTCGGCCAGCGCAACCGGATCGGGACCTTCCCTGCCCCATGAGCATCGACGGCATCGAGATCAGCGAGGACGACTACCCGGAGATGGAGGCGGTGGCGGCGATCCAGCGCGGCCTGCACGCCTTCAACCAGGAAATGGGCGGCCCCTATGACCGCGAGCCGGTGACCGTCCTCGCCCGCGATGCCGGGGAGACCGTGCGCGGCGGGCTGCTCGGCCTCACCTACTGGCACTGGCTGTTCATCGACTGGCTCTGGCTGGCCCGCGACACCCGCGGCCAGGGGCTGGGCTCGGAGCTGCTGCGGCGGGCCGAGGAGATCGCCCGCCAGCGCGGCTGCACCGACGCCTACACCGACACCTTCAGCTTCCAGGCCCCCGGCTTCTGGGAGCGCAACGGCTATGCCGAGTTCGGCCGGCTCGACCACATGCCGCGCGGCCATTCCCGGGTCTGGTTCCGCAAGGCGCTGTGACGGCCGGCCTCCGCCTCGAGGTCACCGCCGCCCCCGCCCCGGCGGACCGGCGGGCCATCGGCGGGGGTCTCGCCGCCCATAACCGCGCCGCGCACGGGCCGCGCCTGCCGCGGCGGCAGCGCTGGATCCTGGCCCGCGACCCCGGCGGGACGCTGCTCGGCGGCGCCCGCTGCCGCCTGGCCCAGGGCTGGCTCTATCTCGACTGGCTCTGGGTGGCGGAGGCGCGGCGCCGGCAGGGCACCGGGCAGGCGCTGCTGGCGGCGGCGGAGGCGCTGGCGCGGGAGGCCGGCTGCCGCGGCGTGCATCTCCACACCTGGTCCTTCCAGGCCCCGGGCTTCTACCGCCGGCACGGCTATGCCGAGGCGGGCCGCCTCGAGGACATGCCGCCGGGCGCGACCCGCCACTGGTTCGCGAAGCGGTTCTGAGGTCCACTCACCCCCGATCGATCGGAGGGGGAGAGCGCCATGAAGGCAGCCATCGTCACCAGCGCGGGGGTTGCGGTGCAGGAGGTGCCGGAGCCGAAGCCCGGGCCGCAGGAGGTGCTGGTGCGCATCCGCGCCGCCGGGCTGAACCGCGCCGATCTAGGCGTCGCCGCCGGCCAGGCGCATGGCCGCATCGGCGGCGCCGGCACCATCGTCGGCATGGAGTTCGCCGGCGAGGTGGCCGCGGTCGGCGCCGAGGTGCCCGACCACATCCGCCCCGGCCTGCGGGTGATGGCGAGCGGCGCCGGAGGCTATGCCGAATACGGCCTGGCCGACTGGGGCCGCTGCGCCGCCCTGCCCGACAGCAACATGGGCTGGGTGGAGGCGGCGACCCTGCCCGTCGCGCTGCAGACCATGCACGACGCCGTCGTCACCAATGGCGGGCTGCAGCGGGGCGAGAGCATCCTCATCCAGGGCGCCAGCTCGGGCGTCGGGCTGATGGGGATGCAGATCGCCAAGCTCATGGGCGCGAAGCGCGTGCTCGGCAGTTCCACCAACCCGGCGCGGCGCGCCCGCCTCGCCGAGTTCGGCTGCGACCTCGCCATCGACACCGGCGACCCCGCCTGGCCCGAGCGCGTGCTGGAAGCGACGGAGGGCAAGGGCGTCGAGGTCATCGTCGACCAGGTCTCGGGCCCGCTCGCCAACGGCAATCTCCGCGCCTGCGCCATCCTCGGCCGCATCGTCAATGTCGGGCGGCTCGGCGGGGCGCGCGGCGAGTTCGACTTCGACCTGCATGCGCTGCGCCGCATCCGCTATGTCGGCGTCACCTTCCGCACCCGCTCCATCGAGGAGGTGCGGGAGATCAACCGCCGCATGCGCGCCGATCTCTGGCCGGCGCTGGAGGCGGGCAAGCTGCGGCTGCCGATCGACCGCGTCTTCCCGCTCGCCGAGGCGGCCGCGGCGCTGGCGCATATGCGATCCAACGCGCATTTCGGGAAGATCGTGCTGGAGTGCTAGGTATTCCCCATGAAGCCGCTCCGCGGCTTCATGGGGGCCCCGTGAGGCGCCTCTGGCCGAAGATCCGTCACAGCCTGCCGCGGCGAAGCCGCGGCAGGGCAACGGACGGCGACGGGTGAGGCGCGCCTCCCAGGGGCCTGTCAGTCGACCTGCTTCAGGTCCTCGAGCCGCACGGTGCCCTGCTGGCTGCTGAAGGCGAGCGAGGCGGTGCCGCCCTGCTGCTGCTGCACGCCGGAGATGCGGTGCTCGCCGGTGTCGTAGAGCGTGACCTTGCCGTCGCGCTGCACCGCCAGCCGCCGCGCCTCGGGGAAGAAGGCGTAGCGCGTGTCGTTCTGGCCGCCGCTGGTCGCCGGCTGGCCGAGCGCCTGCGGCCACCAGGGCGGGCCGGAATCCATCGGTTTCATCGGCTCCATGGGTTTCATGGGCTGCATCGGCTTCATCGGTTCCATCGGCGGGGCCTCCTCGCGGCCTGTGGCAGGTGCGCGCCAACGCGCCGCCGGCGGGATTCGTTGCCTACCGCCGCGCCGCCAGCAGCACGCCCCCGAGCGTCAGCGCCAGCGCCAGCCCGTGCCGCAGCCCGAGCGGCTCGCCGAGCAGCAGCCCGCTCGACACCACGCCGATCACCGGCACCAGCAGGCTGCCGATCGCCGCCGTCCCCGCCGGCAGCAGCCGCAGCGCCCGGAACCAGGCGAGATAGGCGACGCATTGCGCCATCACCGCCACATAGGCGAGGCAGCCCCAGCCCACCCAGGTGACCCGCCCGAGATCGAGATGCTCGAAGGCGAGCGCGATCGCCCAGACCGGCGCGGTGCCGATCGCCACCTGCCAGGCGACCAGCGGCACCGGCGCCATCTGCACCGGCCAGCGCTTGGTGAAGACCGCGCCGCCGGCGAACATCAGCGCCGTGCAGAGGATCGCCGCCGCCCCCGGCAGCTTGGCCTGGAAGGCCGCCATCCCGGCCCCCGCCAGCGTGCCGCCGAGCAGCAGCGTGACGCCGGCCAGCCCCAGCACCAGCCCGGCGATGCGCCGCGCCGTCGGCCGTTCGCCGAGCACCGGCCAGGCCAGCACCGTCGCCCAGACCGGCATGGTGTAGCCGATGATCGCCGCCTCGGCGGCGTCCAGCCAGAACAGCGAGAGCGGCGCCACCACGCTCCAGGCCGAGACGTTCAGCACCGCCGAGACGGCGAGCCGCCCCCACTGGTCGCGCCGCGGCCAGAGCCGGTCGCGCTGGGCGAGGGCGACGAGGCCGAGCAGCGTGACCGCGCCGAGGGCCGCGAAGATGCGGAAGGCATAGGGCGGCCAGTCCCGCATCAGCAGCTTCATCACCGGCCAGTTGAGCCCCCAGGCCAGGGCGGTGACCGAGAGGTAGCCGAGGCCGCGCAGCGGCAGGGCCGGCGCCGATGCCGGCGCCGCGGGGCCCGCCGCGTCGCGGCGCGTGGCGAGGCTCATGCCAGCAGCGCGTCGATCCGGGCCAGCGCCGCCGCCGGCAGCGGCCCCTGCCCCACCGCCGCGATCGCCGCCTCCAGCTGGTCGAGCGAGGCGGTGCCGATCAGGGCGCAGCCCATCTCCGGGGCGAAGGCGGCGTAGCGGATGGCGAGTTCGGCCAGCGAGCCGGCGACGCCCTCGGCCAGCAGCGGCCGCAGCCGCCGGGCCGCCGCGACATCCGCCGCATAGTCCGGGCCGGAGGCGATGGGCGCGACCTCCGGCATCGCCACCGGGTGCCGCCCCGCCTCGCCCGAGAGGGCCCCGCCGGCCAGGATGCGGATGCCGATCAGCCCGACCCCGGCGGCCGCCGCCTCCTGGCCGAGCCCGGTGAAATCCTGCCCCGGCAGGCCGGCGCGGCGCGGCGCCAGCCAGCTCGGGTTCAGCAGGTTGAAGGGGATCTGCGCCGTGTCGAGGAGGCCGCTCCGCAGCACGTCCCGCAGCGCCGGCCCCTCGCCGAGGGCGGTGATGCCGAGCAGGCTGCATTTGCCCGCGGCCCGCAGCCCTTGCAGCGCCGGCACCGCCTCCTCCAGCACCTGCGCCGGGGTGAGGCCCCCGGCCCCGCCGATCGGGTCGTGCAGCTGGAACAAGTCCACGCTCTCGCGGCCCAGCCGCCGCAGGCTGGCCTCCAGCGAGCGGGTGATGGCGCCGGCGATGTCGCCGCGGCTCGCCGGGGGCAGCCGAACCTTGGTGCCGAGCACCGGCTTCGCCCCGAGCGCCTTGAGCGCCCGGCCGAGATTGCGTTCCGACTCGCCGTCGCCATAGAGGGCGGCGGTGTCGACATAGGTGATGCCAGCCTCGAAGGCCCGGGCGAGCGAGCGCTCCTGCTCCGCCGGGCTGCCGCGGACCATCAGCCCGCCGACCGCGCCGGCCCCGTAGCCGAGGGCGGAGACCGCGAGGCCGCTCCGCCCCAGCACGCGCTGTTCCATCGCCGCCTCCTCCCGCCGCGCCGATGCACGCCCTCGGGCGTTCGGCCGCCTGGTCCCGTTACGCCGCCCGAGGCCTTCGGGCGTTCCGCCCTCCGGCGATCGGCCACCTGGCCCCGCCGAGCCGATTCACGCCTTCGGGCGTTCCGCCCTCCCGCGATCGGCCACCTGTCCCTGCCGAGCCGATTCACGCCTTCGGGCGTTCCGCCCTCCGGCGATCGGCTCTATGGCCCGAGGATCGCCCGACCACCCGAGCCGGTCCATCCCGGCGCCCCGATCCGGACCCGCATGATCCGCCTGACCGAGCTTCGCCTGCCCCTCGCCCATCCGGAGGACGCGCTCCACGCCGCCATCCTGCAACGCCTCGGCATCGCCGGGGCGGCGCTGGAATCGGTGCAGGTCGTCCGGCGCGGCTACGACGCGCGCAACCCGCGCGCCATCATGCTGGTCTATACGCTCGACCTGGCGGTGCGGGACGAGGCGGCGCTGCTGCGCCGCCATGCCGGCGATCCGCGCATCGCCCCGGCGCCCGACACGCGCTACCGCTTCGTCGCCCGCGCGCCGGAGGGGGCGCCCCGCCCCATCGTCATCGGCACCGGCCCCTGCGGCTTCATGGCGGCGCTGGTGCTCGCCCAGATGGGCTTCCGCCCGATCATCCTCGAGCGCGGCAAGCCGGTGCGGGAGCGGACCAAGGACACCTGGGCGCTGTGGCGCCGCGGCGTGCTGACGCCGGAGAGCAACGTCCAGTTCGGCGAGGGCGGCGCCGGCACCTTCTCCGACGGCAAGCTCTATTCCGGCATCAAGGACCCGCGGCATTACGGGCGGAAGCTGCTGCAGGAATTCGTCAAGGCCGGCGCGCCGGAGGAGATCCTCTACGTCTCCAAGCCGCATATCGGCACCTTCCGCCTGGTGACGATGGTCGAGAGCATCAGGGCCGAGATCGAGGCGCTCGGCGGCGAGTACCGCTTCGGCAGCAAGGTGGTGGACCTGCTGATCGCGCCCGACGCCGCCGGCGAGCGGCGGCTGCGCGGCGTGGTGCTCGAGGATGGCGAGACGCTGCGCGCCGAGCATGTCGTGCTCGCCATCGGCCACAGCGCCCGCGACAGCTTCGCCATGCTGCGCGAGCGCGGCGTCTTCCTGGAGGCGAAGCCCTTCAGCATCGGCGTGCGCATCGAGCATCCGCAGGGCCTGATCGACCGCGCCCGCTTCGGGCCGAATGCCGGCAACCCGCTGCTCGGCGCCGCCGACTACAAGCTGGTGCATCACGGCAGTTCCGGCCGCAGCGTCTACAGCTTCTGCATGTGCCCCGGGGGGCGCGTCGTCGCCGCCACCAGCGAGCCGGGCCGCGTCGTCACCAACGGCATGAGCCAGTACAGCCGCGCCGAGTTCAACGCCAATGCCGGCCTCGTCGTCGGCATCGACCCGGCCGACTATCCGGGCGACGTGCTGGCCGGCGTCGCCTTCCAGCGCCGCTGGGAAAGCCTCGCCTTCGAGGCCGGCGGCGGCGACTACCGGGCGCCGGGGCAGATGGTCGGCGACGTTCTCGCCGGCCGCGCCAGCACGACGCTCGGCGATGTCGTGCCGAGCTACCGCCCCGGCGTGACGCCGACCGACCTGGCCCGCTGCCTGCCGGATTTCGTGCTGGCGGCGATCCGCGAGGCGCTGCCCGCCTTCGACCGGCAGATCCCCGGCTTCGCCCGGCCGGATGCGGTGATGACCGGCGTCGAGACCCGCACCAGCAGCCCGATCCGCATCCGCCGCGGCCCCGACCTGCAGAGCGTGAACACGCCCGGCCTCTTCCCCGCCGGCGAGGGCGCCGGCTATGCCGGCGGCATCCTCTCGGCCGGGGTGGACGGCATCCGCGTCGCCGAGGCGCTGGCCCTCGCCGCGACCGGCCAGCCCGTGCCGCGCGAGCTCAGCCGCGGCACGGAGACGCCGGTCAGCTACGGCTGAGGCCGCCGCCGCCGGCGCGCCTCAGGCGAAGAGCGCGTCGTGCAGCCCCGCCTGCGCCGGCAGCGCGACGAGAGTCTCGAGCGCGCCCTGCATGTCGACGGGCGCCGGCCCCGCATCGAGGAGCGGATGGGTCGCCGCCGTGGCGAGGTGGATCGAGGTCTCCGGCGCCGTCGCCGCGACCACCAGCCCATCCGCCGCCGGTTGCGTCGTGGCCTGCAGATCCACCGACAGATGCAGGCCCGCCAGCTCCGCCGGCAGCGCCGCCTCGGGATGGACCGAGACGGCCAGGGCCTGCTGGCCGGCGACGGCCGCGGCCTCGCTCGCGGCGCCGGTGGCCGGGGCCGCCGCATGGCTGGTGGCCTCCGCGCCCGTGGCGATGGCGGCATGCGAGCCGGCATCGGCGGCGGCGCTGCCCGCCGCGACCGGCTGCGCCGCCATGCCTGGGGCCGCGGCGGTCGTGCCCGTCACCGCATCGGCAGGATGCGCGGCGGCGTCGGTTGCCGTGGCGCCGGCCGTCACGCCGCTCGCCTGCGGGCCGGCATCCAGCGCCGCGCCGGCGATCGCGGCGGTCGCGCCCGCCACCGCATCGGCCCCATGCGTGGTGGCATCGGTCACCACGGTGCCGGTCGTCGTCCCGGTGGCCGTGCTGGTCGCAGGCGTCGTCGTGCCGATGACCGCGCCGGTCACCGCGTCAACCGCATGCGCGGCCGCATCCGCCACCGTGGCGCCGGTCGTCGTCCCCGTCGCCATAGTGGTTGCAGGCGCCGCCGTGCTGGTCGCCGTGTCAACCGCGTGCGCGGCCGTATCCGCCACCATGGTGCCGGTCGTCGCCCCCGTTGCCGTGCTGGTCGCAGGCGTCGTCGTGCCGGTGACGGCGCCACTCACCGCGTCAACCGCATGCGCGGCCGCATCCGCCACCGTGGCGCCAGTTGTCGCCCCCGTCGCCGTGCTGGTCGCAGGCGTCGCCGTGCCGGTGACCGCGCCGCTCACCGTGTCAACCGCATGCGTGACCGCATCCGCCACCGTGGCGCCGGTCGTCGCCCCCGTCGCCGTGGTGGCCGCAGGCGTCGTCGTGCCGGTGACCGCGCCGGTCACCGTGTCAACCGTGTGCGCGGCCGCATCCGCCACCACGGTGCCGGCCGTCGCCCCCGTCGCCGTGCCGGTCGCAGGCGTCGTCGCGCCGGTGACCGCACCGGTCACTGCATCAACCGTGTGCGCGGCCGCATCCGCCACCGTGGCGCCGGTCGTCGCCCCCGTCGCCGTGCTGGTCGCAGGCGTCGTCGTGCTAGTGACCGCGCCGGTCGCGCTGGCCACCGCATGCGCGGCCGCATCCGCCACCGTGGCGCCGGTCGTCGTCCCGGTGGCCGCGGTGGTCGCGGCCGCCGCCGAGCCGGTGACCGCCGCGGTCGCGCCGGTCGCCGCGCCGGCTGCATGCGTCGCGGCATCCGTCACCGTGCCTGTGGCCGTGGTGCCAGTGACCGTGGCGCCAGTAACCGTGGTGCCCGTGCCCGCCGCCGTGGTGCCGGCTGTCGTTCCCGTCGCAGCGGCGGTCGCCTGCGTCTCCGTGCCGGTGACCGCGGTGGTCGCGCCTGTCGCCGCCTTGGCGGCATCCGCCACCGTGGCGCCCGTCGTCGTCCCCGTCGCCATGGTGGTCGTATGCGCGGCGGCATCCGTCGTGGTGCTGCCCTTGCCGCTGACGGTGCTTTCCGTCGCCGTGCCGCCGGTCAGCGCCGAGGTGGCCTTCCCGGCGCTGGCATCGGCGAGGCTCTCCGTGCCGGAGGCCGTGGTGGCCTTGCTGGCGCTCTCCGTCGCGGCGGCAGCCTGGCTGGCCGTGCCCTTGCCCGAGGCATGGCTGGTGCCGCTCGACGCGCTGGTCCCGGTGCCGGCAGCCGGCAGGGCCGAGGCCGTCCCGGTCACGCCGGAGGCCATGGCCGGGCTGGCCTGGGCGACCTCCGCGACCACGGGGGCGCTCCAGCTCGCCGCCGCCGCCGTGGCGGTCGTCGCGGCCGCATGGGCGGTTGTGACAGCCGTGGTGACCGGCGCCTCGGCCACGGCGCTCTCCGGGGCGGCGGCCGCCTCGGCCTTGGCCGCGCCGTTCGGGCTGGCGACCGGCGTCGCGCTCGCCGTCGCGGCCTGCGCCGCCTTCTGGCTGGCATCCGCCTGGACCAGCTTGCTGCCCAGCGCCGCGGCCTTTCCGGCCTCGGCCCGGGTCGCGGCCGCGTCGCTGGCCGCCGCCTCCCGCAGGCTCGCCGGCGCGGCATCGCCCGCGAGCGCCGCCGGCAGGCCGGACCCCGCCGTCTCCGCCGGGCCGGCGGCGCCGAGCAGCTCCCGCAGGCCGGCCACGGCCGAGCCCTCCGCCGCCGCGAATTGCACCGCCGCCGGGGCGAGCGGCTGCAGCGTGGCGGCGACGAGCGAACTCGCGCCATGCAGGCCGGGCGGCAGCCCGGTCGGCCCCAGCCCCGCCGCGGCGCCGCCGACCAGCACCACATCCGGCCCGGCCTCGACCGGGGCCTCGGCCTGGGCAAGCTGCGCCGTGGCCCCGGCCTGGCCATGCCCGGCGAGCGGCACCGGCGCCGCCTCCGGCAGGCTCGGGCCCTCCGCCGGCCCGTCCGGCACCTGCCGGCCGAGCAGCATCAGCAGCAGCGCGCCGTAGAGGCCGAGTCCGGTCGCCTCGGTCCAGCTCACCGCGCCGCGGAATTTCTGCTGCAGCCGGGCGCGGGCCCAGGCGGCATGGCTCGCCGCCTCCTCGGCCGGGGTGAGGCTGGCCGCCGGCCGCCCGGGCTTCGGCCGGCGCAGCGGCGGCAGCTCACCCTCGGTCAGGAAGGCCTCGTCGCGCCGCGAGGCGAGCCGGATGCGGAACCGGATCCGGCCGGGCCGATGATGCACCATGGTCGCTCTCCCCCTCACGCGGCGCAGCAAGACTATCGTGCGGAATAGTATACGACCGTTCCTGCTCCACCACCCGTCGCACCACACGAAACCGTGGGGTCGGCGCGCCGGGCGCCCTGCCCTTGTCGCCGGCAACCGGCCTTGCGAGGCTCGCCGCGTCCGAACCACCAGGGAGAGAAACGCCATGCGCGTCGCCAACAAGGTCGCCCTCGTCACCGGCGCCGCCTCCGGCATGGGGGCGGCCACCGCCCGGCTGCTGGCGCGGGAGGGCGCCAGGGTCGCCGTCGCCGACATGCTCGAGGCCGAGGGGCAATCCGTCGTCGCCGAGATCGAGAAGGCGGGCGGCACCGCCCGCTTCCTCCGCCTCGACGTCGCCGAGGAGGAGCAGTGGGAGGCGGCGGTCGCCGAGGTCACCGGCGCCTGGGGCCGGCTCGACATCCTGGTGAACAATGCCGGGATCTCCGGCAGCAACACCAACAACCTCTACGACACGGCGCTGTGGGACCGGATCATGGCGGTGAACGCGCGCGGCGTCTTCCTCGGCGTCAAGCACGGCGTCGCCGTGATGCGCCAGGGCGGCGGCGGCTCCATCATCAACCTCTCCTCGATCTCCGGCGTGGTCGGTCAGCAGCGCATCCACTGCGCCTACAACGCCTCCAAGGCGGCGGTGCGGCTGCTGACGAAATCCGTCGCGGTGCAGGAGGGTGCCGCCGGCATCCGGGTGAACAGCGTGCATCCCGGGCTGATGCCGCCGATGCGCACCAGCGGCGCCACCGCCGACCCGGTCTTTCGCGCCAAGATGCTGAACCACGTGCCGCTCGGCCGCACCGGCGAGGTGGACGAGGTCGCCTATGCCATCCTCTTCCTCGCCTCCGACGAGAGCGCCTACATGACCGGCACGGAGCTGCATGTGGACGGCGGCTACCTCGCCTGCTGAGGCGCCGCCGGTCGCCCTGCCGCGGCTGTGCCGCGGCGGGGCGTTCTCAGCCCGTCCCGCCCTCGATCACCGCGCCGAATCGTGCCCACATCCGCCCGTCCCAGCGCACGAGCTGGAGTTGCTGCAAGGGCCGGTAGTCGATCGGCGAGGTGTCGACGCGGATGCCGGGCAGCAGGGTCGGCAGCTCCAGCCCCCGCAGGTTCGCCGCCTCGCGCATGATCCGCTCGCGCGTGAGCTCGCCCTCGCATTGCCGCAGGATCTGCAGCAGCGCCAGGCCGACCGTGTAGCCATAGGTGTAGTAGATGTCGGCGATGTCGGCATCGGCCAGGTAGCGGGCCATGAATTCGCGGTACCGCGCCATGCCGGCATCGCCCGCCCAGGCCGGGTCGTTCGGGTCCTTCAGATAGGCCGAGGTGATGGTGCCCAGGGCTCGCTCCGCCCCCGCCGGCTGGATGACGCCGGCGACCGAGCTGGCGCCGCTCGGGATGTAGTGCGCCATCCGCGCGCCGAGCTCGTGCAGGCGGCGGATCGCCATGGCGGCGAATTTCGCGGTGACGCCCGAGACCAGCACGTCGGCGCCCTGCAGCGCGATGAGCTGGCTGTCCACCGTCGGGTCCGTCACCTCGTAGGAGGCGGCGCGGACGCGCGCATCGTACTCCGCGCCGAGCACGTCGCGGAGGCCGGCGATGTAGTCGCGGCCGAAATCGTCGTTCTGGTAGAGCAGCGCGAAGCGCGCATCGGGCTTCTGCGCCAGCGCGTGCCGGGCGAAGACCTGCGCCTCGGTCCGCGCCGAAGGGGCGAAGCCCATGGTCCAGGGATGCGCCTCGTGGTCGCCCCATTTGTCGCCGTTCACCGAGAGGAACAGGTGCGGCACCTTGCGCTGGTTGACGTAGCGCACCACGGCGTTGTTCGGCGCCGTGCCCAGCATGTTGAAGAGGAAGGCGACGCGGTCCTGCTCGACCAGCCGCCGCACCTGCTCCAGCGTCTTCGGCGGGCTGAAGCCGTCGTCGTAGAGGATGTAGCTGAGCTTGCGGCCGGCGATGCCGCCCTGCTCGTTCGCCATCCGGCAGACGCCCTCCACCGCCCGGCACTGCACGCCGAGCGCCGAAACCGGGCCGGAGAGCGCGGTGGTGCCGCCGAAGCGGATCTCCGTCGCGCTGATCCCGGGCGTGGCCTCGGCCCGCGCCGGGCGCCCTGCCCCTCCGGCCGCGGCCAGGCCGCCGAGCCCCGCCCCCAGCAGGCTGCGTCGCTGCATCGCCTTCGTTCCCTTCCCCATCGCCGGCGCTCTACCGCGCCGCCGGATCGACCAGCACCTTCACCTGGTGGCCCGGCCGGCGCAGCGCCTCGAAGGCGTCCGGCAGCGCCGCGAGGCCGATGACGTCGGTGACGAGATCCTCCGCGCGGATGGCGCCGGCCGCCATATGCCCGAGCACCCGGGCGAAATCGGCGCGGTCATAGGCGAGGACGAAGCGCAGGGTGAGTTCCTTGCGGATCGCCATGCGCGGCCGCAGCCGGTCCTCCTCCATGCAGACGCCGACCACGGTGACCTGGCCGCGCGGCGGCGCGATCTCGATCATCCGCTGCAGCATGCCGGGGATGCCGACGCATTCGAGGATGAGGTCAGGCGGCCCGCCGGCGGCCGCGCGGAAGGCCTCGGCCAGCGGCGCGGCGGTGGGGTCCAGCACCGCCGTGGCGCCGAGCCGCGCCGCCCGTTCCCGCCGCGCCGCGCCCGGCTCGCTCACCACCACCGCGCCGGCGCCGCCGAGCCGGGCCATGAGCGCGACGGCGAGGCCGATCGGCCCCGCCCCGGTCACCAGCACCCGGGCGCCGGCCGGCATCCGCGACATCGCCACCGCATGCGCCCCGACCGCCAGCGGCTCCAGCAGCGCGCCCTCGGCGAAGCCGATGCCCTCGGGCAGGCGCAGCGCCTGGCTGGCGCGGATGCGCACCCGCTCGGCATAGCCGCCCGGCACCTGCGGCGAGAAGCCGAGGCCGGTGATGCCGGGGCAGGTCGCGGCCAGCCCCTGGCCGCATTCGCCGAGCGGCTCGCACTCCCCGCAGGGGGCGAAGGGGATGCAGGCGACGCGCTCGCCCGGCCGGAAGGCGGGATCGCCCGAGGCGAGGATGGTGCCGGCGAATTCATGGCCGAGCACGGTGCCGGGCTGCAGCCGGTAGTCCGGCACCTCGCTCGCATGCAGGTCGCTGCCGCAGATGCCGCAGAGCGCCACCTGCAGCAGCAGGTCGCCGGGCCCGGCGACCGGCTCCGGCTGCTCGCGCAGCGCGAGCGGCTGGCCGATGCCCTCGAAGACCGCGGCGCGCATGGCGTTCCCCTCCCCGCTTTTGCCGGTAGCGGATCGCGGATGGGGCGGCGCGTCAATCCATGCGTCGCGATGCGAGGGCGGCGGGTCAGGCCGGATCGAAGGGAAAGCCGGCCGGCACCAATGCGGCGCGGCCGGCCGTGACCACCTCGTCCACGAAGGCCACCGTGGCCCGCACCCTGGGGCTGCGCCGCAGATCCTCGTGATAGAGCAGCCAGAGCGGCAGGACCGGCATGGCGCGCGGCGCGGGCAGGCGCCGCAGCGCCGGGTCGCCCTCCGCCGCGATGCAGGGCAGCACGGCGCAGCCGAGGCCCGCGCGCGCCGCGGCCAGCAGCGCCGTCATCGTGTTCGATCGCAGCGTCGTCCGCGCCGGCAGCGCCAGCGCGGCGAGATAGTGCTGCAGCGACGCGCTGCCGGACGGGTCCTCATAGGCGAGGAAGGACTGCGCCTCGAAGCTGCGCGGGTCCGAGGCCGCCGCGTAGCAGGCGAAGGCGATGGCCCCGAGCCGCCGCGCGACCAGCCCCGGCAGGTCGGGGCGCGACAGCCGCACCGCCAGGTCCGCCTCCCGCCGCGAGAGATCGAGGCGGCGGTCGTCGCCCACCAGGTCCAGGCGCAGCCCGGGATGCGCCCGCAGCAGCGTGCCGAGCGCCGGGGCGAAGAGGGCGGCGGCCAGGGTCGGCGTCGTGGTCAGGCGCACCGAGCCGGTCAACCCGCCGCCTGCGGCGCCGTCCAGCCGCCGCAGCAGGCCGATGACCTCGCCCTCCATCCGCTCCGCCGCGGCCAGCACCGCCGCGCCGAGCGAGGTGGCGGCGAAGCCCTCCGGGCCGCGCTCGAAGAGCGGGGCGCCGAGGTCGCGCTCGAAGCCCTCCAGCCGCCGGGCGATGGTGGTGTGATCGACCCCGAGCGCCCGCGCCGCGGCGGAGAGCGTGCCGCCCCGGTGCAGGGCCAGCACCACCCGCAGCCGGTCCCAGTCCGACAAGGCCCGGTCGGTTGTGTGTTTTCGCGCAGCCATTGCGCAATTCGGCGCATCGACCGTGCGAAAGTCCATGGCCATCCTCGGGCCATGCGGCATCGAATGGAGCATGGCGGCACCGCGCCCTGCCTTCGACGCAAGGAGGCCGGCGCATGAGGATCACGCAGGTGCGGAACGCGACGCTGCTCGTCGACTATGCAGGGACGTCGTTCCTGATCGATCCGATGCTGGGCGCGAAAGGCTGCCATCCCGCCTTCGCGGGCACCCCCAACGGCCACCTGGCCAATCCCCTGGTGGCGTTGCCCATGCCGATCGGCGAGATCGTCGATGTCGATGCGGTCATCGTCACCCACACCCATCTGGATCACTGGGACGCCGCCGCCAGGGACGCCCTGCCCAAGGCCATCCCGCTCTTCGCGCAGGACGAGACGGATGCGGCGGCCATCCGGGCGGCCGGCTTCACCGATGTCCGGGTCCTGGCGGCGGCGACCGTCTTCGGCGGCATCACCCTCGCCAAGACCCCCGGCCAGCACGGCAGCGACGAGGCCATGCGGCAGATCGGCGCCAGGCTGGGATCGGTCTGCGGGGTGGTCTTCCGGCATCCCGCGGAGAAGACGCTCTACCTCGCCGGGGATACCGTCTGGAACCGGCATGTCGAGGAGAGCCTTGGCCGCTACGTGCCCGATGTCGTCGTGCTGAATTGCGGCGATGCGCAGATCATCGGCCTCGGCTCGATCATCATGGGCCAGCAGGACGTCCTCGCGGTCCTCCGGGCGGCGCCCGGCGCCACCATCGTCGCCAGCCACATGGAGGCCGTGAACCACGGCATGCTGTCCCGGACGGCGTTGCGGGCGTTCCTCGCGGAGACGGGGATGACGCCCCGCGTCCTGGTGCCGGAGGATGGCGAGACCCTTCAGCTCTGATAGCGGACGCCGCGCCGCGAGGCGCGCCTTGCGGCGCCTCCGGACTGCCAGCCGCTGGCGCGCATCATCGGGGCGCCAGCTTCGGGGGGTGGCACGTCCATTGACTTTTTTCCTATTTCATGCCTTCATTCTCCTCCCGATGCGTCGCGGAGGACCCCCATGCCCCGCTTCTTCCGCCGCCCCGCCAGCCGCATCCCGCCCGAGATCCTGCCGCCGGATTTCCTGACCCGGCACGGCCTCGCCCGCCGCCTCTATCTCGAGCCGCTGACCGGCCTGACCCCGCCGCATCCCTGGGCGCCGCTCACCGATGCCGAATGGGAGGCCCTCGCCCCGCATCTCGCCGCCACCGGCTGCGGCCTGCGCGCCCCCGGCCGGGCCGGCCGGCCGCTCGCCGATCCGCGCGCCCGGCTCGATGCCGTCTTCCGCGCCGTCACCCTGAAGCGCAGCAATGCCGAGGGTGGCGGCCGTGCCCCCTGGCGTGCCCTGCCGGAGGGCTTCGGCAAGGCCGAGACCATCGCCCGCTGCCATCGCCGCTGGGCGCATGCCGGGCTCTGGGGGCGGCTGCTGCGGGCGGTCGCGGCCCGGGACGCGCCGCCGGCGCTGGTCGCCCTCACCTGGCGGATCTGCTGCGCCTTCCGCCGGGCGGTGCGCGTGCTCGGCCTCGCCGCCATCGTGCTGGCGCGGCGGCTGCGGCTGCACAGCGCCCTGCCGGCGCCCTCGCAATACCTGCCGGATCCGGAGCTCGCCGCCATCACCATGCCGGTCTGCCTCGCCGCCGCGCGCCACATGCTGGCGCATCCGCGCTGGCGGCCGCCGCCCGGCTTCCTGCGGCTGTTGCAGGACTTCCACCGCTTCGCCGGCGGCCTCGTGCGCATCCCCGGAGCACTGGAGCCGCCATGACCCCGCGCCCCGGCCGTGGCCCGGCGCGCCCAACCCGGAACGAAATCCCGGCCGAATCGCCGTGGCGCGTGACGCGGCGGGCGGAAAATGGCATGAGCGCCGCAGCCGGATGGCGCCGCCCTGGCCTGCCGAGCCCCCCCGCCGGGCGGCCGCCCCCGTGGCGGCCTGGCCCGGGACGGGGGTCCCGGTCGCGCCGCCCGGCGGCTATGTTGCAGCGCAATATGGGTGTAAGGGCCACGCCGCCCGCTCGTCCGGCGCATCATCGGAGAATCCCATGCGTATCGACGCCATCCCCATCGGCAAGAACCCGCCCGAGGACGTCAACGTCATCGTCGAGGTCGCCATCGGGGGCGAGCCCATCAAGTACGAGATGGACAAGGAGGCGGGGACCCTCATCGTCGACCGCTTCCTCTACACGCCGATGCGCTATCCCGGGAATTACGGCTTCGTCCCGCACACGCTGAGCGAGGATGGGGACCCGATCGACGTGCTGATCGCCAACACCCGCCCGATCGTCCCCGGCGCGGTCATCGCCGTGCGCCCGGTCGGCGTGCTGCGCATGGAGGATGACGGCGGCGGCGACGAGAAGATCATCGCCGTGCCGGTGCCGAAGCTGACCCGGCGCTACGAGAAGGTCCGCAACTACTCCGACCTGCCGGCCATCACGCTGGAGCAGATCCAGCACTTCTTCGAGCACTACAAGGATCTCGAGCCCGGCAAGTGGGTGAAGATCGCCGGCTGGGGCGATGCCTCGGAGGCGCAGCGGATGATCGTCGAGGCGATCGAGCGGGCGAAGAAGGCCGGCTGAGAGCGCCTGTCGGAACCGTCGCCGCCCGTCGTCCTGCCGCGGCCTGGCCGCGGCAGGACGGGGACTCCCCGGGATCCCCGCAAAGCCGCGACGCGGTTTCGCGGGACGTTCCAGGCCGGGCCGCCGCGGGCGCGGGGCGGGCGCACCCCCTCGCTCCCGCCCTGCCGCCTCCCCATCTGGCCCGCCGATGACATCGCTTCCCCCGCCCTCCGGCGTGACCCGCCACGACCGCCTGCCTGATCCCGAGGCGCCGCTGCGCCGGGCGCTCGCCCGCCACCGCGCCATCGCCACCGGCCTGCTCGCCGGCATGGCCGGGCTGATGCTGCTCGCCTACCGCCTGCCGCCGGGCTACTGGACCGACCTGCTGCAGGCCGCCGCCAAGGCCGGCGTGGTCGGCGGCCTCGCCGACTGGTTCGCGGTGACGGCGCTGTTCCGCCGCCCGCTCGGCCTGCCCATCCCGCACACCGCCATCATCCCCCGCCAGAAGGAGCGGCTGGGCCAGGGCCTCGGCCGCTTCGTCGCCAACCATGTCTTCACCGAGGCCGAGGTGGCGCGGCTGCTCGGCCGGCTCGACCTCGCCGGCATCCTGCGCGGCTTCCTGGCCGATCCGGCGACGGCGCGGCCGGCGGCGGAGGCGATCGCCGCCTCCCTGCCGCGGCTGCTGGCGAGCCTCGGCGACGGCCGGGCGCGGCGGCTGCTGGGCCGGCTGCTGCCGCGGCTCGCCGGCGGGCCGGCCGGCTCGCGCATCGTGGTGCGGGCGCTGCGCAGCCTGGTCGAGGGCGGCCGCCACCAGGAGGTCTTCGACCTCGCCATCACCGAGCTGCGCCGGCTGCTGGTGGAGAAGGAGGACCAGCTCCGCACCGCCATCGAGGGCAAGGTGCGCGAGGAGGGCGGACGGCTGGTCGGCTGGGCGCTGGGCGCGACCGTCGCGCGGCGGGCGCTGGCCGGCCTCACCGCCGAGCTGCAGCGCATGGAGGCCTCCGACAGCGACCTGCGCAAGGCCTTCGAGCTCTGGATCCGCACCGAGGTGGACCGGCTGGAGAACGACCCGGAGCGGGCCGCCGCCCTCGGCCGCGCCATGCGCAAGGCCATGGCGCATCCCACCGTCGCGGCCTGGCTCGGCGATGTCTGGGCCCGGCTGCGGGCGGCGCTCGAGGCCGATGCCGCCAATCCCGGGGGCCGCACCGTGACCCTGCTGGAGGGCGCCTTCAGCAATGCCGGCACCCTGCTCTCCGAGGACCCGGCGGCGCGGGAGCGGCTGACGCTCGCCGTGCAGCGGGTGCTGGTGCGGCTGATGCCGGCGGCGCGGGTCCAGCTCGCCGACTTCATCGCCAAGGTCGTCGCCGGCTGGGACACCGCGCAGGTGACGGAGAAGATCGAGCTGCGCGTCGGCCGCGACCTGCAATATGTCCGGATGAACGGCACCCTGGTCGGCTTCCTCGTCGGCGGCGCGCTCTTCGCGCTGCTGACCGCGGTCTTCGGGCGCGTCGCCTTCTGAACTCCCCACGACACCGCTGCGCGGCGTCGTGGGGGCCCCGGGCATTTTCCCCACGAAGCCGCTCGCGCGGCTCCGCGGGGGCCCCGTGATTCGCCCCTGAACCTCGATGCGTCACAGCCTGCCGCGGCGAAGCCGCGGCAGGGCAACGGGTGGCGTGGGATGCGATGGGCGTTCCTCGGGGGCGTTCCTCGGGGCCAGCGTGGCGGGGCGCGGGCGCAGGAATGCCGTGACCGGGCATTCTAGCCTCTGCGGCCCGTTTGGTGCAAGATCGAACTGGTCCGCGCCCCTCACGCCCGGCGGCGATCCGGTCTAGCCTCGCGCCATGACCCTCCGCCTCGGCATCCTCGACCAGTCGACCATCGCCTCCGGCCGCGGCGCCGATGCGGCGATCCGCGAGACCCTGGCCATGGCGCAGCTCGCCGACGGGCTCGGCTATGCCCGCTACTGGCTGGCCGAGCACCACAACAGCGGCGCCCATGCCGGCTCGGCGCCGGAGATGCTGGTGGCCGCCATCGCCGCCACCACCCGGCGCATCCGCGTCGGCACCGCCGGCGTCATGCTGCCGCACTACGCGGCGCTGAAGGTGGCCGAGCAGTTCAAGGTCGCCGAGGCCATCGCCCCGGGGCGGATCGATCTCGGCCTCGGCCGGGCGCCGGGCAGCGACGGCCGCACCGCCTTCGCCCTCAACCCGCAGGCCCGCGAGGCCGCCGACCGCTTCCCGAACCAGGTCATGGACCTGCTCGGCTGGCTGGGCGACGGACTGCCGGAGGGGCATCCCTTCCGCCAGGTCACGGCCAGCCCGGTGGTGCCGACCCGGCCCGAGGTCTGGATCCTCGGCAGCAGCGACTACGGCGCCCAGGTCGCCGCCTATTTCGGCCTGCCCTACTGCTTCGCGCATTTCATCGGCGAGCAGGGCTCGGAGCAGGTCATGGCGCTCTACCGCGAGGGCTTCCGGCCGCATCCCGGCCAGCCTGGCCGCCTCGCCGCGCCGCAGGCCGCGCTCGGCGTCTTCGCCCTGACGGCGGAGACCGAGGCCGAGGCCTGGCGCCTCTACAAGTCGCGCGAGCTCTGGCGGCTGTTCCGCGACCAGGGCCGCTTCCCGCCCCTGCCGAGCGTCGAGGAGGCCGAGGCGCATCCCTTCACCCCGGCCGAGCGGGCGCATCTCGACCGGCTGCGGCCGCGCGCCATCGTCGGCGCGCCCGAGCAGGTGAAGGCGCGGCTGGAGGCGCTCGCGGCGGCGCATGGCGCGGCGGAGGTCGCGGTCCTCACCCCCTGCCACGACCCGGCGGCGCGGCAGCGGAGCTACCGGCTGCTGGCCGAGGTGTTCGGCCTGGACGGGCGCGGCTGAGCCGGGCCGGCGCGTCGCCCGCGGCGTGTGGGCACCGGCGAGACGAGAGGGAGGGTGGAGCAAGCCGCGCGAGCGGACGCGGCGCCGCCTGCTCCCGCTAGGGCACTTCCCCTGAACACCGGTTCAGGGGAAGTGCCTTAGACTATTGTTTTTCGAGCATCTTCACCCGATCAGGTGGGTCCACCTGATCGGGATCTGCTCTAATGATCCCGGGGAAAGCTCTCCGGCCGGTGGCGATGCCGCCGGCGATGCGGCCGGCGGTGCCGCCACCAGTCGAGAGCCGGCCCCACCCCCAGCACCGGCGTCGCCGCCAGCATGGCCAGGGCGAGCAGGGCGGCCAGCAGCCTCGCCCCGAGGGCGAAGGCCAGCACGGTCAGCCCGGCCAGCAGGCCGACCAGCGCCGCCCAGCCCAGCAGCCGGCGATGCCGCGCATCCAGCCAGGCTGGCGGCCGCGACGCATCGGTGCGCGGCACGCCATCGGGGGCGACGTCGTAGAGGCGTCTGGGATCGATGTCGAAGGGCTGGGGCAGGCGGCACCTCCGCCAGCCGGGCAGGCCGCCGCCGCCCCGGGGCTAGCCCCGGAGCGCCACGGCGCGGCCCGCGCGGGCCGCCGGCGTCAGCGGCGCATGACGACGAAGCGGAAGGGCGGCGCGGTGCCGTCGCGCTGCGCCCGGCGCATGCGCCACCAGAGCGAGACGAAGGCGACCAGCCCGGCGCCGACCGCGACCGGCAGCAGCAAACCGATGAAGAAGATGGCGACCGCGACCAGCAGCAGCCCGCCGACCGCGAGGGTCAGCAGCAGGGCGACGCCGCCGAGCCGGGCGAGCACGCGGTCCAGCATGCCGCGCGGCGGCGGCAGCGGGTCGCGGAACTCACCCTCGGGCGTCATGTCGAGGACGGGCGGAGTCGGGTCCCGGTAAGGCGATCCGGGGCGCCGGTGCGTTTCCATGCCCCAGATGTTGCCCGCCCCGGCCGCGGGTTCAAGCCCGCCCGCGCGGCCGGGCGTCCCGGCGGCGCAACACCGCCCGGGCAACCGTCGCCCGGCCCCGTCCCGGACCGGCAGGCGTGTCGCGCCGCCGCCGAATCTCCTGTACCAGATCCGGAAGGATGCCCGGACGCCCGGCCGGCCGCCGCATCCGGCCATCCCGGACCCCGGCCGGCCGAGGCCGCCGCCAGGGCCCGGGCCGCAACCGGCTTGCCCCGCATGCAAGGAGGCGCAGCGCCCGCCCATGGACACCTGGAACCAGCTCTACGATCCGCTCGGATCGATCCTGCTCTCCGCCCTCGTCGCCGCCCTGCCGGTGGCGACCATGCTGATCGCCCTCGCCTTCCTGCACATCGCCGCGCATGTCGCCGCCATCGCCGCGCTGGTCGTCGCCCTCGTGGTCGCGGTCGTGGTCTTCGGCATGCCGACCGCGATCGCCGCCAAGGCGGCCGGCCTGGGCATCGCCTCCGGCCTGTTCCCGATCGGCTGGATCGTGCTGAACATCATCTTCCTCTACCGCCTGACGGTGGCGAACGGCTCCTTCGCCCGGCTGCAGGACACCATCGCCGCCGTCACCCCGGACCGGCGGCTGCAGCTCCTGCTGATCGCCTTCGCCTTCGGCGCCTTCTTCGAGGGGGCGGCCGGCTTCGGCACGCCGGTCGCGGTCACCGGCGCGGTGCTGATCGGCCTCGGCTTCTCGCCGCTCGCCGCCTCCGGCCTCTCGCTCATCGCCAACACCGCGCCCGTCGCCTATGGCGCGCTGGGGACGCCGGTGATCGCGCTGGCCGGCGTCACCGGGCTCGACCTGATGGACCTCTCGGCGATGATCGGCCGGCAGCTTCCCTTCTTCTCGCTGCTGGTGCCCTTCTGGCTGATCTGGGCCTTCGCCGGCTTCCGCGGCATGCTGCAGATCTGGCCCGCCATCCTGGTGACCGGCGTCTCCTTCGCCGTGCCGCAATTCCTCGTCTCGAACTACATGGGCCCCTATCTGGTCGACGTCATCGCGGCGCTGGTCTCGCTCGCCTGCCTCACCCTGTTCCTGCGGGTCTGGCAGCCGCGCGAGATCTGGACCAGCACCAAGCTCGGCGGCCGCGCCGCGGCGGTGGAGGCGATGACGGCGCGCGGCACCGGCCGCTCGCCCGCGGGCGGCGCCGGCGGCGCGGCGGCGGTCGCCTTCCGGGGCAGCACGCTGCTCGCCTGGATGCCCTGGCTGATCCTCACCGTCTTCGTCTTCCTCTGGGGCCTCGGCGGGGTGAAGGCGGCGCTGAACGGGGTCTACAACCTGAACCTGCCGATCGACGGGCTGCACCGCGCCGTCATCAAGGTGCCGCCGGTGGTCGCCGCGCCGACGCCGGAGGCGGCGGTCTTCGCCTTCAACATCCTCTCCATGACCGGCACCGGCATCCTGCTGGCGGCGATGCTCGGCGGCTTCGCCATGGGCTTCAACCCGCTGGCGCTGATCCGCGAATACGGGCGGACGCTCTGGGTGGTGCGCTACTCGCTGCTGACCATCGCGGCGATGCTCGGCCTCGGCTACCTGACGCGGTATTCCGGGCTGGATGCCACCATGGGCCTCGCCTTCGCGGCGACGGGCGTCTTCTACCCCTTCTTCGGCACGCTGCTCGGCTGGCTCGGCGTGGCGCTGACCGGCTCCGACACCGCCTCCAACGTGCTGTTCGGCGGCCTGCAGAAGATCACCGCGCAGCAGATCGGCCTGTCGCCGCTGCTGATGGCCGCCGCCAATTCCTCGGGCGGCGTCATGGGCAAGATGATCGACGCGCAGAGCATCGTCGTCGCCTCCACCGCCACGAACTGGTTCGGGCATGAGGGCGAGATCCTGCGCTACGTCTTCTTCCACTCGATCGCCCTCGCCTGCCTCGTCGGCCTGCTGGTGACGCTGCAGGCCTATGTGCCGCCCTTCACCGCGATGGTGATCGGCGGCTGAGGCGAGGCGCGCCGCCGGGCCGGCGCCCGGCGGCAACCCGCCCTGCCGCGGGGCGTTCGCCCCTTCCCGGCGGAAGGACGCAGCGCATGACCGACAGGACGACAGGCAAGCCGGGCGGGGATCCGGCCTCGCAGGACAAAGCCGCGGCGCGGCCCGAGGAGGCCGACGGGCCGGCCGCCGGCACCATCGATTCGCCGATCGCCCCGGGCGAGACGCAGCCGGGGGACCTCGACGAGCAGGCCGCCAATCTCGGCGGGCCGATCGACATCTCCCCGGCCCGCGGCCATCCCCGGCGGGACCGGCGCGAGGGCTGACCCCACCGGCCTGGCGCCTCTGCCCCTCGCCCGGATGCGCGGCGAAGGCTCCGCCTGGCTGTTTTCAGGGCCTTGTCATCGGATCGGGCGCTTCCGCCCGGTCGGGATCTGGGCCAATGGCGCGGGACGCCGCGTGGGGGCGCCGCCCGGTCGCTGGCGCCCTCCGCATCCCGCCAGCCAGGATTCCCCGCATGCCGCGCATCCCGCTTCTCGTCCTCTTCCTGGCGCTCGCCGCGCCCTCCCTGGCGCTGGCCCAGGGCGGGACGCCCGGCTGGTCTCCCTGGGGCGGGCCGGACAGCCCGGGCGGCATGTTCGGCGGCGACCCGGCGGATGCCATCGCCGACCCGGTGCGCGGGGCCGGGCACGACCAGGTCTGGGGCTGGCTGCGGCGCCGCTTCGACCTTGCCGACACCGACCGCAGCGGCACGCTGGAGCCGGGCGAGATCCGGGCGCGGCCGGAGGCGCGCGCCACCTTCCGCGCCGCCGATGCCGACCGGGACGGCAAGCTCACCCTCGAGGAGCTGCGGCCGCTCTCGGAGCAGTGGTTCCGCGCCCATGACCGCAACGGCGACGGGATGCTGACGCGGCGCGAGCTGTCGCGGCCCTGATACCCGGCGCAGGGCGCTCCGACCCGCGCCCCGCAGGGCCGAGCGCCCGAACGGGCGCCGCCAGACATGCGGCGAGGGCCCAGGCAAACCGGAGGTGTGCGCCCGGCCTGCGTCAGGGAATCGGCCGGACGATCAGGGTCACGCCGTCCACCGCCTCCACCCGCACGCGCTGCGGCGCCTCGGGCACCTTCTGGTCGCGCGGCAGCCGCGCCGGCCAGTCGCTGTCGCCGATCCGCACCCGCAGCGCCGGCCCCTCCATGGGCAGCAGCATGCCGTGCCGCCCGACCAGCCCGGCCGCCGGGTCGTTCACCGCCTGCCGCGGCCGCCGCGACCGCAGCCAGAGCGCGCAGCCGATGCTGCCCGCGAGGCAGGCGAGGAAGGTGGCGACGACACCCTCGAAGGGCGGCAGCAGCGCCAGCACGACGAGGCCGGTGCCGATCGCGGCGATCCCGGCCCAGAGCAGGAAGAGGCCGGGCAGCGCCAGCTCGGCCGCGAGCAGCAACAGCCCGCCGAGGATCCAGATCAGCCCTGGTTCCATGGGTTGCCTCCCGGCGCCGGGGCGGCGGCTTCGCCGCGGGGATCGGGCCGCGTCGCGCCGGGACGCAGCAGCTCCAGCGCCTGGGCGACGCCGCCGGCGAGCGCCGCCGCCTCCATCGGCACCACCACGAGCTTGTGGGCGGGGTTGGTCCCAAGCGCCTCGAAGGCCTTCACATAGCGGTCGGCGATGAAGTAGCGCAGCGCCTGCTCGCCGGCGCCGCTGGCGGCGGCGCTGACCATGCGCGTCGCCTCGGCCTCCGCCTGGGCCAGGCGCTCGCGCGCCTCGGCATCGCGCATCGCCGCCTCGCGCCGCCCCTCGGCGGCGAGGATCAGTGCCGCCTTCTCGCCCTCGGCGCGGACCACCGTGGCGCGCCGTTCGCGTTCGGCGGTCATCTGCAGGTTCATGGCGCGGACCAGGTTCTCCGGCGGCTCGACCTTGCGCAGCTCGACGCGGCTGACCTTGACGCCCCAGGGATCGGTGGCGCCGTCGAGGATGGTGAGCAGGGAGGAGTTGATGCGCTCCCGCCCGCTCAGCGTCGCATCCAGGTCCATCTCGCCGATGACGCTGCGGATGTTGGTCATGGCGAGCGCGGTGAGCGCCTGCTGCAGGTTCTGCACCGCATAGGCCGCCTTGGCCGGCTCCATGACGCGGTAATAGACGATGCCGTCGACCGCGACCGAGGCGTTGTCGCGGGTGATGACGGATTGCTCCGGGATGTCGAGCACCACCTCCTGCACGTTCAGCCGGCGGCCGACGGCATCGATGAAGGGGATGATGAGGTTGAGGCCGGGCTGCATCAGCCGGGTGAAGGCGCCGAATCGTTCCACCGTCCAGACCTCGCCCTGCGGCACGGTGCGGATGCCGCGCGCCGCCGTCGCCACGGCGAGAAGCAGCAGGACGAGCAGGACGATCTCGATGCCGGTCATTCCGGACCTTTCCCCAGGATCCTTGCCCTTCCCGGTAGCACGGACGCGGACCGACGTCGCCAGCCGGCATCGCGGCGCTTGCGCAGCGCCCGTCGCCGCCTACCATCGCGGGGGATCGGGGGAAGGAGGGGGCGCATGCCAGGCAACACGCGGCCGCTGACGGTGCAGCTCGAGGGGCTGCGGGTGGCGATCACCGCCGGGGCGGGCGGCATAGGCCGCGCCATGGCGGATGGCTTCGTCGCCTGCGGCGCGCGCGTCTTCCTCTGCGATGTCGACCGCGAGGCGCTGGCCGGCTGCCCACATCCCGCGATGCAGGCCGACATGGAAACGGTCGAGGGCTGCGAGGGATTCGTCGACGAGGCGGTGCGGCGGCTCGGCGGGCTCGACGTGCTGGTGAACAATGCCGGCATCGCCGGGCCCACCGCGCCGATCGAGGAGGTGATGCCCGAGGCCCTGTCGCGGGTGCTGAAGATCGACCTGGAGGCGATGTTCCATTGCGCCCGCCGCGCCGTGCCGGCGCTGCGCGCGGCGGGCGGCGGCTCCATCGTCAACCTCTCCTCCGCCGCCGGGCGATTCGGCTTCCCGCTGCGCAGCCCCTATGCGGCGGCGAAATGGGGCGTGATCGGCCTCACCAAGTCGCTCGCCATCGAGCTGGGGCCGGAGCGGGTGCGGGTGAACGCGATCCTGCCCGGGCTGGTCGCGGGCGACCGCATCCGCCGCGTCATCGAGGCCAAGGCGCAGGCGAATGGCCGCAGCTTCGCCGAGCAGGAGGCGGAGGCGCTGCGGCCGGTCTCGCTCCGCTGCTACGTGACGCCGCAGGACATCGCCAACATGGCGCTCTATCTCTGCAGCCCCTATGGCGCGACCGTCAGCGGCCAGGCTCTGGCCGTCGACGGCGACATGCAGTCGCTGGTCTGAGGCCCGCCATGGTGACGCCGCTCCGCAGCCTCGACGAGCTCGCCGTCGGGCAGGCATTCGATTTCGGCCGCTTCCGCATGGAGCTCGCCGAGATCCTCGACTTCGCCCGCCGCTACGACCCGCAGCCCTTCCATGTGGACGAGGCGGCGGCCAAGGCCGGCCCCTTCGGCGGCCTCATCGCCAGCGGGCTGCACACCCAGGCCGCGGCCTTCGGCCACATCATTCGCACCGGCTGGGTGAAGGATGTCTCGCTCGGCGGCACCGAGCAGGTGGTGCGCTGGCCGGCGCCGGTGCGCCCGGGCGACGAGATCGCCCTCACCGCCGAGGTGGAGGCGGTGATCCCCTCGCGCAGCAAGCCGGACCGCGGCGTGGCGAAGATCCGCTATCTCGGCAAGCGCGTCGCCGATGGCGTGACGGTGCTCGAGATCCTCGGCACGCATTTCCTCAGGCGCTAGGCTTGCCGCCGAGGCGGGCGACGAGGCCGGTGGTGGAGCGGCCGGGCAGCAGCTCGATCAGCGCCACCTCGCCGCCCGCCGCCTGCACCAGATCGGCGCCCACCACCTGGTCGATGCGGTAGTCGGCGCCCTTGATCAGCACCTCCGGCCGCAGCAGCCGGATCAGCTCGAGCGGCGTGTCCTCCTCGAAGGCGACCACCGCATCCACGGCGGCGAGCGCGGCGATCACCGCCGCCCGGTCGGCGAGCGTGTTGACCGGCCGCGTCGGCCCCTTCAGCCGGGCGGTGCTGGCATCGGTGTTGAGCGCCACCACCAGCCGGTCGCAGCGCCGCCGCGCCGCGGCGAGCAGCGCCACATGCCCGGCATGCAGGATGTCGAAGCAGCCATTGGCGAAGCCGACGCGCAAGCCATGCGCCTGCCAGTCGCGCACCTGGCGCAGCGCCGCCGCATGGTCGAGCAGCGCCGCCGGATCGGGCGCGGCGCCGCCGCCGGCGCGCAGCGCATGCGCCAGCTCGTCGGCCGAGACCGTCGCGGTGCCGAGCTTGCCGACGACGATGCCGGCCGCGGCATTGGCCAGCCGCATCGCCTCGCCGAGCGGCCGGCCGGCGGCATGCGCCAGCGCCAGGGTGGCGATGACCGTGTCGCCGGCGCCCGAGACGTCGAAGACCTCGCGCGCCTCGGCCGGCACGCTCTCGACCGCGCCATCGGCCCGCACCAGGGTCATGCCCTTCTCGGCCCGGGTGCAGAGCAGCGCCGGCAGGCCGGCCGCCGCCATCACCTTGCGCGCCGCCGCCGCCACCTCCGCCTCGGTGCCCACCGGCATCTGCGCGGCGCGGGCCAGCTCGCGGGCATTCGGCGTCAGGCAGTCGGCGCCGCGATAGAGCGCGAAATCCTCGCTCTTCGGATCGGCCAGCACCGGGATGCCGTGCCGCCGCGCCGCGGCGATGGCGGCGGCGACGACGGCGGGGGCGAGCACGCCCTTGGCGTAGTCGGAGAGGATGAGGGCGTTGCAGCCCGGCAGCGCCGCCTCGACCGCGCCGGTCAGCGCCGCCTGCTCCGCCGCCGAGGCGGGGGCGGCGACCTCGTCGTCCAGCCGCACCACCTGCTGGTTGCCGGCGATGACGCGCATCTTGCAGATGGTCGGCCGCCCCTCCCCCTCGACCAGGGCATCGACCAGCCGCGGATCGGCGGCGAGCAGCGCGCGGAACTCGGCCGCCGCGGCGTCGCGCCCGACCAGCCCGACCAGCACCGCCTGGCCGCCGAGCGCCGAGATGTTGCGCGCCACGTTGCCGGCGCCGCCCGGCATGGCGAGCGTCCGGCCGAGCCGCACCACCGGCACCGGCGCCTCGGGCGAGATCCGCTCCACCGCCCCGTAGAGGAAGCGGTCGAGCATGACGTCGCCGAGGACCAGGATGCGGAGCGCGGAGAAGTCGACCATGCGGGGGATTAGCCCTTCGGGGCCCGGAATGGCAAACGGCGCGGGGGAGACCCCCGCGCCGCTGCCGAAGCCAGGGAAGCCGGCGGTCAGGCCGACTTCGTCATGATCTCGTCCGCGATGTTGCGCGGCACCGGATCGTAGTGGTGGAACTGCATCGAGAAGGAGGCGCGGCCCTTGGTCATGCCCCGCAGGTTGGAGATGTAGCCGAACATCTCCTTCAGCGGCACATGCGCCCGGACGATGACCGAGGTGCCGGCCATGTCCTGGCTCTGGATCACGCCGCGGCGGCGGTTCAGGTCGCCGACCACGTCGCCGACATGGTCCTGCGGCGTGGTGATCTCGACATCCATGATCGGCTCCAGGATCACCGGGCCGGCCTTCTTCATGCCCTCGCGGAAGCAGGCCTTGGCGGCGATCTCGAAGGCCAGCGCCGAGCTGTCGACGTCGTGGTACTTGCCGTCCACCAGGGAGAACTTGAAGTCCACCGTCGGGAAGCCGGCCAGCACGCCGGTCTCGGCCTGCACCTTGATGCCCTTGTCGACCGCCGGGATGTACTCCTTCGGCACCGAGCCGCCGACCACGGCGTTGACGAACTCGATCCCCTGGTTCCGCTCCAGCGGCTCGAAGGTGATCTTCACCTCGGCGTACTGGCCCGAGCCGCCCGACTGCTTCTTGTGGGTGTAGGTCTCGGTGTGCGGCTTGGTGATGGTCTCGCGATAGGCCACCTGCGGCGCGCCGATATTGGCATCGACGCCGTATTCGCGCTTCAGGCGGTCGATGATGATCTCGAGATGCAGCTCGCCCATGCCCGACAGGATGGTCTGGCCGGTCTCCTGGTCGGTACGCAGGCGGAGCGAGGGGTCCTCGCCGGCCAGCTTCTGCAGGCCGAGGGTCATCTTCTCGACGCCCTCCTTGGTCTTCGGCTCGACGGAGATGTCGATGACCGGCACCGGGAAGGCCATGCGCTCCAGCACCACCGGGTCCTCGGCCGAGGCCAGGGTGTCGCCGGTGCCGGTGTCCTTCAGCCCGACGAAGGCGGCGATGTCGCCGGCGAAGACCTCCTTGATCTCCTCGCGCTTGTCGGCGTGCATCTGGAACATGCGGCCGACGCGCTCCTTGCCCTCCTTGGTGGTGTTCAGCACCGTGTCGCCGGAGCGCAGCACGCCGCGATACACCCGCACGAAGGTCAGGTTGCCGTACTTGTCGTTGATGATCTTGAAGGCGAGGCCGGCGAAGGGGCCGTCCTCGGTCGCCGGGATCACGCGGCGCTCGGCCTCCTCGTCCTCGCCCTCCTCGGGGGCGACCTTGATGCCCTCGACATCCACCGGGCTCGGCAGGTAGTCGACCACGGCGTCGAGCAGCGGCTGCACGCCCTTGTTCTTGAAGGAGGAGCCGCAGACCACCGGGCGGAACTCGCCGGAGATGGTGCCCTTCTTGATGGCGCGCTTCAGCAGCGCGACCGGCAGGTCGCCATCCTCGAGATATTTCTCCATCGCCTCGTCATCGGCGGTGACGACGGTCTCGAGCAGCTTCTCGCGGTACTCGGCGGCCTTGTCCTTCAGGTCGTCCGGGATCGGCGCGTCGTGATAGGCGGCGCCGAGCTCGTCGCCCTCCCAGATGATCGCCTTCATCTCGACCAGGTCGATCACGCCCTTCAGCGTGTCCTCGACGCCGATCGGCAGCTGCAGCGCCACCCAGTTGATGCCGAGCTTCTCGGTCAGCGTCTCGGCGGCGCGGTAGAAGTCGGCGCCGGTGCGGTCGAGCTTGTTGATGTAGATGAGGCGCGGGACGTTGTAGCGGTCGGCCAGGCGCCAGTTGGTCTCGGACTGCGGCTGCACGCCGGCCACGCCCTCGATGATGAAGACCGCGCCGTCCAGCACGCGCAGCGAGCGGTTCACCTCGATGTTGAAATCGATGTGGCCGGGCGTGTCGATGATGTTGATGCGGTGGTCGTTCCACACGGCGGTGACGGCGGCGGAGGTGATGGTGATCCCCCGCTCGCGCTCCTGCGCCATGTAATCGGTGGTGGTGTTGCCGTCGTGCACCTCACCGATGCGGTGCGACTTGCCGGTGTAGTAGAGGATCCGCTCGGTCGTCGTGGTCTTGCCGGCGTCGATATGCGCCGTGATGCCGATGTTGCGGATCTTGTCGAGCGGGGTGCGCGCCACTTGGGCCTCCATAGGCGAAAGCGGGCCCGGCCTCGAGGCGATCCCTCGTGCCGCCCGCCGAACGGTCAGACTCGTCGGAGTGCTATCGCGGGGGAGATGCCCCCTCCGGCCCGGATTTGCAAGCGCGTTTCGCCACCCGAGGCCCGGCCCGGAAGCGGGGCGGCCATGCCCCGGCGGGCTGCGCCGCCGGGCCGGCCCCGCGGCTCAGCCCGCCAGCCTGCGCGCCACCTCCGCCACGTGCCGGCCCTGGAAGCGGGCGAGGTCGAGCTCGTTCGCGCTCGGCTGCCGCTCGCCCTTGCCGCCGGCGATGGTGGTGGCGCCATAGGGCGTGCCGCCGCTCATCTCGTCGATCCGGGCGAGGCCGGCGGCGCTGTAGGGCAGGCCGACCAGCACCATGCCGTGGTGAAGCATCATGGTGTGCATGGCCATCAGAGTCGTCTCCTGCCCGCCATGCTGGCTGGCGGTGGAGCTGAAGGCGCTGCCGACCTTGCCAATCAGCGCCCCGCGCGCCCAGAGCCCGCCGGTCTGGTCCCAGAACTGCGCCATCTGCGCCGCCATGCGGCCATAGCGCGTCGGGCAGCCGATGATGATGGCGTCGTACTGGTCGAGCTCCTGCGGGTCGGCCTCGGGCGCCGGCTGGTCGAGCTTGGCATGCGCGCGCTCGGCCTGCTCGCGCGACATCAGCTCCGCCACCCGCTTGATGCTGACCTCGGCGCCGGCGCCGCGCGCGCCCTCCGCCACCGCCCCGGCCATCGTCTCGACATGGCCGTACATGGAATAATAGAGCACCAGGATGCGTGCCATGGGATCGGTCCTTCCGCTCACGCCGGGCATGACGCCCGAGGCGGCGCGGCGGTTGCCTCCCCCCGCCTGGGCCAAGGGGCGGGCCGCCAATCTCAAGACCCGCGATAGGTGGTGTAGCTCCAGGGGGCGCAGAGCAGCGGCACGTGGTAGTGCCCCTGCCCGGCCGCGAGCGTCACCCGCACCGGCACCACGTCGAGATAGGGCGGCTCCGCCGCCAGCCCGGCCGCCGCGAAATAGGCGCCGATATGGAAGCGCAACTCGTAGCGGCCGGGGATGAACCGCGCCTCCGGCAGCAGCGGATCGGCGGCGCGGCCGTCCCGGTCGGTGGTGGTGGTGACGAGATGCGCCGGCTCCGGGTCGAGCCGCCACAGCTCCACCGTCACGCCGGCGCCGGGGCGGCCGCGGGCGGTGTCGAGGATATGGGTGCTGAGATAGCTGTCATGCGCCATGGCGCCGCTCCCGGGGCTGCCCCGTGCCATCGCGGCCCGGGCGCCGGCGATGATGCGCGGGCCGCCCGCGCCGCGCCAAGGCTGCTTGACGCCGGCGCGGCCGCGGCGCTGTAGCGGAGGCAGCGAGCCGGATGAGGGCGGGATGAGCGGGATCGTGGCGCCGAATGCCGTGGCGGCGGTGGATGGGCAGCGGCAATGGGACCGGCTGATGGCCATGGCCAGGCTCGGCGCCATCACCGGCGCCGACGGCGCGCCGGGCGTCAACCGCCCCTGCCTCTGCCCGCTGGACCGCGAGGCGCGCCGGCTGCTGATCGGCTGGGGCGAGGCGATCGGCCTCGAACCCTCGGTCGATGCGCTCGGCAACCTCTTCCTGCGGCATGCGGGGAAGGAGCCCGGCCTGCCGCCGGTGCTGACCGGCAGCCATATGGACAGCCAGCCGTCCGGCGGGCGGTTCGACGGCATCTGGGGCGTCCTCGCCGCGCTCGAGGCGGTGCAGGCGCTGCGCGAGGCCGGCACCGCCACCCGCCACCCGATCGAGATCGTCGCCTGGACCAACGAGGAGGGCGGCCGCTTCGCCCCGGGCTGCATGGGCAGCATGGCCTATGCCGGCCACAGCCCGCCCGATGCCTGGGACGCGGTGACGGATGGCGAGGGCATCCGCTTCGGCGATGCGCTCGCCGAGCAACTGGCGCTGGAGGCGGACATCCCGCGCCGCCCGCTCGGCGTGGTCGAGAGGATGCGGCCGCATGCCTATGTCGAGGCGCATATCGAGCAGGGGCCGGTGCTGGAGGCGGAGGGGCTCGATATCGGCGTGGTCACCGGCATCCAGGGCAGCCGCTGGTTCCTGGTCGAGCTGACGGGCGAGAGCGCGCATGCCGGCACCGCGCCGCTCTCCACCCGGCGGGATGCGGTGCAGGACATGGTGCGCGCCATCACGGCCCTGAACCGGCTGATGGAGGACCCGACCGACGTGCTGCGCTTCACCGTCGCCCGCATCGAGGTGGCGCCGAACAGCTCGAACAGCGTCGCCGAGACGGTGCGCTTCACCATCGATTTCCGGCATCCCGACGCCGCCGTGCTGACCGCGCGCGGCGATGCGATCGAATCCACGATCCGGCAGGCGGTGCGGCATTGCGAGGTCGCGGTGACCGAGCGCTTCCACGCCCTGCCGGCGGAATTCGCCCCGGCGGTGGTCGAGGCCGTGGCCCGCGCCGCGGCGGCGCAGGGGCTGGCGGCGAAGCGCATGCCCTCGGGCGCCTTCCACGACGCGCAGTTCATGGTGCCGCTCTGCCCGAGCGGCATGGTCTTCGTCCCCAGCCGCCGCGGCATCAGCCACAACCCGGCGGAGTATTCCTCGCCGGAGCAGCTGGCGAAGGGCGCGCGGGTGCTGGCGCAGGTCCTGGCCGAGCTGGCCGCCTGACCCGGCGGCCGGCGGGCGCCCGTCAGGCGATCTCGAACAGGCCCTCGACCTCGACCGCGGCATCGCCGGGCAGCGAGGGCACGCCGATGGTGCTGCGGGCATGCCGCCCGGCCTCGCCGAAGATCTCGACGGCGAGGTCCGAGGCGCCGTTCATCACCACCGCATGCTGGGTGAAGTCGGGCGGCGCGGCGATGAAGCCGCCGAGCCGCACCACGCGGCGCACCCGGTCCAGGTCGCCCTCGCAGGCGGCTTTCACCTGCGCCACGAGGTTGACGAAGCAGAGCCGCGCCGCCGCCTGGCCCTCCTCGACCGAGACGCCGGCGCCGAGCTTGCCGGCATAGGCGATCTTGCCGTCGCGCAGCGGGATCTGGCCGGAGACGACGACGAGGGTCCCGACCCGGTTGAACGGGATGTAGTTCGCCACCGGCGCCGCCGGCGCGGGCAGCGCGATGCCGAGCTCCCTGAGCCGCGCCTCGATCCTGCCTGCCATGCTCCCCTCCTTCGCTGTGCCGTCCGCCGCCGGCTCCCGCGCCACCCGCCCGGGATCGCTGCCGGCGAGGAGCGAGACATGCGCCGAGACCACCTTCCAGCCAAGGCCGGGCAGCCGGGCCATGATCTTGGTCTCCCGGCCGACCAGCCCGGTATCGGTGCGCTGGTATTCCAGGTGGGTGCAGCCGAAGTCGCGGCCGAAGGCGGTGATGTGGACGCGCCGGGCCGCGCGCGGCGCGTAGCGCGCGACGCTCGCCCGGAAGGCGCGGATGGCCTCGATGCCGTAGAGGATCTCGGTGGTGCCGAAGCGGACCGTGCGTGGATCGGCCCAGAAGCTGGCATCGAGCACGGCCGCGTCATTCACCGCGATGGCGCGCTCGTAGCGGTCGAAGACGGCACGCAGCTCGGCGAGCACGGAAGGGTCGTCGATCGGCCCCACGCCGCCGGGCATGTCGGGCGGCATCGCGCCGCCGGGCGCGTCGGGCGGCATCGCCGGGCGGCCGGTCAGTGCCGCGACCGGATCAGCGCCATCAGCTCCCGCCGCGTGTTCGGGTCGTCGCGGAAGGCGCCCAGCATGCGGCTGGTCACCATGCTGGCGCCGTGCTGGTGCACGCCGCGGGTAGTCATGCACTGATGCTCGCTCTCGATCACCACCGCGACGCCGCGCGGCTGCAGCACCGACTCGATGGTGTTGGCGATCTGCGCCGTCAGCTTCTCCTGGATCTGCAGCCGCTTGGCATAGGCATGCACCACCCGGGCGAGCTTGCTGATGCCGACCACCCGGTTGGCCGGGAGATAGGCGACATGCGCGATGCCGATGATCGGCACCATGTGGTGCTCGCAATAGCTCTCGAGCCGGATGTCCTTCAGCAGGACGATCTCGTCATAGCCCTCGGTCTCGGCGAAGGTCCGCTCCAGCAGCGCCACGGGGTCGATCCCGTAGCCGGCGAAGAACTCCTCGTAGGAGCGGACGACGCGCGCCGGCGTGTCGAGCAGCCCCTCCCGCCCGGGATCGTCGCCGGCCCAGCGCAGCAGGGTGCGGACCGCCGCCTCGGCCTCGCTGCGGCTCGGGCGATCCTGCGCCATGGGCTGTTCGGCGAGCGGCTTGGCGGACATCGGCACCTATCCTCTGGCATGCGGCTGGCATAGCGGCCCCGGGACGGTCGGCCCAAGGCACGGCCCAGGCGCACCGAGATCCGCCCGGCAGGGACTCGCTTTTAAAGCCCCCGCCCGGCCCTGTCGCCGCCCGAGGCCCGGGCACGCCCCGGCCTCGGACGGCTGTGATCGGCCGCGGGGCGGATCAACGGCCAGCGATGGCGTGCAGTTCCTCGGCCAGCTCCTCCAGCTCCTCGAGCACCGCCCGCAGGCTGCCGGGCGGGGCCTCGGGCTCCGGCTGCGGCAGCTCGGACTCGCCCTCCGCCAGGCCACCCTCGCGCAACAGGCGTTGCACCCCCTTGATCGTATAACCCTGGGTGTAAAGGAGATCGGAGACGCGCCGCAGCAGCGCGATATCCTCCGGCCGGTAGTAGCGGCGCCCGCCGCCGCGCTTCAGCGGCTTGAGCTGCGGGAATTTGGTCTCCCAGAAGCGGAGGACGTGCTGGGGGATGTGCAGGTCATCGGCCACTTCCGAGATGGTGCGGAAGGCGGTGGGGGCCTTGCGGGCCCGCAGCCGGCCCGGATCGGTCGGGTCCTCGCTCATCCACCCCCCATGGTGTCACGCACCGCCTGCGGCCGCCGGCCGCCGGGATGGCGGCGCCCCGCGGCCGCCAGCACCCCCCTGCCCGGGCCCGGCCTCACGCCTCCGCCGCCCCGCGCGGCACCGGCTGCCCGTTGATGCGCGCCTTCAGCACCTGGGAGGGGCGGAAGGAGAGGACCTTGCGCGGCAGGATCGGCACCTCGACGCCGGTCTTCGGGTTGCGGCCGACCCGCTGGCCCTTCTGGCGCACCATGAAGGTGCCGAAGGCGGAGATCTTCACCGCCTCGCCGGCCTCGAGCGCCGCGGCCATGTGCTCGAGCGCGGCCTCGAGGAGAGCGGCGGATTCGTTCCGTGACAAGCCGACCTGGCTGTAGATCGCCTCGGCAAGGCTCGCACGCGTGAGCGTGTTCATGCCACAACTGGTCCCCGCAAACCCTTGTGACGCCAAGGAAACCGGTATCGGTTGCGGCGGTCAAGCGAAGCTTGCCGCGAGCGCATCGAAGAGCGGCGGGCGTGGCTTCGCGGCTGCGGTGGCGCGCCCGGCTCAGAACCGGGCCAGGGCGGCGCCCCAGGTGAGGCCGCCGCCGATGCCCTCCAGCACCATCAGGTCGCCGCGCTCGATCAGCCCCTTGCCCGCCGCCTCGGCCAGCGCCAGCGGAATCGAGGCGGCCGAGGTGTTGGCGTGCCGGTCCACCGTCACCACCACCCGCTCCTTCGGCAGGCCGAGCTTCTTGCCCATGGCGTCGATGATGCGGAGATTGGCCTGGTGCGGGATCAGCCAGCGGATGTCGGACTGCGCCAGGCCGTTCGCCGCCAGCGCCTCGTCCACCACCGAGGCGAGCTTGGAGACGGCGTGCCGGAACACCTCCTTGCCCGCCATGCGCAGCTTGCCGCATTCGCCGTTCGAGCCGGCGCCGCCATCGACCAGCAGGATGTCGCCGTAGCGGCCATCGGAGTGCAGATGCGTCGAGAGGATGCCGCGATCGGTCGCATCGCCCCGCCCCTCGCCCGCCACCAGCACCACCGCGCCGGCGCCGTCGCCGAAGAGGACGCAGGTGCCGCGGTCGGTCCAGTCGAGGATGCGGGAGAAGACCTCCGTCCCGATCACCACGGCGCAGCGCGCCTGGCCGGTGCGGATCAGCGAATCGGCGAGGCCGAGCGCGTAGACGAAGCCGGTGCAGGCGGCCGAGACGTCGAAGGCGAAGCCCTGATGCGAGCCGAGCCCCGCCTGGATGCGGACGGCAGTGGCGGGGAAGGCGCTGTCCGGCGTCGCGGTGGCGACGATGACGCAATCGACCGCCGCGCCCTCGAGGCCGGCGCGCTCCAGCGCCTGCCGCGCCGCGGCGAGGCCCATGGAGGAGGCGGTCTCCTCCGGCGCCGCGACATGGCGCTGGCGGATGCCGGTGCGCTCGGTGATCCAGGCATCCGAGGTCTCGATGCCGAAGGCCTCGCCGAGCGCGTCATTGGCGACGACCCGCTGCGGCAGGTAGCCGCCACAGCCGACGATGATGGCGCGGGTCACCATGGCAGGTCAGATCCTCAAGGCCGGGCGGGGGCGAGCGGCTCCGCCGCGGGCATGGAAAGCCGGGAGAGTCCCTCCCGGATGCGGTCGTTGAAGTGGTGCGTCACCATGTCCATGGCGACGTCGACGGCATGCGCGAAGCCGAGCGCGTCGGTGCCGCCATGGCTCTTCACGACGACGCCGTTCAGGCCGAGCAGGATGGCGCCATTGTAGCGGCGCGGGTCCATCCATTCCCGCAGGCGGTCGAGGGCGGGGCGCGCGAGCAGGTAGCCGAGCCGCGCCGGGACGCTGCTCGTGAAGACCTGCCGCAGCAGGTCGCGCATCAGCTTGAGCGCGCCCTCGCCGGTCTTCAGCGCGATGTTGCCGGTGAAGCCGTCGGTCACGATCACATCGACCGTGCCGGCGGTGATGTCGTGCCCCTCGACGAAGCCGTGGAAGGTGGCGCCGATATGGCTTTCCTTCAGCACCTCGGCCGCCGCGCGCACCCGCTCGTCGCCCTTCAGCTCCTCGGAGCCGACATTCAGCAAGCCATAGCTCGGCGCCGAGAGGCCGAGCACGGCGCGGGCGAAGGTCTCGCCCATGACGGCGAACTCGACGAGGTTGCGCGCGTCGCACTGCACGTTGGCGCCGAGATCGAGCATCACCACGTCGCCGCGCGCCGAGGGCATGATGGCGGCGAGCGCCGGCCGGTCGATCTCCGGCAGGGTCTTGATGACGATCTTCGCCAGCGCCATCAGCGCGCCGGTGTTCCCGGCCGAGACCACGCCGGCGGCGTCGCCGGCGGCGACGCTGTCGATGGCGACGCGCATGGAGCTCCGCCGGCCCTGCCGCAGCGCCGCGGTCGGCTTCATCTCCGAGGAGATGACGTCGGGCGCGTGCCGCAGGCTGCTGAGCTTCGCCGCCTTCGGCCGGCGCGCCAGCATGCCGCCGATGCGGGCCTCGTCCCCGATCAGGAGGAAGCGGGCCTCGGGATGCCGCTCCGCGGCGAGCTCCAGCCCGTCCAGCACGATGTCGGGTGCGTTGTCACCCCCCATGGCGTCGATCGCCAGGGAGAAGGGCTTCGACACGATCTGCGTTTCCTTGCCGGCCGGGCGCGGCGGCTCAGGTGCGGACCACGCCCTTCACGGCGTCGGCGGCGATGACCTCACGGCCGTCGTAATGGCCGCAGGAGCCGCAGACATGGTGCGGCCGCTTCAGCTCGCCGCAATTCGGGCACTCATGGTGCGCCTGGGCGGACAGCGCCTCATGACTCCGACGCATGCCGCGGCGGGAGGGCGAAACCTTCTTCTTCGGAACGGCCATGGCGCCGAGCCTTTCTTCGTCACAAACAGCAGGATTCTGCGGGAGCGCGCGGCTGTAGCATCCTGCCCCCCCTGACGCAAGCGCGCCGCCGGCCGGGGCCTCCCCGGAAAGGGTGGCGGAAGAAGGACTTCCGCCCGCGCCGCGGCAGCACGGCGCATCCGGCGCCGCCGGGGCCGGTCATGGCGCCGGGCGCCGGCGGAGCGCGGCGAGCGCCGCGAAGGCGCCCTCCGCCGATCCGGCCTCCGCCGGCAGGACCGCATCCGGCGCCCGGGGATAGGGGTCGAGGGCGAGGGCGAGCTGCTCCGCTGCCACCTCGCCGAGATCCGCCACGTCATGCTCGGTCTCGATCTCGTCGAGATCCTCCGGCCCGTCCCCCGGCTCCCGCCCGGCGGGCAGCAGGCGCAGCACGAAGCGCTCGGCCACGCGCTGCGGCACCGGCTCGAGGCTGACCACGCATTCCTGCACCACCTCGGCCTCCAGCTCGCCGGTGGCGCGGATCGCGCCATCCGCCTCCGGCTGCAGGTCGAATCGCACCCGCAGGCTGTCGATGCCGGGGATGCCGAATCGCCGCGCCAGCGCCGCGCGCTCGGCCGGGCCGGCCTCCAGCGTCTCGGCGCGGCCCTCGGGGCCGACCCGCCCCAGCGCCAGGGGGCGGGAGAATTCGGGGGCCTCAGGCGGCATCGGCGGGCTCCTCGGGGCCAGGGACGGGATCGGGGAAGCGGACCTCGCCGCGCAGCAGTGGCGCCAGGGGCTGCGCCGCCAGGGCCGCAGCGGTGGCGCGCGCATGGCCGGCGAGTCGGCGCGCCGCCGGCGAGGCCTCGCCCTCCGAGCGCCAGACATTGCGCTGCAGCGCCGCGGCGAAGGCCTCGGCATCCGCCGCCTCGAGCGCCGCCTCATAGGCCTGCGCCCGGCCGTGGAACGCCTCCCACATCCGCCGCACCCGCTTGCCGACCGCGAGGTCGCCGACGCCCATCTCGCGGAGATTGACGTCCATGTCGGCGAACATGGCATCGAACACCGCCTGGGCCAGCGCCGCGCCGCGCGCATCGGCGTCGCGCCGCAGCCGGTGGATCAGCAGCGCCACATGCAGCCCGACCAGGTCGAAGCGGCCATCGAGGCTGTCGGGCGCGCCGAGCCGGTCGAAGAAATAGGGATGGCGCGCCGCCGCGACCGCCGCCCCGTAGAGCAGGAAGCCTGCCCTTTCATGCGGCTTGCGTCGGAACAGGGCGGAGAGGCCCATCGCGGCGGGGTCCTTCGGGCTGCGGGCCGCGATCCGGTTGACCCTGGCGCGGCGAGGTGGCATTCGGCCGCAGACATGGATCGCCCTTCCCGCCCGGTCAACGCGCCGTGCCGCAGGAGCCGCCTGGCCGGCCCACGGCCCGGCCGCGCCTTGGCCCTCCCCCTGGCCCTCGCCCTGCTCGCCGCCCTGCTCGCCGCCCTGCCCGGCTGCAGCGTCTTCCAGGCGCCCGTCGTCCAGCGCGGCCACCGCGTGCCGCAGGACCAGCTCGGCGAGATCGTCCCGGGCGTGCAGACCAAGCAGGACGTGCAGGCGCTGCTCGGCTCGCCGACCCAGACCAGCACCTTCGGCGACAATGTCTGGTACTACATCAGCAGCAAGACCCGGCAGCGCCCCGGCCGCGCCCTGGCGGTGATGGACCAGGAGGTGGTCGTCATCAACTTCGACGCGCAGGGCGTGGTGCAGGAGGTGAAGCGGGTCGGCGAGGACCAGGGCAAGGCTGTCCAGATGGTCTCGCGCGAGACGCCGGTCCCCGGCAACGACCGCACTCTGTTGCAGGCGCTGTTCGGGAATATCGGCAGCTTCGGCCCCGGCGCGGCGAGCATGCCGGGCGGTCCGCAGCAGACGCCGGGCCCGGGGACGATGCGCTAGAGCAGATCCTGTCCGGAAGACCTCAGCCTGACAGGTGACGATGCTCGTAAAAACAAATCCCTAGAGCATTGCAGGCGAACGGACCTTCGCAGGACATGCTCTAGTGTCCTGATCTTGGCGTCTGCGGGACGTCGGGATCGGGACACCGGGCCTTATTTTCAGTGTTCTGCCGATCCGCTCGTCCCGGCGGCGCCGCGGGCGCCTCAGAAATGGCTCCAGCCGGCCTGCGGCAGCGGCAGCTCGGCGCCGGCCGCATCCAGCACGCGCACCCGCGCCGGGCCGGCGGCGAAGCGGCCGATCCGGGTCACCGGCGTCCCGGCCCTGGCGGCCCGGGCCTCGACCTCCGCCGCGGCCTCGGCCGGCGCGGCGAAGAGCAGCTCGTAGTCGTCGCCGCCGCCGAGCAGGGTGGCGAGCAGCCCCGGCTCGGCCGCGAGCGCCGCCAGCGCCGCCGGCGAGAGCGGCAGCGCCGCCGCCTCGATCTCGGCGCCGCAGCCGCAGGCGCGGCAGAGATGGCCGCAATCCTGCACCAGCCCGTCCGAGACATCCATCGCCGCCCGGGCGAGGCCGAGCAGCGCCTGCCCGAGGGCCAGGCGCGGCTGCGGCAGGCGGTAGCGGCGCGCCAGATGCCCCGCCGCGTCGCCCGCCAGCCTGCCCTGCAGCACAAGCAGGCCGAGCGCCCCGTCGCCGATGGTGCCGGAAACCCAGAGCCCGTCGCCCGGCCGCGCCCCGGCGCGCCGCAGCGCCGTGCCGGGCGCCACATGGCCGAGGATGGTGAGCGAGAGCGCCACCGGCCCCGGCGTCGAGACCGTGTCGCCGCCCAGCACCGAGACGCCGTATTCCGCCTGATCGGCGGCCAGCCCCTCGACGAAGCGGCCGAGCCAGTCGGCCGGCAGCGTCCGCGGCAGGGCCGTGGTCATCAGGTAGCCGAGCGGCACCGCCCCCATGGCGGCGAGGTCGGACAGGTTCACCCGCAGCAGCTTGCGGCCGACCTCCTCCGGCGGGTCGTCGGGGAGGAAGTGCACGCCCGCCACCATGGCATCGGCGGCCAGCACCAGCTCGCGCCCCCGGGGGGGCGCCAGCACCGCGGCATCGTCCTGCAGATCCAGCGCGCCGGGGCCGGCGAGGCGGCGGAAATGCCGGGCGATGAGCGCGAACTCGCCCGGCAGCGGCGCCTCCGGCGAACCCTCCCGCGCCTCTTCGTCCGCCGGCGCGCCCGGCGGCTCAGCCACCGCGGCGGCGCGGCTGGCCGGCGAACTCCTCCGCCCGGAGGGCGCGCGCCATGGCGTCCAGCACGCCATTGGCGAAGCGCGATTCCTCGGGGCCGAAGAAGCTATGCGCCACGTCGAGATACTCGTTGATCACCACCCGCGCCGGCGGCTCCGTGGTGCCGCGCAGCTCGCCGCAGGCGGCCCGCAGCAGCGCCCGCAGCACCGGGTCGAGCTTGGCGAGCGGCCAGTCCCGCGCCAGGTGGCGCGCCAGCTCCTCGTCCAGCGCCGCGGGATCGCGGGCGACGCGCAGCACGATCTCGGCGAAGAGCGGCGCATCGGCGTCCGGCACCCGGCCTTCCTCGAAGCCGCCCTCGCCGGGCTGGGTGCCGAGGCGGTGGCGCTGGAACTGGCTGATGACGGACTCGGCCGGCTCGCCGGTCTGCTCGCTCTGGAACAGCGCCTGCACCGCGGCGAGGCGGGCGCCGGTGCGCGGCCGGCCGCGGCCGCGCGGCGCGCCGCCCTTGCGGGCCGGCGCCGCCCGGCCGGCGGGGGCGGCCCCGGACGCGGCCTCGGGCGGGGCGGCCGGCCCCCGGTCGAGCCCCGACGGCCGGCCCTCGCCCGCCGCCCGCTGCTCCGCGGCGTATTCCGCCCGCAGCCGGTCGAGCTCGCCGGTCGCCGATTTCGGTCCCGGCATCACAGGCCCCAGCGGCGGCGGAGCGCCACCTGGCCGAGCAGCGCATGCGCCGCCTCGGCCCCCTTGTTGTGATGGTCCTCGCCGGCCCGCGCCACCGCCTGCGGCAGGGTGTCGACGGTGAGCAGGCCGAAGCCGATCGCCGCCCCCGTCTCGGCCGCGATCTGCATCACGCCGTGGCAGATGGCGTCGCAGATGAAGGTGTAGTGGTCGGTCTCGCCACGCACCACGCAGCCGAGCAGCAGGTAGCCGTCATAGGCCTCGCCGGTCTGCGCCAGCGCCATGCGGAGCGCGGCCGGCAGCTCGTAGCCGCCGGCGACCTCGACCACCTGGTGGGTGGCCCCGGCCTCGGCGAAGACCCGCTCGGCGCCGCGGCGCATGCCGCCGACCACCTGCTCGTAATAGGGGGCCTGGATCACCAGCAGCCGCGGCGCCGGCCCGGGAAGGGGCTGCGCCGCGCGCACCGGCGCGTCGATGGTACTCATGGCGTGTCCTTCCTGCGGATCAGCGGCCGGGTCTCGACGACCCGCAGCCCATACCCCTCGAGGCCGACGATGGGCCGGGGGTTGTTGGACAGCCGCACCATGTCGCGGACGCCGAGATCGGCCAGGATCTGGGCGCCGATGCCGTAGTCGCGGATCTCGGGCGGCGCGACCCGGCGATCCTTGCTGTGGCGGATCTGCTCGCTCATGTTGTTGAGCCGCCAGTCGCGGATGATGACGACGACGCCGCGCCCGGCCGTCTCGATCATGCGCATGGCGTCGTGCAGGTCGGCCGTGCCGGCGCCGGCGACGATGTCGTGCAGCAGGTTCGCGGCATGCATGCGCACCAGCACCGGCCCGGCGGCGGCGACGTCGCCCTTCACCAGCGCCAGGTGCTCGCCGTATTCGAGCGTGTTGGTGAAGACGACGAGGCGCCAGTCGCCGCCCACCGGATGCTCGATCTGGCCCTCGGTCACCCGCCGCACCAGCCGCTCGGTGCGCCGGCGATGGGCGATGAGGTCGGCGATGGTGCCGAGCTTCAGCCCATGGTGCTGGGCGAAGGCGACGAGGTCCGGCATCCGCGCCATGGTGCCGTCCTCGTTCATGATCTCGCAGATCACGCCCGAGGGGTTGAGGCCGGCGAGGCGGGCGATGTCGACCGAGGCCTCGGTATGGCCGGCGCGCACCAGGGTGCCGCCGTCGCGCGCCAGCAGCGGGAAGACATGGCCGGGGGTCACGATGTGCTCGCGGCCGAGCTCGGGGTTGATGGCGGTGGCGATGGTGTGCGCCCGGTCGGCCGCCGAGATGCCGGTGGTGACGCCCTCCTTCGCCTCGATCGAGACGGTGAAGGCGGTGGAGTGGCGCGTGCCGTTGGCGGCGGCCATCAGCGGCAGGCCGAGCTGCTCCACCCGGTGCCGCGTCATCGCCAGGCAGATCAGGCCGCGGGCATGCTTGGCCATGAAGTTGATGGCGTCGGGGGTCGCGAACTGGCCGGGGATGACGAGGTCGCCCTCGTTCTCGCGGTCCTCGTCATCGACCAGGACGAACATCCGGCCGCGGCGCGCCTCCTCGATCAGCTCCTCGGTCGGGCTGATGAAATCGGCGAAATTGACGCGTTGCGGCGCGGCGGCGGCGGTCATGCAGGGCTCCCCGGACGGGCGGCCCCGGGCATGACGGCCCTGGGCGCGCCCTGGTCTGCCGACACCAGCCGCGCGACGTAGCGCGCCAGCGTGTCGATCTCGATATTCACCCGGCCGCCGGGCTGCAGCGTCCCGAAGGTCGTCACGGCGGCGGTATGCGGGATGATGTTGACCCCGAACACCTCGCCGTCAACCTCGTTGACCGTCAGCGAGACGCCGTCGATCGCCACCGACCCCTTCTCCGCGACGAAGCGCGCGAGGCCGGGCGGCAGGCGGAAGCGCCAGCGCACCGAGGCATTCTCCGGATCGGCCGCGAGCACCTCGGCGACGCCGTCGACATGGCCGGAGACGAGATGCCCGCCCAGCTCGTCGCCGAGCCGCAGGCTGCGCTCGAGGTTGATGCGGCTGCCCGCCCGCAGCCCGCCCAGCGTGGTCTTCGACAGGGTCTCGGCCGAGGCGTCGGCGGCGAACCAGTCGCCGCCGAGCTGCACCGCGGTCAGGCAGACGCCCGAGCAGCAGATCGAGGCGCCGATGGCGGCCGGCGCCGGCTGCGCCAGGAAGGCCGGCGAGGTGCCGATGACGAGGCGCATGTCGTTGCCCCCGCCGATCGGCTGGACCTCCCGCACCGTGCCGAGATCGGTCACGATTCCGGTGAACATGCTTCCTCGCTCTCCTCGCGGACCAGCTCCGTGAACCAGTCGGCCCCGACCGCCCGGCTGGCGACGCGGCGGTATCTGGGCATGGCGGAAAGCGCGGCCAGCGGCAAGGGCTGCACCGCCGGCAGCCCGTCCCCGCCCATGATGCCGGGCGCGTGGAACCAGGCGATGCGGTCGACCAGGCCGGCGCGCAGCAGGCCGGCCGCCAGCCCGGCGCCGCCCTCGGCCATCACCCGGGTAACGCCGCGCTGCGCCAGCGCCCCGAGCAGGGCGGCGAGGTCGAGCCCCGGCCGCGCCCGCGGCACCGGCAGGATCTGCACCCCGGCCTCGAGATAGGGGGCGAGCACGCCGGGGCGCTGGCCGGTGCGGGTGGCGATCCAGGTCGGCACCTGCCGCGCCGTCCGCACCAGCCGGCTGTCGAGCGGGGTGCGCAGCCGGCTGTCGGCCACCACCCGGGCGAGCGGCACCCGGGCGGTGCCGGGCAGGCGCGGGGTGAGTTCGGGGTCGTCGGCCAGCACCGTGCCGCTGCCGACCAGGATGGCATCGTGCCGGGCGCGCAGCGCATGCGCCTCCCGCCGCGCCTCGGGGCCGGTGATCCAGCGGCTCTCGCCGCCGGCGGTGGCGATGCGGCCGTCGAGCGTCGTCGCCAGCTTCAGGGTGACGAGCGGCAGGCCCCGGGTGATGCGCCGGGCGAAGCCGGCATTCAGCGCCCGCGCCGCCGGCCCGCCGAGGCCGAGCTCGACGATCACCCCGGCCTTGCGCAGCCGCTGCAAGCCGCGCCCGTCCACCCGCGGGTCGGGATCGCCGGTCGCCACCACCACGCGGCGGATGCCGGCCTTGATGAGGGCGTCGCAGCAGGGCGGGGTGCGGCCCCAATGCGAGCAGGGCTCGAGCGTGACATAGGCGGTCGCGCCCTCGGCCGCCGCCCCGGCGCGGGCCAGCGCCACCGCCTCGGCATGCGGCCGCCCGCCGGGCTGGGTCCAGCCGCGGCCGACCACCTGGCCGTCCCGCACCAGCACGCAGCCGACCGCCGGATTCGGCCAAGTATTGCCGAGGCCGCGCCGGGCGATGGCCAGCGCCGCGGCTATGTGGTCGCGATCGGCCTCCGGGTCGGGATCGCGGTCGGTCATCGGCGGGCCGGCACCCGGCACGGGTGCCCACCCGCCCGGGCACGGGAGGCTGTCATGCGCGCAAGGTGGCGCGGCGCCGGGATGCGGAAAAGAGGGGCCGGCGCAGGGCTGCCCTACTGAACCTCGATGCCGGCCTCGCGGATCACCGCAGCGTTGCGGGCGATGTCGGCGGCGATGCGGTCGCGGAAGGCCTCGGGCGGCAGCACCATCACCTCGCCCTGGCCGAGCAGCAGCCGGCGCGTCTCCGGCGCCTCGCTCGCCGCCCGCATCAGGCCGACCAGCCGCTCGCGGATCGCCGGCGGCAGGCCGGCGGGGGCCACCAGCCCGTTCCAGAAGGTGAGCACCAGCTCGGGCAGGCCCGCCTCGGCCAGGGTCGGCACCTCGGGCAGGTCGCGCCAGCGCGTCCCGCCGGTGACGGCGATGGCGTCGATCGCCCGGTCGCGGAAGAGCGGCCCGGCCGAGGGCGTCTCCAGCATCAGGTCGACATCGCCGGCGACCAGCGCGTTCTCGGCCGGCGCGGCGCCGCGGAAGGGCACGTGCAGCAGGCGGATGCCGGCCTTGCGGGCCAGCAGCTCCATGTTGAGGTGCTGCAGGTTGCCGATGCCGCCCGAGCCGTAGGTGAGCCCCTCCGGCCGGCTGCGCGCGAGCTCGAGGATGGCGGCCAGGCTCTGCATCCGCGCCCGCTGCCGGCTCTTGCCGCTGACCGCGAGGATGAAGGGGCTCAGCGTGATGGTCGAGATCGGCAGCAGGTCGCGCAGCGGGTCGTAGCGGATGTCGCGGTAGAGCAGGTGGTTCGCGGTCATGGTGCTGGTGTTGCTGACCAGCAGCGTATGGCCGTCCGGCTCGGCCTCGGCGACGAAGGCGGCGCCGAGCGCGCCGTTGGCGCCGGGCCGGTTCTCGACGATCACTGGCTGCGGCAGGCGGCGGCGTATGTCCTCGGCGAGGATGCGGGCGCAGAGATCGGTGGAGGCGCCGGCGGGATAGCCGACGATGAGGCGGACCGGGCGGCTCGGCCAGTCCCGGGCGGCCTCCGGCCCGGCGGCGAGGGCGGGGCTGGCGAGCAGCGCGCCGAGCAGGGCGCGCCGGCGGAGCGGCGGCATGGCGTGGGTCCTCCCCTTTCCGGAGAGCACATCAGAGGCGAGGGGCGCGGTCCAGCCGCCGCGGGCGCGACCGGTCAGCCGGCATCCATCTTGCCGAGGAATTCGCGGAAATCCTTCGCCTCGCCGAAATTGCGGTAGACGCTGGCGAAGCGGACATAGGCGACCTGGTCCACCTCCTTCAGCGATTCCATGACGATCTCGCCGATCTGGCGGGAGGTGACCTCGGATTCCGCCTCGGTCTCCAGCTTGCGCTGGATGCTGTTGACGATGCGCTCGATGCGGTCCTCGTCCACCGGCCGCTTGCGCAGGGCGACGCGGATGGAGCGGGCGAGCTTCTCCCGGTCGAAGGGCACCCGCCGGCCATCGGTCTTGAGGACGGTGATCTCGCGCAGCTGGACCCGCTCGAAGGTGGTGAAGCGGCTGCCGCAGGCGGGGCAGGAGCGGCGCCGGCGGATGGCGGCGCTGTCCTCGGCCGGTCGGCTGTCCTTCACCTGGGTGTCCTCGCTCCCGCAGAAGGGGCAGCGCATGTCAGGGGATCCTTTCCTCGCCCGCTTGGCACCAGATATAGTGGCAGGCGGCTTCAGGGAGCGCCAGGGTTGGGCATGCGGACCGTGGGCGAGGCCATCACGGTGCGGCCGGCGAGGCCGGCGGATGCCGCCGCCGCCAGCGCGGTGCTGCGCCGCTCCATCCAGCTTCTGTGCCGGGCGGATCATGGGGACGACCCGGCCGTGCTGGCCGCCTGGCTCGGCAACAAGACGCCGGCGCAGGTGGCGGGCTGGATCGCCTCGCCGCAGGGTTGCGTCCTGGTCGCGGAGATCGGCGGCAGGGTCTGCGGCGTCGGCTCGAGCGGCGGCGACGGCCGCATCGGCCTGAATTACGTGGCGCCGGAGGCACGCTTCCGCGGGGTCAGCACGGCGGTGCTGGCGGCCCTGGAGGCCTGGGCGCGGGCTCGCGGCCTCGCCCATTGCCGGCTGGAGAGCACGGCGACCGCCCGTCGCTTCTACCGGGCGCGCGGCTATGCCGAGGCCGGCCCGCTGCAGCGCCAGATGGGGGCTGTCGGCTACCCGATGGCCAAACCCATGTCGGTCTGCAAGCCGCCCGATCCGTAACCGGCGGAGCGGCCGAACGGGCGCCGCACCCATCGGCGCGAAGCCAAGCGGCCAGGGGCAAGGCCGGCGCGCCGGCGCATTGACGCGCCAGCGTCAATGCGCACCGGCATCACTGGTCAGTAGATGGGGAAGCGCTGGCAGAGGGCGAGGACGCGGGACTTCACGCTCTCCTCCACCGCCGAGTTCGCCGCCGCATCATTGGCGCGGGCGAGGCCGTCCAGCACCTCGCCGATCAACCGCCCCACCTCGCGGAACTCCGCCTCGCCGAAGCCCCGCGTCGTGCCGGCCGGGGTGCCGAGCCGCACGCCGGAGGTGACCATCGGCTTCTCCGGGTCGAAGGGGATGGCGTTCTTGTTGCAGGTCAGGTGGGCGCGGTTCAGCGCCGCCTCCGAGGCCTTGCCGGTGAGGCGCTTCGGCCGGAGATCGACCAGCAGCAGGTGGTTGTCGGTGCCACCGGTGACGAGGTCGAGCCCCTGCGCCCGCAGCTCGGCGGCCAGCGCCACGGCATTGGCGACCACGGCCCGGGCATAGGCGCGGAACTCCGGCTTCAGCGCCTCGCCGAAGGCGACGGCCTTGGCGGCGATCACATGCATCAGCGGGCCGCCCTGCAGCCCGGGGAAGACCGCGCTGTTGAACTTCTTCGCCAGCGCCTCGTCATTGGTGAGGATCATGCCGCCGCGCGGGCCCCGCAGTGTCTTGTGCGTCGTCGTGGTGGCGACATGCGCATGCGGGAAGGGCGAGGGATGCGCGCCGCCGGCGACGAGGCCGGCGAAATGCGCCATGTCCACCATGAAGATGGCGCCCACCTCGTCGGCGATGGCGCGGAAGCCGGCGAAGTCCCAGTGCCGGGCATAGGCGGAGCCGCCGGCGATGATCAGCTTCGGCCGGCTCTCGAGCGCGATGCGGCGGACCTCGGCCATGTCGATCCGCTGGTCCTCGCGGCGCACCGTATAGGGCACGGGGCGGAACCACTTGCCGGAGAGGTTGGCGGCCGAGCCATGGGTCAGGTGGCCGCCGGCGGCGAGGTCGAGGCCCATGAAGGCGTCGCCCGGCTGCAGCAGGGCGAGGAAGACCGCCTGGTTGGCCTGGGCGCCGCTATGCGGCTGCACATTGGCGAAGCCGCAGCCGAACAGCTTCGTCGCCCGCTCGATCGCCAGGGTCTCGGCGACGTCCACATATTCGCAGCCGCCATAGTAGCGGCGGCCCGGATAGCCTTCCGCATACTTGTTGGTCAGGACCGAGCCCTGGGCTTCCAGCACCGCGCGGGAGACGATGTTCTCCGAGGCGATCAGCTCGATGCCGTCCTGCTGCCGGCCAAGCTCCTGGCCGATGGCGGCCGCCAGCGCGGGATCGGCCTCCGCCAGGCCGGCGGAGAAGAAGCGGTCGGGGATGCGGTAGGCGGAGGTCTCGTTCATCGGTCGGCCCTGGAGGAATGGGTCAGGCGGCTGGCTGGTCGATCTTGGCGAGGCGGCGGGCATGCCGGCCGCCCTCGAAGCCCGTGCCGAGGAAGGTGCGCAGCGCGTCCAGCGCCACCTCGGCCCCGGTGGTGCGGGCCCCGAAGCAGGCGATGTTGGCGTCGTTATGCGCCCGCGTCAGCCGCGCCTCGGTGGTGTCGTGCAGCACCGCGGCACGGATGCCGGGATGCCGGTTGGCGGCGATCTGCACGCCGATGCCGGTGCCGCAGACGAGCACGCCGAAGGCGGCCTGCCCGGCCGCCACCGCCGCGGCGACCCGGTGCGCGAAATCCGGGTAGTCCACGCTCTCGGCGGAATTGGTCCCGACATCGACCAGCCGGTGCCCCGCCTTGGCCAGCGCCTCCTGCAGCACGGCTTTCAGCGGCAGGCCGGCATGGTCGCCGCCGATGGCGATGGTGAGCGGGGCAGTCGTCATGGCAGAGACCTATCACGCGTCTGGGGTGGGGGCGATGGGGAAACCCCCGCGGATGGGCGGGGAATTGGCACCGCCGGCGGGGAATGACCACGGCGCCCGGACGCGGGGCGGCCATGCGGCGCCGGCTCGCCGCGCCGATTGAGGAGCCTGCCCCGCTGTTCCATCGGCAGGCCCGGACCCGGGCGGCCGGAACGGCGGCGCACCGCCCGGCGGCGCGGCGGGCGCCTCGCCCCTTTCGCCCGGCGAGGGGAAGTGGCAGGACTGCGCCACCAGCGCCGCCCGCGGAGAGGAAGACCATGTCCAAGCCCGTCTGGACCAGCCCGGAGACCCTGGCCCTGCATGGCGGCAGCCATCGGGCCGACCCGACCACCGGCTCGGTCGCCGTGCCGATCCACCAGACCACCAGCTTCCAGTTCCAGGACACCGGCCATGCCGCCCGGCTCTTCGGGCTGCAGGAGCTCGGCAACATCTACACCCGCATCATGAACCCGACGCAGGATGCCTTCGAGACGCGCATCGCCGCGCTCGAGGGCGGCGTCGCGGCGCTCGCCGTCGCCTCCGGCCAGGCGGCCACCACCTTCTCGGTGCTGAACCTGACGACGCCGGGCGACAACATCGTCTCCTCCACCGACCTCTATGGCGGCACCTGGAACCTCTTCGCCAACACGCTGAGGAACATGGGAGTCGAGGTGCGCTTCGTGAGCCCCGAGGACCCGGAGGCCTTCGCCCGCGCGACCGATGCCCGCACCCGCGCCTATTACGCCGAGACGCTGCCCAACCCGAAGCTGCAGGTCTTCCCGATCGGCGAGGTGGCGGCGATTGGCCGCCGGCTCGGCGTGCCGCTGATCATGGACAACACCGCCGCCCCGATCCTCTGCCGGCCCTTCGAGCACGGCGCGGCGGTGGTGATGCACTCGACCACCAAATTCATCGGCGGCCATGGCACCAGCATCGGCGGCATCGTGGTCGATGGCGGCAATTTCGACTGGGAGGCGCATGCCGAGCGCTTCCCGACCCTGAACACGCCCGACCCCAGCTACCACGGCGCGGTCTGGACCCAGGCGGTGAAGCCGCTCGGGCCGATCGCCTACATCCTGCGCATGCGCACCTGCCTGCTGCGCGACCTCGGCGCCGCGACCACGCCGCTGAACGCCTTCCTGCACCTGCAGGGACTCGAGACGCTGCCGCTGCGCATGGAGCGGCACTGCGCCAACGCGCTGCGCGTCGCCGCCTGGCTGGCGGAGCAGCCCTCGGTCACCACGGTGATCCATCCGAGCCTGCAGACCGGCGAGGCGAAGCGCCGCGCCGATGCCTATCTGAAGGGCGGCTACGGCAGCCTGATGGGCTTCGAGCTGAAGGGCGGCGCCGAGGCGGGCGCGCGATTCATCGACGCGCTGAGGATGTTCTACCACGTGGCCAATATCGGCGATGCGCGCTCGCTGGCGATCCATCCGGCGACCACCACGCATTCCCAGCTCTCCGAGGACGAGCAGCGCTCGACCGGCGTGACGCCGGGCTATGTCCGCCTCTCCATCGGCATCGAGCATATCGACGACATCATCGCCGATCTCGACCAGGCGCTGAAGGCCGCGGCATGAGCATCGGCACGCCCGTGGGGCGCTTCCCCAACACCCGCATGCGCCGCAACCGGCGCGATGCCTGGACGCGCCGGCTGGTGGCGGAGACCGCGCTCTCCGTCGACGACCTGATCTGGCCGATCTTCATCCGCGAGGGCGAGGGGCAGACCACCGAGGTCGCCTCCATGCCGGGCGTCGTGCGGGTCTCGCTCGACCGGCTGGCCGGCCATGTCGAGCAGGCGGCCGCGCTCGGCATCCCGGCGATCGCCCTCTTCCCGATGACGCCGCCCGAGGCGAAGGATGCCGAGGGCACCGAGGCGCTGAACCCGGAGAACCTGATCTGCCGCGCCGCGCGGCTGCTGAAGCAGGAATTCCCCGAACTCGGCCTGGTCGGCGACGTCGCGCTCGATCCCTATACCGATCACGGCCATGACGGCGTGATCCGCGAGACCCGCGCCGGCGACTACGTGCACAACGACGACAGCCTCGCCATCCTGGTGCAGCAGGCGGTGAACCAGGCCGAGGCCGGCATCGACGTCATCGCGCCCTCGGACATGATGGACGGCCGCATCGGCGCGATCCGCGAGGCGCTCGACGCGCGCGGGCTGATCGACACGCGCATCATGTCCTACGCGGCGAAATACGCCTCGGCCTTCTACGGCCCGTTCCGCGATGCGGTCGGCAGCGGCCGCGCGCTCCGCGGCGACAAGAAGACCTACCAGATGGACCCGGCGAACACCGACGAGGCGCTGCGCGAGGTGGCGCTCGACCTCGCCGAGGGCGCCGACATGGTGATGGTCAAGCCGGGCATGCCCTATCTCGACATCGTCCGCCGCGTGAAGGACCGCTTCGGCGTGCCGACCTTCGCCTATCAGGTCAGCGGCGAATACGCGATGATCATGGCCGCCGTGCGCAACGGCTGGCTGGAGCATGAGCGCGCGATGCTGGAGAGCCTGCTCGGCTTCAAGCGTGCCGGCGCCAACGGCGTGCTGACCTATTTCGCCGTCGAGGCCGCGCGGCGGCTGCGCGCGGGCTGACCGCCAGCGCACACGGCGGCTTGACCTCACCCGTCCCGGCGCGTCTGATCGCGCCGGGACCGGGGGAGATCGACGCATGAACACGGACTGGCTGGGACTGGGGGGAAAGATCGCGGTCGTCACCGGCGCCGCCGGCGGCATGGGCCGCGCCATCTCCACATCCTTCGTCGAGGCGGGCTGCGCCGTCGCCCTGCTCGACCGCGACCTCGATGCGCTGAAGTCGCTCGAACGGCAGTTGCAGGAGATGGGCGGCCGCGTCACCGCGATTCCCTGCGACACCGGCAGCGAGGGCAGCATCGCCGATGCGGCGCTCGCCAGCGCCGACCGGATCGGCCCGGCCGACATCCTGGTGAACAATGCCGGCATCCTGCGGCCGGGCGCGCTGTCCAGCCTCTCGCTCGAGGAATGGAACACGCTGCTCAACGTGAACCTGACCGGCTACCTGCTCTGCGCCCAGGCCTTCCGCCACCAGATGATCGGCCGCGGCGGCGCCATGGTGCACATCGCCTCGATCGCCGCGAGCAACCCGCAGCCGCGCAGCGGCGCCTACAGCGCCTCGAAGGCGGCGGCCGTGATGCTGTCGCGCCAGCTCGCGCTGGAATGGGGGCCGGACGGCATCCGCAGCAACGTCGTCAGCCCCGGCTTCATCCGCACGCCGATGTCGGAGAGCTTCTACCAGCAGCCGGAGGTGAAGGAGCGCCGCGAGCAGATCCTGCCGACGCGCCGCATCGGCACGCCGCAGGACATCGCCGATGCGGTGATCTTCCTCGCCTGCCCGCGCAGCGCCTATGTCAACGGCGCCGAGATCCTGGTCGATGGCGGCCTCGACCAGGTGATGATGGAGCTGACGCCGCGGCCGGGATTCTGATTCCAGGCGCGCGAAGGCTTCCCCTTCGCGTCCCGCAGAGGCCGGGCGCCGCCTCCGGCCGCTCGGCGTCGCGCCACGCGGCCGCTCAGGCCGCCGCGTCGAAGGCGGCGACCGCCCTGCCCGCGGCAATGTCAGGCTCGTCCGCCAGCCCCTCGAAGAAGGCGAGCAGGGCGCGGACCGACAGCGCCTCGGGCCGCCGGTCGTAGAAGCCGCAATGGCCGCCGCCGGCGAGTTGCAGCGGCAGGATGGCCGGGCAGTCCTCCCAGGCGATCCGCGCCGCCGCCTCCGGCGGCAGGAAGGGATCGTCCGCGGCCGTCAGCAGCAGCACCGGCCGCCGGATCCGCGGCAGCACCGCGGCCGGGCGGTTCACCTCGCAGAACACCGCATAGGACGGGTAGCCGAAGCGCGGCGCGGTGACCCGCGATTCGAATTCCCGCAGCGAGCGCGCCGCCTGCGCCGCCTCGCGCAGGGCGGGCGGCAGGTCGCGCGCCGGCACGGCGAGCACCTCGCGCCGGTAGGCCGCCAGCAGCGCCCGGCCGAGCAGCGGCTGCGCGTCGATCGCCGCATGCGCCAGGTCCGGCTGCAGCGGCGGGCTGATCGCGGCGGCGCCGAGGAGGCGCGGCAGGCCCGGCGTCGCCGATAGCCGCCCGAGCAGCAGCAGCACCAGCGCCGCGCCGAGCGACCAGCCGGCGAGCAGCACCCCGGCATTCACCAGGGGCGGCGGCAGGCTGGCCAGCGCCGCGGCGAGGTCCTCGGACCGGCCGAGATGGACATGGCTGGTGCTGCGGTCGCGGCTGGCGGCGCTGCCGCGCAGGTTGAGCCGCAGCACAGGGAAGCCGCGGCGCAGCAGCGCCCCGACCGCCTCCCGCAGACAGGGATCGTCCTCGCCGCCGGCGAGCCCGTGCACCAGCACCGCGAGGGGCCGGCCTGGCCGCGCCGCCTCCGGCAGGTGCAGCGTCGCCGCCAGCGCATCGCCGTCCGGCAGCGGCAGCCAGAGCCGGTGCCCCTCGGCCAGCCGGGCGGGAAAGGGCCAGCGCAGGGCGCGCAGCGTCTGCAGGCGCCCTGTCAGCCAGGGCGGTCGGGGGTGGAACGGGAGCATGCGGCAGCAACGCGGCAGGCCGCCCGACGATCACGGCGGTCGCCCTCCTCAGGCGCCGGAGAGGAGGAAATCCACCAGCAGGTCGATCTGGGTCGCCTCCATCAGCGCCGGCGCATGGCCGCAGCCGGGGATCTCCCGCACCAGGACGCCCGGCCGCCGCCCCATGGCGCCCGCCGTGGCGGCAGGGAGGACATCGCTCTCGGCGCCGCGCAGCAGCAGCACGGGCGCGCCCACCCGCGACCAGATCGGCGACAGGTCGAGATCGCCGGGCGCGGCGTTGCGGGCGGCGACGGCGATCGCCGGGTCGTAATGCAGCGCCAGGCCCCCGCCGGGCCGATGGCGCGCCGAGGTCTCCGCCAGGTGCCGCCAGTCGGCATCGCTCAGGCAGCCGAAGGGGGCATGCACGGCGCGCAGATGCGCCTCCAGCCCGGCCAGGTCGGCGAAGGCCTCCTCCTGCCCGAGATAGGCGCCGATCCGGGTCAGCGCCTCCCCGGGCACGACGGCGCCGATGTCGTTCAGCACCAGGCGGCGGATCGGGTTGCCGGGCGTCGCCGCCACGGCCATGCCGCAGACGCCGCCGAGCGAGGTGCCGACCCAGTCCACCGGCCCGTCCAGCCGGGCGAGGAGATGCCCGAGCGCCGCCACATAGGTCGCCGGGACGTAGAGCGCGGGGTCGGGCAGCCAGTCGGAGGCGCCCCGCCCCGGCAGGTCCGGGCAGAGGACCCGCCGGCCGCGGGCGGCGAGCGCCGCCGCCAGCCGGTCGAAATCCCGTCCCGTCCGGGTCAGGCCATGCACGCAGAGGATGGGCGAGCCGTCCCGTGGCCCCCATTCCGTCCAGGCCAGGCCGAAAAATCCCTGCGGCAGCAGGTAGCGCAATCCTTCGCGGCGCATGCAAGGCCCCCGATCCGGTCCCGACGACGACCGCGCCCCCGCGGGCCAGCCATCGGGAGGATCGCTGGCGCCTGCCGGGCGCGCCGGAGCGGCGCCGCGGCAGGCCGGGTGCCGGCCTGCGGCAACGCAACCAGGACGTGTCCTCCCCGCCCCCGTGTCTACAGGCGGCGGCGCGGCGCGCAAAGCCGCGCCGCATCGCGGCAGGCCTGACATTCCCGCGGGACGCGGCGCCCCTGCCCCGTCCCGCGGCGCGCATGCGGCCTCAGGTGATGCCCTTGTGCCGGAGGCCGCTGATCTCCGCCTCGGTCATGCCGAGCAACCCGCCCAGCACCTCGTCCGTGTGCTGGCCGAGCACCGGCGGCGGGCTGCGGTAGCTCGGCGGCGTCGCCGAGAGCTTCACCGGGTTGGCGATGACCTTCACCGCCTCGCCGCTCGCGTGCTGCATCTCGACGACCATGTCGCGGGCCTGCACATGCGGGTCGGCGAAGACCTGCTCCAGCGTGTTGATCGGGCCGCAGCCGATCTTCAGCGCCTCCAGCGCCTCGATCCACTCGGCCGTGGTCCGGCCCTGCATCACCGGGGTCAGGGTGTCGGTCACCAGCTGGCGGTTCTGCACCCGCGAGGCATTGGTGGCGAAGCGCGGATCGGCCAGCAGCGCCTCCTGCCCGAAGGCCTTGCAGAAGCGCTCGAAGGTCGGGTCGTTGCCGACGGCGAGGATGATGTAGCCGTCCTTGGTCGGGAATTCCTGGTAGGGCGCGATGTTCGGATGCTGGTTGCCGAGCCGCGGCGGGTTCTGGCCCGTCGCCAGGTAGTTCATGCCCTGGTTGGCCAGCCAGGCGACATGGGTGTCGAGCATGCCGATATCGATCTGCTGCCCCTCCCCGGTCGCGTTGCGGTGGTTGAGCGCGGCGAGGATGCCGATGCAGCCATAGAGGCCGGCGAAGAGGTCGGCGACCGGCACGCCCACCTTCTGCGGCGAGCCCGCCGGCTCCCCGGTGAGGGACATGACGCCGCCCATGGCCTGGATCAGCGCGTCGTAGCCGGGCCGCGGGGCGTAGGGGCCGGTCTGGCCGAAGCCGGTGATGGAGCAGTAGATCAGCCGCGGGAAGCGGGCCTTCAACTGCTGGTAGCCGAGCCCGTATTTCGCCAGGGCGCCGACCTTGAAATTCTCCGCCAGGATGTCGCAGTGCTCGAGCAGCCGCAGGATCAGCGCCTGGCCCTCCGGCTTGGCGATGTCGACGGTGACCGACTTCTTGTTGCGGTTGACGCCGACGAAATAGGCGCTCTCCCGGGTGTTCGGGATGAAGGGCGGGGCGAAGCCGCGGGTGTCGTCCCCGGCCTCGGGCCGCTCGATCTTGATGATCTCGGCGCCGAGATCGCCCAGCATCTGCGTGCAGGTCGGGCCGGCGAGGACGCGGGTGAGGTCCAGCACGCGCAGGCCCTGCAGGGGCCCCGTGGCGCTGGTTGCGAAATCACTGCCTGGGCCGGTGGCGTGCTGCATGGTCATTCCTCTCCGGGTCGCAATCGTCTTTCGGGCGTCATCGCCCGAAGCGGGGCCGCCGAGACGCGTGGATCACGCGATCGAACAATGGTCCAGGGGCTGTCGGGCGGAGGGGGCCGCCCGGCGGGCTACATCCACCCCGGCACGATGAAGATCAGCCAGGCGAGCAGCGGCCCCGCCAGCACCACCAGGATGCTGTAGATCAGGAAGCGGCGGTAGACGCTGTCGCGCTCCTCGGGCTGGGCATTGGCGACCACCAGGGCGCCGTTGGTCGAGAAGGGCGAGACATCGACCACGGTCGAGGAGACCGCCAGCGCCGCGATCATGCCCGCCGTGCCGATCTCGCCGTGCTGCAGGAAGGGCACCGCCAGCGGGATGATGGCGCCGAGCACGCCGACCGAGGAGGCGAAGGCCGAGACCACGCCGCCGATGTAGCAGAGCAGCAGGGCGGCCAGCAGCGGCGCCCCCATCCCCGACACCCCCTGCCCGACGCTGTCGATGGCGCCCGATTTCTGCAGCACGCCGACATAGGTGACGACGCCGCCGACCAGCAGGATGGTGGACCAGCCGATCTTGTCCACCGCCCCCTTCTGCTCGGCCGGCGCCAGCAGGGTGAGGATGACCGCGACGGTCACCGCCACCAGGCCGACATTGAGGTTGAAGACCAGCGCGCCGACCGCGAGCGCCGCCAGCCCGGCCAGCGTCGCCAGCTGCTGCGGGTCGAGCCGCGCCGCCGCCGGATGCGCCGGCAGCGCGAGGCTGGCATCGGCCGAGGTGCCATGGCCGGACATCGGGATTCCGGCGGGCCCGTGCTCGTCGCCGGTCACGCCGTCGGCCGCGGCGCGCCGGTGCAGCAATTGCCGGCCGCCGAAGGCGAGGAAGACGCCGACGGCGCAGAGCAGGTTGTAGCCGAGGCTGGCCAGGAAGAGCGAGGTCTCGGAGACCGGCAGGCCGGAGCGGGCGACGATCTGGTTGGTGATGCCGCCATAGATGCTGATCGGCGAGAAGCCGCCGCCCTGGGCGCCATGGATCACCAGCAGCCCCATCAGCAGCGGGCTGATGCCGTAGGCCTTGGCGAATTGCAGGGCGATGGGCGCCAGGATGGCGCAGGCGGCGGGGGAGACGGCGCCGACCGCGGTCAGCGCCGCGGCGACCGCGAACATGATCCAGGGGATGGCGGCGATCCGCCCGCGCACGGCGCGGACCGCCTGGTGCACCAGCCAGTCGATGGTGCCGTTCTTCTGCGCGATGGCGAAGAGGTAGGTGATGCCGACCAGGGTGACGAAGAGGTCGCCGGGGAAGCCGCCGATGATCGCCGCCGAGGACATCCCGACGAAGAGCGTCCCGACCAGGAAGGCCATGGCGAGGGCCAGCGCGCCCATGTTGATGGGCAGGGCGGTCGCGACGACGAACATCACGACCAGCCCCAGGATGGAGGCCGTCTGCGGCGACATTGTTGACGCGTTTCCTTCCCCGAACGTCTCAACCCATCGGGTGGGGCCGGATCAGCCCGGCTTGCCGCCCGCCTTCTCCTCGCCGCCCAGCAGCCGCGACAGACCGTAGCGCGACCCACCCTGGGGGGCGGTGCGCGGCAGTTGCAGCAGCCCGTCGACGCCGGCCGAGCGCACCACCTGGCCGGAATGCACGAAGGCCTCGTGGTTCGCCTCGATCGCCTCCGGATCGTAGAGGTAGTTCACCATCACGCCATAGCTCTCGCGCATGCCGCGGGCGCTGGTGTTGCCGAGCCAGTTGACGCGCTCCAGCCGGGCGCCGTTGCCGAGATGGAAGCGCGCGACCGGGTCGATGGCCGCGCCGCCGCTGTTCGGCCGGGTGAGGTAGCCGGCGGCCAGCCGCAGCAGCGGCCGCCGCAACGCCTCAGCGCGCGCCGCATCCAGCCACCACTCGCCCTCGGTCATGGCCTTGAAGCCCTGCACCGGGTCCTCGCCGCCGAGCGCCGCCGCCTCCTCGGCGTTGAAGATCCCGCCCTCCGGCGGGCTGGCGAGCTGGCGGTCGAGCCAGCGGCGGAAGCCGGGCACCGGCGAGAGGGTGGCGAAGCGGCTGAGCTGCGGCAGCTCGCCCTTCAGCTCCTCGACCACCTGCTTGATGAGGAAATTGCCGAAGGAGATGCCGCGCAGCCCCTCCTGGCAGTTGGAGATGGAGTAGAAGATGGCGGTATCCGCCGATTTCGGGCTGGCGGGCCGCTGGTCGCGCGCCAGCAGCGGCTGCACCGCCTCGGCCATGCCGGCGACCAGCGCCACCTCGACGAAGATCAGCGGCTCGCCCGGCAGGGCGGGGTGGAAGAAGGCGAAGCAGCGCCGGTCCCCTTCCAGCCGCCGCCGCAGGTCGTCCCAGCCCTGGATCTCGTGCACCGCCTCGTAGCGGATCAGCTTCTCCAGCACCGCCGCCGGGGTCTGCCAGTCGATCCGGCGCAGCTCGAGGAAGCCCCGGTTGAACCAGGAGGCGAAGAGGTGGCGGAGGTCGCTGTCCAGCACCTTCAGCACCGGCTCGCCGCGCAGAAGGGCGGTGAGCTCCTCGCGCAGCTTCACCAGCGCCGCGGTGCCGCCCGGGGCGAGGTTCATGCGCCGCAGCAACTCCTGCCGCGGCGGCTCGGCGGCATCGGCGAGGCGCGCCGCCGTCTCGGTGCCCGGCTCGGCCAGCCAGGCCTCGGCCGCCTTGCGCAGCTTCGCCGGCTCCGGCGCGAAGCCCTCGGCGAGGAAGCGGAAGAAGGCCAGGCGGTCCTCGCCGGCCAGGGCGTTGAGGCTGTCGTGCAACTCCCGCGCGACGGCGGCGCCGGAGGCCTCGCCGCGCTCCGAAAGGATGGCGCGGGCCAGGCGCTGGGCGCGCTCCAGCGGCGGCAGGCCGGCCGAGGGCACGTCGGCATAGGCCCTGCCGCGATCGGCGATGCTCGACCAGAGCCGCTCCAGCCAGCCCCGCGTGCCGGAGAGGCCGGTGGGGGGCGAGACCTGCGTCGCGGTGTCCGGCATGGGGTCTCCCTGGGGCAGCGCCCCGGTGCTGGTATTCAGAAACTTTGTTTCATAGGATTTCAGTATGCACAAGGCCCGTGCATCGCCCCTAATGCATATCAACAATTCCCGTGGCGCCGGCCGGCCGCGGAGGGAAACGCCGCAGCCATGACGCGCCACCACCCCGACCCCGCGCCGGGCGCCGCCCCGGCGCCGGCCACGCTGAGCGAGGGGATCCGCACCGCGCTGGCCGAGGAGATCATCGCCGGCCGCCTGCCGCCCGGGGCCGAGATCGACGAGCAGCAGGCCGCCCTGCGCTTCGGCGCCTCCCGCACCCCGGTGCGCGAGGCCCTGCGCGAGCTGGCGGCGGCCGGGCTGGTCGAGATCGAGCCGCGGCGGGGGGTGCGCGTCGCGGCCCTGACGCTGGAGCGGCTCGGCGAGATGTTCGAGGTGATGGCCGAGACCGAGGCGATGTGCGCCCGCCTCGCCACCCACCGCATGACCGCGCCGGAGCGCTTCGCCCTGCAATCGCTGCACGAGCGCTCGGCCGCCGCCGCTGCCGCCGGGGAGGTGCCGGCCTATGACGCGCTGAACCGGGAATTCCATTCCGCCCTCTATCGCTGCACGCACAACCGCTTCCTCGTCGAGCATGTGCAGGCGCTGCGGCTGCGCCTCGCCCCCTTCCGCCGGGCGCAATTCCATGGCGAGGACCGGCTCCGCCGCTCCTTCGCCGAGCATGGCGCCGTGCTGCGGGCGGTGCTGCGCGGCGATGGCGAGGCGGCCGGGCAGGAGATGCGGGCGCATATGCTGACCGCCGGCGCGAGCCTGGCGAGCACGCTGCGCATGCCGGGCTGAGGCGGCGCGGCGCCGGCCGCCTTGCCCGGCCGCCTTGCCCTGCTTGGGCCCCGGCGTCATGGTCCCGCCGATTTCGGAGGCCACGCCCATGCTCGATCGCCCGCACCCGACCCCCGCCGCGCCCAGCCTCGACCCCTTCGCCCTGGCTAGGGCGCTGTCGGGCTTCCACTTCATCGATGGCGGCTACGTGCCCGGCCGCAACGGCCGCAGCTTCGCGGTGGTGAACCCGGCGACCGGCGAGGCGGTGGCGCACGCCGCCGAGGGCGATGCCGAGGATGTCGACGCCGCGGTGCAGAGCGCGGCGCGGGCGCAGAAGGCCTGGGCCAAGATGCCCGCCCGCAAGCGCGGCGCGCTGGTTCACCAATGCGCCGCGCTGCTGCGCGAGCACCAGGAGGAGCTGGCGCGGCTCATCGCCCTCGAGACCGGCAAGGCGCTGCGCACCGAGAGCCGGGTCGAGGCCGGCACCGTCGCCGACATCCTGGAGTTCTTCGGCGGCCTCGGCTCCGAGCTGAAGGGCGAGAGCGTGCCCTTCGCGCCGAACGTCCTCAGCGTGACGGTGCGCGAGCCGCTCGGCGTGGTCGGCGCCATCATCCCCTGGAACGTGCCGATGCTGCTGATGGCGCTGAAGGTGGCGCCGGCGCTGGTGGCCGGCAACACCGTGGTGGTCAAGAGCGCCGAGGAGGCGCCGCTCGCCGTGCTGCGCATCTGCGAGCTGATGAACCGCGTGCTGCCGCCGGGCTGCTTCAACATGCTCTCCGGCTTCGGGCGGGACTGCGGCGCGCCGCTGGTCGAGCACCCGAAGGTGCGCAAGGTCACCTTCACCGGCTCGGTCGAGACGGGGAAGATCGTGGCCCGGGCGGCGGCCGAGAAGCTGGTGCCGGTGACGCTCGAGCTCGGCGGCAAGTCGCCGATGATCGTCTTCCAGGATTGCGACTTCGAGAAGACGGTGAGCGGCGCCCTCACCTCCATGCGCTTCACCCGCCAGGGGCAGAGCTGCACCGCCGCCTCGCGCATCTATGTCGAGCGGCCGATCTTCGACCGCTTCGTCGCGGCGATGAAGGCCGCGGTGGATGCGATGGTGATGGGCGACCCGCTGGACGAGAAGACCGATATCGGCACCATCGTCTCCGAGGGCCAGCTCGAGAAGGTCCGCGCCTTCATCGAGGAGGGCCGCAACACGCCGGGCGCCGTCGCGCATGTCTGCAGCGCCATGCCGAAGGACCAGGGGCTGCGGAAGGGGCTGTTCATCCAGCCCGTGATCTTCACCGGCCTGCCGCGGGACAGCCGGCTGGTGCGCGAGGAGATCTTCGGCCCGGTCACCGTCATCGCGCCCTTCGACGAGGCCGAGGCGGTGCTGGAGGAGGCGAATGACAGCGAATACGGCCTCGCCGCCAGCCTCTGGACCAACAACCTGAAGGTCGGGCTGGACCTGGCGCACCGGCTGGAGGCCGGGTTGGTGCAGATCAACCAGAACCTCGTTGTCCAGGCCAACCTGTCCTATGGCGGGGTGAAGAGCAGCGGCCTCGGCAAGGAGGCCTCGCTCGAGGCGATGCTCGAGCATTTCACGCACAAGAAAACCATCATGGTGAACATGGGCTGAGGCCAGGCGGCCTCAGCCCAAAGGCGGGTGCCCGCCGCGTCCGCAGCATGGGGCGGATGCGGCGGAGCGGCTCTCAGCGCCGCGCCTCGGTGCCCCGGCGCAGCGGCTCCAGCCGCCGCTCCGGCTCGCGGCCGAGCCTGACGCAATCCTCGGCGGTCACCGGCGCGAGCTGCGGCTGGCGTTGCCGCAGCGGCGCCGCCTGGCGGCGGGCCGCGGCCTCGGCCCGCATCCAGCCCATGCGCCGTCGAAGGTCCCTGCCATCCATCCGATCATGCCTCCTTCTGGCTGCAGGCGGTCCCGAGGGACCGGGCCGGTCTTAACGCGCGAGCCGTCGGCTGGCTCCCGCCGGTTTAGGCCACGATCCGCTCACGCCGGTTCACGGACCATGGTCCGGCGCGGCGTTGGATCGCATGGGGCACGCCTTAGCCGCGAATCAGCGGGCAGCCCCCCTCGCGCAGCGGCCGCCAGGCCTCCTCCGGCGCGATCGAGGTGATGAGCTTGCAGTAGTCGTAGGGATGGCGCGCCTCCGCCTCCGGCTTGATCTGCCAGAGATACATGCGGTGCAGCGTCCGGCCATCCTCGCGGATGCGCACATCCGCATTGTACATGTCGTTGACCGGCATCGCCTTCATCGCCGCGGCGACGGCGTCGGCATCGGTGCCGCCGACCTCGCGCGCCGCCTTCAGCCAGTGCGTCACGCCGGTGTACATCGCCGCGTGCTGCAGCCCGGGCGGGGTCGTCATCCGCGCCATGTAGCGCTTCGCCCAGGCCCGGGTCGCGTCGTTCAGGTCCCAGTAGAAGCTGTCGGTCAGCACCATGCCCTCGCAGGTCTTCTGGCCGAGCGCGACGATGTCCGTGACCTGCACCAGCAGCGTGGCGATGCGCGCGCCGCCGCGCGTCAGGCCGAACTCCGCCGCCTGCTTGATGCAGTTCTGCAGGTCGATCCCGGCGAGCGCGAAGCCCACCACCTTGGCCCCCGAGGCGCGGGCCTGGATCAGGAAGCTGGAGAAATCGGCGTTGTTCAGCGGCGCCCGCACCGCGCCGAGCACCTTGCCGCCGGCGGCGCGGACGGCGGCCATGGTGTCGCGTTCCAGCGCATGGCCGAAGGCATAGTCGGAGGTGATGAAGTACCAGCTGTCGCCGCCCGAGCGGGTCAGCGCCGTGCCGGTGCCATGGGCCAGCGCATAGGTGTCGAAGCCGAAATGCATGCCATAGGGCGAGCACTTCGCCCCGGTCATGTCAGAGGTGGCGGGGCCGGTGATAATGTAGATCCGCTTCTTCTCGCGGCAGACCTCCTGGATGGCGAGGCCGGAGCTGCTGGCGGCGCCATCGGCCAGGACATCGACGCCGAGGCTGTCGATCCATTCCCGCGCCAGCGCCGCCGAGACATCGGCGCGGTTCTGCCCATCCGCCTGGCGGACGGTGATCGGCCGGCCGAGAAGGCTGCCGCCGAAATCCTGCACCGCCAGCTCCGCCGCCACCCGGTTGCCCGGCCCGCCGACATCGCGGAAGGGGCCGCTCATGTCGCTCAACAGCCCGATCTGCACCGGCCCCCGGGCCTGTGCCCGCAGCAGGCCGGGCCTGGCGAGGGGCAGCGCCGTGGCGCCCGCGAGCAGGGCGCGTCGTTCGATCCTGGACATGATGTTGGTTCCTCCGGGGCAGGACGATGCCCCAGGAGGCGGGCGGACCGAAACCCCAGGGGCCACCGCCCCGGCCTTGGCCGGAGCGGCCGTCGGGTTGAGGGGATCAGGCCAAAGGGATCAGGCCAGGGAGATCAGGCCAACAGCCAGTCCCGCAGCAGCGCCGTCACCAGGCCGGGCTCCTCCAGCGGCGGCAGGTGGCCGCAGCCGGGGATGCGGTGCAGCCGGGCGCCGGCGATCCCGGCGGCGATCTCCTCGGCCAGGGCCGGCGGCGTCAGCAGATCCGCCTCCCCCACCGCCACCAGCGTCGGCACCCGGATGCCGGGCAGGTCCGGGCGGCTGTCCGGCCGGCCGAGGATGGCCGCCTGCTGCCGCAGGAAGGCGTCCCGGCCGACCCGCTCGGCCATGGCCATGACCTCCTGCCCGACCGGGCCGGCCAGCCGATCCGGATGCACGAGCTGCGGCAGCAGCCGCGGCGTCACGCCGCGGAACTGGCCGGAGCGGGTGAGCGCCATCAGGCCGCGGCGGCGGCGCGCCTGCTGCGCATCGTCGGGCCGGGCGGAGGTGTCGAGCAGCGCCAGCCGGCTGACCCGCCCGGGCGCCTGGCGCAGGATCTCGAAGGCGAGGTAGCCGCCCATGGAGAGGCCGGCGAGCGCGAAGCGCGGCGGCGCGGCGGCCAGCGCCCGGGCCGCCATGGCGCCCAGGCTGTCATCCTGGAGCGTGTCGGCGATGCTGCAGGCGGCCAGGCCGGCGAGGCCGGCGACCTGGTCTCGCCAGAGCCTGGCATCGCAGAGCAGGCCGGGCAGGAGCAGCAGCGGAACGGCCTCGGGCATGGCCCCTCGCATACTGCCGGCCGGCCGGGGCGACAATCGCCCGCAACCGCCGCAGCGGCAATCGCCTGCAACGCTTGATTTCCCGCCCCCGAGAGCGCATATGGCGGCCGGACCTGGAACGGCGGCCCTGCAATTCGGCACGCCGGGCGTCGGTTTTCGGCCTTGCGCTGCAGCCTCTGTGCTGGCGGAAAGGCCGCCTTGCCGTCGCCGTCCCGGCGAAGGAACCGATCGCACTTGACCGATACCCCTGACCGGCCCGCCGAGGCGGCAGCCGACCTCCCGCACCACATGGCCGACCCGGCCGAGGGCGCCCCGGCCGAGGCTGGGCCTGCCCCGTCCGCCGAGGCGCCCCCCGCGGCGGCCGAACCGGCCGCGCCGGATGCCGTGGCCGAAGACGCCCCGGCGGAGCCCATGAGGGCCGAGGCGGAGGACGACGAAGCCGTCGCGGCCACCGATGAGGAGGAGGATGATGGCGAGGCGGAGGGCGAGGAGCCCGCCGCGCCGCGCGTCACCTTCACCGATCTCGGCCTGTCCGAGCCGATCCTGCGGGCGGTGGCCGAGGCCGGCTACGTGACCCCGACGCCGATCCAGGAGCAGGCCATCCCGGTCGTGCTGATGGGCCGCGACGTGCTCGGCTGCGCCCAGACCGGCACCGGCAAGACCGCCGGCTTCACCCTGCCGATGCTCGACATCCTGGCCAGCGGCCGGGCCAAGGCGCGCATGCCGCGCAGCCTGATCCTCGAGCCGACGCGCGAGCTGGCGCTGCAGGTGGCCGAGAATTTCGTGAAGTACGGCAAGCACCTGAACTTGGTGCATGCCCTGCTGATCGGCGGCGAGAGCATGAACGACCAGCGCGCGGTGCTCGAGAAGGGCGTCGACGTGCTGATCGCGACCCCGGGCCGGCTGCTCGACCTGTTCGACCGCGGCCGCATCCTGCTGGCCGATTGCAAGGTGCTCGTCATCGACGAGGCCGACCGGATGCTGGACATGGGCTTCATCCCCGATGTCGAGCGCATCGTCTCGCTGCTGCCGGGGATGCGGCAGACGCTGTTCTTCTCGGCCACCATGGCGCCCGAGATCCGCAAGCTCGCCGATGCCTTCCTGCAGAACCCGAAGGAGATCAGCGTCTCCGCGCCGGCGAGCGTGGCGACGACGATCACCGCGGGCCTGCTCTGGACCCGCGAGCTCGACAAGCGCGAGGCGCTGCGCCGGCTGATCCGGCGCGAGGACGTGCAGAACGCGCTGATCTTCTGCAACAAGAAGATCGAGGTGGACATCCTCTACAAGTCGCTGAAGCGGCACGGCTTCTCGGTCGGCGCCCTGCATGGCGACATGGACCAGCCGAGCCGCTTCGCCACGCTGAACCGCTTCAAGGCGGGCGAGCTGCAGCTCCTGGTCTGCTCGGATGTCGCGGCGCGCGGCATCGATATCGGCGGGCTCAGCCACGTCTTCAATTTCGACGTGCCCTTCCGCGACGAGGACTATGTCCACCGCATCGGCCGCACCGGCCGCGCCGGGCGACAGGGCCATGCCTATACGATCGCCACCGTGGACGATGCCCGCAACGTCGCCGCGATCGAGAAGTTGACGGGCATGCCGATCCCGCGCATCGAGATCGAGGGACTCGATCCGGTGAGCAACGAGGAGATCGCCGAGGCGGCGGCGCGGCCGAAGGGCCGTGGCCGCGGCGGCCGCGATGCCGGCCGGGGCCGCGAGCGCGACCGTGACCGCGGCGGGCGGGGGCGGCCGGAGCGCAGCGACAGGCCCGAGCGGAGCGATAGGGACAGACCCGAGCGCGGCGATCGGGATCGGCCGGAGCAGCGCGGCGATCGTGAGAGGCCTGAGCGCAGCGACCGGGATCGGCCGGAGCGTAGCGACCGGGATCGGCCGGAGCGCAGCGACAGGGACAGGCCCGAGCGCAGCGACAGGGATCGGCCGGAGCGTGGCGATCGGGTCCGGGCCGAGGCGGGCGAGCGGGACCGGGGCGAGCGCCCCGACCGTGGCCGGAGCGAGCGCGGCAGCCGCGACCGGAACGAGCCCGCCGAGCAGCGCGACCGCGGCGCCGGCCGCGAGCGCGCCGCGCGGCCCGAGCAGGACCGGCCGGAGCGCTTCGAGCGGGAGCGCGGCTATGCCCCGCGCGATGACCGGCGCCGCGACCGGGACGACTACCGGCGGCGGGATCGCGACGATCTCGGCCCCGCGGTGCGCGGCTTCGGCGATGCCGTGCCGGCCTTCATGCTGATCCCGATCCCCCGCCCGCGCCGCGACGCCGCGACCGAGCAGGAGCAGGAAGCGGCCTGAGCCGGGGCCCGCGCCGCCGCGCCGCGGCGGCGTCGGTCCTCTCGCCGCCTGCCGGCGCCCCGTCGGGCGCCGGGACCCCTCCGCGCCCTGGTTGCAGGCCGTTCGCCGGCGCGCCAGATTGCGCCCATCCGCAAGCCCGCCAAGGGCATCCGAGGAGATCGCCATGAGCCTCGCCAACCCCGTCGCCATCCCCTCCTCGGGTGCGTCCGACACCGCCGTCGTCGCGCCGAAGAGCCCCACGGTCCGTCGTTCCACCCCGGCCTTCGTCTGGGAGGACCCGCTGCTGCTCGAGGGCGCGCTGACCGAGGATGAGCGGATGGTCCGCGACGCCGCCTATCAGTTCTGCCAGGAGAAGCTGCTGCCGCGCGTGCAGGAGGCGTTCCGCAAGGAGCATTTCCACCGCGAGATCATGAACGAGTTCGGCGAGATGGGCTTCCTCGGCGCCACGCTGCACGGCTATGGCTGCGCCGGGATCAACTACGTCTCCTACGGGCTGATGGCGCGCGAGGTGGAGCGCGTCGATAGCGGCTACCGCAGCGCCTTCTCGGTGCAGTCCTCGCTGGTGATGTACCCGATCTACGCCTTCGGCTCCGAGGCGCAGAAGGAGAAGTTCCTGCCGAAGCTGCGCAGCGGCGAGTTCGTCGGCTGCTTCGGCCTGACCGAGCCCGATGCCGGCTCCGATCCCTCCTCCATGCGGACGCGGGCGAAGAAGACGGATGGCGGCTACCTGCTCTCCGGCTCCAAGACCTGGATCACCAACGCGCCGATCGCCGATGTCGCCGTGGTCTGGGCGAAGGACGACGAGGGCATCCTGCGCGGCTTCATCCTCGAGCGCGGCATGAAGGGCCTCTCCTTCCCGAAGATCGAGGGCAAGTTCAGCCTGCGCGCCTCCGTCACCGGCATGATCATGATGGACGAGGTCTTCGTGCCGGAGGAGAACCGGCTGCCGGGGGTGAAGTCCCTCGCCGGCCCCTTCTCCTGCCTCAACCGCGCCCGCTACGGCATCGCCTGGGGCGCCCTCGGCGCGGCCGAGGATTGCTGGCACCGGGCGCGCGACTACACGATGCAGCGCAAGATGTTCGGCCGGCCGCTGGCCCAGACGCAGCTCATCCAGAAGAAGCTCGCCGACATGCAGACCGAGATCACGCTCGGCCTGCACGCCGTGCTGCGCGTCGGCCGGCTGTTCGACGAGGACAAGGCGGCGCCGGAGATGATCAGCCTGGTCAAGCGCAACAATTGCGGCAAGGCGCTCGACATCGCCCGCGTCGCCCGCGACATGCATGGCGGCAACGGCATCGTCGACGAGTACCACGTCATCCGCCACGTCATGAACCTCGAGACGGTCAACACCTACGAGGGCACGCATGACGTGCATGCGCTGATCCTCGGCCGGGCCATCACCGGGCTGAACGCCTTCGGCGGCTGAGGCGCGGGACCATCCGCCATGCCCAGCGCCTTCGGCATGGCGGATGTCGCGGAGCTCGAGCGCGCGATCCAGCTTGCGATCGCGCCGGCCTTCCTGCTCACCGGGATCTTCAGCCTGCTGAACGTCCTGGCGGGCCGGCTGGCCCGGGTCATCGACCGGGAGCGGTCGATCCGCCGCGATGCCAGCCTTGCCCTGCCCGGCGAGGGCCGGCGGCTGGGGCAGCGCGCCCGGGCCGCGCATGCCGCGATCGGCGGCTGCGTGCTGGCCGCGATCCTGCTCTGCTCGCTGATCGTCATCTCCTTCAGCGGCATCTTCCTCGGGCTGCGCGTCGCCTGGCTGCTCGGCCTGCTCCTGGTCGCCGCCATGCTGGCGATGATCGGCGCCCTCGGCCTCTTCCTGCGGGAGATCCGCCTCGCCTCGCACCACCTGCCCCTCGGCCATGACGACTGAGCCGCTGCCCCTCGCCGTCGAGGCGCTCGGCGCCGCCGGGGATGGCATCGCCCGGCAGGAGGGGCGCACCGTCTTCCTGCCCGGGGCGCTGCCGGGCGAAAGGGTGGCGGCCCGGCTCGCCGGGCGGCGCGGCGAGGCCTGGCTGGCCGAGGTCGATGCCGTCCTCGACCCCTCCCCGGACCGCGTGGCGCCGCCCTGCCCGCATTTCGGCCGCTGCGGCGGCTGCGCGGTGCAGCATCTGGCGGACGCCCCCTATGCCGCCTGGAAGCGCGCAACGCTGGTGGCCGCCCTCGCCCGCGCCGGCTTCCCCGGGGCGCCGGTCGCGGCGCTGGCCCGGACGCCGCCCGCCACCCGGCGCCGGGCCGATCTGGCGCTGCGCCGCGGCCCGGCGGGCGTCACGCTCGGCTTCCACGCCGCCGGCAGCCGGCAGGTGGTGGATCTTGCCACCTGCTGCGTGCTCGACCCGCACCTCGTCGCCCTCTTCGGTTCCCTGCGGGAGGTGCTGCGGCGCCTGCCGGCGCTGCGACGCGAGGGATCGGCGGTGCTGAACCTGCTGGAGACCGGCCCGGACCTGCTGCTGCGCACCGATGGGCCGCTTGAGGCGCCCGGCCGGGCGCTGCTGGCCGGCTTCGCCGCGGACCATGGGCTGCCGCGCATCGCCTGGGCGGCGGGGAGCGGCCCGGCCGAGACGGCGGTGCAGCTCGGGCCGGTCGGCATCCGCTTCGGCGGGGTGATGGTGGCGCCGCCGCCCGGCGCCTTCCTGCAGGCGAGCCCGGCCGGCGAGGCGGCCATCCTCGCCGCGGTCCTCGCCGGGCTGCCGGAGCGGCTGCCGGCCCGCGCCGCCCTCGCCGATCTCTTCGCCGGGAACGGCACCCTCACCTTCCCGCTCGCGGCGCGCGCGCGCGTCACCGCTTTCGAGGGCGCGCTGGACTCGGTCGCCGCCCTCGCCGCCGCCGCCGGCAAGGCCGGCGCCCGGGTGCAGGCGGTGCGGCGCGACCTCGACCGGCAGCCGCTGACGGCGAAGGAGCTGCAGGGCTTCGCCGCGGTGGTGCTCGACCCGCCCTATGCCGGCGCCGCGGCGCAGATCCCGCTGCTCGCCCGCGCCGGCGTGCCGCGGATCATCTATGTCTCCTGCAACCCGGCGGCCCTGGCGCGCGACCTGCAGCCCCTGGCCCGGGCCGGCTACGGCGTGCTGGCCGCGACCCCGGTGGACCAGTTCCTCTGGTCGCCGCATCTGGAGAGCGTGGTCGTCCTCGGCCGCTGAAGCTCTTAACTACGAGTCAGAGCCTTCCCTGTATCGCGCTTGCACCCGGCGGCGGCCCGGTCCTTCATGGCGGCAACGGCATTCGAGGAACGTCCCATGCATCAGCCGCTGCGTCGCCGGATGGCGATGGCGAGCCTGCCTGCCCTGCTCGCCGCGCCGGCCCTGCTCCCCCGACCGGCCCTGGCGCAGGCGGCGGCCGGTCCTGGCCCGGGGACGGCCCCAACACCGGCCCCCGGCTTCTACCGCTTCCGGCTCGGCGGCTTCACCGTGACGACGGTGCATGACGGCTTCCGCGACATCCCGCTGCAGGGCTTCGTGCGCAACGCGCCGCTCGAGGCGGTGCAGGCGCTGCTCGCCGAGAGCTTCCTGCCGACCGAGCGCTACCGCATCCCCTTCACCGTCACCTTCCTCGATACCGGCCGGCAGCTCGTCGCCTTCGACACCGGCAATGGCGTGACGCCGCCCGGCGCGACGCTGGGCCGCCTGCCGGAGACGATGCGCGCCGCCGGGATCGATCCGGCGAAGGTCGATCTCGTCGTCCACAGCCATTTCCATGCCGACCACATCAACGGCCTGCTGAATGCCGAGGGCGGCCGCGCCTTCCCGAATGCCGAGGTGGTGGTGCCCGCCGCGGAATGGGCCTGGTGGCGCGACCGCGGCAATGAGAGCCGCAGCCCGGAGGGGCAGCGCGCCACCTTCGCCAACACCGCCCGCTGCTTCGCCCCCTATGAGGGGCGCATCCGGCAGGTGGCGGAGGGCGCCGAGGTGATCCCGGGCCTGCGCGCCATCGCCGCGCCCGGCCACACGCCGGGGCACACCGCCTATCACGTCGCCGATGGCGCGGCGGAGATGATCTTCGTCGCCGACACTACCAACCGGCCCGAGATCTTCGCCCGGCGGCCGGATTTCCACGCGGTCTTCGACTTCGACGCCGATCTCGCCGAGGCCACGCGCCGCCGCCTCTTCGACCGCATCGCCGCCGACCGCGTCCGCATCACCGGCTACCACTTCCCCTTCCCGGCCAATGGCTATCTGGCGAAGGAGGGCGCGGGCTACCGCTTCGTGCCGGCCGACTGGTCGAGCGCCTTGTGATAGGGAGCGCGGGACGGCTTCACCGTCCTGCGCCGGGTTTCAGAAATCCGCGTCGGCGAACTCTCGGAGGCTCGAGCCGCCGGCCAGCACCTTGGTCGCGAGCGAGGAGGTCTCGGGCAGGATGCGCTGCATGAAGAAGCGCGCCGTCGCCAGCTTGGCGCGGTAGAAGGCCTCCTCCCCGGCCCGCGGCAGCGCGAGCTCGGCCATGCGCGCCCAGGCATAGGCCAGCGCGGTGAGGCCGAAGAGGCGGAGATAGTCGCTCGCCCCGGCGCCGGCCTCGAAGGGGTCGCGCAAGCCGCGCTGCGCCAGCTCCGCCGTCACCTGCTGCAGCCGGCCGAAGGCCTTGGCCAGCGGCAGGAGGAAGGGCTCCATCGCCGGATCGTCCTGCCGCGCCTCGATGAAGGCGAGCACCGGGTGGAAGAAGCGCCGCAGGTAGCGCCCGCCATGCGCGCCGAGCTTGCGGCCGACCAGGTCCAGCGCCTGGATGCCGTTGGTGCCCTCGTAGATCTGGGTGATGCGGACGTCGCGGGCGAACTGCTCCATGGCATTGTCGCGGATATAGCCATGGCCGCCCCAGACCTGCATGCCGAGCACCGCCGCCTCCCAGCCGGCATCGGTGCAGAGCGCCTTGAGGATCGGCGTCATCAGCTGCACGAAATCGTCGGCCGCCTGCCGCGCCTCGGGCTCCAGATGGCGCAGCGAGACGTCGTGCTCGAGCGCGGTGAGGGCGCAGAGCGCCCGGCAGCCCTCGGTCATCGCCCGCATGGTCAGCAGCATGCGGCGGATGTCGGGATGCACGAGGATCGGGTCGGCCGGCCGCTCGGGCGCCCGCGTGCCGTCGAGGGCGCGGCCCTGCAGCCGCTCGCGCGCATAGGCGGCGGCGTTCTGGTAGGCGATCTCGGCGATGCCGAGGCCCTGCACGCCGACGCCGAGCCGCGCCTCGTTCATCATGGTGAACATGGCGGCGAGCCCCTTGTGCGGCCGGCCGACGAGCCAGCCCGTCGCCTCCTCGAAGGCGAGCGCGCAGGTGGCGCTGGCCCGGATGCCCATCTTGTGCTCGAGCCCGGTGCAGGCGACGCCGTTGCGCGCCCCCGGACCGCCATCCTCGGTCGGCAGGAATTTCGGTACCAGGAAGAGCGAGATGCCGCGCGTGCCGGGCGGCGCGTCCGGCAGCTTCGCCAGCACCAGATGCACGATGTTCTCGGCCAGGTCGTGCTCGCCGGCGCTGATGAAGATCTTGGCGCCGGTGATGCGGTGGCTGCCGTCGCCGGCCGGCACCGCCCGGGTGCGGATCAGGCCGAGATCGGTGCCGCATTGCGGCTCGGTGAGGCACATGGTGCCGGACCAGCGGCCGCTGGCGAGCTTCGGCAGGTAGAGCGCCCGCTGCTCGGGCGTGCCGTGCCTGGCGATGGCGCTGTAGGCGCCGTGCGAGAGGCCGGGATACATGCCGAAGGCCATGTTGGCCGAGCAGACCATCTCCTCGACCAGCAGCCCGACCGAGCGCGGCAGCCCCTGCCCGCCATAGGCGGGATCGGCGCCGAGCGCCGTCCAGCCGCCCTCGCAGAAGGCGCGGTAGGCGGCGGGAAAGCCGGCCGGCGTGCGCACCACGCCGTTCTCCAGCCGGCAGCCCTCGGCATCGCCCGTCTGGTTGAGCGGCAGCAGCACCTCGCGGGCGAAGCGCGCCGCCTCCTCCAGCACCGGGCCGGTCAGCTCCGGCGTGACCTCCGCGCAGCCCGGCAGCGCGCGCAGCCGGCCGGCCTCGGCCAGCTCGTCGAGGAGGAAGCGCATGTCGCGCAGCGGCGCGTCGTAGAGGGGCATCGGCTCTAATTCCGCAGGGGCCGGCCGGTCTCGAGCATGTGCTCGACCCGCGCCAGCGTCGCCGGCAGGCGCAGCAGCGCCATGAAATTGCGCCGCTCCAGGGCGTGCAGCTCGGCCTCGGTCACCGCATCGACCGGGTCCCTGCCGCCGCCGGTCAGCGTCTCGGCCAGATGGTCGCAGACTACGAGGTCATGCGGCGTCGCCCGGCCGAGCGCCGCCTGCTGCCGCACCGCGAGGCCGAGGGCGACGCGCCCGCTCGCCCCCGGCAGGTGCAGCGGCGCCGGCGCCGGGGGCGGGGCGTAGCCCTCGGCCAGGGCCAGGGCGCGCGCCTTGGCCTCCGCCAGCACCCGGTCGCGGTTGAAGGTGATGCCGTCGGTCGGGCGCAGCAGCCGCATCTCGCGCGCCTCAAAGGCGGATTTCGCCACCTGCGCGGTCGAGATCGCCTCGAAGGCCTTGGCGACCGGCGGCATCGGCCCCTGCGGCGCGCGCGGATCCTCGGCCCAGCGGCGCAGCAGGCCGGTGCAGCCGCCCCAGCCGGGGATCAGCCCGACCCCGGCCTCGACCAGGCCGATATAGCTCTCGGCATGCGCCTGCACCGCGTCGCAATGCAGCAGGATCTCGCAGCCGCCGCCGAGCGCCATGCCGGAGGGGGCGCCGACCACCGGGAAGGGCGCGTCGCGCAGCGCCCGCATCGCCTTCTGCCCCTGCTCGATCAGCCCCTCGATCTCGCCCCAGGCGGCGATGTTGGCGGCGAAGAGGGCGAGGCCGAGATTGGCGCCGACCGAGAATTGCTCGCCCTCGGTGTGGATCACCAGCGCCCGGAAGGCGCCCTTCCTGCCCATCGCCACGGATGTGCCGAGCATCTCCAGCGTGCCGGGATCGAGGGCGTTCATCTTGCTGTGGAATTCGAGGCAGGCGACGCCCTCGCCGATCTCCCAGAGCGAGGCCGAGCCGTTGCGCGCCAGCGGCGTCGAGCGGCGCTTGATGTCGGCGAGCAGCAGCACCCCCTCCGGCCGCGGCACCGGATGATAGGCGCCGTCCAGGCCGAAGGCTTCCAGCCGCCCGGCCTCGACGCGGTAGAAGCCGCCCTCCCCCACCCGCTCGAGCAGCGGCGGCACCGGCCGCCCCGCCGCGGCCAGCGCCGCCCGCAGCCAGCCGGCGCCGAGCCGGTCGATCAGCTCGAAGGGTCCGTAGCGCCAGTTGTAGCCAAGGCGCATCGCCGCATCGACATCAGCGATGCCCTCGGCCACCTCCGGCACCAGCGCGGCGGCATAGCCGAGCAGGTCGAGCAGCACGGCGCGGGCATAGCGCCCGCCGCGATCGGGATGCCCGGCGAGCGCCCGCAGGTCGCGCAGCGCCAGGCTCTCCAGCACCGGCTTCTCGCTGTCGCGGTAGCGGCCGGTGGCGAGATCGACCGTGCGCTTCAGCCGCTCGCCGCCCGGGCCGCGCTCGCGCGCATAGAAGCCGCCCTTGCCCTTCCGCCCGGTGCGGCCCTCGGCGATCATGCCGAGGATCACCGGATGCTCGCGCATCGCCCGCACATAGGGGTCGTCCGCCGGCAGCGCCGCCTTCATGCTGGCCGCGACATGCGGCATGAGGTCGAGGCCGACGAGGTCGAGCAGGCCGAAGACGCCGGTCTTCGGGATGCCGAAGGGCCGCCCCATCACGGCATCCGCCTCCTCCACCGTGAGGCCGAGATCGACCGCATGGTTCACCGCGCTCTGCAGCCAATGGCCGCCGATGCGGTTGGCGATGAAGCCGGGCCGGTCGCGGCAGGCGATCACCGTCTTGCCGAGGCCGCGATCGGCGAAATCGGCGATGCGCGCCGCCACCTCCGGCCGCGTCGCCGGTCCCTGCACCAGCTCCAGCAGCCGCATGTAGCGCGGCGGGTTGAAGAAATGCGTGACCAGGAACTGCGCCGCCGCCTCTGCCGCCATGCCCTCGGTCAGGGCCGCGAGCGGGATGGTCGAGGTGTTGGAGGAGAGGATCGCGCCCGGCCGCCGCACCGGCTGCAGCCGGGCATAGAGGGCGCGCTTGGCCTCGGCCTGCTCGACGATCGCCTCGCAGATCCAGTCGCACTCGGCGAGCAGCGCCAGGTCGCGGTCGAGATCGCCGCAGGCGACCAGCCGCGCCGCCGCCCGGTGCATGAAGGGGGCGGGCTCGGTCTTCAGCATGCGCGCGACCGCCGCCTCGGCCGCGCCGGGCACGATGTCGAGCAGCACCACCGGGATGCCGGCATTCGCCACCTGCGCGGCGATGCCCGCGCCCATCACCCCGGCGCCGATCACGCCGACGCGGCGGATCGGGTCCATCACGGCGCCTCCAGCACGGTGGCGATGCCCTGGCCGCCGCCGATGCATTGCGTCGCCAGGGCGTAGCGCCCGCCCTCGCGCCGCAGGAGCTGCGCCGCCTTGCCGGTGATGCGGGCGCCGGTGGCGCCCAGCGGATGGCCGAGCGCGATGGCGCCGCCATCGAGGTTCACCTTGGCCTCGTCGAGGCCGAGCTCGCGCAGGCAGGCGATAGCCTGGCTGGCGAAGGCCTCGTTCAGCTCCACCACGTCGAGCTCGCGCGCGGTGATGCCGGCCCGCGCCAGCGCCTTCCGCGTGGCGCCGACCGGCCCCATGCCCATCACCTCCGGCCCGCAGCCGGCGACCGCGATGCTCCGCACCCGGGCGAGCGGGGCGAGCCCATGCGTCCGGGCGTAATCGCCCGAGCAGACCAGCAGCGCCACGGCGCCATCGGTGAGCGGCGAGGCGGTGCCGGCGGTCACCGTGCCGTCCTGGCGGAAGGCCGGCTTCAGCGCGGCGAGCCCCTCGGGCGAGGCATCGGCGCGGATGCAGCCATCCTGCGCGACGCGCTGGCCGCCCACCTCCACGGGTACGATCTCGGCTTCGAGGCGCCCCTCGCGTTGCGCCGCCGCGGCCTTGCGGTGGCTGGACAGGGCGAAGGCCTCCTGCTCGGCCCGCCCCACCTGGTGCAGCCGGGCGACGTTCTCCGCCGTCTCGCCCATGGAGACATAGGCCTGGGGATAGCGGGCGGCGAGGCCGGGATGCGGCATCGGGTTGAAGCCCATCATCGGCACGCGGCTCATGCTCTCGACGCCGCAGCAGAGGAAGGCCTCGCCGGCGCCGAGATGGATGGCGCCCGCCGCCTGGTGCACCGCCTGCATGGAGGAGCCGCAGAAGCGGTTCACCGTGGCGCCGGCGACGCCCTCGGGCAGGCCGGCGATGAAGGCGACCAGCTTCGCCGCGTTCAGCCCCTGCTCGCCCTCGGGGAAGGCGCAGCCGAGCACCACATCCTCGATGGTGGCGGGGTCGATGCCCGTCTCATCGACCAGGGCGCGGACCACCTGCGCCGCCATCTCGTCCGGCCGCAGCCGGGTCAGCGCGCCCTTGTGCGCCGGCTGGAAGGGGGAGCGGCGATAGGCCGCGATCACCACATCGGTCATGCTCGCTCCTCTCCGGCCGCGCCGGGTCTCAGCCGCGCCCCGGCCGGTCGGCGGCCCGCTGCAGCAGTTCCGCCTTCAGCTCCTTCTTGGAGAGCTTGCCGATCGGCGTGCGCGGCAACTCGGCCCGGATCTCGATCAGCTTCGGCATCTCGATCGCCGAGAGACGGTCCTTCAGGAAGGCGCGCAGGCTCTCCGGCGTCAACGCGCTGCCCGGGCGCAGTTGCACGAAGGCGGCCGGGCTCTCGCCCCGATAGGGGTCGGGCTGGCCCACCACCGTCGCCGCGGCCACCTCCGGATGGGCGTAGAGCGCCTCCTCGATGGCGCGCGGATAGACGTTGTAGCCGCTGCAGATGATGAGGTCCTTGATGCGGTCGACCAGGGTGACGTAGCCCGCGGCATCCATGATCCCGACATCGCCGGTGTGCAGGAAGCCGCCGGCATCGATGGCGTTCGCGGTCTCCTCCGGACGGTTCCAGTAGCCGGCCATGACGTTCGGCCCGGCGACGCAGAGCTCGCCCTTCTCGCCCGGCGGCAGGGCACGGCCCGGGTCGTCGAGGGCGCGGATCTCGGCCCGGATGCCGGGCAGCGGCAGGCCGATGCTGCCCTCCGGCGCCTCGCCCTCCAGCGGGTTGCAGAAGCAGACCGGCGAGGCCTCGGTCAGGCCGTAGCCCTCGACCAGGCGGCAGCCGCTGCGCGCCTCGAATTCCCGCTTCACCTCGGCCGGCAGCGGCGCGCCGCCCGAGATGCAGATGCGCACCGAGGCGAGGTCCCGGCGCGTCGCCCCCTGCTCGATCACCGCCCGGAACAGCGTCGGCACGCCGTGGAAGACCGTCGGGCGCCTTCGCCGCAGCGTGGCGATGAGCTGCTTCGGCTCGAAGCGCGGCAGCATCACCAGCTCGGCGCCCCAGCCGATCGAGGCGCCGAGCACCGCGGTGAGCGCGAAGACGTGGAAGAAGGGCAGCACGGCGAGAGTGCGCTCCTCGCCGGGGCGGCATTGCGGCGACCAGGCCTGCACCTGCCGCAGATTCGCGGCCAGGTTGGCATGGGTCAGCATGGCCCCCTTGGGCGTGCCGGTGGTGCCGCCGGTGTATTGCAGCACGGCGACATCCTCGGGCCGCGGGCGGGGCTGGGTCAGCGGCGGCCCCTGCAGCAGCGCCTCCCAGCGCAGCAGGCCCGGCAACGCCGGGATCGCGACGATGGCGCGCCGGCGCAGGGTGCGGAAGAGCAGGCCCTTGAGCGGCGGCAGCGCCTCGGCGAAGGGGCAGACGATCACCTGCGCCAGCACGCCGTCCTGGCGCAGCCGCAGCACCCGCCCGAGGATCGGCGCGAGATCGGGCGCGACCAGGATGCGCGTGTCGGAATCGGCGAGCTGCGCCGCCAGTTCGGCGGTGCTGTAGAGCGGGTTGCAGTTCACCACCGTGGCGCCGCAGCGGAGGGCGGCGAAGAAGGCGATGACGTAGTGCGGGCCGTTCGGCAGGCAGAGGCCGATGCGGGTTCCCGGCCCGGCGCCGAGCCGCTGCAGCCCGGCGGCGGCGCGCTCGACCAGCGCCCCGACCTCGGCATAGCGCCAGCGCCGGCCGAGGAAGTCGAGGCAGGGACGGTCGGCGAAGCGGCGCGCGGAGGCCTCGAAGATCTCGACCAGCGTCTCCGGCGGCAGCGCCATGTCCCAGGCGATGCCGGGCGGATAGGCGCTGTGGCAACGGGGAGAGGCCGCGGTGGAATGCATGACCATGCGGCGGGCCATCCCTGTCAGAAGGCGAAGCGGAGCTGGGCGGTCACGATGTCGACGGAGACCTGGTAGGTGCCGACCAGGTTGGTGCGGAACAGGTTGGTGTTGCCCGGCCCGGGATCCTGCAGGTTCACCGTGGCGCCAGGCGCGAAGATATGGGTGTAGGCGGCGCTCAGCGTGACGTTCCGCCAGACCTCGTAGCTGGCGCCGACCGAGAGCCAGTAGCGGTCGTTGTCCGGGATCCGCGGCGTGCGGGTGGCCTCCGGCACCGGCGTCTGGTCGTAGGCGAAGCCGGCGCGCAGCGTGAGCGCCTCGCTCCAGCGATACTCGCCGCCGAGCGAGACGAAGACGCTGTCCCGCCAGCGCTCCTCGGTGACCGAGGGCGGGCGGCCATTGGCGAAGCTGATGGTGAGGTCGCGGAAGCGGGACCAGTTGGTCCATTCCAGCCCGCCGAGCAGGGTCCAGCGGTCGTCGAGGCGCTGCCGCAGGCCGAGCGTCGCCGTCTCCGGCGTCGTCAGCTTCGCCTTGCCGCCGGTCTTGGCGAAGGCCGGCGCGAGCGCCGAGGGGACGCCTTCGAAGAGGGCGTCGCCGCCGAGCGTGTGGAAGACGGCGGAGCGGAAGGCCAGCCCGAGCCGGGTGCCCGGCAGCGGCTGCCATTGCGCGCCGACCTGCCAGCCGAGCGCCGTGTCGTCGCCCGAGAGGGTGGAGCGCCCGTCCCGCGCGCCCGGCACGAAGCCCGGGATCCGCTGCGCCGCGCCGATGGCACCGAAATCCATGGCGCTCGAGAGGCGCGCGGTGGCGTACTGGACCTGCAGCCCGGCGCCGAGGGCGAGGCTGGGCGTGGCCTGCCAGGACAGGGCCGGCGTGATGTTCACCGTCCGCAGCGTGGAGGTGAGCGCATGGTAGCGGGCGATGCCGTCCTCCGGGCTCTTGCTGATGAGTCCCCAGGGGCTGGTGACGCCGAGGCCGAGATGCCAGTCCGTTGCCAGTTGGACGGTGTTGTAGACGGCCGGGAGGAAGGCATCGACGCCGATATCGCCGCCGAGGCTGCCGGTGACGCGCGATCCGCCGACGAGGGCGTTGCGGCTCGCCATGCCCTCCGTCATCGCCGCATGGGGGAAGATGCCGGAGCCGACCACGGCGCTCTGGACTCCCGGCAGGGAGGCCATGGAGGCCGGGTTGAAGAACAGCATGGAGGGATCGTCGTCGCGCGCCGCGACGCCGGCCTGGGCCGCGCCCTGCCCGATGGCGCTCTGCTCGCGCACTTCGAAGCCGGTGGCGCCGGCAGGGCCGGCCAGGGGCAGGCTGCCGAGGAGGAGGCCGGCGGCGATGGAGGCGAGGCCAGGGGACCGCGTGCTGGTCATGCCGCTCGGCGCCCTCCCCACGCGATTCGTTTCGCCCTTTGCTCGCGCCCCTCGGCCGGCGATGGGGCGTGCCACCCGGCATCCGGGTGACGCAACGGGGACACTATGCCTGTATAGGATATTACTGAATGCCAAGGAAGGCAAAACGCCCATGACCGATGCAGCGACCTTGATGGCGGCGATGCAGGAGCGGGCGCCCCTGCTCCGCCAGCTTGGCTACCGGATGCGCTTCGACCTCACCGATCTCGGCGAGAGCGTGCTGCTCGATGCGACCGGGCCCGAGGCCGTGATCCAGCAGGTGGACGACACGGCGGAGGCGGATACGGTGCTGCGCATGTCGGCCGAGAACCTGGGCAAGCTGATGGCCGGCCGGCTCAGCCCGATGCTCGCCTTCTCGACCGGGCGATTGCGGATCGAGGGCTCGAAGGGCGTAGCGCTGAAGCTTGCCAGCCTCCTCGACGAGGACTGAGTCCGACGCCACGCGCCGGAGGTGGCCCAGGGCCGGCGGCGTCGGCGCCTGGCCGAGGCATTCTCCCATTGATAGAAAATGAGCGGCCTGTACTCTCCGCAGGGTCGGCTGACCCCCTGTGGCAATTCGGATACGCTTTCCGAACCAAACCGGAGAAAAGCAACCTGTGCGCGCATCGACTATTGTATAACATATTCGTGAGGCGCTAAGGTTTGATCAGGACGCCGATCCCGGCGCCGACGTGCTTCAACGACGAGGCCCTGATCATGACCTTTGTCCGCAGCCCGATGGCCGCCGGCTTCCCCGCCCTCGCCCAGCAGGTCCTGGCCAATGCCAGCCATTCCGGCCGCCCCGCCGCGACCCATGAGACGCTCGATACCGCCTATGACGCCGAGCGCGGGGTCTACTGGTGCCGGCTGCGCCCGACCGAGCGGCCCTGCTTCAGCCCGGCCCTGCTGCGCGACATCGCCGCCATGCACGCCGCCATCCCCGAGCTCTTCGCCAAGGACGCGCCGCTGCCGCCGCCGCGCTGGTTCGTCTGCGGCTCCGCCATCCCCGGGATCTTCAACCTCGGCGGCGATCTCGGCCTGTTCCGCCAGCTCATCGCCGCCGGCGACCGCGACGGCCTCGTCCGCTATGGCCATGCGGCGGTGGAGGCCATCCACCGCAACCACACCGCGCTCGACCTGCCGATGATCACCGTGGCGCTGGTCCAGGGCGATGCGCTCGGCGGCGGCTTCGAATGCGCCCTGGCGCACGACCTCATCGTCGCCGAGCGGAGCGCCAAATTCGGCCTGCCCGAGGTGCTGTTCAACCTCTTCCCGGGCATGGGCGCCTACAGCTTCCTCTCCCGCCGCATCGGCCGCGCCGCCGCGGAGAAGCTCATCCTCTCCGGCACCATCCACACCGCCGAGGAGATGCAGGCCATGGGCCTGGTCGATGTCCTGGCCGAGGATGGCGAGGGCGAGGCGGCGCTGCTCGCGCATCTCGACAAGAGCGGCCGCTTCCACAATGCGCAGCAGGCCCTGTACCGCGCCCGCCGCAAGGTCGACCCGGTGACCCTGCAGGAGCTGCGCGAGGTGGTCGAGGTCTGGGCCGAGGCGGCGCTGCGTCTCTCCGAGCAGGACCTGCGACGGATGGCGCGCCTCTGCGCCGCGCAGGATCGCCGCATCGGCCTCGCCTGAACGACGCACCAGCGCCCGAGGCGACCCGGGACCACGTCGGACGCCTGCCATCGTTGTGACGCCGCGAGGCCAGAACGGCCTCCTCCAGGCGAGCCGCCGCGCCCCGCGGCCTGCCGCCGGCCCAAAGCCAGCAGAGATCGCCCCTGGCGCTTCGCCGCCGGCGCCCCCACCGGCCCCGGCCCGAGGGGACCTGGGCCTGCCGCGTTCGCGGCGATCCCGATCATGCCAGTGGCGCCAAGGCCGGCTTCCAGGCGCTCCTGCCCACCGCCGATCCGGCACGGCCCCTGGTCGCAGCAGGTCGCCGATCCGCCGCATGGGCCGGGACGCCGGCCCAGAATCCCGTCCGGGTCGGCGCAGCGGATCGGGCGACCACGCCCCGGGGCACCGTCACCCCTTCGAGCGTTGCCCCCCGAACGGCACCGGCCCCTAGGCCGCGCCGTCCGCCGCGGCCTGGCCGGCGGCACGGACCCGTTCGAGCTCCTCGCGCATCAGCGCCACCTGCTGCCGCCCAGCCTTCGCCACCTCGATGGCGGGCAGCGCCTCGGCCGCGCTGCCGAGGGCGAAGAGGCCGCGCGCGCCGATATTCGCCGCGCTGCTGCGCAGCCCATGCGCCGCGGCGCGGAAGCGCGCCACATCGCCCTGGTCCAGCGCCGCCTCGATGCCGTCGAGCAGATCGCTCGCATCGGTGACGAAGTCGCGCGCCAGGTCGGCGGCGAAGCGGCGGCCGCCAAGGGCGATGAGATCCGCCGTCACCGCCGGGTCCAGCGCCGGCGGCAGCGAGGGCCGGAAGCGCGGATGCGCCTCGATCCGGGTCACGGCCGGAGCCGGCGCCCCCGCCTCCGGCGGCCCCGCCGCGTCGGGCGCATAGGCGGCGACCGCGGCGGCGAGCTGCGCCGGCTCGATCGGCTTCACCAGGCAGCCATCCATGCCGGCCTCGCGGCAGCGCTGCGCCGCCTCCGGCGTCGCATCCGCCGTCAGGCCGAGGATCGGCACATGCGGCCGGCCGAGGGCGTTGAAGCGATACAGCTTGGTGGCCGTGATGCCGTCCGTCCCCGGCATGTTCAGGTCCATCAGGACGAGGTCGAACTCGCCCGCCTCCAGGGCATCGAGCGCCGCCTCCCCGTCCGAGACCAGCGTCACCCGGTGGCCCTCGCGGTCGAGGATCTTCTGCACCACGAGGCGGTTCACCCGGTTGTCGTCGGCGACCAGCACCCGCATCGGCGCGACCGCCGCCCCGCCGGGCGACGGCGCCGCCATCCGCAGGCGCGGCAGCAGCGCCCCGGCCAGGGCGAGCGGCATGGCCCAGTCCGCGGCGCCCGGCTCGGCCGGCAGGATGCTCGCCACCTGCCGCCGGCGAAGCTGGTCCGGCAGGCCGGGGCCGGCCTCGCCGCCGAGGGCGAAGACCAGCATCTCCGCCGTCGGCCCGGTGCCGCGCAGCCCGGCCGCGATCTCCTCGGTCGCCGGCGCCGCCCCCTCGCCGATGCAGGCGACCAGCATCCGCGGCGACGGGCCATCGCCGCCCCAGAGCGCCGCGAAGGTCGCCGGTGTCACGGTCCTGGTGAGCGGCGCCACCCCGAGGCCGGCGAGCGCCGCCGCGAGCCCGGCGAGCGCCGCCGCATCGGGGCCGAGCAGCAGCGCCTGCGGCGGCGGCGGCGATTCGGCCAGGCCCGGGTCGCGGCGCACCGGGAACAGGACATGGAAGCAGCTGCCGGCGCCGGGCTGGCTGCGCACGCCGATCGTGCCGCCGGCCAGCTCCACCAGCCCCTTGCACAGGGCGAGGCCGAGTCCGGTGCCGCCGAAGCGGCCCATGATCGTCTCGTCGGCCTGGGCGAAGCGCTCGAAGATGCGCGCCTGCGCCGACTCGTTGATGCCGATGCCGGTGTCGCTGACCTCGAGCCGCAGGTGCAGGGCATCGCCCTCCCCCGGCTCGGCGTCGAGCGCGATGGTGACGCTGCCCACGGTGGTGAATTTCACCGCGTTGCCGCCGAGGTTCAGCAGCAGGTCGCGCAGGATCGAGGCATCGGACAGGATGCGGGTCGGCGTGCGCGGGGTGACGTGCAGCCGCAGCCGCAGCCCCTTCTCCCGCGCCTGGGCCAGCAGCAGCCCCCGCGCCTCGGCGAGCAGGGAGGGCAGGTCCACGCTCTCGGAACGCATCACGGTCGCGCCGGCCTCGATCCTCGATATGTCCAGCAGCCCGTTGATCTCCCCGAGCAGGCCGCGCGCCGCCAGATCGATGGTCTGTGCCATCTCCTGCTGCTCGCGGTCCAGCGCCGTTCCGCGGAGGAGGCCTCCCATTCCGATGATGGCGTTCAGCGGCGTCCGCAACTCATGGCTCACCCCCGCCAGGAAGCGGGTCTTCGCCTCGCTCGCCTGCTCGGCGGCGAGCCGCGCCTGGGAGAGCTTGCGGATCAGCCGCCCGGCATAGAGGGCGAGGATCACCGGCCCGACCAGCAGCCCGATGGCAAGCTCCGGGATCGCCTGCCAATAGGGCGTGGTCACGGCCACGGCGCCGAAGCCGGCGATGAAGGCCAGCATGCCGGCCAGCAGCCAGGCCGGGCCGAAGCGGAAGCCGTTGCCGAGCGCGATCCAGAGATAGACCGGGAAGAAGGGCGCGGCATGGGCGCCGCCAAGATGCAGGAAGCCGGAGAGCACCCCGATGTCGAGCAGCAGGGCGAAGGCCCGCCGCGGCGTGTTCGGCTCCGGCCGCAGCCGGATGTGCAGCGCGATGAACAGCCCGCACAGCGCCCAGACCACCAGCAGGGGCAGGCCCATCCTGAGGATGGGCGCGCCGAGGGTGGGCAGGTAGAGGGCGAAGACGGCGGTGAAGGCGAGCCGGTTGACGCTCATCTCCTGTTCCGTCCCGACGCGGCCGCGCGCCCGGCCGAGGATGGGCGCGCGCAACGCGGCGGGGCCGCTCACCGCTCCGGCTCCGGCCCCAGCGGAATCGAGGTGGTGATCACCGCGGTGATCTCGCCGCTGGCGTCGCGCAGCGGGGCCTTGGTGGTGAGCAGCTGGCCGCCCGCCCCTTCCTCGCGATAGGGCGGCAGCGAGGCGCCGGTCGCCAACACCGCCAGGTCGGCGGCCCGGCTCCGCTCGGCGCGTTGCGGCCCGAACAGCGCCGCCGCGCCGACCCCGACCAGCTCCCGCGGCCGGGCGCCGAGCGCCGCCGCCATCGCGGCATTGGCATAGATGCACCGGCCCTCGCGGTCGATCGCGCTCACCTGGGCGGGCAGGCTGTCGAGGATGCGGGCGAGGCCGTCGGTGCCATGCGTCTGCAACGGGTCGGCGCCGGGCGGCAGGGGCGGCGCCGGCAGCGGCTCGGCGAGGCCCGCGGCCGGCGGCGCCGACTGGCCACGGCGGCCGAGGGCCAGCAGGTTGCGGGCCCGGGTCACCAGCTCGAAATGGTCGATCGGGCTCTGCAGGAAATCGGTCGCGCCGGCATCGAGGGCGCGGACGCGGAAGCCGCGGTCGTCATGCGCCGTCACCACCAGCACCGGCACCGCCGACTTGCCCGGCAGGGCCCGCAGCCGCCGCGTGAACTCGGCCCCGTCCATCCCAGGCATCTTGAAGTCGGTGATCACCAGGTCGATGCGGTTGCCCTCGAGCCATTCCAGCGCGTCGAGCGGGTCCCCGAACACCTCCACCGAGACATCGTCCTCGATCACCGTTGCGAGCCGGGCATAGATGCTGCGGTTCGTCGCGCGGTCATCGAGGATCAGGATCATCGCCATGGCAGGACCTTCAGGCGCGGCGTCCGCTCTCCGCCCGGGTCACGACGCGGCCGAGCGGCAATTCCATAAGACAGACGAGACCGGTCGGTTGCCACTCGAAAGTCACCTCGCCGCCAAGCTGGTCGTGGATGGTGGTGCGGATGACGCGCGAGCCGAAGCCGCGCCCGCGCGGCGGCCCAGCGACCGGCGGCCCGCCGGATTCGGCCCAGCGCAGCCGCAGCCGGTCCTGCGCCGGATCGACCGCCCACCGCAGCTCGAGCGTGCCGCCGGGGGCGGAGAGACTGCCATACTTCGCCGCGTTGGTGGCGAGCTCGTGCAGGGTCATCGAGAGCGGCTGCGCCGCCATGGGCGAGACGGTGAGCGGCGGCCCGTCCAGGATCACCCGCGTGCTGCCGGCATTGCCGAGGAAGGGATCGAGCTCGCCGCGCAGCATGGCGTTGAGGTCCGCGCCCATCCAGCGGCTCTCGGTCAGCAGGGTCTGCGCCCGGGCGAGCGCCGCCACCCGGCCCTCGATGGCGCGGCCGAATTCCTGCGCGTTGTCGGCCTTGGTCAGGCGCAGCACCGCCTGCACCACGGCGAGCGCGTTCTTCGCCCGGTGGTCGACCTCCCGCATCAGCAGGGATTGCCGCTCCTCCGCCTCCTTGCGGGCGGTGAAGTCCATATGCACGCCGAGGATCGGCCCGACCCGCCCGGCCGGGCCGGGCATGCGGCGGCCGCGGCCGAGCAGCCAGCGCATCTCCTCGCCGCCATCGCGGCCCGGGCGCAGGATGCGGAACTCCGCCTCGTACTCGCCGCTCTCAAGCGCCCGCCAGGCGCCGGCGCGGACCGCCGCCCGGTCATCCGGATGCACCAGGCCGAGGAAGCCCTCGAGGGTCACCGGCATCGCCGCCGAGGCGCCGCCGAAAAGGGTGGAATGCTCGGGCGACCAGAGGAAGCGGTCGGCCTCCGGGTCCCATTCCCAGGTGCCGATGCCGGCAACCTCCTGGGCCAGGCGCAGCCGCGCCTCGCCGGCGCGCAGCGCCGCCTCGGTCGCCTTCAGCTCGGTCGCATCCGCATGCACCTCGACCACGGCGCCGGCATGGCTGCCATGGCGGAGGATCCAGTGCGCCGCGACGACGACCGGCTGGCCGCCGCGGCGGCGGTGCCGCAACTCGCCCTGCCACTCGCCGCTGGCGAGCAGGCTGTCCTGCGCCGCCCGCCGGCCGCCATCGGGGAAGCGCGTGCCGAGCAGCTCGTGCGAGCGCTGCCCGATCGCCTCGGCGGCGGTGAAGCCGAAGAGCCGCTCGCAGCCGGCCGACCAGTGGCGGATGGTGCCATCGGCGTCGCGCAGCATGACGGCGCTCAGCTCGAAGGCATGCGACAGGTCGGCGACCGTGTGCAGCCGCTCCTCGAGCGCCGCCTTCTCGCGCCGCAGCGCCTTCTCGCGGTGATGGGCCCGGTGCAGCACGCCGGCGCCGAGTAGGGCCGGCGCGGCGACGGCGAGGCCGCCCCAGAGGAGGGGCAGGCCGGCCACCCCGGAGGCTTCGAGCGTGCCGGTGATGGGCACCGTGAACACCAGGGCGAGCAGGCCGGCCGCCGCGGCGAAGGCGATCATGAAGGCAGACATGGCTACCGGACCGCCGGGGGCCTCGGATGGGTTGGACCAAAGGACGCCGGAACGGTCGCCTGCGCGCCAGGGGCTGGACATGAGGCCTCCGGTAAAGGCTTGCGACCGGCGCCGAAGGAGATCGGCCTCGACCCACGTGCACCACGCCGGCCCCACCCGATCGCGGTATCGCGAAGCAGAGGCAGGAGCATCGCACGCTTGTGTACAATACTCAATCACGAAAGCGCATGTCGAGCAAACAGGTGCAAAATCGTACTGATCTGCCGCCCCTCCCCTTCACCCTGTCATGGCGATTGCGGGAGCGCGACTCAAGTGCAAACCAGACCGGAACCCGTCCCCGCGGACGGGGCCGGGCCGGGGCCAGGGCGGTTGGGGGCGATGGCCTACTGCATGCCGGCCGCGAAGTAGCCGGTCTGTGCGATGGGCAGCAGCACCTGGAGGAATTTCAGCAGGTCGGTGCTCGGCGCGTTGGAGACGAAGATCAGGTCGTTGTGGCGCATCGGGAATCGCTGGGTGAGGAACATCGAGCTCGGATTGAGCAGGTCGGCCCGGTAGACCGTGGGAATCTCGTTGCCCTGGAAGGCCGCGGTGGCGACGCCCATGCGCTCGAGCATCGGCCGGTGCTCGAAGCGGAAGAGGAAGACGGCGCTTGGATTCGCCCGGTCGTCCTGCAGCCCGCCGGCCCGCGCCACCGCATCGGCGAGGCTGATATGCCGGTCGTCGAAGGGGAAGCGGCGGTTGAGCTGGGTGATGCTGGCGCTCTGCCCGACCGCGCCGAGGGCCAGGAAGTAGCGCTGCTGGCGCGAGACGATGATGGTGTCGTCCGGGGCGAGCTGCAGGTTGAGCCGCGGGTTGTCGACGATCTCCGCCATGATCGCCGATTCGGAGACGCCGCCGCGCTGCAGCGTCACCAGCGTCTCGTGCGGCGCGAAGCGGGTGCCGCCGGCCCGGGCGATGGCGCCGAGCAGCCGCTCGCCGCCGGGATCGAGCGAGAAGCGCAGCGACTGGTCGACATCGCCGACGACCGAGACATTGGCCGAGCGCCGCTCGACGAGGGAGACGATGACCTGCGGCTCCAGCGCCCGCTGCCGCAGCCGGCCGGCGATCGCCCGCTCGAGCTCGCCCGCCGTGCGGCCCACCGCCGGCACCGTGCCGGCGAAGGGGATCGTGACCATGCCGGTGCGGCCCACCTGCTGCTGCGGCAGGGTGATGAAATTGCCCGGCCGGGTCCCGGCATCGACCGGGATGAAGAGGCCGCCGGCCTGGGTCTCGAAGATGGTGATGGCCAGGATGTCGCCGGTGCCGAAGCGCACCTCGGCGGCGCCCTGCCCCTGCAGCCCGGCGCTGAAGAGCTTGCCGGGGCCGTCGGCCTCCGCCGCCGCGACGACGCCGGGATCGAGGGTCAGCACCGCATAGTGCAGGCTCGGATCGGAATTCGGGCCGGGATCGCCCGCCCGCGCGGTGGCCGGGCCGACGACGCCCTCCATGCGCGGCCCGCTGCTGGGCAGGAAGCTGTTGCACCCCGCCGTCGCCAGGACCGCGGTGGTGGCGCCGGCGCGAAGCAGGAAGCGCCGCGCGAGGGGCCGGGCATGATCCGAGGCTGCCATCCGATGTCCTTATCGAGCGCCGGGCGCCCCGGCCGGTCCCGCACGGCCGCCCGGCCAGCCCCGCGGCGCCCCGGCCAGGGTCCGGTCAGAGGCAGCCCGGGGACAGGCACCGAGGGGGTTGGAGGCAGGCGCCGCGGTGAATTCTCTAAAACGTGAATACTGCAAGGAGCAAACTATCGTCACTACAGCGTGAGTTCAACCTCGCGGTGCAGCACACCGCGATTTTCTATCCCCCAGAGCGTCCTGGCCACACAGCCGGGACGCACGCCGCTCTCCGGGTGTCATCGCCCGGCAGCCCGGCCGCGGCGCCGCCGCCCGGCGGGTGCCGGCACGATCGCCGCCGGCAGGTGGCCGATCGGGCGGCGCGCCCCTACCCGACCCGATAACGCTCGGCCACGCGCACCGGCGCCGCGGCCGGCGCGACCGTCGGCGCCGCCGGCGGCACGGCGATCGGCGGCTGCGCCCCGCCGCGAGTCGCCACGGACCGCAGGAAGCCGGCCGCCCAGCTCAGATGCATGGTGATCAGCGCCGGACCGGCTGCGAGCAGCCAGGCATCCCTCGCCCGCGCCGCGCGCACCGCCCCCCAGCCGAGGCAGGCGGCCGGATAGGCGGCGGCGGCCAGCGCCAGGCTGGGCTCGAGCGGCGCGGCGAGCAGGCCGCCGAGGCTGCAGCCGAGCGCCGCCACCGGCGCCATCTGCCGCGGCCGCGGCCGCAGCCGGTGCTTCAGCAGCGTGCGCGCCCGGCCGGCGCCGTGCTTGAAATACTGCCGCGCCAGCGCCGGCAGGTCCTTGCGCGGGAAATAGGTGACCGGCTCCTCGGCGCACATCCAGACCCGCCCGCCCGCGAGCTGCGCCCGGTGGTCGAGCTCGGCATCCTCGTTATGGGTGAAGCTCTCGTCGTAGCCACCGACCGACAGGAAGAACTGGCGGTCGAAGGCGGCATGATGCCCGTGGTCGACGAAGCCCGAGCGCGGCTTGGCGCGATGCGCGGACCCGCCATTGCCGAGGCGGCTCGACTGCGCCGTGGCGATGGCCCGCTGCAACCCATGGCCCTGCTGCGCCTCGTTGCGCATCGGCACCACGACCGAGGTCGCCCCCGTGCGCAGCAGGTCGGCGACGCAGCGGCGCACGAAGCCGCCCGGATAGCGGGCATGCGCATCCGCCCGGATCAGGATGGTCGAACGCGGCGAGGCGAGACGGGCGGCGAGGTTCACCGCGGCGGACTGGATTCGCTGCGGGTTGGGCAGGGCGCGGATGGCGGGGAAGTCGGGCACCGGATGGCGGCCGGCGAAGTCCTCCACCAGGGCCAGCGTCTCGTCCCGGCTGCCGCCATCGACCACCAGGATCTCGCAAGCCGCCGCCGGCCACTGCTTCACCAGGCTGGCCAGGCAGGCCTCGATGTAGCCGGCCTCGTTCAGGGTCGGCACGACGATGGTGACGAAGGGATGGGTGGCCGGCCCCTCCCCCGTGATCTCCTTCGGCAGCGGCGCTTCGGGCGAGCGCCGGACCGGGCCGGGCTTCTGCGGGAGCGTCCTGAGGACGAGCGTCATGCAATGCCTCTTTTCGGCAGGCGGGCGCCCATGGCGGACCGGCCGTGGATGGGCCGGCGCGGGGCGGGACGACGAGGACGGGAGGGCGGCAGGGATCGGGACGGCGTCGCCATTGCGGCGCCGGCCCTCAGACGGCGCCGCGGCGCTGCAGCACGGCGGGGATGGTGCGGAGCAGGATCCGGAGGTCGAGGAGGATCGACCACTCGCGGGCGTAGCGGGTGTCGAGGGCGACGCGCTCGGCATAGGTCGTGTCGCTGCGGCCGCTCACCTGCCAGAGCCCGGTGATGCCGGGGCGCATCGCGCAGTAGGCGTCGGCGGCAGCCTGGCTGTAGTGCTGATCGAGTTCCTGCTGCACGACCGGGCGGGGGCCGACCAGGCTCATCTCGCCGCGCAGCACGTTGAGGAGCTGCGGCAGCTCGTCGAGGCTGGTGCTGCGCAGGAAGGCGCCGATCCGGGTGATGCGCGGATCCCGGGGGAGCTTGCGCCGCAACGCCCATTCCGCCGCGGCAGCGGGATCCTCGGCGAGCAGCCGTGCCAGCCGGGCATCCGCATCCGTCACCATCGAGCGGAACTTCAGGCAGCCGAAGCTGCGGCCGCCGAGGCCGATCCTTGCGTGGCGGAAGAGGATCGGCCCGCCATCGGCGCGGATCGCCAGGGCGATGGGCAGCAGGATGGGCAGGATCAACAGCAGGAGGGTGGCGGCGCCGAGGACATCCAGGGCGCGCTTGAGACGGCCTTGGAGGCCGGCTGGACAGCTGGCGCGATGATGCCGCGGAAGCCTGGCGGCGGGGGCCGCGCCCCGAGCTGCAAGCGTGGTGTCCGACATGGGCGTCCCGTTGTCCGATGTGCTGCGCCCCATCGAACCGGCTCGGTTCTCTTCAGGACGCTAACCGGCGCCACCCTCGTTCAAGGCAAGATTGGAAGCAAGATTTTCCCTTATTTGGTTTGCATCGCAGGGCATGGAGCTGGCCGCGGGCCGGATGGAGCGTCCCGCGCATTGCTACTTAAGGTAGAAATATTATCTGCGCCTCCACGCTTGAGGCGGGAAGCGGCAGCGCCATTCCCTTGGCGGGACGGGGCTTCCCGCCAGGAGGGTCCCGAAGCGCCGTGACGAGCGGAGGCGCGCCGTCTCACTTTCCGCGCGAAGCGCCATTTTTGCGTTTCTATTACTCACTATTTTGTGATGCTGCGGCGCAATAGGATCTGCAGTGGCATTGCACAAGCGTCATCGCCATCGCTGATGGCAACTTATGGTTGGGTGCCCGACTCTGCGGCCTCCGGCCCGCTTGCCGTCCCGAGGGCGCGCCATCGCCCTTCCATGGCCATGATTGCCTTCCAGACATGATCGGCCGGCCCGTAGGACGATCGTCGCCCGATCAGGCCGCAACGGAGGAGAGCACGCCATGCCCCAGGCCTCTGCGCCCGACCGGGATGGCACTGGCAGAACAGCCTCGCCCCGCGGCCCTGCCCCGGGGCCGGACATGCCGGAGCGGGCCGCCGCCATTCATGCCCTCGCCGCCGCCGCCCGCAGCGCCGTGGCCTCGGCCCGGCAGGCGCGGGGCATGATGCTCGACTGGGACGCGCCGCCCCCGGTCTGGTCGGTGCATCTCCCGGACGCCTCCTGATCCGGACGTCCGGTCCCGCCCACTGACCCCGCCGGCATCGCCCGCCGCCGGCCCCTGCCGCTGCTTTCGGCAGATGCTGCCCGCGCGGCTGGCAGCGCGCCCTCAGGCCCCCGTCACCAGGCGCCCCGTTCCGCTGGCATGACGCTTGCTTTCCCTGCGCCAGCGCAGCGCCGCGCCCGCGGCCGCTTCGGTGGGCGTGCCAGCGTCATCCTGAACAGGAGGGACGGGCCGATCCCATCGCCCGTCCCTGGAGGGGACCAGCGATGTGTGACCGGTACGGAACCTCGATCCTGCCCGACTATGCCGCCATCGGCCGGGCCCAGGATGGCCTGGCGCTGCGCCGCCGCGGCATGCTGCAGGCGACGGCGGCCAGCGTGCTGACCATCGCCGGCTTCGGCGGCCCGGCGCATGCCCAGGCCAAGGGCAGCCTGAAATCGACGCATGGCACGGGCTTCTGCAACCTCAACCTCTTCCTCGCCCATGCGCTGCAGCTGGCGAAGGAGGACGGGCTCGAGATCCAGTTCGTCAACACGCCGACCTTCGCCGAGCAGGTGACCTTCCTTGGCATGGGCCAGGTCGATCTCGGCCTGATGCCCTACACCTCCTTCATCGCGCTCTTCAATGCCGGCGCGCCGGTGAAGATCATCGCCGGCGGCGGCATCGAGGGCTGCAGCATCGTCGCCCGCCCCGGCCTCGACAGCGCCGCGAAGCTGAAGGGCAAGACGCTCGGCACCTTCCAGCTCGATACGCTGGAGGTCATGCCCTATGACTGGCTGAAGAAGCACAATGTCAGCTTCAAGGACGTGAAGGTCCGCTACATGGGCAACACGCCCGAGGCGGTGGAGGCCTTCAAGGCCGGCGCCATCGACTGGATCTGCACCATCGAGCCCTATGCGACGGCGCTGGTGAACGACGTGCCCGGCGCCGTCCGCCTCTCCGACGGCCGCGACATCTACGGTGCCGGCTACACGGATTGCGTGCTCGCCTGCCGCGCGAGCCTGATCAAGGACAATCCGGCGGCGCTGAAATCGGTCATCAAGGCGATGATGAAGGCGCAGGCCATGGCCGAAACGAAGCCCGAGGAGGTGCTGCCGAAGCTGGTCGGCACCTATTACAAGACCTCGATGCCGAACGCGCAGCTGGCGATGGAGAAGCAGCCCGCCGTGGTCGATGCCCGCAGCCAGACCGACTTCATCCTGCAGCGCACCGACAGCCTGGTCGAGATGGGCTACATCAAGAACAAGCCCGGCCGTGACGCCATCGACTGGACGCTGCTGGAGCAGGTGATCGCCGAGAACGCCGCGCTCTACGCCTCGCTGAAATACAAGTCGGCCTGAGGGCGGGCCATGCGAAGCGACATCGCGGGCGTGGCGGCGCCGCCGCGCCCGGTGCCATGGCTGGCGAGCCTCGGCCTCTCGCCCGGCCTGCGGCAGAGCCTCGCGCGCTGCGGCTGGGCGGTGCTCTCGGTCGGGCTCTTCGCCGGGATCTGGGAGCTGCTCTGGGCGATCGGCTGGGCCGACCCGAAGCTGCTGCCGCCGCCGCATGTCTTCCTCGGCGACATCCCCGACCAGGCACGCTACTTCAACACCGCGACGCGCTGGCAGATCGGCGTCAACCCGGCCGACGGCCCCTCGCCCTACGAGGCGGTAGCGATCACCATCGGCGCGACGGGCATGCGGGTGCTGGTCGGGCTGCTGATCGCCGCCACCCTCTCGATCGGCATCGGCGTGCTGATCCGCTATTTCGGCCTGCTCGAGAAGCTGGTGCTGCCCACCATCACCCTGCTCTCGCCGGTCTCGCCCATCGCCTGGCTGCCGGTCGCCATCTTCATCTTCGGCATCGGCAACGCCCCGGCGATCTTCATGGTGGTGGTCGCGCTCTTCTTCCACATGGTGCTGTCCACCATCAGCCAGATCGACAATGTCAGCCGCGCCTTCATCAACGTCGCCCGCACCATGGGCGCCACCAAGCGGCAGATCTACACCCGGGTGATCGTGCCGGCGATCCTGCCGCAGCTCCTCATCGTGCTGCGGCTGAATCTCTTCGGCGCCTGGATGGTGGTGCTGGTGGCCGAGAGCACCGGCGTCGGCTTCGGCCTCGGCCAGGTGATCATGATGGCGCGCAACACCTTCAACCCGTCCCTGGTCTTCTTCACCATCGCCCTGATCGGCCTGCTCGGCTTCCTCTCGGATTGGCTGCTGCGGCTGGTGCAGAAGCGCGTGCTCTACTGGGTGCCGGAAACGGCGGGGGTGCTCCGTGGCCTCTGACAGCTATGCCGACTGGTCCTCGCAGGACGCCGTGGTCTGCCGCGGCGTCGGCAAGACCTGGGCCGCGGGCACGGCGCGGGCGCATGAGGCGCTGCGCGGCATCGATCTCGACGTCGCCCCGGGCGAGTTCGTCGTCCTGCTCGGCCCCTCGGGCTGCGGCAAGTCGACGCTGCTCTACCTGATCGCCGGGCTGGAGCGGCAGACCGCGGGGCGGATCTGGGCCTTCCGCGACCCGGTCGAGGGCCCCTCCCCCGACCGTTCGCTGATCTTCCAGGAGACCTCGCTCTTTCCCTGGCTGACGGTCTGGCAGAACGTCTCCTTCGGCCTTTCCATCCGCGGCGCGCCGGAGGCGGAGCGGCGGGCGGTGGCGCGCGAGGCGCTCGCCCGCGTCGGCCTCTCGGAAGCCATGGACAAGCGGCCGGACGAGCTCTCGGGCGGCATGCGCCAGCGGGTCGCCGTGGCCCGCGCCCTGGCGATGCGGCCGAAGGTGCTGCTGATGGACGAGCCCTTCGCCGCGCTCGACGTGCAGACCCGGGCGAAGATGCAGGATTTCCTGCTCGATGTCTGGCGCGACAGCGGCGCCTCGGTGCTCTTCGTCACCCACCATATCGACGAGGCGGTGGCGCTGGCCGACCGGGTGGTGGTCTTCACCGCCCGGCCCGGCCGGATCAAGAGCATCATTCCGGTGACCTTGCCGCGGCCGCGCGACCCCTTCGCGCCGGAGAGCGAGGCGCTGCGGCGCCTGCTGACCGAGGAGCTGAAGGGCGAGGTGGACCGCGCCTTCGCCGAGCAGGAGGCCCTGGCGGCGGGCTGAGCCCCGCCGCCTCGGCGACCCACGAACGTCACCCATCGACCAGAACGAGGAGGAGAACGGCATGGCCGTGTCCCTGGTGCGCAGCCGCGCGATGATCACCCGCACCCTGTCCGCCACCGAATGGGAGGAGATCCCGGACGGCGCGGTGCTGCAGGAGGATGGCATCATCACCGCCATCGGCACCTATGCCGACCTGCATGCCCGGCATCCGACGGTCCCCGTCATCGGCAGCGGGCGCGAGATCCTGCTGCCGGGCTTCGTCAACGGCCATCACCATGTCGGGCTGACGCCGGTGCAGCTCGGCTCGCCGGACATGCCGCTGGAGCTCTGGTTCGTCACCCGCATGGTGGCGCGCAACCTGAACCTCTATCTCGACACGCTCTACTCCGCCTTCGAGATGATCGCCTCCGGCATCACCACGGTGCAGCACATCCATGGCTGGATGCCGGGGACGCTGCCGGAGGTGGAGGCGCGCTCCAACGAGGTCATCCGCGCCTATGAGGATATCGGCATGCGGGTGTCCTACTGCTTCGCCCTGCGCGACCAGAACCGGCTGGTCTACCAGGCCGACGAGGAGTTCGTCGCCAGCCTGCCGCAGGAGCTGCGCGGCCCGATGAGCCGCTGGTTCGAGCGCTTCCGCATGGGGCTGGAGGAAAGCCTCGACCTGTTCCGCAACCTGCATCGCGGGCATGCCGACAAGCGCCGCGTGAAGGTGCAGCTCGCCCCGGCCAACCTCCACTGGTGCTCGGATGCCGCGCTGGCGGCGCTGGCCGACCTCTCCCGCACCCATGACGTGCCGATGCACATGCATCTGGTCGAGACCGCCTATCAGAAGGAATACGCCCGGCGCCGCGGCGGCGGCACGGCGCTCGATTATATCGAGCGCTTCGGCATGCTCGGGCCGAACCTCACGCTTGGCCATGGCGTCTGGCTGAACGAGCGGGACATCGAGAAGGTGGCGGCGAGCGGCACCTGCATCTGCCACAACTGCTCCTCGAATTTCCGGCTCCGTTCCGGCGTCGCCGCGCTCAACCGCTTCGAGGCGATGGGGGTGAACACCGCCATCGGGCTGGACGAGGCCGGCATCAACGACGACCGCGACATGCTGCAGGAGATGCGGCTGGTGCTGCGGGCGCATCGCGTGCCCGGCATGGGGGAGAGCGAGGTGCCCGGCATGGCCCAGGTGCTGCGCATGGCGACGATCGGCGGCAGCCGCACCACGCCCTATCGCGAGACCCTCGGCACGCTGGAGGTCGGCAAGGGCGCCGACCTCTCGCTGGTGGATTGGCAGGCCGTCTCCTACCCCTTCCTCGACGAGCTGACCCCGACGCTCGATGCCGTCATCCAGCGCGCCAAGGCCAGCGCCGTCACCACCGTGATGTGCGACGGCGAGGTGATCTACAAGGACGGCGCCTTCACCCGCGTCGACCGCGACGGGGCGCTGAAGGCGCTGCATGACGACCTGGCGCGGGCGCTCTCGGATGACGAGGTGGAGCGGCGGCAGCTCTCCAAGGCGCTGCTACCGCATGCCCGGCGCTTCTATGCCGACTATATCGACCCCTCGCGCCACGAGCCCTTCTACCGGCCAAGCTCGCGGGTGTAGCCGGGCCTCGCAGCTTGCAGCGCCGGTCGAAGCCGTCGCTGCCCGTTGCCCTGCTGCGGCTTTGCCGCGGCAGGCTGTGGCGTCCCTTGGGCTCGATGCGAATCACCGGGGCCCCGCAAAGCCGCAACGCGGTTTTGCGGGGAGCTAGACGGCGCGGATCCAGCCGCCATCCACGTCGAGGATGGCGCCCTGGATGTAGCCGGCCTCGGCGCTGGCGAGGAAGGCGACCGTCGCGGCGATCTCCTCCGGCTCGCCGAAGCGCGCGACGCCGGTGGCCCGGGCCAGCGCCGCGGCGGCCGCCGGCTCGTCCAGGCCCTGCTCGCGCATCACCGTGGCGATGCGGCCGGTCAGGCGGTCGGTGCGGATGCTGCCGGGATTGATGCAGTTCACCCGCACGCCGTCCCGCACGCCGCGATCGGCCAGCGCCTTGGTCAGGTTCATCAGCGCCGCGTTCACCGAGCCGCCGATGGTGAAATCGGCGCTGGCGATCTTGCCGCCGGCCCCGGCGATCTGCACCACGCTGCCCGCCGTCGTCTGCAGATGCGGCCAGGCGGCGCGGCTGAGCCGGACCGCGGCGAAGAATTTTCCGGCGAAGCTGTCCTGCCAGGCGGCATCGTCCAGCGCCAGGAAGTCGCCGCGCTGGGTCGCGCCGGCGCTGTTCACCAGCAGGTCCAGCCGGCCGAAATCCGCGACGGCCCGCGCCACCACGGCGGCCGGCGCCGCCGGGTCGCGCAGGTCGGCGGTGAGGCCGATGGCGCCCGGCACCGTGCAGCCGCTGCGCGCGACGCCGAGCACCTGCATCCCCTCCTCGACCAGGCGCTGCACGATGGCACGCCCGATGCCCCTGCTCGCGCCGCTCACCAGCGCCACCTTGCCCCGCAACCCGCGCGCCATGCCGCCTACTCCGCCTTGATGCCGGCCCGTTGGATCACCGCCTCGGTCCGGGCGAAATCGGCGCGGAGGAAGGCGCCGAATTCCTCCGGCGTGCCGCCGACCACCTCGGCGCCGAGCTCGAGCAGCTTCGCCCGTCCCTCCGGCGTGCCGATGATGGCGAGGATCTCGCGGTTCAGCCGCGCGGCGATCTCGGGCGGCAGGCCGGCCGGGCCGATCACCGCATACCATTCCGCGACCTCGAAGCCCGGGATCGCCGCCTCGGCGATGGTCGGCAGCGTCGGCGCATAGGCCTGCCGCTGCGCCGCCGTCACCGCCAGCGGCCGGACATCGCCGGCGCGGACGAAGGGCAGCGTCGAGCTGGCATTGCCGAACATGAGCTGCAATTGCCCGCCGACCAGATCCGCCAGCGCCGGCCCGCCGCCGCGATAGGGGACATGCACCATCTCGACACCCGCCGCCTGCTCGAACATCACCGCCGAGAGATGCACCGAGGTGCCGATGCCGGGCGAGCCGTAGGAGAGCTGGCCGGGCCGCGCCTTCGCATGGGCGATCAGCTCGCCGACACTCGTCACCGGCAGCGCCTTGTTCACCACCAGGATGTTGGCGACGTTGGCGAGGTGCAGGATCGGCGCGACGTCGTTCACCGGGTGATAGGGCTGGCGGGTCAGCAGCGCGGCGGTGATCAGCGTGCTGATGGTGATGGCGATGGTGTGGCCATCCGGCGGCGCCCGCAGCGTCTCCACCACCCCGACCGCCCCGGCGCCGCCGCTGCGATTCTCGATCACCACGCCCTGGCCGAGCGCGGCGGCGAGCGGCGGCGCGATCAGCCGGGCCAGGATGTCGGTGGTGCCGCCGGGCGGGAAGGGAATGACGAGGCGGATCGGCCGCGACGGCCAGCCGGGCTGGGCGCGGCCGGGCCAGGGTGCCGCCAGCCCCGGCAGGGCCAGCGCGGCGAGCAGGCCGCGGCGTCGCATGGGCATCCCCTCCTTCCCCTGCCGCATTCATTCCATGCCCCGCCGCCGGCGCAAAGGGCTGGCGCCCCGCCGGCGATGCCCTATGCCGGGCGGGTCCAGGAAGAAGGCCCGCCGCCATGCCCGACCCCACCGCCACCGAGGCGCTCGGCCGCTTCGTCGCCGCCTCCCGCTGGGAGGAGCTGCCGCCGGCGCTGCGGCACGAGGCGAAGCGGGCGCTGCTGAACCATATCGGCTGCGCCCTCGGCGTGGCGCGCGATCCGGCGGTGCGGGGAGCGCTGCGGGTGATGCGGGGTCTCGGCGGCCGGGTCGAGGCGACGGTCTTCGGCCAGGGCGCGCGGCTCGACGTCATGGGCGCGGCCTTCGTAAACGCCGTCGCCGGCAACCTGCTGGACTACGACGACACGCATCTGGACACGGTGATCCATCCCGCCGCACCGGTCGCGCCCCCGGCCCTGGCGCTGGCCGAGCAGCGCGGCCTCTCGGGCGCCGCGGCGCTGCACGCCCTGCTGCTCGGCGGCGAGGTGGCCTGCCGCATCGGCCTGGCGGTCTCGCCGGGGCATTACGACCGCGGCTGGCACATCACCTCGACCTGCGGCACCTTCGGGGCGGCGGCGACGGCGGCGAAGCTGCTCGGCCTCGATGCCGCGCAGGTCGCGGCGGCGATCGGCATCGCCAGCAGCGAGGCGGCGGGGACGGTCGAGAACCTGCCCACCGCGGCGAAGAATGTCGGCGTCGGCAACGCGGCGCGGCAGGGGATCCTGGCCGCGCTCTTCGCCGCCGAGGGCTGGGAGGCGGCGGCGCAGGCGATCGAGGGGCGGCTCGGCTGGGCCCGGGCCGCCGGCGACGCGGCCGATCCCGCCGCCATCGCCGCGGGGCTTGGCGAGCGATGGGAGATCGCGCGCAACACCTACAAGCCCTATCCGGCCGGCATCGTCTTCCATGCGGTGATCGATGCCTGCCTGGAATTGCGCGCCCGGCCCGGCCTGGTGCCGGAGGCGATCGACAGCGTCACCGTCGCCGGCGACGCGCTGCTGCTCGCCCGCGGCGACCGGCCGGTGCGGAATGCGCGCGACGCCCGGGTGAGCATCCACCACGCCGCGGCGCTCGGCCTGCTGCGCGGGCGTGCCAGCGTCGCCGAGTTCGAGGCGGCGGCGGTGGAGGACCCGGCGCTGGCCGCCTTCCGCGCGCGGGTGCGCGCGGTGCGGGACGAGACGCTGCCGCGCGGCGCGGCGCGCGTCACGCTGCGCCTCCTGGACGGGCGTAGCGCGGAGGCGACGGTGCTGACGCCGCGCGGCAGCGAGGCACGGCCGCTCAGCGATGCCGAGCTGGAGGCGAAGTTCCGCGAGAATGCCGCGCTCGGCGGCTTCGCCGACCGCGCGGCGGCGCAGATCGCCGCCATCTGGGCGCTCGACGCGGCGCCGGATGTCGCCGGCCTCATGGCGCTGCTCGCCTGAGGGGCGCGCCACGGCCTTGGGGGACTCACCCCCAGGGCGCTTCGAAGGGCGGCGGCGGCGCGACCTGGAAGACGTTGAGCTGCATCGCCAGCAGGCTGTAATAGCCGACCAGGCCGGTGAGCTCGACCGTGCCCTTCTCGCCGAGCAGCGCCACCGCCGCGCGGTACGCCTCGTCGCCGACCTGGCCGGCGCGGAGCAGCTCGCGCACGAAGCCGACCACCACGCGGTCCGCCTCCGCCTCGAAGGGGATCTCGGCCGCGCCGCGGCCGATGGCCGCGATCACCGCCTCCGGCACGCCCTGCTTCGCCGCGATCGGCGCATGCGCATACCACTCATACGCCGCCTTCCAGTGTTGCCCGACGCAGAGGATGGCGATCTCGCGCAGCCGCATCGGCACGCTGCAGTCGTAGCGGATGAAGACGCCGAGCTGCTCGACCCGGGCGCAGAGCTCGGCGCTGCTGATCAGCGCCGTGAAGGGCCCGCCGACGCCGCCCCGGGCGCCAGAGGCGATGCGGTCCCAGACCACCTGCTGCGCGGGGTCGAGCGCGTCGCGGCTCGGGGTGGCAAGGCGGGGCATGGCTGTCTCCTCCTGGAACGGGTGGTTCTATCGGCCCGCATCAAGTCCGGCGTGCAGCCGGCGGCGCGCCGGGCGACGGCAGGCATCGATGCGGCAACGTCACGGCGCGCCGGGCTCGGCCCCGAAGGCCGGCATGACCTCGCGCGCGAAGGCGCGGAGCCGCTCGGGCGAGGCCTCGGGATCGACGAGCAGGATATTCGTCGCGCCCACCGCCTCAAGCTGGCGCAGCCGGGCGACGATCTCCCCGGGCAGGCCGAGCAGCGGCGCGGTGTCCTCCTCGATGCGGCGGGCGAGCGGGCCGCGCGCCAGGTCGCCGATCACGCCGAGCACGCGCCGGCGGGTCTCGTAGGCCGCCGCGCGCTCCGACTCCGCATGGATCATCTGCAGGGCCCGGGCGGTGCCGACCAACTCGGGGCGGAAGGCGCGGCCCGCCTGCCGGCACTCGGCGCGGAACAGCGCGATCCGCTCGCCGATCTGCTCGATGGAGGCGAGCTGGTCGAGCAGCAGGTTGTAGCCCTCGCGCGCCGCGCGGCGGATGCTCTCGGCGCTGCCGGCGGCCAGCCAGAGCGGCGGATGCGGGCGCTGCAGCGGCGCGGGCTCCACCAGCATGTTCTCGAAATGCCAGCGCCGGCCGTGATGGCTGAAGCGGCCGCGGGCGGTCCAGGCCTTGCGGATCACCGCCATGGCTTCGTCGAAGCGCTCGCTTGCCTCCTCGATCGGGATGCAGAAGGCGTCGAACTCCGCGCGGCGATAGCCCTTGCCGACGCCGAAATCGAAGCGCCCGCCGCTCAGCAGGTCGAGGGTTGCCGCCTGCTCGGCGATCAGCACCGGATTGTGCCAGGGCAGCACCAACACGGCGGTGCCGAGGCGGATCCGGCGGGTCCGGGCGGCGAGATAGGCCAGCAGGGTCATGGAGGCCGAGACCTGGCCCTGGCCGGTCGCGTGGTGCTCCACCATGAACATGTGCCGGAAGCCGAGGCGGTCGGCCTCCGTCACATAGTCGATGAAGCTCTCATAGCCCTGGCTGTCGGCGAGGCCGGCGCCGGGTCCATCGCCGGGCCCATGGCCTGTCCCGGTGCGGGCGCCGCCGAACAATCCGAACTGCATCCTGGCTCCCCTTGGGCTCCCCTTGGGGCTCCCCTTGGGGGCTCCCCTTGGGGCTCCCCGTGATCGACCGGCGCGCGCCGTTCCGTCCCGCCGGCATGGTGGGCAGGCGCGGCGCGGATGGGAAGTCCGGCCCGGGCCCGGCAGGGGACCGTGGCAGGCCCGCGCCCGCATGGCATGCTCGATCCCCGGATCAGGGAGGGCGGCATGGCCGGGATCGGGAAGGTGGCGCTGCTGACCGGCGCCTCGCGCGGCATCGGGCGGGAGAGCGCGGAGGCGCTGGCGGCGAAGGGGTTGAGCCTCTTCCTCGTGGCCGAGGGGACGGAGGCCGAGCTGGCGGAGGCGGAGGCGGCCTGCCGCCGGGCCGGGGCCCCGGAGGTCGCCGTGGCGCTGGTCGACCTCGCCGCGCCGGGGGCGGCGGAGGCCATGGTCGGCAGCGCCCTCGAGCGCTTCGGCCGGGTGGACGTGCTGGTGAACAATGCCGCGATCCGCTGCCGCAAGCCCTTCGGCAGCTTCACGCGGGAGGAGTTCACGGCGCTGGTCTCGGTCAACCTCGCCGCGGCCTTCTTCGCCAGCCAGGCGGTGCTGCCGGCCATGCGGCGGCAGGGTGGCGGCCGGATCATCCATGTCGCCAGCCAGGCCGGGCGCGTCGCCTTCGAGGACAACGCCCTCTATGGCAGTCTGAAGGCGGCGCTGATCCAGCTCACCCGCAACATGGCCTATGAGCTGTCGAAGGACGGGATCGAGGTGAACTCCGTCAGCCCCGGCCCGATCGCCACCCAGTACAATATCGAGAGCTATGGCCGCATCCCGGGCCGGACCGAGCAGATGGCCGGGCGGGTGCCGCTCGGCCGGCTCGGCCAGCCGCGCGAGATCGCCGAGGTGATCGCCTTCCTGGCGACGGCCGAGGGGCATTTCATCCAGGGTCACGACCTCGTGGTGGATGGGGGCTACACGATCCAATAGGTAGGCCGGCGCGGTCTGGTCGGGCGACCGTCCGGGGGCTGCGCCCGTGGGTGACGGCTGCTATCCTCCGCCCGAACGGACGGAGGCAACGATCCCATGCCCGATACCATGATGCAGTCCGCCCCGCGCGCCGGCGCGGCGGATTTCGATGCCATCATCGTCGGCGCCGGCTTTTCCGGCATGTACCAGCTTCACCTGCTGCGGGACCGGCTGGGGCTGAAGGCGCGGGTGCTGGAGCAGGGCGGCGGCGTCGGCGGCACCTGGTACTGGAACCGCTATCCCGGCGCCCGCTGCGATTCCGAGAGCCATTCCTACTGCTTCACCTTCTCCGAGGCGCTCTACAAGGAGTGGGAGTGGAGCGAGCGCTATCCCGGCCAGGCCGAGATCATGCGCTACATGAACTGGGTCGCCGACCGGCTGGACCTGAAGCGCGACATCGCCTTCGACACCCGCGTCACCGCCTGCCGCTACGACGCGGCGGCCAATCTCTGGGAGGTCGAGACGGCGACCGGCGAGCGGCTGACCGCCACCTGGCTGATCACCGCGGTCGGCTGCCTCTCCACCGCCAACGTGCCGAAGATCCCCGGCCTCGAGAGCTTCGGGGGGCGCTGGTACCATACCGGCCAGTGGCCGCATGAGGGGGTGGACTTCACCGGCGCCCGGGTCGGGCAGATCGGCACCGGCTCCACCGGCATCCAGGCCGTGCCGGTCATCGCCGCCGAGGCGAAGCACCTCACCGTCTTCCAGCGCACCGCCAATTACAGCGTCCCGGCCCGCAACGGCCCCCTCGCGGCCGAGTTCAAGGCCTGGGCGCGGGAGAACTGGCAGGCGATCCGCGAGACGACGCAATCCACGCCCAACGGCCATCCCTTCATCATCGCCGACCGCTCCGCCTGGGACGTGACCGAGGCCGAGCGGCAGGCGATCTACGAGGCGGCCTGGGAGAAGGGCGGGCTGCAATTCCGCGCCGCCTTCCGCGACCTGCTGATGGACAAGGCGGCGAACGACACCGCGGCCGCCTTCCTGAAGGCCAAGATCCGCGAGATCGTGCAGGACCCGGAGACGGCGGCGAAACTCGCCGATATCGACCATCCCTATGCGGCGAAGCGGCCGCCGATCGACACCCACTACTTCGAGACCTTCAACCGCGACAACGTCACCCTGGTCGATGTCCGCGCCAACCCGATCGAGCGCATCACGCCCGAGGGCATCCGGCTGCGCGACGGCACCGAGCACGCGCTCGACATCATCGTCTTCGCCACCGGCTTCGATGCCATGACCGGGCCGCTGCTGCGGCTGAACATCACCGGCCGCGACGGGCTGCCGCTGGCCGAAGCCTGGGCGGCCGGGCCGCGCACCTATCTCGGCCTGCAGGTGGACGGCTTCCCCAACCTCTTCACCATCACCGGGCCGGGCAGCCCCTCGGTGCTCTGCAACATGCCGGTCTGCATCGAGCAGCATGCGGAGTGGATCGCCGACTGCATCGCGCATCTGCGCGGCAACGGCATCGCCCGGATGGAGCCGGAGCCGGCGGCGGTCGAGCGCTGGGTGGCGCATGTGAACGAGGCGGCGCATGCGACGCTGCTGCCGCAGGCCGGGCATTCCTGGTATCTCGGCGCCAATGTGCCGGGCAAGCCGCGGGTCTTCATGCCCTATGCCGGCGGCATGGCGCGCTATCGCGGCATCTGCGCCGATGTGGCGGCCAAGGGCTATGAGGGCTTCCGGCTGGAGGCGCCGGCGCCTGTTTGAGGCAGGCCAGGGGCGGCTCGCTTGCCGGCTGTGCCGCCCTCGCCTGCTCTTGGGGTGCCGGTCAGAGCCACCGCTGCCCGTTGCCCTGCCGCGGCTTCGCCGCGGCAGGCTGTGACGTCCCTCGACCATGAGGGATTCCCTGTGGACCCCGCAAAGCCGCGACGCGGTTTCGCGGGGCGTGATCAGGCCGGCCTGAACTGCGGATAGGGCGGCCCGTCGCCTTGCGTGGGCCGCCAGGTGAGCGCCACCGCCTGGCCGATGGCCAGCGCATCGAAGTCGCAATCGACGATGTTGGTCATCATCGTCGGGCCTTCCTCCAGCGTGACATAGGCGACCGCATAGACCTCCGGCGCCCGCTTCATGACGCTGACGCTGTAGATCGTGCCGCGGCCCGAGGCCTCCCGCCATTCCGTCTTCTCGCTCATGCAGAAGGGGCAGACGGCGCGCGGGTACCAATGCGCCTTGCCGCAGGCGGTGCAGGCGCGCAGCAGGAAGCGGCCCTCGCGCGCGGCGGCCCAGAAGGGCTCGGTCTCGGGGTTGGTGAGCGGCGCGGGGATCGAGCGCTCCTTGGCCATCGGGGTCACTCCCGTTCCATGATGAGGGTTGCGGCGCCATGCCGGCTGCCGAGCAGCCCGCCGGTGCCATGCGCCAGGGCGAGGTCGCAATTCGGCACCTGCACCTTCGGATGCGCCTCGCCGCGGAGCTGGCGCACCGCCTCGATCACCTTGGTGATGCCGCCGCGATTGGCCGGGTGGTTGTTGCAGAGCCCGCCGCCATCGGTGTTCCAGGGCAGCTTGCCGACCCCCGAGATCAGGTTGCCGTCGGCGACGAATTTTCCGCCCTGGCCCTTCTCGCAGAAGCCGAGATCCTCGAGCTGGATCAGCACCGTGATGGTGAAGCTGTCGTAGACGCTGGCGTATTTGATGTCCTTCGGCGTCACCCCCGCCTCGGCGAAGGCGGCCGGGCCGCTGCGCACCGCGGCGGAATAGGTGAGGTCCACCGCCCCGCCCATCTGCCCCTTCATGCTCTCGCCGGCGCCCAGCACCTTCACCAGCGGCCGCTTCAGGCTGCGCGCCACCTCGGGCGCCACCACGACGAGGGCGCCGCCGCCATCCGAGACGACGCAGCAATCCAGCCGGTGCAGCGGGGTTGCGATCAGCGGGCTGCCCACCACCTGCTCGACGGTGACCAGGTCGCGCAGCATGGCGTGCTCGTTCCACTGCGCGTGGTGGCTGGCCGCCACCTTGATCCAGGCGAGCTGCTCGGCGGTGGTGCCGTACTGGTGCATGTGCCGCGCGGCGCACATGGCATAGGCGTTGACCGTGGCGATGCCGGTCGGGAATTCCCACTGCGTGTCCGGCGCATCCGCCCCGCGCACCCGCGGCACGGCACCGGAATGCCCTTCGGAGCGCGGCCGTCCGGCCAGGGTGATGAGCGCCACCCGGCACTTGCCCATGGCGATCGCCTCGGCCGCATGCGCGACATGGGCGATGTAGGAGCAGCCGCCGACATCGGTGCTGTCGAGATGGCGCAGCGTCAGGTTCATGTAGTCGGCCATGGCCAGCGGCCCGAGGCCGGGCGCGTCGCCGGCGCAGAAATAGCCGTCCACATCCTCCTTGGTGAGGCCGGCATCCCGGAGCGCGCCAAGCGCGCATTCGGCGTGGAGCTGCGCGACGCTCCGGTCCTTCGCCAGGCGCGTCGGGTGCTCGAACGCCCCGGCGATATAGGCCTTCCTCTTGATCGTCATGGCCACCGTCCCTCCTGCCCGCATGGTGCGCGCATCTGGTGGCGGCGACCAGCCGGCCCATCGGATGCGACGGCCCGCAGGACCGGCAGGCCGGTGGAGCCTGGGCCGGCGGCCATGCCTGGGGCGCTGCCATCCCACGACGCACCCCACAACCCAGCCCGGGGGCAGCGGCCCGGGGCGGATCGGCCCGCCCGTCCGGGTGCCCGCGGCCAATCGATGCGAAGTGAAAATGCCTGCGGGCGGAGGTTGGACCATCGCGGCAGGCGATCGCGCACGGAATTGGCAGATTGCAGATTTTCCACATCGTTCTTTTATCGGGGACAGGGATCAATATTGGCCCCGTCCGCTCGGTTTCCGGACAGAATCTCCATCCTGCGCCAGTAACGGCAGCCCCACCGCAGACCCGGTGGCACCGTAATCCAGCGCCGATTCAAGAACAATTCCGGCAATTCTGAGCGCGTGACTTCCCTCTGACAATCCGCCGCAAGTTCGCGGTCCCCACCGCCCTGCAAGCGGCACGGTGCGCCGGAAGTCCACGAAAGTCGGCAAAGGCCACGAAGCCTTTTTCAGAATTGTCGATCCAAGCGCGATTTCCTGCCGATGACGTCGAAGCAACTGCCGGATCTGCACAGAATGCGATCCGAAGCGTCCAGCTTCGAAACCGATGCGCGAACACCTCTGACAACCTCAGCGTTCGGAACATCGTGCCGCGTCGCCAAATCCAGGGTCTTGAGGCGGCCTGGAAAACGATACGCGATTGAACCCTACAACAAGTGATTGGGGTTTGTTGCTACTCGTTAGTGCGGCAGCGGCTCCCGTGCCGCCGCCTCATGAACAGGAATGGAAAATGACGGCCCTCAATTCTTACACGAACTTCACCTCGGCAGAGGAGCCCCAGCTCTCGATCGTTTCTCCGCCGGATCCCCGTGCCCGCATGGCGGCACGCCTGCCGCGCCTCCTGCAGCCCTTCCTGACCTGGCTGACGGCGAAGCCGGCGCCGGGCGAGGTGGCGCCCGGCCGCTCCGCGACCGCCTTCGTGCTCGGCGCCCTCGCCTGGATCGTGCTGGGCTGCACCCTCGCCGCGCTGCCCCTGCTGCTGGCCGATCCGCCGCTGCTGAGCTGGCTGCTGCTGCCGGCCGGCTGGTTGGCGACCTGCTGCGGCCTCGGCCTCTTCCAGGTCGTGGTGTTCCATCATTGCTCGCACGGCACCGTGCTGCGGACCCGCGCCGCCAACCGCCGCGCCGGGCGCCTGATCTCGGCGCTGCTGCTCTTCAAGCGCTTCGAGGACTACCAGCGCGAGCACATGCTGCACCACAGCCCGAACAAGCTGCTGACCGAGGAGGATGAGTTCGCCGATTTCGTCCTCGGCATGTGCGGCCTCGAGCCCGGCCTGCCGAAGCGCACGCTGTGGCGCCGGGTGCTGGTCAACACCGCCTCGCCGGTCTTCCACTGGCGCTTCCTGCAGCGTCGCCTGGGCGCCAGCATGTTCACCGGCGACCGTCGCCACGATCTGGTGAGCCGCGGCTTCTGGCTCGGCGCCTTCGGCCTCGCCGCCGCGACCGGCACGCTGCCCGCCTTCCTGCTCGCCTGGGTGCTGCCGGTGACGGTGCTGCTGCAGATGGCGACCGTCTTCCGCATCCTCTGCGAGCACCGCTTCCCGGAGCCGGAGACGATGCAGAAGCGTGACCGCAACTTCGTCTGCCACGCGACGGCCGGCGTCTTCCCCGGCGTCATGCCGCCCGAGCTGCGGGCCAACACCCTGCGGGGCGCCTGCCAGTGGGCCGCCTGGTGGGCGGAGATGCTGACCGTGCACCTCTTCGCCCGGATCTTCGTGCTGGTGGGCGACGCCCCCTGCCACGACTTCCACCACCGCAAGCCGGCGACCCGCCGCTGGGCCGACTACATCCATGCGCGGCAGCAGGATCTCGAGGCCGGCTCGCCGGGCTTCCCGGCCGGCTATTTCGAGAATTGGGGGCTGTTCCAGGCGATCGACCACAACTTGGCCAGCTTGGCGGCGACCCCGCGGGAGGCGCTGGGCCGCTGAGCCGGCCCGGCCTCGTGCATCGGCGGCCGGGCCCCGCGCCCGGCCGCTGCAAGGGCCGGCGCCGATGTGCTCCCCGCCACGGCGCTAATCCTCGAGCCGCAGGCGGACGCGCTCCGGCGGCAGGGTGACCGTCGCCAGCGTCCCCGTCCCCGGCCAGCTCTCGATGCTGAGCTCGCCGCCATGCGCCTCGACCAGCCGCTTGGCGATGGGCAGGCCGAGCCCCGCGCCGCCGAAGCTGCGCGCCGCCTGATGGTCGAGCTGCTGGAAGGGCTCGAGCGCGCGCGGGATGTCCTCCGGCCGCATGCCGATGCCGGCATCGCGCACCGTCACGGCGATGCCGCCATCGTCGCCCTGCAGCAGGGCGACCTCGACGGTGCTGCCGGCGGGCGAGAATTTCACCGCATTGCCGAGCAGGTTGTGCAGCACCTGCCGGAAGCGCACCGGATCGATGCAGAGCTCGAGCGCCGGGTCGATCGCGAAGGCCCTGATCGCCACCTCGCGGCTCTGGCCCTCGCCGGAGGCGAGCGCGACCGTATTGGCGATGACCTTGCCCGCCGGCAGCCATTCCGGCCGCAGCGAGGGCAACGCCTGCTCCAGGTAGGAGTAGTCGAGGATCCCGTCGGCAAGCTTCAGCAGGTAATGCGCCGCGTCGAGGATCATCTCGGTGTAGCGGCCGCGATCGGCCGGGCTCGGGTCGTAGCGCGAGCCGGGGACCATCATCTCGGAATAGCCGACGATGGCGTTCAGCGGCGTGCGCAGCTCATGCGTCAAGGTGGCCAGGAAGCGCGCCCGCGCCGCGCTCGCCCGCTCGGCCGTGCTCTTCGCGCCGCGCAGCGCCATCTCCGCCTGCTTGCGGAGCATGATATCGATATAGACCGAGAGGGCGCCCTCGATCAGCTCCTGGTCCCCCGCCTCGAAGGGCCGGCTGACATTGCTCTCCGAGCGGTTGCCGAGGATCAGGGCGCGGCCGGTCGGCTTGTCATAGGCCCAGAGCACGTAGGGCAGCCGCAGGATGCCGGTCAGCTCATAGGCCAGCGGCTCGATCGGCGTCCGCGCCGTGGTGTAGAAGAAGGCCGGCGGCGAGGGGATGGCGACCGGATGCGAGGGCGCCTCGACGCCGACGCCGATCGCATGGCTGATCCGGAAGCCCTCCCCCTGCTCCTCGAGCAGCGCGGCGCCGTCGCAGAGCGCGTTCTCGATGATGATCTCGAGCATCGGCGTGCCGATCTCGGCCGGCGTCAGCTCGCCATCGGCCAGGCGATAGGCCTCGCGGATCAGCTTGGCGACGGTGCGGCTGCGGCGCGCCTCGCGGAAGGTCTGGCTCTGCTCCTCCTGCAGGCGGAGCAGCCGGGCGCCGAGATCGTTGCATTCCCGTCGGTAATAGGCGAGCTCGCGCTCCAGCTGGCCGATCATGATCTCCTGCGCCCCGTCCGACATCAGGCGCGCCTCCGCAGCACCGTCAGCACCCCGGTCCAGTCGAGCGGCCGGCTGCGGCCCTCGGCGAAGGGCGCGATCTCGACGCCGGAGTAGAAGCCGAGCAGCGGCACCGCCGGATCCAGCCCCGTCTGCACCAGCGCCGCCTCCTCCACCGGCGCGCCGCTGCGGGCGCTGCCGCGGCCGGCGCAGTCGATGTAGAGGCCGAAGAGCGCCTCGCTGCGGGCCACCGCCCGGTTGATCTCCGCGACGCCCCGCCGCACCGATTCCAGCATCAGCGAGTTGTCGCGGCTCATGATCTGCACCCGGGTGCCGAGGGCGAAATCCTGTTCGAACAGCGTCACCGAGCCGGTTTCCGGATTGGCCCGCAGGATGAGCCGGTTGACATAGGCATTCTCGTCATAGGGGGCGAAGGGATCTCCCTGCTTCTCGCCGAGCGTCGCGGTGAGCGTCAGCTCATGGCCGCGGCTGCCGCCGAGCGGCAGGCCGAGCATGCGCTCGATCACCGTCAGGGCCGGGCGGCCGTCGAGCTCACAGACCTCGGCGCCGTCGATGCGGGTGATCTCCATGAAGGTGCTGACCGGCCGGCAGCCATGCATGACCGCCGTCTCGGCGCGGACCAGGGAGGGGAAGACCAGGGCGACCGCGGCGTGCTTGACCACCGCCGCGCCGTCGAAGACCCAGCCGCCGGCCAGGTTCATGTCGGTCAGCAGCCCGCCGCCGATCAGGCAGACCGGGCGCTCGCCGAAGCCGGCATGGAAGCCGTCCACGATCGCGCTCGCCGGGTGCAGCCGCAGCGGCGAGGCCAGGGCGACGCTGTCGAAGAACAGCAGCACGACGTCGTCGGCATGCGCGACCTCGGCCACCCGCATGCCGAGCGCGGCGCCGCCGGCGCGCTCGTCCGGCAGCAGCTCCCGCGTCGTCACGCAGCGCGGCGTCACCGCCGGATCGCGGAAGGCGATGATGCCGAGCTCGAAGCCGCTGTAGCCGAAGCCCTCCCGCGCGATGGCGCCGGCGGCCGAGCCGCCGACGACCGGCACCGCGCCGAAGGCCTGCCGCAGCGCGGACAGCACCACATGCGGATCGTGCTTGCCGCCGCAGAAGACGAGCAGCATCTCCAGCGGGCCGGTCCCGAGCGAAGCCGCGCAGCCGCGGACGGCCGTCGCCGGATCGGAATGCTTCGCATAGGCCACGCTGATCACACCGGGTTCCTCGGGAAGCGCCGCGGGCGGGGGGCGACAGTCATGGCATCGGCTCGGCGACCGGCGGCGCATGCGTCAGCGCCGCCAGGCAATCCGCCAGCTCGGATGGGGAGACCGGCTTGCGGAGCAGGGTGAACCCCCCGCGTCGGGCCAGCGGGGCGAGATCGGCCATCTGGCCCGTGCCCGTCAGCAGCACGGCGACGAGACCGGGGCGCCGTTCGCGGGCGGCCTGGATGAGGGCGGTGCCATCCATGCCCGGCATGCTCAGATCCGAGATGAGAAGGTCGCAGGGCCTCCCGGAGGCCAGGTCGAGCAGCGCTTGGCCGCTATCCTCCGCCTCCTGCACCTCCCACCCCTCATGGCCGAGGCAATCGGCCAGGAAGCGGCGCATCATCGGCTGGTCATCGACCACCAGGACCCGGCGCCGCGCGCCCGATGCCGGCTCGGGCGGCGGCGCCCGCTGGTCGCGGCCGCAGGGAAGCCAGAGCGTCACCCTCGTGCCCTCGCCCGGGCGGCTCTCGATCCGCATGGCGCCGCCCGACTGCACCGCGAAGCCATCCGCCATGGACAGGCCGAGGCCGGTGCCCTTGTCGCGCGGCTTGGTGGTGAAGAACGGCTCGGCCGCCCGGTGCAGGATCTCGCCATCCATCCCGATGCCGGTATCGGCCACCCAGAGACGCAGATAGGGCCCGGGCGGCAGGACGGGGCGCTGCGGGGAAGCCGGCTGGCCGGCCGCCACCTCCTCCAGCGCGGCGCCGAGCGTCACCGTGCCGCCCTCCGGCATGGCGTCCCGGGCATTGACGGCGAGGTTGATCAGCGTGGTCTCGAGCTGGGCCCGGTCGACGCGGAGCGACGGCAGGGCGCCCGGGGCATCGACCGCGATGCGCACCACCGGCCCGATCGCATTGGCGAGGATCGCCCGAAGGTTGCGCAGCAGCTCGGTCGGCTCGACCTCGCTCGCCCGCAGCTCCTCGCGCCGGGCGAAGGCGAGCATACGGCGCGAGATGGCGGCGCCACGCTCCGCCGCCTCGCGCAGCCCGGCCAGCAGCCCCGCCGAGCCCGGGCCGACAGCGGCGATCGCCTTGCCGTGCCGCTTCTCGAGCAGGGCGATCCCGGCGAGCACCGCCGCCGAGGCGTTGTTGAAGTCATGCGCCACGCCGCCCGAGAGCTGGCCCAGCGCCTCCAGCTTCTGGGTGTGGCGCAGCCGATCCTGCGCCGCCGAACGGGCGGCGGCCTCGGCGGCGAGCTGGGCGGTCCGCTCCACCACGCGGCGCTCCAGCGTCGCGTTCAGCTCGCGCAGCGCCGCCTCCGCCTCGCGGGCCTCGGTGAGATCGATGTTGCAGCCGGCGAAGCCGCTCAGCCGCCCCTCGGCATCCAGCGTCGGGGTCGCCTCGCAGCGGTGCCAGCGCGGCGTGCCGTCGCGCAGCCGGACCTCGACCTCGACCCGCAGGGCCGTCCGGCCGTGGATGGCCAGGGCGAAGGCGTCGCGGAAGGGCGTCCGGGAGGCGGGGGCGAGGATCGCCTGCCAGCCATCGCCCGGCATCCCGGCGGCCAGCGGGCCGAAGGCCGCCTCGAAGCGGCGGTTGACATAGGTGATCCGGCCGGCCGCGTCGGTCGCCCAGATCAGCGCCGGCACCGCATCCGCCACGCAACCGACCTCCGGCGCGGCGGTGCGTTCCGGCACCCGCCGCCAGTGATGGTCACCCAGGCCGGCCAGGCGACCGCCAGGATCGGCCCGCTGGTCGGCCTGCCCGGCGACAGGTCGGATAGACGCTCGCATCGATTGCCGTTGCCCGCATGGACGGTGCGTGCCGCTCACCAAAACGGACGTACACCATCCCGAAGATTAGCATCGACAGTTTTGAGGTCCAAGAAATAGCGGCATGCCGAGCGCAACCGGCGTTCCGGGACGGAAATCACCCCGGCGGGGCGAAGGGCGCGGCCTCGCGATCGTAATCGCCATAGCCGAGAACCGTCCGCAGCTCGGCCGGCGGCAAGGCGCTCGCCGCCTCCGCCGCGCCGGCCTGCAGCGCCGCCAGCCCGGCCTGCAGGCCGGCGACGGCCGGCGAGAGCATGGCGGTCGGATAGGTGCCGATCTTGAAGCCGAGCGCCTCGGCCTCCCGGCGCGAGGGGTTGGCGCGGGCGCCGCCCGGGGAGAGGACGGCGAAGGAGGGGCGGCCGCCCGTCGCGGCGACGGCGCGGCGGATCTCCGCCGCATCGGCCGGGCTGTCGAGGAGGAAGATGTCGGCCCCCTCCTCGGCGAAGATCTCGATCCGGGCCACCGCCTCGTCGATGCCCTGGGTGGGGCGGCAATCGGTCCGGGCGAGGACCAGGATGCCGGACTCCCGCGCCGCCTCGACCGCGGCGCGGATCTTCATCCGCGCCTCCTGCCGCGGCAGGCAGGGCTTGCCAGCGGCGGTCAGGGCGCGCGGCGTGATCTTGTCCTCGATCAGCACCGCCGCGGCGCCGGCCCGGCCATACTGCCGCACCACCCGCTGCACGTTCATGGCGTTGCCATAGCCATGGTCGCCATCGGCGAGGATCAGCGTCTCCGGCGCCGCGTTGCGGACCATGGTGAAGCTGTCGAACATCTCGCCGAAGGAGACGAGGTCGAGATCCGGGCCGCCGAGGCGGCTGGCCGCGACGCAGGAGCCGGAGAGGAAGGCGGTGCGGAAGCCGGCGCCGGCGGCGAGCTTGGCGCTCAGCCCGTCCCAGACGGCGGGCATCACGACGAAGCCGGGCTCGGCGAGCAGGGCGCGCAGGCGGTCGGGCGGGGTCATGCGTCTCTCCTCAGGCGCCTCTCGGGGCGCCGCGTGCCGGAAGCATAGGCCGCTCCGGCGATCCGGCCAGGGGCGCGACATGGGCGCGGCATGGGCGCGGCATGGGCGCGGGCGCCCGGTTGCCGCCCCCGGGGAAGGGCGATAGCGTCGGATCCCCTGGTGCCGCGCGGATCCTCGCCCCGGAATGGCGGCCGGCCCGACCAAGAGCCCGCATCCTTCCCCGGTCCTGCCGCAAAGCCGTGCCCCGGCGCCTGCGCCGGGGACGCCCGCCCGGCACCGGTCCCTCGCGGCGCGCCCGCGACAAGAGAATGGGAGAGAAACGCCATGGATGTCGGGATGATGATGATCTTCTCCAGCTACGGCTGGGAAGGCTGCCCGGATGGCCAGGTCTGGGAGGAGGAGCTGCGCCTCGCCCGCATCGCGGCCGAGTCCGGCTTCGACTGCCTGTGGTCGGCCGAACACCATTTCAACGACTATTCCTTCGTGCCCGACAACATCCAGCTCATGACCTATCTGGCGGCGGCCTGCCCGGGCATCGATGTCGGCACCGCCGCCGTCATCCTGCCCTGGCACGACCCGCTGCGCGTCGCCGAGAACGCCGCCGTGCTCGACCTGCTGAGCAAGGGGCGGTTCCGCTTCGGCATGGGCCGCGGCCTGGCGCGGCGGGAATTCGAGGCCTTCCGCGTCAGCATGGACGAATCGCGCGAGCGCTTCGACGAGGCGGCGCCGATGATCATCGAGGCGCTGCGGACCGGCTTCATCGAGGGCAAGGGCAAGTTCTACAAGCAGCCGCGCATCGAGCTCCGCCCGCGGCCGCAGCACAGCTTCGAGGGCCGCATCTACGCGGTGGCGTCCAGCGAGGATTCCGTCAACTCCGCGGCCAAGCTCGGCGCGCATATGGTGATGTTCGCCGACCGGCCCTGGGAGATGCGCCAGCCGGTGATCGAGCGCGGCCGCGCGCTGCACCGGCAATATCACGGCACCGAGCCGCCGACGCTGATGATGACCGAGTTCGTGATCTGCGGCACCGACCTCGCGCGCTGCGAGGAGGAGGCCTATCGCTACCAGGGCAAATTCGTCGAGAGCAACTTCCATCACTACGAATTCCTGGGTGAGCATTTCGCCAGCGTGAAGGGCTATGATTCCTACCAGCAGAAGGCCGATCTGGCGCGGAAGGCCGGCGGGCTCGAGGGCGCGGTGAAGGGCTTCATGCAGGCGGCGAGCTGGGGCACGCCGGAGAAGATCCTGCGCGGGCTGGAGGCGCGGCGGACGCTGCTCGGCGATTTCGAGCTCAACGTCTCCTTCCGCTTCGGCGGCACGCCCTATGACGTCGCCGAGCGGGGCCTGCGGCTCTTCGCCAAGGAGGTGCTGCCGGTGCTGAAATCCTGGGGCAAGGCATCCACCGGCCAGGCAGCGGCCTGACGCCACCGCGGGAGGGGCCCCTGCCCTCCCGCCTCAGCCCCCGGCGAGGCGCAGCACCGGCAGGGCCTGCCCCTCGCCATTCTCCTCGATGCCGATGCGCAGCGGCGCGCCGAGGCGCAGCGCCTCCGGCCCGGCATCGCGGAGCTGCGCGACCAGCCGCACGCCCTCCGGCAGGTCGGCGGTGACGAGCGTGTAGGGCAGCTCGCCGCGGAAGGCGGGGTGGTAGGGGTGATGCGCGACGGTCCAGCTCTGCACCGATGCCTCGCCGCTCGCCGCCACCCAGCCCGTCTCGAAGGAGTGGCAGGCGTCGCAGAGCGGACGCGGATAGTGGCGGATGCGGCCGCAGGCGGCGCAGCGCTGCAGCATGAGCCGCCCGGCGGCGAGGCCCTCCCAATAGGGCCGGCTTTCCCCGCTCGGTTCGGGCAGGGGCTTCCGCGGCATCTCCGTCATTGTCGCAGCCATCCCCTCAGCCCCGCGCCATGATGGCGACCGTGCCGTCGCCGAGATCGCCATAACCGGTGACGAGGCCGAGGCTGGCGCCTTCGACCTGCGCCGCCCCCGCCTCGCCACGGAGCTGCCGCACCAGCTCGACCACATGGTTCATGCCCGCCATGTGCGACTGCGAGAGCAGCCCGCCATGGGTGTTCACCGGCAGCCTGCCGCCGAGGCCGAGCGCGCCTCCCTCGACGAAGGCACCCCCCTCCCCCTTGGCGCAGAAGCCGAGATCCTCGATCTGGCACAGCACGATATAGGTGAAGCAGTCGTAGATCTCGGCGACCTGGATATCGGCCGGCGTCACCCCGGCCATGGCGAAGGCGCGCGGCGCCGCCTTGGCGAGGCCGAGCCGCGTCAGGTCCGGCCGCTGGGTGATGGCGCTCGGGCTGTCCGGATGCCCCTCCGCCACGCCGGTCACCAGCACGCGCGGCCGCGGCGCGTCGCGGGCGATCTCGGCCGCGCTCACCACCACCGCCGCGGCGCCGTCGCTCTCCAGGCTGCAATCGAGCAGGCGCAGCGGGTCGGCGATCAGGCGCGAGGCCTGGTGGTCCTCGATCGTCATCGGCCCGGTCATGCTGGCATTGCCGTTGAGGATGGCGTGCCGGCGCGTGGTGACGGCGATCTCGGCGAGCTGGCGGCTGGTGGTGCCGTAGAGCTCCATGTGCCGCCGCGCCATGGGCGCGTAGTACTGCGCCGGGGCGAGGGCGCCGACCGGCGCCTCGAACTCGCCGACGGTGCGGAATTGCGGCATCTGATGGATGCGCGCCCCGATGCGGCTGCCGGTGCGCCCGGTGCGGCCGAGCGGCAGCAGCACGTGCCGGCAGAGCCCGGCCGCGACCGCCGCCACGGCGCATTGCACCGCCGCCACCGCCCCGGCGCCGCCGAGCGGCGTGGTGGTGGAGAGGCGCAGGTCGGGGATGCCGAGATTGGTGACGAAATCCTCGGCGACGGTGCCGCCGGTGCCCATCGGCAGGACGATGCCGTCGATCTCGCGCGGCGCCAGCCCGGCATCGGCGATGGCGGCGAGCGAGGCCTCGAGCTGCAGCCGCAGCACGCTGCGGCCGCCGGCATCGCGCCGGTAGTCGGTCTCGCCGATGCCGGTGACGGCGGCCTGGCCGGAGAGGCTCATGCCGGGATCGCCCGCCGCCCGCCATGGCGGCCCCTGGCCGGATACCGGGACATGGCGCGTTCCTCCTCCGCGGCCGCGGGTCGGGATGCCCACGGGCCTTGCCGCAGGCGACCATGCGTCGCCGGAGTGGTCAAGCAGCGGGCAATGGCGCCTGGCGGAACCGTCGCGGCCCGTTGTCCCGTCGCGGCTCGGGCGGGAGGGACCCCATGGGCCCCGAGAAGCCACGAAGCGGCTTCGTGGGGCGTTCTAGAGCATTTCCCGCGAACTTCCGTTCACCTGCAATGCTCTAGGTACTTGTTTTTACGAGCATCTTCACCTGTCCGGATGAGTTCATCCGGACAGGATCTGCTCTAGAACAGCCCGGCCTGGCGGCGATGCAGCGGCGGCACCGGCTTGCGCCGCGGCAGGGCCGGGCCCGGCGGCGCGCCCGGCACATGCGGCGCCGGCCCGGCATAGCCGTCATCGGCGATCAGCCGAAGCTGCTCGGCGGCGCCGGCGCTGGCCGGCGGCAGCTCGAGCGGCACCGGCCAGAAGCACTCCACGCGCTCCTCGCCGCGCAGCGCCAGGAACACCACGCGATCGACGCGGCCGCCCTCCCCGGTCTCGACCGCGAAGCGGAAGACCAGCCCCGCCGCCGCTTCCTCGCCGAGGGCGAGGGAGAGCTGCTCGGATTCCGTCTCCTGCCGCCGCAGGGTGCGGTCGGTCGGGTCGTCGGCGGCGCCGCGATAGAAGCGCACCGGCACGCCCTGGCCGTTGCCGCCGATGACGAAGACGAAATGCGCGCTGTCGTCCAGCACCTCCAGCCAGGGATAGTCGCCGGATTCGGCGGCGCGGCGCAGCCGGTGGCGGCCGAAGGCGAAGGCGCGGCAGCCGACCGACCAGGGGTCGTCGCCGAGCTCGTAGCTCGCCATGGCCAGGGCGTCGCGCCGGGCGTTGGCCAGCATACGGGCGCAGAGACGGAGCCGCTCCTCGGTCAGGGCGGGGTGGAAGTCCCACGGCATGCGCGCGGGAGCTTGGGCGGCAGGCTGCGACTCGGCGGCGGGCTGCATGGGGCGAGCATAGCCCGAGTCGCGGCGCCTCGCAGCAGCCCATGCGGCCCGTGACCACCCGGCCCTTCGCCGCATCCCGTCGCCACCCGTTGCCCTGCCGCGGCGTTGCGGCGGCAGGCTGTGGCTCCCCTCGGGCCCGAGGCGAATCCCGGCGCCCTCGCGGCGGCGCGCAGCGCCGTCGTGGGGAAAGCTAGCGCACCCACTCCCCGCCGCGCATCAGCGGCTCGGCGCGGCCCTCGGCATCGATCCCGTCCACATCCGTCTCGGCCGAGCCGATCATCCAGTCGACATGGATCAGGCTGCGGTTGGCGCCGCGCGCCGCCAGCTCGGCCTCGGTCAGCGCCTTGTCGAGGAAGCATTTCGAATAGGCCTGGCCGAGCGCGATATGGCTCGCCGCATTCTCGTCGAACAGCGTGTTGTAGAAGAGCAGCCCGCTCTGCGCGATCGGGTTGGAATGTGGCACCAGCGCCACCTCGCCGAGCCGCCGGGCGCCCTCGTCGGTGCCGATCATCCGCTCCAGCACCGGCAGGCCGGTGCGCGCCGTGGCGCTGGTGATCCGGCCGGCCTCGAAGCGCACGGCGATGTCCTGGATCAGCGTGCCCTGATAGGCGAGCGGCTTGGTCGCGGCCACCACCCCCTCCGTGCGGTCCTTGTGCGGGGTGGTGAAGACCTCCTCGGTCGGGATGTTCGGGTTGCCGGTGATGCCGTTCTTCGCGGTGGAGAGCCCGCCCATCCAGGCATGGCCATCGGCCAGGCCGACGCGGAGATCGGTGCCCGGGCCGCGGAAGTGCAGCGCGGCGTAGCGCCGCTCGTTCAGCCTCTCGCGCCGCGCCAGCAGCGCCGCGTTGTGCGCCGCCCAGTCGGCGACCGGGTCGGGCCGGTCGGCGCGGGAGGCGGCGAGGATCGCGTCCCAGAGCCGGTCCATCGCCTCGGCCTCCGGCAGGCCAGGGAAGACCGCGGCGGCCCAGGCCGGCGTCGCGGCCGCGACCAGCGTCCAGTTGATGGCGGTGGCCGAGATCAGTTCCAGCGCCGGGCGATAGGCCTTGGAGCGGGCGCGGTTGGCGCGGGCAACGCGGTCCGGGTCCTGGCCGGCGAGCAGCGCCGGGTCGTCGCCGACGATCGCCAGCCGCGCCGCGCCGTTGCGGAAGGCCGTCGCCATGCCGTCATAGAGCCAGCCGGCGGCGGTATCGAAGCTCTCCTCCCTGGCGTGGCGGTAGCGCGCCAGCACCGCCCGGTCGTCCGCCAGCAGGGTCGTCACCAGCGAGGCGCCGGCGCGATAGGCCTGCTCGGTGATGCGGCGCGAGAGGTCGATCGCCTCGACCGGCGCCGTCATCACCAGCTCCTGCCCCGGCGCCAGGTTCAGCCCGACGCGGATGGCGAGTTCCGCCAGCCGGTCGAGCCGGGCCGCCCGCGCGGCGCCCGCCTGGTCGAGGCCGATATGCGTGTCCATGCTGCTTCCCCTGTCCGGTTGGGCCGAGCATAGCGCATCCCGCCGGGCGGCCGCAGGCGGAGCGCCGCTCGCTTGACAGCTTCCCCTTGCCGCCCGGAGGCTGGCCCCCTTGCCCAAGGCCCCTTGCCCAAGGGAGGAGAGAGCATGCCGGCGGCGCTCGACGGCCTCGTCGTCCTCGACCTGACGAATTTCCTCTCCGGCCCCTACTGCACCATGCTGCTCGGCGACATGGGCGCCGAGGTCATCAAGGTGGAGCGCCCGGATGGCGGCGACGATGCCCGCCGCATGCCGCCCTTCGTGGCGGGGCCCGGGGGAAGGATCAGCCAGCCCTTCGCGGTGTGGAACCGCAACAAGCGCAGCATCACCGCCGACCTCAAGCGGCCGGAGGACGTGGCGCTGGTGCGCCGCCTGGCGGCGAGGGCGGATATCCTGGTGGAGAATTTCCGCCCCGGCACGCTGGACCGGCTCGGCCTCGGCTGGGAGGGGCTGGGCGCCGCGAACCCGCGCCTCATCTGGTGCTCCATCTCCGGCTTCGGCCAGACCGGCCCCTGGGCCTCGCATGGCGGGCTCGACATGATGGCGCAGGGCATGTCCGGGCTGATGGCCGGCAACGGCCCGCCCGAGGGCGAGCCCTACCGCCTGCCGATCGCCATCACCGACCTCACCGCCGGCATGTATGCCGCCATCGCCGTGCTCGGCGCGCTCGAGGCGCGGCACCGCACCGGCCGCGGCCAGCGGATCGACCAGTCGCTCTTCGAGGCCGGCGTCTCGCTCGGCGTCTACGAGGCGGCGCATGTCTTCGCCCATGGCACGCGGCCCGAGCGGCTCGGCCAGCGGCATCGCGGCTCCGCCCCCTACCGGGTCTTCCGCACCCGCGACGGCCACATCACCCTCGGCGCCTCGAAGGAGAAATTCTGGCGCGCGCTCTGCGGCATCCTCGGCCAGCCGGCGCTCGCCGAGGATCCGCGCTTCGCCGACAACGCCGCCCGCGTCGCCAACAACGAGGCGCTGATCGGGATCCTGCAGGCGGCGCTCGGCGAGCGGGAGAGCGCGCACTGGCTCGCCGCCTTCGAGGCCGCCGGCATCCCGGCCGAGCCCGTGCTCTCCTACGACGCAGCGCTGGCGCATCCGCAGGGCCAGGCGCGCGGGCTGGTGGTGCCCTTCGAGGATCCCGAGCTCGGTGTCCTGCCGCATCTGGCGCCGCCGGTCCGGCTCGAGGAGACGCCCGCCCGCATCCGCCGCCGTGCCCCCGGGCTCGGCGAGCATGACGCCGAGATCCGCGCCTGGCTCGACGGCCCGGCGGCATGAGCGGCTTCGGCGGCCGCGTCGCGCTGGTCACCGGCGCCTCGCGCGGCATCGGCCGGGCGATCGCGCTTGCCCTCGCGGCGGCGGGGGCGGATCTCGTCGTGAACTACCGCCGGGAGGCCGCGACGGCGGAGGCGGTGGCCACCGAGGCGCGGGCGCTCGGCCGGCGCGCCCTCGCCCTCGGCGCGGATGTCGCCGAGGGCGACGCGGTGGCGGCCATGGTCGCGCGGGCCGAGGCGGCGCTCGGGCCCATCGACATCCTGGTGAACAATGCCGGCATCGCCCTCCGCCGCACGCCCGAGGCGCTGAGCGAGGCGGAGTTCGCCCGCACCCTGGCGGTGAACCTGACCGGCGCCTTCCTCTGCATCCAGCGGGTGCTGCCGGGCATGCGCCGGCGCCGCTGGGGCCGGATCGTCAACATCTCCTCCGGCGCCGCCCGCGGCGGCGGCATCATCGGCGTGCATTACAACGCCTCCAAGGCCGGGCTGGAGGGGCTGACCCGCGGCTATGCCGCGCGCCTCGCCGGCGAGGGCGTCACGGTCAATGCCGTCGCCCCCTCGCTGATCGAGACCGACATGCTGGCCGAGGGGCGGGAGGCGCTGGCCCGCAAGGTGCCGCTCGGCCGCCTCGGCCGGCCGGAGGAGGTGGCCGAGGCCGTGCTGCTGGTGGCGGGGAATGCCTACATGACCGGGCAGACGGTGCCGGTGAATGGCGGGATGCACTTCACCTGAGACCGGCGGCGGACTGGGCCCGGCAGGACTCGAACCTGCAACCAAACCGTTATGAGCGGTCCGCTCTGACCATTGAGCTACAGGCCCCGCCGCAGGCGAGTGATGGCGGCTGGGGCGCGGGCTGGCAAGCGTTGCGGAGCCGCCGGCGGCGCCGGGCGTTCCAGCCGGGAGCGAGGACCCCCGCATGACCGATGACGAGATCCGCGACATCCTCCTGACCACCCGCCGCATCGCCGTGGTCGGCGCCTCGGACCGGCCGGAGCGGCCGAGCTGGGGCGTCGCCCGCTTCCTGGTCGATCGCGGCTATGCCGTCACGCTGGTCAATCCCGGCATCGCCGGCCGGGCGCTGCACGGCGCGCCGGTCGCCGGGCGGCTCGAGGCCGCGGCGCCGCTCGACATGGTGGATGTCTTCCGCCGCAGCCAGGAGGCCGGCGCAGTGGTCGACGAGGCGATCCGCCTCGGTGCCCGCAGCGTCTGGCTGCAACTCGGCGTCCGCGACGACGCGGCGGGCGAGCGGGCGCGCGCCGCCGGACTGCGCTTCGTGCAGGATCGCTGCCCGGTCATCGAATGGCGCCGCCTCGGCCTGCCGGCGAAGATTGCATGAAGTTCATTTTCGCCGCCGGGCCGACTTGAAAGCGATGGCGGGGCGGGCCACTTCGCAGCCGCACGATGGGGCGGGGCAGGCCGGCGGGCCGCAGGCTGCCGGCACCCGCGCCCACCGATGGGAGACGCAGGACCGATGAACGACGAAGAGCGCCGGATCATCACGCAGTATGTCGAGCGGGTGGCCGGCGCGGCCCCCGCCCAGGCCGGCCCCGCCGCCAGCCCCTGGGGCGGCAGCGTGCCCGCGACCCAGCCGGCCCGGCCCACGCTGCCGCCGGTGGACCGCGAGGCGGACGCGCTCATCGCTGATCTCTTCACCCGTTACCCGGAAGCGCGCTACCGCATCACCCAGACGGCCTTCGTGCAGGAGGCGGCACTGGTCGAGGCGCAGAACCGCATCCGCCGGCTGGAATGGGAGCTGGAGAACGCCAAGCAGCAGGCGCAGGCGGCGCAGCAACCCGCCCGCGGCGGGCTGTTCGGCGGCATGTTCGGCGGCGGCGGGGCGCAGCGCCCGGCCGCGCCGATGTCGCCGCCGCCGCAGCCGGTCTACCCGCCGGGCTACAACCCCGGCATGCTGCAGCAGCGCGGCGGCTCGAGCTTCCTCGGCACGGCGCTGACCACCGCGGCCGGCGTCGCCGGGGGCATGGTGCTCGGCAACATGCTGATGAACGCCTTCTCCGGCCATGGCGGCGCGGCGCATGCGGCCGGCTTCGATGCCGGCAACGCGGATTTCGCGCAGGAAGCGGTGCCGGCCTCCTCCCCCTGGACCGATCCGGGCAGCGCGGCGGCCGATCAGGGTTGGGGCAGCGGCGGCCAGGACGCCTATGCCGCCCCGGATGCGACCGGCGCCGGCTATGACGATGGCGGCAATGCCGGCTACGCGGACAATGCCGGCTACCAGAACGACGACAGCGGCGCCGGCGGCTTCGACGATGCGGGCGGCGGCTACGACGACGAGGTCTGAGCCCGGCCGGCGCTCGCCTTGGCCGGCGGCGCGGCCATCCGGGCGCCGGGCGGCCGACGCCCGGCCGCATTGAAATCGCCCGGGGCCTCCGCGATCCTTCCGCCATGCGCAGTCCCGATCTCGATCTCGACCTCCTCCGCTGCTTCGTGGCCGTGGCGGAGCGCGGCGGCTTCACCGCCGCGGGGCAGGCGCTCGGCCTGACGCAGTCGGCCATCAGCCTGAAGGTGAAACGGCTCGAGGCGCTGCTGCAGCGGCGGGTCTTCGAGCGGACGAGCCGCAGCACCGGCCTCACCCGCGACGGCGAGACGCTGCTCGCCTATGCCCGGCGCCTCCTGGCGCTGAACGACGAGGCGGTGCGGCGGCTGGTGGCGCCGCCGGTCGCCGGCCGCTTCCGGCTCGGCGTCGCCGACCATTTCGTGCCGCGCAACCTCGCCCCGCTGCTCGCCCGCTTCGCCCGCACCTGGCCGGAGGTGCGGCTGGAGGTGGAGGTGGGGCGCAGCCACGAGCTGCGGACGGCGCAGGAGCGGGGCGCGCTCGACCTGGTGCTCGGCAAGCGGCGCGACGGCGAGACGGCGGGCCGGCCGATCTGGACCGAGAGCGTGGTCTGGGTGGCCGCCCCGGACTGGGCGCCCGCCGCGGGCTGGCCGCAGGAGGGCGGCCCCCTGGGCGGGCCGATCCCACTCGCCATGCTGCCGCCGGGCTGCATGTTCCGCGACCGCGCCCTGGCGGCGCTGGCCCGGGCCGGGCTCGCCTTCGAGGTGGTCTACACCTCGGCCAGCCTGCTCGGCGTCGCCGCCGCCGCCCAGGCGGGCTTCGCGCTGACCGTGCTGGGCCGCAGCGGTCTGCCCCCCGGCCTGGTCGAGGTGCCGGGCCTGCCGCCGCTCGGCACGGTGGAGATGTGCCTCTTCGGCGATGCCGGCGGCCAGAGCCCGCTCGCCGAGCCGCTGGTCCGCTTCCTGCGGGAGAGCCTGGCCGATCCGGTCCTCGCCACGGCCGCCTGAAGCCGGTTGCGCGGCGGCGAGACCAGGGGTAACCGGAAGGCGCCGGACATCGCCAGCGCCAGCCCCGCCGTGCCCGGGGCCGCGCCTCATCGGGGTCGCCCATGACCAGCCCACCCGACCACGCCGCGGGCAGACGCGATGCGCGCATCTGCGCCCTGATCGGCACCGGCCACTTCCTGTCGCATTTCTACATGCTCTGCCTGCCGCCGCTCTTCCTGGTCTGGCGGCAGGAATTCGGCGTCTCCTACGCCACGCTCGGCCTCGCCGTGGCGCTGATGAGCGCGACCACGGCGCTGCTGCAGACCCCGGTCGGCTTCTGGGTGGACCGCTGGGGCGCCCGGCCCTTCCTGGTCGGCGGCACGCTGCTGATGGCGCTCTCCATCTCCGCCATGGCCTTCGCGCCGGCCTTCTGGATGATCCTGCCGCTCGCGGTGCTGTCCGGCATCGGCAACAGCGTCATCCATCCGGCCGACTACGCCATCCTCGCCGGCAGCGTCAGCAAGGGCTTCATGGGCCGCGCCTTCGCGCTGCACACCTTCACCGGCAATCTCGGCTTCGCCCTGGCGCCGCCGACCATCGCCCTGCTGCTCTCGGTGATGGACTGGCGCATGGCGCTGCTGACCGTCGGGCTGCTCGGCGTGCCGGTGGTCTTCGCCATCCTGCTGCAGAGCGGCGTGCTGCGCGACCAGGCCAAGGCGAAGACGCAGGAGGCCGGGCCGGGCGGGCGGGAGCTGCTGCTCAGCCGGCCGATGCTGCTCTTCTTCGCCTTCTTCCTGCTCAGCGCCATGGCCGGCTCGGGCGTGCAGTCCTGGCTGGTGACGGTGCTCGGCAAGATGTGGGGCACGCCGGTGCTGGCCGCCTCGGCGGCGCTCACCGGCTACATGATGGGCGCGACCGGCGGCACGCTGATCGGCGGCTGGATCGCCGACAAGAGCAAGCGCAACCTGATGGGCCTCGTCACCCTGCTGACGCTCGTCGCCATGGCGCTGCTGCTGCTGCCCGGCCTGGTGCCGCTCTCCGAGGCAGTGCTGCCGGTGGTCGCGGTCTGCGCCGGCCTGGCGCTCGGCACCTCGCGCACCCCGCGCGACGTCATGCTGAAGGATGCCTGCCCGCCGGGCCAGATCGGCAAGGTCTTCGGCTTCGTCTCCGCCGGCCTGCCGCTCGGCGGCGCCATCACCCCGGTGCCGCTCGGCCTGCTGATCGATTTCGGGCATCCCGGCTTGGTGCTGCCGGTGATCGCCGGCTTCCTCGGCCTGTCGCTGCTCTGCATGGGCAGCGCCCAGGGCTCGGCCCGGGCCGCCGGCGCCAAGGCTGATCCCCTGCCGGCCGAGTAGCCGCGGCCTGGGCATCCCGCCCGGGCGGTTCCAGGATGCCCGGATGGATGCCTTCGCCTCCCTGCTGCGCTGGCTGGACCTCGCGGGCAGCGCCGTCTTCGCCGCATCCGGCGCCCTGGTCGCCGCCCGCAAGGGGCTCGATGCCGTCGGCTTCGTGGTCATCGCCGTCGTCACCGGCTTCGGCGGCGGCACGCTGCGCGACCTGCTGCTCGGCCGGATGCCGCCCTTCTGGCTGCAGGACCCCACCTGGCTCGCCATCGCCAGCGCCGTCGCGCTGCTGGTCTTCTTCCTCGGGCATCGGCTGGAGAGCCGCTTCCAGGCGCTGCTCTGGGCCGACGCGCTCGGCCTCGCGCTCTATGCGGTGCTCGGCGCCGAGATCGCGCTGCTCGCCGGCGCGCAGCCCTGGGCCGCGGTGCTGCTCGGCACCGTCACCGCGACCTTCGGCGGCGTGGTGCGCGACGTGATCTGCAACGAGATCCCGCTGCTGCTGCGGCAGGAGATCTATGCGCTGGCGGCGCTCGCCGGCGCGGCCGTCTTCGTGCTCCTCCGGATCGAGGGGGTATGGCGGGACCCGGCCCTGCTGGCGGGGCTGGCCACGGGATTCGGCATCCGCGCCATCGCCATCCGGCGCGGCTGGTCGCTGCCCGCCTACCGGCCCTGACGCCATCCGCGGATTGCGCCGGGCCGCCGCCGCGGCCACCCTTGGCGCCGGGCCGCCCAGGCGGCGGCCGCCTTTCGGGAGACGTCCATGCACCGCCGGAGCCTGCTTGGGCTCGCGGCCGCCGGCCTCGCCGCGCCGGCGCTCGCCCAGCCCGCCTTCCCCAGCCGCCCGATCCGCATGGTGGTGCCGCTGCCGCCCGGCGGCGCCACCGATATCTGGGCCCGGCTGGTGGCCGAGCCCATGGCGGCCAGCCTCGGCCAGCCCGTCGTCATCGAGAACCGCGCCGGCGCCGGCGGGATGATCGGCACCGAGGCGGTGAAGAACGCGCCGCCGGATGGCCACACCATCCTGTTCCACATCGCCAGCTTCGTGCAGACGCCGGTGGTGCTGCGGCGCTGGCCCTATCGCATCGAGGATTTCGCGCCGCTCGGCAAGCTCGGCACCACGCCCCTGCCCTTCTGCGTCCACGCCGACCTGCCGGTGACGACGCTCGCGGAGTTCGTCGCCTACGCCAAGGGGCGGCACCTGGCCTATGGCACCTATTCGCCCGGCTCCTCCGGCCATGCCTTCGCCCAGGCGCTGTCCGACCTCGAGGGCCTCGACATGACCGCGGTGCACTACCGCGGCGAGGCGCCGATGCTGCAGGACGTGCTGGGCGGGCGCGTCGACTGCGCCTTCCACTCCATGACCGGCTCGGGCGAGCAGATCCGCGCCGGCCGCATCCGGCCGCTGGCGACGATCGGCAGCATGCCGATCCCGAGCCTGCCGGCGCTGCCGCGCTTCGTCTCGCTCGGCTATCCCGCCTATTTCGGCAATTCCGGCTTCGTCGGCCTCTTCGCGCCGGTGCAGGTGCCGGCGCCGATCCAGGCGCAGCTCGCCGAGGCCTTCCGCGGCGCGATGGCGCAGCCGGAGGTGCTGCAGCGCCTCGCCGGCATGGACACCATCGCGCAGTATCTCGACCCCGTGGCCTTCGGCGCCGATGTCGCGGCCTATCTGCGCTTCTGGCAGGCGCTGGTCGAGCGGCTGAACCTGACCGCGGAGGGATAGGGGCAGCGGACGGTCCTCACGATCTTCGGCGCGCGCCGATTCCGCTGCCGTTGCGCGGGCCGAATCGGTGAAGCTTCCGCCCGGCAGCCGCCGGAGAGCGGCATCCGCGGGAGGATCGCCATGCATCGTCGCACCGTCCTGGGCCTCGCCGCCCAGGGTCTCGCCATTCCCGCCCTCGCCCGGGCGCAGGACCGCGCCGAGGCACGCTATCCGGACCGGCCGATCCGGATGATCGTGCCCTTCCCGGCCGGCGGCGGCACCGATGTCTGGGCGCGCATGGTCTGCGAGGATCTGCAGGCCGAGCTCGGCCAGCCGATCATCATCGAGAATCGCGGCGGCGGCGGCGGCATGATCGGCACCGAGTTCGCCGCCAAGGCGGTGCCCGACGGCTACACCCTGCTCTACAACATCACCACCCATGTGCAGGCGCCGGTGACCTTCCGGCGCTTCCCCTACGATCCGGTCGGCGACTTCTTCCCCGTAGGCCGGCTCGGCACCACCGCCATCAGCTTCTGCATCGGGCCGAGCGTGCCGGCCGCCGTCACCACGCTCGCCGAGTTCGTCGCCTGGGGCCGCGGCCGCGACCTCGCCTTCGGCAATTACGGCCAGGGCTCGACCGGCCACGCCTTCGCCGCGCTGCTGGCGCAGGAGGCCGGGCTGCGGGTGACGCAGGTGGCCTATCGCGGCGAGGCGCCGATGCTGCAGGACCTGCTGGCCAGCAGCGTCCATGCCAGCTTCAACAGCATGACGGCCTCGGGCGAGATGATCCGGCTGCGGCGGATCCGGCCGCTGGCCACCGGCGGGCCGGACCGCGTGCCCTCGCTGGCCGCCGAGGTGCCGACCCTGATCGAGCTCGGCTATTCCCGGCGCTTCGACTTCACCGGCTTCACCGGGCTGTTCGCGCCGGTGCGCGTGCCGGCGCCGATCTGCGAGAGGCTGGCGGAGGCCTTCCGCAAGGTCGCCACCTCGCCGGGCATGCTGCGGCGGCTGCGCGCCATCGACACGGTGCCGGGCTACGAGGAGCCGGCGCGCTTCCGCGCCTCCATCCAGCGCACGCTGCGGCAATGGGAGGAGCTGGCCGCGGGCCTCGATCTCTACGCCACGGGCTGATGCACGAGACTGGAGCAGAGCCCGTTCGAGTGGAAACACTCGAACGGGTGAAGATGCTTTAGGCGGAGGATCGGCGACGCGCTGCCTAGANATCGACGCCGCGGGGTCGAATGCTGATGGTTGAGCGGCTGCGGGACGGCTGGCTGGTCGGCGCGGTTGCTGCATCGGCCGGCGTCACGGCCAAGACGGTGCGCAAGTGGCGTGACCGTTTTGCCGCCGAGGGCGAGGCCGGCCTGCGCGACAGATCCGCCAGGCCGTTTCGGAGCCCGACCCGCCTGCCACTCGATACGACCGCGCAGATCGAGGCACTGCGCCGCCAGCGCCGATCCGGCCCGGCCATTGCCCGTCAGCTCGGCCTGCCTGTTTCGACGGTCGGGTTGGAGTTACGCCGGTTGGGCCTGGGCCGGCTGCGGGCGCTGGACCCCAAGCCCGAGATCATCCGCTACGAGCGCGAGCACCCGGGCGAACTGATCCACATCGACAGCAAGAAGCTCGGCCGCATCGATGGCATCGGCCACCGCATCACCAGCGACCGCACGGGCCAAAGCAGCAAGCGCGGTACCGGCTGGGAGTACCTCCATGTCGCCATCGACGACGCCTCCCGCCTTGCCTTCACCGCCATGATGCCAGACGAGAGGAAGCAGAGCGCGGTGGCTTTCCTCGACGCCGCCACCGCTTGGTTCAAGGCCCATGGCGTCATCGCCCAACGCGTCATGACCGACAACGGCTCTGCCTACAAAAGCAAGGCCTTCGCCCGCGCCATCGCAACCCATGGTCTGAAGCACAAGCGCACCCGGCCCTACACACCAAAGACCAACGGCAAGGCCGAACGCTTCATTCAGACCAGCATTCGCGAATGGGCCTACGCCTCGCCGTTCTCGTCTTCCGCCGATCGCACCCGCGCCATGCGCCCCTGGCTGCACGCCTACAAC
>NZ_QLIX01000019.1 GCF_003258945.1 Roseicella frigidaeris | reverse complement strand
GGCTCTCCGTCCGATCGTCCGTGCCGCGCATCGCCCGCCTCCCGCCTGACCAGAAGGAATCACGCCAGAGCCGCCAACGCGACAGTTTTTCAGCAGCCTGCTAAGCAGGCGGCCATGCGTCGCCGCCCCCTGCTGTTGGCCAGCCTGCTCCTGCCCTCCGTCGCCCGGGCGCAGGCTTCGCGCCCCGTGCGCCTCGTCCTGCCCTTTCCAGCCGGCGGCCCGACGGATGCGCTGGCGCGGCTGATGGCGCCGTCGCTGGCGGACCGGCTCGGGCAACCGGTCGTCGTGGACAACCGGCCCGGCGGCGGCGGCGTGCCGGCGGCCGAGCATGTGATGCGCGCGGCGCCGGATGGGTTGACCCTGCTCTTCACCACCAACAGCACGCATTCGACCGGTCCGGCGCTGCAGGCGCAGCTGCCCTACGATCCGGAGCGCGACTTCACGCCGATCGCCCTGCTGGCGAAGAGTCCGAACCTGGTGCTGATCGCGCCTGGCCTGCAGGCGCGCAGCCTCGCCGCGTTCGTCGCCTGGGCCAAGGCCCATCCGGGCGGCGTGAATTTCGGCTCCTCGGGCATCGGCACCATTCCGCATCTGACCGGCGAATTGTTCAACCTCCTGACCGGGGCGGGGATGGTGCACGTGCCCTATCGCGGCACCGGCGGGGTCTATGCCGAGATGCGGCGCGGCGACGTGCATGCCCTGTTCGATCCGCCCCTGACCGCGCTGCCGAATGTCGCGGCCGGCTCGGCCCGCGCCCTCGCCACGACCGGCGCGGCGCGCACGCCGCTGGCGCCCGATCTGCCGACGGGGGAGGAGGCCGGCGTGCCGGGCTTCGTCGTCGAGACCTGGTTCGGCCTGTTCGGGCCTGCCGGCCTGCCGGATGCGGCGCAGCGGAGATGGGTCGCGGCCAGCGAGGCGGTGCTGGCGGAGGCCGATCTCCGGTCGCGCCTGCTCGGGCTCGGCGCCGAGGCGGCCTGGGGCGGGCCGGCGACTCTCACCGCGACCGCAGGGCGAGACCGCGAGCGCTGGGTGCGGGTGGTCCGCGATGCCGGGCTGCATCCGAACGACTGAGCGCAAGGGCCCGCGCGGCCTCGCAACAGGGTTGGCGTAAAGCCGCTCCGGCCTGGGCCGATGAGGGATTCAGGACGGCCAACCCGGCATGCAGTCCCCTGCATGGGATTCTGCCCGGGAATTCACGCCGGAGTTGGGAATCGCCAGGCCGTCTGACGGCGCTGCAGCAATCGCGATGGCCTTCTGTAACGACTTCAAGTTCTTGTGCTCCGCTCGCCGGGTAACATCTGTCATCTTTGTAACGAATGGATACATCGGAGTAGAACCCCAGCGATGGAGATATCGTTGCCGCATCCCATGAATGGAGGGCCTGCTTTGCCGTTCGACCTGATGCCCCCCGGCACGGCGATGGAGCATCCGCACCAGCAGCAGATCAACGCGCTCGCGCTGACCCTCGGCACCCTGGTAGGCATGCTGCAGCAGAAGGGCGTGCTGCGGGGCGCCGAGGTGTCGCAGGTCTTCCATGTGGCCGAGCATCTCCTCGCCGAGGATTTCACGCTCGGCCATGAGATGATTGCGACGGTGCGGGATCTGGCCATCTCGATCGGCGGCGCGACGGAGCGCCTCGCCGCCAGCCGACACGAGCCGTTCCACGGCGGCGACGCCTGGTGACGCCCGGCCTGCCGGGCCTCGATCTGCGGTCCGCGATGCAGACCCGGCAACCCCTCGCCTGAAGCCGCCGTCGCCGGTGCGTGGTGCCGCCGCTGCCTCGGCAGGGCCGGGCAGCCCGCTTGCGCAGGCGGTCGAATGACCTAGGATCGCCTACCAGGGTGGCCAGGGCATGGCCGGCCTGGGGGGATCGACATCCATGGGCGCGCGTCGCCGGCCTCGCTGGGCCGCCGTCCCCCTCCGCGGCGAACCGGCCGCCGGACGCGCCGCGCCGGGGGCCGATGCCATCCCGCCTGCCGGCGCAACGGCGGGGGCAAGGGGAAGGGGGGAAACAGCATGCGGATCGGTTTCATCGGCCTCGGCACCATGGGTGCCTTCATGGCGGCCAATCTGCAGAAGTCGCAGTACCGGCTCATGGTGCTGGATGCGCGCCGGGACGCGGCGGCGCGGCATCTGGAGAATGGCGCCGAATGGGGCGCCTCGCCGCGCGAGATCGCCGAGCGCTGCGACGTGGTCTTCACCAGCCTGCCCGGACCGGCCGAGGTGGAGGCGGTGGTCTTCGGGCCGGATGGCCTCCTCGCCGGGGCGCGGCCGGGCCTCGCCTATTTCGACCTCTCGACCAACAGCCGGACGTTGATGCAGCGGGTGCACGCTGCGCTGGCCGAGAAGGGGGCGCATGGCTTCGACGCGCCCGTCTCCGGCGGCCCCAAGGGGGCGGAGACCGGCAAGCTCGCCATCTGGGTCGGCGGCGACCGCGCCGTCTACGACCAGCACAAGAAGGTCCTCGACGCCATCGGCGACCAGGCCGCCTATATCGGGCCGATCGGCAGCGCGACCGTCGCCAAGCTCGTGCACAACATGGCCGGCTACGCGATCCAGACGGCGATGGCCGAGGTCTTCTCCATGGGGGTGAAGGCCGGCATGGAGCCGCTCGCGCTCTGGCAGGCGGTGCGCCAGGGGGCGCTCGGCCGGCGCCGCACCTTCGACAGGCTGGTCGACCAGTTCCTGGTCGACCGCTACGACCCGCCGGCCTTCGCGCTGAAGCTGGCGCATAAGGACGTCACCCTCGCCACCTCCCTCGGGCGGGAGCTCGGCGTGCCCATGCGCTTCTGCCAGCTCACCCTCGAGGAGATGAACGAGGCGATGGCGCGCGGCTGGGGGCATCTCGATTCCCGCATCCCGATGAAGCTGCAGACCGAGCGGGCCGGCGTGACCATCGCCGCCGATCCGGCCGCGGTGCAGGCGGTGCTCGATGCCGACAAGGGCTGAACGGCGGGCGGGAGAGGGGCGCGCATGACCGCCCGCTACGCGCTCTATGCGTTGCGCTACGCCACCCGCGACGCGAAGCGGCAGGAGCATTTCATCGGCGGCGACCCGCATGACGCGCCGATGCCCATGGACTACTTCGTCTGGGTGGCGGTCGGCGATGGCCGCGCCTGGGTGATCGACACCGGCTTCACCGCCGAGGTCGCGGCCCGGCGCCGCCGCACCTATCTCCGCTGCCCGGTCGAGGGGCTGCGGCTGCTCGGCGTCGAGCCGGATGCGGTGGAGGATGTCGTCATCAGCCACCTGCACTACGACCATGTCGGCAGTTTCCACAAATTCCCCCGCGCGCGCTTCCACCTGCAGGAGGCGGAGATGCGCTACGCGACTGGCCGCTACATGTGCCACCACCGCCTGCGCCACTCCTTCGAGGTGGAGGATGTCGCCGGCATCGTCCGCATGACCTTCGCCGACCGCGTGGTGTTCCATGAGGGCGATGCCGAGCTGGCGCCGGGCCTCAGCCTGCATGCGATGGGCGGGCATTCCATGGGCCTGCAATGCGTCACCGTCGAGACCGCGCGGGGCCGGGTGGTGATCGCCTCCGACGTCACGCATTTCTACGAGAATCTCGAGGCGAAGCGGCCCTTCACCACCGCCTTCCATGTCGGCGACATGCTGGAGGGCTTCGACCGGCTGCGCGCCCTGGCGCCCGATCCGCGCCACATCGTCCCGGGCCATGATCCGCTGGTGATGCGGCGTTACCCGGCGGTGCCGGGGCTCGAGGGCATCGCGGTCCGGCTGGACCGGGAGCCGGCCGACTGAGCGGCCGCGCCGAGGCTGAGGAGGGATGCGCATGGACGCGCCGCGCACGCTGTTCGAGAAGATCTGGTCCCGCCACCGCGTGCTGGAGCGCGAGGATGGCCAGACCCTGCTCTATGTCGGACGCCACCTGCTGCATGACGGCGGCGCCACCGCCTTCGACGTGCTGCGCCGGCGCGGTCTGACGCCGCGCGCGCCCGAGCGCATCTTCGCCACCCCCGACCATTACGTCTCCACCGCCGGCCGCCGGGTCGAGGAGATCGAGGATCCGCGCCACCGGGAGATGGTCGAGAAGCTCGCCCGCAACACCGCCGAGCACGGCATCCGGCAATTCGGCCTCGGCGATCCGAACCAGGGCATCGTGCATGTGGTCGGGCCCGAGACCGGCCTCTCCCAGCCCGGCCTGCTGATCGTCTGCGGCGACAGCCACACCTCGACCCATGGCGCGCTCGGGGCGCTCGCCTTCGGCATCGGCAGCACCGAGGTGGCGCATGTGCTGGCGACGCAGACGCTCTGGCAGCGCAAGCCGCGGAGCATGCGCATCGCCGTCGAGGGGCGCCTCGGGCCGCAGGTGACGGGCAAGGACGTGATCCTCGCCATCATCGCCCGCATCGGCGCCGCCGGGGCGACGGGGCATGTCATCGAATATGCCGGCAGCGCCATCCGCGGCCTCTCGATGGAGGGCCGGCTCACCCTCTGCAACATGTCGATCGAGGCCGGCGGCCGCGCCGGCATGGTGGCGCCGGACGAGACCACCTATGCCTATCTCGAGGGGCGGCCCTTCTCGCCGCGGGGCGCCGATTGGGACGCCGCGGTGGCGCGCTGGCGAGAGCTGCCGAGCGATGCCGGCGCCGCCTTCGACGCCGAGGTCACGCTGGACGGCTCCGCGATCGAGCCCATGGTCACCTGGGGCAACAGCCCGGAGGATGCGTTGCCGATCGGCGGCGCGGTGCCGGACCCGGATGCGGCGCCGGATGCTGAGCGGCGGGCGCAGATGCGGCGCATGCTCGACTATATGGGCCTCGCCCCCGGCACCCGGCTGACCGACATCGCCATCGACCGCTCCTTCATCGGCAGCTGCACCAATGCCCGCATCGAGGATCTGCGCGCCGCCGCCGCGGTGGCGGCTGGGCGGAGGGTGGCGCCGGGCGTCACCGCCTGGGTGGTGCCGGGCAGCGAGCCGGTGAAGCGCCAGGCCGAGGCGGAGGGGCTGCACGAGGTCTTCCGCGCCGCCGGCTTCGCCTGGCGCGAGCCCGGCTGCTCCATGTGCCTCGGCACCAATGGCGACATCGCCGCGCCCGGGGAGCGGGTGGCCTCCACCTCCAACCGCAATTTCGTCGGGCGGCAGGGGCCCGGTGCGCGGACGCATCTGCTGAGCCCCGCCATGGCCGCCGCGGCCGCGGTCACCGGCCGCTTCACCGATGTCCGCCGGCTGCTGGAGGGCTGACGCCATGGAGGCCTTCCGCCATCTCGATGCCGTCGCGGTGCCGCTGCCGCAGCCGAACATCGACACCGACCGCATCATCCCGGCGCGCTTCCTCTCCCGCCCGCGGGAGGTGGACCATGCGCAGTTCCTCTTCCACGACGCGCGGCGCGGGCCGGATGGCGGCCAGGACCCGGACTTCCCGCTGAACCGGCCGGAGTGGCAGCCGGCGCGGATCATCGTCGCGGGCCGCAATTTCGCCTGCGGCAGCTCGCGCGAGAGCGCCGTCTGGGCGCTCTTCGATGCCGGCTTCCGCTGCGCCATCGCGCCGAGCTTCGGCGACATCTTCCGCACCAACGGCACCAAGAACGGCTTGCTGCCGGTGGTGCTGCCGGCCGAGGCGGTGGAGGCGATCATGGCTATGCTGGAGGCCGAGCCCGGCGCGCGCATCGCCATCGACCTGCCGGCCCAGACCGTGACGGCGCCGGACGGGTCGGTGCATGGCTTCGAGATCGACCCCTTCGCCAAGCACTGCCTGCTGGAAGGGCTCGACGATTTCGGCCTCACCGCCGGCTATGAGGAGGAGATCGCCGCCTTCGAGCGACGCTACGGGCGCGAGAACCGGCTGTGACCATCCCCCGGCGCCGGGCGGCGCTCGGGCTCGCGCTGGCCTTGCCGGCCCTTGGCGTCCGCGCCCAGGGCCAGGCGGATTGGCCGAGCCGCCCGATCCGGCTGATCGTCGCCTTCGCCGCCGGCGGCGCCGCCGATACCGCCGCCCGGACCTGCGGGCAGCGGATGGGGGAGATCCTCGGCCAGTCGGTGGTGATCGAGAACCGCACCGGCGGCAATGCCGTGATCGCGGCCAATGCCACGCTGCAATCGCCGCGCGACGGCTACACCTTCCTCGTCGATGCCGCGAACCAGCTCACCAACCCCGCCCTGATGAAGGATCTCGGCTTCGACTACCGCACCGCCTTCGTCCCGGTCTCGCAATTCTGCCTCTTCCCGCAGGTGATCGCGGTGAAGCGGGATTTCCCGGCGCGGACGATCGGGGAGTTCATCGCCCTCGCCAAGGCCCGGCCCGGCGGCATCAGCTACGGCACGCCGCCCGCCGCCGGCATGGCGCATCTGGCCGGCGAGGCCTTCCAGAAGCAGGCCGGCATCCGGCTGGTGCACACCCCCTATCGCGGCGGCGCCGATGCGGCGCGGGACATCGCCGCCGGGGTGGTGGATGCGGTCGTCATCACCACCAACTCGATACGCCCGCCGGTGCAGGCGGGGCAGGCGCGGATCCTGGCGGTGACCAGCCTCGAGCGCGTGCCGACCCTGCCCGAGATCCTGACCCTCGCCGAGAGCGGCTTCCCCGGCTTCGACATGAACGACTGGAACGGCGTCTTCGCCGCCGCCGGCACGCCGGCGCCGATCATCGAGCGCCTGGCCGCGGCGATCGGGCAGGCGGCGCGCGATCCTGGCGTGCGGCAGCGGATGGATGCCTCCGGCGCCGTCATGCAGGGCAACACGCCGGCCGAGTTCCGGCGCTGGCTGGAGGCGCAGCGCAGCCTCTGCGAGCAGGTGATCCGCGAGGCCGGGATCACCCTAGGCTGAGCGGGCGGCCGGATGGGGTGGCCAGACGGGTGGCGAAGGCGGCCGGGCGACCCTAGATGCAGCCTACGCATGCCCCGCCCGACCCCTCGCTCCCCGCAAGGCCCCGCTGCGGGGCCGGTGATCTGCCCGCTCTGCGACCGCCCCATCCCGCCCGGGGCGCGATCCAGCCGGCACCATCTGGTGCCGCGGCTGAAGGGCGGGGCGCGGCTCGGCACGGTGCGGCTGCACCAGATCTGCCACAGCGCGATCCATGCCCGTTTCTCCGAGGCCGAGCTGGCACGCCGCCTGTCCGACATCGCCAGCCTGCGAGCCGAGCCGGAGATCGCCCGCTTCCTCGGCTGGCTCCGAGGCAAGCCCGACGATTTCCACGCCCCGACCCGCCGGGCCCGGCGCCAAGGGCACTGAGGCAGGGGCACTGAGGCAGGCCGCTGCCCCCGGCCGGGGAGATTCCTGCCCCCGGGCGTTTCCGCGCCGCGGCGATCTGCTCTAGAAAGCCCGCAACCCCCACGCCCCCAGGATTCCGCGCATGGCCGCCTACCAGTACGTCTATGTCATGAAAGACCTCACCAAGTCCTATCCGGGCGGGCGCGAGGTCTTCAAGGGCATCACCCTCTCCTTCCTCCCCGACGCCAAGATCGGCGTGCTCGGCCCGAACGGCGCCGGCAAGTCGACCCTGATGCGCATCATGGCCGGGCAGGACAAGGAGTTCGGCGGCGAGGCCTGGGCCGCCGAGGGCGCCCGGGTCGGCTACCTGCCGCAGGAGCCGCATCTCGAGCCCGATCTCACCGTCGGCGAGAACGTCATGCTCGCCTTCAAGCAGCTCAAGGCCGATCTCGACCGCTTCAACGAGATCTCGATGAAATTCGCCGAGGAGATGTCGGAGGAGGAGATGAACACGCTCCTCGCCGAGCAGGCCGAGCTGCAGGAGCGGATCGACGCCGGCAATGGCTGGGAGATCGACCGCACCCTCGACATCGCGCTCGACGCGCTGCGCTGCCCGCCGGCCGAGAGCCCGGTGACCAACCTCTCGGGCGGCGAGCGGCGGCGCGTCGCGCTCTGCCGGCTGCTGCTCGAGAAGCCGGACCTGCTGCTGCTCGACGAGCCGACCAACCACCTCGATGCCGAGAGCGTCTCCTGGCTGGAGAAGACGCTGCGCGACTATCAGGGCGCGGTGCTGATCGTCACCCACGACCGCTACTTCCTCGACAACGTCACCAACTGGATCCTCGAGGTCGATCGCGGCCGCGGCATTCCCTACCAGGGCAACTACTCCGCCTATCTCGAGCAGAAGCGCAAGCGCCTGGCGCAGGAGGAGAAGGAGGAGAGCACCCGGCAGCGCCAGCTCGCCGAGGAGCAGGAATGGATCGGCCGCAGCCCCTCCGCCCGCCAGGCCAAGAGCAAGGCCCGCATCCAGGCCTATGAGGAGCTGCTGGCCAAGAGCCAGGAGAAGGCCCCCGACCCGACCGAGATCCAGATCCCGCCGGCGCCGCGCCTCGGCAACCTCGTCATCACCGCCGAGGGCATCCGCAAGGGCTACGGCAACCGCCTGCTGATCGACGACCTCTCCTTCAAGCTGCCCCCGGGCGGCATCGTCGGCGTCATCGGCCCGAACGGCGCCGGCAAGACCACGCTGTTCCGCATGATCACCGGCCAGGAGACACCGGATGCCGGCACGCTGACCGTCGGCGATTCGGTCGATCTCGGCTATGTCGACCAGAGCCGCGACAGCCTGCGCGACGACCGCACCGTCTGGCAGGAGATCTCGGACGGGATGGACATGATCCCGATGGGCAAGCGGCAGGTGCCGAGCCGCGCCTATTGCGCCGCCTTCAACTTCAAGGGCGGCGACCAGCAGAAGCCGGTCGGCGTGCTCTCGGGCGGCGAGCGCAACCGCGTCCACCTGGCGAAGATGCTGAAGCGGCCGCACAACGTGCTGCTGCTCGACGAGCCGACCAACGACCTCGACGTCGACACGCTGCGGGCGCTGGAGGAGGCGCTGCAGGATTTCGCCGGTTGCGCGGTGATCATCAGCCACGACCGCTGGTTCCTCGACCGGCTGGCGACGCACATCCTCTCCTTCGAGGGCGACAGCCATGTCGAGTGGTTCGAGGGCAACTACCAGGCCTATGAGGCGGATCGCCGCCGCCGCCTCGGCGCCGCGGCGGACCAGCCGCACCGCATCAAGTACCGGCCGCTGACACGCTAGGCCGCGCCATGCGGCTCGCGCCGCCCGTCCCGATGCCGGGGCGCCTCGTCCGCACCCCGCGGCTGACGCTGGTGCCCCCGGGCAAGGAGAACCTGCCGGACCTCATCCGGCTGAAATCCGATCCCCGCGTCTTCGAGCTCATGCTGCACGGCACGCGCTCGGAGGAGCGGACGCGCGAGGAGCTCGAGGACGACATCGAGTTCTGGCAGGTGCGCGGCTACGGCACCTGGTGCGTCTACCTGACCGGGACGGGCGAGTTCCTCGGCATCGCCGGGCTGATGGAGCGGCCGGACGGGCGCGGCGTGGCGATGCGCTTCGCCCTCTGGCCGGAATGCCGCGGCAAGGGCTATGCGCGGGAGGCGGCGCGGGCCGGGCTGGAGTTCGGCCACCGCGCCGGGCTCGACCGCATCATCGCCGTGGCCTGGGAGGAGAACCACGCCTCCCGCGCGGTGCTGCAGGATATCGGCATGGTGGAATGCGACGCCTTCCCCTATCGGGGGCGCCGCATGATCGTCTTCGAGAGCCTGCGCTCCCGCTAGGGCGCTTCCCCTGAGCGCCGGTTCAGGGGAAGTGCCCTAGACTATTGTTTTCAGAACATCTTCACCCGATCAGGTGAGTCCACCTGATCGGGATCTGCTCTGGACCAGGATCCGTTCACCCGGGTTCACGGATCGTGGTCTGGCCTGTTGTTTGAATTTCTCCGACCGGCCCGGCCCTCAGGGCTGCAGCCGGATGCCGGTCTGCTCGACGATGTCCTGATAGGCGGCCAGCTCGCGCTGCATGAAGGCCCGGGCGGCGGCGAGGTCGTTCGGCCCCGCGGGCGGCTCGTGCCCCGCCGTCAGCAGTCGGTCGCGGACCAGGGGGTCGGCGAGGGTCGCGCGGAGCGCCCCATTCAACGCCTCCGCCACCGGCAGCGGCAGGCCCGCCGGGCCGATCAGCAGGAAGAAGCCGCCATTGTCGAAGCCCGGCACGCCGAGCTCGCCGAGGGTCGGAATCTCCGGATAGAGCGGGAAGCGCCGGTCGCCGACCATGGCGACGCCGCGCACCTTGCCCTCGCGCAGCAGCGGCGTGGCGGAGGCGAGGGCCGCGACGCCGAACTGCGCCTCGCCGGTCAGGATCGCCTGCAGCATCTGGGCGCCGCTGCGATAGGGGACATGCACGTAGCGGGTGCCGAAGGCGCGGGCGAGCATCTCGGCACGGAGATGCAGCACGCCGCCGACGCCCGAGCTGGCATAGGTCAGCCGCTCCGGCGGGGCGCTGCGCAGGGCCTGCAGCGCCTCCGCCGGCGTGCGGCCGGGAAAGCGCTCCGTCACCACGAGCACGCCGGGCGGGGTGCTGACGATGCCGAGATGGGTGAAGTCGGCGATGGGGTCGTAGCGGGTGCCGCCGATATAGGCCGCCGGCGCGGCGGCGGCGGCACCGGTCTCCGTCACCATGATGGTGTGGCCGTCGGCCGGTTGGCGCTTCAGCCATTCGGTGGCGATGACGCCCGCCGCGCCGGGGCGGTTGTCGACCAGCATGCGCGCCTCCGGTCCCAGATGCAGCGGCATGCGGTCGGCGAGGATGCGGGCGGCGATATCGGTGCTGCCGCCCGGGGCATAGCCGGTGACAAGGGTGATGGGATGGTCGGGGAAGGCGGCCGCCCGCGCGGCCCGTGGCAGCAGGGTGGCCACGGCGAGCAGGGACGGCAGCGACAGGGCGAGGCGGCGGCGCATCGGTGATCCTCCCGGCATGTTGTTGCCGGAAGCAGAGCATCGCGCACCCCCGGGCGGGAAGGCCGAAACTACGGAGTCCCGAGGGAAGGGGGCAGGGGCCGGGCCGGCGGCGCGGGGCCGCCCGCCCGTCCGGCTCAGCGGCCGCCCTGTTCCCGCGCCGAGAGCTGCTGGATCTGCCGGCGCATCGCGGTCAGCAGCGCCGCGATCGAGCCGTTGTTCTGCTGGATCACCGCCGAGTACTCGCTGCGCTGGGTGAGCCGCAGCGAGGTGCCCTCGGCGATCACGTCCACCACCTTCGGCTGGCCGTTGATGTCGCCGACCCGCCAGTCGAGGGCGAAGGGCGCGCTGTTCGGCCGCTCGATGATGGTGTTCACCAGCACGTCATCCTCGGTGCGCTGCTGGCTGCGGCCGAGCGAGAAGCGCACGCCCTGATACTCGCCGAACCGGGCGGAGAGGTTGCGGATGAGCGTCTCCTCGAAGAGCTTCAGGTAGTCCTGCTGCTCCTGCGGCGTGGCCTGGCGCCACCAGCGGCCGAGGATGAAACGGCCCACCCCCTCGATGTCGACGGCCTTCCGCAGGACGCTGGCAACCCGCTGCCGGCGCGTCGGCAGGTCCGCGCGCGTGTCGTTGATGGCGGCGACCAGGTCCTGGCCGGTGGCCTGGATGAAGCTGGCGGCACGGCCAATATCCTGCTGCGCCGAGGCACGGCCCGCGGCCGCGAGGCCTAGGCCGGTGCCGAGCAGCAGGCGGCGATGGAACGAAGACGTCATGAAATTCTCCCGGAGCGATGGGATGCGGCGATCAGGGGTTCGGGACGATGCCCTTGCCGACGCCGAAGCCGGTGGCGCCGGCGTTGGCGGGCGCCACATTGTCCAGCCTGTTGGTGATCTCGGCGTTGCGGCGCTGGCGATAGGCGCTGCGCAGCACGGCATAGGGGTCGAGCGAGTCCCGGTTGACGGCATCCAGCGGCTCGATGAGCGACTCGCGCGTATCGATCACGGTCATCCCGGCGCGGACCCCGGTCAGCACGTCCACCGTGACGCCCTGGCCCACCCAGGTCAGCGGATCGGAGGCGATGCCGAGGCCGAAGCCGCTGAGGTCGCGCGGGTTGGAGGGGCCGAGGACCGGGATGAAGAGATAGGCGCCCTCGCCGACGCCCCAGACCGCGAGGGTCTGGCCGTAATCCTCGCTGTGCCCCCTCACGCCGAAGTGGTCGCCGGCGACGTCGAAGATGCCGCCGAGGCCGAGGGTGGAGTTGATCAGGAAGCGTCCGAGCGTATCGCCCGCGCGGCGCGGCTCCCCCTGGAGCATGTCATTGGCCAGGATCACCGGGGTGCGGAGATTGCCGAGGACGTTGCTGACGCCGGCGCGCACGGGCTGCGGCACCACGTCCCGGTAGGCCACCGCCACCGGGCGCAGCACGACCTTGTCGATGCCCTGATGGATCGAGAACATGGTGCGGTTGAACGGCTCGAGCGGGTCGTTGTTCTGCTTGAACTCGGCCACCGCGTCCGGGTCCGTCGGATCCGGCCTTGCGGCACAACCAGCCAGAAGCGCCAGCGTCAGGAGCGCGGCGGCAAAGCGGTGCGGGGAGGGCATCGACGACGGCAACCTCTCACGATGCTGGGGCGCAACATTGCGCCAAGGTGAATGACGGCTGCCACGCAAGTGGCCTCCATCCCGCGATCCCTTAGGTCATTATGACCGCCAGGGTAGCGCTGCAACGCCACAAACTGTATCCGGTCGCGGCGCTTGCGAAGACGTTGATAAGGGGCCGAGGTGGCGGAGATCGAGCAAAACCAGACCGGCCTGTCCGCCCAGGGGGCGTCCGGAGCGCCGCGCGGCACCTTGCAGCGCTGGCTGACCGGGCCCCGGGTCGATGGCTTGCCGCAACTCGCCGCCCAGCCGGCCCCGGCGCTCTCCTTCGAATTCTTCCCGCCGAGGACCGAGGCCCTGGAGGCCCAGCTCTGGTCCTGCATCCGGCGGCTCGAGCCGCTCGCGCCGCGCTTCGTCTCGGTGACCTACGGCGCGGGCGGCACCACCCAGGCGCGGACGCATGCGACCGTCGCCCGGATCGTGCGCGAGACGCGCCTCACCCCGGCCGCGCACCTGACCTGCGTCGGGGCGCCGAGGGCCGAGGTGGACGAGGTCGCCCGGGCCTACTGGGAGGCGGGGGTCCGGCACATCGTGGCGCTGCGCGGCGACCCGCCGGCCGGCATGGCGCAGTACGAGGCGCATCCCGAGGGCTATGCCTATGCCGTCGATCTGGTCGCCGGGCTGCGGCGGATCGCGCCCTTCGAGGTCAGCGTCGCCGCCTATCCCGAGATCCACCCCACCGCGCTCTCGGCCGATCATGACCTCGACAATTTGAAGCGGAAGATCGATGCCGGCGCGACGCGCGCCATCACGCAGTACTTCTTCGACAGCGCGATCTTCCTCCGCTTCCTCGACCGCGCCCTGGCGGCCGGCATCACCGTTCCGATCGTCCCCGGCATCATGCCCGTCTCCAACTTCACCCAGATGCGGAAATTCTCCGCCATGTGCGGCGCCGGCGTGCCGGACTGGATGGGGCGCCTCTTCGAGGGGCTGGAGGAGGATGCGGAAACCCGCCGGATGGTGGCGGCGGTGGTCGCGGCCGAGCAGGTGCGGCTGCTGCAGGCCAACGGCATCGACGAATTCCACTTCTACACCCTGAACCGGCCGGACCTGGTCTACGCCATCGCCCATATCCTGGGGGCCCGGCCGCGGCGTCCGGACTGAGGAGGCCCCCGGGCGTTGCGGTTCCCGCCGCCCCTCGGGACGGACGATGCCGGGAGGGGCGAGGCATGACGGTGGAAAGCCTTTGGCCGCGCCGCCCGCCGGCCTAGAATGCCCCCTGTCCAGGAAAGACAGGGAGACAAACCCATGCGGCTGTCCGACGACCAGATCCGCCAGTTCCACGAGGAAGGCTGGCTCTTCCTGCCCGAGACCTTCACGCTGGAGGAGATCGCCACGCTCCGCGAGGAGGCGGAGGCCGTCTATCGCGAGAACCGCCCGGAGATCTGGCGCGAGAAATCCGGCGCCCCGCGCACCGCCTTCGCCGCCCATACCTACAACGAGGCCTTCCGCCTGCTCGGCGCGCATCCGCGCATGATCGAGCCGATCGAGCAGATCTTCGGCGAGAAGCTCTACATGCATCAGTTCAAGATCAACGCCAAGGCAGCCTTCACCGGCGATGTCTGGCAGTGGCACCAGGATTACGGCACCTGGCTGCGCGACGACGGCATGCCGGAGCCGCGGGCGATGAACATCGCCGTCTTCCTCGACGAGGTGATGCCGATCAACGGCCCCCTGATGCTGATCCCGCGCAGCCAGCATCACGGCAACCTCGAGGCGGGGCACGACCTCAGCACCACCTCCTACCCGCTCTGGACGCTGGACGAGGCGACCGTCACGAAGCTGGTGCAGGAAGGCGGGATCGTCGCGCCGACCGGCAAGCCGGGCGGGCTGCTGATGTTCCACGGCAACCTGGTGCATGGCTCGGCGCCGAACATCACCCCCTATCCGCGCAAGATCGTCTACCTGACGCTGAACGCCGTCTCGAACCACATCCGCAAGCCGACCCGGCCGGAATGGATCGCCCATACCGACTTCACGCCGATCGAGCCGGTGGCGGATGACGCGCTGGCGCAATACGCCCGGCGCTACCGGCAGGCCGCCGAGTAGCGGGCACGGGCGGCCGCGCGGGGCGGCTCAGCCGCGCCGCGCGACGCCGACCGGCAGATCGGCCAGCCGGGCCATCGCCGCCCCGCGGAACAGATCCGGCGCCGCGAAATAGGCCTCGGCCATCGGCAGCGCATCGACGCCCCAGAAGAGCTCGGCGCCGATGCGCAGCGTCGGCACGCCGAAGACGCCGGCGGCGATCGCCGCCTCGGTTGCCGCCCGCAGCCCGTCCTTCGCCCCGCGCGCCGCCACCAGCCCGGCCGGATCGGCGATGTCGAGCCGGTCGCAGAGCGTGGCGAAGCCCGCCGGCGTGCCGACATCGACCCCGTCCTGCCAGATGCAGGCGAAGGCGGTGCGCACCGCCGCCGACGCGCCGCCGAGGGCGGTCAGCAGGCGCTGCACCTCCAGCGAGCGGAAGGGATGCCGCGGCGGGAAGCGCATCGGCAGGCCGGCGCGCTCGGCCAGGAACTGGCTGAGCCGGTATGTGTGCAGCCGCTTCGGCGGCAGCTCGGCCGGCCCCACCGTGCCCCAATGCGCCAGGATCGCGCCCAGGACGACCGGGCGGAAGCGCACCGGGCGTTGCGCCGCCAGCGCCTCGATGCGGGGCAGGGCGATCCAGGAGAAGGGGGAGACGGTGTCGAAATACCAGGTGACATCCGCTGTCGGCAGCTTGGTCCTCATGGTTTCGACCCCTCTGGGTGGGTCGATGACTCGAGGATAGTGATCCCCGGGCAGTGCGACCGCATCGAATCGTGGCGCAGCGGAGGGAAACATGGAAAGCGATCCCAAACTGTTGGCGGCGATGATCGGTCTGATCGGCGTGATCCTGGGCGTCGGGCTGGCGGCTGCCCTGAAAGCGTGGTTCGACCGCGATCTCGAGGATCGGAAGGCGGAGCTGGCGCGCCTCGTCGAACAGCAGAGAGCTGATCGAAACCTTCTGCATGCCAGGTTCTCCGAGCTGGAAAAGGCGCAACGATCCGCGCACTTCGAGACCTATGCCGAATTCTGGAGCGCTACGGGCGTTCTGGTCCTGGCCCAGCGCGCTAAGGACGAAACCGCGGAACGGCAAGCCTTGGCACGGCTTGCCGCGGCGAAAGGCCGCATCGCTCTCCATGGCAGCGAACGTGTCATCGCCCTTCTCGCCGAGTTCGATCGCGGCGGCGCCATACTCGATACGCCCGAGCGTTGCGCCAGGTTTATCGAGGCGATCCTGGCCATGCGGCAGGATGCTTCCGAACAGGCAGGGGAGATCCGCATCGCCGACCTGCACCGGCTTCTTTTGGGTGGGTAAGGTGCCCGAACCTGTGCATCCGATCGTCTTCCCACTCGCGGTTGACGCGCCGAGCCAACTGCCCGCTCAGAGACGGAGATAGTTGGAGCAGTTCGCCAGGTGTTCTATAGGGGCCTGCGTGCCCCCGCCCCATGCTCCCATCCCCGACTACCTCTCCCGCCTCAACCCGGAGCAGCGGGAGGCGGTGGAGACGCTCGACGGGCCGCTCCTGGTCCTCGCCGGCGCCGGCACCGGCAAGACCCGCGTGCTGACCACCCGCTTCGCGCATCTGCTGATGACCGGCCGCGCCTTCCCCGGCCAGGTGCTCGCCGTCACCTTCACCAACAAGGCGGCGCGGGAGATGCGCGAGCGCGTCTCCGCCATCATCCAGCGCCCCGCCGAGGGGCTCTGGCTCGGCACCTTCCACGCGCTCTGCGCCCGCATGCTGCGCCGGCATGCCGAGCTGGTCGGGCTGACCAGCGGCTTCACCATCCTCGACACCGACGACCAGATGCGCCTGCTGAAGCAGGTGATGGATGCGGGCGGCATCGATGCCAAGCGCTGGCCGGCGCCGGGGCTGATGGCGGCGATCCAGCGCTGGAAGGATCGCGGCATCACGCCCGACCGTGTGACGCCCGCCGAGGACACGGATTATGCCGGCGGCCGCGCCCGCAGCCTCTACGCCGCCTATCAGGACCGGCTGAAGGATCTCAACTGCGCCGATTTCGGCGACCTGATGCTGCACATGGTGGAGATCCTGCGCAGTCATCCGGAGGTGTTGGCCGACTGGCACCGGCGCTTCCGCTACATCCTGGTCGACGAGTACCAGGACACCAACTTGGTGCAGTATCTCTGGCTGCGGCTGCTCGCCCAGGGGCACCAGAACATCTGCTGCGTCGGCGACGACGACCAGTCGATCTATTCCTGGCGCGGCGCCGAGATCGAGAACATCCTGCGCTTCGAGAAGGATTTCCCGAAGGCCCGGGTGGTGCGGCTGGAGAGCAATTACCGCTCCACCCGCCCGATCCTCGCCGCCGCCAGCGGGCTGATCGCGCACAACTCCGGCCGGCTCGGCAAGACGCTCAGGGCCGGGCGCAACGACGCGGAGGGCGAGAAGGTGCGCGTCGTCTCCCTCTGGGATTCCGAGGAGGAGGCGCGCATGGTCGGCGAGCGCATCGAGGCGGCGCAGCGCAGCGGCCACAAGCTGGCCGAGATCGCCATCCTGGTCCGCGCCGGCTTCCAGACCCGCGCCTTCGAGGAGCGGCTGATCACCCTCGGCATCCCCTATCGCGTCGTCGGCGGGCTGAAATTCTACGAGCGGGCCGAGATCCGCGACGCGCTCGCCTATCTGCGGGTCCTCGCCCAGCCCTCCGACGACCTCGCCTTCGAGCGCATCGTCAACGTCCCGAAGCGTGGCCTCGGCGATACCGCCATGCGGCGGATGCACGAGCTCGCCCGCGCCGAGCGCATCCCGCTGGCCGCCGCGGCGGCGCGGCTGGTCGAGGCCGGCGGCTTCACCGGCAAGGCGCGCGCCGCGCTCGGCGAGCTGCTGCACGGCTTCGCGCGCTGGCGCGAGCAGCTCGGGCGGGAGGGGCATGTCGTCACCGCCGCGACCCTGCTGGACGAGAGCGGCTACACGGAGATGTGGAAGCAGGACAAGTCGCCCGAGGCGCCGGGCCGGCTCGAGAACCTGAAGGAGTTCGTCCGCGCCCTCGGCGAGTTCGAGACCCTGAACGGTTTCCTCGAGCATGTGGCGCTGGTCATGGAGAATGACGAGAACGCCTCGGGCGACCGGCTCTCGCTGATGACGCTGCATGCGGCGAAGGGGCTGGAATTCGACATGGTCTTCCTCCCCGGCTGGGAGGAGGGGCTGTTCCCGCACAACCGGGCGCTGGAGGAGGGCGGCGAGCGCGGCCTGGAGGAGGAGCGGCGCCTCGCCTATGTCGGGCTGACCCGCGCCCGCAAGCTCGCCATCATCTCCTGCGCCGCCAACCGCCGCGTCTACGGCAACTGGTCGAGCTCCATCCCCTCGCGCTTCCTCGACGAGCTGCCGGCCGGTCAGGTGCAGCGCGAGGGCAGCGCCGGCATGGCCCGCAACCGCGCGATCGACATGCCCTCGGTCTTCACCGGGAGCGGCGGGCTGCTGGCCCGCCGGCCGCGCACCATCGAGGCCGGCGCCTGGGAGGTGCAGGCCCGTCCCGCCCATGCCTCGCCGCTGAAGGTGGGCGAGCGGGTCTTCCACCGGAAATTCGGCTATGGCCGGGTCACGGCCGTGGAGGACAACCGGGTGGACGTCGATTTCGAGAAATCCGATCCGAAGCGGGTGCTCGACAGCTTCCTGGAGCGCGCCTCGTGACGCCGCCGGGCAGCGACTCCGGCGCCGACTGGCCGACGCCGCTCTCCCGCCGCCGCACCGAGCCGCTGGAGCTGCTGGCGGTCGAGGATCTGCCGGAGGAGGCGGTGCCGGCCTTCGAGGCGGCGCTCCAGACGGTCTGCGTCAGCGTCGCCCTCTTCCGCGACGAGCCGAGCGACACCTGGCGCGTCGAGGGGGTGCGCGAGGCGGGGCAGGGGGATGACGAGCTCACCGGCGCGCTGGCGCTCGCCGCCGCCGTGGCCGGCATCGCGCCGCCGGCGCTGCAGGCCGGGCCGATCGAGGCGGAAGGCTGGCTCGCCCGCACCGTCCAGGGCTTCCCGGAGGCGCCGATCGGCCGCCGCTTCCTGGTGCGGCCGACGCATCTGCCGAACCCGGTGACGCCCGGGCGGATCGTGCTGCGCCTCGATGCCGGGCTGGCCTTCGGCAGCGGCGAGCACGCCTCCACCCAGGGCTGCCTGCGGGCGCTGGAGGGCATGGCGCATCGCCGCCCGCGCCGCCTCCTCGATCTCGGCACCGGCTCGGCGATCCTCGCCATCGCCGCGGCGAAGCTGCTGCGCCGGCCGGTGCTGGCGACCGATATCGAGCCCTGGTCGGTGCGGGTGGCGGCGGACAACGCCACGCTGAACGGCGTGCAGCGGCTGGTCGCGGCGCGCCTCGCCGATGGCTGGAAGGGCCCCGAGATCCGGCGCCGGCGCTACGACCTGGTCTTCGCCAACATCCTGGCGCGGCCGCTCTGCGCCATGGCGCGCGACCTCGCGGCGCATCTGGCGCCGGGCGGCACGGCGATCCTCGCCGGGCTGCTCGGCACCCAGGCGCGGATGGTGCTGGCGGCGCATCGCCGCCAGGGGCTGCGGCTGGAACGCCGCATCGATGTCGGGCCCTGGACCACGCTGGTGCTGCGGCGCGGGCCGCGCTGAGGCGGCCGGTTCAGGCGATGGCGCGGAGGGGCGGGCGCGCCAGCCAGTTCATGGCGCTCGCCGCGACGCCGACGGCGATCATCACCGGCCAGAAGGCCTGGTAGCTGCCGGCCGCCGCCAGCAGCACCGTGCCCGCGGCGGCGCCGAGGAAGCCGCCGAGCTGGTGGCTGAGGAAGCAGAGGCCGTAGAGCGCGCCGAGATCGGCGACGCCGAAGCGCCGGGCGATGGCGGCGCTGGTCAGCGGGATGGTGCCGAGCCAGACGAAGCCCATCACCGCGGCGAAGACCAGCGTGCCGGCATAGCTCGGCGTCGCATAGGCGAAGCAGGCGATCGCCACGCTGCGCAGCGCATAGATCCAGCCGAGCGCGATCTCCGGCTGCATCACGTTGCTGACGCGGCCGCAGAGCCAGCTTCCGGGGATGTTGAACAGGCCGATCGTCATCAGCGCCATGGCGCCGAGGCCGGTGGGCAACCCGCAAAGGGCGAGGTGGCTCGGCAGGTGCATCGTCAGGAAGGCGAGCTGGAAGCCGCAGGCGAAGAAGCCGCCGGTCAGCAGCGCGTAGTCGCGGTTGGCCAGCGCCATCCGGGCCAGGGCCGGCAGCCCGGCGAGGCCGGTCGCCGCCTGGCCCGGCCGCTGCGGCGGGGCCCGCCATTCGACCAGCCGCGCCGCCGGCAGGATGAGCAGCAGGCTGAGGCCGAGGATGCCGAGGGTGGCGACCGCCCCCACGGCGCCGATCAGGCTGCTCGCCAGCGGCACCATGGCGGCCTGGCCGAGCGAGCCGCCGGCCGAGGCGAGGCCGATCATCTCGCCCCGCCGCTCCGGCGGCACGGCCCGGCCGACGGCGGCGAGGGCCGCGCCGGTGCCGCAGCAGGAGACGCCGAGGCCGGTGAGGAGGCCGATGCCGACGAGGATGGCGGGGGCCGAGATCCAGAGCGCCGGCAGCCCGACGCCGGCCGCGAGCAGCAGGGCGCCGGCCGCCATCACCTTGCCGGCGCCGTGCCGGTCGGCGATGGCGCCGCTGACCGGCTGGGCCAGGCCCCAGACGAGGTTGTGCAGTGCGACCGCGCCGCCGAGCACCGCCGGCGAGATCCCGGCCTCGGCCGAGAGCGGCAGCAGGAAGAGGCCGAAGGTCTGCCGCATGCCCAGCGCGAGGCTGATGGAGGCGGCAGCGGCGGTGACGATGATCCAGAGGCCCGGAGGCGAGGCGGCAGGGCGGCGCATGCGGCGATCAGACCGGATGCGTCAGGGCGGCAACAAGCGCGCTCTGCGCCGGGTCCGTCATGCAGCCAGCTTATGCCTCGCGCCTGGAGCCGAGCTGGGCGCATGCCGATCGCCGGACGGCGCCGGAGCATGGCCCGTTCACCTGCGGTCACGGCAAATGCTCCAGCCCGTTATCGTCGGAGCATCCTCACCCGTTCGAGTGTGTCCACTCGAACGGGATCTGCTGCAGGGCCGCCGCCGCGGGCAGGCGGTCAGGCCGGGTGCGGCAGCCGCAGGCCGGCGGGGCGCTGCGCCGGGCGCGGCGTCGCGGCCTTCTCGGCCTCGACGACGATGCGCCCGATCTCGCCGCGCGACACGCCGATGTCCGCCAGCTCGCGGTCGCTCAGCGCCTCGAGCTCGGCGCGGACGCGGCTGCGCCGGACCCAGCCGAACAGGGCGTTGTCGAGGCGGGCGAGGAGCGCCTGGCCGGCGCGGCCGAGGCCGGCCTGGTAGGCCTCGGCCGCGGCCAGGCGCAGCGCGCGGGCGCGCTCCTCGGCCGGCGAGGCGGGCAGGGGCAGGAGGTAGGCGGCTTCCGCCCGGAGAAGACGGGGGTCCATGATGTGTGTCCGATGAGTGAACCGGGCTGTCCCGGCACCATGGGTGACCTGTCGCCACCCACCGCAACGCAACATAGGTTCGCTGCCGCAGCGGAACGCGCGCGAAAGGTGCAGCGGAGCTATGCAGGCGAGGCATGAAGTGCCGAAATGCCGTGCATAATCCGTTTATCTCGGCCTGCCCTTCCGCGGGCTGCCGAATCCGGCGAGATTCGGCCGATCAGCAAGGACGCGCCGCATGACCCCCGCCGACCGCCTCGCCGCGCTGCGCGCCGAACTCCGCAAGGCCGGGGTGGCGGGCTTCCTGGTCCCGCGCGCCGACGAGCATCTTGGCGAATACGTGCCGGCCGCGGGCGAGCGGCTCGCCTGGCTGACCGGCTTCACCGGCAGCGCCGGCCTCGCCGTGGTGCTGCCCGACCGGGCGGCGCTCTTCACCGATGGCCGCTACACCACCCAGGCGCGGCAGCAGCTCGACCCGGCGCTCTGGGAGCTGCGGCACATCACCGAGCAGCCGGTGGCCGACTGGCTGAAGGAGCACGCCGCGGGGCAGCGCATCGGCTACGATCCCTGGCTGCATCCGGAGGCCGCGCTGCAGCGGCTCGAGCCCTCCGGCGCCATCCTGGTGCCGCTGCCCTCCAACCCGCTCGACGCCATCTGGGCCGACCGGCCGGCGCCGCCCATGGCGCCGGCCGTGCCGCATCCCCTGGCCCAGGCCGGGCTCGATGCCGAGGCGAAGCGCCTCGCCGCCGCCCAGGCGCTGCGGGAGGCGGGCGAGGATGCGGCGGTGCTGGCGGACAGCCACTCGCTCGCCTGGCTGTTCAACATCCGGGGGGGCGATCTCGACCACACGCCGCTCGCCCTCGGCTTCGGGCTGCTGCGCGCCGATGCCTCGGCCGAGCTCTTCCTGGAGCCGGGCAAGGTGCCGGCGGAGACGCGCGCGCATCTCGGCAATGCGGTGACGGTGCGGCCGCGCGCCGCCCTGCCGGCGGCGCTCGAGGCGCTGCGCGGGCGCAAGGTCCGCGTCGATCCGGAGGCGACGCCGGCCTGGTTCGCCCAAGCCCTGCGCGAGGCGGGTGCGACCGTCTCGGCCGGCGAGGACCCGGTGCGGCTGCCGCGCGCCTGCAAGAACCCCGTGGAGCAGGCGGGCGCGCGCGCCGCGCATCGCCGCGACGCCGTCGCGCTCGCCCGCTTCCTCGCCTGGTTCGGCAGCGCCGCGCCGACCGGCCGGGAGAGCGAGATGAGCGCCGCCGAGCGGCTGCTCGGCTTCCGCCGCGAGGTGCCGCTGTTCCGCGCCGAGAGCTTCCCGGCGATCAGCGGCGCCGGGGAGAACGGCGCGGTCATCCATTACCGCGCGACGCCGGCGAGCAACCGGGCGATCCGGCCGGACGAGTGCTACCTGATCGACAGCGGCGCGCAGTACCTGGACGGCACCACCGATGTCACCCGCACCCTCTGGACCGGGCCCGGCCCGGCGCCGGCGCTGCTGCGGGAGCGCTACACCCGGGTGCTGCAGGGCCACATCGCCCTGGCGACGCTGCGCTTCCCGCAGGGCGTCGCCGGGCCGCATCTCGATGCCTTCGCCCGGCGGGCGCTCTGGGCGGCCGGGCTCGACTACGACCATGGCACCGGGCATGGCGTCGGCAGCTTCCTCTCGGTGCATGAGGGGCCGGTCGCCTTCAGCCGGGCGGCGAAGCCGGTGCCGCTGGCGCCCGGCATGATCCTCTCCGACGAGCCGGGCTACTACCTGCCCGGGCAGTACGGCATCCGCATCGAGAACCTGCTGCTGGTGCAGCCGGCCGCCGAGCAGCCGGACCAGGTGAAGCCCTTCCTGGAATTCGAGACGCTGACCCTAGCGCCCTATGACCGGCGGCTGATCGAGCTGGCCCTGCTCGCCCCGGCGGAGCGGGCCTGGGTGGAGGCCTACCAAGCCCGGGTGCTGGCGGAGATCGGGCCGGCCTGCGACCCGGCCACCGCGGCCTGGCTGCGGGAGGCCTGCGCGCCGCTCGGCTGAGGGGCCGGCCTCAGGGCCGGAAGGCCCAGCGGATGGCCTCCGCCACGCCGCGCGTGCCCGCCCGCAGCAGCGGCCGCGCCGGCGGCCGCTCCAGCCCGTGCATCCGCCGCGCCCAGTCCGGCAGCAGGTCGAGCCCGGCCTGCTGGGTGATGGCCTGCAGGGGCGCCTGCCATGGCTCGGCCGGCGGCCGCGCCAGCAGCAGATGCGCGATCTCCCGCGTGCGCCCGTCGACCCGCAGCGCCGGGCGCATCGCCGCCATGATCGCCCGCGCCTCGGCCCGGCTCCGCGGCACCGGATCGGCGCCGAGCGCCGTGCCGATCCGCGCCATCTCGGCGAAGTAGCGGTCGCGCGCGGCGCCCGGCATGCCGGGCTCGGCATAGCGGGTCCAGCCGGCGAGAAAGCTCGCCGTCTCGGTCACATGCACCCAGGCGAGCAGCGCCGGGTCGTTCGCGGCATAGGGCGTGCCGTCCGGCAGGCTGCCGCGGACATGGCCGTGGATGGCCCGCACCCGGGCGATCGCCGCCTCCGCCTCGGCGCGGCCGCCATAGGTGGTCAGCGCGATGAAGCGGGCGGTGCGCCGCAGCCGGCCGGAGAGGTCGTCGCGGAAGCGGGAATGGTCCCAGACGCCGGCGAGCACGGCCGGGTGCAGCATCTGCAGCATCAGCGCCGCGATGCCGCCGACCATCATGCCGGCGACGTCGCCATGCACCCGCCAGGCGACGGCGTCCGGGCCGAACAGCCCGTCCGGCCGGCGCTGCACCGGGCGCTCGCCCTGGCGACGATCGTTGAAGATGGCGGCGACCTGGCCGGCGATGGCCCGCTTGAGGGGACGGGCCAGCAGGCTGCCGAGGGCGGTGGCGGGAGGGGAGGGGGTCACGGGTAGGAAATTGGTCCCTGTCCGCGGCCGGTCAACGGCCCGCGGCGGCGGCTTCTCGCGGCCTCTCCCCCTCTGGCTCCCTCCCCCTGGCTCTCCCCCCCCTGGCTCTCTCCCTGGGCGCCGCCCGTCAAGCCTTGAGGCGCAGCAGCCGCGCCGCGGTCTCGCCCAGCACCGCGCGCTTCTGCGCGTCGTTCAGCGAGGCGCAGGCGAGGATGTGGTCCACCGGCCGCAGCGACCAGGGATAGGGATAGTCGCTGCCGAGCACGATCTGCGAGGCCCCCACCTGGGCCTGCAGGTGCCGGATCGCCTCCGGCGTGAAGATCAGCGAATCGAACCAGATCTGCCGCAGATAGGCGCTCGGCGGCTGCTTCAGGCGGATGGTCGGGTCGCAGCCGGCGGGGCTCACCAGGCAGGCATGGTCGGAGCGGTCGGCATAGGAGGGGAGGTAGCCGCCGCCATGCGCGGCGATGATCCTGAGGCCTGGGAAGCGGTCGAGCGTGCCGTTGAAGATGAGCTGCGACAGGGCGATGGTCGTCGCCAGCGGATTGCCGATGGCGTTCGGCAGCCAGCCATTGCCGGCGAGGCGGCGGCTGAGCTCCGGCACGCCTTGCGGATGGATGAAGAGCACGGCGCCGAGCTCCTCCGCCTTCGCCCAGACCGGGTGGAAATCCGGGTGCGAGAACTCCCGGTCGCCGACGCTGTCGCCGATCGCGGCCCCCTTCAGCCCCTGCTGCCGGATCGCCGTCTCCAGCTCCTGCACCGCGAGCTGCGGATCCTGCAGGGTGAGCGAGGCGAAGCCGGCGAAGCGCTCGGGATGCGCGGCGCAGAGCGCGGCCATCGTCTCGTTGTTGATCCTGACGATCTGCGCCGCCAGGTCGCGGTCGCGCCGGTACCAGAAGGGGTTGACCGAGAGCACCTCCATGTCGACGCGCTGCGCATCCATGGCGGCGAAGCGCTTGCCGACATCGAGGAAGGTCTCCTCGGCGCCGCGGACGCTCGGGCCGATGATCGAACGATCGTTGCCGACGAGCGGCAGCGTCTCGGCGAAGACGCAATGCGCATGCACGTCGACGGTGCGGACCGGCTTGCCGCCCACCGCGACCGCGCGCCGCGGCGCGCCGGTCGCGGCGGCCGCGCGGTGCAGCCCGCAGCCGCAGAAGATGACGCCGCTGCCGGCGGCGCCGGCCAGGAATTGCCTGCGGGTTGCCATGGACGCCTCGCCCCCTGTTTCTTCCCTGCCGGCGAGGCTCGCGCCGTCGCCGGCCGGATGCAATGCCGGGCCGGCGGCTCCCGGAGCCCCCTGCCAGCGCCCCTGCCAGCGCCCCTGCCAGAGCCCCTACCAGAGCCCGGGCCAGCGCCGCGTCCGGTTCGCCTCCTGCGACGCGGTCAGGGTGGCGCGGCCATCGGCGACGCCGCGCGGCAGGGGCAGGGCCAGCGGCGGCTGCCGCCAGCAATCGACGCTGCCGAGGGAGCGGGTGCAGTAGGCGGGCGGCGCCGGCGGCGCCTCCTGCGGCCGGCAGTAGGGAAGGCCCCGATCGAGCCGCACCGCCGAGCAGTCGCGGCCGGAGACGGCCGAGACCACGGCATCGGGCACCGTCCGGCCGATCACCATGGTGCTGCCGATATTGGCCGCGGCGAGGAGGCCGGTGACCGGCTCGGCCGCCTGGCAGGCGGGCAGCAGCAGGAGCAGCGGGAGGGCGGGCAGGGGCAGTGGACGGGGGCGCATCGGCCGATCCTCGGCCGGTCGGGCTTAACGCCCCGCCAAGGGGCTGCTATGCACCGCCGCCCCGTCGCGAGGATGACCGCGTGCCCGATATCTTCGACGAAGTCGAGGAGGACCTCCGCGCCGAGCGGATGAAGCGCCTGCTGGCGCGCTATGGCGGGCTGCTGACCGGGCTGCTGGTCGTCGTGATTCTCGGCGTGGCGGGCTGGGAGGGGTGGCGCTGGTACGAGGCCCGCGGCGCCGGGCAGGCGGCCGAGGCCTATCTGGCGGCCGGCCGCGCCGCGACCGAGCCGAATGCCGATCTCAAGGCCATCGCCGGCCGCTACGACGCCGTGGCGGCCGATGCCCCGGGCGGCTACCGCACCCTCGCCCGGCTGCGCGCCGCGGCGCTGCGGGCCGAGGCGGGGGACCGGGACGGGGCGCTCGCGGAATGGGATGCGGTCAGCCGCGACGGCGGCACCGATCCGCTCTACCGCGACCTGGCGACCCTGCTCTGGGGCCTGCATTCCGTCGATGCCGGCGATCCGGCGGCGATCGAGGCCCGCCTCGCGCCGCTCGCCGGCGGTCCGTGGCGGTCCCTGGCCGACGAGGTCCGGGCCCTGGCCGCCCTGAAGCGCAACGACACCGAGGCCGCGAAGCGCATCCTGACCGCCCTCACCACGGACCCGCTGGCGCCGCAGGGCGTGCGGGACCGGGCCGGGCGCCTGCTGGCCGGCCTCAACGGCTGATGCGAGGAGAGTCCATGCGGGGGGTCACCCGGAGAGCCGCGCTGCTGGGCGCGACCGGCCTTCTGGCCGGCTGCGAGACAATCACCGACAGCCTGGACAGCCTGTTCGGCGAGCGCAAGGTGCCGCTGAAGGGCGACCGCAAGCCGGTCCTGGCGGTCGAGCGCGGGCTGGCGGTGGACGAGGCGGACCGCGCCCCGGTCACCCTGCCGCCGCCGGCGCCGCGCGCCGACTGGCCGCAGGCCGGTGGCGCGGCGAACCATGCGCCCGGCCATCCCGAGCTCGGGCCGCGGCTGCGGCAGGTCTGGCGGCAGTCGATCGGCACCGGCGGCGCCTATCGCCGGCGGCTGATCGCGCCGCCGATCGTCGCCGACGGGACCGTCTTCGCCTCGGATGCCTTCGGCGAGATCTCGGCGCTCGATGCCGCCACCGGGCGCGAGCGCTGGAGCTTCGACACGCGGCCGAAGAAGGAGCGGGACGGCGCGCTCGGCGCCGGCCTCGCCTTCCAGGGCGGCGTGCTCTACGCGGTCACCGGCCTGTCCGAGGCGATGGCGATCGACCCGGCGACGGGCAAGCCGAGCTGGCGCGTCAACCTGCCGGCGCCGGCCCGCGGCGCCCCGACGGTCACCGATGGGCGGCTGCTCGTGCCGACCATCGAGAACCAGCTCCTCGCCCTCTCGACCACCGACGGGCAGCAGCAATGGACCTACCGGGCGCAGCCGACCACCACCATGGTCCTCGGCCTGCCGGCCCCGGCGGTGGAGGGCGATGTGGTGGTCGCCGGCTTCGCCTCCGGCGAGCTGGCGGCGATCCGGATCCAGGACGGCAAGAACATCTGGAGCGAGACGCTCTCCTCGGCCCGCGGCGGCGGCCTGGCCGATATCGCCGCCATCACCGCCATGCCGGTGATCGACCGCAACCGGGTCTTCGCCGCCGGCCTGGGCGGGCTGACCATCGCCATCGACCTGCGCTCCGGCCGCCGGCTCTGGGAGCGGGACGTGGCGGTCGGGGAGACCCCCTGGGTGGTCGGGGACTGGCTCTTCCTGGTGACGACGGGCGGCGACCTCGCCTGCCTCGGCCGCGAGGATGGGCGGGTGCGCTGGCTGAGCTCGCTCGGCAGCTTCGCCAAGCCGGAGAAGCGGCGCGACCCGATCACCTGGGGCCCGCCCGTGCTGGCCGGCGGTCGGCTGCTGGTCGCGGGCAGCCATGCCCGGATGGTGCAGATCGATCCGGCCACGGGCGAGAAGACCGCCGAGCTGCTGCTGCCGGCCGGCATGACGCAGGAGCCGGCGATCGCCGGTGGCATGCTCTACCTGCTGACGGATGCCGGGGACGTGATCGCGCTGCGCGGCGAGGCCGCCGCGGCCTGAATTCGCCGCCCGGCCGCGCAGGGCATTTCCCGGGAGCGGCGATCTGCTCTATCGGTGCGGCCATGCTGCCCACCATCGCCATCCTCGGCCGGCCGAATGTCGGCAAGTCGACGCTGTTCAACCGCCTGGCCGGGCGGAAGATCGCCATCGTCGACAACACGCCCGGCGTCACCCGCGACCGCAAGGAGGCCGAGACCCGCATCGCCGGCCGGCCGGTCCGCCTGCTCGACACCGCCGGGCTGGAGGAGGCGGCGCCCGAGACCATCCAGGGCCGCATGCGGGCGAGCTCGGAGGCGGCGGTGCGGGAATCCGACCTCGTCCTCTTCGTGGTCGATGCCCGCGCCGGCCTGACGCCCGCCGACCGGGCCTTCGGCGCCTGGCTGCGGCGGCAGACCGTGCCGGTGATCCTGGTCGCCAACAAGACCGAGGGCAGGCTCGGCGGCTATGCCGCCATGGAGGCCTATGAGCTCGGCCTCGGCGATCCGGTCGCGGTCTCGGCCGAGCATGGCGACGGCCTGGGCGAGCTGCATGACGCGGTGCGCGAGCACCTGCCCGAGGAGGCGGAGCCGGCGGACGATGCCGAGCGGCCGCTGCGGCTGGCCATCATCGGCCGGCCGAATGCCGGGAAATCCACCCTGCTGAACGCCCTGCTGGGCGAGGAGCGGATGATCACCGGCCCGGAGCCGGGCCTGACCCGGGATTCGGTGGCGGTGGAATGGACCGACCCGACCGGCGGCAAGGTCCGGCTGGTCGATACCGCCGGGCTGCGGAAGCGCGCCCGCATCGAGCAGGCGCTCGAGAAGATGTCGACCGCCGCCTCGATCGCCGCGCTGAAGGAATGCGAGGTGGCGATCCTCGTGGTCGATGCCCTGCTCGGCATGGACGAGCAGGACCTGCGGCTGGCGCGGCTGGCCGAGCGCGAGGGGCGGGGTGTGGTGCTCGCCTTCAACAAATGGGACGCCGTGGAGGACCGGGCCGCGACGCGGCGGCGGCTGGACGACGTGCTGACGGCGAGCCTGGCGCAGCTGCGCGGGCTGCCGGTGGTGCCACTCTCGGCGCAGACCGGGCGCGGCGTCGAGACGCTGATGCCGGCGGTGCGCGCCGCCTATGCGCTGTGGAACCGCCGGGTGCCGACCGGCGAGCTGAACCGCTGGTTCGAGGCCATGCTGACCCGTCATCCGCCGCCGCTGGCCGATGGGCGGCGGATCAAGTTGCGCTACGCCACCATGCCGAAGGCGCGGCCGCCGACCATCGCCGTCTTCGGCACCCGCGCGGAGCAGCTGCCGGAGGATTACCGCCGCTACCTGGTGAACGGCTTCCGCGAGACCTTTGCCGTGCCCGGCGTGCCGATCCGGCTGAACCTGCGCGGCACCAGCAACCCCTATGCGGAGGCGGAGGGGTAGGCGCGTGTCTACGGAGGTCCGTCCTGGATCAGGCGGATCTCGGCATCTCCACCGAAGACGCGGGCGAGCCGGGCATCGGCGGTGACCAGCGGCGCGCCCTCGCATTGCGCGAGGGCGACATAGACGCAGTCATAGGCCGGATGGTCGCGCCGGCAGGCGAGATCGAGCGCCCGGTCCTGCAGGCTGACGAGCGGCACGATCCGGTCGAGGAGGGCGGTCGCGTCCCGGAAGACGGCCAGGGCCTCCGGTCGCGGCAGGCGCCCCTGGCGGACGGCCTTCCAGAGGACATTGGCGAATTCGGCCAGGATCAGGTCCGGCGCCACCGCATCCGCCGTCAGCAGCGCCGGGCGCGCGGCTACGGCCAGGCGCTCATCGAGCGCGACGGCGGCCAGGACCGAGGCATCGATGACCAGGGTCACCGTCCGTCGCGGTCCTCGCGGATCATCTCCACGACCGTCGCCTCGCCCGGCCCCGGCGGCCGCAGCTTGGCCCGGCCGCGATCGAGGCGCGCCAGGACCTCCTCCTTCGACGGCCTGGCGACCGCGGTGAGGATGTCCCGCAACTCCGCTTCCAGCGACCGGCCGGCCCGCGCCGCGCGCGCCTTCAGCCGCTCGACCACCGCCTCATCCAGGTTGCGCACCAGCAGTTGCGCCATGGCCGGAGCCCCGCTTGCTATCGCGATGATAGCAAACCGGTCCGGCCACGGGCAACGGCGTTATTCCGCCGCCGCCGGCCGCGGCTTCAGGTCCTGGCTGAAGGCGAGGCTCACCGGCGTCTCCGCCTCGAAGGGGCTCTTCAGGTCGAGTGCCTTCGCCGCCTCGCGCATCGCCGGCAGCACCTCCTGGCCGAGCAGCCGGATGCAGGTGAGGCTGTCCTGCTGGCTCATGAAGCCGTCATTCGCCCAGAGCGACATAATGCCGGGCCGCGTCTGCTCCATCACCTGCCGCAGCTTGGCGATCACCGTCTCCGGCTTGCCGGCGATGATCATGTTGTCGCGGATCTGCTCCTCGAAGCTCGGGCGGCGGCGCGGGCTGCTGCCGCGGCCGGTGGAGAACTCGACGAAGCCGCGCCGCTGGTCCGGCGAGGAATAGCCGGAAGGCGTGCTCCAGACCGGATGCGCGAGGCCGGTGAACTCGCCCTGCATCCAGGTGAACTGCCGGGCATTCTCGATCGCCTTCTCATCCGTCTCGGCGACATGCACCTGCTTCAGGTAGCCGTGGTATTCCGGGCCGCTGGTGAAGCCCACCTCCTCGGCGGTGCGGTCGTAGAGCTCCCAGATGCGGTTGGTCTGCTCGACGGTGGTGTTGAGGGCGATATAGGGGTAGCGGTGGCGCGCCGCCCAGATCACCGTCTCGCGGCTGATGACGCCGGGGATCCAGATGCGCGGATGCGGCTTCTGCAGCGGCACCGCCCAGGGGTTCACCACCCGGTTGTGGTAGTGGTTGCCCTCGAAGCGGAAGGGGCCGGGCTGCGTCCAGGTGCGGGTGATGAGGTCGTGCGCCTCCTCGAAGCGCTCGCGGTTGTAGGCGGGGTTCACGCCGGTGGCGAGCTGCTCCTGCCCGCCGCCGCGCACGAAGCCGGAGACGAGCCTGCCCTTCGAGATCATGTCGATCATCGCCAGCTCCTCGGCGATGCGCACGGGATTCTCGGAGAGCGGCAGCGGGTTGCCGAGGATGACGATCTTCACCCGCTCGGTGATGGCGGCGAGGATGCTGGCAAAGATGTTCGCCTTGGCCTGCATGCAGAAGGGCGCGTTGTGGTGCTCGTTCAGCATGATGCCGTCGAAGCCCACCGCCTCGGCCAGCTTGTACTGCTCGATGAACTCGTTGTAGAGGCGCGAGCCCGCGACCGGATCGAAATGCGTGTTCGGGAACATCAGCGCGGTGGCGCCGAACTTCAGCCCTTCCTCGGCCGGATAGGCAGACATGGGCTGCTCGGTGAAGTACATGATGTGCATGGCGCGTCTCCCGCTCAGCCGCGCTGGGCAAAGGTGGTGACGAGGCGGACCAGCTCCGCCGGCTTCTCCATCTCGATGCAGTGGCCGCAGCCGGGGATGGTCTCGCGCTGCGCCCGCGGCATCGCCCGCTGCCAGCCTGCCGCGGCGGCGGGCGGCACCACGCGGTCCTCGGCGCCCCAGAGCAGCAGCGTCGGCGCCCGCACGCCGCCGAGCAGGTGCGCCAGCGTCAGGCTGTGCATGTAGGGCTTCCAGGCGATGCGGTAGTTCATCTCCCGGCAGATGTCCCACTCGACGAGCTGGTCGGTGCTGGGATCGGCGCCGTAGAGCGCCTCGAAGGCGGCCTGGTCGTGGAAGCCGGCGCGGGCGTAGTCGATATGGCTGACCAGCGCTTGGTCGAGGATGGCGCCCTCGGGCGGCTTGATCCCCATCGGGCCGGCGAGGATGAGCTGCGCCGGGTCGAGCGGCGCCATGCTCGCCATCTCGGCGGCGACCCAGCCGCCGAAGCCGAGGCCGAGCAGCGCCGCCTTCGGCAGGCCGAGCTCGGCGAGCAGCCAGCGATGCACCGCGGCGAGGTCGCGCACGGAGCGCATCCAGGTCGGGCGCTCGGACTGCCCGTAGCCCGGGTGCTCCGGCAGCAGCAGCTCGAAATGCCGGGCGAGTTCCGCATAGGCCGGCAGTTGCTCCAGCGTCCCGGTGTCGCGGTGCAGGACCAGCAGCGGCGGCCCCTTGCCGGCCCGGCGCAGGCGAAGCTGGACGCCCGCGATCGGCAACAGGCTCTCCTGCCAGGCAATTGCGTCTGCCATGGGCCGTTTCCCTTTCCCGTTGCCGGAAAGGTCGCAGGCTAACGATCCAGGTGTCAACGCGGCGCGCGGGACGGCGCCGGCCGGTTTCGGCCTTTGCGCCGGGGCGCGATGCGCTAGGCTGCCCGCCACGGCCGCAACAAGCGGCATGCGGGGAGGCACATCCATGACAGCGATGACGCGGCGCGCCGCGCTCGGGGCGGCCCTGGCCGGCATGGCCGCGGGGCAGGGGGCGCGCGCCCAAGGTCAGACCCAAGGCCAGGGCCAGGCCGCGCCGCTGCGCATCGGCGTGCTGACCGACATGTCCGGCCCCTATCGCGACATCAGCGGGCCGAATTGCGTCGTCGCCGCCCGCCAGGCGATCCAGGATTTCGGCCAGGCGGGCTTCGCGGTCGAACTGCTGCAGGCCGACCACCAGAACAAGGCGGATGTCGGGGTCAACATCGCCCGCCAATGGTTCGACCAGGGGGTCGATGCCATCCTCGAGGTCAACAACAGCGCCATCGCCCTCGCGGTCAGCAACCTCGCGCGGGAGAAGAACAAGGTCCATCTGAACAGCGGCGCCGCCTCCTCCGACCTCACCGGCCCCGGCTGCAGCCCGAACATGGTGCACTGGACCACCGATGCCTGGGCGAATGCGCAGAGCACCGGCGGGCCGCTGGCGCGGGCCGGGGCGAAGCGCTGGTACTGCATCACCGCCGACTACGCCTTCGGCCATTCGGTGCAGCGCGAGGTGACGCGGGTGGTGCGCGCCAATGGCGGGGAGGTGGTCGGCAGCAGCGTCTATCCCTTCCCGCAGACCACCGACTTCTCCTCCTTCCTCGTCACCGCCGCCGCGCTGAAGCCGGATGTCATCGCGCTCTGCAATGCTGGCGTCGACATGATCAACTGCGTCAAGCAGGGGCAGGAATTCGGCCTCGCCGGCCGCCGCATCCGGGTCGCCGCGATGATCGGCTTCATCGTCGATGTCCGCACCCTCGGCCTGCCGACGGCCGAGGGCCTGAGCCTGACCGAGAGCTACTACTGGGACCTCGACGACCGCAGTCGGGCCCTGGCGGCGCGGCTCAAGGGCAAGACGGTGAACGGCGTGCAGATCAACAGCGTGCAGGCCCAGGCCTATTCCTGCGCCCTGCACTACCTGAAGGCGGTGCAGGCGATCGGCCCCGCCCGCGCCAAGGCCTCCGGCCTCGAGGCGGTGGAGGCGATGAAGCGGCTGCCGACCGATGACGACGCGCTCGGCCCGGGGCTGGTGCGGGCGGATGGGCGCAAGCTCCACCCGACCCATCTCTTCGAGGCCAAGGCGCCGGCCGAGAGCCGCGGCCCCTGGGATCTGCTGAAGCATGTGGCGACGACGCCGGCTGACCAGGCCTTCCGCCCCGTCGCCGAGGGCGGCTGCCCCTTCCTCAAGGGCTGAGAATCGTCAGGGCGCCTGCAGCACCGCGCGGCAGGCCTCCGGCAGGCGCGGCGGCGGCCCGGGGGCCGGCCGTGGCGGCGGCTGCCGCGCCTCCTCGCTCCACCACCAGTCGAGCGAGGCGTCGCAGCCATCCCCAGCCGGCACCGGCGGCTGGTCGCGGCACGCCGCCTGGCCGGCGGGGCAGCGCAGGCGCAGATGCATGTGGCTGTCATGGCCGCGCCAGGGCCGCACCCGGCGCAGCCAGTCGGCGCCGGCCTCGCTTCGGCACAGGGCGCGCTTGATCGCCGGGTTGACGAAGATCCGGTCCAGGCCGGGCAGCGTCGCCGCCAGGCGGATCAGCCGCGCATGCTGCGGCGTCCAGCGCGCGGGATCGACATCGCTACCATCGGGCAGGACGAGGGAGGGCACCGCGACCGTCTCCCGCGCCGCGGCGGACAGCGCGGGCTTCGGCGAGAGATCGAGCCAGATATCGGCATCCAGCCCGACCTGGTGGCTGGCATGGCCATAGGGCAGGGGGCCGCCGCGCGGCTGGCCGAGATCGCCGATCCAGAGCGTCGGCAGGCCCTGGGCCCCGGCCGCGCCGGCGAGGTTGCGCAGCGCGGCCACCAGGGCCGGATGGCCCCAGACGCGGTTGCGCGAGAGGCGGACGGCCTGCCAGCCCGGCCCCGTCTCCGGCAGCGGCACGGCGCCGGCGATGCAGCCGAGCCCGGTCTGGCCATGGATCCGCGGCGGCCCCGGGGCTGGCCCGGGCACCGCCGCCCAGGCCGCCGGGACCGCCGGCAGGCCCTCCGCCGCCGCCCGCCCCCCGGGGAGGGCGAGCAGGAGCAGCAGGGCCGCGGCGCGGATCAGAAGCGCCGCTCGAAGACCGTGACGACGTCGCCCGGCTGCACCAGCGCCTCGCGCGGCGCGCGGTATTCCACCGGCCGGCCATCCGGGCCGACGCGGGTGATCGAGACGTAGTCGCGGATGGCGCGGTAGTTGAAGCCGCCGGCGATCGCCACCGCGGTCAGCGCCGTCATGCCCGGCTGGTAGGGGAACTGGCCCGGCTTCTCCGCCATGCCGAGCACGAAGATCGGGCGATAGGTGAGCACCTGCACCGAGACGCTGGGATCGCGGAACAGCCCCTTCTGCCGCATCTCATGCTCGATGGCGCGCTCGACCTCGGTCGTCGTCCGGCCGGCCGCCTGCACCGAGCCGACCAGCGGCAGGGCGATGGTGCCGGCATCGGAGACGCGGAAATCGCCGGTCAGCCGCGGGTCGTTGAAGACGGTCACGCGCAGCTGGTCCTCGGGGCCCAGGCGATAGGCGGAGGTGGCGGTGTCCGGCAGGGGAGGAAGGCTCGAGCCCGGCCCGCCGCAGGCGGCAACAGCCAGTACCGGGAGCGTCCACAACAGGCGGCGTGCAATCATTCGGGCTTCCCTTCCCACTCATCGCTGATCGCGTGTCAGGTGGCGGCTGCGAAAATTGCAGCCCGGTCACGCGATCTCCCACGCCTTCTCTCTGCCAGAGCGCCAGCCGGGAGCACATTCGCGTTTCCTTGCGCAGGTGGTTTATCACGCCGTTGTTTGCTGCGCATCGGGAAGTTCGCCGCGCCGTTGATTGACCAGGCAAGCAGGCGCCGATTATTGCCTCACACCTGCATTATGACCGCGCCGAGGGAAACCGCGTCGCCGATGTTCGAAAGACCGGTTGAGTCGCGGCCGCCTCAGGAGAATCGGCCGGCCCTCCGCACCGCGGCGCCCATCGCCGCCCCCATCGAACCCGAGGGCTCGGGCCTCGCCGCGGCGCTCACCGCCATCCGCCGGCGCCGCTGGGTGCTGCTCGCCTGCGCCCTCGTCTTCCCCTGCCTCGCCATCCTCGCGGCCTCGCTGATGACCCCGCGCTACACCGCGACGGCGACGGTGCTGGTCGAGGCGGCGGAGGGGCCGGATGGCAGCCGCGCCGGCCTCCCGCAGGACGAGGCGACGACCGAGGCCCTGGTGGCGAGCCAGGCCGAGGTGGTCCGCAGCCTCTCCGTCGCGCGGCGAATCGTCCGCCAGCTCGACCTGACGCACAGCCCGGAATTCGCCTGGTGGCTGGGCGGCACGGCGCGGCCGGGCTGGGGCGCCGCCTTGGCCCGGCCCTTGGCCGCGCCCCTGGCCGCGATCGCGCCAGGACTGGCGTCGTGGCTCGGGGTCGCCGCGCCGGCGCCCCGGCCGCCCGAGGAGCGGGCCGAGCTCGCCGCCGCGGAGGCGGTGCGCGACCGGCTGCAGGCGAGCCCGGTGCCGCGCTCTCGCGTGCTGGCCCTCGGCTTCACCGCCGAGGATCCGCGCCTCGCCATGGAGGGCGCGAACCTCGCGGCCGAGCTCTATGTCGGCGACCAGCGCGAGCTGAAATTCGCTGCGCTGCGGCAGGCCAGCGAATGGCTCGATGGCCGCGCCAACCAGCTCCGGCAGGAGCTCGCCCGCACCGAGGCACGCATCGCCGAGCTGCGGGCCGCCCTCGGCGGCCGCGGCGCGCCCGCGCCCACCGCCGATCAACTGGGCCGCGCCACCGCCGAGCTGGCCGAGGCCCGCGCCGCCCTCGGCCAGGTCGAGGCGCGTCTGGCGGCGCTGCGCGGCGGCGAGCCGGCGGCGCCCCCGCCGCCCGCCCTCGCGCAGCAGCGGGCACAGCGCGACCAGGCGCAGCAGGAGCTCGACCGCCTGGCCGAGGCGCTCGGCGCCGGTCATCCCGACCTGCGCGCCGCGCGGTCCCGGCTGCAGGAGCTCGACCGCGCCGTCGGCGCCGAGACGAGCCGCGCGGCCGAGGCGCTGGAGACGGAGGCGCGGGCCCTGCGCGCGCGCATCCGCGGCCTCGAGGACCTGCTGCGGCCGCCCGAGCGGGCCGGGCAGGGCCCCGCCGCCGAGATCCGGCTGGCGGCGCTGGAGCGCGAGGCCGAGGCCAGCCGGAGCCTGCTGCGGGCGGTCACCGAGCGGGCGCAGAAGACGCTGTCGGAGGTGGCGATCGAGCGGCCGGATGCCCGGCTGCTCTCGCCGGCCGCATTGCCCGGCGCGCCGAGCTCGCCCCGCACCCCGCTGCTCGCCCTCGGCGCGGCGGCGCTCGGCATCGGCTGCGGCCTGCTGCTCATCTGGCTGCTCGAGACGACCGACGGCACGCTGCATTCCGGCGAGGATGTCCGCGCCGGCCTCGGCCTGCCCTGCCTCGCCCTGGTGCCGATGCTGCGGCGGCACCTGCTCGGCCGGCAGCTCGTCGAGGACTACGTGGTCCGCAAGCCGCTCAGCCCCTTCGCCGAGAGCATGCGGACGCTGCGCGCCGCGCTCTGGCTGGGCGCCGAGCCGCCGCGGGTGGTGGTGGTGACGGCGGCGCGGCCCGCCGAGGGCAAGACCACCACGGCCGTCGCCCTGGCCCGCTCCGCGGCGATGAATGGCGAGCGGGTGCTGCTGGTCGATTGCGACGTGCGCCAGCCTTCCCTCGGCCGGGTCTTCCGCTGCGAGGGGGCGCCCGGGGTGACCGACCTGCTGCTGGGCCAGGCGGTGCTGGAGCGCATCATCCGCCGCGACCACCTCTCGAGCCTCGACTACATCCCCGCCGGGGCGGCGGAGATCCACTCCCTCGGCCTCTTCATGTCCGAGGCCATGGTCGGCATGCTCGACCGCATCCGGCGCGACTACGACCTCGTCGTGCTGGATGCGCCGCCCGTCCTGGCGATGGCCGATGCTCGCGTTGTCGCGCGCCTTGCTGATGCAACCTTGATTTGCATCCGGTGGCGGGACACTCCACGATCGGTCGTCAGCCGCTCGCTCGATCTGCTCGAGGAGGCGCATGCCCGGATCATCGGCGCGACGCTGACCCAGGTGGACGCCAGGGCACATGGCCGATCGGGATCGGCCGACGCGGAATTGCACCACCCCCGCTACAGCGGCTATTTCAGGGAATAGGGGATTGCGCATGCAGGGACAGCGATTCCTGGTCACCGGCGGCGCCGGCTATGTCGGCAGCCATCTGGTGCTCACCTTGGTGCAGCGCGGGGCGGAGGTGGTCGTCATCGACGATCTCCGGCAGGGGCATCGCGGCGCGGTTCCGCAGGGCGTCGAGCTGGTCGAGGCGAACATCGCCGACCGCCGCCGGCTGGCCGAGGTGTTCGCCGCCTGGAAATTCGACGCCGTCTTCCACTTCGCCGCGCTCTCCCTGGTGGGCGAGAGCATGCGCGACCCGCTCCGCTATTGCAGCGAGAACCTCTCGAACAGCCTCGCCGTGGCCGATGCGGCGGTGAAGGCCGGCTGCCTGCGCTTCGTCCTCTCCTCGACCGCCGCGCTCTTCGGCAACCCGCGGCAGGTGCCCATCCCCGAGGAGGCGGAGCTCGCCCCGACCAATGCCTATGGCGAGAGCAAGCTCATGGTCGAGAAGGCGCTCGCCTGGGCCGACCAGGTGCATGGGCTGCGCTCCGCCTGCCTTCGCTACTTCAATGCCGCCGGGGCGGACCCGGAGGGGCGCATCGGCGAGGACCACGAGCCGGAATCGCATCTGGTGCCGCTCGCCATCGGCGCCGCGCTCGGCACCCGGCCGCCGCTGACCGTCTTCGGCACCGACTACCCGACGCCGGACGGCACCTGCATCCGCGACTACGTGCATGTCCTCGACCTCGCCGACGCGCATATCCGGGTGCTGGAGCGGCTGCGCGAGGCGAGCTGCCGCTACAACATCGGCAACGGCACCGGCTATTCCGTGCGGCAGGTGATCGAGGCGGTGGAGCGGATCGGCGGCCGCAAGGTGCCGCATTCCCTCGGGCCGCGCCGGGCCGGCGACCCGGCGGTGCTGGTCGCCTCCTCCGCCCGGCTGCGGCAGGAGACGGGCTGGACGCCGCGCTTCGGCGCGCTCGACGACATCGTCCGCACCGCCTGGAACTGGCACTCGGCGCATCCCAGGGGCTACGACGACCGCGGCTGAGGCCGGAACGGAAAACGGCCCCGATGCGGTGTCGCATCGGGGCCGTCGGCAGCGGGCCAGTCGGCCTGCCGGTCGTGTCAGCCGAAGCGGAAGGCGCTGCTGGTCGGCTCGGCCGGGGTGCCGGCCTGCTGCTGCGCCTGCTGCTCGCGGATCTTGGTCTCGACCTGCTTCAGCAGGCCGGTCAGGCCGTTGACGATGCCGGGAAGCTGGATGAGCGGCACGACGAGCTGGCCGGCCGCCAGCGGCTTGCCCTCCGGCCCCGTCTGGGCCAGCGTCAGGCGCGCCACGCCGTAGCTGACATTGGCATCCAGGATGCCGTCGGCGAAGATCGTCGGGGTGATGGTCATGGCGTGTTCTCCGGCGTTGGGCGCGGCGACCGGACGGACCGGCGCCGCGCTGGTGGTGCGTGCCGCCCGCGTCGCTATTGCTCGCGGAAGGCGCGGGCGAAGCTGTCGCGGAGCGGCTGGGTGAGGTAGCGCCAGAAGGTGCGCTCGCCGATCTGGATATGCGCCTCGACCGGCATGCCGGGCACCAGCGTCACGTTCGGCAGGTGCGACAACTGGTCCGGCTCGATCAGCACATGCGCCCGGTAGTATTGCTGCCGCGACTGCTCGTTGACGGTGACATCGGCGGCGACCCAGGTCACGTGGCCATGCAGATAGGGCACCAGGCGCTGCTTGAAGGCCGGCAGCCGCACCTCGGATTTGAGGCCCGGATAGACCACGTCGATGTCGTTGGGCTGGACGTTCACCTCGGCGACCATGCGGTCCCGCTCCGGGATCAGGTCGAAGACCGGGTCGCCCGGCTTCACCACGGCGCCGAGGGTGAAGATCTTCTGGTTCACCAGCGTGCCGTTCTCCGGGGCGACGATCTCGCGGCGCTGCGCGACGTCGACCGCGGCGCGAAGCTTCTCCTCCGCCTCGGCCAGCTTGGCGCGGACGTCGCGGCGGTCGCCCGCCGCCTCCGAGAGGCGCTGGTCGAGGGTGGTCTGGATCTGCCTGCGGTTCTCGATGATCGAGGCGTTGGCCCGGTCGATCTGGCCGTTGATGTCCTCGAGCGAGCCTTCGAGCTGGGCGACCGCCCGCTGCAGCGCCAGCAGTTCCGGCATGCGGCCGAGGCCCTGCTGGACGAGGCCGCGCTTCATCTGCTCCTCCTGCTTGGCGAGGCCGAGCTGGAGGCGGGCGGAGACGAGCTGGCCCTTGGCGCCGCTGATCACCGCCTGCTGCTGCTCGATGCGGGCCTGCAAGACCTGGATCTGGCTGGTCAGATTGGCCTGGCGCGCCTCGAAGAGGGAGCGCTGGCCGATGACGGCCTCGGCGGCGCGGGGGTCGGGGCTGGCCAGCAGCTCGGCGGGGAAGCTGATCTGCCTGGCCTGCTGGATCTCGGCCTCGAGCCGCGCATCCTGCGCGAGCAGGGCCCAACGCTGCGCCCGCTGCGTCTCCACCTGACTGTCGGACTGGATCGCGTCCAGCCGCATGATGACGTCGCCCTTCTTCACCTTGGAGCCGTCATGGACGAGGATCTCGCGGACGATGCCGCCCTCGAGATGCTGGATGGTGCGGCGGGTGCCCTCGACCTTGATGACGCCGGAGGCCACCGAGGCCTCGGCGAGCGGCGCGAAGCCGGCCCAGATGCCGAAGCCGCCGACGAAGACCAGGAAGACCGTGAGCCCGATGAGCACCGGCACCCGGGTGCGCGGCGCCGGGGCGTCGAGCAGGGGGTTGAAGGGGAAGGCCGGAAGGTTGCCGCCGAAGGGGTTCTTCGGCACCGGGGCGAGGCTGCGGGGCGCGGCCGGCGTCAGGGCAGTGGCGTTGTCGGCGGTCGCGCTCATCAGGCGGCACTCCCCTCGAGGCGCTGCGGGGCGGGCGGCGGCGGCACCTCCGCCGGGCGGGTGGTCATCAGGCGCTTCAGCACCTCGGTGCGCGGCCCGAACATCTCGAGCGCACCATCCTTCAGCAGCAGGACCTTGTCGACGCCCTGCACCAGGGTCGGGCGGTGCGAGACGAGGACGACGGTGGTGCCCTGCGCCTTCAGCCGCTCCAGCGCGGCGGTGAGCCCCGCCTCGGAATCGCCGTCGAGGTTGCTGTTCGGCTCGTCGAGCACGATCAGCTTCGGCCGGCCGAACATGGCCCGCGCCAGGCCGACGAGCTGCCGCTGGCCGCCCGAGAGGTGCTGGCCGCCATCGCCGATCTGCGTCTCGTAGCCCTGCGGCAGGCGCAGGATCATCTCATGGCAGCCGGCGAGCTTGGCCGCCTCGTAGACCGCGTCGGGATCGGCCTCGGCCATGCGGGCGATGTTGCTGAACACGGTGCCGTCGAAGAGCTCGACATCCTGAGGCAGGTAGCCCACATGGCGGCCGAAATCCTCTCGCATCCACTGATAGACATCGGCGCCATCGAGGCGGACGGTGCCGGCCGAGGGCGGCAGCGTGCCGATCAGCAGCCGGATCAGCGTGGTCTTGCCGGCCGCCGACGGGCCGATGATGGCCAGGCTCTCGCCCGGCTGCAGGCTGAAATTCACGCCCTTGATCAGCGCCACGCCCTGGCCCGGGAAGGCGTAGGAGACGCGCTCGACCGCGAGGCGGCCGGTCGGCTCCGGCAGCGGCATGCCGGCCGGGCGCAGCCGCGGCTGGGTCAGGAAGGTCTGCAGGCGGCGGAAGGACTGCCGGGCGGAGACGAGCTGCTTCCAGCCGCCGATCATCTGCTCGACCGGGGCGAGGGCGCGGCCCATGATGATCGAGCCGGCGATCGAGGCGCCGGAGGTCAGCTCCTGCTGCAGCACCAGATAGGCGCCGACGCCGAGGATGCCGATCTGCACCGCGAGGCGGAAGAATTTGGTCGCGGCGACCAGCATGGCGGCCCGGTCGGCGGCGCGCTGCTGCGGCTCGGCCATGGCGGCGACCGATTCCCGCCACTGGCCGATGACCGCGGGCAGCATGCCCATGCTGTCGATCACCTCGGCATTGCGGGTGATGCTCTCGGCCCGGCGCTGCGAGGCCATGCCGGCGACATTCGCCTCCTTCAGCAGCTTCGAGGTCGAGACCTCGCTGAGCAGGGTGAGGGCGAAGAGGATCACCGCGCCGGCCAGCGCGATGCAGCCCATCACCCAGTGCAGCGAGAAGATGAAGGCGAGGTAGATCGGCACCCAGGGCACGTCATAGAGGGAGAGGGCGCCCTGCGAGCCGAGGAAGCCGCGGCAGACCGCGAGGTCGCGCAGCGCCTCCATCCGGTAGGGGCGGCCGCGCAGCGTGCTCTCGATGGCGCGGACGAAGCCCTCGGGCGCCACCCGGTGCTCCACCCAGGTGGCCAGCCGCTGCATGAGCTGGCCGCGGACCGCCTCGAGCAGGGCGAGGACCAGGGTGGCGAAGATGGCGATGAAGGACAGGTAGTACAGCGTGTCGAGGATGCGGCTGGCCAGGACCCGGTCGAAGACCTGCATCATGTAGATGGAGGTGGTCAGCTGCAGCAGGTTCACCACGCCGCTGAACAGGCCGACCAGGAGGAACTGCTTGCGGCAGGCGCGCAGCGCCTTCTGGAGCGGGGTCTGGACCTGGGATTCGAAGCCGGCCGTAGGGCCAGCGAGCCTCGCGTAAGACATGCGTCAGCCTGCTTGGAGGCCGGCGAGGCCGGCCAGGGTTGCGGGGTGCAGCGCCAGCCAGGCGGCGACGATGCCAAAGAGGAACAGCGCCAGGAGATTGGCCAGGACCATCGTCCGGAAGCCCGGCGGCCGCGGCAGCCTGGCGAGCTGCTCGGCCGCTGCCTCGCGCCGGATCTCCTCGATCGAATTGTGCAGGTAACGGAACGAATGCTCGCTGAGCACCGCCTCGGCCCGCTGCCGCAGGCGCCCCACCTCCTCGGGCGTCACCGGCCCCCCGGCCTCGGCGCCGAGGGCGAAGGCGAGGAGGTCCACCACGTGGTCCTCCGGACCCCGGCCCGAGCGGAAAGCGGCGATATCGGCGGTGGTCGGCGCCGGGACGGGGGCCTCGGGCGGACCGGAGGAGTCCGGCCTGAGGGCAGTGGTATTGGCCATTCCTAGGCTCCGAAATGGGCCGCCCCGGAGAAGCGACGCCAGGCTTCGCTACCGCCTGGCATGTGAAAACTTGCCGCGGGGCGCGAACAGGGGCCAGACCGTACGACTTGTGCGTGGGTTGGCGACGGGGCGAATACGCACGCAGACACAGGTTTGTGCAAGTCCAATCGGGCTTTTTCTGGACGATTTTAAAGTTTGGTAACGGGCCGTATCAGGATCCGCGGCGGGTCCGGCAGGCCCTGGTGCGGGCGGGGGCGTTGCGCCAGAACACAGTCGGGACGCAGTTTTCGACACGACCCAACGTGACCGTTGCGATTTGTCGCAATCGCGGCGACGTCATGGTAGCAGACGGTTAGTGGGATTGGGGGGATTATGGTGAGCAGGATTCCAGCCCGGCTTGCGGGGGCGCTGCTCCTTGGCGCAGTGCCTGTCACGGGGGCCCTGGCCCAGCAGCCGGCGGCCGTCGGCATCACGCGCCAGGACGTGGAGCGCGGCGTGACGGTCGATTCGCGGCAGCGGCGGGATTACGACCCGCTCGGCGTCCGGCTGGGCGGCTTCGTGCTGAATGGCGCGGTCGATATCGGCCCGGGCTTCGACAGCAACCTCCAGGGCACTAAGAACAACCGCAAGTCCGACGGCTTCGTCGACGAGGCCGTGACGCTGAAGCTCGACAGCGACTGGACGACGCATGCCCTCGGCGCCTTCGCCAACATGGATGCCAGGCAATATTTCAGCAACAGTGGCTTCGATTGGACGGACTGGGAACTCGGCGGCTACGGCCGTTACGACTTCAATGCGTTCTCGAGCCTGGAGGGCCGCTATCGCCACATCCGGGACCACCTCGACGTCTTCAGCCCGGATGTGCAGACCGCCGGCGTGACCCGGCCGGTGCCCTACAGTTCGGACGAGTTCCAGTTGAACGGCAATACCCGCTTCAACCGGGTCGGATTGTTCGGCAATGGATACTACCGCACCTTCCGCTATGACGACTTCACCGTCAACGGCATCCGCAACACGGTCTCGCAGAACGATTTCGACACCGTGGCCGGGGTCATCGGCACCAATTACGCCTTCGACGAGGGCCGCTTCGCCACGCTGCAGTTCCGCGTGCAGGATGTCAGCTACACCCAGACCATCTCGCATCCGCGCGACAGCTTCACCTGGGCCGTCCTGACCGGCTTCCGCTACGATTTCGACGGCGTCTGGCAGGCCAACGTCAATATCGGCTACCAGGAGCGGACCTTTAAGGGGCCCGGGATCAAGCCGCTGAGCGGCCCCGCGGTCGATGCCCAGGTCACCTGGGCGCCGACCCTGCTCACCACGGTCCGCTTCAACGTGGCGCGGACGATCGAGGAATCGATCCGGCAGAATGCCGTCAGCTACACCCGCACCTATGGCGGCATCTCGGTCGATCACGAGTTCCGCCGCAACCTCATCTTCGGCGGCCAGTTCCGCATCGACTACCGAGAGTATCCGAGCCCGAACGAAACCGCGCTCGACGGCGTCTTCATCGCCTCGGCGCGCTATCTCCTCAATCGCAGCATGTCGCTGCTCGGCACCTACTCCTATATCCAGCGCTTCCAGGCGACTGGCGGATTCGAGGAGTTCGACCGCAACCTGATCCAGCTGCGGCTCCGCATCGCTCTCTGACGGCGCGGGCCGCGGGTCGGCGGGCGCCGGCGCGGCTCAGCCCGCCCGCCTGGCCTCGGCTGGCGCCGCCACGGCGAAATCGGGACCCGGGATGGCGAGGTAGGCAGTCCGCTTCGCCTCCATCCGCCCCCGCGTCACCGTGTCGAGGATCAACCCGCAGGCGAAGGCGAGGAAGGACAGCAGGACCAGCCCCATCGCCAGCACCGCGGTCGGCAGCCGTGGCACCAGCCCGGTCTCGAGGAAGGTCCAGACCACCGGCAGGCCGAGGCCAAGCCCGAGCAGCAGCAGCCCGGCGCCGATCCAGGAGAAGAAGGGCAGGGGCTTCTCCCGCTTCACCAGGCCGAGGATGGCCTGCAGGATCCGCCAGCCATCCTGGATGGTGCGCAGCTTGCTCGCCGAGCCGGCCGGCCGCTCCTTGTAGGCGGTCGGCACCTCGCCGACCGGCAGCATCAGCTCGAGCGCATGCACGGTGAACTCGGTCTCCGTCTCGAACCCCGCGGCGAGCGCCGGGAAGCTCTTGACGAAGCGCCGCGAGAAGACGCGGTAGCCCGACAGCATGTCGGTGATGCGGTTGCCGAAGATGGCGCGGACCATGCCGGTAAGCAGCCGGTTGCCGAGCCGGTGCCCCGGCCGGTAGGCCGCCTCGATCTCGCTGAGGCGGGTGCCCGTCACCATGTCGAGCCGCTCCTCGACCAGCTTCGCCACCATGCGCGGCGCCGCGGCGGCCTCATAGGTGTCGTCGCCATCGACCAGCACATAGATGTCCGCCTCGATATCGGCGAACATCCGGCGGACGACATGGCCCTTGCCCTGCAGCGTCTCGGTGCGCACCAGGGCGCCCGCGGCGCGCGCCATCTCCCGCGTCCGGTCCTGCGAGTTGTTGTCGTAGACGAAGACGCTGGCCCCCGGCAGCGCGGCCCGGAAGCTGGCGACCACCCGGCCGATCGCGACCTCCTCGTTGTAGCAGGGGATGAGGACGGCGATGCGCGGCGCATCCGGTGCTGGCGCGAGGCCCGGCAGGGCGGGGGCAGGCAGGTCGGGCACGGATCGGCTCCAGCGGCACGGAAGGCTTGGTCGCCCGGGCGGGGCGGCGGTTCGGCCATGGTGCTAGGGCATCACCATGGCGGAAGCGGGGCGACCCGGCGCGGTGCCGCGGCTCAGCTCCGGGCCGGGGCGAGCGATGCCGGGGCCGCGCGGAAGACGAGCCGCCGCGAGAGCACGAAATTGCCGGCCATCCCGGCCAGCGATCCCGCGGCGACGCCGAGCACCGGATGCGCCGCAACCAGGGGGAGGCTGGCGAGCAGCGCGGCATAGGTGCCGTAATTCGCCGCGAAGCCGACCAGGTTGACCAGCAGGAACAGCGCCCATTGCCGCAGGGGCGCGGCGCGCGGCGCGGCGCGGAAGGTCCAGGCGCGGTTGAGGGCGAAGGTGGTGGTGGCGGCGGCGAGGTAGGACAGCACCCGCCCAAGCCAGGGCCCGAGGCCGAGCCACAGCCCGCCATACAGCACCGTGGCATCGACGAGGAAACCGACCACCCCGACGATGCCGAAGCGCAGCAGCGCCCGGAGCAGCGACAGATGCGCCCGGCCGGCGGCCGCGAGGCGGGCGAGGTGGTGGCGCCCGAGGGTCATGGCGCGGGACTCGATCCAGGCATGCCGGGGGGCGATAGTCCGCCGCCTGCCCGAGGTCCAGACAAAGCCCTGCCAGCGCCGCCCGGCTGGCCCGGCCCGCGGACCCCCTTGCACCGGCGCGACGATCGGGCTTGCCTTACCGCGGCTTCACCTGACGGGAATGGGATCATGGATCGTCGCAGCTTCCTCCTCGGCACGGCCGGGGCGGCCGCCCTGCCGCTCGCCGCGCCGGCGCTGGCCCAGCCCGCCGGGGCGCGGGTGATGAAATTCATCCCGCAGGGCGATGTCGCGGTGATCGACCCCATCGTCACCACCGCCTATGTCACGCGCAACCACGGCTTCGTCATCTACGACACGCTCTACGGCATGGATGCGGCCTACAAGCCGCAACCGCAGATGGCCGAGGGCCATACGGTCGAGGAGGAGGGCCGCCGCGTCACCATCACCCTGCGGCCGGGGCTCAAATTCCATGACGGCGCGCCGGTGCTGGCGAAGGATGCGGTGGCCAGCATCAAGCGCTGGTGGCAGCGCGACGCCATGGGACAGGCCCTCGCCGCGGCGACCGAGGAGCTCGTGGCGGCCGACGACCGCCGGCTGACCTTCCGCCTGAAGAAGCCCTTCGCGCTGCTCTTCGATGCGCTGGCCAAGCCCGGCAGCCCGGTCTGCTTCATCATGCCCGAGCGCATCGCGCAGACCGACGCCAACACGCCGATCAAGGAGAATATCGGCTCCGGCCCCTTCCGCTTCAAAGGCGATGAGCGCGTGCCCGGCAGCCTCGTGGTTTATGAGCGCAACCCGGACTACCTGCCGCGCGAGGGCGGCAGCGTCGAATGGACCGCCGGGCCGAAGCGGGCGAATTTCGACCGCGTCGAATGGCATGTGATCCCGGACGCCTCGACCGCCGCCGGCGCGCTGCAATCCGGCGAGATGGACTGGTGGGAGCAGCCGACCGCCGACCTGCTGCCGCTGCTCAAGCGCAACCGCAACATCAAGGTCGAGGCCTATGACCCGACTGGGCTGATGGCGCTCTGCCGCTTCAACCACCTGCATCCGCCCTTCAACAACCCCGGCATCCGCCGCGCCCTGCTCGGCGCCACCAACCAGGCGGACTACATGACGGCGGTGATCGGCACCGATCCCAGCATGTGGCGCGACAATGTCGGCTTCTTCCCGCCCGGCACGCCCTTCGCCTCCGATGCCGGGATGGCGCCGCTGCAGGGGAAGCGCGACTACGAGCAGGTCAAGCGCGACCTCGCCGCCGCCGGCTACAAGGGCGAGAAGGTGGTGCTGCTCTGCGCCTCCGACTTCCCCTCGCTCAACGCGCTCGGGCAGGTCTGCCTCGACATGCTGCAGAAGTCGGGCATGAATGTCGACTTCGTCGCCACCGACTGGGGCAGCGTCGTCACCCGTCGCGCCAACCGCAACCCGCCCGACCAGGGCGGCTGGAGCATCTTCCTCACCTTCTTCACCGGGCTCGACTTCTTCACCCCGGCCGGGCATCTCGGCCTGCGCGGCAACGGGCAGAATGCCTGGTTCGGCTGGCCGACCATGCCGAAGGTCGAGGCGCTGCGGGGCGAATGGCTCGACGCCCCGAACCTCGGCGAGCAGCAGCGGCTCGCCCGCGCGATCCAGGAGGAGGGCATGCGCGAGGTGCCCTACATCCCGACCGGCCAGTATTTCCAGCCCTGGAGCTACCGGACCAACATCAGCGGCGTGCTGAACGGCCTGCCGATGTTCTGGAACGTGAAGAAGGGCTGAGCCGGCGGGGCGGCGCGCCAGGGCGGCGCGTCGCCCGGCAATGATCCGGATAGGGGAAAGGCGCGGCGCGCCGCCTGGAACGGCGGCGCGCCGCATGGTCTAGTGCGCCGCACGGACCAGGTGACGAAGGCGGAGGCCGGGCAATGCAGCGACGCGATCTTTTCATCGGCGGCGCCGGGCTGGCGCTGGGCGGCGTCCTCGCGGCGCCGGCCCTGGCGCAGCCGGCGGCGGCCAGGCTGCTGAAATTCATCCCGCAATCGGATCTCGGCATCCTCGACCCGCACATCACCACCGCCTATGTCACCCGCCACCACGGCTTCATGGTCTTCGACACGCTCTACGGCATGGATGCGGAGTTCCGCGTCACGCCGCAGATGGCCGAGGGCCATGTGGTCGAGGAGGACGGGCTGCGCTGGACGATCACGCTGCGGCCCGGGCTGCAATTCCACGACGGCTCGCCGGTGCGGGCGCAGGATTGCGTCGCCTCGATCCGCCGCTGGGCGGGGCGGCATCCGCTCGGGCAGGAGCTGAACGCGCGGCTGGCCGAGATGACCGCGGCCGACGACCGCCGCATCGTCTTCCGCCTCAAGCGCCCCTACGCCATGCTGGCCGAGGCGCTGGGCAGCCTGGTGACGCCCTGCTGCTTCATCATGCCCGAGCGGCTGGCGAAGACCGATGCCACGAAGCCGGTCTCCGAGATGATCGGGAGCGGCCCCTTCCGCTTCAAGGCGGATGAGCGGATCCAGGGCAGCCGCTTCGTCTATGAGCGCTTCGCCGAGTACCGCCCGCGCGAGCAGGGCACGCCGAGCTGGACCGCCGGGCCGAAGCGGGTGAACCTCGACCGGGTCGAGTGGATCGTGACGCCGGATGCGGCAACCGCTGGCGCGGCGCTGCAGAGCGGCGAGACGGATTGGTGGGAGGTGCCGACCTCGGACCTGCTGCCCGTGCTGCAGGCCAACCGCAACATCCGCATCGACAACCCGAACCCGACCGGGCTGGTCGGCTGGGGCCGCTTCAACCACTTGCATCCGCCCTTCGACAATCCGGGCATCCGCCGGGCGCTGATGGGGGCGGTGAGCCAGGAGGACTACATGGTGGCGGTGACCGGCACCGATCGCAGCCTCTGGCGCGAGGGCGTCGGCTTCTTCCCGCCGGAGACGCCGCTGGCGAGCGATGCCGGGCTGGAGGTGCTGAAGGGCCCGCGCGACTTCGACAAGGTGAAGCGCGAGATCGCCGCCGCCGGCTACAAGGGCGAGAAGGTGGTGCTGCTCGCCGCGACCGATTTCCCGACGCTGAACGCGCTCGGCCAGGTGGGCAACGACATGCTCCGCCGCTGCGGCATGAATGTCGAGTTCGTCGCCATGGACTGGGCCAGCGTCGTCGCCCGCCGCGCCAGCCGCGAGCCGCCGGAGAAGGGTGGCTGGAGCATGTTCTTCACCTTCTGGACCGGGCTCGACGTCATCAATCCCGGCGTCAACCAGCCGATCCGCGGCAATGGCAAGGATGGCTGGTGGGGCTGGTCGAGCTCGGAGCGGCTGGAGGCGCTGCGGCAGCGCTGGTTCGACGCGCCCGACCTCGCCGCCCAGAAAGCCCTGGCACGCGAGATGCAACTCGCGGCCTTCGAGGAAGCGCCGACCCTGCCGCTCGGCCAGTATTTCCAGGCCACGGCCTATCGGCGCAGCCTCAGCGACGTGCCGAAGGGCATGCCGCTCTTCTGGAGCGTGAAGAAAGCCGCCTGAAGCCGGGCGGGGCGGAGTGGGCGATGCAACGACGCGATTTCCTGGCCGGCGCGGCTGCGGCCGCTGCCCTGCCACGCCTGGCCATTGGCCAGCCCGCGGGCAGCAGCGTGCTGAAATTCGTGCCACAGGCCAACCTGACCAGCCTGGACCCGATCTGGACCACGGCCAATGTCACCCGCAACCATGCCTGGCTCGTCTACGACGTGCTCTACGGCATGGATGCGCAGTTCCGGCCGCAACCGCAGATGGCGGCCGGCCAGGTCTTCGAGGATGACGACCGGCTCTGCACCATCACGCTGCGCGAGGGGCTGCGCTTCCATGACGGCGCGCCGGTGCGGGCGGCGGATTGCGTCGCCTCGCTCCGGCGCTGGATGAAGCGCAGCAGCATCGGCCAGAAGCTGGAACCGGCGATCGAGGAGCTCTCGGCGCTCGACGACCGGCGCCTCCGGTTCCGGCTGAAGCGGCGCTTCCCGATGCTGCTGCAGGCGCTGGCGACGCCCTCCAACCCGGCCGCCTTCATCATGCCGGAGCGCATCGCCCGCACCGATCCCTATCAGCAGATCCAGGAGACGGTGGGCAGCGGGCCCTTCCGCTTCCTGGCGCGGGAATACAATTCCGGCAGCTTCGTCGCCTATCAGCGCAACCCGGACTACGTGCCGGTCAGCAGCGGCGAGCCGAGCCTGACGGCCGGGCCGAAGCGGGCGCATTTCGACCGCATCGAGTGGCACATCATCGTCGATGCAGCGACCGCCTCGGCGGCGCTGCAGGCCGGCGAGATCGACTGGTACGAGCAACCGCCGCCGGAGATCCAGCAGCTCTTCCGCCGCAACCGGCAGATCACCGTCGAGCCGATCGACCGGCTGCGCAACCCGGCGATCCTGCGCTTCAACCACCTGCACCCGCCCTTCAACGACAAGAAGATGCGCCAGGCCCTGCTGCCGGCGATCGACCAGGCGGACTACATGACGGCGATCGTCGGGCCCGATCCGGCGCTCTTCGCCCCCATGGGCGTCTTCACCCCGGATACGCCGCTGGCCAACGATGCCGGGATGGGGGCGCTGACCGGGCCGCGCAGCATCGACCGCGCCAAGGCGCTGCTGAAGGAGGCGGGCTACACCGATCAGCTCATCCGCCTGATCGGCCCGACCGACATCCTGGCGCCGGCGGCGATGACCCAGGTGGCGGGCGACATGTTCCGCCGGCTTGGCGTCAACCTCGATTTCGTGCTGACCGACTGGGGCAGCGTCATCCAGCGCCGGGCCAGCCGCGAGCCGGTGGAGAAGGGCGGCTGGAGCGTCTTCCTCACCGCCTTCGCCTCCTTCGAATTCGCCGATCCCGCCGGCAATTTCCCGCTGCGCGGCAACGGCACCGGCGCCTGGTTCGGCTGGCCGACCATGCCGCGGCTGGAGGAATTGCGCGATGCCTGGTTCGAGGCGCCCGACCTTGAGGCGCAGCAGCGCATCGCCCGCGACATCCAGCGCACCGCGCTGGACGAGCTGCCCTATATCCCGGTCGGCTCCTACACCTCGCTCACCTCGCTGCGGCGCGACCTGACAGGGCGGGTGCCAGGCTTCGCCCTGTTCTGGAACCTGCGGCGGGCATGATCGCGCGCCGCACGCTGCTCGCCGCCGGCGCCGCGCTGCCGGCGGCGCCGGCCTTCTCGCAAAGCTCTGCCCGCGTGCTGCGCTTCGTGCCGCAGGCCGATCTCGGTGGGCTGGATCCTGTCGCGGTCACCTCCAACGTCATCCGCAACCACGGCTACATGGTCTACGACACGCTCTACGGCGTGGACCTGGCCTTCCGGGTGCATCCGCAAATGGCAGCCGGCCATCTCGAGGAGGAGGAGGGCCGCAGCGTCACCATCACCCTGCGCGAGGGGCTGCGCTTCCATGACGGCGCGCCGGTGCGGGCCGAGGACTGCGTCGTCTCGCTGCGCCGCTGGATGGCGCGCAGCGCCATGGGCCAGGCGCTGGCGGCGCGCACCGAGGAACTCGCCGCGCTCGACGACAGGCGCTTCCGCTTCCGACTGCGCGCGCGCTTCCCGCTGCTGATCGAGGCGCTGGCGATGCCGGCCAATCCGCAGCCCTTCATCATGCCGGCGCGCATCGCCGCGACCGATCCCTTCCAGCAGATCCGCGACCCGACCGGCAGCGGCCCCTTCCGCTTCCGCATGGACGAGTTCCGCCAGGGCAGCCGCGCGGTCTGGGACCGCAACGCCGACTACGTGCCGACGCCCGCCGGCGGCAGCGGCCTCACCGCCGGGCCGAAGCTGGTGCATTTCGACCGCGTCGAATGGTCGATCATCCCCGATGCCGGCACCGCCGCCGCGGCGCTGAGCGCGGGCGAGGTGGACTGGCTGGAGCAGATGCCGGCCGAGATCCAGACCCTGCTCGGCCGCAACCGCGGCCTGCTGCTCGAGCCGATCGACCCGCTGCCGCTGCCCGGGCAGTTCCGCTTCAACCACCGCCAGCCGCCCTTCGACAACCCGGCGATCCGCCGCGCCCTCCTGCCGGCGATCAGCCAGGAGGATTTCATGACCGCGATCGTCGGCCCCGAGCCGACGAAATACGAGACGGGCGTCGGCTTCTTCACCCCCGGCGGCCCCTTCGCCAACGATGCCGGGCTGGCGCCGCTGACCGGGCCACGCAGCATCGCCGCGGCGCGACAGGCGCTGAAGGAGGCGGGCTATCGCGGCGAGAGGGTGCGTCTGCTCGGCACCACCGACATCGTCTCCACCACCGCCCAGGCGCAGGTGGCGGCCGATCTGCTGCGGCAGCTCGACATCAATCTCGAGGTGGTGCTGACCGACTGGGGCACGCTGGCGCAGCGGCGGATGAATCGCGGACCGCTCGATCAGGGCGGCTGGTCCATCGCCTGCTTCGCCTCCTCCGGCATGGATTTCATCAATCCCGTCACCCATGCGCAGCTCCGCGCCGATGGCGACAAGGCGGCGCCGGGCTGGCCCGACCTGCCGGAGGTGGAGCGGCTGCGCGCCGCCTGGCTGGATGCGCCGGACCTGCCGGCGCGCCGGGAACTGGCGCGGCGGATCCAGGTCGCGGCGATGCAGGGGCTGCCCTACATCCCGACGGGCGCCTATTATTCGATCACCGCCCATCGCCGCACGCTGGTCGACCGGGTGAAGGGCTTCGCCATCTTCTGGGGCATCCGGAGGGCCTGAGCCATGCGCCGTCGCGGCCTGTTGCAGGCGCCTTTCGCCTTGGGCCTGACGGCGCCCGCGCTCGCCGCGACGCCGGGAGCAGGCCGGCTGCGCGTCGTGCCGCAGGCCAACCTCACCAGCCTCGACCCGGTCTGGACCACCGCCGTCGTCACCCGCAACCACGCCTTCATGGTCTACGACCAGATCTGCGCCCAGGACGCGCAAGGCACGATCCGGCCGCAGATGGCCGAGGGCTGGGTGGTGGAGGCGGATGGCCTCGCCTGGACCTTCACCCTGCGCGAGGGCTTGCGCTTCCATGACGGCGAGCCGGTGCGGGCGCGGGACTGCGCCGCGAGCATCCGGCGCTGGGCGCGGCGCGTTCGCCTGCCACGGCCCGCTGGCGAACGAGGCCGGCAGCGAGGTGCTGAAGACGCACAGCCTCGACCGGGCCCGGGCGGCGCTGCGCGCGGCCGGCTATGCCAATGAGAAGGTCGTGCTCGTCGCGCCCGGCGACTATCCGCAAATCAACGCCCTCTCGCTCGTCACCGCCGACCTGTTGCAGCGCATGGGGATGAATTTCGAGCTCGTCTCGACCGATTGGGGCACGCTGGTGCAGCGCCGGACGAGCCGCGAGCCGGTGGAGCGGGGCGGCTGGAGCCTGATTCACACCACCGCCTCCGGCCAGTCCCTCAGCCTGCCGGTGTTCCACCTGTTCCTGCGGACGAATGGCGATGCCGCCTGGTTCGGCTGGCCGAAGGATGCCGAGATCGAGCGGCTGCGGGCCGCCTGGGTGGAGGCGCCGGATCTGGCGGTGCAACGCCAGGTGGCGGAGGCGCTGAACCGTCGGGCGATGGAGATGCTGCCCTATATCCCGCTCGGTTTCTACTGGCAGCCTTCCGCCTGGAATCGCCGGGTCACCGGTGCCTTCCGCGCGCCCGTGACGGTCTTCTGGGGCATGCGCAAGGACTGATGGCAGCGGGCCTGCCACGATTGCTGGCATGGCGCGTGCAAGTCTGCCCTCCCGAGAGCGAGCCGGCTGTCGCCGGGCCGGGGCGGCGGGCGATGGATGCTGGCGCCCTGCCTAAGCCTGAGGCAGGCTGGTTCGAAACCGGGCGCAGCGGGAGTGCCCGGGCCGGAACTGGGAGACGACAATGGACCGCAGGACCTTCCTGAAGACCGGCGTTGCGGCCGGCGGCGCCGGCCTGCTCGGTGGTCTGCCGGCGCCGGCGCTGTCCCAGGGCGCGGCGTCCCGGACCCTGCGCTTCGTGCCGCAGGCCAACCTGGCGAATTTCGACCCGATCTGGGGCACGCAATATGTCGTCCGCAACGCCGCGGCGATGGTCTGGGACACGCTCTACGGCTTCGACGAGGAGCTGCGACCGCAGCGGCAGATGGTGGAATCCGAGGCGGTCTCGGCCGATGGCCTGACCTGGACCTTCCGGCTGCGCGAGGGGCTGAAATTCCACGATGGCAGCCCGGTCCTGGCGAAGGACGCGGTGGCGAGCCTCACCCGCTGGTCGGCGCGCGACCCGATGGGGCTGATGCTGAAGGCGCTGCAGCAAGAGTTGGTCGCGGTCGACGACCGCAGCTTCCGCTGGGTGCTGAAGAAGCCCTATCCGAAGATGCTGATGGCGCTCGGCAAGAACTCCACGCCGATGGCCTTCATCATGCCGGAGCGCATCGCCCGGACCGATCCCTTCCAGCAGATCAACGAGTATGTCGGCTCCGGCCCCATGCGCTTCCTGCGCAACGAGTGGGTGCCGGGCGCCAAGGCGGTGTTCGAGCGATTCGCCGACTACCAGCCGCGGCAGGAGAAGGCGAGCTGGCTCGCCGGCGGCAAGGCGGTGCAGATCGAGCGCGTCGAATGGGTCATCATGCCGGATCCCGCGACCGCCGCCGCGGCCTTGCAGAACGGCGAGATCGACTGGTGGGAGAACCCGATCACCGATCTGGTGCCGACGCTCAAGCGCAACCGCAACATCCGCGCCGACATCGCCGACCCGCTCGGCAATATCGGCACCTTCCGCATGAACCACCTGACCACGCCCTTCAATTCGCTGAAGGCGCGGCAGGCGGTGATGGTGGCCCTGTCGCAGGAAGACTACATGCGCGCCCTGGTGGGCGATGACGACAAGCTGTGGAAGCCGCTGCCCGGCTATTTCACGCCCGGCACTCCGCTCTACACCGAGGAGGGCGGCGAGGTCCTGAAGGGACCGCGCAATTTCGACCTCGCCAAGCGCCTGCTGGCCGAGAGCGGCTACAAGGGCGAGCCGGTGCCCTGCATCGTCGCGCAGGACCAGCCGATCACCAAGTCGCAGGGCGACGTGACGGCCGACCTGCTGAAGCGCATCGGCTTCAACGTCGATTTCGTCGCCACGGACTGGGGCACCACCGGCCAGCGCCGCGCCATGAAGAACCCGGTGGGCCAGGGCGGCTGGAGCATGTTCCACTCCTGGCATGCCGGCGCCGACTGCATCAACCCGGCCGTCTACACCGCCATCCGCGCCAGCGGCGACGGCGCCTGGTTCGGCTGGCCGAAGGTGCCGGAGGTGGAGGCGGAGGTGACGAACTGGTTCGACGCCACCGACCTCGATGGCGAGAAGGCGGCGATCCGGCGCCTGAACAAGGCGGCGATCGAGAACGTCGTCTACGCACCGACCGGCTTCTTCCTGTCCTACCAGGCCTGGCGCTCCAATCTCTCCGGCATCCAGAAGGGGCCGTTGCCCATCTTCTGGGGCGTGACGAAATCCTGACGGATCGGTACACCGCAGCATGTTCGCCTATGTGATCCGCCGCGTCCTGCAGACCATCCCGGTGATGGCGCTGGTCGCCCTCTTCGTCTTCTCCCTCCTCTACATCTCGCCCGGCGACCCGGCGGCGGTGATCGCCGGCGACCAGGCGACTCCGCAGGACGTGGAGCGCATCCGCGCCTCGCTCGGCCTCGACCGGCCCTACCTCGTGCGCTTCGGCACCTGGCTCTGGGCCATCCTGCATGGCGACATGGGGACCTCGATCTTCACCAACCTGCCGGTCACCACCATGATCGCGCAGCGGATCGAGCCGACCCTGTCGCTGATGGCGCTGACGCTGGTGCTCGCCATCTGCATCGCCGTGCCGATGGGCGTGGTCGCGGCCTGGAAGCAGGGCACGCTGATCGACCGCGCGGTGATGGGCTTCGCGGTGCTCGGCTTCTCGGTGCCGGTCTTCGTCGTCGGCTACCTGCTCGCCTATGTCTTCGCGCTCGAGCTCGACTGGCTGCCGGTGCAGGGCTACACCTCGCTCAGCAACGGCGTCCTGCCCTGGCTCGAGAACCTGGTGCTGCCGGCGATCGCGCTCGGCGGCGTCTACATCGCGCTGATCGCCCGCATCACCCGCGCCACCATGCTCGAGGTGCTGCAGCAGGACTACATCCGCACCGCGCGCGCCAAAGGGGCAGGGCAGGGCAGCATCCTGTTCGTGCATGCGCTGAAGAACGCCGCGGTGCCCATCGTCACCGTCATCGGCATCGGCATCGCGCTGCTGATCGGCGGCGCGGTGGTGACCGAGAGCGTCTTCGCCATCCCCGGCCTCGGCCGCCTCACGGTGGATGCCATCCTGCGGCGCGACTATCCGGTGATCCAGGGCGTCGTGCTGCTCTTCAGCTTCGTCTATGTGCTGGTCAATCTGCTGATCGACCTCGCCTATACCCTCTTCGATCCGAGGATCCGCTACTGATGGCCTCCGCGAGCGTCCTCTCCCCCATCGAGGCCGCGCCGCCCTCGGGCGTCGCCGCCGCCGCGCCGCTGCCGGACGTGCTGCCGCCGGTGAAGCCGAAGAAGGGCTTCATCGGCTTCGTCCGACGCAACCCGACCATGGCCTTCGGCGCCGCGCTGCTGCTGCTGATGGTGCTGGTCGCCATCTTCGCGCCGCTGCTCGGGACCGTCGACCCGACGGCGCTGGCGCCGGCGAAGCGGACGCGCGAGCCCTCGGCGCTCTACTGGTTCGGCACCGACATGCTGGGCCGGGACGTCTATTCCCGCGTGCTCTACGGCGCCCGGGTCTCGCTGATCGTCGGCTTCTCGGTCGCCATCCTCGCCTCCGTCGCCGGCATGGCGATCGGCATGGTCTCGGGTTATGTCCGCCTGCTCGACAGCGTCATCATGCGGGTGATGGACGGGCTGATGTCGATCCCGCCGATCCTGCTGGCCATCGCCCTGATGGCGCTGACCCGCGGCTCGGTGCAGAACGTCATCATTGCCATCACCATCGCCGAGATCCCGCGCGTCTCGCGCCTGGTGCGCGGCGTGGTGCTGTCGCTGCGCGAGCAGCCCTATGTCGAGGCGGCGGTCGCCGCCGGCACCCGGACGCCGGCGATCATCCTGCGCCACATCCTGCCCAACACCCTGGCGCCGATCACCGTGCAGGCCACCTATATCTGCGCCGCGGCGATGATCACCGAGGCCATCCTCTCCTTCATCGGCGCCGGCACGCCGCCGATCATCCCCTCCTGGGGCAACATCATGGCCGAGGGGCGGGCGCTCTGGCAGGTCAAGCCCTACATCGTCTTCTTCCCCGCCGTCTTCCTCTCCATCACCGTCCTCGCCGTGAACCTCCTCGGCGATGGCCTGCGCGATGCGCTCGATCCGCGCATGGCCAAGAGGCTCTGATCCATGGCGCTCCTCGAAGTCGAGAACCTGCAGACCCATTTCCGCACGCCGGACGGGATCAACCGCGCCGTCGACGGCGTCACCTTCCACGTCAATGCCGGCGAGACGGTGGCGATCGTCGGCGAGAGCGGCTGCGGCAAGTCGGTCACCTCCATGTCGATCCTGCGGCTCATCCCCGAGCCGCCGGGCAAGATCGCCGGCGCCATCCGCTTCCAGGGCCGCGACCTGCTGACCCTCTCCGACCGCGAGATGCGCGCCATCCGCGGCAACGAGATCAGCATGATCTTCCAGGAGCCGATGACCAGCCTGAACCCGGTGCTGACCGTGGGGCGGCAGATCGGCGAGACGCTGCGCCTGCACCAGGGCCTCTCGGCCCGGCAGGCGGAGGAGAAGGCGGTGGAGATGCTGACGCTCGTCGGCATCCCGGAGCCGCGGCGGCGGGTGCGGGAATACCCGCACCAGCTCTCGGGCGGCATGCGGCAGCGGGTGATGATCGCCATCGCGCTGGCCTGCAACCCGAAGCTGCTGATCGCCGACGAGCCGACCACCGCGCTCGACGTCACCATCCAGGCGCAGATCCTCGAGCTGATGCGCGACCTGAAGCGGCGCGTCGGCGCGGCGATCGTGCTCATCACCCATGACCTCGGCGTGGTCGCCGAGGTCGCCGAGCGCGTCATCGTCATGTATGCCGGGCGGAAGGTGGAGGAGGCGGCGGTCGGCCCGCTCTTCAACCACCCGAAGCACCCCTACACCCAGGGGCTGCTCGGCTCCATGCCGAAGCTCGGCTCCTCGCTGCATGGCGACGAGGGGCGGCTGGCCGAGATCCCCGGCCTGGTGCCGAGCCTGAAGCAGAAGATCCCGGGCTGCGTCTTCGCCGGCCGCTGCCCGCAGGTCACCGATCTCTGCCACAAGGTGGCGCCGGCCCTCGAGGAGAAGGCGCCCGGCCATGTCGCCGCCTGCCACTACGCCCTGAAAGACGAGGCCCTCGCGGCATGAGCGCAGCCCTTCTCGACGTCACCGACCTCAAGAAGCACTACCCGCTGAAGGGCGGGCTGCTCGGCGGCACCACGGGCTATGTCTACGCGGTGGATGGCGTCTCCTTCCAGATCGCCCGCGCCGAGACCCTCTCGCTGGTCGGCGAAAGCGGCTGCGGCAAGTCCACGGTCGGCAAGGCGGTGCTGCGCCTCTTCGACATCACCTCGGGCCAGGTGGTGCTGGACGGCAAGCGGATCGACGACCTCTCGACCGGCGCGCTGCGGGCGGTGCGCCGGCGCGTGCAGGTGGTGTTCCAGGACCCCTTCTCCTCGCTCAACCCGCGGATGCGGGTGCGCGACATCCTGGCCGAGCCGATCCGCAATTTCGGCCTGGCGAAGGACGGCCGGGATCTCGAGGCGCGGGTCGCGGCGCTGATGGACAAGGTGCGCCTGCCGCGCGACGCGGTGAACCGCTGGCCGCACGAGTTCAGCGGCGGCCAGCGCCAGCGCATCGGCATCGCCCGGGCCCTGGCGGCGGAGCCCGACCTCATCGTCTGCGACGAGGCGGTCTCGGCCCTCGACGTCTCGGTCAAGGCGCAGATCGTCAACCTGCTGCAGGACCTGCAGCAGGAGCTCGGCCTGGCGCTGCTCTTCATCTCGCACGACCTCGCCATCGTCGAGCACATGACGCACCGGGTCGCCGTCATGTATCTCGGCAAGATCGTCGAGGTGGCGCCGAAGCGGAGCCTCTTCGCGGCGCCGAAGCATCCCTATACCGAGGCGCTGCTCTCCGCCGTGCCGGTGCCGATGCCCGGCAAGGCGCGGGAGCGGATCCTGCTCAAGGGCGACGTGCCGAGCCCCATCAACCCGCCCAAGGGCTGCCGCTTCCACACCCGCTGCCCCTACGCCTTCGACCGCTGCCGGGCCGAGGAGCCGCGGCTCAACCATGTGGCGACGGCGCTCGATCCCGGCCATGTCGCCGCCTGCCACCTGCACGACCTCCCGGCCGCGGAGAACCCGCTGGCGGTGGCCAAGGGCGCGGCGCTGGTTGCCGCCTGAGGCGGGTCCTGCCATGCCAGGGCCGGTGCTGCTGGAGGTCAGGGAGCGCCGCGGCCGGGTGGGCCGGGTGGTGCGGGGGACCTTCTGGACCTTCCAGGCGCTGATGCTGCTGGGCAGCCTCGGCACCTGCGCCGCGGTCGGTCCCTTCCTGTCGCGGCCGGACCCGGAGGTCGCCCTGGGCGCCGGCATGTTCGGCGCCATGGCGCTCGGCACGATCTGGCTGCTGTGGCCGCTCGGCACCCTGGTGCTGGGCGTGCTGCTGCTTCTCACCCGCGGCCGCAAGCGGCTGATCGAGGCGCCGCCGCCGGGCGCCGCCGGGCCGCGGCCCTGATCCCCCCGCCGGGCGGGCGTCCCGGGCCGGTCTTCACGGTGCCAGCGCTTGACGGAAGCCCGGGCCGGGGCAACCTTTGAGACGATACGCGGCCGGTCGGCCGCTGGAATCGGGGAGGTGCGGGATGCCGCAAGTCACACTGACCGTGAATGGGGCCTCCCATACGGTCGAGGTCGAGGGCCGGACCCTGCTGGTCGAGCTCTTGCGGGAGAAGCTGCGCCTGACCGGCACGCATGTGGGCTGCGACACCAGCCAGTGCGGGGCCTGCGTCGTGCATGTGAACGGCGACAGCGTGAAGTCCTGCACCCTGCTCGCGCTGCAGGCCGACGGCGCCGAGATCACGACGATCGAGGGCCTGGCCAAGCCGGACGGCACGCTGCACCCGATGCAGGAGGCGTTCCGGGAGTATCACGCGCTGCAATGCGGGTTCTGCACCCCCGGCATGGTCATGTCGGCCATCGACCTGGTGCAGAAGCACCCGCAGGGGCTCTCCGAGAAGGAGATCCGCGAGGGGCTGGAAGGCAATCTCTGCCGCTGCACCGGCTACCACAACATCGTCAAGGCGATCGCCGCGGCGCAGGACGTGATGCACGGCCGCCGCGCCGAGCTCGCGCCCGCCGCCGAATAGGCCTCGCGGCGCGCCCGGCGCGCCGGGCCCGTCCGCGGAGTGACTGACGGGAGTGTCCGACCGCGCGGGCTGGCACCGCCGGCGAGGCAGTCCTGCTGCGTTGGGAGGCGTGGCGATGACGGTGGTGACGCCCTTCGAGGGCATCGGGGCAAGCGTGAAGCGCAAGGAGGATCTGCGCTTCCTCTCCGGCCGCGGCCGGTACACGGACGACATCAACCGTCCGGGGCAGGCCTATGCCCATATCCTGCGCAGCCCGCATGCGCATGCCGCGATCCGGGGGATCGACCTCGCGGCGGCGCGGGCCATGCCCGGGGTGGTGGCGGTCTTCACCGGCGCCGACATGGTGGGCCTAGGCGGCCTGCCCTGCGGCTGGCAGATCCACAACAAGGACGGCTCGCCCATGGCCGAGCCGCCGCATCCGGTGCTCGCCCAGGGCAAGGTGCGCTTCGTCGGCGATGCCGTCGCGGTGGTGATCGCCTCGACCCGGGCGGCGGCGCGCGACGCGGCGGAGGCGATCGAGGTCGAGTACGAGGTCCTGCCCGCGGTCGCCACCATGGAGGCGGCGCTCGCCCCCGGCGCGCCCGCGGTGCATGACGGCGTCGCCGGCAATCTCTGCTACGACTGGCATATCGGCGACCCGGCGGTGAACGCCGCGGCCTTCCAGGGCGCGCACAAGGTCGTCGAGTTCGAGCTGGTCAACAACCGGCTGGTGCCGAACGCCATGGAGCCGCGCGCGGCGATCGGCGATTTCGACCCGACGACCGGTGACTACACCCTCTACACCACCAGCCAGAACCCGCATGTCATCCGGCTGCTGATGGGCGCCTTCGTCCTGCAGCTGCCCGAGCACAAGCTGCGGGTGGTGGCGCCCGATGTCGGCGGCGGCTTCGGCAGCAAGATCTTCCATTATGCCGAGGAGGCGATCGTCACCTGGGCGGCCGGCAAGATCGCCCGGCCGGTGAAATGGACCGCCGACCGCAGCGAGAGCTTCATCACCGACGCGCATGGCCGCGACCACGTGACGAAGGCGCGGCTCGCCCTCGATGCCGAGGGGCGGTTCCTGGCGCTGCACGTGCAGACGCTGGCCAATATGGGCGCCTATCTCTCCACCTTCTCGACCAGCGTGCCGACCTATCTCTACGCGACGCTGCTGGCCGGCGTGTACACCACGCCGACCGTCTATGCCGAGGTGAAGGCGGTCTTCACCAACACCGTGCCGGTCGATGCCTATCGTGGCGCCGGGCGGCCGGAGGCGACCTTCCTGCTCGAGCGGCTGGTCGATGTCGCGGCGCGCGAGATGGGCATGGACCGCATCGAGATCCGCCGGCGCAACTTCATCCCGAACGACGCCTTCCCCTACCAGACGCCGGTCGCGCTGCAATACGACAGCGGCGACTACGTGGCGACGCTGGAGGAGGCGCTGAAGGTCGCGGACTGGGCCGGGTTCGAGCAGCGCCGGCAGGCGGCGAAGGCAGCCGGGAAGCTGCGCGGCATCGGCATCTCCACCTATCTCGAGGCCTGCGGCATCGCCCCCTCGGCGGTGGTCGGTGCGCTCGGCGCCCGCGCCGGGCTCTACGAGGTGGGCACGATCCGGGTGCACCCGACCGGCAGCGTCACGGTGCTGACCGGCACCCACAGCCACGGCCAGGGGCATGAGACGACGCTGGCCCAGCTGGTGACGGACCGGCTCGGCGTGCCGCTGGCGCAGGTCGACATCGTCCATGGCGACACGGCGAAGATCCCCTTCGGCATGGGCACCTATGGCTCGCGCAGCCTCGCCGTCGGCGGCAGCGCCATGGTGAAGGCGATGGACAAGATCGTCGCCAAGGCGCGGCGGATCGCGGCGCACCTGATGGAGGCCTCGGTCGAGGACGTCGAGTTCGACCGCGGCACCTTCCGCGTCGCCGGCACCGACAAGACGAAAAGCTGGGGCGAGATCTGCCTGACCGCCTATGTGCCGCACAACTACCCGATCGAGGAGATCGAGCCCGGCCTCGACGAGACCGCCTTCTACGACCCGAAGAACTTCACCTATCCCGGCGGCTGCCATATCTGCGAGATCGAGATCGATCCCGATACCTGCCAGGTGGCGGTGGTGAACTTCACCGCCGTCGACGATGTCGGACGGGTCATCAACCCGATGATCGTCGAGGGCCAGGTGCAGGGCGGCGTCGCCCAGGGCATCGGCCAGGCGCTGCTCGAGACCGCGGTCTATGACGAGAACGGCCAGCTGCTCTCGGCCAGCTTCATGGACTACCAGATGCCGCGGGCGAACGACCTGCCGCCGGTCAGCGTCGCCACCCACACCACGCTCTGCACCCACAACCCGCTCGGGGTGAAGGGCTGCGGCGAGGTGGGGGCCATCGGCTCGCCGCCCGCGGTCATCAACGCCGTGGTCGATGCGCTGCGCGACTACGATGTCCGCCATATCGAGATGCCGGCGACGCCGGCCAAGATCTGGGGCATCATCCATGCCGGCCAGAGGCTGGCGGCGGAGTAGGAGATCACCCGCCCGGTCGCCGGAGGGAGGCGCGGCGGCGCGCCGGCCTCCCGGAGGTGCGGACCGGGCGGCCCGTGCGAGGAGGAGCCTTTCCCATGTATGATTTCGCCTATCACAAGCCCACCACCGTCGCGGATGCCGTCAAGATCCTCTCGGCCGATCCGGAGGCGCGGCCGATCTCCGGCGGCCAGACCCTGCTGCCGGCGCTCAAGCACCGGCTCAACAAGCCGACCGCGGTGGTCGACCTCTCCGGCATCGCCGAGCTGAAGGGCATCCGGCGCGAGGGCGACAGGCTCGTCATCGGCGCGCTCGCCAAGCATGGCGAGGTGGCGAACAGCCCCGAGGTCAAGGCGGCGATCCCGGCGCTGGCCCAGATGGCCTCCACCATCGGCGACACCCAGGTGCGCAACCGCGGCACCATCGGCGGCAGCGTCTCGAACAACGACCCGGCCGCCGACTACCCGGCGGCGGTGCTCGGCCTCGATGCGACGGTCGTCACCGACAAGCGCCGCATCGCGGCCGACGACTTCTTCCAGGGCATGTTCACCACGGCGCTGGAGCCGGGCGAGCTGCTGGTGGCGATCGAGTTCCCGATCCCCGAGAAGGCCGGCTACGCCAAGATGCGCAACCCGGCCAGCCGCTACGTCATGGCCGGCGTCTTCGTCGCCAGGACCAAATCCGGCACGCGCGTCGTCGTCAACGGCGCCGGCCCGGGCGTCTTCCGCCAGGCGGAGATGGAGACGGCGCTCGCGGCCAACTGGTCGGCGGATGCGGTGGCCGGCGTCAAGCAGTCGCCCGACGGGCTGAACGGCGACATCCACGGCAGCGCCGAATACCGCGCGCATCTGGTCACCGTCATGGCGAAGCGGGCGGTGGCGAACGCGGGCTGAGGCGGGCCGGAGGCAGGGCGGGGGGCGGCCCGGTGGCGATGCGCCGGCGCCCGATGCTGCTCGGCGGGGCCGCGCTCGCCCTGCCGGCGCTCGCGCGCGCCCAATCAGGCAATCAGGCGGACTGGCCGCAGCGGCCGGTCCGCATGGTCATCCCCTATCCGCCGGGCGGGGCGAGCGACATCATCGCCCGCCTCCTCGCCCCGCAGCTGACCGAATCCCTCGGCCAGACCCTGGTGGTGGAGAACCGGCCGGGCGCCAACGGCTTCATCGCCGCCGAGCTGGTCGCCCGCAGCGCGCCCGATGGCTACACCCTGCTGATGGGCAATGCCGGGCCGAACGGCATGGGGCCGGCGCTCTATGGCAGCCGCACCCCCTTCGACGCGATGCACGACTTCGCCCCGGTCATGGCGGTCTCCATCGTGCCGCAGATCATGGCGGTGCATCCCTCGGTGCCGGTGCGGGACATGCCGGGCTTCCTTGCTTATGCCCGGGCGCAGGATGGGCGGATGAGCTACGGCTCGGCCGGCGTCGGCTCGGCCGGCCACATGGCGATGGAGCTGCTGAAGAGCCTCACCGACATCCAGCTCACGCATGTGCCCTATCGCGGCAGCGCGCCCTCGACGGCGGATCTCATCGCCGGGGTGATCCCGGTGAATTTCGACACCGTCCCGGTCCTGCTGCCGCATGTGCGGGCCGGCCGGGTGCGCGGCATCGCCGTCTCCTCGCTCCAGCGGGTGCCCGAGGCGCCGGAGCTCGCCGCCATCGCCGAGACCGTGCCGGGCTTCGAGACCGTGAGCTGGGGCGGCGTCCTGGCCCCGGCCGGCACGCCGGCGCCGATCATCGCCCGGCTGAATGCCGCGCTGCAGCTCGCCATGGCGCGCCCCGAGGTCGGCGGCGCCCTGGCACGCCAGGGCATCCAGCCGCAGAGCGGCTCGCCGGCCGCCTTCGGGGCCTATCTGGCGGCCGAGATCACCAAATGGACCGGCGTGGTGCAGCGGATGGGCCTGACGCCGGACTGAGCGGCGGCCGTCGCCGTCAGGGGCCGAAGCCCTGCACCAGGCTGCCCGCCACCAGCCGCCAGCCATCGATCAGCACGAAGAAGATCAGCTTGAAGGGCAGCGCCACGACGTTCGGTGGCAGCATCATCATGCCGAGCGACATCAGCAGGCTGGCCACCACCATGTCGAGCACGAGGAAGGGCAGGAAGAGCAGGAAGCCGATCTCGAAGGCGCGCTTCAGCTCGCTCACCAGGAAGGCCGGCAGCAGCGCCCGCCAGGGGATCTGATCCGCCGCCGCGCCCTCGGGCACCGGCGGCAGCCTGGCGAGGTCGAGGAAGAGCGAGAGATCGGGCTCCGTCACCTGCCCGGCCATGAAGCGGCGGAAGGGCTCGGCCGCGGCGGCGAGGCCGTCGAGCTCGCCGATGCGGCCTTCCATCAGCGGCTGGAGGCCGCCGGTCCAGCTCTGGTCCAGCACCGGCTGCATGACGAAGAGGGTGAGGAACAGGGCGAGCCCGATCAGCACCGGGTTGGGCGGCACGCCCTGCGCGCCGATGGCGCTGCGCAGCAGCGAGAGCACGATGACGATGCGGGTGAAGGCCGTCGCCATCACCAGCAGGGAGGGGGCGAGGGAGAGCAGGCCGACCAGCGCCGTGAGCTGCACCAGGCGCGAGGTGGCGCCCGGCTGCCCAGCGGCGCCGAGGTCGATGGCGACGCTCTGGGCCGCCGCGGGCAATGCCAGGGCGCAGAGCGGCAGCGCGATCCAGCCGAGCCGCCTCATCGGGCGCCGGGCCCCGGCAGCCAGCCGATGACGGCATCCTGGCTGCCGCCGGTCAGCAGCAGCAGCTCCCGCCCGTCGCAGCGCACCAGCAGGAGGCGGCGACGGGGGTCGAGGGCCAGCGACTCCGCGAGGGCGAGGCGATGGCCGGGGCGGCTCCGCCGGCGGCCGCGCAGCGCCCGCGTCGCCAGCCAGAGCGGGACGACCAGCACGGCGAGGGCGCCGCCCGCACGCAGCATCAGGTCGGTATCGGGGATCACGCCGTGGCCTCCTGCCGCGGTGGGGGTGGATGCTCAGCCCGGCTGCAGGGCGCAGCGCAGCCCGTCGATCTCGGCGACCAGGGAGAGCAGGGCGGGCAGCATCGTCCGGCCCTGCTCGCGCGGCAGCAGGCTGATGGCGGCGCAGAGCGCGGCCGCGCCGCCATCGAGCCCGACGAGATCGACCTGACGGCCGGAATCGACCAGGGCGCGGGCCATGGCGAGGGTGCCGCGCATCGACTCGATGGCGGTGAGGGTGGGGACGGCTTCGGGCATGCTCATGCCGGCAGCTTTTGCCGGGAAGGGTTAAGAACTCCCCCCACACACCCGCTGCGCGGCTTTGCGGGGACCCCATGGAATCCCCTCCTGCGCAGGGAGCATCACCGCCAGCCGCGGCGGGGCCATGGCCAGCGCCGCGCCCGGGTTTACCGAATCTTCGCCTGGCGCCGGCGAGGATCGCGGCATGGACCCGTCGCAGAGCCCGACCCTCGACCTCGCCGAACGCCGGCTCGCCTGGCTCGATGCCCGGCAGCGCGTGCTGGCGCAGAACATCGCCAATGCCGACACGCCGGGCTACCGCCCGCGCGACCTGCCGGATTTCGCGCGGCTGCTGGCCCGCCAGGGCGGCGCCGGGGTGGACATGGCCCGCACCGATGCCCGCCATCTCGGCAAGGCGGGAACGGACCGGGCAGTGGCGGACCGGCACCTGGCCGAGGTGGCGCCGAACGGCAACGCCGTCTCGCTCGATGTCGAGGCGATGCGGGTCGCCGATACCGACAATGCCCATGCGCTGGCCATCGGCCTGCACCGGCGCTGGCTCGGCCTGTTCCGCACCGCCCTCGGCCGCGGGCAATAGGAGCTGACCCGGCATGGATCTCGAACGGGCGTTGCGCATCTCCGCTGCCGGCATGGCGGCGCAATCCACCCGGCTGCGGGTGGTGGCGGAGAACCTCGCCAACCAGGACAGCACCGGCGAGGCGCCGGGGGCCGATCCCTACCGGCGCCGGACGGTCACCTTCGGCAGCCATCTCGACCGCGCCCTCGGCGCCGAGACGGTGGAGGTGCGGCGCATCGGCACCGCGCCCGGCGATTTCCCGGAGGTGCACGATCCGGGGCATCCCGCCGCCGACGCACGCGGCTACGTCAAGCGGCCGAATGTCGACAGCATGGTCGAGATGATGGACATGCGGGAGGCGCAGCGCAGCTACAGCGCCAACCTCTCGGTGCTCGAGGTCACGCGCGGCATGCTGACCCGCACCATCGAGGCGCTGCGCTGATGCCGGCCGCGCTCGCGCCGGCGCAGGCGGCCGCCGCCTATCGCAGCGTGCAGGCGCAGGCCGGCGGCGGGGAGGGGGCGGGCAGCTTCGGCGAGACGTTGCGCCGCGCCGCCGAGGGGGCCGTCGAGGTCGGCCACGCCGCTGATGCCGCCAGCACCCAGGCGCTGCTCGGCCAGGGCAGCGTCACCGAGGTCGTCCTCGCCGTGTCGCGGGCCGAGCTGGCGCTGCAGACCGCGACGACGCTGCGCGACAAGGTGGTCTCCGCCTACCAGGACGTCATGCGGATGCCGATCTAGCCGATGGAGAGCGACCCGACCGCGCTGGCGCTGCGCGAGGCGCTGTGGCTGGCGCTGCACCTGGCCTGGCCGCCCCTGCTGGCGATGCTCGGCATTGGCCTCGTGGTCTCGGTGCTGCAGGCGATGACGCAGATCCAGGAGCAGACCCTCGCCTTCCTGCCGAAGCTCGCCGCCATGGCGGTGGTGCTGATGCTGCTCGCGCCGCGCATGACGCTGGCGGTGCAGGGCTATGCCGGCCAGCTCTTCGAGCGGATGGTCGAGCTCGGGACGATGCGGTGAGCGAGGCGCTGCCGCTTCTCGCCTTCCAGGCCATGCTGGTGCTCGCGCGCATCGGCGGGGCAGTGATGCTGCTGCCGGGCCTCGGCGCCGCCGAGGTGCCGGCGACGATCCGTCTCGCCCTCGTCCTCGGCCTGACCGCGCTGGTCCTGCCGCTGGCGCAGCCGGCGCTGCCGCCGATGACCGAGGCGGTGCCGGCGCTGCTGCGCCTGCTGGCGATCGAGACGGTGATCGGCCTCTGGCTCGGCCTGCTGGCGCGGCTGCTGGAGCTGGCGCTCTCCCAGGCCGGGCAGGTGATGGCGCTGATGGTCGGGCTGGCCAGTCCCTTGCAGGGCGACATCGCCTTCGGCGCGCAGGGCACCGTGCTCTCCCGCTTCTTCGGCCTCGCCGCGACGGTCCTCGTCCTCTCGACCGGCCTCTACGCCCTGCCGCTGCGGGCGCTGGCCGAGAGCTACGCGGTGCTGCCGGCGGGCGGCGGCCTGCCGGTGCCGGCCCAGGCCGCGAGCCTGGCGCAGGCGGTGGCGGACAGCCTCTCCCTGGCGTTGCGCCTGGCGGCGCCCCTGGTCCTGGCGAACATCCTCGGGCAGTTCGCGCTCGGCCTGCTGGCGCGGCTGGCGCCGCAGATCCAGGTCTTCGCCCTGGCCGCGCCCGGCCAGATCCTCGGCGGCCTGCTGCTGCTGGCGATGCTGCTGCCGGCCCTGCTCGCGGCCTGGCTGGCCGCCATCCGGGACGGGCTGGCCTCGCTGCCGGGGCTGCCCTGAGCCATGGCCGGCGGCGGGCAGGATGCCGAGGACCGCACGGAAGCCCCGACACAGCGCCGGCTCGACAAGGCGCGCGAACAGGGGCAGGTGCCGGTTTCGCGCGAGGCCGTCGCCTGCGCGACCCTGCTGGCCGCAACGCTCGCCGGCATCCTGACCCTGCCGGCCGCCGGCCTGGCCTGGCTGCAGGCCCTGCAGGTCCTGCTCGAGGCGCCGGTGCCGGACGGCGCGGCGGCGATCGCCCTGCTGCGGGCCGGGGCGCGGCTGGCCCTGCCGGTGATCGGCGTCGCCGCCCTCGCCGTCATCCTCGGGCATCTCGCGCAATCGGGGCTGCTGCTGCGGCCCGAGGCGGTGCTGCCCGACCTCGCCCGGCTCAACCCCGCCAAGGGCCTGCAGCGGCTGATCGGCAAGGAGGCGTGGTTCGAGCTGCCGCGCACCCTGCTCAAGCTGGCCGTGGTCGGCGGCGCGCTCTGGCTGGCGATCGACCTGCGGCTGCTGCCGGCGGCGCTGCACCAGCCGATCGGGGCGCTGCCGGAGCGCATCGGCCGCGAGGTGCTGCATCTGCTGCTGGTCGCGCTCGGCGCCTTCGCCGTGCTCGCCGCCCTCGACCTGCTGCTGGTCCGCTGGCGGCATCTGCGGCAGCTGCGCATGAGCCGGGAGGATCTGAAGGAGGAGATGCGGGACGCCGAGGGCGATCCGCAGGTGAAGGCCCGGCTGCGCCGGCTGCGGGAAAGCCGGGCCCGGCAGCGCATGCTGGCCGCGGTGCCGAAGGCAACCGTTGTCATAACGAACCCAACACATTACGCTGTGGCCTTGTTCTACCAGCAGGGGCAGTCCGCGGCACCGCGGCTGGTGGCGAAGGGGGTCGACGCGATGGCGGCGCGCATCCGGGCGGTGGCCGAGGAGCATGGCGTGCCGCTGGTCGCCAACCCGCCGCTCGCCCGTGCCCTCTACCGGCTGGAGGTCGATGCCGAGATCCCGGCCGAGCACTGGCAGGCGGTGGCCGAGATCATCTCCTATGTCTGGCGGCTGCAGGGCCGCGCGGCGCGTGGCTGAAGCCGGGCCGGAGGGCCCGGCCGTCGGTCTCCTGGCGGGGTTTCGCATCCTCGCCGATGCGGTGGAGGAGGGCCTTGCGCTGCTCGACGACGCGGCCCGCCTCGTCACGGCCAATGCCGCCCTCGCGCGCCTGGCCGGCAGCGCGCCGAGGCCGGGCCTGCCGCTCGACGCGCTCTTCGCGCCCGCGGCGGGCCCGGACCTGGCCGCGGCCCTCGCGGCGGCCCGGGCCGGGGGCGCGCCGCCGGCGCTTCGTCTCGCCCCGGCCGCGGCGGGGGCGGTGGCCTGGCGGCTCACGCTGCATCCCCTGCCGGCCGGGCTGGCGCCGCGGCGCTGGCTGCTGCTGCGGGTGGTCGCGGCGGACGGCGCGGCGGCGCCGCGGCCCGACGAGCTCGACCGGCTGGCGCAGCTCGGATGGCTGGCCGGCGGCGTCGCGCATGACGTCAACAACCTGCTGGCGGTCATCCTCGCGGGCGCCGCGGGGGTGCGCGAGGCCGGCCTGCCGCCCGCCGCCGCGCGGGCGCTCGAACCGGTCGAGGAGGCTGCCCGACGCGGCGGCGGGATGCTCCGGCAGGTGCTGGCCGGGCTGCGGCGGGAGACGCCGGCGCCACAGCCCGTGGCGCTGGATGCGGCGCTGCGCGGCATGGCGCCGATGTTGCGCCATCTCCTCGGGCGCGCGGTGCGGCTGGAGCTGGCGCTCGCGGCCCCGGAAGGCTGGCTCCGCTTGGTGCCGGCGCAGCTCGACCAGCTGCTTCTCAATCTCGCGGCCAATGCCCGGGACGCCATGCCGGGGGGCGGGCGGTTGCGCATCGCGACGCGGTTCCATCCGGCGGGGCGGGCAGGCCTGCCGCCGGGCGACTGGCTGGCGCTGGAGGTGAGCGATACCGGCATCGGCATCCCGGCCGAGCGTCTGCCGCGCCTCTTCGAGCCCTTCTTCACCACGCGGGCGGCGGCGGGCGGGACCGGCCTCGGCCTCGCCACCGTGCAGCGGATCGTGGCGGGGCTGGGCGGCCATGTTTCCGTCGAGAGCCGGGTGGGCGAGGGCAGCCGCTTCCGCATCCTGCTGCCGCCGGCGCCGCCCCCGCCGCAGGCGGCGCCCGGCCTGCCGCCCGCGGCACTGCCCCAGGCGGCGGATGGTCTGGTGCTGCTGGTCGAGGACGAGGCCGCGCTACGCCGGCTCGGCACTCGGCTGCTCGAGCGGGCCGGGCATGCCGTCCTGGCGGCGGAGAGCGGCGAATCGGCGCTCGCGCTGCTGGAGGGGCAGCGAAGGCCGGCGCTGCTCGTCAGCGATCTCGCCTTGCCGGGGATGGATGGGCTGGCCCTGGCGCGCGGCCTCCGCCAGCGCTGGCCCGGCCTGCCGGTGCTGCTGCTGTCGGGCTATGGCGCGAGCGGCGTGGAGACCCGGCCCGACGAGGATTTCCCCATTCTGGCCAAGCCCTTCGAGCCCGCGGCGCTGCTGCGCGCGGTGGCGCTGGCGCTGCGGCGCGTGCCGGCGCCGGCGGCATGACGCGAGCGGGGCGCCGTGGCCGATGTTTACTAAATGTTCTTGTTTTCGGGCGTCGCCCGGGCCATAGTCCTGGGAACGCCGCCGGGGGCGGAGCGGAACGGCCATGGTCCCGCGACCCGGCACGGCGTGTTAGGTTTCGAGCGAAACAACGGTGGGCATACATCGCCCCGGTTGTATTCGGCGGATCGAGGACAGGGGCAGCCAGTATGGACAAGTCGAAGGCGCTGGACGCCGCGCTCAGCCAGATCGAGCGGTCGTTCGGCAAGGGCTCGATCATGCGCATGGGCGCGAAGCAGCAGGCCGAGAACGAGATCGAGGTGATCTCGACCGGCTCGCTCGGCCTCGACATCGCGCTCGGCATCGGCGGCCTGCCCAAGGGCCGCATCGTCGAGATCTACGGCCCGGAAAGCTCGGGCAAGACCACCCTGGCGCTGCATGCCATCGCCGAGGCGCAGAAGAAGGGCGGCACCTGCGCCTTCATCGATGCCGAGCACGCGCTCGACCCCGGCTATGCCAAGAAGCTCGGCGTCGATATCGACAACCTGCTGATCAGCCAGCCCGATGCCGGCGAGCAGGCGCTCGAGATCTGCGACACGCTGGTCCGCTCGGGCGCCGTCGACGTGCTGGTGGTGGACAGCGTGGCGGCGCTGGTGCCGCGGGCCGAACTCGAGGGCGAGATGGGCGACAGCCATGTCGGCCTGCATGCCCGGCTGATGAGCCAGGCGCTGCGCAAGCTGACCGGCACCGTCTCCCGCTCCAATTGCCTGCTGATCTTCCTCAACCAGATCCGCCTCAAGATCGGCGTCATGTTCGGCAACCCGGAGACGACGACGGGCGGCAACGCGCTGAAATTCTATGCCTCGGTCCGCATGGAGATCCGCCGCATCGGCGCCATCAAGGACCGCGACAGCGTGGTCGGCAACCAGACCCGGGTGAAGGTGGTGAAGAACAAGATGGCGCCGCCCTTCCGCGTCGTCGATTTCGACATCATGTATGGCGAGGGCATCTCCAAGCTCGGCGAGCTCATCGATCTCGGCGTCAAGGCCGCCATCGTCGAGAAGTCGGGCGCCTGGTTCAGCGCCGAGGGCCAGCGCATCGGCCAGGGCCGCGAGAACGCCAAGCAGTTCCTGCGCGACAACCCGGACGTGGCGAATGCTGTCGAGCAGAAGGTGCGAGCCCAGGCCGGCATTGTCGCCAATGCCATGCTGGTGGGCGGCGAGAGCGAGGAGGCCGAGGAGAGCGCCGCGGCCGAGTGACCGCCCGGCGCGTGGCCCGGCCGCCCTGCCGGGTGCGGGCGGCGGGCCGGGCGCCGCGCCGCCGGCGGCAGGGCGACGGGCGGGGCGGGGTGACCCGCCCGGCCTGAGTTGCCCGCCCCGAGCCGCCGCCCCGAGCCGCCCTGGCCGGCTCCTGCCGGCCCGATGCCGGCGCCGCCCCCTGGTCTGCCCCCTGGTGCCCCCTGGCCGCTGCCGCCCCTCGACGCATTTCCTGCGGCGCGCTAGAGCGGGTCGCGGATGGGCGTGACCGCCCGGGAGCCAGGCTCCGCCCTGCCGACAACGGCCCCTGGCGGCATGGCGCCCGATCGCGGGCGCGGGCCGTCGCAGGGCGTTCGCCGCGGGGCCGGCTCGCGGCGCCGGCGAACCCCGTCCCATGGCAACGCCCTTGTCGCGCCCCTTGGGCCGGGGCTGGAGACGGACCCTCCCGCAGGGCATCAGGGACAGAGATGACCAGCAGCAACGATATCCGCGCCACCTTCCTCGACTACTTCGCCCGCAACGGGCACCAGGTGGTCGAGAGCTCGCCGCTGGTCCCGCGCAACGACCCCACCCTCATGTTCGCCAACAGCGGCATGGTGCAGTTCAAGAACGTCTTCACCGGCCAGGAGAAGCACGCCTACAGCCGCGCCACCACCGCCCAGAAATGCGTCCGCGCCGGCGGCAAGCACAACGACCTCGACAATGTCGGCTACACCGCCCGGCACCACACCTTCTTCGAGATGCTGGGCAATTTCTCCTTCGGCGACTACTTCAAGGAACAGGCGATCCACCACGCCTGGAGCCTGCTGACCAAGGATTTCGCCCTGCCGAAGGACCGGCTGTTGGTCACGGTCTATTCCGAGGACGAGGAGGCGCCGCTCTTCTGGAAGAAGGTCGCTGGCCTGCCGGACAGCCGCATCATCCGCATCCCGACCGCGGATAATTTCTGGCGCATGGGCGATACCGGCCCCTGCGGCCCCTGCTCCGAGATCTTCTTCGACCATGGCCCCGCCATCCCCGGCGGCCCGCCCGGCAGCCCGGACGAGGATGGCGACCGCTTCATCGAGATCTGGAACCTCGTCTTCATGCAGTTCGAGGAGGGGCCGCCCGGCACCCGCGTGCCGCTGCCGCGGCCCTCGATCGACACCGGCATGGGGCTGGAGCGCTTCGCCGCCATCCTGCAGGGCAAGCACGACAATTACGACACGGACACGCTGCGGGCGCTGATCCTCGCCTCGGCCGAGGTGACGGGGCAGGACCCGGATGGCCGCTTCAAGGTCAGCCACCGCGTCGTCGCCGACCATCTCCGCGCCGGCACCTTCCTCATCGCCGATGGCGTGATGCCCTCCAACGAGGGCCGCGGCTATGTGCTGCGCCGCATCCTCCGCCGCGCCATGCGCCACGCCCATATGATGGGCTCGCGCGAGCCGCTGCTGCACCGGCTGGTGCCGACCCTGGTCCGCCAGATGGGCGCCGCCTATCCCGAGATCCAGCGCGCCGAGGCGCTGGTGACGGAGACGCTGAAGCTCGAGGAGACGAAGTTCCGCAACCTGCTCGAACGCGGCCTCGGCCTGCTCGCCGAGGAAAGCGGCCGGCTCGGCGATCGCGGCACCCTGCCGGGCGAGGTCGCCTTCCGCCTGTACGACACCTACGGCTTCCCGCTCGACCTGACCCAGGACGCGCTGCGCGCCGAGGGCAAGACGGTGGATGTCGCCGGCTTCGAGGCGGCGATGACCGAGCAGCGCCGCCGCGCCCGCGCCGCCTGGGCGGGTTCGGGCGAGGCGGCGACGGATGCCGTCTGGTTCGACATCAAGGAGAAGGTCGGGGCGAGCGAGTTCCTCGGCTATTCGACCGAGACGGCCGAGGGCGAGATCCTCGCCATCACCCGCGACGGCGCCCCGGTCGAGAGCGCCCCGGTCGGCGCCGAGGTGGCGGTGGTGCTGAACCAGACGCCCTTCTATGGCGAGAGCGGCGGCCAGGTGGGCGATGCCGGCCTGATCTCGGCCGGCGAGGCCTGTCGCATCGTGGTGCGCGACACCCAGAAGAAGCTCGGCGACCTCGTCGTGCATCTCGGCACCGTGGCGCATGGCGAGGCGCGGGTCGGGCTGGCGGTGCAGGCCGAGGTCGACCACGCCCGGCGCTCCCATGTCCGGGCGCATCACAGCGCCACCCATCTGCTGCACGAGGCGCTGCGCCGCCGCCTCGGCCCGCATGTGGCGCAGAAGGGCTCGCTGAACGCGCCCGACCGGCTGCGCTTCGACGTCTCCCAGCCCACCCCGATGAGCGATGACGACCTCGCCTGGGTGGAGGAGGAGGTGAATGCCCGCATCCGCCAGAACACTGAGGTCACCACCCGGCTGATGTCGCCCGAGCAGGCGGTGGCGGAAGGCGCCATGGCGCTGTTCGGCGAGAAATACGGCGACGAGGTGCGGGTGGTCGGCATGGGCCACGACCCGGACTCGGCCAACAAGGGCGGCATCTACTCGCTCGAGCTCTGCGGCGGCACGCATGTGCGCCGCACCGGCGATATCGGCCTGTTCCGGATCGTCTCCGAGGGCGCCGTCTCGGCCGGGGTGCGCCGCATCGAGGCGGTGACCGGCCCCTTCGCCGAGCGGCTGGTCGAGCAGGCCGATGCCCGGCTGCGCGAGGCGGCGGCGGCGCTCCGCGTCGCGCCCGCCGAGGTGCCGGCCCGCATCGCGGCGCTGCTCGAGGAGCGGCGCAAGCTGGAGCGCGACGTGGCCGAGCTGCGCAAGCAGCTTGCGACCGGCGGCGGCGGCGCCGAGGTCGAGACGCTGGGCGGGCTGCGCGTCGCGCTGCGCCACCTGGGCGAGGTTCCGGCGCGCGACCTGAAGGGGCTGGCCGAGGCCATCCTGAAGGGCGGCACGGCGGATGTCGTCGCCCTGGTCTCGACCGCCGAGGGCAAGGCCAGCATCGTCGCCGGGCTTGGCGAGGCGGCAAAGGGCAAGGCGGATGCCGTGGCCCTGGTGCGCGCCGCGGCGGCCGCGGTGGGCGGCAAGGGCGGCGGCGGCCGGCCGGAGATGGCCCAGGCCGGCGGCCCCGAGGGCGGCAAGGCGGAGGAGGCCCTGGCGGCGGTGCGGGGGCTGCTCGCCGGCTGACCGCCGCGGCAGGGTTGCGCCATGACGCCGGGGCCGGGCCCCTTTAACCGCCTGGCCAGCCGCCTGCGGCAGACTGCCGGCGCATGGTCGAGCTTCTCGGTCTCCTGCTCGCGCTCGTGCTGCTCGGCCTCGGCCTGTCGGCCTGGCGGCTGCTCCGGCGCGGGGCGGCGCTGTTGCGTCGCCTTGCCGCGCCGGCGCGCCCGGCCGTCGCGGAGCGGCGCCGCGCCTGGCGTCGCGGCCGGCGGCTGCGCGTCGCGCGCGCCCAGGCCCGCGCCCAGGCGGCCCGCATCGCTGCCCTGACGGCCGAGCTGGAGGCGAGCCGCCGGGCCCTGCGCCTCGCCCGGGTGGCGATGGCCCGGCCCGGCCCGCCGGAGCCGCGCTTCCTCCGGGCGAAACGCGCCTTCGCCCGGCAATTCCACCCCGACCGGTTGCGCTGCGCCGAGCCGGAGCGCGGCATCCGCGGCGCCATCTTTCGGCAATTCTGGCAGGAGCTGCGGCGGATCGAGCGGGAGTGAGCGCCGGGCGCTGCCTCCGGTTTGCCTGGGCCTTCGCGTCGCGCTGACGGGCGCGCCTGACGGCGCGACCGGCGGCGCCCATCCGGGCGCTCGGCCCTGCGGGCCGCAGGCCGAAGCGCCCTAGGCTCCTGTTGTCAGAGCATCGTCACCCGATCAGGTGAATCCACCTGATCGGGATCGGCTCTGGCCTCAGCTCTCCCGCAGCGCCTCGCGCACCACGCTGCGGAACTCGCGCCGGTAGAGCTCGCGCAGCACCACCAGGCTGGCGACGATCAGCGCCAGGGGATGCAGGATCCAGGCCAGCGCGGCGAGGCCGAAATAATAGGCCCGCAGCCCGGTGTTGAAGTGCCGCGCGGCGCGGTTGGCGACCTTGGCCGCCATCGTCGCATGGCTCTCGCAGGTCGGGTCCTGCGGGTCGTGCGAAATGCCGCCGATGACGATGGAGCAGTAATTGAACTGCCGCAGCGCCCAGGTCAGCTCGAAGAAGGCGCGGACGAAGATGAAGAGCAGCAGGGCGATCTTCATCTCCCAGGCCGCCGGGTCGGAGGGCGCGGCGAAGGGCAGGGCGCCGAACACCCGCGCGCCGATCTCCGGCGAGCCCATCATCGCCACCAGCCCGCCGAGGATGAAGATGGCGGTGTTGGCGAGGAAGCTGGTGCTGTTCATCAGGTTGCCGATGATGTTCGTATCCATGATGCGGTTGTCCCGCGTCACGGTGACCTGCAGCCAGCGATGGCGGTGCGCGTCCATGGCGGCGATGACGCTGCGCGCCCGCAGCGCCGGATGGTGGTCGACGAGCGCGGCATAGCCCATCCAGCAGCAGGTGAAGACGAGGAGGGCGGCCCAGTCGAGCAGCGACAGCGAATGCATGGGCCGAGCTTATCCCGGATCGCCGGCTCCGACAGGCCGGAGCCGGGGAGGGTGGCGCGCCGCGCCTCCAAAGCTGTGCTAGGCTGGCGCGGTGGAAGCCACCGCGCCCAGGGGGAAGGGCGCATTGCAGCAGGACTGGGAGGCGGGATGAGCGACGCCCTGTGGACCCTGACGATCCGCCGGTTCAGCAGCACCGGCGCGCCGGAGGAGATCGCCCAGCGCATCCGGCAGGGGCTGCTGCCCTCGCTGCGGCAGGCGCCTGGCTTCCGGGCCTATTACGTGGCCCGCGTCGATGGCGGCGGCGGCATCGTCTCGGCCACCATCTTCGAGGACGAGGCGGCGGCCGACCGGGCGACCGAGCAGGTCCTCGCCTGGACCGCGGCCAACCTGGCGGATCTGGTGACCGGCGCGCCGGTCGTCACCCGGGCCACCCTGCACCTGCATTTCGATGCCGAGCGCCCCGGCCTCGACAGCTACATGCTGGTGCGGATGACCGAGGGGCTGGGCCCGGCGAACGGCAACCTGCCGGTGGTGCAGGAGCGGCTGGTGCCGATCTCGGCCGAGCAGCCCGGCTTCCGCCACCTCTATATCGGCCGCGACCGGGACCAGGCGGGGCGTGGCTTCGCCGTCTCCATCTTCACCAACCGCAGCACGGCGACAGCGGCGCATGCCCAGGTGGCGGCCGCCATGGCGCAGCGCCGCGACCTCTGGCCGCAATCGCCGCAGGTGCTGGCGGCCGGCGAGGTCATCGTCGCCGCGGTCGCCTGACCGCCGCGGCCGCCCCGGGGGCGCAGGCCCGGGGCGCCTACCCTTCGCCACGGCATGGGGTACACTCGGCCAGGGGATCGGGACGGCCGGGAGAAGCAGGCGATGCGCAATTCATTCCAGGAGCAGGTGCGGCGCGCGGTGCGCGACGAGGCGGCGCTGCGCCAGGCCCTCGCGGATGCCGATATCGCCCCGATGCTCATGGTGCTGGTGCAGCTCACCGGCGACCTGGCGATCCTCGACGAGGTCGCGCCGCATATCCATGGCGCCTGGAGCTTCCTCGAATCCGTGCCGGAGCCGCTGAAGCAGCGGGTGCGGGACCGGCTGGTGGAGGCGCTGCAGGATTACGCGGTGGCGGACCGGGCGCCGCCGCCCCTGCCGCCGGCCGAGACGCTGCAGCGCATGATGAGCGGCGGCGTCGGCCAGACCGTGCCGGAGGAGTACATCCCGGTGCTGGTCGAGGAGACGCGGCTGGCGGAGGAGGATCCCCGCGCCGTGCACTGGCGGCGCGACCCGGCCGGGCTGCCGGTCGGGGCGATGCAGGTCGTCATCGTCGGCGCCGGCTTCGCCGGGCTCTGCATGGGCATCCGCCTGAAGCAGATGGGCATCCCCTTCACCATCCTGGAGAAGAACCCGACCGTCGGCGGCACCTGGCTGGAGAACCGCTATCCCGGCTGCGCGGTCGATACGCCGAACCACTTCTTCTCCTACTCCTTCGCGCCGAACCATGCCTGGACCCGGCATTTCTCGCAGCGGCCGGAGATCCACCGCTACATCGAGGACTGCTTCGAGCGCTTCGACATCCGCCGCTACGTCCGCTTCGGCGTGGAGGTGACGCGCGCCGCCTTTGACGAGGCGACGGCGCGCTGGGCGGTGACGATCCGCCCCAGCGCGGGCGGCGCCGAGGAGAGCCTCTCCTGCCGCGCCCTCGTCACCGCGGTCGGCCAGCTCAACAGGCCCGCCATCCCGTCCATCCCGGGGCTCGACGACTTCAAGGGCCCGCTCTTCCACACCGCGCGCTGGGACGAGGCGGTGCCGCTCGCCGGCAAGCGGGTGGCGATGATCGGCACTGGGGCGAGCGCCATGCAGGCGGCGCCCGCCATCGCGCCGGAGGTGGCGGAGCTGGTGGTGTTCCAGCGCACGCCGCATTGGGCGGTGCACAACCCGAACTACCACAAGACGGTCAGCGCCGGGAATCTCTGGTGCCTGGAGCACATCCCCTATTTCGGCCAGTGGCTCCGCTTCCAGCTCTTCTGGGCCGGCTCGGACGGCTTCCATGCCTCGCTGCAGGTCGATCCCGACTGGACGCAGCCCGATCTCTCGCTGAACGAGGCCAACCACCGGATGCGCGAGATGCTCACCGAGCATGTCCGCAAGGAGCTCGCGGGCGACGAGGACCTCCTCGCCAAGGTGATCCCGGGCTATCCGCCCTATGGCAAGCGCATGCTGCGGGACAATCACTGGTACCGCATGCTGAAGCGCCCGAACGTCACGCTGGAGACGGCGCAGATCGAGCGCATCACCGAGAACGCCATCGTCATGCGCGACGGCCGGGTGCACGAGGTCGATGTCATCATCCTCGCCACCGGCTTCCAGGCCTCGAAGATGCTGGCGCCGATGGAGATCGCCGGGCGCGGCGGCCGCACCATCCGCGCCGCCTGGGGCGAGGACGACCCGCGCGCCTATCTCGGCATCACCGCGCCCGGCTTCCCGAATTTCTTCATGATCTACGGGCCCAACACCAACCTGGCGCATGGCGGCAGCATCATCTTCCACCACGAATGCCAGGTCCGCTACATCTGCCAGGCGCTGCGCGAGATGGTCGAGGAGGGCTATGCCTCGCTCGAGGTGCGGCCGGAGGTGCACGACGCCTACAACCACCTCCTCGACGAGACCTGCCGCCGCATGGTCTGGACGCATCCCGGCGTGACGAGCTGGTACAAGAACAAGGCCAACCGGGTGACGGTGACCTCGCCCTGGCGGCTGCTCGACTACTGGAAGCTGACGCAGCATTTCGTGCCGGCGGAATTCCGCGCCGCCCGGCCCGGCGAGCCGATGCAGGTGCCCGGCCAGGCGCGCGCGGCGGTGGACAGCGCCGAGCGGCTGACCGTGAGCTGAGAACCCGCCCGCGCGGCCGCGCGGGCCACGACCAGGCAGGCCGCCCGCAAGAGGCGGCCCGGGAGGAGATGACCATGGCCCTTCACACGCGCGTCTGCGCGCTGCTCGGCATCGAGACGCCGATCCTGCTCGCCGGCATGGGGCGCGCCAGCACGCCCGAGCTTGCCGCCGCCGTCTCCAATGCCGGCGGCCTCGGCGTGCTCGGCGCCGCGAGCTGCGGGCCGAACCAGCTCCGCGCCTGGATCCGCCGCATGCGCGAGCTCACCGACCGGCCCTTCGGCGTCGATACGCTGCTGCCCGCCTCGGTGCGGCGCGGTGGCGGCGGCAATGCCGGCGGCCCCCCGGCCGAGAGCCTGCTGCCGCAGCATCGCGGCTTCGCGCAGGAGTTCATGGCCCGCGAGGGGCTCGATCCGCTGGACGAGGCCGGGCTCGCCGCGGCGCTCGGCCGCGACCCGGCCGACCGCGACGGCCCAGTGCCGCTCTCCCGCGCCTTCTTCGAGGCGCAGATGGAGGTGGTGATCGAGGAGCGGGTGCCGGTCTACGCCGCCGGCCTCGGCAACCCGGCACCCTGGCTGGAGCGGCTGCACGCCAACGGCACCAAGGTGATGGCGGTGGTCGGCACCACCCGGCATGCGCGGCAGGTGGTCGAGTCCGGCATCGACCTCATCGTGGCGCAGGGCCATGACGGCGGCGGCCACAACTCGCCGATCGGCACCATGGCGCTGATCCCGCAGGTGGTGGATGCGGTCGGCGGCCGCGTGCCGGTGCTCGGCGCCGGCGGCATCGGCGATGGCCGCGGCATCGCCGCGGCGCTGATGCTGGGGGCCGAGGGCGTCTGGATCGGCACCGCCTTCCTGGCGACCGAGGAGGCGGGCATCGGCCCGGGGCAGAAGCAGGCCCTCGTCGCCGGCAATGACGAGGGCACCACCGTCTCCCGCTCGGTCACCGGCAAGCCGGCGCGCATGGTGAAGAACCGCTGGGCCGCCGCCTATGCCGAGGCGGGGCTGGAGCCGCTGCCCATGCCCTATCAGGGCCTGGTCTCCGCGCCCGTCACCGCCGCCGCGCTCGCCGCCGACCGCGCCGAGATCTGGGGCGGCTTCGCCGGCCAGGGGCTCGGCATGGTGCGGGCGGTGCGGCCGGCGGCCGAGGTGCTGCGCGACCTCGCCACGGGGGCGGAGCGGGTGCTGGCCGGCGCCGGGCGCTTCACCGGCCCGGCCGCCGGGGGCTGAGCCATGGATCTGGGCCTTTCGGAGCGGCACCGCGCGCTGCAGGCGGCGGCGCGCGACTTCATCGCCCGCTTCGGCCATCTCTCGCCCCCGGTCGGCGGCGGCGGCGGCCGCAAGCGGCCTGATCGCAAGGCGCTCGACTGGCAGGCGCTGCTGATCGAGCATGGCTTCGCCGCCCGCGCCGTGCCGCGCCGCTATGGCGGCTACGGCGCCGAGCCGGACGTGTTCGAGGCGGCGATCATCACCGAGGAGTTCAACCGCGCCGGCATCAGCCTCGGCATCCAGGGCCAGGGCATCCGCATGCTGGTGCCGACGCTGCTCGAGGTCGGCACCGAGGCGCAGCGCGAGCGCTGGATCGGCCCGACCATCCGCGGCGAGGTGATCTGGGCCCAGGGCTATTCCGAGCCCGAGGCCGGCAGCGACCTCGCCGCGCTGCGCACCCAGGCGCGGCTGGAGGACGGGCAGTTCATCGTCAACGGCCAGAAGATCTGGACCAGCTCGGCGCATTTCGCCGACATGATGTTCCTGCTCTGCCGCACCGAGCCGGACAGGCCGAAGCATCTCGGCATCTCCTACCTGCTGCTGTCGATGGACAGCCCGGGGATCGAGGTGCGGCCGCTGCCGACCATGACCGGCCACGCCACCTTCAACGAGGTCTTCTTCACCGATGTCCGCGTGCCGGCGGACCAGATCGTGCTCGGCCGCGGCGAGGGCTGGCGGGTGGCCAACGTCACCCTGAAGCATGAGCGCATGCTGCTCGGCGATGCCAGCAAGCTGATGCACCGCCTGCACCGGCTGCAGGCGCTGCTGGCGGAGACGCGGGTGGAAGGCCGGCCGCTGCTCGCCAGCCCCGTCTGGCGCGACCGGCTGATGCGGCTGCAGGGCGAGGTGCTCGCGGCGAAGTACCACCAGATGCGGCTGCTCGGCGAGGCGGCGCGCGGCGAGGAGAGCGGGCTCGGCCTGCTGGTGGTGAAGTATTACGGCTCCACGCTGGCCTGGCGGCTGGCCGCGCTCGCCGTCGATGCGCTGGGCGAGGCCGGGCTGGTCTACGACCCGCATGACGACCTGGCCGAGGACGATGCCGCCACCGCCTGGTACGCCGACTGGATGTACGACCTGGGCCTGATCATCGGCGGCGGCAGCTCGAACATCCAGAAGAACATCATCGCGGAGCGCGGCCTCGGCATGCCGCGCGAGCCGAAACTCCAGGGCGGGGCGTGAGATGGCATTCGGGCTGAGCGAGGAGCAGCGCCTCTTCGACACCTCCCTGCGCGGTCTGCTGGCGGCGCGGGTGACGCAGGCCGCGCGGCAGGCGGCGGCGGAGGCGGGCAGGGAGGGGGCAGGCGATGCGGCGCTCTGGGCGGCGCTGACGGAGCTCGGCCTGCCCGGGCTGCTGCTGCCGGAGGCGGCGGGCGGCGCCGGGCTCGGCCTGGCCGATGCCGCGCTCGCCGCCGAGGCGCTGGGCTACCATGCCGCGCCCACCCCCTTCCTCGGCAGCGCCGTGCTGGCGCCGCTGGCGCTGCTCCGTCTCGGCGATCCGGCGGCGCGGGCCGAGTGGCTGCCGGCCCTTGCCGCCGGGCGGATGCGCGTCGCCTTCGCCCTCGGCGCCATCGCCGGTGGCACCGGGCCCTGCACCCTGCGCTGGGACGGCGAGCGCCTCTCCGGCGAGGTGGCGCCGCTGGTCGAGGCGGCGGGGGCGACGCATGCGCTGCTCGCCCTGCCGGCGGGCGGGATGGCGCTGCTGGCGCTCGATGCGCCCGGCGTCGCGCTGCGCCCGCGCCCGGGTCTCGACCGGCTGCGGCCGCTCGCCGCGCTCACGCTCAGCGAGGCGCCGGCGCGGCGGCTGCCCGGCGATGCGCGGCCGGTGCTCGATGCCGGCCGGGTGGTGCTGGCCGCCGAGACGCTGGGCGCGGCGCGGGCGATGCTCGACCAGGCCGTCGCCTATGCCGGGCAGCGCCGGCAATTCGGCCGCGTCATCGCCAGCTTCCAGGGCGTGAAGCATGTCTGCGCCGAGATGGCGGCCTGGCTGGAGCCCTGCCAGGCCTTTCTCCGGCATGCCGCGGCGGCCCAGGACGCGGCCCCGGACGCGGCCCCGGACACGGCCCCGGACACGCGTGATGCCGAGGCGCGGATGCTCGCCTGCCAGATCAAGGCGCATGCCGACGAGGTCGGGCGCGACGTCGCCCGGCACGCGACCGAGGTGCATGGCGGCATGGGCTTCACCGAGCTGCTGGGCCTGCCCTTCTGGTTCAAGCGCATCGCCGGCAACCGCCAGCTCCTCGGCGGGCCGGAGCGCTGCCGCGAGGAGGCGGCGATGGCCCAGGGCCTCGCGGCATGAGGCGACGCCGGCGCGCCGCCGCGCTGCTCTGGCTCGGCCTGATGCCGGCGGCGGCGGTCGCCGCCGATCCGCCCGCCGGTCCGCCCTGGCCGGCGCGGCCGGTGAGCCTGGTGGTCGCCTATCCGCCCGGCGCGATCACCGACACGGTGGGCCGCCGCGTCGCCGAGCAGCTCGGCACGGCGCTCGGCGCCGCCATCGTCGTCGAGAATCGCGGCGGCGCTGGCGGCAATGTCGCGGGGGCTTATGTGGCGCGCGCCGCCCCGGATGGGCACACGCTGCTCTTCACCTCCTATGGCAACCTCATCATCGCCGCGGCGGCGAAGCTGCCGGTCGGCTTCGATCCCTTCAAGGACCTGGCGCCGGTCGGGATGGTCGGGCCGATGACCGTGGTGCTGCTGGTGCGGCCCGACCTGCCGGTGCGAAACCTCGCGGAGTTCGTCCGCCATGTCGCGGCGCATCCCGGCCAGCTCAATTTCGCCAGCGTCGGCTTCGGCAGCTCCTACCACCTGCTGATCGAGCAGATGATGGCCCATGGCCGGCTGAGCATGAACCACGTGCCCTATCGCGGCGGCGCGGCGGCGATGACGGATTTCCTCGGCGGCCGGGTGCAGGCGACGCTCGCCACCTGGCTCTTCGCCAGGCCCTACATGACCGATGGCAGCGCCCGGCCCATCGCCGTCGCCAATGCCGCGCGCGCCCCGGTCGCGCCGGAGCTGCCGACCGTGGCCGAGGCGGTGCCGGGGGCGGCGATCGCCGAGGGGCTCGGCCTCTTCGCGCCCGCCGGCACGCCGGCGCCGGTGATCGCCCGGCTGAACGCGGCGCTGCGCGCCATCCTCGCCGCGCCGGCGATGCATGGCTGGCTGGAGACGAACGGCGTCACGCCGCAGCCCGGCCCGCCCGAGGCCTTCACCGCCGAGATGCGGCCGGCCGCGGAGTCGCTCGCCCGGCTGCTGCGCGAGACGCAGATCCGGCTGGAATAGGGCATACCCCCAGGACGTCGCTACGCGCCGCCGTGGGGACCCCGTCACGCCTCGCCGTAATGCACCCGGCGATAGGGGCGGGAGACCACCGTGTCGTCGGTGTGGATGTCCCACAGCGTGGTGCCGTTCGCCGCCTGGTGCGCCTCGAACAGCCGCCCCATGCCGCCGAGCCCGGTGACGGTGTCGCCGCGGATGCCGAAGCCGCCCGCCACCGCCGCGAGGTCGCCGCGGCCATGAATGACCAGCGCCGGGTCGAGCCCCGTGGCGCGGAATTTGTGGATCTCGGCGCCGTAGCCGCCGTCGTTGATGGCGGCGATCAGCATCCGGTGCCCCTCGCGCCGGATCGTCTCCAGCTCCTGCGCATGCATCAGCAGGCTGCCATCGCCCTCGATCAGCAGCACCTTGCCGTCGCGGCGCGCGGCGGCGACGCCGATCGCCCCCGGCAGCCCGTTGCCGATGGCGCCGAAGTCGCAGACCACGTTGATCCGCTCCGGCGCCCGGCCGCGCAGATGCGTCATGGCGATGCCGAGGAAATGCCCACCGCCGATCACCACGTCCCAGTCCTTCGGCACGATGGCGTCGAGTTCGAGCATCGCCTTGCGCGGATCGACCAGCCCGGGCGCGATGGCGAATTCCTTGCGGTCGGGCAGGTCCTCCGCGATTTGCGCGGCCATGGCGGCGCTGCGGAAGCCCGCCTTGCGCAGGCCGCGCCGCGCCAGGGCATCGGCGATCGCCGCGGCGCCGCCCGCGGCATCGGCGACGACATGCAGGTCGGCGGTGCGCAGCCCCTGCCACAGCCCGCGCGGCCGGGTGTCGATCTGCACCACGCGGGCATTGGGATAGAGATAGCCGCTCTCGGTCGTATAGGCGCCGAGCCCGACGCCGAGGCCGATGACGAGATCCGCCTCGGCGAAGCATTCGCGCGCGAAGTCGGAGGCGAAGGCGCCGGCGATGTCGAGGGCGAAGGGGTTGCCGTCGAACAGCCCCTTGGCCTGCAGCGAGGTGGCGAGCAGCGCGCCGCTCGCCTCGGCCAGCGCCTCGATCTCCGCCCGGGCGCGGGCCAGCCGGGCGCCGCGGCCGGCGATGATCACCGGCTTCTCCGCCTCGGCGATCATCTCGACCACGCGCTCCACCATGGCCGGGTCGGGCATGGGGCGCTGCGGCATCGGCAGGTAGTCGGCCGAGGGGATGTAGTCGGCCATGTAGGGATAGGCCTGCTTCTGCAGGTCCATCGGCACCGAGAGCACCACCGGGCGGCGCTCCAGCGCCGCGGTGTGGAAGGCCTCGCGGACATTGTCGAGGGCGCGGTCGAGCGAGCGGATCGGGATGTAGTGCGCGCCGGTCGCCTGGGCGAGCGGCGCCATGTCGATCTGCTGCAGGTAGAAGGAGGCGAGCAGCGGCGAATCGCCGGCGAAGACGACGAGCGGCACGCCCGCCCGCGCGGCGATGGTGAGCGCCGTCATGATCTGGGTGAAGCCGGGGCCGCAGGTGGTGGAGGCGACGCCGACCTTGCCGGTGGCCCGCGCATAGGCATCGGCCATGGCGACGGCGCAGTGCTCGTGCCGGGCATTCACCACCCGCACCCCCGGCTGCCGCGACATGGCCTCCGACCAGTACATGTTGGCGTCGCCCATCAGGGTGAAGAGCACCTCGCAGCCCTCGGCGGCGAAGGCCTGGGCGAGGACGTCGGAGAGCTTGGGGTCGGCCATGGTCAGGGGGTTCCTTTGCCGAGGAGGCTGCGCAGCCAGGAGCGGAAGGCGAGCCAGGCGAGGCGGAGGGCGCTGAGCTCGCGGGCCGGCGCCGGGGGAGGGATGGGCGCGCGGGCAGGGGCGCGGGCAGGGGCGCGGGCAGGGGCGTGGCCCTGACCGGAGGCGGGCGCCGCCGCGCCGGTCGCAGGGGCCGTGCCGGAGGAGGCCGGCGACGGCGCGGCGACCAGGGGGGCGACCGGGGGGCCGACCGGGGCGGCAGCGACCGCCGAAGGCTCGGGCGCCGGCGCCGCCTCCGTCATCGCCGGGGCCTGCATCGCCGGTGCCTGCATCGCCGATGCCTGGCCGCGCTCGGCCACCAGCCTCGCCATATTGGCGGAGAACTCGCCGAGCAGGGCGCGCGCGACATGCACGCCGCCGGCATTGGCGAAGGTCTCGAGTGGGCCGGTCACGGTGAAGCGCCCCTCGACATCGAGCAGCGTGTCCGCGCCATCGGCGCGCGCCGCGACCGTGCCGGAGGAGAGGGCGCGCGAGGCGCCGCGCTGGTCGATGCCGCGGCCCTCGATGCTGCAGCGATGCGCCGCGTGGTCGAAGGTGAGCGTCGCCTCGCCGCGGAAGGTGGCGGTGGTCGGGCCGAAGCGCACCTTCACCGCGCCGCGCCACCTCCCGTCGCCCTGATCCGGCGCGAGGCTCGCCCCGGGGATGCAGCTTGCCACCGCGGCGGGATCGCTCAGCAGCGGCCAGACGGTATCGAGTGGCGCCGCAATGCGCGTCTGTTCCGCAAGCTCAGGCATGGACGTTCCCGGATCCGGCTCCCGGACGCAGCCTGCGGAAGCCGGCGCGATCGCGCAACCCGGGGGCGGCGCCCCAGGGCGCGGCACCCTCCGCCCGGTCCGATCCGCTCCGGGCCAAGGGCGATGCCGGTGATGACGGGAGCGGCGACCGGGCCGTCGAGAGTGAGGCTCTCTATTCCGTGATAATTGTATCCTGGAGTAATTCTTGTTGAGCTGCGGATTTGTGACATAACGCGGGCATCGCAGCCCGGGGAGGGTGCGGTCCCATCGCAGAACAGCCCTGATCCAACAGGAGCAAACGGCCCTGGCATCCCGCGATGCCGGGGTCGTCGCGCGTTCGGGGGGTGCCGCGCGCGGCCCTCAGGTGCCGCAGAAGGTCTGCAGCACGCGCTCCTCCTCGCGTGGCGGCTGCATGAAGCGCTGCATCTCCGGCCGCTCCTCGAAGGGATGCGCGACGGCCGCCAGCAGCGCCTCGAAGGGCGCCAGATCCTCGCGCTCGACCGCCGCGGCGATCGCCGCCTCGACCTGGTGATTGCGCGGGATGACGGCCGGGTTCGCCGCGCGCATGGACGCGGCCCGCGCCTCCGGCGCATCGGGCCGGAGGGCCAGGCGGGCGCGCCAGGCCGGCATCCAGGAGTCGATGGCGGCCGGGTCGCGGAACAGCGCCCGCAGCGCCGCGTCGCCCTCCGGTCCCGCGGCGGCGTCGCAGAGGCGGCGGAAGGTCAAGGTGAAGTCGGCGCCGTTCTGCGCCATGCGGTGCAGCAGCGCCTGGACCAGCTCCAGCTCGTCCGGCTCTCCGCCGGGCAGCCCGATCTTCTGGGTGAGGCCGAGGCGCTGCTCGGCCTCGAATTGCGTGGCGAAGCCGCTGAGCGCCGCCTGCGCCACCTCCACCGCCGCCTCCTCCGTCTCGGCGAGCAGCGGCAGCAGCGTCTCCGCCAGCCGGGCGAGGTTCCACTGCGCGATGCGCGGCTGGTTGCCGTAGGCGTAGCGGCCGAAGCTGTCGATCGAGCTGAAGACCGTCGCCGGGTCGTAGGCATCCATGAAGGCGCAGGGGCCGTAATCGATGGTCTCGCCGGAGATGGAGCAGTTGTCGGTGTTCATCACGCCATGGATGAAGCCGATCCGCAGCCAATGGGCGACCAGCGTCGCCTGGCGGCGCACCACGCCCTCGAAGAAGGCCCGATAGGGGTTGTCGGCCGTCGCCGCCGCGGGATCGTGGCGGGCGATGGCGTGGTCGGCCAGCAGCCGCACCGCCTCGGCATCGCCGCGCGCGGCGAAGTACTGGAAGCTGCCGACGCGGATATGGCTGGCGGCGACGCGGGTCAGCACTGCCCCCGGCAGCGCCGTCTCGCGGAAGACGGACTCGCCGGTCGCCACCGCGGCGAGGCTCCGCGTGGTCGGCACGCCGAGCGCCGCCATGGCCTCGCTGACGATGTATTCGCGCAGGACCGGCCCCAGCGCGGCCCGGCCGTCGCCGCCGCGCGAGAAGGGGGTGCGGCCGGAGCCCTTGAGCTGGATGTCGCGCCGCCGCCCGTCGCGGTCCCGCACCTCGCCGAGCAGGATGGCGCGGCCATCGCCGAGCTGCGGCACGAAATGTCCGAATTGATGTCCGGCATAGGCCAGCGCCATCGGCTCGGCGCCGTCGGGGATGTGGTTGCCGGCGAGGATCGCCACCCCCTCGGCCGATGCCAGCGCGGCCGGATCGAGCCCGAGCTGCTCCGCCAGCGGCAGGTTGAGCCGCAGCAGGCGCGGCGCCGCGACCGGGATCGGGTCGAGCCGCGCGTAGAAGCGCGGCGGCAGGCGCGCATAGCTGTTGTCGAAGGCGAAACGAGGGGCCATGCGGGGCGCTCCCGGACGGAGGGGCGGAGGCCCGGCATATGGGGCCCGCCCCGCCGGGATGCGACCCGCCCCGGCCAGATAGGGGCTGGGGCGGGGGATGGGGCTAGGGGGCGCTCGGATCCGCCTCCGCCGCGGCCCGGTCGGTGGGGCAGGCGGCGGCGCGGCGCTGCTGGAAGGCGCTGCGATAGACCGCATAGGGATCGAGCGCCTCGGCCTCGATCCGCGTCAGGCTGTCATGCAGCCCGGCATAGCTCACCAGCGCATCGCCGCTGCTCCAGGCGAGGAAGAGGTCGGAGCCGAGCGCCTGCGACAGGGTGGCGCTGGTCGCGGCCAGCGCCCCGGCATCGCGCAGCGTCGAGGGCCCGAGCAGCGGCAGCACGAGATAGGGGCCGCTCGGCACGCCCCAGCGGCAGAGCGCGTCGCCGGGGGTGAGCGGCTGTCGCGGATAGCCAAGGCCCGCCGCCCGGTCGCGCAGGCCGCCGAGGCCGAGGGTGGTGTTGATGCTGAAGCGCGCCGCGGCGTTCCAGGCGAGCCGCGGCTCGCCGGCGGCGAGGCTGCTCGCCAGGGTGAGCGGCTCGTTCAGGTTGGCGAAGGCCTGCGCGATGCCGCGCCGAACGCGCGGCGTGGTGGTCGCCTGATAGGCCTCGGCGAGCGGGGCGAGCACCCAGCGCCGGGCGAGGCCGTTGAAGGCATGCACCTGACGGTTCACGCCCTCGAAGGGATCGGCCTCGGCCCGCGCGGGCCCGGCCGGCGATGCGAGCGCGAGCCCGCAGGCGGCGAGGAGGGGCAGGCCGAGACGGGGCGGGGCTGGGTGGGGCAGGGCTGGGCGGGGCATCAGGTCTCTCCCTGCGGGCGGGCCGCCAGGCTGCGGCCGCCGAACCGCGGCTGCCCGGTCGATCCGCGAACGCGGCGCCGGAGGCGAACATGGCCTCAGATATAGGGCAGTGCCAGGCGCATCGCGGCATCCCGGAGCCGGGCCGGCAGCGAGCGTCCGGCGAGCATGCCGCCGACCAGGCGCCGGCGGCGCCGCGCCTCGATCAGCCCGGCGATCAGCCGCGCCGTCCCGGCATCGTAGATCTCGACATCGAGCTCGAAATTCAGCCGCAGGCTGCGCAAATCCCAGTTCGAGCTGCCGACCAGACTCCAGGCATGGTCCACCACCATGAGCTTGGTGTGGTCGAAGGGCGGCGCGTCGAGCCAGATGCGGCAGCCCGCATCGAGCAGCGGCCCGACATGGGCGCGCATGGCCCAATCGACCGCGCGGTGGTTGCTGCGCTCCGGCACCACGATATCGACCTCGACGCCGCGCATCGCCGCCAGGGCGAGGGCGGTGATCAGCCGCTCGTCGGGCAGGAAATAGGGCGTCATGATGCGGATCGAATCCTGCGCGCAGGCGATGGCCTGCAGCAGCACGACCTCGATCTTCTCGAGGTCCTGGTCGGGGCCGGAGGTGATGACGCGGGCGGTCGCGGCGCCGTCCGGCACCGCATCGGCCATGGGCGGCGGGGCGGGCATGGGCGCGCCGGTGGCGAAATGCCAGTCGGCGTCGAAGGCCGAGGCGAGCTGCGCCACCACCGGCCCGCGCAGCGCGAAATGCGTGTCCCGCACCGGATGCGCCGGGTCCGTCGCCAGCAGGTTCTCGGCGCCGATGTTGAGGCCGCCGGCGAAGCCGAGGGCGTCGTCGACGACGAGGATCTTCTTGTGCGAGCGGAGATTGAGGAAGGGCATGTTCCAGGGCAGCGGCGAATGCAGGAAGCGCGCCGCCGCGACGCCGTTCCGCCGCAGCCGGTGATAGGCCGGGGAGAGGAAATAGCCGCCGCCGATGCCGTCGATCAGCACCCGGGCCGCGACGCCGCGGCGCTGCGCCCGGATCACCGCATCGAGGATCGGCGCCCCGGCCGCGTCGTCGCGCAGGATGTAGCTCGAGAGCCGGATGCTGCGAGCCGCGCCGTCGATGGCGGCGAGCATGCGCGGATAGGCCTCGTCGCCGCAGCGGAGCAGGGTGACGTCGTTGCCGGGCAGGGCAGGGCGGCGGCTGATCTGCCAGGCGGTGCGGTCGATCGCCGTCAGCGTCGCATCGAGGCCGGGAGGCGGCGGCGCCGGGGCGGCGGATTGCGGCGCGTCCTCGCCCCGGTCGAGGGTCCGGGCGCGGCGCCGGACGCGGTTGATGCCGAGCAGGTAGTAGAGCGCGCTGCCGAGGAAGGGCGAGAGCCAGGCCAGCCCGATCCAGCCCATGGCCGTGCCGATCTCGCGCTTGCGCAGCAGCACATGCGCCGTCACCAGGCTGGAGAGGGTGACATGCAGCAGCGTCAGCCCGGTCGCGGCGAACGTGGTGGTCGGGCTGGTCATGCCGGGGGCTGCGTCCTCTGCGTCGATGGCGCAACGCGCCTATGGCGGATTGCGTTCAAGGCTCGGCGCGGCCGGCGCCGCTGCTCCGCGCCGCCCCTGCCGCGGGCTGGCCTGTTGGGGCCGGGCTACCAGCGGACCTTCCATACGCCCCCGCCGGTGCACGATCCGCAGTGTTGCAGGCTCTTCCAGTTCTGATGCCGGCCGAGGAGGCGTGCGAGCCCCTTCCTGGCCTTGTCGGCCCTGGTGGCGTTCTGCCAGGCGTTGTGGCCGCAAGCGCCGATGCGCACCAGCACGTCGTGGGCCGCCGCCGCATGCGTCTTCTTGTAGTAGCGGATCTCACCGGGGAGCGGTGGCTGGTCCGCTTCGTCCCGCCCCGGCGCGAGGGGCTCGGTCCCGGCGCGGTCGTCCGCGAGGGCCCTGACCTGGTCAAGTTTGAACAACAGCGTCCGCTTGTCGGCGGTGAGCTGCCGCACCTCCGCGCGGGCGCGGTCCAGCTCCGCGTCCCGCGATGCCAGCTGGTGCCGGAGCCTGTCGTTGTCCGCCGCGTAGGAGTCCGCGATGTCCCTGAATTCCTCGAGCGAGCTCGCCTTCGCCTTGAGCGCCTCGAGCGCCTCCGCCTTGGCCTGCAGCGCCCGGTAGTCCGACCGCGCGGCCGCCCCCCTGATGTCGTCGATCTCGTCCGGGCGCACCACGCCGGCGGCCGAGGCCCGCATGATGATCGTCCGGACCTGACGGCGGATGCGATCGACCGCGATCCGCGGGTTGGGGTCGATCGCCCGAAGCCTGGCGGCCGTCCAGAGCGGGTGCCGGGACGGGTCCTCGTCGAGGGCGAGCCGGGGCCAGTAGATCCGGAAAGCGCCGCATAGGTCGAAAGCGGCTTGCGCAAACCGCCGGTCAGGGCCCAGGACGCCGCTTCATCGACGCTGTGGACATTGGCGAGGCCGGCAAGGTCGTGCGCCAGCCTCTCGTCCAGCCTGGGCAAGGCCAGCCGCCCCTGGACCCGCGACAGGACGACGACGGGAATGGTGCGTTCCCGGCGCTGTATCTCGAGGGCCAGGCCGTGGCCCGCCTCGGAGCCGGCCATCTTGGAGGCGGCCCGCAGGAGGGAGGCTCCATGCGTCCAGCGGCCGGGCTGGGCGAGCAGGTCGCGCACCACCTTGGGGCATCTCGCATCCACCTCGAGGCGGGTGATCAGCGTGGCCACCGCCCCCACGTCCATGGCCGCGAAGACGAAGACTCTCCCGTGGCCGACCGTCACCGAGACGGTCGTGACGAAGCGGCGCCCCTCCTGCGTCACCTCCGACAATTCGAAGGCGACCGAGGAGCGCTCGCCGCTGACGGCCGTGCTCACATGGCACCGGGCATCGCTGCCATCGATCGCCGCGTAGGTGCCCGGCCCATCGACCGAGGTCGCGCCCTTGCCCCGCAGCCAGGCCTCGATCACCGCGCGGAGGCGTTCGCCCTCGGCCCGTCTGGCGTCCGGCGACGGGAAGATCTCCGCCCGCTCGAGGAGATAGGCCGCGACCCGTTGCATCCGACCTCCCGGAGCATGATCCGGCATGGATCATGCGTCATGCCCTTGTCCGGGCGCCGGGGACACGCAGCCCGGCGCGACGAGGGGCAAGCAGGATGATCCTTGTCGCAATCGAGGCCCGGGAAAAGCGCCCCCGAGGCCGGGGCCGGGCCTGTCGCCCACCCATCGGTTCGGGGCGCCGCGCCATCCTGCCGGCCCCGGCGTCCGGCAGGACGTGAGGCTCCCGGCCCCGGGATGCGCGGGCGTGCCGGCTTCAGCCCGCCGCCAGCGCGTCGAACCAGGCCTTCCAGCCGGGCACGGCGCGGGCAAAGGTGCCGCGATGGGAGGTCGCGCCCGTGGAGAGGGCCTCGACCTTGTCGTTGCCGATCGCCTTCTGGAAATCCATTGCCAGTCGGCCGAGGCCGATGCTGATCACCTCGTCCTGCTCGCCGTAGTAATTGCGCAGCGGGGTGCGGATGACCCAGCGATAGGCTTGGCTGTCGGCCAGCAGGCGGCCGAAGGCGGAGGCGGCGAAGAAGCGCGGGTCGAAATAGGCCTCCGCCAGCAGGCTGCGCAGCTCGGTCGGGAGCTTCGCCGGATCGACCGCCTGGCCCTGATAGGCGCGCAGGCAGATGTCGTAGTGCTCGGGCTTCAGGAGGGAGCGCGCGAGCCCCGGCAGGCCATAGTAGTGCTCGAAGGAGAAGGACGAGAGGATGAACAGCGTGCCGATCCAGGGCGCGTCGATCGGCCGCGGGAAGTTGAGGAAGCCGTTCAGCGCGGCCCAGGGGTCGACCGGCGCGCTGGCCGTGGCGGCGGCGTGCACGGGCATGCCGATCCGCTCCAGGCGTTCGAGCAGCGCCATCGTGACGTAGCCGCCCTGCGACCAGCCGGCGAGGAACAGATGCGAGTCGGAGAGCCGGTTCGCCTGCAGCACCGCCCGGGCGGCGGTGAGGAGATCGGCGGTCGCCTGCTGGTGGCTCCCCTTCACCATGTAGCCCTGCGCCTCGGTGGAGCCGCCCATGCCGATGTAGTCGGCGCCGATCAGGGCGTAGCCCTGCCCGGCGAACTGGGCGACCATCAGCCGCGTCTCGGGCGATTGCGCGGGGAAGGACGGCACCTCCTGCTTCCCGTAGACCGTGCCGTGCTGATACGAGACGAGGGGCAGCGTGGCCTGGCCGGTCTCCGGCAGGGCGAGCAGGCCGGTGAGGAGGACGGGCCTGTTGCCGCGCTCCGGCGCGACCGAGGGGTAGCTGACGCGATACAGCCGCACCGCGTTGCGCGCCGGGCTGTAATCGACGGACAGGCCCGCGAAGGCGGGCGTGTCCACCGAGAGGATGCGGTTGAGCTGCTCGATATCCCAGCGCGCGACGAGGCGGTAGTCGACGCCGCCTGGCGCCTGCTGCGCCGCCTCCGGCTGGGCGGTGGCGGGCGCGGACGCCAGGGAGGCTGCCCCGAGGGTGAGACCGGCGGCCGCGCCGACCATCTGCCGGCGGTTCAGGTGGCGCGGCAAGGGAGCCTGGTCCATGTCGTCCTCGATCGGTCTCGTCCGCCGCCCGGCGAGGCGCGGCGCGTCCGGCCGGCAATACGATCCCGAAACGTCGATCGGCGCAACATGAGTGTTGCTGGGCGCGGCGCAGGGGCGCCTGCCGTGGCCCGCACGGTGCCGGCGGCAGCGCGCAGGGTCGAGGTGACCGCACATGAGATGCAGGAGGGTGGGGCGCGGAATCCCTGCCGGCCGCCGGGCGGAGGCGTGCAAGGCCGAAGGCTGTTTGGATCCGGGTCGTATCCGAACGGTGCTGGCGGAGGGAGTGCAACTGGATGCGAATCTATCGTCGCTTAATCGAACAATCAGTGGTTCTCCAGTCCACAGCTGTCCGGAGCCCGCAGCGCATACGGTGACCAGGGCTGAGCTTCGCTGAGACGACGTGCCCCCGTCCTTGTGTGCCGAGTAGCAGGTTGCAACGAAGCCAGGTTGACGAACTTGACGAGAACCCGTCGATGCCCTGCAATTCCGGCATGCCGTCCGGCGCCAATTCTCACGCCCCTCGTAAGCCAGCCAGATCCGGTGCGGCGCGGCAAAGCACCGCCCGGGCGACCCGGGTCGAGGTGCCACCCGGCCTCTCGGCTGAGGAAGCACGGCGTGCCCTTGCTGCCTTCGCTAGCGGCGCCGCCACGGTGCAGCGCACCGGCCGTGGCCTGATCCTCGGCGTCGAACCCACCTCGGGCAGGAGCCCGAGCCGGTTCCGCATCGTCAGGCTGCCGCAGCGCGCGTCCGCAGCACCGCAGGACCGAGCCGAGACGGCCGAACTCCCACCCGATGCGGCCCGCGCCGCCTTGCAGCGTGCCTATGCCCGCGGCGCCCAGGCCGCGGCCGAACTGCTGGCGGGACCGGACATGCTGTCCTCCGATGCCATCGCGGAGCGGCTCGGCATGCAGACCGGCCTTGAGGTCGCCGCCGATCCGCGCCGCGCGGCCGAGGCGGTTGCGCTCGCCCGCCGCGTCGGCGGCGGTTTCAGCCCAGGCGGGGCGTGACCGACCGACGGGCGCGAGCCCGTCCGCCCCGCCGCGCAGCCGATCTCCGGCCTGCCACCACCATCATCCCGGTGGGCGCCCGTTTGGCCCGGTTGGTGCGGAGCGCGTACCCCGATGTGCTCGGTGTCGGCCCGGGGCCCTCTCGCTTCTCCGACCCGATGCTGGACCGGGGGCGCCCACCCCGGTGGCTCCCGCTCTACCTCGGCCAGTCCTTCACGCTCTGCCTGCAGGAGGCGCTGCTGCGCGACCGTGCCGTTGCCGCGCCGCCCGGCCCCTTCCTGGTCGCGGAGGCGGAGCTGGCGCTCTGGGACTGGGCGGAGATCGAGGTGACGCGGCCGCTGAGGCTGGTGGATCTCCGGGGGGCAGCCCTCGCCCGCTCCCGGGTACCGACCGATGTGGTAGGCGCCGCTGAACACCGTCTTGCCCGCGCCTGGGCGGCAGCCTTCCACTGGCATCCATCCGGCCTCGACGGCATCGCCTTCCCCTCGAGCATGCTGTGTTTACACGGAAGCGTAGCCTGAGTTGACGAGGTAGTTGGCGCATTCGGCTGGGCTGACCAGGTCGAGGATGGCGCCGGCCTTGCGCCATGTGGTTTCGACTGTTCTTGGCTCGGCGGCCCGCATGAGGTGCTTGAGCTTGGCGAAGAGCTGCTCGATGGGGTTCAGGTCCGGGCTGTAGGGCGGCAGGAACAGCAGGTGTGCGCCGGCCTGGCGGATGGCGCGGCGGGCGCGGTGTCCCTTGTGGCTGCCGAGGTTGTCGAGGATGACGATGTCGCCTGGCGCCAGCGTGGGGACCAGCACCTGTTCGACATAGGCGGTGAATAGCTCGCCGTTGATTGGGCCGTCGATCACGCAGGGGGCATCGATGCGGTCGTGCCGCAGGGCGGCGATGAAGGTCAGCGTCTTCCAGTGACCATGCGGCACGCGCGCCTTCAGCCGTTGCCCGCGCAGGCCCCAGCCGCGCAGCGGCGCCATGTTGGTCTTGATCCAGGTCTCGTCGATGAAGACCAGCCGGTGCGGGTCGATCCTGCCCTGGTGGGCCTGCCAGTGGGTGCGCTTGAAGGCGATGTCAGGGCGCGACTGCTCGGCGGGCAGCACAGTTTTTTTTGAAGCTCAGCCCCTCGGCATGCAGGAACACCCACACCGCACGCCGATCGGTCTTGATGCCCCGCATCGCCAGCTCCGCCGTCAGGCCGCGCGTGGTGAACGGGCCTTCGGCGACCCGCGCCCGCAACCACTCGGCATGCTCGCCCACCAGGGTGCGCGGCTTGTACCCACCCATCTGACCAGGCGTCAGCGAACCCGTCTCGCGTTGCCGCTTGCGCCACTTCGATACGCAGGACGGGCTGATCCGCAGGGCGGCAGCAATCTCGCGGATCGTCTCGCCCGCCTCAGCACGCTGCACCGCGCGCTCTCGCAGATCCTCAGAATAAGGCCGCATCCAGGCTGGCCTCCTTCGTCCAGCCCTGGGTTTGAATCAGAAATCAGCCCGCGCCCGAATCCCGATTCCGATCAAACACAGCATGCTCTCACGCTTTCGCACGGGGACAGCTTGGCGCTATTCCCTGATCGAGTCGCGGGCGCGCTCCGCGTCGTGTCGCGCCGGCACCTGCTGGACAGCCCGGTCGAGCTCGTCGGGCCTGTGACGCGCTCGACCTCGCCATCGTTGCGGCAGCACCGGATCCGGAGACGTGAGACAGGCAGAGCGGTGGCTCCTCTCCGGGTCCCCATGGGCATCCGGGCGTCGGACTGATCGTCGGAAGCGTTTCCGAATACACTTCTGGAGATCGCCAGCGAGTGCCTGCCATGCCGATCAAATCCAAGCCTCAGCCCAAATCCGCCGTCGCGGAGCACCGCCGTCGGCTGCGCAGCCGTGGCCTGCAGCGGGTCGAGGTGCAGGTGCGCGGCGAGGATGCCCCGTTGGTCCGGGCAGTGGCCGCGGCTTTGGCCGACTCCGAGCGAGCCGCTGAGGCGCGTGCCCTGCTGCGCGGCGGCTTCGCCCCGGCCCCCTTGTGCAAACTTATCGAGCTGGCTTGGGTACACTTGGACAGATTTGCCGATCTTGCCGGCAGCAGCGCCATCCGACCCGGCGCACAGTTCAAGATGGCCCAAGCCGGCTCTTTAAAGAGCCCATCGTCTCGGCTCCCCTCGACGGCGTCAAACTCGATCGCTTCCGCTACACCGGGTGCATTGATGGCGTGTGACCCGCCTGACATCGAGGAGCTGAGGGCTCGGGTGCTGAGCCTATCGGCCAGCGCAGCTTCTCGGCCGCTGATCGGGGAGGCTAGCCGAGTGGCGCAGCGACGCCACACAAGGCGGGGTGATGCTGGGCGCAGCAGATCGACGCCTGCGCGGGCCGTCGCCTACGTGCGGACGTCGACCAAGCACCAGCAGTACTCGATCGAGAACCAGAGCGACGCGACTCGGCGCTACGCCGGGCAGCGTAGGATCAAGATCGCCCGGACCTGTGCCGACTAGGGCAAGAGCGGCGTCACCATTGCAGGTCGTGACGGTCTCCAACAGGCTTATGCGCGATGTGCAGTCCAGCGCGACCACTTCACCTCAAATGGCGTCTACTGCTAGGCTTCGCGAGCAGCTCTGCACGAGGGGTGCGGGTGCCTCACCTTGCGAAACGCCATATCTCTCAGTACGTCCGGCGCTCCTGCAAGCGTCGCCTCCGGTTTGACCTCTACAGCAGTTCCCGCGGTGATGAAATCGTCCGTGACGCCTCCGGCAACTTTATTGCCAACCCCCCGCCTGAACGGGACACCGCAAGGCCAGGCTTACCGCTTTTGGCAGAGGAAGGACGGCGAAACGAAGCAGAGCGCTACGAGGAACTGGCTGAGATCTTCCCGGCGAGCACCGCGCGGCCCGTCGAGGGAGACCCCGATGCCAGACCCCTGCCGCATGGCGATGGGCTGATCTTCAAGCTGGAGACGGTCTGGACGCGCCTTCTGCAGACCCCGCGCTTCCTGATCGAGACCGAGTATGTGGTGCCGCAGGCCTTCCAGGAGATGATCGGCCTAGACGAGATAGTGGCATCTGCCCTCTCAAACCGAGCGGTCGCGCAGACCCTCACGCTCGGGAACGCCCGCCCTGATGTCATTCAGGCTATGGCAGCGAGTCCGCTCGGCGCCATGGGCAAGGCTAACCTACCGGTGCAGGAGATCACTGCATCCGGGGAAATTGTGGGGCTGCCGGAGGGGGATGCCCGCGTCGGCCTTCGGGTGATCGACTGCAAGCTCGCCGCCGAGGCGTCGGAGGCGCATTTCGCGGAGATAGCCTACTACTGCATGACGCTCGCTGCCTGGCTCAGGACCACGGTCGACGAGGACGGACGCTCCCTATCCGAGCGCTTCTTCGTCCGGGCTGACGCCGCGGTGTGGCCGGGACGGCACGGCGGTTCGACCATGGAGACCATGCTCCGGGAGGCCCAGGCCGCCGGGCGCGAGCCGACCGAGGCCCAGAATCTCGCGGCCTTCGAGGTGGATCTGGACTACCTGCCCGCTTCAGTCTTCTCGGCCCGGGTCCGGCGGTTCTTCGAGGCGGATCTACGGGACGCCCTGACCCCGGAGGACTGGAAAAACATCAGCTACCACGTGGACTCCCGGTGCGTCGGATGTGAGTTCCTCGGGCATCACTGGAACCATCAGCACGAGAACGAAGCCCTCGAAACCGATCCGACTCGGCTCCTCTACTGCAAGCCCATGGCGCGGGCCGAAAGCCATATCAGCCGGATACCGGGCATCACGGACGGTGCGCGCCGGATGCTCGAGAGCCAGCACGTGCGTACGGTTGCCGACATCGCGGCGAGACAGCCGGGAGATGCGATCTTTGATGGCCACGGATCGTTGAGGGGTATTCGGGCGCTCGCCGGTGCCCGGGCCCAGGTACTAGGTACCCGGACTGTGACGGTGGTGCCGGGGGCCGGGAGCACGGCGGTGCTGCCGAAATACGTTGATGTGCGGATCCACATCAACGTGGAGTTCGACCCGGCCAGTGGCATCACGGGCTGTTTCGGCTGGATGGTTGAGCATCGGGGCCTGGCGGGGAACCAGGCCCGCGTCGCTGAGGTGCTGAACAAATCGGTGGATGCGGAGCGGAACGCCCTTGTCGCGATGCTCAACGCCATCCAGCAGAGCCTCACTCTGGCGCTTCAGCAGAACTGGACGTGGCCCAACGGTACGCCGAAGCGACCGACAGCACAGGTCTACTTCTGGGACCGGATCGGATACGAACACCTCCGGCGGGTCATCGGCCGGCATCTCTCCTTCCTCGTCGGCGCGCCGCAACTCCGCGAACTGGCGTGGCTGTTTCCACCAGAGCAGGTGATCCCGAATCCGGATCTCCTATCCCTCCGGAGTCCGGTCTCGATCGTCTCGGACGCCTTTCGCGCCCTGACGGCGGCAGACTCGCCGCACTTCTACTCGCTCCTAGGCTGCGCTAGGCTTTTCCACCCGGCACGACTGGCCGCGCTTCCGGGATACGTCCGGTTCAACGTTTCCCCGGTCTACGAGGATCCGCTCACGGACTACGTCCCGGTCGAGCGCATACACGAAATCTGGCAGGACCCTGCCGAGATCAATGCGCGTAATCTCCGCCGTACCGCGCGCGGCTTGCGTCCCCTTCCGATCCCTTCGGACGTTCGGGACCAGCTACGACGAACGACTGAGGTGAAGCTGCGCGCCCTCTCCGCTGTGACCGAGCGGCTCACGGCCGACCTTCGTGGTGCGCTGGAGGCCAGCGCGCCGGAACTGCAGGACATCACAACAGCCAGCTCGACGACTTCCGGGATCTCGGCCGACGGCCTCGTCTGGCTCGCCCACCGCAAGCTTCAGGCGGCGTCGGAGCAGTTCGAGAATGACATGCTCCGTGCCCTTACGTCAGAACAGCGCGAGGCGAAGTTCGAGTCGGCCAGGGTCCGTCGCCTGCTCCTTGGAGCCGAGCGTACGAACGCTCTCCACGACCTCGGGCTAAGCGACGTCGGCGGGGACAGGCTGGTCTTTGAGATGGCAGCGGGGTCGCGCGACGCGAAGCTGAGGCTCGGCATGGGGTGGTCCCTCATGACCGAAGCGATGCTTCCGCTCCAGTACGCGACGGTGAGCGCGATGCTGCGGCCAGGCAGCAACGTCCACGCCATGCTGCCTCCAGGCTTCGTCGCTGACCTTGCCGGCGTTGATCCCCGGCACCTGAGAAAGCGTCTATTCGAGGTCATGAAGGTCAACATCGCGGCGGTAGACCGCTCGCGCCGGCTCGTGGCCGTGGACCTCGATACCTTTGCTCACGTCGGCGGTGTCCCGATCTGTCGCCTAGCGATTGGCCTGCCCCCGTAGAAGTGGTCCGCCGGTGATGTAGCCTGGCGACTGCGGGGGGAGGTTCGGGGATGGCGAGGAAGAAGGCCCACACGCCCGAGGAGATT
>NZ_QLIX01000018.1 GCF_003258945.1 Roseicella frigidaeris | reverse complement strand
ATGCTCTGCCGTCCACGCCATTGCCTGCCCCCGCGAATCGCCCGCACGACCAGAGAATCACATCCGATTCAGCCGATTCAATTCCTTTCCGGATGGGCTCTAATGACAGTTGAAGGCTATAAGGCACGATTGCGATTGTGGGGGCTTACGCCGTGTAGGCCTTCGAACTTGAGGCATACCCTGCACCAGACGAGAGACGGTGTTCATGTGCGGGTACCCGACCCGGAGTTCCTCTCCGAGGAAGAAAGAGACGCAATGCTGCGCCTCTTACAGTCGGTCCATCAGTTCACGGCGTCGCAGCACTGATTAGGAGAATTACGCTTCCGGGCGAACTATCTTGGAACCCCCCGCAGTGCCGCCAGGAGCAGCACTCCAGCACTGACTGCGCCACCTACGGGCGGCCACAGGTCGGCAACCCGCTCCGCCCTGGCCGCCGCCCACCCACAGATCGCCGCGAAGCTGAGCCCCGCCACCGCGGCCGCTGCTGGCAGGACCAGGAGCCAGAGGGGCTGCCGGAAGGCGCCCAGCACGGCCGAGCTGCCCCAACCGAAGAGAGCCGCAGCGACCAGCGAGGGTATGAGAACCGCCACCGACACGACACCCCAGGCCACGATCGGCCGCCAGAAGGCGAGCCGGTACTTCTCAGCCTGCGCCGCGGCGTCCTGGGCCCGCCAGGCCGCCATCTGCTCCTCGAAAGCCCGATCGGAGGCCGCGGCCGCCGGCGTCCTTGCCCGCTTGAAGGACGCGCACCCGCTGATCGTCCACCGACAGTAGGCCGTCCCCGGTGGCGGCCAGCTGGGCGACCAGCGCCGCACATGACATTCGAGACTGTGGCGACCGGGAGGCGCATCCTAGCGACGATCAGCAGCAGCATCACCTTGGCCTCGCCCATACCGTCGCTCAAGCTGCCGTTGGACCAGTTCCCAAGCGGTAGTGAGCACGAGATAGTACAGCGCCGCTACCGCGAAGAGCTCGAGCACCAGGAAGCGCTCCTGGATCAGTAGCTGCGTCCGCCGCAGCAACTCGTCCACGCTGATGACGCTGGTGACCGAGGTGGTCTTCAGCAGCCCGTTCACGCTGTTGCCTAGCGGCGGGATGATGACGCGAAGCGCTTGCGTCCAGATGCCTAGAGCGGTTTCCTGCCTGACTGAATCGCTTGTGATCTTACGGGCTGCGCGGTTGTGATTCGATTGCCCCTGAGGATGGGGGCGATGGGCATGTCGAAGGCTCTGTCGGTCGATCTGCGGGAGCGCGTGGTGGCGGCGATTGCGGCGGGATCGTCCTGTCGGGCGGCGGCGATCCGCTTCGGGGTGAGCGCGGCCAGCGCAGTGCGCTGGGCGGCACTGGTGCGGGAGGTGGGCTCGGTCGCGCCAGGGCCACTTGGCGGCGACCGGCGCTCGGCGCAGATCGAGGCGCATGCGGGGCTGATCCTCCGCCTTGTCGACCAGAAGTCGGACATCACGCTGCGGGAGATCCAGGCTGGGTTGGCCAAGGCCGGCGTGTCGGCCGGCATCGGCACGCTATGGCGCTTCTTCGACCGACGGCGGATGACGCGTAAAAAAAGACCGCCCACGCCGCGGAGCAGGACCGCCCGGACGTCCTGAGGCGGCGCTGGGCCTGGTTCGAGGCGCAGCCTGACCTCGACCCGGACCGGTTGGTGTTTATCGATGAGACCTGGGCCTCAACCAACATGGCCCGGACCCACGGCCGAGCACCCCGAGGCGAGCGGTTACGGGCTGCCATCCCGCACGGCCATTGGCTCACCACCACCTTTGTCGCCGGTCTGCGCAACACCGGCATGGTGGTCGCCCATGGTGCTCGACGGGCCGATCAACGGCTCGCTCTTCCAGGACTATGTGGAGCAGGTGCTGGTGCCCGAGCTCCGCCCTGGCGACATCGTCGTCATGGACAATCTCGGCAGCCACAAGGGCTCAGGCGTCAGGGCCGCCATCGAGGCCGCAGGCGCCGACCTGCTCTACCTCCCGCCCTACAGCCCTGACTTCAACCCCATCGAGACTGAAGACTGCGCTCCGCACAGCGGCAGAGCGCAGCCTTGACGGCCTGTGGGCCGCCATCGGCCGCATCATCGACACCTTCACCCCAGCCGAGTGCACCAACTATTTCGCCAACGCAGGCTATGACGCAAACTGATGGGAAACCGCTCTAGCCGGAAGATCCGGCCACGATGCAGGCCGAGCGCCGCCGCCGCCTCCCGTTGGCCCCGCGGCACGGAGAGAATGCCGGCGCGGACGATCTCCGACAGGTAGGCGCCCTCGTTGAGCGAAAGCCCGATCAGGGCCGCTTCCCAGACCGAGAAGCGGATGCCGAGTAGCGGCAGGCCGGTATAGAGGATCAGCAATTGCACCAGCAGCGGCGTACCGCGGAAGAGCCAGCAATAGAACTGCGCCGGCCAGGACAGCAAGCGGCGGCCGGAGAGCCGCATCAGCGCCACCAGCACGCCGAAGAGCAGGCCGCAGGCTAGCGAACCTGCAGTCAGCGCGACCGAGATTGCGGCGCCGTGCAGCAGGTAGCCGTTGAAGAGATAGTCGAGGAAGCCGTCCCAGCGCCAGGCCTGCACGGGCTCAGTTCGGCCCGACCACCTGGATGGGGCCGTCATAGCCCTGCACCCCGTAGCGGTCGAACAGCGCGGCGAGGCTACCGTCCTTGCGCATCTCGGTCAGCACCTGCGCCACGCTCTCGGCCAGCAGCTTGCTCCGGAAGCCGAAATTGATTGGCGTGCCGAAGAGCCCGCTGATCGCGCGGGTAAAGTCGCCGCGGTCGTCATACTCCTTGGCCGTGCTGTCGATGGAGATGGCCGCATCCACCTGGCCGGCTCGCAGCGCCTGGAAGGAGACGGCGAAATTGTCGAAGGGGCGGATGGTCGCGGGTTTCAGCCCCTTCTCCTCCAGCGCCTTCGCCAGGTCTTGGCTGCGGCGGAACTCGAAGCCGCCCTGCTCCACTCCGAGGGTGAGGCCGGCCAGGTCCTCGATCCGGTGGACGTTGCGCGGGTTGCCGCGCGGCACGCTGACGCTGATCGCCTGCTGTTCGTAGCGGACGAGCGGCATCAGCTTGGCCCGCTCCTCGGTGTAGAACATGCCGGTATTGATCATGTCCCAGCGTCGCGCGGCGAGGCCGGGGATCATGGCGGCGAATTCCACCCGCACATGCTCCGGCGCAAGGCAGAGCCGGCGGGCGATCTCGCTGCCGAGCTCGAAGCGCATGCCCCGCAGCGTGCCCTGGCTGTCGACGAATTGCATCGGCGGCAGGGTCGGGTTGGTGGACATCACGAGGGTCCGCGGCTTGACCAGCTCCGCATCCGCAACGCGCGGCGTGCAGGCGGTCTGGGCCGCCGCGCCCTGGATCCAGGGAGAGGCCCAGGGGGCGCTCCCAGCGGCGAGCAGGGCGGCGAGGAGCAGGCGTCGGAGCATCACGTGTCCCTATTCCGCCGCGCGCGAGGCCGGCACCGCCCCCATGGCCTGCAAGACCTGCGCCAGCGTCGCCGTCTCCGCCTCGGGCAGCGGCAGGCGTGGCGGCCGCGGCGCGCCCATCGGCATACCGAGCAGCCGGAACCCCGCCTTGGTGCCGGCGACATAGCGGGGGCCGCCGGCGAAGGGCAGCAGCGGCGCCAGGCGCCGGTACAGGTCCAACGCCCTAGGCTGGTCGCGCTCGAAGGCGGCGGCGGCGAACATGTCGCGCGACAGCCGCGGCACCAGGTTGCTGCAGACCGCGACCCAGCCGATGGCGCCCAGCCAGGCGCTCTCATAGCCGAGCACGCCGGCGAAGACCTCCATCCGCTCGCCGCAGAGCGCGATGATGTCGCGCACTCGCGTCACCTCGAGCGTGCTCTCCTTGACGTAGCGGCAATTGGGGATGGTCGAGAGGCGCGCGAGGATCGGTGGCGTCAGGTCGACATTCGCCGTCGCCGGGTTGTTGTAGACCATGATCGGCAGGCCGATCGCATCCGCGACGGTCTTGTAGTGGTGGTAGAGCTCGGCCTCCGTCGGCACGGCGTAGAAGGGCGGGATGATCATCACCCCGTCGGCGCCCAGCGCCTCGGCCTCGCGCGAGGCGCGCACCACCTCGCGCGTGTCTTCGGCGCCGGTGCCGATCAGCACCGGCACCCGGCCGCGCGCCGCCTGAATAACCGTCTCGGCGACGGCCGCCCGCTCCTCCCGGCTGCAGGAGAGGAACTCGCCGGTGGAGCCGAGCGGGATCAGCCCCTCGATGCCCTCGGCGATCTGGAACTCGACCAGCCGCCGCAGCGCCGGCAGGTCCACCGCCGCCCCGTCCGGGGTGAAGGGCGTGACCAGCACCGTATAGGTGCCGCGGAATGGCCGGCTCATGCGCTTGCCCCCTTCTGCCAGGCTGCGATCATGCGAGTTCTCCCCCCCGATGCAGGCGGAAGGCAAGGGCATGCGCCTCACCCACCCCGATATCGCCCCCATCGCCGCGCCGATCCGCTTCAGCCTCGAAGGACGGCCGGTGGAGGCGCTGCCGGGCGAGAGCATCGCCGCCGCCCTGGCCGCCGCCGGCATCCTGGCACTGCGCCGCACCGGCTCCGGCGCGCCGCGCGGCCTGTGGTGCGGCATGGGGGCCTGCTTCGACTGCGTGGTGACGGTGGATGGGCGGCAGGGCCAGCGCGCCTGCATGGTCAAGGCCCGGCCGGGTATGGTGGTGAGCGGCGACCTGCCCGCCCGGCCGGCGCCGGCGGCGCAGCCCCCGCCGGAGGCCATCGAGGAACGGCCTTGCGACCTGCTGGTGGTCGGCGCCGGGCCTGCTGGCCTGGCCGCCGCCCTGGCCGCAGCCGAGGCCGGGCTGCGGCAGGTGGTGGTGCTGGACGAGCGCGCCGAGGCCGGCGGGCAATACCTGAAGCCGCTGGCGGCCGGCCATCGCCATGCCGCGCCGGATGCGCAGTTCCGCGCCGGCGACGCGCTGCGTGCCGCGGTCGCCCGTGCCGGGGTCGAGATCCTCGCCGAGGCCACTGCCTGGGGCGCCTTCGCGCCCGACGAGATCGCGGCGCTGGCCGGCGAGCGGGCCATCACCTTCCGGCCCCGCCGCCTCGTCCTCGCCACCGGCGCGCATGAACGGCCGGTGCCGATCCCGGGCTGGACGCTGCCGGGGGTGATGACGACCGGCGCGCTGCAGACGCTCGCGCGGGCGCAGCGGGTCTCGCCGGGTGATTCTGTCGTCATCGCCGGCAGCGGGCCGCTCAACCTGCAGCTCGCCTGCGAGCTGCTGGCGGGGGGCGTGCGGGTGGCCGCGGTGGCGGAGGCGGCGCCGCGCCCGGGGGCCGGCCGCTGGCGGCAGGCGCTGACCCTCTGGCGGGCGGCGCCGGATCTTGCCCGCGACGGGCTCGGCTACCTGATGACGCTGCGCCGCGCCGGCGTGCCGGTGCTCTGGGGGGCGCAGCCCCTCGCCTGCGAGGCGGACGGCGCCGGCCGCTTCGCCGCGCTGCGCCTGGCGACCCCGGCCGGTGAGCAGCGCATCGAGGCGGCGGCCTGCGCGCTGCATCTCGGCTTCCAGCCGGAGACCGGCCTCGCCCGCGCCCTCGGCTGTGCGCATCGCTTCGTCGACCAGGGGCTCGGCCGGCTCGAGACGGTGACCGATGCCGAGGGCCGCAGCTCGCTGCCCGCCGTCTTCGCGGTCGGCGACGGCGCCGGGCTGGGCGGGGCGCGGGTCGCATTGGCCCACGGCCGGCTCGCCGGCCTCGCCGCGGCGCGCGACCTCGGCGTCGCGGCGGCGGAGGACGGAGAGGCGCGGCGGGCGCTGCGGCGCGCGGAGGGTTTCCAGGCGGCGCTCTGGCAGCTCTTCGCGCCGCCGGCCTTCGACATCGCCGCGGTCTCGGACGCGACCATCCTCTGCCGTTGCGAAGAGGTGACGGCCGGCCAGCTCCGCGCCGCCCGGGCCGAGAGCTGCACCTCGCTGCCGGCGCTGAAGAAGGCGACGCGCGCCGGCATGGGCCGCTGCCAGGGGCGGTTCTGCGGCGCGGCGGTGGCGCGGCTGGCCGGCGCCGCGACCGAGGGCGGCTTCGCCCTGCCGCGGGCGCCGGTGAAGCCAGTCGCCGCCGCGCCGCTGATGCTGGAATGGCCGGAGGCCGCAGCGCCCTGGAGCGCGATCGCCGCGCCGGCCCTCGATGCCTGGCGCCTGGCGCCCGCCGTGGCGCCGCCGCCACACTGCGAGGTGCTGGTCATCGGCGCCGGCCTTGCCGGCCTCTCGACCGCGCTGCACCTAGCGCGGGAAGGCCGAGACGTCCTGGTGGTGGACCGCGCCGAGGCGGGCATGGCCGCCAGCACCGCCAATGCCGGCAGCCTGCATGTGCAGCTTCTCACCTATGATTTCGACGGCAGGAGCGAGCAGGGCCCGGCGATCAGCCGCCTTTCGCTCGGCCCGGAGAGCATCGCGCTCTGGGGCGAGATCGCGGCGGCGGCCGGCGAGGGGCTCGGCATCCGCACCGAGGGCGGGCTGATGCTGGCTGAGACCGAGGCGGAGATGGCCTGGCTGCGCGCCAAGGTGGCGGTGGAGCGCCGGCATGGCCTGCGCAGCCATGTGCTGGGCGCCAATGAGCTCCGTGACCTCGCGCCCTGGGTCGGGCCGGACGCCATCGGCGCCGGGTTCTGCGAGGGCGAGGGGCAGATCGACCCGCTGCGCGGCACGCTGGCGGTGAAGCGCCTGGCGCTGCGCGCCGGGGCGCGGCTCGCAGAGGGAGTGGAGGTGCAGGCGATCGCGCGCGAGGGTGCCGGTTTCCTGGTGCGGACCGCGGGCGGGCCGATCCGGGCCGGCCGGCTGGTCGACGCCGCCGGCCCCTTCGCGGCGCGCATCGCCGCGATGCTGGGGGTGGAGGGGCTGCCGGTGGTCGGCTCGGTGCAGCAGGTGATCGCCACCGAGGCCGCCATGCCGGCCATGCGGCACCTGGTCGCGCATGCCTCGCGGCATCTCTCCCTCAAGCAAGGGGAGGGCGGGCATCTGCTGATCGGCGGCGGCTGGCCGGGGGTGCTCGACGACCACGGCTCGCCGCGCAACCTGCGCCGGGCGATCGAGGGCAATCTCTGGGTGGCTGGGCGGGTCATGCCGGGGATCGCGGGGCTGCAGGCCATCCGCGCCTGGAACGGGCTGGCGCCGGAGATCGACCGGGCACCTTTGCTCGGCGAATTGCCGAGTGTGCCGGGCGCCTTCATCGCCGTCAGCAGCAATGGTTACACGCTTGGGCCGGTGATCGGGCGGATGACGGCCGAGGCGGTTCTAGGACGGGGCGGCATCCCGGCCGCTTTCACCACGGCGCGCTTCGGCTGATGGACCCAAACGCCGAAGTTTTCCTCATCTGAGGCATATTTCGGTTAGTAGCTAGGCATATCGGCGGCTTCGGCGCTGATTTGCCCAAGAAACGGGCTTGCGTGGCCCGCACACTGCGGCGAGCCTTTTCGCTATGCCCGGCGCCACGATCGAGAGCGGGCTGCTGCCCCCCTCCGCCTCCCTGCCGCTACGCCTCGCGCGGAACGCTCTGACGCTGCTGCGCCGGGCGGTGGACGGCATCCTACTGCTGCTGCTCGCGGCTATGATCCTGCTGGTGCTGGCGCAGGTGGTCTGCCGCTACGGCTTCAACCGCTCCATCCCCGGCGGCGACGAGGCGGCGACCTTCGCCCAGATCTGGATGGTGCTGCTCGGCGCCGGCTATGCCATGCGGCAACGCCTGCATGTGGCGATCGAGCTGGTGATCGAGCGGCTGCCAGCCGGGCTGGCGCGGCTGCTGCTGGTGCCGGTGACCGGGCTCTGCCTCTGGTTCCTCTGGGTGGTGTTCCAGGGCGGGCTGCTGCTGATGCAGGTCGGCGCCTGGCAGACCAGCCCCGGCCTGCAGATCCCGATGGACATGCCCTATGCCATGCTGCCGGTCGGCGCCGCCTATTTCGCCCTCGAGGTCGTGCTGGCCTTCGGTGCCGCCATCCTCGGGCTCGAGCCGGTCACGTCCGGCGGCGGCGTCCGGGTAGATTGAGGCCTCGGCATGGGGCTCACCTTCTCCTCCTTCGCGCTGCTATTGATCGCCGGCGCGCCCATGGTCTTCGTCCTCGGCGTCGCCGCGGCGCTGACGCTGGCGCTCTCCACCGACGTGCCGATGGTGGTGGTGGCGCAGCGGCTCTGGAACGGCCTCGACAGCTTCCCGCTCATGGCGATCCCCTTCTTCATCCTGAGCGGGCTGATCATGGAGCATGGCGGCATCGCGCGGGCCATCGTCGGCCTCGCCGCGGCGCTGGTGGGCTGGGTGCAGGGCAGCCTCTTCATGGTGGCGACCGTCACCTCCACCTTCCTCTCCGGCATCTCCGGCTCGGGCAGCGCCGACACCGCCGCCGTCTCCTCCATCCTGCTGCCGGAGATGCGGCGGCACGGCTACGACATCGACTATTCCGTCGCGGTGGTGGCCGCCGCTGGCGCGCTCGGGCCGATCATCCCGCCCTCCATCATCATGGTGGTGCTGGCCATGGTCTGCGACCTCTCGGTCGGCGCCATGTTCCTCGGCGGCATCATCCCCGGCCTCATCGCCTCAGCCGGGCTGATGCTGACCCACTGGCTCTATGCGCGGCGCGAGCCGGAACGCTATCGCGACGCCGAGCCCTTCAGCCTGCCGCGGCTGCGAAAGGCCTTCATCACCGCCATCCCGGCGATGGTGCTGCCCTTCATCATCGTCGGCGGCATCGTCGGCGGGGTGGTGACGCCGACCGAGGCCGGCGTGCTGGCGGTGGTGGCCGGCCTTGCCATCGACCTCGCCATCTACCGGGAGCTGAAGCTCTCCGCCCTGCCGGACCTGATGCTGCGCACCGTCGGCATCTCGGCGGCGGTGATGATCATCGTCGGCACCTCCTCGATCTTCGCCTGGCTGGTCGCCATCCAGGACGTGCCGGGCATGATCTCGGGCTGGTTCGATGCCGCGGGCGGCAGCCAGGTGCTGTTCCTGCTGATGGTGAACCTGCTGATGCTCTTCGTCGGCATGTGCTTCGAGGAGATCTCGGCGCTGGTCATCCTGATGCCGGTGCTGATGCCGGTCGCCACCAAGCTCGGCATCGACCCGCTGCATTTTGGGCTGGTAATGTCGATCAACCTCTCGATCGGCCTGGTGGCGCCGCCCTACGGCATCTGCACCTTCGTCGCCTGCGCGGTGGCGCGGCGGCCGGTGGGCGCGGTGGCGCGGGTCATCTGGATCCCGCTGATCCCGCTCGTCGCCGTGCTGATGCTCTGCACCTATGTCCCCGGCATCGTGCTCTGGCTGCCGCGGGCGCTGATGTGAAGGAGGCCCGCCCGATGCTCCCGACCCGCCGCGCCCTCGGCGCCGGCCTCGCCGCAGCCTGGATCGCCCGCCCCGCCCTGGCGCAGGGGATGACGCTCCGCGCCGCCCACACCAACGCCATCGGCGAGGTGCAGGACGAGGGGTTGCGCTTCCTCGACAAGCGGCTGCGGGAGCTGACGGGCGGGCGGCTCGGCCTGCAGATCTATCCCAACGGCCAGCTCGGCAACGAGCTGCCGATGATCGAAGGCGTGGCGCTCGGCACCATCGACCTCGCCGTGCCCTCGCACGCCGCCTTCGCCAACTTCGTCAAGGAGTACCAGCTCCTCGACATGCCCTTCCTGATCCGCGACTACGGCCACCTGGCGCGCGTCGCCGGGACGCCGGCCATCGCCCAGCTTGCCCAGGCGGCGCAGGGCCGCGGCTTCCGGGTGCTCGCCCTCTATTCCTCCGGCGTGCGCCATCTGATGGTGCGGGAGGCGGTCGCCGACATGCCGGCGCTGAAGGGCCGCAAGATCCGCACCCAGCAGAACCCGGTGCATGTCGCGGCCTTCAACGCCTTCGGCGCCAATGCCACGCCGCTCGCCTATGGCGAGCTCTACGGCGCGCTACAGGTCGGCGTGGTCGATGGAGCGGAGGCCGCCTACACTAATTTCGTCGCCCAGAAATTCTACGAGGTCTGCAAGCACTGGACCACAGTGGGCTGGCTGAGCCTGACCGCGCCGGTGGTACTGAGCGAGCGCAAGTACCAGTCCCTGCCGCCCGATCTCCGTGCCGCACTGATGCAGGCGGCGGAGGAGAGCGCGGTGTTCGAGCGGCAATTCGTGGTCGATTCGGAGGCTAAGCTGGTCGAGCAGGTGAAGGCGCATGGCGTCGCCATCGTCGATCCCGACAAGGCGCCGTTCCAGCGCGCCGCCCAGCCGCTCTACGACCGCTTCCTGCAGAGCGAGGTCGACCGGGCACGGCTGAAGATGATCCAGGAGACGGCGTGATGGCGGGTGGGCTGGTGCAATGGCGGGCCGCGGCGGCGCGGCGCGGGCTCTCGGTGAGGGAGCTGGGGCCGGCGATCGGCATCGAGATCGGCGGCGTCGACCTGGCATTGCCCCAGGACCCGGAGATCACCGCCATCCTGCGCGGCGCCTGCGTCGAGCGCACGCTGCTGCTGCTGCGCGGCCAGACGCATCTGCCGCCCGCCGGCTTCCTCGGCTTCGCGCAGCGCTTCGGCAGCAACATGGACTTGCACAGCCGGCGCGACCTCTGCCTGCACGACCATCACGAGATCTTCGTGGTCGGCAACGTGGTGGAGGAGGGACGCACGGCCGGGGCGGTGAAGGTCGGCCTCAACTGGCACACCGACCACTACCATCTGGAGCATGCCGGGCTCTTCACCTTCCTGCACGCCATCGAGATCCCGCCCCAGGCCGGCGAGACCCGCTACGCCAACGGCATCGCCGCCTACGAGGCACTGTCGGAGACGATGCGGGCGCGCATCGCCGGGCTCCAGGTGCAGCACAGCCGGGCGCGGCTTTACCGCACGCTCTTCCCGGATGCGACGGAGGCGCAATGCGCCGCCGAGGCGGCACGCTTCCCGGATGTGGTGCATCCGCTGGTTCGCACCCATCCGGAGAGCGGACGCCGGGGCCTCTATCTCGGCGGCGAATGGGGATCGAGCATCCTCGGCTTGCCCGAGGCGGAAGGGACGGCGCTCTTCGCCGAGTTGCTGGCGCAGATGACGCGGCCGGAATTCGTACATGAGCATCGCTGGCAGCCGGGCGACGTGCTGATGAGCGACAACCGCTGTAGCCTGCACCGCGCCAGCGAATGGGACGAGACGCAGCATCGCCGCCGGCTGCACCGGATCATCCTGCTCGACGAGGTCCGACCGGAGTAGCGAACCGCAATTATTGACGGCGTTGAACGCAGTGCCGTGGCGTATTCCGTTCGCGGCTGATTACCGCTGTGGATGATATGTGGCTGGGGCGGCAGCTCCGACCTCGGCGGGAAGAACTTTCGCGCAATACTCCGCCCAGCGATCCATGAGCTCCCGACGCTTCTGGAACAGGTCGCCGCGCCGGTAGGCCGCCTCGACCTTGTCGCCGATGGTGTGTGCCAGCGCGGCCTCGGCGACCGCATGCGGCGTGCTGGTCGCCTTCTCGCACCAGTCCCGGAAGGCGCTGCGGAAGCCGTGCACCGTGAGGTGCCCCAGCTTCATGCGCCGCAACAGCATGAGCATGGCCATGGAGGAGAGCGGCCGCGCCTCCTTGCTGCCGGGGAAAATGAACCCGTCACCGGATACCTGGCGCAGCTCATTCATCGTTCGGAGCACCTCAAGCGCCGGGCCGGATAGCGGCACCCGGTGCTCCCGGCCGGCCTTCATCCGCTCACCAGGCACGATCCATACCGCGGCCGTCAGATCCACCTCAGCCCAGCGGGCCCCGAGGGTCTCGCTGGTTCGGGTGCCAGTCAGGATGCAGAACTCCAGCGCCCGCGCGGCTATCCCAGGCTGCTGCCGAAGGCGGACCATGAAGCTCGCCATCTCCTGCCAGGGAAGGGCGGCATGGTGCTCGACACGGGCAACCTTGGAGCGCCGAGGGAGGAGGTTCGCCAGGTGGCCGCGCCACCGGGCCGGGTTGGGCCCCTCCCGCCAGCCTCGGGCGGCGGCATAGTCCAGGACCGCCTCGATGCGACCCCGGAGCCGGGTGGCCGTCTCTGGCTTCTCGGTCCAAATGGGGGTCAAGCAGGCCAGCACGTTCTCGGTGGTGAGCTCGGCCACCGGCAGATCCCCGATCAGCGGTGCTGCATAGGTGTCGAGTGTGGATCGCCACTGCGCCCGATGCTTGGCATTTCGCCAGCCTCGCTCGTGGGCGCCGATATAGAGGCTCGCAACCTCCCGGAAGGTGCGGGCCTTGGCAGCGTCCTCCGCGGCCCGCGCCGCAGCGGCCTCCACTTGGGCTTGGCGATGGGCGAGGGGGTCGATCCCATCGCGAAGCAGGCGCTGCGCCTCCGCTGCTGCAGCCCTGGCTTGCGCCAGTGTCAGGCCCCGTCGGCCGTCATGGTCATACCCACCCAGGCCCATCTCCCGGGCCCTGCCAGCGAGCTTGTACCGCAGCGTCCATTTGCCAGAGCCGGGCCCTGCTACCCGCAGGTACAGGTTGCTCCCATCAGCATGGGCGCCGGGCTTGCCGGCCGCGACGACTGCTCGAGCCGTCACTGCCTGCAAACGGCCGATGAGTTTGCCCGCCGCTCTGGCCACCACCTGACGCCCTCGGTCCACAATCTGGTCCACAATCTGGTCCACAATAATGTTGTGGACTGGCCCGACACAACCCGGAACGGGCCGGGACGCCGTTGATGGCAGCGAGCATTAGACGTTTGGTCTAATGCGAGAAATCAGGATACCACGGAACGGCAGGGGATATGAGTTAGGCGGACACCCTCTCCGCCAGCGACTGAACGATTGCGACCGACCGGGTCCGGACGGCCGCCCGGCGGCTCGGCCGCAGGATCCGGCTGACCCGGGACGCGGCTGGCGTGGCCCTGGCGCAGGGCGGGCCGGCGCCGGCGGCCCCGATGCGCGCCGGCGTCACCAAGGCCGCCGACCAACCCTTGGCCGGGGCGCGGGAGGCGATGGAGAGGCCGAGCCGCATCGGCTGCCGCCCCGCTCCCCCGCAGCGCCGCGCATATAGGTCTGGGGGCCGCACCCCATTTCGGTGCGGAACGCATAGATGAACGCCGAGGCCGAGCCATAGCCCAAGGCCATGGCGGCCTGCGTCACGCTGAGGCCGCCGCCCAGGAACTCGATCGCCTTGAACAGCCTGAGGCGCCGTCGCCAGGACCGCAGGCTCATGCCCAGCTCGGCCTCGAAGCGGCGGGCCAGGGTCCGCCCCGACATGCCAAGGTCCCGGCCCCAGTCCTCGGGCCCGCGTGCATCAGCTGGATCGGTGTAGACGGCCTCGCACAGCGTCACCAGGGAGCCTGCGCGCGGCCAGGGAAGGGCCCCCGGCAGGGGCCGCGCGCGCCGGAGCTGGTCGAGGATCAACCCGGTGACACGGCCCGCATAGCCATCGGGGTCGTTCTGGCCTTCGATGGCGGCCGCCTCGATGATGAGGGCCCGCAGCAGCGGCGAGACGCCGAACACGGTCGGGCTTTCCGGCAGGCCGGCACCGGCCTCCTCGGCGAGCCAGAGGCTGCGGAACTCCGCCCCGAGCAGCGACCCGACGCGGTGCCGCGACCCGGTCGGCAGCCAGACCGCCTGCTCCGGCGAGATGACGAAGGAGCGCCCGTCCACGGCCACCGTCAGCACCCCGGAGATCGCATGGACCACCTGATTCCAGGCGTGCGCATGCTCCGGGAAGGAGTGGCGTGCCGGGATGGACTGCGCGCGCACGGTCATCGGCCGGGGAGGCGCCAGGCCGGAGGGCGCAACGAGGGTCTCCCAGATCACGGCCAGCCTCCGGCTTTGTCGGGTATTCTATATAGATTGTCGTTTCATCGAAAGCAGGCCAGGGCGAGGCGGGCTAGTCTGGCCCCCGAGCGGTGGACGCCCGAGCCGGTTGCCGGATCGACCCCGGGCCGCCGCCGCATCTGTGAGAATCCCAGCCCGAGGACCCCGCCATGGCCCGCCTCGATCGCCTCGACCGCCGCGGCCTGCCGCTCTCGACCTCCTCCGACCTCGCGGCCGGGCGCTACCGCGACGGCATCGACCTCCTCCTCGCCGCCTGGCCCGGCGCCGCTGAGGCGCTGGAGGCGGCGATCGCGGCCGATCCGGGCTTCGCCCTGGCCCATGCCGCCCGCGCCCGCCTGCACGCCATCCGCGCCGAGCCGGCGGCGGCCCGGGCGCGGATCGTGGCGGCGGCCGAGCTCGTCGCCCGGCATGGGACCGAGCGCGAGCGGAGCCATGTCGAGGCCCTGTCGCTGGCCATCCACGGCCGGTCCGCCGAGGCGCTGGAGCGCAGCCTCGCCCATCTCGAGGCCTGGCCGCGCGACGCCCTGATCCTCTCGCTGCCGCTCGGCGCCTTCGGCCTCTTCGCCTTCTCCGGCATGGCGGACCACGACCAGGCGCGCGTCGATCTCTGCGAGCGCCATGCCCGGCACTATGCCGAGGATGATTGGTGGTTCCTGACCTATCGCGGCTGGTCGCAGGCCGAGAACGGCGCGGTGGCGCAGGGCCGCGCCCTGACGCAGCGCGGCTTCGAACTGCGGCGGGAGAACGCGAATGCGGCGCACGCGCTGTCGCACGCGCTCTACGAGGCCGGCGCGGGCGAGGAGGCGGAGCGGCTGATCGAGGGCTGGCTGCCGGGCTATGACCGCAGCGGCCCGCTGCATGGCCATATCGCCTGGCATGCGGCGCTCGGCGCGCTCGAGCGCGGCGATGCGGCGCGGGCCCTCGCGCTCTATGCCGCGCATGTCCAGCCCTCGGTCTCGGCCGGGATGCCGGTCAACATCGTGAGCGACACCGCCTCCTTCCTGTGGCGGCTGCAGGCCTATGGCCATGCGGTGCCGCCAGGGCTGTGGCAGGCGGCGGCGGATTACGCGCGGCCGGTCTTCCCGGCGGCCGGCTTCGCCTTCGCCGATGCCCATATGGCCATCCTGGAGGCGGCCACCGGCGACGGGGAGGCGGTCGGGCGGCGCGCCGCGGCGCTGGCGCAGCTCGCCGAGACGGGCCGCCTGGCCGCGGGGCCGGTGGTGCCGGCGATCTGCCGCGCGGCGCTGGCCTTCGCCGAGGGGGACCATGCGGGCTGCGCGCGCATCCTGGAGCCGGTCGCGGCCGAGGTGGTGCGCATCGGCGGCAGCGGCGCCCAGCGCGAGATGATCGAGGACATGCTGCTGCTGGCCCTGATGCGCAGCGGCGCGGCCGCGAAGGCCCGCGCCCTGCTCGACCGCCGCCTGCACCGCCGACCCTCGCCGCGCGACACGGCCTGGCGCGGCCAGATGGCCGGCTGAGGAAAGCCCACCATGTCACACGCCGAAGCGGCTTCGGCCCTGCGTCCCGCCGCGGCCGAGACCGGCCATGCCACGGGCCACGCCATGGGCCACGCCACGGGCAACGTCGTCAGGCTGGCCATCGGGCAGGCGCTGGCAGGCGCGAATTCCACGGTCGTCTACGCCACGGGCGCCATCGTCGGCCATATGCTGGCGCCGAGCCCGGCGCTGGCGACGCTGCCCATTTCCATCTTCGTGGTCGGCATGGCCGCCTGCACCCTGCCGGCCGGCGCCATCGCGCGCCGCCACGGCCGCCGCGCCGCCTTCCTGGCCGGGACGGGCTGCGGCGTGCTGGTCGGGCTGCTCTCGGCGCTCGCGGTGGTGCTCGGCTCCTTCTGGCTGTTCTGCCTCGGGACCTTCTTCGGCGGCGCCTATGCGGCGGTGGTGCTGTCCTTCCGCTTCGCGGCGGCGGATGGCGTGCCGCCGGCGCGGCGCCCGCGCGCCCTTTCGCTGGTCATGGCGGGCGGGGTCTTCGCCGGGGTGATCGGCCCGCAGCTCGTCACCCACACCATGGGTCTCTGGCCGCCGCATCTCTTCGCCGCCACCTTCCTGGCGCAGGCCGGCGTGGCGGCGCTCTGCGCCCTGGTGCTGCTCGGCGTCCGGCTGCCGATGCCGACGGCGGCCGAGATCGCCGGCGGCCGGCCGCTCGGCGCCATCGCGCGCCAGCCGCGCTTCGTCGTCGCGGTGGTCTGCGGCGTCGTCTCCTACCTGCTGATGAACTTCCTGATGACCGCCGCGCCGCTGGCCATGCGGCTTTGCGGCCTGTCGCAGGACGCGGCCAATCTCGGCCTGCAATGGCATGTCGTCGCCATGTACGCGCCGGGCTTCGTCACCGGCCGGCTGATCGCCCGCTTCGGGGCGCCGCGCGTGGTGGCGGCCGGGCTGGCGCTGACCGGCGCCGCCGCCGCGGTGGGGCTGCTGGGCGTGGATGTGGGGCATTTCTGGCTGACGCTGGTCCTGCTCGGCCTCGGCTGGAATTGCGGCTTCGTCGGCGCCTCGGCCCTGGTGCTGGAGTGCCACCGGCCGGAGGAGCGGACGCGGGTGCAGTCGCTCAACGACTTCATTGTCTTCGGCACCATGGCGCTCGGCTCCTTCGCCTCGGGCGGGCTGCTGACCGCCTATGGCTGGGACACGGTGCTCTGGGTGTCCTTCGCCCCGCTCGCGGTGGCGTTCGCGGCGCTCCTGGCCGGCCCCGCCTCTCGCCGCGGCACCGTGGCGGGATCAGGCGGCCTCATTTGATCGGGTGAAGAGGCTCTGAAAACAGAGCCTGGGGCGCTTCCCATGAACCGGCGTTCAGGGGGAGCGCCCTAGGTCCCAGCCCAGCCACTCGCACAGGCCGCGCCCCATGACGAGCTCGAGGTCGCGGCCGGCCAGCCAGGGCAGCTCCTCGGTGAAGAAGGTCACGCAGTGCCGGTAGCTGCAGGGCATGCGGGTGATGTCGGTGCCCCAGAAGAAGCGCTGCGGCCCGAAGGCGTCGAAGATCCGGTGCAGGCCGTCATGCAGGTTCCGGTAGGGATAGGGCTGCGTCGAGTAGTGCGGCGCGCCCGTCGCCTTCACGGCGACGTTCGGCAGCCGCGCCAGGGCGACCAGCTCCTCCAGCCTGGCGAAGGCGGCGTCGTCCTGCGCGGTGCGCACCAGCCCGCAATGGTCGATGATGAGCTTGAGGCCGGGATGCGCCTCGGCGATGCGGCGGAACTCCGGCAGGAACAGGCCCGCCATGGTGGCCACCGGCACGCCCTCGCGCTCGGCGGCGGGCCAGAGCCAGTCGAGCGTCCCGTCGCGCAGCCAGGCCTGCTCCTCGGGCGCGAGCAGGGCCCAGCGCAGGCCGAGCATGCCGGGCTGGCTCTTCCAGCCCTGGATCAGCCGGCGGTTCTCCGGCTTGTCCGGCGGGAATTGGCCCATGACGGCGAAGCGGTCGGGGTAGGTGCGCGCCGCCTCGACCGCCAGGGCGTTCGAGCCGGGATCCCAGCTTCCGGGCGGATGGATCAGGGCGGCGTCCACCCCCGCCGCATCCATCTCCCGCAGCGCTTCCTCGGCGGTGAAGGCCGGCACCTTGCGGTGCAGCCCGGATGGCGTGCCGCTGGACCAGATATGGATCTGCGCGTCGACGATCTTCACGCCGGTTCCTCCCCTGATTTTCAGGCCCTGGTTGCGGGTCCTGGTTGCGGGCCTGCCGCCCCCCCGGCCTGCCTGGTCCCGTGGCGGCGCGCGATGCCGGGCTGGTGGCCGGGGCAGGGCGTGCGGGCGGCACGACGGATCAGCCGTCGCACGGGCAGCGCATCCGCGGAAGACCCGGCGCGGGACCCGCGCCGGCCAGGGCGGCGGCGCCGCGCGGTGGCTACCGCAGCGCCTGCCGCAGCGCGAGGCCGGCGAGGCCGACCGCGGCCTCCTCGGCCGCGGCGCGGCACACCGGCACGCCCAGCACCCGGGCGCGGATCGCCGTCCAGGCGGCGTTGCGCGCGCCGCCGCCCACCGTGCGCACCGAGACCAGCGGCGAGGCGCCCAGCTCGACCAGGCGGCGGTAGCCGGCCGCCTCGATGCGGGCGATGCCCTCCAGCAGGCCGTGCAGGAAGGCCAGGTCGTCATCCGGGCGCGGCGTCTCGCGTGCGGCCAGCCCGGCATCGGCGATGGGGAAGCGCTCGCCCCGCCCCGGCAGGGGATAGTAGTCGAGCGGCGAGGCCCGGCCGGGATCGAGCCGGGCCGAGAGCCGCGCCAGGGCCGGGCCGTCGAAATGCCGGGCCAGCGCCGCGCCGCCGCTGTTCGAGGCGCCGCCGGCCAGCCAGAGCCCCTGCAGCCGGTGGCTGTAGACGCCGAAATCCGGGGCCGTCACCGGCGCCTCGCTGGCCAGCTTGAGCACCAGTGTCGAGCCCAGCGAGGTCACCGCCTCGCCGGGCCGGGCCGCGCCGGCGGCCAGGAAGGCGGCGCAGCCATCGGTGGTGCCGGCCACCACCAGCAGGCCCGGCGGCAGGCCGAGGCTCCGCGCCAGGGCGGCGTCCATCGCCCCGAGCGGCGTGCCCGCCGGCCGCACCTCGGGCAGCAGCGCCAGGGGCATCCCGGCGGCCGCGAGCCAGGGGGGCCAGCGCGCCGCCGCGGCGTTGTAGCCCGTCTTCAGCGCGTTGTTGCCATCGGACCAGCGATAGCAGCCGAGCAGGCGGCCGGTGATCCAGTCCGCCTGGTGCAGCAGCCGCGCCAGGCCGGGCAATTCCAGCCAGGCCAGCGCGCGCGCCAGGGGCGAGGTGGCGCCGCGGGCCGGGCTGCCGGCGGGCGCGCACCGCTCCACCGCGCGGACCGCCTCCGGCTCCGCCTGGTCGCTGTAGAGCGACGCGGCGGCGAGCGGCCGGCCCGCCGCATCGACCGGCAGGAGGGTGCCCGAAGTGCCGCCCACGGCCACCGCCCGCAGCCCGGCGAGATCTGCCTGGTCCGCGAGCGCGGCGAGCGCCCGGCGCAGCGCCGCCCACCAGCCCTCCGGCGCCCGCGCATCGGCCAGGGGCGCGGTGCCCAGGCCCGCCATCCGGCCCGCGGCGTCCAGGGCGGCGACCCGCACCCCGGAGGTGCCGAGATCGACGCCGAGGGCGATGCCCCGGGCCGCCATGTCAGCCGCGCAGCGCGGCGATGGCGCGCGCGTAGTCGGGCCGGCCGAACACCGCCGAGCCCGCCACCAGCGCATCGGCGCCGGCCGCGACGACCTGCGGCGCCGTCTCGGCGGTGATGCCGCCATCGACCTCGATGCGGATCGGCCGGTCGCCGATCATGCGCCGGATCGCCGCGACCTTCGGCAATTGCGAGGGCAGGAATTTCTGCCCGCCGAAGCCGGGATTGACGCTCATCACCAGCACCAGGTCGATGCGGTCGAGGATGTGCTCCAGCGCCTGGACGGGCGTGGCCGGGTTGAGCGAGACGCCGGCCGCCTTGCCCAGCCCGGCGATGGCCTGGAGCGTGCGGTCGAGATGCGGCGTCGCCTCCGCATGCACGGTGATGCGGTCGGACCCGGCCTTGGCGAAGGCCTCCAGATAGGGATCGACCGGCGAGATCATCAGATGCGTGTCGAAACACTTCCCGGTATGGGGCCGCAGCGCCTGGATCACCGCGGGCCCGAAGCTGATATTGGGCACGAAATGCCCGTCCATCACGTCGAGATGGATCCAGTCGGCGCCGGCCGCGTCGACGGCGCGCACCTCCTCGGCCAGCCGGCCGAAATCGGCGGCGAGGAGGGAGGGGGCGATGACCAGCGGGGTCATGCGGCGGGCGCTCCGAGCACGCGGCTGGCGAGGATCTCCGAGGCGTCGATGGTCATCAGGTCCTCCGCCGTCAGGTCCCGCGCGCGGCCCTCGAAGAGCCGCACCGCCTGGCGCAGCCGCGCCCGGTCCAGCGCGTTGCGGACCGAGCGCGCATTGGCGAAATGCGGCTGCTGCATGCGCGCGACGATGTAGCGCGCGAAGGCCTCGCGCGCCGCCGGGCTGAAACGGTAGCTCTGCGCCGCCAGCATCCGCTCGCCGATCGCCATCAGCTCCCCGGCGCTGTAGTCGGGGAAGTCGATGTGATGCGCGATGCGCGAGCGGAAGCCGGGGTTGGAGCCGAAGAAGCGGTCCATCCGGTCGGCATAGCCGGCGAGGATCACCACCAGGTCGTCGCGCCGGCTCTCCATCACCTGCAGCAGGATCTCGATCGCCTCCTGGCCGTAGTCGCGCTCGTTCTCCGGCCGGTAGAGGTAGTAGGCCTCGTCGATGAACAGCACGCCGCCCATCGCCTTCTTCAGGATCTCCTTCGTCTTCGGCGCGGTGTGGCCGATATACTGGCCGACCAGGTCGTCGCGGGTGACGGAGACGAGGTGGTTGGAGCGGATGTAGCCGAGCTTGTGCAGGATATCGGCCATCCGCGCGGCGACGGTGGTCTTGCCCGTGCCGGGGTTGCCGGTGAAGGACATGTGCAGCGTCGGCGGCTGGGCGCGCAGGCCGAGATCCATCCGCAGCTTGTCCACCAGCAGCAGCGCGGCGATCTCGCGGATCCGCCCTTTCACCGGCGCGAGCCCGACGAGCTCGCGGTCCAGCTGCTCGAGCACGGGGCCGACGCCCGAGGCCTGGTAGGCGGCCTCGAGATCGACCGCGGCCGGCCGAGGCATGGCGCTCATCGGCTCAGTAGCGCTCGCCGACGGGCTTGTTCGCCGCGTAGGACCGCGCGGTGTAGCGGATGTTGCGGCCGCCCGCCTCCTGCCGCTCCAGCCCGAAGCCGGGTTCCTCGGCCGGGCGGTCGGTGATGAAGGAGAGCCTGAGGCTTTCCCAGCCCGCCGTCGCATCGAAGGCGGAGAGGCGGATATAGGCGCGCCCGCCATGCACCTTGCGGCAGGCAGCCAGCTCGTACATCACCGCGGCCGGGTCCTTCAGATCGAACATGGGCTGACCCCACATCTCCCAGTAGGTGTTCCGCGGATGCGGGTCGTCGGCGAATTCGAGGTTCACCGCCCAGCCGTTGCGCAGGCAATAGGCGACCTGCGCGCCGATCTGCGCGTCGGTCAGGTCCGGCAGGAAGCTGAAGGTGCCCTGGGTGAGGCGCATGATCGATCTCCTTTCAGGCGACGCTGACGCTGGGCACGAAATCGGGCGAGTCGGTCGAGGTGTAGTTGAAGGTGACGTCCTTCCAGACCTCGAGCGCCTGGGCGAGCGGCGTGCAGCCGCGCGCCGCGGCGGCGAGGATGGCCGGCCCCTCGGCCAGGTAGTCGCGGCCCTCGTTGCGGGCCAGGATCATCGCCTCCAGCGCGACGCGGTTGGCGGTGGCGCCGGCCGCGATGCCCATCGGGTGGCCGATGGTGCCGCCGCCGAACTGCAGCACGCAGTCCTCGCCGAGATGATGCAGCAGCTGGTGCATCTGCCCGGCATGGATGCCGCCCGAGGCCACCGGCATCACCCGGCGCAGGCCGCCCCAGTCCTGGTCGAAGAACAAGCCGTGCTGCAAGGCCTGCGGATTGAAGGCCTCGCGGCAGATGTCGTAGTAGCCGCGCGTCGTCGCCGGGTCCCCCTCCAGCTTGCCGACCACGGTGCCCGCATGGATGTGGTCCACCCCGGCGAGGCGCATCCACTTGGCGATGACGCGGAAGCTCACGCCATGCGACTTCTGCCGCGTGTAGGTGGAATGGCCCGCGCGGTGCAGGTGCAGGATCATGTCGTTGCGGCGGCACCACCGGGAGATCGACTGGATGGCGCTGTAGCCGATCACCAGATCGATCATGATGATGGTGGAGCCGAGCTGCTTGGCGAATTCCGCGCGCTCGTAGATCTGCTCCATGTCGCCGGCCGAGACGTTCAGGTAGGTGCCCTTGATCTCGCCGGTCATCGCCTGGGCGCGGTTCACCGCCTCCATGCAGTAGAGGAAGCGGTCGCGCCAGTGCATGAAGGACTGGCTGTTGATGTTCTCGTCGTCCTTGGTGAAGTCGAGCCCGCCCTTCAGCGCCTCGTACACCACGCGGCCGTAGTTGCGGCCGGAGAGGCCGAGCTTGGGCTTCACCGTCGCGCCCAGGAGCGGCCGCCCGAACTTGTCCAGCCGCTCGCGCTCGACGACGATGCCGGTCGGCGGCCCGGCATAGGTCTTCACATAGGCGATGGGCAGCCGCATGTCCTCGAGCCGCAGCGCCTTGAGCGGCTTGAAGCCGAAGACGTTGCCGATGACCGAGGCCGAGAGGTTGACGATCGAGTTCTCCTCGAACAGGTCGAGGTCATAGGCGATGTAGGCGAAATACTGGTTGTCGGCGCCGGGCACCGGGTCCACGCGGTAGCATTTGGCGCGGTACTTCTCCGAGGCGGTCAGCCGGTCCGTCCAGACCACGGTCCAGGTCGCCGTCGAGCTCTCGCCGGCCACGGCGGCGGCGGCCTCCTCCGCGTCCACGCCATCCTGCGGCGTGATGCGGAAGACGGCGAGCACGTCGGTGTCCTTCGGGAGGTAGTCGAGGTCGAAATACCCCATGTCCTTGTATTTCATCACGCCCGCGTCATAGCGGCCGCTGCGGGGCTTCTGCGGTTCGGCGTTCATGGGCTCGTCTCCTTCACGCGGCCGCGGCCGGCGCGGTGCGGGTGGTGGGGGCAAGGTCGCCCTTCGCGTAGTGCCGCGCCATCGCGGAGAGCGGCAGCGGGCGGATATGCGCAGCCTGCCCGGCGGTGTTGAACTCCTCGAAGCGTTGCGCGCAGAGCGCCGTCAGCGCGGCCATGGCCGGCTTCAGGAAGGCGCGCGGATCGAACTCCCCGCGCTTCTGCGCCGCCACCTTGCGGAACTGCCCGACCATGGCGATGCGGCAGTCGGTGTCGATGTTGATCTTGCGCACGCCGTAGCGGATGCCGGCCTGGATCTCGCCGACCGGCACGCCCCAGGTCTGCGGCATCGCGCCGCCGAACTGGTTGAAGATGTCCTGCAGCTCCTGCGGCACGGAGGAGGAGCCGTGCATCACCAGATGCGTGCCCGGCAGCCGCTCATGGATGGCGCGGATCACGTCCATGGCCAGGATGTCGCCGGTCGGCGCGCGGGTGAATTTGTAGGCGCCGTGGCTGGTGCCGATCGCCACCGCCAGCGCATCGACGCCGGTGCGCGCCACGAAGTCGCGCGCCTGGTCCGGGTCGGTCAGCAGCTGCTCGCGGGCAAGCCGGCCTTCGGCGCCATGGCCGTCCTCCTTCTCGCCATGGCCGGTCTCGAGCGAGCCGAGGCAGCCGAGCTCGCCCTCGACCGAGACGCCGACCGCATGCGACAGCTCCGCCACCCGGGCGGTCACCGCGACATTGTAGTCGTAGCTCGCCGGCGTCTTGCCGTCCGCTTCCAGGGACCCGTCCATCATCACGCTGGTGAAGCCGCCCTGGATGGCGGAGAGGCAGGTCGCCGGCGTGTCGCCGTGGTCGAGATGCAGGCAGAGCGGGATGTGCGGATACATCTCGACCGCGGCCTCGACCATCCTGCGCAGCATGATGTCGTTGGCATAGGCGCGGGCGCCGCGGCTGGCCTGGATGATCACCGGCGCGCCGGTCCGGTCCGCCGCCGCCATGATGGCGAGGAGCTGCTCCATGTTGTTGATGTTGAAGGCGGGCACGCCGTAGCCGTGCTCGGCGGCGTCGTCGAGCAGCTGGCGGAGGGTGATGAAGGCCATGGGCGTTCCTTTCAGGCCGCGGCGAGCCGGGCCTCTGCCAATGAGACCAGCGCCTCGGCGGTGATGCCGAACTGGGCGAAGAGCTCGCCGGCCGGGGCGGAGGCGCCGAAGCCGGTCATGCCGAGCACATCCGCCTCCTCCGCGACGTAGCGCGTCCAGCCGAAGGGCGAGGCGGCCTCCACCGCGAGGCGCGGCGCGGTGCCGAGCACCCCGGCGCGATAGGCGCGGTCCTGCCGTTCGAACAGCTCGAAGCAGGGCAGCGAGACGACGGCGGTGGGATGGCCCGCCGCCTGCAGCCGCTCGCGCGCCGCCAGGGCGACCTGCACCTCCGAGCCGGTGGCGAGCAGCGTCAGGGCGCGCGGGCCATCGGCCTCCGCCAGCACATAGCCGCCGCGCGCCGAGCGGTTCTCGGCGATGTCGGTGCGCAGCGCCGGCAGCGCCTGGCGGGTGAGCGCGAGCACCGAGGGCGCCTCCCGCTCGTCCAGCGCCAGCTCCCAGCACTCCGCCGTCTCGATGGCATCCGCCGGGCGGAAGACCAGCAGGTTCGGCATGGCGCGCAGGCTCGCCAGATGCTCGATCGGCTGGTGCGTCGGCCCATCCTCGCCGAGGCCGATGCTGTCATGCGTCATCACATGCACCACCCGCAGCCCCATCATCGCCGAGAGGCGGATGGCGTTGCGGCAGTAATCCGAGAAGACCAGGAAGCCGCCGGAATAGGGCACCAGCCCGCCATGCAGCGCGATGCCGTTCATCGCCGCCGCCATGGCGTGCTCGCGCACGCCCCAATGGATGTAGCGGCCGCCGAACGCGCCGGGGCGCACGGATGGGGTGCTGGGCGTGATGGTGTTGTTGGAATGTGTGAGGTCGGCCGAGCCGCCGACCAGCTCCGGCCAGGCGGCCGTCAGCGCGCGCAGCGCCGCCTCGCTGGATTTGCGCGTGGGCCAGGCCGGCCTGTCGGCGGCGAGCGTCTCCTTGTGCGCCCGCAGCGCCGCGCGCGCCGCCTCGGGCATCGCGCCCTCCAGGCCGCGGGCGAAGGCGTCCCGCCGCTCGGGCGTGGCGGCGGCCAGGCGATCGCGCCAGGCCGCATGCGCCGCCGCGCCGCGCCGGCCGGCGGCGCGCCAGGCGGCGAGGATCCCGGACGGGATCTCGAAGGGCGCATGCGGCCAGCCCAGCCGCTCGCGCGCGGCGGCGATCTCGGCGCCGCCGAGCGGCGCGCCATGCACGCCCTCGGTGCCCTGCTTGCCGGGCGCGCCGAAGCCGATGATGGTGCGGCAGGCGATGAGCGAGGGGCGGGGATCGGCCTGCGCCGCCGCGATGGCCGCGGCCACCGCCTCCGGGTCGTGCCCGTCGACGCGCTGCGTGTGCCAGCCGCTCGCCGCGAAGCGCGCCGGCTGGTCGTCGGAGACGGCCAGGCTGGTCGGCCCGTCGATCGAGATGCCGTTGTCGTCGAAGAGCAGGATCAGCCGGCCGAGGCCGAGATGCCCGGCCAGCGAGATCGCCTCGTGGCTGATGCCCTCCATCAGGCAGCCATCGCCGCAGAGGGCATAGGTGAAGTGGTCGACCAGCTCGTCGCCATGCCGCGCCGCGAGCATGCGTTCCGCCAGCGCCATGCCCACCGCATTGGCAATGCCCTGGCCGAGCGGCCCGGTGGTCGTCTCCACGCCCGGCGTGTGGCGGGCCTCCGGATGGCCGGGGGTGAGCGCGCCGCGCTGGCGGAAGCGCTGCAGCTCGTCGATCGTCATGCCCGGCGCGCCGGTCAGGTGCAGCAGGGCATAGAGCAGCATCGAGCCATGGCCGGCGCTCAGCACGAAGCGGTCGCGGTCCGGCCAGGCGGGATGCGCGGCGTCGTATTTCAGGAAGCGGGTGAACAGCACCGTCGCCACATCGGCCATGCCCATGGGCATGCCGGGATGGCCGGACTTCGCCTTCTCGACGGCGTCCATCGAGAGGGCCCGGATGGCGTTCGCCATCTCGCGCGTCGTCACGGGGGTCGTCAGCGTGCTTTCGGGCATGGGATCAGCGGGCCTGCCGTGCGCGCTCGTGGAGCTGCAGGATCATCGGCGTGAGGATGAGCTGCATCGCCAGGTCGAGCTTGCCGCCGGGGATGACGATGGAGTTGGCGCGCGACATGAAGCTGCCCTGCAGCATGGAGACGAGATAGGCAAAGTCGATGCCGCGCGGGCTGCGGAAGCGGATCACCACCATGGATTCGTCGGGCGTGGGGATCCAGCGCGCGATGAAGGGGTTGGAGGTGTCGACCGTCGGCACGCGCTGGAAGTTCACGTCCGTCTCGGTGAATTGCGGGCAGATGTAACGGATGTAGTCGGGCATGCGGCGCAGGATGGTGTCGGCCACCGCCTCGGTCGAATAGCCGCGCGTGGCCTTGTCGCGATGGATCTTCTGGATCCATTCGAGGTTGATCACCGGCACCACGCCGATCTTGAGGTCGGCATGGCGGGCGAGGTTGACCTCCTCCGTCACCGCGGCGCCGTGCAGCCCCTCGTAGAACAGCACGTCAGTCGGCGTCGGGAACGTCTCCCAGGGCGTGAAGGTGCCGGGATCGGCGCCGAAGCGCTTGGCCTCGGCCTCGTCATGCACGTAGTGGCGCGTCTGCCCGGTGCCGCTGCGGCCATACTCGGCGAAGACCTGCTCGAGCTCGCCCAGCAGGTTCGCGGCCGGGCCGAAATGGCTGAAATGCGCGTTGCCGGCGGCGGCCTCCTCGGCCATCACGCGGCGCATCTCGAGGCGGTCGTAGCGGTGGAAGGCGTCGCCCTCGATCCAGGCGGCCTTCAGGCCCTCCCGCTGGAAGATGCGCTCAAAGGTGTATCTCACCGTCGTGGTGCCGGCGCCGGAGGAGCCGGTGACGGAGATGATCGGGTGCTTCACGGACATGGCGGGAGCGTCCTCAGGACCGGAACAGGCCGCGCGCGGCGAAGAGCGGCCGCTGCCCGGCCTGCGGCACGCCCGCGGCGTGCAGATGGGCGACGCGCTCCACCTTCGCCTGCGAGCCGAAGATCAGCGGCACGTTCTGGTGGACGCTCTCCGGCACCAGCTCGAGGATACGGTGATAGCCGTCGATCGCGGCGCCGCCGGCCTGCTCGACGAGCAGCGCGATCGGGTTCGCCTCGTAGAGCAGGCGGAGCCGGCCGCGCCGATAGGCCGGGCGCGTGTCGCTCGGGTAGAGGTAGATGCCGCCGCGCAACAGGATGCGGTAGGCCTCGCCCACCAGCGCGCCGAGCCAGCGGGTGTTGTAGTCGGCGCCGCGCGGACCTTCGCGCCCGGCCACGCATTCCTCGACATAGGCGCGGACCGGCAGCGGCCAGAAGCGGTTGTTGGAGCTGTTGATGGCGTATTCGCGGCGATGCTCCGGGATGCGGATGTCCCGCTGCGTGAGGTGGAACTCGCCGCGCGCGCGGTCCAGCACGAAGGTCTGCACGCCCTCGCGCACCGTCAGCACCAGGACCGTGTGGGGGCCGAACAGGACGAAGCCGGCGGCCAGTTGCCGCTCGCCCTGGGTGAGGAAGGCGGCGGCCGGGTCCGCGCCCTCCTCGCCCGCCGGCAGCACAGAGAAGATGGTGCCGAGCGGCGCGTTGATGGCGATGTTGTTCGAGCCGTCCAGCGGGTCCAGCGCCACGACCAGCGGCGCGCCCGGTTGCAGGGCCACGGGCTCGGCCTGCTCCTCGGAGAGGGCGGCGCGGACCGGGGCGGCGCGCAGGCGCTCCAGGAAGAGCGCGTCGGCGCGACGGTCGAGCAGCTTCTGGCCGTCGCCGTCGCGGCTGTCGCCGACCACCTCGCCGAGATCGCCTGCCAGCGGGCCCTCGGCGATGAGGCCGGCGAGCTCCGCGGCGCCCTCGGCTAACGCGTTGAGCGTGGCCGCGAGTGCCGCGCGGTCCCCTTGGGCGCTGGCCCAGTCGTCGAGATAGGCGCGAAGGCTGATCACGGACGTTGGCTCCCTCCGCCACCAAACCTCGGCTTGGGGGCGGGAAAGGCCATATCGCGGTTGCGGAGCGATAGAAAATTCTTTTAAATTTTGTCAAATGAAAGAAAAACTTGTAAATTTCTCGCAACGGACCTCGCTCCGGCAATTGCGGGCTCTGGGCGCCCTGGTGGAGGCCGGCAATATCGCCGGCGCCGCCGACGCGCTGGCGCTCACCCCGCCCGCCGTCAGCCAGCAATTGCGACTATTGGAGGACGCGCTCGGCGGCGTGCCGCTCTTCGAGCGCACCCCGGCCGGCGCCCGTCCCACCGAGGCGGGTCGCGAGGCGCTGACGGCGCTGCTGCGCATCGAGGCCGCCCTGGCCGATTGCGCCGCCGCCGTGGACGCCCTGCGCGGCCTGGATGGCGGCCGCGTCGCCGTCGGCATCGTCAGCACCGCCAAGTATTTCGCGCCCTTCGCCCTGGCTGCCTTCCAGCGCCAGTATCCGCACGTCGAATTGCGGGTGCGGGTCTCCAATCGGGCCGAGATGGTCGCCGCCTTCGAGGCCTTCGAGCTCGACCTCGCCATCATGGGCTATCCGCCCGACCACCTGGCGCTGGAGCGCGTGGTGCTGGGCGATCATCCGCATGTCATCATCGCGGCCCCCGACCATCCCCTGGTGGGACGCGGGAGGATCGGCCTGGACGAGGCGGCGACGCAGAGCTTCCTGCTGCGCGAGCCCGGGTCCGGCACGCGCGACCTGGTGCAGCGGCTGTTCGGCGCGGCCGAGGCGATGGGCGGGCGGCGCATCGAGATCGGCAGCAACGAGACCATCAAGCAGGCGGTGATGGCCGCCATGGGCGTGGCCCTGATCTCCGCCCACACGGTGGCGGCCGAGGTGGCGGATGGGCGGCTCGTCATCCTCGACGTGGAGGGGCTGCCGGTGATGCGGCAGTGGTTCCTGGTGCGCCGGACGGAGAAGCGCCCGCTGCCGGCGGCGGCGGCGTTGTGGGCCTATCTCGTGGAGCACGGGGAGGGGTTCCTGCCGCGGGTGGGGTCGGTGGGGGCGGGAACGGGGGCGGGGCGGGCGCAGGGCCGGCGGGCCGGGGGGGGAGGAGCCGATCGCGGCGGCGGCGACCGGGAGCCGGGCTCGGCGCGCGGCGGCGCCGCGCCGAACGCCCGGACGACGCGGCGCCCGTGACCCTGGCCGCATCCCGGGCGGGGAGCGGCCCGGCCGGCTACTTCGTGGTGTAGCCGCCATTGGCGAGGATCGTCTGGCCGGTGATCCACCAGCCCTCGCTGACCAGGAAGCGCACCAGCGGGACGATATCCTCGGGATCGGTCAGGCCGGTCCTGGAGAACGGGGAGAGGTCGGCCGCGGTCTGGTTGTACCGGGCGGATTCCGCCGTTTCCTGACCGTAGAAGAACGGCGTCTCCATCGGTCCGGGCGCGACCGCCGTCACCGAGATGCCGCGGGCGCCGAATTCCTTGGAGGCGGCCCGCGTGAAATGCTCCACCGGCGCCTTGGAGCCGGCATAGATCGAGTACAGGCCGGTGAAGGCGCCGAGCAGCGAGGTCACGATCGTGCACAGCTTGCCGCCATCCTTGAGGTGCTTGCCCGCATTCTGGATGAAGAAGAAGGCCGCCTTGGAATTGATGGCGAAGATCCTGTCGTAATCGGCCTCGGTGACGGCGGCGATCGGCGTCTTGAGGACCATGCCGGTGGTGTTGATGGCGATGTCCGGCCGGCCGACCGCGGCCACGGCCTCGGCGAAGAGCGCGTCCATCGCGGCCGCGGTGGTGAGATCGCCCTGCAGGGCGACGGCCTCGGCGCCGCTGGCCTTGATGGCCGCGACGGTGGCCTCGGCATCGGCTTTGGTGGCCGCGCTGTTGTAGTGGATCGCAATCGCCTTCGCGCCCTGGCCGGCGAGGTCGCGGGCGATCAGGCCGCCGAGATTCTTGGCGCCGCCGGCGATGATGACGGTTTTGCCCTTGATGCGGTGGTCGGTCATGGAAGCAGCCTCCTGGGGGGACGCGGCGTCAGCGGCGCGTCGGTCAGCTCGGCGCCCAGGCTATCGTCTGGTCCGACCTGATAAAGGCGGCTAACCTGCCATCATATGTCACAGCGGCCGAACAATGGGCCGGGAGCCGGTTTGGACCGCATCGACCTTTTCCGCATCTTCGCCCGCGTCGTCGAATGCGCGAGCTTCACCCGGGCGGCCGATACGCTCGCCATGCCACGCTCCTCCGTCTCGGCGGCGGTGGCCGAGCTGGAGGGGCGCGTCGGCGCGAGGCTGCTGCACCGCACCACCCGCAAGGTGGCGCCGACCCCGGATGGAACGGCCTTCTACGAGCGCTGCCTGCGCGTCATCGCCGATGTCGAGGAGGCCGAGGGCCTGTTCCGGCAGGGGGGCGCCAAGCCCACCGGGAAGCTCCGCGTGGACGTCCCGGGCCGCATCGGCCGCCTCATTGTCGCGCCGGCGCTGCCCGGGTTTCTCGAGGAATACCCGGATATCGACATCACGCTCGGCGTCAGCGACCGGGCGATCGACCTCATCGAGGAGGGGGTCGATTGCGTCCTGCGCGTCGGGCCCCTCGGTGAATCCGAGCTGATCGCGCGGCCTGTCTGCCCGCTGCCGCTCATCAACCTCGTCAGCCCCGCCTACCGCGATCGGCATGGCACGCCGCGAACGCCGGACGATCTCGGTCGGCATTGGGCGGTGAACTACGCCTCGCCATCAAGCGGCCGGGTCGAGCCCTGGGAGTGGATCGAGGCGGGCGAGCGCAGGACGCTGCCGATGCGCGGCCGCGTCACGGTGAACAGCGCGGAGGCCTACATCGCCTGTTGCCTCGCCGGCCTCGGCCTGATCCAGATCCCGGCCTCTGACGTGGCCCGCCATCTCGAGGCCGGCGAGCTGGTCGAGGTCATGCCCGGCCATCGCGCCGCGCCGCTGGCCTTGACGCTGCTCTACCCGCATCGCCGGCATCTCTCCCGCCGCGTGCAGGTCTTTGCCAGGTGGCTGGAAGACTTGCTGCGGGTCTCGATTCCTCGGTGAATGCCGGGGCGCCTGCATCCGAACTGAAAAGCGTGACTGACCTGTTCGAACCAAGGCTTGCACCAGGATCCGTGACCCTGTGGAAGCGCCCTAGGCGTCGGCGTTCCGCTTGCGGGTCGCTGCCGCCTTTTTGGCCGAGGCGGATCGGGCGGCGGCGGACCGGGCGGCCGAAGCCTTGCCGCCGGCCTCGCCGCCCTTCGTCGCGGATGCGTGGGGGTCCGGGACGCCGCGCCCCGATCCGCTCTTGTTGCCGCCGCCGGTGTCCTTGTTGACGGTCGCCCAGGCCCGCCGCTCGGCCTCGTCCTCCGGCACGCCGCGCTCCTCGTAGCCATCGGCGATGTGCTCGGCCTGGCGCTTCTGCTTGTCGGTGTATTTGGACTTGTCTCCGCGGGGCATCGGCGCCTCCCAGGTCTCACCGCTCCCCAAGACGACGGGCCTGATCCCGGTTCCTGGGCGCGGCCGAGATGGCGGCTGAAAATTGCCGCTACCCGGCTCCTCCGCGCGCTCGTCGGGCGCCGTCCTGCAGCGCAGCGGGGATGTCCGGTCCGGTGCCGCGCGCACCGTGCCGATCCGGCGAGTCCGCCGGATCGGGATCCGCTCCAGGGGGCGGACGTGGACCCGCGGCCTTCGGTCCGGCGGGCCGCATCGCCCCGGCTCGGCGGGAGCGGATCGGCGCGCTGGACGTTCCCACCCGCATGGCTTCCGACCGAACCAGCGCATGACCCGCTCCGCGACGATCCCCACGATGATCAAGGTCAACCGCGCCCCTGTCCTCACCCTCTGGGCGGCCGTGGTGGCCGAGCGTCTCGGACACCCGCCCGACACCGCCCTCAGCCTGGCCAGCGCCGTGGCCGGCACCGCGGCCCGGGCGAAGGCGCGCCGGCTCGGCATCGCCGAGGAGAGGGACCAGGCGAAGGATGCGCAGGCCGCCGCTCGGTCCCTCTCCACGGCGAAGCCGCAGGACACCACCGAGCTGCTTGGCCGCAGGATCCGGCTGACCCATGACGAGGATGGCGTGGTGCTGGCGGAAGGCGAGGGGAAGCCGGCGCCGGCGGCGCCGGTGCGCGCCTATGTCACCAGGGCCTTCGGCAGCCACCTGCCCGCGGTGCGGCAGGCGATGCAGGAGCTGGCCGGGCGCTACGCGCCGGAGGAGCTGAACCGGATCGGCTTCCGCCTCTACGAGCGGTTCCGGCCCGAGGTGCCGCCGGATATGCGCGGCTGGGGGGCGAAGGGCGCGCTCGATCTCGGCCTGATCCGCGGCATGGGCGATGCCGAGGCCTGATCCCTTCAGCCGCCGGCCGCGCCGGTCGCCCCGGAGCAGGCGTGCCGGCGACGATCCCGTCGATGCCCAGGGGCCGATGATCCTCCTTCGCCGGGCCATCCCCTGATCGCGTGCGTCGCGCCCTTCGGTGAGTCCGCCACCAAAGAGTCCGCCACCAAAGAGCATGCGCCAAAGATCACGCGCTGGAGGCGGATGGCCCAGGCAGGGCGTGCCGGGGACGGCCGACATATCGGCGTTCCGCATGTCGCTGCCCGGCGCGCTCCGGTCCCGCGGGCGCCGGAGGGTTGCCCTTGCGGCCACGGCTCCATTTGTTATTCTTGATAAGAAACAAAAACCGATCCTGCCCTGTCGCCTCCCGACCCCGACCGCGGCGTCGCCCGGGCGCCGGGCCTGGCTTCCTTCCCGGAGTATGCCATGTTAGGGCGGCCGCCATGCCTTCCGGTGATCGCCCGCCTCGTCCGCCGCTATCCGGGTCGCGCCGTTGCGCCGTGGTGCGGATGGCTGCGCGCCCGCTTTCGGCCCGGTCGCGGCGCGAGGCCTGAGTTGGCATGAACGCACCGGATGGCTGGCCGCCCTGGACGGAGCAGGATCGCCTGGCCGCCCTCCAGCGGACCGGCCTCCTGGATACGCCGCCCGAGCCTGCCTTCGACGACCTGGCCCGGCTCGCCGCCGATCTCCTCGGCGCGCCGATGGCCGCCATCCATCTCGTCGCGGCGGACCGGCAATGGGGCAAGGCTGAGCTGGGCCTCGGGACGCGCGACATGCCGCGCGACATCGCCTTCTGCCCGATCGCCATGCTGGCGCCGGACGGGCTCGTGGTGCCGGACGCCACCCGGGACCCGCGCTTCGCCGGCAATCCCCTGGTGACCGGGGCGCCGGGCATCCGCTTCTATGCCGGCATGCCGCTCCTCGCCGAGGGGATGCCCATCGGCGCGCTCTGCGTCATCGACACCAAGCCACGCGAGGGCGGCCTGACCGAACGCCAGCATTTCGCCCTGCAGGCCCTGGCGGCCCAGGCCAGCAGCCAGATCGCCCTCCGCCAGGCGCTGGCGGACCGGACCTCCCTCCAGGCCGCCTGCGACCGCGCCGATGCGTTCCGGCGGCAGATCCTCGAGAGCGCCACCGACATCGCCATCATCGGCACCGATCCGGAGGGCCGCATCACCGGCTGGAACAGCGGCGCGACGACCATCCTCGGCTGGACGGAGGTCGAGATGCTCGGCCAGCCCATGGCCGCCATCTTCACGCCCGAGGACCGCGCCGCGGGCCTCCCGGCGGCCACGATGCGGCAGGCGGCCGGGGAGGGCCGGGCCGCCGGCGAGCGCTGGCACCTCCGGCGGGACGGCACGCGCCTCCGGGTGGCGAGCGAGACGACGCCGCTGCGGGACGGGCGCGGGGCGCTCATCGGCTATCTTGCGATCCTGCGCGACCGCACCGCGCAGCGCCTGGCGGACAAGGCGCTGCGCGAGGTGGAGCTGGACCTGCAGCGGGCCCAGCTCTCCGGCGGCGTCGGGGTGTTCTCCATCGATGCCGACGACAGCGTGCTGAAGGTGACCCCGGAATTCTGCCGCCTCTACGGGGTGCCGGTGCGCGACCGCCTGCCGGCGGCGGAGATCGAGGCCCTGGTGCTGCCGGAGCACGCCGCCCTGGTCTCCAGCGCGGCGAAGCGCCGCAGCGGCGAGGTTTCGCCCGATGTGGAGTACCGCATCCGCCGCCCCGATACCGGCGCGCTGCGCTGGCTGTCGCGGCAGGCGGAGGTCGAGCGCGACGCGGCGGGGCGGCCGGTGCGCCTCGTCGGCGTGGTGCGCGACATCACCGAGCAGCGGCTGGCGAGGGACGCCCTGGCGCGCAGCGAGGAGCGCTACCGCGCCCTGTTCAACGCCATCGATGACGGCTTCTGCATCATCGAGTTCTTCGACGGCCCGCATGGCCCCCTGAGCGACTACGTCCATGTCGAGGCCAATGCCGGCTACGAGCGGCACACCGGCATCCCGAACATCGTCGGCATGACGCTCCGCACCCTCGCCCCGGACGAGGCGGATGGCTGGGTCGAGCTCTATGGCGGCGTGCTGCGCACCGGCCAGCCGATCCGCTTCGAGCGCGAATTCCTCGCCGCGGGGCGCCATATCGAGGTGTCGGCGACCCGGGTCGAGCCGGCGAGCCGGAAGCAGGTCTCGGTGCTGTTCCGCGACGTGACGGCGCGCAAGCGGGCGGAGGCGGCGCTGCGCGAGAGCGAGGCGGTGGCGCGGGAGAACGTCCAGCGCGTGCAGCTTGCCCTCGCCGCGGGCGCCATCCTCGGCACCTGGTTCTGGGACCTGCCGACCGACCGCTTCACGGTGGACGCGGCCTTCGCCCGCACCTTCGGCCTCGATCCCGCGCTCGGCCATGTCGGCCTCAGCCTCGAGCAGGTGGTCGCCACGGTCCATCCCGACGACAAGCCGGGGCTGGCCGCCGCCATCGGCGAGGCGATCGCCCGGGGCGGCGCCTATGCGCACCAGTACCGGGTGCGGCGCGCCGACGGGAAATACTACTGGATCGAGGCGAATGGCCGCGTCGAGCACGCGCCGGACGGCACGCCGTCGAGCTTTCCCGGCGTGCTGATCGACATGGAATCGCGGCGCGCGGTGGAGGCGGAGCGCGACCGGGTGTCGGCCGAGCTGCGCATCCTCAACGAGACGCTGGAGCAGCGCATCGCCGAGCGCACGGCCGAGCTGCTGCGCACCGAGGAGCAGCTCCGCCAGGCGCAGAAGATGGAGGCGGTCGGCCAGCTCACCGGCGGGCTGGCGCACGACTTCAACAACCTGCTGACCGGCATCATCGGCAGCCTCGGCCTGCTGAGCTCGCGCCTGGCGCAGGGCCGCTTCCAGGAGGTGGAGCGCTACATGATCGCGGCCCAGGGCGCTGCCCGGCGCGCCGCGGCGCTTACCCACCGGCTGCTCGCCTTCTCGCGCCGCCAGACGCTCGACCCCAAGCCGACCGATGTGAACCGGCTGGTCTCGGGCATGGAGGAGCTGATCCGCCGCACCATCGGCCCGGCGATCGAGCTGCAGGTGGTCGGGACGGCCGGGCTGTGGCCGACCCTGGTCGATCCGAACCAGCTCGAGAATGCCCTGCTCAACCTCAGCATCAACGCCCGCGACGCCATGCCGGATGGCGGGCGCCTGACCATCGAGACGGCGAACACCTGGATGGATGCCCGCACCGCGCGGGAGCGCGACATGGAGCCGGGGCAGTATATCGCCATCAGCGTGACCGACACGGGATCGGGCATGACGCCGGATGTCATCGCGCGCGCCTTCGACCCCTTCTTCACCACCAAGCCGCTGGGGCAGGGCACCGGGCTCGGCCTGTCGATGATCTACGGCTTCGCCAAGCAGTCGGGCGGGCAGGTGCGCATCTATTCCGAGGTCGGCGAGGGCACGACCATGCGGCTCTACCTGCCGCGCCATGCCGGCCGGGCCGATGCGCTCGACGCCGCCCCGCCGGTGGCCGCCGCGCCGCGGGCGGAGGCGGGCCAGACGGTCCTCGTGGTGGATGACGAGCCGACGGTCCGCATGCTGATCATGGAGGTGCTGACCGAGCTCGGCTACGCCGCCATCGAGGCCGCCGACGGCGCCGCGGGCCTCGAGCTCATGCGCTCCGGCGCCAGGATCGATTTGCTGGTCACCGATGTCGGGCTGCCGGGCGGGATGAACGGGCGGCAGATGGCGGATGCGGCGCGCCTCCTGCGCCCCGGGCTGCCGGTCCTGTTCATCACCGGCTATGCCGAGAACGCCCTGATCGCGAACGGGCAGCTCGGCGCCGGCATGCATGTCATGACCAAGCCCTTCGCCATGGAGGCCCTGGCGGCCCGGATCAAGCAGCTGCTGTCCGAGACGGCGCCCTAGGACGCGCTTCCGGCCTCAGCCGACGGGCGACCAGAAGGTGGTTGGGAAGCCGAGGAGCGGCATGCCGGTCACCTGGCCGTCGTGCAGCATCCAGGCCGCGAGCTCGCCGCCCTGGCCCCGCCAGAGCAGGTCGGTCTGGCCGTCGCCGCTGAAATCCTCGGCGCCCGCGAGCGACCAATAGGCGCCCGGCGAGGGGATCAGGCTGCCGCCCGTCACCCGGCCCCCGGCGCCGAGGGTCCAGATGCTCGTCTCGCCATGCTGGCCCTGCCAGAGGAGGTCGGCATAGGCGTCGTCGTTGAAATAGCCGGTGCCGGCGACATGCCAGTAGGTGCCGGGGTTGGAGATGATGCTGGCGCTGCTCGGGCGGCCGCCATCCATCGTCCAATAGGCGATGGTGCCGTCCTGGCCGCGCCAGAGGATGTCGGTCTTGCCGTCGCCGCTGAAATCCCCGGTCCCGGCAATGCTCCAGAAGGCGCCCGGGGCGCCGAGGAAATTGGCCTGGCCATGGGCGACGTCCCAGGTATCGACCTCGCCATTGGCGCCCTGCCAGAGGATGTCGGCCTTGCCGTCGCCGTTGAAATCGCCGGTCCCGGCGATGCGCCAGTAATTCGTCGGGTTGCCGAGCAGGGTCTGCGCGATGAGCTGGCCGCCATTCATCGTCCAGGACAGGACCTGCCCATCGGCGCCGCGGAACAGCAGGTCGGCCTTGCCGTCGCCGTCGATGTCGTTGACGCCGGCGAGGGACCAGAAATCGCCGGTATTGGCGAGCAGGCCGTTGGTCAGCACCGTGCCGCCGCTCTGCGTCCAGACGGCATGGCTGCCATCGGCGCCGGCGAGCAGGATGTCCGCCTTGCCGTCGCCGTTGAAGTCGTGCGTCAGCGGATGCGCGGGCTTCGGCGGCGGCGGCGCGTCGAGGATGGTGCCGGTGCCGTTCGCCCCCACCTGCGCGCCGGCCGGCGTGGTGAGGGCGAGGGTCAAGGTCTCGTTGCCCTCGGTCAGGCCGTCGGTCTGGGTGTGGACGATGACGGTCTTGCTGGTTTCGCCGGCGGCGAAGGTGAGGTCGCCGGCAGCGGGCAGGAAATCCTCGCCGGCCTTGGCGGTGCCGTTGACCGCCTCGTAATGCACGGTGACCGGCGCGGTGCCGGCGCGGTCGAGCGTCACCGCGAAGGCGAGGTCGCCGCCCTCGGTTGCCTGGGCGTTGCCGGCGCTGACCTTGATGGGCGGGGGGTGCAGCACGTCCCATTGCGCCTTGAGCAGCGCCATGGAGGCGGCGTCGATGGCGTTGGGGCCGAGTTGGAAGGTGAGGGTGAAGCTGTCGTCGGAGACGCGGTCGTGCTGGCCGAGCCAGAAGGTGTTCGTTGGCTGGGGCGTGCCCGAATACGGGTTGCCGATGGTGCCCCACAGGGCGTCGGCGCCTGCGGGAATGGCGCCGATCAGCTCGATGTAGTTGTAGGCCGTGCCGACGCCCGGCAGGTTGGGCGCCGAGACGGGATCGGCGAAGCCGGTGGCGCGCGTGTTGGCATTGACGCCGAGGCCAGGGAAGTCGCCTGCCTGGATGTCGCTGATATAGGCATAGTACGGGATCGTGCCGGTGTTGCCGAAGACATCGCTGTTCGCGTGCTCATAGACGACGAGCGATGGCGTGCCGTTGGCGCCGTTGATCGGCACGCCGAGATCGTTGTGGAAGGCGATGACGAAAGGGCCGCCGAGATCGAGCAGCGTCCCGCCCAGCGGATCCTTGATCGTGATCGTCAGCTTGCCGTTCGCGTCGCCGAACAGGGCGTCGAGGTTGAAATGCACGTCGATCGTCATCGGCGCGATGCCGCCATGGATCGAGGTGCCATGATAAAAGGAGGTGTTGCCGAGGAAGTTGATCTGGTCGGGCAGGGTGGCGGCCCAGACCCGACCGCTGGCATCGCGCAGATCCTGTTCGTGTGACACGAATGCTGCCCTTCCTGAAATCCAGGGCAGGAACGCTAGCAGGATCGTTCTGAGACGGCATTCTTCGCCGTCTCAAACCTCTGTCAGTACGGCAACGCGCCGCAGGGGCTCCTCACTCTCCCGGCCGCGTCGCCCGGAACAGCGCCACCTCCAGATCGAAGGACCCGTCCGGGCCGATGGCGAAATGCCGCCGCACCTCGGCGGGCGCCACTGCCTGCAGCGCCCGGATCGCCTCGACCTGCACCGGCGGCGTGCGCATCCGCGCCACCCAGACCTCGAACTCCATCCGCACCCGGAAGGCCTGCGTCGCCTCGACGGCGAGGCCGGCCGCGGCCAGCGCCGCCTCCCACTCCGCCCGGCTGCGGTCCCGCACATGCGAGGGGTCGCGCAGCAGCTCGACCGCTTGCAGATGCGTGTCGCAGAGCGGCGTGCCCGGCGAGACCGCATCCACCACGGCGAACAGCCCGCCCGGCCGCAGCACCCGCGCCGCCTCGCGCAGCCCGGCGCCGAGATCGGGCCAGTGATGCGCGCTGTAGCGGCTCAGCACCGCGTCGAAGGCGGCATCCTCGAAGGGCAGCGCCGCCGCCACGGCCTGCTGCGTGCGCAGGTTGCGCAGCCCCCGCTCGGCCGCGGCGCGGGCCACCGTCTCCAGCATCCCGGCCGAGAGGTCGCAGGCCACCACCTCGCGCACCTCGGGGGCGACCGCGAAGCCGACATGGCCGGCGCCGCAGCCGAGATCGAGCACGCGCGCCTCGCCCCGGCCGCGCAGCAGCCCGGCGAGCGCGTCGAGGTCGGCGCCCTGCGCATGCACCTTGCTCGTCAGATAAATCGCCGCCTGGGCCCCGAATTGCCCGTCGACCAGCGCCTCCAGCGACCTGTCCGTGGCTGTCATCCTCGCCTCCTCCGGCGGATTGCACCCGATGCCGCGGGCGCGCCCGCCACGCATCGCATCGAGGGATAGCGCCGCCGGGACACTGGCGTGAGGCGGGCAGTTATACTGGTATGAATGCCACCATGACGGGGATGAGCGAGGCGGATCGCCGGCGCGAGCTGGGCGGCTTCCTGCGGGCGCGGCGCGAGGCGCTGAGCCCGGCGGCGGCCGGGCTGCATGGCGGCGGGGCGCGGCGGCGCACCCCGGGGCTGCGGCGCGAGGAGGTGGCGCAGCTCGGCGGGCTCAGCGTCACCTGGTACACCTGGATCGAGCAGGGGCGGCGCGACGTCTCGGTCTCGGCGGCGGCGCTCGACCGCCTGGCCGGCGCCCTGCGGCTGGACCGCGCCGGGCGGGCCTATCTGTTCGAGCTGGCCGGGCGGCGCGACCCGGAGGCCGGGGCGGCGGAGGATGCGGCGGTGCCGGAGGCGGTGCTGGCCGCGGTCGCGGCGATCGCCTGCCCGGCCTATCTGCTCGACCGCCGCTGGACGGCGCGGGCCTGGAACGCGGCGGCGGCGCGGCTCTTCACCGGCTGGCTCGACGGCGCGGCCGACCGCAACCTGCTGCGCTTCCTCTTCCTCGCGCCGGGCGCCCGCGGGCTGATCGTGGACTGGGAGGGGCGCGCGCGCCGCGTCGCCGCTGAATTCCACGCCGCCTGCGGCCCGCATCTCGACGATCCGGCGCTGCGCGCCCTGGTCGGCGAGCTGCGCCGGCGCAGCGGCGATTTCGCGCGCTTCTGGGATGCCTATGGCGTGCTCGGGCGGGAGGGCGGGATGCGCAGCTTCCGCCATCCGGAGCAGGGCCTGCTGCACTACGAGCAGGTCACCTTCGAGCCCGCCGGGCGGCCGGACCTGACGCTGACCATGCTCATCGGGCCTGGCACCGGGCCCGGCTGATCCTCACCGGTCCGGCCCCGGGGCGTTGGGCTCCATATGGCCGCATTCCACGCAGAGCCAGTGGGGCTGGCCGGTGATGTTGATGGCCTTCCAGCGGTCGTTCCGGCACTCGGGGCATCGCTCGTGCCGGCGCAGCGCGGCGGGACGTCGTGGCGGATAGCTGCGATCTCCCGGCGCGTCCGACAAGCGGGACCTCCCTCCGAACCGGTCCAGTTTCGAGCCAGGTCCGAAGGGTGATCAAGGGCGATCTGCAGCCGAGGCCGCGTGGCCGCCGTCAGTCGAGCGTGATCCCGCGCTCCTTGATGAGCGGCACCCAGACCGCGCGCTCGGCCGCTTCCAGGGCCTGGAATTCCGCCGGGCCGCCAGGCAGCGGCTCGAGGCCGATGCCGCGCATCCGGTCGGTCACCGCCCGGTCCTGCAGCGCCGCCGCCAGGGCCGCGGTGAGCCGCGCGGCGACCGCGTCGGGCGTCCTCGCCGGCACCACCATCCCCTGCCAGGCATAGGCCTCGAAGCCCGGCAGGCCGAGCGCCTCCTGCACCGTCGGCACCGCCGGCAGGTCGGGATGCCGCGTCGCCGAGCAGAGGGCGAGCGGCTTCAGCCGGCCGGAGCGCAGATACTCGGCGCCGGAGGGCAGGTCGAGGATCATCGTCTCGAGAGTGCCGGCCAGGAGGTCGTTCAGCGCCGGCGCGGCGCCGCGATAGGGCACGTGGTTGAGGCGCAGGCCGGCCTCCTTGCCGAGCCGCTCCAGCGTCAGGTGGTGCGGCGAGCCGACGCCGGCCGAGCCGCAGTCGATCCCGCCCGGCTTCGCCTGCGCCGCGGCGACGAGCGCCCGGGCGTCGCCGAACTCCGAGCCCTGCTTGGCCGTCAACACCAGCGGGAAGCGCGCCATCAGCCCGATCGGCCGGAAGTCCCGGCGCGGATCGTAGGGCAGCGTGCGGAACAGCGCCGGGTTGAAGACCAGCGTGCCGTTGTCGGCCGAGAACACCGTGTAGCCATCCGGCGCCGATTTGGCGGTGGCCTCGGCGCCGATATTGGTGGCGGCGCCCGGCCGGTTGTCGATGACCAGGGGCTGGCCGAGCGTCGTCGCCATCGTGCCACCGAGGAGGCGCGCCAGCGTGTCGGTGCCGCCCCCCGCGGCATAGGCGACGATCCATTTGATCGGGCGGTCGGGATAGGCCTCGGCGCGGGCGCCGCCGGGCCAGGCGGCGGCGAGGCCGGCGGCGAGCGCCGCGCGGCGCGGGAGTGGAATGCTGCTCACGGTCGTATCCTCCGGAAGGGGCCGCCTCAGCCGCCGCGGGCCGGCAGCACCGTGCCGCGGCAGGCGCCGAAGCCGATGCCGGCGAAGCCCGCGCGGCGGGCCCGCGCCAGCAGCACGACCTCGTCGCCATCCTCGAGCGCGCGCCGCTCCTCGCCCGAGGCGAGGCGCAGCGGCTCGGTCCAGCCGCGGGTGGTCTCGAGCAGGCTGCCGCAGCCCTCCGGGTCGGGGGCCGAGATGGTGCCCGAGCCGAGCAGGTCGCCGGGCCGCAGGTTGCAGCCGTTGCTGCTGTGATGCGCGACCATCTGCGCGACGGTCCAGTACATGTGCCGCGCGCTGCTCAGCGCCAGGCGGTGCGGCGGCAGGCCCTGCTCGCGCAGCCCTGGCGTCGCCAGCAGCACCTCGAGCTCGAGGTCGAGCGCGCCCTCGCCCTGGTCGGCCGCGTCCCAGAGATAGGGCAGGGGGGCCGGGTCGCCCGCGGGCCGCGGCGGCTGCGCCGTGCGGAAGGGCGCCAGCGCCTCGGGCGTGATGACCCAGGGGCTGATGGTGCTGGCGAAGCTCTTCGCCAGGAAGGGCCCGAGCGGCTGGTACTCCCAGGCCTGGATGTCGCGCGCCGACCAGTCGTTCAGCAGGCAGAAGCCGGCGACGTGCTCCGCCGCGGCGCCGACCGGGATCGGCTCGCCGAGCGCGTTGCCCGGGCCGATCCAGATGCCGAGCTCGAGCTCGTAATCGAGGTTGCGGCTGGGGCCGAAGCTCGGCCCGGCTTCGCTGGGCAGCTTGCGCTGGCCGTTCGGCCGGCGGACCGGCGTGCCCGAGGGCACGACCGAGGAGGCGCGGCCGTGATAGCCGATGGGCACATGTTTGTAGTTCGGCAGCAGCGGGTTGTCGGGGCGGAACACCCGGCCGACATTGGTCGCGTGGTGGATGCCGACATAGAAGTCGGTGTAGTCGCCGATGCGGGCCGGCAGGTGCAGGGCGCAGTCCGCGGCGGCGTGCAGGCAGGGCTCGGCGCGCCCCCGCGCCGCGCTGCCCTCGGCGAGCAGCGCCGAGAGCTGCGTCCGCAGCGCCCGGCGCGGGCCGGCGCCGAGGGCGAGCAGGCCGTTCAGCGTGCCATCCGCCGTCGCCTCGACGGCGCGCGCCGCCTCGCCGCCCAGCAGCCCGGCGGCGAGCAGCGCCAGCAGGTCGAGGATGCGGTCGCCGATCGCCGCCCCGGCGCGCGGCGCCCCGCCCGGCGGCGAGAAGACGCCGAGCGGCAGGTTCTGGATGGGGAAGTCCGGATGGCCGTTGGCCGAGGCCACCCAGCTCCGGCGCTTCGGGTCGTGGGTCTCGTCGATCCTGCTCATGGCCTGGCTCACCACTCGCGCCGGCTCGGGTCGAAATGCCGCCGCAGGGGGCGGCCGTACTCGCCGTAATCCTGCTGCAGCTCGGGCAGCCCGGCGCCCCAGGCGGTGACGCGCTGCAGGAAGCGGGTCTCGAACATGAAGGCCATGGTGCCCTCCTGCTTGTGCGGCCTGAGCTCGGCCTGGCTCGCCCCCTCGAAGGCGGCGGCGTCGGGGCCGTGCGGCAGCATGGTGTTGTGCAGCGAGACGCCGCCAGGCTCGAAGCCGCCGCCCGGCTTGGCGTCGTAGACGCCGTAGATCAGGCCCATGAACTCGCTCATGATGTTCATATGGTACCAGGGTGGGCGGAAGGTGTTCTCGGCCACCATCCAGCGGTCGGGGAAGATGACGAAGTCGATGTTCGCCGTGCCGGGCGTCTCGGAGGGCGCGGTCAGCACGGTGAAGATGCTCGGATCGGCATGGTCGAAGAGGATCGGGCCGACCGGCGAGTAGCGCCGCAGGTCGTATTTGTAGGGCGCGTAGTTGCCGTGCCAGGCGACGACGTCGAGCGGCGAATGGGCGATCTCGGTCTCCCACAGCGCGCCGCCCCATTTCACCGTCAGGCGGCTCGGCGCCTCGCGGTCCTCATAGGCGGCGACGGGGGTGAGGAAGTCGCGCGGGTTGGCGAGGCAGTTGGCGCCGATCGGGCCGCGTTCCGGCAAGGTGAAGGCGCCGCCGTAATTCTCGCAGAGATAGCCGCGCGCCGGGCCGTCCGTCAGCGCGACCCGCAGCTTGACGCCGCGCGGGATCACCGCGATCTCGCCGGGGGCGATGTCGATGCGGCCGAACTCGGTCGCCAGATGCAGCCCGCCCTGCTGCGGCACCAGCAGCATCTCGGCATCGGCGTTGTAGAAATACTCGTCCTGCATCGAGCGGGTGACGAAGTAGAGCGAGGCGGCCATGCCGGCCTGGCTGGCGGCGTCGCCGGCGGTGGTCAGGGTGCGCACCCCCTCGACGAAGGAGAGCCCCTCGGCCGGGATCGGCACCGGGCTCCAGCGCATCGGCGCCGGCGGCAGCTCGACCTCCTGGCAGGGGGCGCTGCGCCAGAGCCGCGCCTCGGCCTTGCGGAAGCGGCCGATATTCGCAACCGTGGGGCGGATGCGGTAGAGCCAGCTCCGCTCGTTGCTCGCCCGCGGCGCGGTGAAGGGCGAGCCGCTGAGCTGCTCGGCATAGAGCCCGTAGGCGCAGCGCTGCGGCGAGTTGCGGCCGACCGGCAGGGCGCCCGGCAGCGCCTCCGTCTCGAACTGGTTGCCGAAGCCGGAGAGGTAGTTCGGTTCCGCGGTCCGGGTCTGGGCCGGGGTGAACTGCTGCACGACGTTCATGGCTGTGGCTCCTCGAATCTCAGGATTGCAGCTCGGCCGACTTCATCTCGGTGCCGTGCTCCAGCGCCCGCCACATCTCGACATCGCGCTCGGCGGTCCAGATGCGCGGATGGTCGATGCCCTTGGCCTCGTCATAGGCGCGGGAGACGTCGAAGGGCATGCAGTGCTCGAAGATCACCCAATGCCCGTATTTCGGGCGCATCGCCGCCATCGCCTCGTCATAGACCTGCTTCAGCGTCGCGCCCTTGGCGACGCCCGCCTTGGCGATGCCGAAGAGATCGGCGGTGAAGGCGGCGGTGCCCTGCAGGCCCTCCTCCACCTCCGCCCTGGTCAGCAGGCTGCGGCCGCGGCCGGGGACCAGCTTTTCCGGGCCGAGGGCGCGGATCGCCGCCAGCGTGCCCGGCCAGTCGGCGAAATGCGCGTCGCCGCAATAGGGCGTGGCGCCGAACTCCACTGTGTCGCCGGCGAAGCAGACCTTCTCCTTCGGCAGCCAGACCACCGTGTCGCCGGCGGTGTGGCTGCGGCCGATATGGATGATCTGCACCTCGCGCCTGCCCATCCACAGCGTCATCTTCTTCTGGAAGGTCACATGCGGCCAGGTGAGGCCGGGGATGCTTTCCTTGCCGCGGAAGAGGCGCGGGAAGCGGCCGATCTCGCTGTCCATGTCCTGCTGGCCGCGCTCGACGATCAGGTCGCGCGTGACATCCGAGGCGATGATCTCCGCGCCCTCATAGCCCGAGGCGCCGAGCACGCGGACGGCGTGGTAGTGGCTCAGCACCACATGCTTCACCGGCTTGTCCGTCACCTGCCGGATGCGGGCGATGACGTCGCGCGCCATGGCCGGCGTCGCCTGGGCGTCGACGACCAGCACGCTGTCCTCGCCGACCACGATGCCGGAATTCGGGTCGCCCTCGGCGGTCCAGCCATAGAGGCCGGGGCCGAGCTCCTCGAAGGAGATGGTCTTGTCGGCGAGGTCGTTGCTGCTTGCGAAGCCTGACATGGGTCCTGTCCTTTGTGTTCTTCGGGCCGGGGCGGCTCAGGCGGTGACCGGCCGGGTGCCGTCGCGCCCGGCCGGGGCGATGCCGGCGCGGGCCTTCGCCATGGCCTGGCGCAGCACCTCGGCATCGCCGACATGGTTGGCCAGCAGCAGGATCAGCTTGGCGTTGACCAGCCGGCTCTGCTCGGGCGTCAGGTCGCGGTGCAGCGCGACCAGCGCCTCGTAGACGTCGTCGGGCGCGGCGAGGTTGAGATCGGTGTTCAGCACGCTGTCCCTCCGTCCTGGCCGATGGCGCGGGCGAGGGCCGCCTGCACCAGCGCCGGCGCGACATGTCGCCAGCGGCCGGCGACATGCTGGTCCGGCCGCAGCAGGTAGAAACTCCCCGGCCGCGCATCGTAGCGCCGGGCGAGCAATCCCTCGCTATCCTCGAGGATGGTCAGGCCGGGCATCGCCGCGGGCGGCAGGCCGGGCGGCGCGACCACGAGGGGCTGCACCGGCACCGGGCCGAGGGCGAGGCTCCGCAGCGCATCCAGCAGCGCCGGCGGCAGCGCGCCGCCATCGCTGAAATAAGTCCCGGTGAAGCCGCCGCCGAGCTGGGCGAGGAACCAGCCGGCCTCCCCGCCGCGGCGCACCGGCGCATCGGCGGCCGGCGCGCCAGGGACCATGGGCCCCGCGAAAGTGTCCGTGTCCGGCGTGTTCAGCGGCGAGTCGCGATAGGTGCTCGGCAGCGAGAGGCGGCCGCTGTTCACCAGGCTGCGGGCGAAGCCGCAATCCCGCGCCAGGGCCAGCGTCGCGTCGCGGAAGGCGCGGCTCGCCTCGTTCTTCGGGGTGATGAAGTCGGTGCTGCGGGTGGAGTTCAGGATGTTCTCGTCGGCGGCGAGGACGCGCTCGGCATCGTAGCTGTCGAGCAGCGTCTCGGGCGCCTGGCCGGCGAGGACCAGGCGCAGCTTCCAGGCCAGGTTCTCGGCATCCTGGACGCCGCTATTGGCGCCGCGGGCGCCGAAGGGCGAGACGCCATGCGCGGCGTCGCCGGCGAAGAGCACGCGGCCATGCCGGAAGCGCTCCATGCGCAGGCAGGCGAAGGTGTAGATGCTGACCCATTCGAGGGTGAAGCGCGCCTCGCGGCCGAGCAGCGCCTGGATGCGCGGGATCACCCGCTCGGGCTGCCGCTCGGCCACCGGGTCGGCCTCCCAGCCGAGCTGGAAGTCGATGCGCCAGACGCCGTCCGGCTGCTTGTGCAGCAGCACCGACTGGTTCGGGTGGAAGGGCGGGTCGAACCAGAACCAGCGCTCGGTCGGAAAGGCGGCGGCGGCCTCGGCCTCCAGGCGGATATCGGCGATGAGGAAGCGGTCGCGGAAGCTCTGGCCGCGGCTCTCCAGCCCCATCGCCTTGCGGATCGGGCTGCGGGCGCCATCGGCGGCGACGAGCCAGTCGCAGGCGAGGCGGTACTCGCCCTCGGGCGTCTCGATGGTGAGCGCGACGCCCTCCGGCCCCGCCTCCAGGCCGGTGACCCGGTTCTTCCAGCGGAGATCGATATGGGGGAGGGCCCGGGCGCGCTCCAGCAGGAAGCCCTCGGCATAGTATTGCTGCAGGTTGACGAAGGCGGGGCGGCGATGCCCGGCCTCGGGCAGCAGGTTGAAACTGTAGACCGGCTCGTCGCGGAAGAAGACCTTGCCGAGGTTCCAGGTCACGCCGGTCTCGACCATGCGCTCGCCGCAGCCGAGCCGGTCCCAGATCTCGAGCGTGCGCTTGGCGAAGCAGATGGCGCGGGAGCCGGTGGAGAGGCGGTCGTCCTCGTCGAGCAGGACCACCGGGACCCCCTGCTGCGCGAGGTCGATCGCCGCGGTGAGCCCGACCGGGCCGGCGCCGACGACGATGACCGGATGCCGGACGGGACGCGCCGCATCCTGGTCCGGCGAGCGGACGTAATCCAGGACGAGGGCCTGGTAGTCCGTCTGCCTGGCTGCGCTGCCGTCCATGCCTGTCCTTCCCCCCGGCGGCTCGTTCGGCCGCCCTTCGCCTCGGTCCCGGCGCCGGATGCGCCATGCTCCAGCGTGTCGCCCGTCGCTGCTTGCTACAGCTGCTTGCTACGCATTATGTAATTCGCTATGTATGATGTAGCAAAATCTGGTGGGCGGGAGTCAAGCGATGGATTCTCAAGCAGTCGTGAGTCGCAACCATCGGGCCGAGGCCGGGGCAGATGCGCGCGGCGGCGTCAATTCCGTCGAGGTCGCCGGCCTGCTGCTGCGCCTGCTGACCGAGGCCGGCGGCCCGATGCGCCTCGCCGACCTCTCGCGCGCCGCCGCCATGCCCTCGGCCAAGGCGCATCGCTACCTGGTGAGCCTGAGCCGGGCCGGGCTGGTCGAGCAGGACGCGACCACCGCGCGCTATGAGCTCGGCCCGCTGATGCTGCGTGCCGGCCTCGCCGCGCTCGGGCGGTCCGATGCGCTGAAGCGGGCGGAGCGGGTGCTGGAGGGGCTGGCCGCGCGCACCGGGGAGACGGCGGCGGCGGCGGTCTGGGGCACGCATGGGCCGACGCATGTGCGGCTCGTCGAGGCGCGGCACGAGCTGGCCGCGAATGTCCCGCCCGGGCATGTCTGCCCGATGACCTATTCCGCCTCGGGGCTGGTCTTCTGCGCCTTCGGCGATGCCACGCAGACGCGGCCCCTGGCCGCGCAGGAGGTGGCGCAGAACCGCGCCATGGCGCGGCCCGGCGCGCCGACCAGCCTGGCCGCGCTGGACCGGCTGGCGGAGACGGTGCGAGCGCGGGGCTTCGCCACCACCGCCAATGAGGGGGAGGGCGGCCTGTCCGCCGTCTCGGCGCCGGTCTTCGAGGCGGATGGCAGGCGGCTGCGCCTGGCGCTGACCGTCTTCGGCCGCGTCGGCCGCCTCAATGTCGATCCGGCGGGGCCGGTGGCGGCGCTGCTGGTCGAGGCGGCGCGCCAGCTCGCCGCCGAATTGCACGGGTAGCGCCGCATCGCCCCGATGGCGATCCGCCCCAACCTGTCGCCTGCCGTTGCCCTGCCGCGGCTTGGCCGCGGCAGGCTGTGACGCATCCTGGGCCCGAGGCGAATCACGGGGCCCCCGCGACGGCGCGCAGCGACGTCATGGGGATGTCTCTCGGGGTTCCCGCGACGGCGCACAGCGACGTCGTGGGGATGTCTCTCGGGGCCCCCGCGACGACGCGCAGCGACGTCGTGGGGAATACCTTAGGGCCCCAGCCGCTGCCGCAGATAGACCATGGCCCGCGTCTCGTTCCAGTTCGCCGCCCGGTCGTAGCGCAGCGTGCCGCCGATCTGCAGCGAATCGGTCAGCGGATAGCTGCCGTCCAGCCGCACGCCGCCGATGACGCCGTTGCGCGTCTGCCCGTTGTAATGCGTGCTGAGCGTCGGGTCGCCCGCCGCCTGCGCCTCGAGCGAGCGCTGCAGGCCCCGGTCGTTCGGAAAGAGCGGCGCGTTGCTCTCGTGCCAGTTGGTGTAGCCGAGGGAGCCGCCGACCCGGTAGTCGAGCTCGCCCCAGCGCGCGCGGTAGTCGACCGGGATGTTCACGGCGGTGAAGGATTGCGGGCTGAAATACCCGCCCTGGCCGAGCGTGAAGTAGCGCAGGTTCTTGTCGTAGCCGAAATACACCAGGTCGAGCCCGCTGGTCAGCTCCTCGCCCGGCTTGCGCAGCACGGCATAGGAGAAGCCGGCGCCGGCCTCGACGCGGCTGTTGTCGGCGACGCCGCTGCCATCGAAGCTCGCCCAGCCGCCGCCGCCGTAGAGGGTGACGGGACCGGTCGTGTATTCGAGCTGCGCCCGCCCGCCGGTGCGCGTCACGCCGCCCCAGCTGCGGCCGCTCAGCGGATCCCGCTGGCCGCCCCAGGAGAGCAGGCTGTCGGTCACCGCGCGCCGCTCGCCGGTCACCCGCAGCCGCAGGCTGTCGTTCAGCAGCGGCGCGAATTCCACGCCGCCCAACATGTTCTCCTTGAGGAAGCCGAGCGGCGTGGTGCCGGCATCGAGGGTGAAATTCGGCCGTTGGTAGGCGAGGCCGAGGCCGACGCCGCTGGCATCCTCGCGCGGCCGCGCCGCGGCGCCCGGGTTGAGCGCGTTGCTGCCGAAGCGCCGCAGGCTGTCGGCATCGGCGCTGAGGCTGCCGGTGCTGACCGTCACCGGCGTCGCGCGCGCCACGATGCGCCCGTTCAGCGTCTCGGAGCGGATCGAGGCCTCGAGCGGCGCCGAGAATTCCTGCAGCCGGTCGAGGCCGGCCGTGCCGGAGCGGCTGCGCAGCGCGACGCCGCCCTGCAGCCGGCTCGCCCCCTCCTCCTGCACCGAGGCGAGCTCGCGCGCGATGTCGAGCGAGACCTGGTCGCGCAGCGGCGGCGCGCCGAGCCCGGCGCTCGAAGGCGCGGTGGCGCTGCTGCCGAAGGAGACCTGGCGCAGGAAGGGGTTGGGCGCGGCGAGGCCGGCCGTCTCCCCGGCGCCCTCGGGGCGCATCTGGCCGAGCTGGATGCGGCGCAGCTCCTGCGCCTCGCGCAGCGCCCGCATCGCCCGCCGGTCGTTGCCCGAGGCGCGGGCGATGCGCGCTTCCATCAGCTTCACCCGCGCATCCATCGGATGCAGGGCGAGCGCCTCCTCCAGCAGCGATTCCGCCCGCGCCCGGTCGCCGGCGAGGATCGCGGCATCGGCCGCCGTCATCCGCGCCTCGAGGTTGCGCGGGTCGCGCGCCAGCACCGCCTCGGCGATGCGCCGCGCCTCCTCCGGCTGCCGCGCGCCGTTGTGCAGCCGCGCCAGGGCGAGGCGGATGCTGGGATTCTCCGGATCGGCGGCAAGCAACGGGGCGAGCTGGTCATAGGCCTGCGCCTGCTGGCCCTCCTCGTTCAGCCGGTCGGCGGTGCGGATGGCGCTGCCCGCCCGCAGCGTGGCCAGCTCGCGCCGCTGCTCCGCGGTCAGCCGCGGATCGGCGCCGAGCAGCCGCGCCTGGGTCTCGGCCTCGGCGCTGTTGCCGGCGGCGAGCAGGGCGCCGGCGATCGCCAGCCGCGCCGTCGGCGAGGCATCGGCATTCACCGCGAGCGCCAGCCGGGCGGCCTCCGCCGCGCCGCCGGCATTCCCCGTCGCGCCGAAGGCGCGGATCACCGCGGCGGCGGTGGCGCCGCTCGGGTCGCGCCGGCTGGCCATCGCCAGCAGGCGCTGGCGGATCTCCGGGCTGCGCAGCGCGCCGGCGGCTCCGGCGACCTGCTGCACCTCGTCGACGGTGCGGGCGCGGGCGAGCAGGGCGTTCATCGCCGCCGGGCGCTGCCCCGCCGGCACCCGCCCGAGCAGGGCCACGACATCGCCGTTGCGCCCCTGCTCCTCGGCGAGCAGCGCCGCGGCATGCAGCGAATCGGCATCCGCGCGGCCACCGAGGCGCTCCTCCACCAGCGACCGCGCCGCGGCCGCCTCGCCCTGGCGCGTCAGCACCCGCGCCAGGTCGAGCCGCACCCAAGGGTTGCCCGGCTCGGCCTCCAGGGCCTGGCGCAGCAGCGCCGCCCGGGCGGCGAGGTCGGTGGTGCGCTCGGCGCTGGCGCGCAGCGAGGCGGCCCGCGCCGCGCCGGGGCTGGCGGGGCCGCCCGGCGGCCGCAGCCGGTCGGCCTCGGCGACCCGGCCCTGGGCGCGCAGCGCGCGTTGCAGCCCGGCCATGGCGGCGCCGAAATCCGGCCTCCGGGTGAGGGCGGCGCGGAACCGGGTCTCGGCGGCGGTGGCGTCGCCGCGGCGCAGCAGCACCTCGCCGAGCAGCGCCTCGGCATCGGCGCGGTCCGGCACCTCGCGGGCGACCGCCTCGCGCAACAGCGTCTCCGCCGCGTCGAGATCGTTGCGGGCGAGCGCGGCCCGGCCTTCCTGCAGCCCGACCGCATAGCCCGCGCCATCGAGCGCCGCGCCCCAATGCGGCCGCTGCTCCGGCGCGATGGCCAGGGCGCGCTCGATCAGCGTCTTCGCCTCGGCGGCGCGGCCCTCGCGCAGCCGCACCACGCCAAGGCCGGCCAGCGCATCGGCATCCTCGGGCTTCACCGCCAGGGCGTCGGCAAAGCCGCGCTCGGCCTCGCGCAGCCGGTTGCCGTTCAGCTCCTCGAAGCCGCGGATGCGCGCCTGGTCGCCCTGGGTGATGGCCGGGCGGGCCTCGCGCAGCTCGGCGAGGCGGCGGCGCATCGCCTCATCCTCGGGGAAGCGGGCGAGGAAGGCCTCGACCGCCGGCCGGGCGACGGGATCGGTGCCCTGCCAGAGCACCGCCTGCCGCCAGGCGCGGGTCGCCGCCTCGGCCAGCTCCGGCCGGTCGGCGAGGCCGCGCAGCCGCTCGATCCCCTCGGCGCGGTTGCCGGCGCGGTAGGTCAGCACCTCGGCCAGGGCGAGCTGCAGCCGGGCATCATTGGGCGAGCGGGCGGCGAGGGCGGTCAGCCGGGTGCGCGCCTCCTCGTAGCCGGCCGGCGTGCCGGCCAGGGTCTGGTAGTATTCGATCGCGCTCTCGGGCGGCGGCCCCTCGGCGCCGAAGAGCGTCCGGTAGCGGGCGATGGCCTCGGCGGCGCGGCCCTCGCGGCCGAGCCGCCTGGCCTCGGCCAGCGCCCCGGGGTCGATGCGGCTGGCCCGCAGCGCCGCCTCGATCTCGGCGATGCGCGCATCCGCCGGGTCGCGCTGCCGCAGCCGGGCGAGATAGCCGCCGGCGCGCTGCGCGTTGCCCAGGCCCGCCGCCGCCCGGGCGGCGCCGGCCAGCGCCGCGGCGTTGTCGGGCTCGACCGCCAGCACGCGCTCGTAGCCGCCGAGCGCCATGTCGAAGCGGCTCTGCTCCTGCCAGAAGGCCGCCTGGCGCAGCAGGGCGGCGATGGCGCCGCTCCCCTGGCCGCCCTCCTGGGCGAGACCGGCGGCGGGGCCGAGGCCGAGCGCGGCGGCGAGGGCGGCGGCGAGATGGCTGCGGGTCGAGGCGGGCATCAGATCTTCCCCCGCAGGCGCAGGATGGCGCGGCGGCGCAGCGCCGCATGCGCCGTCAGGCCGAGCAGCAGCCCGCTCGCCACCAGCAGGGCCAGCAGCCAGAACGGGCTGTTGCCGAACCAGCGCTGCGGCCAGAGCCAGAAGGGCAGCCGGCCGGCGTCGTAGGTCGGGCCGGTGCGGAAGCTGCTGACCTGCTCGCCGTTCAGCACGGCGAGGTCGCCCTGGATGCGCGGCAGCTGGGCCGGGTCGCGCAGCGCCGCGACCATCGCCTCGACCGCCGCCGGCGTGGCGCCGGTGACGACGAGCAGCGACTTGCCGGCCTGCAGCGGCGATTCGAAGCCCATCAGCGTGCCCATCCCCTCATGCGCATGGGCGAGCAGGGCCGAGGCGCTGGCCCGCTCGGAGCGCGAGGGGCCGCCGAGGACGAGGGCGCCGAGCGTCTGCAGCGCATCCGGGACGCTGACGGTCAGCCGCTCGCCCTCCAGCCGCACCGGCGCGTCCCGCAGCAGCGGGCGCAGCGGGCCGAGCTGGCCGAGGGCGCCGATGGCGATCAGCTCGCGCGTCGCCACCTGCTGCATCTGGCTCGTGCTCGCCACCGCCAGGCCGGTCGCGGGCAGGCCGACCTGGGCGGCGAGCTGGCCGACGAGGTTGAGGAAGGCCGAGATCTCCACCGGGTTCGGCCGGTCCGGCAGGACGAAGCCGGTGTCGGAGAGATCGGCGAGGCGGGTGTAGGGGAAGCCGGCGCTGGCGAAATGCGCGAGGTTCGGCAGCCGGGCGAAGCGGTGCGCGCGCGAGAGGTCGATGCTGCTCTCGGGGTCGATGCTGGCGCGGATGTCGCCCGGCGTCGCGGCGCATTCGCCGCGGCTGAGCGGGCGCATGTCGAAGCGGAGCTGCAGCTCGTTTTGGCCGAAGACGAGGTAGGGCGGCAGGCCGAGATGGCCGCCGGCCCGGCCGGCATCGGCGCTGGCCTGGGCCATCAGCCAGCGCCAGGGCGACCAGCCCGCCTCGTCGGCGAGGCGGAAGCTGCGGAGATAGGTGTCGCCGATCGAGACGTCGAGCCGCGCCGCGGCGAGGTCGATGACCGGCGCCGGCGGGTTGCGGAAGCCGATGTCGATGCCGAGCGGGCGGTTGCGGAAGGTGACGAGGTCGGGCGCGGTGCGGAAGGGGATGCGGACCGGGCCGGGGGCATAGCCCGAGGCCTGCAGTTCGCTCGCCGAGACCAGCTCGCCGAAGCGCACCGGGCGGTCGGTCGGGATCCAGCGCGGCGCGTCGTAGGGCTGGCGCGCCGGCAGGCGGGGCGCCTCGACCTGGGCGATCGGCCCGGCCAGCGTGCTGCGGCCGGCGGCGAGGGCGAGGGCGGCGGTGGCGGCCTCGGCGCCGTTGCGGCCGGCGACGACGAGCAGCGTGCCCATGGCGTCGTTCGGGTTGGCCAGCAGGGCCAGCGTCGGGCCGTCGATGCGCGGCATGGCCAGCCCCACCGGCTCGGTGCCGGCGCCGGCGAGGAGCAGGACCGCGTCGCCCCGCTCCGGCAGCGTGTTGCGCACCGGGAAGCGGGCGCCGCGATAGTCGGCGAGCTGGGCGAACCAGGAGGCGGTGACGGCGGCGGCGCGCAGCAGCGGGCTTCCCGGCTCGGCCGGCAGCACCACCGGCAGGGTCAGCGGCTCGTGCACGATGCGGGCGTCGAAGAGCGGCTGCGGCAGGCGCGCCAGGTCGCGCACCGGCGGCAGCCGCTCGATGGTGAGCTGCAGCGTCGACAGGTCGGAGATGTTCGCCCAGAGCAGGCCGGAGAGCGGGTCGTTGCACTCCGTGGTGTAGCGGCCGGCGAAGCGGAAATTGAGCCGGTTGCTGTCGGTGAAGAAGACCGGGTTGATGGGGAATTCGAGGGGGCCGAAGCTCGCCTGCGCCGGGTTCGGCCGGATCGAGCCGACCACCTGCTCGTTCAGGGTGATGCTGACCTCGCTCTGCCCGGGGAGCAGGGCGGGCGAGGCGCCGCCGATGACGACGAGCCGGGCCTCGCTCACCACCTCCTCGGCGCGCAGGCCGAAGAGCAGGCCCTGCAGGTCCGAGAGGCCGCGCAGCTGCATCGGGCCGCGCAGGCCGAGCTGGCCGAGGCGCAGCGTCACCCGCCGCGACGGATCGGGCGCGGCGGCGGGCGGCTCGGCGGCCGGCGCCAGGGGCTGCGCCAAGGGCTGCACGAGGGACTGCGCGAGGGGTTGGGGCTGCGGCTGCGCCACGGCGGCGGCGGGCAGGAGGAGGCAGAGCAGCAGCGCCGCGGCCTTGCCGGCCGCCGGCGGCAGCCGCTCCGAGCGCGGCGGGAGGATGTCGGACATGCGATCCTTGGGCTCGGTCTGGGCGGGTTTCCCGCTCGGGGCGTGACGGCGGAGATCGAAGCGCAGCCCGCCGCTGAAGACGTTGAAGGTGCTGGCGACCACGGCGCGGAGGGCGCGCAGCGGCCGGTCGAGCGGGAAGGCGTCCCACTCCAGCCAGGCATCGGCCCGGCCGAAGACCGTGCGCACGATGGCGGCGTCGTCGGCGAGCGAGGCGGGGGTGAAGATCAGGTGCACCGCCTCGCCCTCCCACTTCACGACCTTGGCCGGCACCGTCACCTGCTCGGTCGGCAGGACGAAGCTGATGCGGAGCTGGTCGCCGTCCCGCAGCCCGGTGGGGCGGGGGGCGGTCAGGGCGCCGCCGCCGAGGGAGAGGTCGCTCGTCACCGCCGCGACCTCGCGGCCGTCCTCGAGATGCAGCCGGGCCGGCAGGATCGCCGGCACGCGGGCATTCTCGCGCAGCTGCGGGCGCTCGCGGCCGACGGCGATGCTGGCGAGCAGGGGCACCAGGCAGAGCGCCGCCCAGATCGAATTCAGCAGGTAGGCCTGGAACCGCAGCGTGTCGGCGCCGCTGGTCAGGATGCCATGGATGCCGACGCCGAGGCCGAGGCCGAGCAGCGCCGCCATGATCAGGTTCGGCACCACGGCGCGGAAGTCGAGATAGCCGTTCGCGATGGTGCCGCCCTTGGCGGTGACGTTGAACTTGCCCTTGCGCGGCGAGAGCAGGGTCATGATCGTCACCGGCAGCAGGTGCACCGCGAGCGAGGTCTCGTAGATCTCGCTCCAGAAGGAGTGTCGGGTGTTGCCGGTGATGCGGCTGTTGGTGGCGATGGAGTGCACCATGTGCGGGCCGGCATAGGCGATGATCGCCAGCGGCGAGGCGGCGATGATGTTCACGCCGAGCAGCAGGTAGGCGAGCGGCGAGGTGAGGAAGATCAGCCGCGGCAGGCTGAAGAGGAAGCTGCTCGCCGCCATGAAGTAGCAGAGCCGCTGCCAGAGGGTGAGGCCGGAGGCGAGGAGCGGGTTCTCGATCCTGAGGATCTGGATCATGCCGCGCGCCCAGCGCATGCGCTGGCCGATATGCAGCATCAGCCGCTCCGTCGCCAGGCCGGCGGCGAGCGGCAGGCGCAGATAGGCGGTGCGCCAGCCGAGGCGCTGCATGCGGAGCGCGCAATGCGCGTCCTCCGTCACCGTCTCCGTCGGCACGCCGCCCACCTGCTCGAGCGCGATGCGGCGGATGACGGCGCAGGAGCCGCAGAAGAAGGAGGCGTTCCAGAGGTCGTTGCCCTGCTGCACGCGGCCATAGAAGAGCAGCCCCTCGTTCGGCACCTTGCGGCCGTTGGCGAGGTTCCGCTCGAAGGGATCGGGCGAGTAGAAGTGGTGCGGCGTCTGCAGCATGCAGATCTTTGGGTCGCGCACCATCCAGCCGAGCGTCATCTGCAGGAAGGCGCGCGTCGGGATGTGGTCGCAGTCGAAGATGACGACGTATTCGCCGCGCGTCAGCTTCAGCGCGTGGTTGATGTTGCCGGCCTTGGCGCCCTTGTTGTCGGGGCGCACGACATAGCCGGCGCCCGCGGCGGCGGCGAAGGCGCGGAATTCGGGGCGCCGGCCGTCATCGAGGATGTAGACCTTCAGCTTGTGCCGCGGCCAGTCCATCGCCATGGCCGCCAGCACCGTCGGCCGTACCACCTCGATCGCCTCGTTGTAGGTCGGGATGTAGACGTCGATCTCCGGCCAGCTGTCGGGGTCGGCGGGCAGCGGCACCGGCTTGCGCTCGAGCGGATGCACGGTCTGCAGGTAGCCGAGCGCCAGGGTGAGGACGGCGTAGGTCTCGGCGAGGAGGAGGCCGCTGCCGAGCAGCAGCTGCAGCGGCGTCTCGAACTCCAGCGTCTCGGTCAGGCGCCAGACCAGGTAGCGCACCGAGACGATGCAGGAGATGACGGCGAGGAACATGGTGACGCGCCGGCCCGGGACGCGCCGCAGCAGCAGCAGCGTGGCGATGCCGGCCAGGGCGAAGCAGCTCTGCTGCCAGGCCGAGAGCGGCACGCTGACGATCACCGCCGCGAGCAACAGGCCGGCCAGGGCGGCCAGAAGGTCGAGCGGCCGCAGCCGCAGGGCGCCGCGGCCCGGCCGGCGCCGCAGGGCGCGCCATCCCCGCGCCCGGCTCACGACGCCACCTGGAAGCACGGGCCGGCCTCGGCGGCCCCGGCGGGCCGCGGCGCCGGCAGGCCGGCGCCCAGGCAGCCGGCGAGGTGGCGCACATCCTCGAGCGCCGGGCTCTCCTCGGGCATGGCGGCGAGGCTCTGCCGCTCGGCCAGCGCGCGGGGGATCCGCCGGTCGCGGGCGACGGCGCCGACGAGCCCGAGGCCGAGGGTCTGGTCGGCGCAGTCGAACACCGCGGTGGAGAGCGGGTCCTCCGCCTCGACCTGGTTCAGCACCACCTGCACCCGGGCGTTCCGCAGGGCGGCGACGGTGCCGCGGCCGAAGAAGCTGCCGGCGGCGAGCTGGGGCAGCAGCGCGGCGCTCGCGGCATCGGCGAGCAGGATCACGAGCACGGTCTGCGCCAGGGCGGCGAGCAGGTGCAGCGCCGTCGAGGGGCCGGGCGGCAGGTCGGCGAGCACGACCAGCGCAGGGTCGGCGAGCATCTCCTGCAGCGGCGCCGTGAGCAGCGCCGGCGCCTGGTCGAGCGCCTGCGCCAGGCCGAGCGCCGAGCGCATGTCGGTGGCGCCGTGCGGCAGCAGCAGGACGCCGCTGGCGGTCTCGACCAGCGCCTCGCGCCAGCCGACGCCCTGGGCGAGCCCGGTCATGAAGCCCGGCTCGTAGTCGAACGGCACGCCGAAATGCAGGCGGAGCGCGTTCTGCGGATCGCAGTCGAGGGCCAGCACCCGATGGCCCTGCTGGCGCAGCAGCACGGCGATGGCGGCGCAGAGCGTGGTCTTGCCGACGCCGCCCTTGGGCGAGGCGAAGCAGATCAGGGGCACGGGGTGGACTCCGGAGCGGGGCGGCGGGTCATGGGCCGGTCCTGCCCGGCGGCCAGGCGGCGCGATGCCGGGCCACGGCCTGGCGGACCTCGCCGAGGAGGGCAGGCTCGGACAGCGCCGCCGGGCGGCCGACGAGGCGGGAGGCCGGCGCGGCCGGCCAGACGGCCGGGGCGGCGGCCAGGGGGGGGGCCAGAGGGGCGGCCGGTGGGGCGGCTGGCGGGTCGGAGGCGGGCGCCGGGCCGGCGGCCGCCGGAGCCGCCGCGGCGACCGGCGGCCTCGGGGCGGCCGGCGCGACCGGCGCCGGGGCGGGCGGCGGCTCCGGGCTCGCCGCCGGCACCATCCGCAGCCCGGCGGTCACCTCCTCGAAGGGGAAGCTCACATAGCCGAAGCGACGCAGGCCAAGTCGCCTGGCGACGGCAGCGATGTCGGGATCCTGATCCATCGAAGCGTCTCCTTCCTGGCGCGGCCCACCTGGGCGGGCGCGGCCGGACAGGTCCTTCGCTGCGGGATCGGGCGCATCATCCCGACACCTCAACCAGGACGGTTATGTCCTAGGGCAAAATATCACGGTTTTATGAGAAACCCTATGTTTTGGTTCAGCATCCTGGAGGATTTAATAACCTAAAGTTGGGTGTTGCCGCCTTCCGCGGCCAGCCTCGCGCGGCCCTGCTTTCGGGCCGCTGGCCCTAGGGCCGATCCCGACCGGGCGGATCGGCTGCCCGGATGACGATGCTCTGGAAACAGGAGCCTAGGGCGCTTCCCGTGAACCGGTATTCAGGGGAAGCGCCCTGGAGCAGATCCCGATCAGGTGGACTTACCTGATCGGGTGAAGATGCTCTGAAAACGGGAGCCTAGGGCGCTTCCCATGAACCGCTGTTCAGGGGAAGCGCCCTAGGCGCCGAGATGGCGGGCCAAGTGGTCGACGAAGACCTGCACCCGCGGCAGCCGGTGCCGGCCGGGGGCCGTCACCGCCCAGATCGGCACCTCCTCCGAGACATGCTCCGCCTCGAGGAGCGGCACCAGGCGACCCTCGGCGATGTCGCGGGCGACGATGAAGCCGCTCACCCGGATGATGCCGAGCCCGGCCAGCGCCATGTCGCGCAGCGCCTCGGCGCTGTCGGTGGTGGCGACGCCGCGAACGGCGAGGCTCTGCAGCCCCTCGGCGCTGCGGAAGGGCCAGACCGTGAGCCGCGACCGGCCGCGCAGCACCAGGCAGTCATGCGCCAGCAGCTCCTCGGGCCGCACCGGCCGGCCGCGGCGGGCGAGATAGGCGGGGGCGGCGCAGACCACCCGCCGGCCCTCGGCGATCCGCCGCGCCAGCAAGGAGGAATCGCCGAGCGCGCCGGTGCGCAGCAGCACGTCCACCTGCTCCGCCACCAGATCCACCCGCCGGTCGGTCACCGTCAGGTCGAGGGTGATGGCCGGGTAGCGGGCGAAGAAGTCCGGCAGCAGCGGGATCAGCCGGTGCCGGGCGAAGGCGGTGCCGGTGTTCACCCGCAGCAGCCCGCCGGGACGGCCGCGGCAGGCGGTCACGTCCTGCTCCGCCGCCTCGATCAGCGAGAGGATGTCGCGGGCCCGCGCCAGATAGACCTCGCCCTCCGGCGTCAGGCCGAGGCGGCGGGTGGTGCGGGTCAGCAGCCGCACCCCGAGCCGCGCCTCGAGCCGGGTGAGCTGCTTCGACATGGCCGAGGCGGTGAGGCCGAGGTCGCGCGCCGCGGCGGCGAGGCTGCCGGTCTCGATGATCCGGACGAAGGCGGCCATGTCGGAGGGCTGGCTCATGGTGGGCGCCCCATTGCTGAAGGATGGTCACGAGTGTCGGTCCATCCTGCCGGATTATCGCCGTCTGGGACCAGATCCACCTTGACCCCAGGAAGGCCGGCGAGCCCTGCCTCGCCGCCGAGAGGGTCAGACGATGCACATCACCCGCGTGACCGCACCCGCCATCCCGGACCTCGCCTCGCGCCCCACCCCGGCGCCGCAGCCGCGCACCCCGCATTGGCTCGCCTGGCTGGAGGCGCGGCTGGCCCGCCGGGCCGAGCGCCGGCAGCTCCTCGCCCTCGAGCCGCGGGAGCTGCGCGACATCGGCCTCACCCCGGCCGAGGCCTGGGCGCTGGCCCGCGCCCCGCGCCGGCACTGATCCGCCTGCACCACCGCCTGCCACGACACGGAGGATACCCGCCATGAGCCTCGACCTTGCCGAAGCCCCCCTCGCCACCCGGCCGTCCGCCACCATCGAGGCGGAGCTGAACTATCTCGGCCCGGTGGAGGGCCGCCCCTACACCTACACCTTCGAGCCGCCGGAGGGCCGGCCGCGCAGCAATATCGGCATCGCGCCGCAGCGGGTGGCGATCCGCGACCTGCGGCCGCTCGCCGCCACCGCCTCGGTCGACCGCGAGGGCTTCGCGGTGGCGCGCGGCGCCAGCGTGCTGCGCGACTTCGACGACGAGGCGGCGATCCGCGCCGTCTACTACCCGGAGAGCGCGCGCATCCTGCAGGCGGCGACCGGCGCCGCGCGGGTGCACATCTTCGACCACACCATCCGCCGCCGCATCCCCGGCGCCGAGGATCGCGGCGCGGTGCCGCGCCAGCCGGTCTCGCGCGTGCATGTCGACCATACCGAGCGCTCCGGCCCGCAGCGGGTGCGCGACCTGCTGGGCGAGGAGGCGGAGGCGCTGCTGCGCGGCCGGGTGCAGATCGTCAATCTCTGGCGGCCGCTGGCCGGGCCGGTGCGGGACATGCCGCTCGCCGTCGCCGATGCCCGCACCGCCGCGCCGGCGGATTTCGTGGCGAGCGACCTGATCTACCGCGACCGCGTCGGCGAGACCTACCAGGTGCGCTTCAACCCGGCGCATCGCTGGTACTGGCTGCCGGAGATGATGCCCGAGGAGGCGCTGCTGCTGAAATGCTACGACAGCCGGCGCGAGGGCGTGGCGCGCTTCGCGCCGCATACCGCCTTCGCCGACCCGACCGCGCCGGCCGACGCGCCGCCGCGGCAGAGCATCGAGATCCGCGCGCTGCTCTTCCATCCGGCGTGAGGGCGGCATGGGCGCGGCGCGCCGCCCGGTCGGCATCGCTCTCGCCCGCGATGCGGACCGGATCGTCGCGCGCCGGCGTCGCTGCGGGGGTGAGGGCGACGGCGCCTTCGGTCGTGGTCGCATTGGCTTTTCAGCCGAGGCTGCGCAGGGTGGCGCGGAGGTCATCCGCCCCGCAGCCCCGCAGCCCGGCCTCGATCGCGGCATGGGTGGCGCGCCAGAGCGGCAGCGCCGCGGCCAGCCGGGCATGGCCGGCAGCGGTGAGGCGAAGCTGGCGGCTGCGCCGGTCGGCCGGATCGGGCGCGACCAGGACGAGGCCCTCCCGCTCCAGCGGCTTCAGCGCCGCGGTCAGGGTGGTGCGGTCCATCGCCAGCAGGCGCGCGACGGGCGCCATGGTCGCCGCCTCCGGCCGGTTGAGCGCCATCAGCAGCGAGAATTGCCCGTTGGTCAGCCCGGCCGGCCGCAGCGCCTCGTCGAAGCGGCGCGCCAGGGCCCGCGCGGCGCGCTGCACATGCAGGCAGAGGCAGGCGTCGCGCACGGCGAGGGTGGTCTCGAAGGGGATCGGCTCGGTGATGACGCTGATTGACATGCACGTATTATGTTGATATCAACATATATGTCAAGGCGGCGCCGGGCCGCCGGGACGAGGAGAGGGAACCACCGGATGCCCTATGTGGAAGGCTTCGTGCTCGCCGTGCCGAACGACCGGAAGGCGGTCTTTCTCCAGCAGGCCGCCGCGGCGGCGCCGGTGTTCAAGGAGTGCGGCGCGACGCGCGTGGTGGAGTGCTGGGGCGACGACGTCCCCGAGGGCAAGCGCACGGATTTCCACCGGGCGGTGCAGGCCGAGCCGGGCGAGGTCGTGGTCTTCAGCTGGATCGAATATCCCTCGAAGGAAGTGCGCGACGCCGCCAACCAGCGCATCCGCACCGATCCCCGGATGCAGGCGATCGGCGAGAAGATGCCCTTCGACGGCCGCCGCATGATCTTCGGCGGCTTCCTGCCGATCCTCGACGTCTGATGCCGAGGGCATGGCGGCGGCCGGCCAGGCGGCCGTTCCCGGGTCAACGGCGACGGCCCCCGGCCTGAGGGAGAGCGCGGCATGACCAATGCGCATGGCGACTTCATCTGGTACGAGCTGTGGACCTCCGACCCGGATGCGGCCGCGGGCTTCTATGGCGGCGTCCTCGGCTGGCAGGCGACGCCGGTGGAGGGCTCGGCCATCGGCTATCGTCTCCTCGGCCCGGGGCAGGCGGCGGTGGCCGGCCTCATGGAGGTCCCACGGGACGCCGCCGCGGCCGGTGCGTCGCCGCGCTGGCTCGGCTATGTCGGCGTCGACGATGTCGACCGGGCCGCTGCCGCGGTGCTGCGGGAGGGCGGCGCGCAGCACGTCCCGCCGACGGACATTCCCGGCATCGGCCGCTTCGCCCTGCTCGCCGACCCGCAGGGCATCCTCTTCTACCTGATGCGCGGCGCCGGCGAGGCGGCGAGCACCGCCTTCGCGCCGGACCGGCCCGGGCATTGCCATTGGAACGAGCTGTCGACCCCCGATCCCGCCGCGGCGCTCGCCTTCTACGGGGGGCTGTTCGGCTGGGCGCCGGGCGATGCCATGCCGATGGGCGAGCTCGGCGAATACCGCTTCCTGGTGCAAAGCGGCCGGACGATCGGCGCGATGATGCCGCGCCTGCCGCAGGGCGCGGCCTCCTGGCGGTTCTATTTCGGCGTCGCGGACATCGATGCCGCGGCCGCGGCCGTCGCCGGGCATGGCGGCGCGGTCCTGCACGGCCCGGCGGAGGTGCCGGGCGGGCTGTTCGTCATCCAGGCGCGCGATCCGCAGGGCGCGGCCTTCGGGCTGGTGGGACAGCGCCGGCCGGGGGGCTGAGCCCGCCATGGCGGCGGCGCGGCAACGGCGCTGCCCAGCGGGCGTGTCCTAAGGGCGTGTCCCAAGGGCGTTTCCTCAGGGTGTTTTCTGGGGGTGTTCCGGCGGCGGAGGGCGGTGTTGGAGGGTCTGTGATGACGACGCACGGTTTTGTTGGCAGATCGTAATGCCCGGCTCGGTTTAACTCGGCCTAGAGGAAGACTGGCGCAGCCTAGGAGCCCCCCGGCTCCGGTCGCCCCCGCGCTGGACTGCCTGCAAGACGTTGCGAAAGGCGCCCCCTGTGATGTTCAAGCATCTTGTCGTCGCCACCAACCTGCATCCGGGCCAGCCGCACTATTTCGTCGGCTACAAGGATGACGGCGAGTACACGGAAGTCATCTGGACCAACGACAGCTGGCAGGCCCGCTGGTTCGATGCGCCGGACGCGCAGACCGAGGCCAAGCTCCTGGCGATGCTCTGCCCCACCTACAGGATCGAGGCGCAGCAGGTGAGCAACGCCGGCGCGGCGGGCGGCTAGACCGCGATCCGCTCACCCCGGTTCGCGGAGCATGGTCGGTCCCGGTGTTTGGTCACGTGTGTCACGCCTTCGCGTGATCCCATCTCAGGCGATCACGCTCCAGAGCGGATCCCGATCGGCTGGCGCCGCCCGCTCCCCGCACCACCGCTGCGCGGCGTCGCGGGGAGCGGGGCGGTCACCAGGCGGCCATCAGGTTCCTGGGGCCCATCCGCGGGATCAGGCGCCCCCCGGGTGCAGCAGCGCCCAGACCCGCGGCGGGGTCAACGGCATCTGCAGGCGATCCGCCGCCGCCGCATGGCCGCCCCGCGCCAGCGCATCCGCCACCGCATTCACCAGCGCCGGCGTCGCGCCGATGGTGCCGAGCTCGCCCACGCCCTTCACCCCGAGCGGGTTGGTGGTGCAGGGGATGCTCTGGTCGAGCGCCGTCACGTAGCCGGCGATCATGTCGGCCCGAGGCATGGCGTAGTCCATGAAGCTCGCCGAGAGCGGCTGCCCCGAGTCGGGATCGTAGATGATCTGCTCGCAGAGCGCCTGGCCGAGCCCCTGCAGCGCGCCGCCGGCGATCTGCCCCTCGACGATCAGCGGGTTCACCACCCGCCCGGCATCGTTGGCCGAGACGTAGGAGAGGATCTCCACCTCGCCGGTATCGGGATCGATCTCCACCTCGCAGACATGCGTGCCGTTCGGCCAGGTGGGGCCGCCCACGGTGCTGGACGAATCGATGAAGATCCGGCCGTCGGGCTGCTGCGCCGCCAGCTCGAACAGCCCGATGCCGCGATCCGTGCCGGCGACCTGGATGCGGCCCTCGCGGTATTCGAGATCGACCGCCGCGGCCTCCAGCGCCTCCGAGGCGAGGTCCTTCGCCCGGTCCACCGTCCGGTCGGCGGCGACCTTCACGGCCGAGCCGGCGGTGAAGAGGGAGCGCGAGCCGGCGCTGCCGAAGCCGCTGCCGCGGTCGCTGTCGCCGAACACCACGCGGATCCGCTCGATCGGCACGCCGAAGACGTCGACCGCGAGCTGGGCGTAGGAGGTGGCGATGCCCTGGCCCATGGCCTGGGTGGTGGCATAGACCTCGATCTCGCCCTCGCCCTTCACCGCGACCGTCACCCGCTCCTCGAAGGCGTTGCCGCCGGTCCATTCGAGGAAGGTGGCGATCCCCCGGCCGCGCAGCCTGCCGCGGGCGCGGGACTGCTCGGCGCGGGCCGCGAAGCCGTCCCAGTCGGCCAGCTTCAGGCCCTGCTCCATCACCTGGCCGAAGCGGCCGCTGTCATAGGTCTGGCCCATGGCGTTGGTGTAGGGCATCAGCGCCGGGTCGATCAGGTTGCGCCGCCTGAGCTCGGCGGGGTCGAGCCGCATCTGCCGCGCCGCCGCGTCCATCAGCCGCTCGATCAGGTAGATCGCCTCCGGCCGGCCGGCGCCGCGATAGGGGCCGGTCGGCGCGGTGTTGGTCATCAGCGCGGTGAATTGCAGGTCGATGGTGCGGATGTCGTAGATGCTGGTCGAGACCCAGGGCCCGATGAGGAGCTGGATGGCCACCCCCGGGTTGCGCGGATAGGCGCCCATATTGGCCAGCGTCCGCACCCGGAAGGCGAGCACCTTGCCCTCGGCATCGAGGGCGAGCTCGGCGCGGCTCTCGGTGTCGCGGCCGTGCAGCGCCGAGAGGAAGTCGTCGAGCCGCGTCGCCGCCCATTTCACCGGCCGGCCGAGCCGCTTCGCCGCGAAGGCGACCACCGCGTCCTCCGGGTAGATCCCGGTCTTCATGCCGAAGCCGCCGCCGACATCCCCGACCAGCACGCGCACCTTCTCGGCCGGGATGCCGAGCACCTCGTCGGCGATCGAGTCGCGCGCCGAGGAGGGCATCTGCGTGCTCATCCGCACCGTGATCCGCTCGCTCGCCGCGTCGTATTCGGCGAGCACCACGCGCGGCTCCATGGAGACCGGGGCGAGGCGCTGGTTCACCAGGTCGAGCGAGACCACATGCGCCGCCGCCTGGAAGCCGGCCTCGGCGGCGGCCGCGTCGCCGTAGCGCGTCTCCGCCACCAGGTTGCCCGGTGCCGCCTCCCAGACCAGCGGCGCGCCCGGCGCCGCGGCCTCGGCCAGGCCGACCACGGCGGGCAGCTCCTCATACTCCACCAGCACCGCCTCGGCGCCGTCGCGGGCCGCGGCCAGCGTCTCGGCGATGATCGCCGCCACCGGCTCGCCGACGAAGCGCACATGGCCCTGGGCGAGCACCGGCCGCGGCGGCGCGGTCAGCGCCCCGCCATCCGGCCGCTTGAAGGGCAGGGTGACGAGCATCGGCTTGGCGCCGGCCGCCGCCAGGTCGTCGCCGGTGATGACGGCGAGGACGCCGGGCAGCGCCAGGGCCGGGGCGGGGTCGATCGAGAGGATGCGCGCATGCGCCTGCGGCGCGCGGAGGAAGACCAGATGCGTCTGGCCGTCCGGCGCGACGTCGTCGGTGAAGCGCCCGGCCCCGCTCAGCAGCGCCCGGTCCTCGATCCGCCGCACCGCCCGGCCGCTGCCGAAGCGGCCCATGCCCTGGTCCATGCCGTCTGCCACGATCGTCGTCCTCCTGCCGTATCGGCAGAGTAGGGCGGAAGCCGGCGGCGCGGAAATCTCCCCTCGCCGCGGTGGGGGGGCTTCATCCCGGCGGCATCCGCGGCCATGCTGCGGACGGGGCAGGAAGGGGACGCCGGGTGATGGCCGGGACTGGCACGCAACAGGCAGCCGAACGGGCCGCCGACAGGCTGGTGGCGGTGCGCCGGGGCGGCGCGCCCATCGCCGGGCTCGGCGCCGACGCGCCGCGCGACGCGGCGGGCGCCTTCGCAATCCAGGCAGCCGTGCTGCAGCGGCTCGGCGCCAGGGCCGGCGGCTGGAAATGCGCCGCGCCGCCGGGCAAGCCGCCCTCCGCCGCCATGCTCGATGCCGCCGGCATCCGCAAGGCGACGGGGCCGGAGCCGCTGCGCTGGCCGGTGCCGCCGGGCGGCCGGATCGGCATCGAGACCGAGATCGCCTTCCGCCTCGGCCGCGACCTGCCGCCGCGCGACACGCCCTATTCCCCGGCCGAGGTGGAGGAGGCGATCGCCGCCGCCTTCCCGGCGATCGAGCTGGTGACCAGCCGCTACGCCGATCCCGGCGCGGTCTCGCCGCTCGAGGCGATGGCCGACAGCATCGCCCATGCCGGGCTGGCGTTCGGTCGCGACGTGCCGCACTGGCGCGAGCTGGAGCTGCGATCCCTCACCGTCCGCCAGACCTGCGGCGGGGCGGTGCAGGTGGAGAAGCCGGGCGGCAACCCCTCCGGCGATCCCCTCACGCCGCTGGTCTGGCTGGCCAATTTCCTGCCGACGGTGGGGCTGCGGCTGGAGGCCGGGCAGGTCGTCACGACCGGGAGCTGCACCGGCCTGATCTATGTCGATGGCGGCCAGCGCGTCACCGGCGGCTTCGCGGGCTTCGGCGAGGTGGCGGTCGAGCTCGGCTGAGCCATGCCATCGGACAGGGTCGAGGCGCGCCGGCCGGCCAGTCCCGCCGCCGCGCCCGTTGCCGCGCCGCGGCTGGTGGCGGCGCTGGCGGCGGTCGTGGCGATGAACCTGCCGCTCGGCACCGTCTATGCGTACAGCGTCTTCCTCCGCCCGCTCGAGGCGGTGCTCGGCCTCGGCCGGGCCTCGCTCTCCTTCGTCTTCGGCCTGGCGATCCTCTGCTTCACGCTGGGGATGAATTTCGGACCGCTGCTCTACCGGCGGGCGCCGGCGCCCTGGCTGCTGGCCGGCGCCGGCGCCCTCTCCGCCGCCGGCATGGCGGTGGCGGCGCTGGCCGAGGGGCTGGGGCAGCTCGCCCTCGGCTATGGCGTGCTCTTCGGCCTCGGCGGCGGCGTCGCCTATGTGGTGCTGCTGCAGGGCATGAACCTGATGCTGGTGCGCCGCCGCGGGCTGGCGAACGGCTTCATGGTCAGCCTCTACCCGCTCGGCGCCATGATCGGCGCGCCGGTCTTCGGCTGGGCCATCGGGCAATGGGGGCTGCGGGCGACGCTCGGCGGCCTCGCCGCGACGCTCGCCCTGGCGACGCTGCTGGCGGCGCTGCTGGCCGCCCTCTCCGGCATGCGCCTCGCCCCGCCCGCCGGCGCCGCGGCGGGGCCGGCGCCGGCCCGGCGCCTGGCGATCTTCCTCCGCCTCTGGCTGGTCTTCTTCCTCGCCGCCGCCGCCGGGCTGACGGTGCTCGGCCAGGCGGCCGGGATGGTCGAGGCCTATGGCGGCAGCACCCTGCTCGCCCTCTCGGCGACGACGGCGATCACCGGCTGCGTCGCCGGGGCGCGGATCGGCGGCGGCTGGCTGGCCGACCGCTTCGCGGCCGCGCGGGTGCTGATGGCGGCGCATGCGCTGGCGCTGGCGGCCGATGCGCTGCTGCTGCTCTTCCCCGGGCCGCTGCTGGCGGTCGGCGCGCTGGCGACGATCGGCCTGGGCTACGGGCTGGTCAGCGGCAGCACCGCGGCGGCGATCGGCGTCTATTGGGGCGCGGCGCAGTATGGCCGGCTGGCCGGGCGGCTCTACGCCGCCTGGTGCCTCGCCGCCATCACCCTGCCGGTGGTGGCCGGCCGGCTCTATGACCTCAGGGGCGATTACGCGGCGGTGATCCTCATCGCCGCCTGCGGCAACCTGCTCGGGCTGCTGGTCGCGGCGAGCCTGCCGGGGCGCGCCGAAGGGGCGAGCGGGACGTAGCAAACTCGCGACCGGGCGCAACGGCATGGCTGCCACCCGCTTTGCAATCTTGCGAGTCATTTGCAACTGCGATAGCGCCTGCCCTTGCAATATCGCAGCGCACCAACCCGCCGGACGAAGACTGCCGTGATACAGCGCCACCCTGTCCCCGACGGGCAGCCGGGCCATGGCCGGGCTCGCCCCCTTGCCGCCGTTCCGGCCAGGCCGGCCACGGGTTGGCAGCCCTGCCGTGGCGGGGCCGGCGCATGAGCGCCGCCATCCGCCACTGGCTCCTCCTCGGGCATCGCTGGGCCGGGCTGCTGCTTGGCCTCGTCCTGCTGCTCATCGGGGTGACCGGCAGCATCCTCTCCTTCCAGCGCGAGATCGAGGCGGCGCTGAACCCGGCGCTGTTCCGCGCCAGCGGCCCGGCCGATCCCGCCATCACGGCGAGCGCCGTGCAGCGCATCGTCGAGGCGCGCGGCCGGCAGGTCGGCACCATCCGGCCGCCGGACGAGGTCTGGCCGGTCTGGGTGGTCTCCCCGGCCCGCGGCCCGGGGGGCGGTGGCCCCGGCGGCGGTGGACAAGGCGGCGGTGGCCAGGGCGGCGGCAATCCAGGGGGAGGGGCCCCGGGGGGCAACGTCCCTGGGGGTGGCGTCCCTGGGGGCAATGCTCCCGGGGGCAATGGTCCGGCAGGCAATGGCCCCGGCGGCGGCGCGGGCGGTGGCCCGGGTGGCGGCGCGCCTGGTGCCGGCAGCGCCCCCGGCGGTGGTCCCGCCAGCGCGGCCAATGCCGGCGCCCGGCCCGCCGCCGCGGGTGCCGGCGCCCCGTCGCTGACGCTCTACATCGATCCGGCGACCGGCGCCGTGCTCGGCGAGCGCGACACCCGCAACGGCTTCATCAGCATCACCCGGCAGCTGCACGAGAACCTGCTGCTGCGCGAATGGTCGGGCCGCGAGATCGTCGGCTGGCTCGGCGTGCTCACCATCCTCTTCTGCGTCACCGGCATCTGGGTCTGGTGGCCGCGCGACGGCGCCTTCGGCCGGGCGCTGGTGCAGATCCGCAAGCGGCCCTCGGTGGTCCTCAACCTCGACCTGCACCGCGTCATCGGCATCTGGATGGCGATCGTGCTGCTGGTGGTCTCGGTCTCGGGCGTCGCCATCATCTTCCCCGGCTGGTTCCGCCCGCTGCTCGGCATCAGCGCCCCGGCCGGCGGCGGGCCCTTCGGCCAGGCGACGCAGCCGGCGCAGCCGCCGCGGCGCGAGCCGATGCGCGTCGATGCCGATGCCGCGGTCGCCGCCGCGCTCGCCCATCTGCCCGGCCAGGTCGTCACCGGCATCACGCCGCCGACCCGGCAGCGCCAGGTCTGGACCCTGACGCTGCGCCCCGAGAGCACCGACCCGGAGGTGCGGGCCCGCACCTTCCTCACCATCGATCCCTGGAGCGGCTCGGTGCTCGAGGAGCGGGGCCCGCGCACCCGCAGCCTGGCCGAGGAGACGCTCGCCCTGCAGCGCTGGCTGCATGGCGGCGCCGTGCTCGGCATGCCCGGCCGCCTCCTCGTCTTCCTCTCCGGCCTCGCCATGCTGGTGCTCTTCGTCACCGGCCTCGCCGCCTGGCTGCTCCGCCGCCGCAACCGGCGACGCACCCGGCGCCGCGCCGAACAGGCCGTCGCCCTTTCCGGAAAGACCGCATGAACCCCGCCGCCCCCACCCCCGTCGCGCCGCCCGACCTCTCGCCGCTCACCCTCATCCTGCACGCCGACCCGATCGTGCAGGGGGTGATCGCGCTGCTGCTGCTCGCCTCGGTCGCCTGCTGGGCCATCATCCTGGAGAAGGCGGTGACCTTCCGCCGCCTCGCCGGGGAGGCGCGCCGCCTCGCCGCGGGCGGGACCGAGGCCAAGGCGGAGGGCGACGGCCTCGTCGCCGCCACGCTGCGCGCCGGCCAGGCGGAATGGCGCGAGGGCCGCGACCCGGCCGAGACCGCCGGCGAGTTCCGCGCCCGGCTGGAGCACGCCATGCGGGCCGCGATCGGCGCCACGCTGCGCCGCGCCGAGCCGGGCCTGCCGCTGCTGGCGACCATCGGCTCGGTCAGCCCCTTCGTCGGCCTCTTCGGCACGGTCTGGGGCATCATGCACAGCTTCGCCGGCATCGCGGCGCAGCAGGACACCAGCCTCGCCACCGTCGCCCCCGGCATCGCCGAGGCGCTCTTCGCCACCGCGATCGGCCTCGTCGCCGCCATCCCGGCGACCATCGCCTACAACCGCTGCACGACCAAGCTGCACCGCATCCGGCAGGAGGCGATGGCGGCCGCCTCGGCGCTGGCGCTGCGCCTCGCCCGCCGGCCGGCGGTGGTCGCCGGCGGCCGCAACGCCGCGCTGGGCTGAGCCGCCATGGCGATGCTCCTGCCAGGCGGCGGCGGCGAGGATGACGACGCGCATCCCGTCTCCGACATCAACGTCACGCCGCTGGTCGACGTGATGCTGGTGCTGCTGGTGATCTTCATGGTCACCGCGCCCATGCTGACCGCCGGCATCCAGGTGGACGTGCCGCGCGCCGCGGCCGCCCGCCTCACGCCGCCCGAGCCGCCGCTCGAGCTCGGGATGACGCGCGAGGGCCAGATCTTCCTCGGCAAGGAGGAGGTCGAGGAGGCGGCGCTGCCGCAGCGCCTCGCCGCCATGCATGCCGAGACGCCGGACCGGGCGGTGCATCTGCGCGCCGACCGCGGCATCGAGTATGGCGAGGTGCTGCGCGTCATGGGTCTGGTGCAGCAGGCCGGCATCCAGCGCGTGGCGCTGGTCTCCCGGCCCGAGACGGCGCGCTAGGGCCATGGCCGCGATCGGAATGGCCCTCGGCGCCGCCCGGGACGACGCCCGGGATGACGGGCCGGCGCCGCAGCAGGCGCGCGGCTCGGGCCGCAACCTGGCCTGGATCGGCTCCATCGCCCTGCATCTCGCCGCCGGCGCGGCGCTGATCTTCATCAAGCCGCCGCCGCCGCTGCCGCCCGAGCAGGTCATCACGCTCGAGATGCCGCTGGCCGAGGATGCCAGCCCCGAGCCCGAGGCGCTGCCCGAGCCGGTCGCCGCGCCGGTGGAGCCGCCGCCGGCCGAGCCGCCGCCCATGGAGCCACCGCCCGAGCCGGTCGCCGAGCCGCCGCCGGAACCGCCGCCCGAGCCGGTGCCGGAGCAGGTGGTGGCGGACCTGCCGGCGCCGCCGCCGATGCCGCCGCCGCCCGTGCCGCCGCGGCGGCCGCCGACGCCGCGCCCGGTCGCCCAGACCCCGGCGCCCGCCGCCCCGGCCGTGGCCTCGGCGCCGCCGGTCGAGGCCCCGGCCCCCACGCCGGCGGCGCGCGTCAGCGCCGCGGCGCCCTCGGCGAGCTACATCTCGCGCCTCTTCGCCGCGCTGGAGCGGCACAAGAGCTACCCGCAGGAGGCGCGGCTGCGCCGGATCCAGGGCATCGCCCTGCTGCGCTTCAGCATGCGCCGCGACGGCAGCGTGACGGCGTTCCGGCTGCTGCGCAGCGCCGGCGACCCCAGCCTCGACGAGGCCGTGCTGGCGATGATCCAGCGCGCCTCGCCGCTGCCGGCGCCGCCCGACGACCTGCCGGGCGATCCGGTCGAGCTCAGCGTGCCGATCCGCTTCAGCCTGCGCTGAGCCGGGCGGCGCAGGCAAGAAAGCCCACCGGACGGAGCGTCCGGTGGGCAGTTGACTTGAGGGAACGGGAGGACGGGCAGATCGCCCGATGCCCTCTCTAGGGCCGACGCCACCCCGGCCGCTGTGCCGCGGCGCACAAGGCCGGCACCGCGGCGGCGGGGCTTTTGCTGCACCGCCCGCGAACTTTCCGCTTCCTGTCCGGTTCTCCTGGCGTCACGCCCCGGGGCGATGCGGGGAGGCCGCGCGGCGCGCGCATGCCGCGGGCGATGTTTCCCCTCGTCATGGAAGTTTCCGGGCTGCTAGACCATGATCCGTTCACGCGGGTTCACGGACCATGGTCTAGCGCGCTGTTTGGTCGCGTGATTCACGCCTGTGGTGAGTCCACCTCAGGCGATCGCGCTCTAGGTCTGCCCGTCATGCCGATCCTCAAGGTCCGTCACGTCACCACCTACCGCTACCGGCAGCCGGTCGGCTTCGGGGAGCACCGCATGATGCTGCGGCCGCGGGAGGGGCACGACCAGCGGTTGTTCGAGGCGCATCTCGACATCACGCCGGCCCCCACCACGCTGCGCTGGCTGCACGACGTCTTCGGCAACAGTGTCGCCATCGCACGCTTTTCCGGCCGGGCGCGGGAGCTGCGCTTCGAGAGCGTGGTGCGCCTCGACCACCATCCGCTGAACGCCCTCGATTTCCAGATCGAGGATTACGCGAGCACCTATCCCTTCTCCTACGGCATGGAGGAGATCCCCGACCTCGCCCGGTCCATCGAGCGGCACTATCCGGATCCCGAGCGGCAGGTGGACCGCTGGGCGCGGCGCTTCCTGCGCCGCGACGGGCCGACCGGCACCCTGCCGCTGCTCGAGGCGATGACGCATGCCATCCGGCGCGAGCTCACCTACATCCCCCGCCACGAGCGCGGCATCCAGGACCCGGTGAAGACCCTGAAGCTCGGCAGCGGCACCTGCCGGGACTTCGCCGTGCTGATGATGGAGGCCGCGCGCTCCCTCGGCCTCGCGGCGCGCTTCGTCTCCGGCTACCTCTACAGCCCGGGCCATGATAGCGAGGGCCGGGCCGGGCCGGGCCATGTCGGGGGCGGCAACACCCATGCCTGGGTGCGCGTCTACCTGCCCGGCGCCGGCTGGGTGGAGTTCGACCCGACCAACGGCATCGTCGGCAACCGCGACCTCATCCGCGTCGCCATCGCGCGCGATCCGTCGCAGGCCCTGCCGCTGCACGGCACCTGGTTCGGCTTCCCGGCGGACAGCCTCGGCATGACGGTCGAGGTCTCCGTCACCTGCGAGCCCGCGCCCGGGAGCCCCGCAACCGCGAGCAAGGCGGCGCCGGAGCCGCCGGCGCGCTCCCGCGTCCTCACGCCCTGAGGGCGGCACCGAGAAGGAGACAGCGCCGTGCAGATCCGCGCAGGCTTCGAGATCGCCTATGACTGCCCGCAGCCGACGCCCATGCTCCTCACGCTCAGCGTGCATCCCTCGCGGCTGCCGGACGTGATCGGGCCGCACGGCATCGGCTTCGACCGGCCGGTCGACGCCACCGACTACCGCGACGGCTTCGGCAACATCGTCACCCGCATCCTGGCGCCGCCGGGGCGCCTGACCATGGCGGCGGAGTTCCTGGTGCAGGACCCCGGCACGCCGGATGCGGTGGCGCCGGAGGCGATGCAGCACGCGGTGCAGGACCTGCCGGACGAGGCGCTCGTCTTCCTCCTCGGCAGCCGCTACTGCGACACCGACCGTCTGTCCGACACGGCCTGGTCGCTCTTCGGCGGCACGCCGCCGGGCTGGGCGCGGGTGCAGGCGATCTGCGACTACGTGCACGACCGCATCGCCTTCGGCTACGAATTCGCCGACCCGACGCGGACCGCCTCCGGCGCGCATGCCGAGCGGCGCGGCGTCTGCCGCGACTTCGCGCATCTGGCCGTCGCGCTCTGCCGCTGCATGAACATCCCGGCGCGCTACTGCACCGGCTATCTCGGCGATATCGGCGTGCCGCCGGTCGACTACCCGATGGATTTCAGCGCCTGGTTCGAGGCCTATCTCGGCGGCCGCTGGTACACCTTCGACGCCCGGCACAACACGCCGCGGATCGGCCGCATCCTGGTGGCGCGCGGGCGCGACGCCACCGATGTCGCCATCACCACCAGCTTCGGGCCCTGCATCCTGGCCGGCTTCCGCGTCATCACCGACGAGGTGCCGCCGCCGCCGGCGCAGGACTGGCCGGCCTCGCCGCATGACGATGCCTCGGCCCTCGCCGATGGGCCGGCCTCGCTGGCGCAGTCGCTCTCCGACGATCGCGGGCAGCCGCACGGATGAGCGGGATGCCGGCCCCTGTCACGCTGTGCAATGCCGGGGGCGGCTCGCCCGTCCTGCTGCTCTGCGAGCACGCCTCGAACCACATCCCGCCCGAATACCGCGACCTCGGCCTGCCGGCCGCCGAGCTGCAGCGCCACATCGCCTATGACATCGGCGCCGCCGAGCTCGCCCGCCGGCTCTCCGCGCGGCTCGACGCGCCGCTCCTCCTCGCCGGCTATTCCCGGCTGCTGATCGACCTGAACCGGCCGCTCGCCGCACCCTCCAGCATCCCGGAGATCAGCGAGGCGACGGTGATCCCGGGCAACCGGGGCATCGACGCCGCGGAACGGGCACGCCGCCAGGCCGCCTGGTTCGTGCCCTTCCACGACTGCGTCGCGGCCCTGCTCGATGCCCGGATCGCCGCGGGGCAGCGGACCGTCGTCATCGGCGTGCACAGCTTCACGCCGGTCTATCTCGGCCAGCGCCGGCCCTGGCATGCCGGCATCCTCTATGGCGAGGCGCGCGGGTTCGGCACCGCCCTGGTGCGGGCCCTCGCCGCCGAGCCCGGCCTCGTCATCGGCGACAACGAGCCCTACCGCATCGAGGCGGCGATGGACTACACGGTGCCGGTGCATGGCGATGCCCGCGGCCTGGATGCGGTGCTGCTGGAGGTGCGGCAGGACCTGCTGGGCGATGCGGCGGGCTGGGACGCCTGGGCCGATCGCCTCGCCCGGGCGCTGCGCCAGGCCATCCCTCGCTGATGCGGCCAGGCTGATGCGGCCAGGCTGATGCGGCCGGGGCCGGTGGACGGGCCCCCGGCGCCGCCGGGTCTTAGGCGGCCGGCGCCACCGAGAGGCCGCGCACCTTGTGCGCCTCGATCAGCCGCGCGACCAGGCCGGAGGATTTCGCCTCCTCGACGAAGCCGCGCAGGAATTCGGCCCCGGCGGCATTCTCCCGCGCCGTGCCGATCGCCTGCTGCACCGCCATGAACTGCCCGTCCAGGATGCGCGCGCCCGGCAGCGCCTCGACATCGGAGATCAGGCCCGGCCGCAGCCCCGCATAGACCTCGAGCTTGTTGTCGAGGAAGTGGCGGAAGGCCGCCGCGCCGCCGCCCGGGATCAGCACCAGCTCGGCCTGCTTGATGTTGCGCTCGAGCCAGAGCGTGTAGGCGGCGCCGGCGCTGCTGCAGATGCGCAGGCCCTTGCGGTCCACCTGGTCCATGGCGGTGATCGGCGAGCCGGGCGGCACCAGATAGGTCGCCTCGATCTCGCAATAGGCGGCGGTGAAGGCGATCTTCGCCGCGCGCTGCGGCTCGGCGCCGATCAGCGCGATGTCCCAGGCGCCGGTGCCGGCGGCATCGGCGATCTCGTTCGGCCGCGCGAAGGGGACGAGCTGCACCCGCACGCCGAGCCGCTCGGCGATCGCGCGCGCCATGTCGGGCGAGACGCCGTCCGGCTCGCCCGCCGGCGTGCGGCCGGTGACGAGCAGGAAATTGCCGAGATTGATGCCGGCGCGCAGCACGCCGGTCGGGGCGAGTTGGGAGGTGATCTCGGGGGACATGCGCGGCGTTCCGTTGCGGTGGGCCTGCGCCCGGGCGGGGCGGCAGGCGGGCAGGGACGGAAGGAGGGCGGCCATCAGCGCGGCCGGCAGGTCGCGTCGCCTCGCCATGCCCGTCTCCTCCCGTCGAGGGCGGGATTAGACCGCCCCGCCCCGGTCCCGGCAAGGCGTCCGGGCGCGGCTTGGTCGGTCGATTGTCACCGGCCGCGCCGCCGACCTATGCTGCCCGCGCCATCCCGCGCGACGGCAGGAGGGAAACGCCATGAACAAGCCGGTGACCCAGCTCGGCGTCGATTACGGCCCGGAAGAGGCCGCGATGCAGGCCTATCTGCGCCAGGGCGAGGCGCGCGCCTTTGCCCTCGGCAATCGCGGGCCGCTCCGCCTCGGCCCCGACGGCCGCATCCATCCCGAGATCCTCGAGGCCTATTGGCGCTGCGGCTTCTACGTCTTCGAGGGCGTGCTGGGCGCGGCGGAGCTGGCCGATATCGAGGCCGACATCCACGCCATCCTCGACCGCCTGCCGGTGGAACGCGGCGCGGCGGTGGATGCGCAGGGCCGCCCGGCGCTCGCCGCCGACTGCAAGGCGCCGACGCTGTTCTGGGCGAAGCCGCTTGGCGACCCGATGGGCGGCACGGCGGCGGCGAACGGCCGCCATCCGGTGAAGATGTTCGAGCCCAAGGCCTCCTCCGACGCGCCGCGCGAGATCGTCTACCTCATCCTCGGCTCGCTGCAATTCTCCGAGGCGCATCTGCGCGTCTATGGCCATCCCGGGCTGCTCGCCATGGCGGCGGCGGTGAACGGCGACGACTTCGTGCCCTTCAACGAGGCGCTCTTCATCAAGGAGCCGGGGCGCGGCGCCTCGGTCGCCTGGCACCAGGACGGCGTCACCCACTGGAACAGCCCGGACTGGGACGAGGGCACGCATGGCTTCAACTTCATGGCCCAGCTCTATGGCTGCACCCCGGCCAACGGCGTCTGGGTGGTGCCCGGCTCGCACAAGCTCGGCAAGGTCGACATCAAGGCGCGGATCGCCGCGGCGGGGACGGAGCGGCTGCCGGATGCGGTGCCGATCGTCTGCAAGCCGGGCGACGTCGCCATCACCAACCGCCAGACCGTGCACGGCTCCTTCGCCAATACCAGCCCGAACTGGCGGGTGACGCTGAACTTCGGCTTCCACCGCCGCCGCTCGGTCCTCGGCGTCGAGGCCGGCGGCGTGCACAATGCGCGCGCGGTCTACGACGCGGCGCGGATCCGCGAGCGGGCGCGGGTGATCGGCTACGGCATCGATGCCCGCCGCCAGCGCTTCCCCGAGGAGACGCCCTATCTCTACCGCCCGCATGCCGAGGCCGGCGAGACCTGGCGCTGGGACGCGGCGGCGAAGGCGGGGATGCGGGACTACAACCTGCTCGACCTGAGCATCTGATGCCGACGGCATAGAGGGCTTCGGTCATGCCGGGGGCCCGGACGGGCGCCGCGCCCAGGGGCGCGACGGCCCGGGCGAACCGGCGGTTTGCGCCGGGCACCTGAACGGCCGCTGGCCTGAGCCGGCGAGGGCGCGCGCGGCCGGCGCGCCCCCTCGCTCAGCCGGCGGCCGGCGCGGCGGTGAGCCGGGCGAAGGCGGCCGGCAGGTCCGGCGCGCCCGCCTGGGCCAGCACCTCCGGCACGCTGCCCTCGGCCTGCACCCGGCCGGCGGCGAGCATGATCACCCGCGCCTCCTCCGGCACCTCCTCGATCAGATGCGTCGCCCAGAGCACCGCGAGGCCCTCCGTGGCGCAGAGCTCGCGCACGTGCCGGCGCACCGCCATCCGGCTCGGCAGGTCGAGCCCCGTCGTCGCCTCGTCGAGCAGCAGCAGCGAGGGGCGGGTCAGCAGGGCGCGGGCCACCTCGGCGCGACGGCGCTGGCCGCCGGAGAGCGCCCGCACCGTGCTGCCGGCGCGGTCGGCGAGCTCGACCCGGGCAAGCTCGTGCATCGCCCGCCGCCGCGCCTCGGCGCGCAGCAGCCCGTGCAGGGCGCCGTGATAGAGCAGGTTCTCGATCACCGAGAGGTCGGGATCGAGGGTCGGCTGCTGGAACACCACGCCGAGCCGGGCCAGGGCGGCGCCCGGCGCCTCCCGCATCTCCGCCCCGAAGATGCGCACGCTGCCGGGCCTGCGGGCATCGAACAGGCGCGTCACCAGGGCGAAGAGGGTGCTCTTGCCGGCGCCGTTCGGGCCGAGCAGCACCGCGAACTCGCCCGGCATGACGCGGAAGCCCACCGCATGCAGCACCTGGCGGGCGCCATAGGCGAAGGAGAGCTGCGACAGCTCGAGGGCTGGCGTGGCGCGGCGGGCGGATGCAGCGGCGCTCTCTGTGTCCGGATGCGGCATGGACCTGGCACGTCTCCCCTGCGCCGCACCATCCCGCGGGCCCGGCGGGCGGGCAAGCCTGCCCGGTTCAGTCGTCGAGCCGGAAGCGGACCGGGACATCGACCCAGGCCTCGATCGGCCGCCCGTTCTCGAGCGCCGGCGCGATCTCCCAGCGGCGGGCCGCGGCCTCGGCGGCGGCATCGAGCTCGCGGTCGCCGGTGCCGCGCAGCAGCCGGATCTCCCGCGTCGTGCCGTCGGCGGCGATGCGCAGGCGGAGCAGCGCCGTGCCCTCGATCCCGGCCTCCCGGGCGCGGTCGGGGTAGCGCGGCGGGGCGGGCGGGCGGCGGAAGCGCGCCGCGCCGGTCAGGACCGGGATGGCGGCGGGCGCGGCCGCCGGCGGCGCGGCGGGAGCGGGCAGGGCGGCGGTCGCAGGCTGGGCCGGGGCCGGGCGCGGCTCGGGCCGTCGCGGCTCGGCGCTGCGCGCCGCGGGGCTGCGCCGCGGCGCGGGCTCGGCCGGCGCGGCCGGTGGCAGGGGCAAGGTCGGCTCCGGCTCGGCCTCGGCCGCGCGGGCGGCCGGCGGCGGCGGCACCGGCAGGGCCGCGACCTGGGTTGGCGGCTCGACCGCCGGCGGCGGGGCGGCGGCCTCGGCCGGTGAGGGCGGGATGTCCGAGGGCGGGATGTCCGGGGGCGGCGGCAAGGCGGGGGGCGGCGCCGGTGGCGGCAGCAGCTCCCCCACCATGGTGGCGAGGGCGTCCTCCGGCTCCAGCCCCGCCAGGGGGTCCGGCGCGAGCACCGCCGGCTCCGGGGCCGGCGGCGCCGTGGCGAGGGGCGGGGGCGGCGCCGGCTCGGGCGCGCTGGCGGCCGGCGCGTCCTGCCAGAGCAGCGTCACGCCCGCCTCGGGCATCGCCGCCGGCGGCGCGACATGCCAGGCGAGCGCGAGGGCGATGCCGGCCCCGGCCGCGGCGTGCAGGGCGAGCGAGGCGATGGCGGCCCAGCCGAGGCGCCGGCGCATCCCCTGCCATCCCTCCGGCCTGTCGGGCCGTCCTGCCATGCCGCCCCGTTCCTCCCGTGCTGCCCCGCATGCTGCGCCCGGCGCGCCGCGCTGGCAAAGCGGCGGCGGCCCGGCCGGCGGCGCGGGGGAAACGCCGCCGGGGCGGCCGCGCTGCATCCGCGGGCGGCCGCGGCGCCGGCTCCGGGCATGGATGCGCCGCGGAAACTGGGATAAGCCATCCGCAAGGCCGGGACGTTCTTGCGCGGAACCGGGGAGGGGCGGAGATGCGAAGACGGGACTGTGCGCGGCTGCTGGCCGGCCTGCCCTTCGCCGCGCGGGCGGCCGAGGCGCCGCGCATCCGCATCGGCATCCTGAAATTCGGCACCGTCGCCTGGGAGCTCGCGGTGATGGCCCGGCATGGGCTCGACCGGGCGGAGGGCATCCGCATCGAGACCTTCGAGCTCGCCGGCAACGAGGCGACGCGGGTGGCGCTGCAGGCCGGAACGGTCGACCTGATCGTCGCCGACTGGCTCTTCGTCTCGCGCCAGCGGGCCGAGGGCCAGCCCCTGGTCTTCGCGCCCTTCTCGACCGCGATCGCGGCGCTGATGGTGCCGCCGCGCGCCCCGGCGCAGGCGCTCCGCGAGCTGCGCGGGCGCCGCATCGGCGTCTCCGGCGGGCCGCTGGACAAGGCCTGGCTGCTGCTGCTGGCCGAGGGGCGCCGCCAGGGCGTCGACCTCGCCACCGAGGCCGAGCCGGTCTACGGCGCCCCGCCGCTGCTGACCGAGCGGATGCGCCGCGGCGAGCTGGACGCCGCGCTGCTCTTCTGGAACTTCGCCGCGGCGCTGGAGGCGGAGGGCCACCGCGAGCTGCTGCCGATCGAGGCGGTGGAGCGGTCCCTCGGCGCGACCGCCCCGGTCGCCATGATCGGGCATGTCTTCGCCGAGTCCTGGGCGGCGGCGAACCGCCCGGCGATCGACGGCTTCCTGCGCGCCAGCGCCGCGGCCAAGCGGATCCTCGCCGAGAGCGACGCCGAGTGGGAGGCGCTGCGGCCGCAGATGCGGGCCGAATCCGAGCCGATGTTCCGCCGCCTGCGCGACCGCTTCCGCGCCGGCATCCCCCGCCGCCCGGTGACCGAGGAGGAGGCCGATGCGGCGCGGCTCTACGCCGTGCTGGCCGATCTCGGCGGGCCGCGCCTGATCGGCCGCGCCACCAGCCTCGCCCCAGGCACCTTCTGGCAGCTCCCGGCATGAGACGGCTCGGCCTGCCGGGGCTGCGCCTCGCCTCGGCGCTGCTGCTGCTCGGGCTGTGGTGGGCCGCCGCGGCCATGGCGCAGGACCGGGCGCTGCCGGGCCCGCTCGCGGTGCTTGCCGCGCTGCGCGCCGAGCTCGCCGCCGGGGCGCTGCTGCCGGCGCTGGCGGCCACCCTCGCCCGGGTCGCCGCCGCCTTCCTCCTCGCCATGGCGCTCGGCAGCGCGCTCGGCTACGCCATGGGCCGCAACGGCATCACCGATGCCGCGCTCGATCCCTGGGTGCTGCTGCTGCTGAACATCCCGGCGCTGGTCATCATCCTGCTCGCCTATATCTGGTGCGGCCAGACCGAGGCGGCGGCGATCGGCGCGGTGACGCTGGCCAAGCTGCCGAACGTGGTGGTGGTGGTGCGGGAGGGGGCGCGCGCCCTCGACCCCGCGCTCGACGAGGTGGCGACGGCCTATCGCCTCACCCCCTGGATGCGGCTGCGCGAGGTGGTGCTGCCGCAGCTCGGCCCTTTCCTCGCGGCGGCGGCGCGCTCGGGCCTCGCCATCCTCTGGAAGATCGTGCTGGTGGTGGAGCTGCTCGGCCGGCCGAGCGGCGTCGGCTTCGAGATGAACATGCGCTTCCAGCTCTTCGACGTGCCGGGGCTGCTGGCCTATTCCCTCGCCTTCGCCGCGGTGATGCTGGCGATCGAGGGCTTCGTGATGCAGCCCGCCGAGCGGCGGGCGCGGGCATGGCGCGGTGCCGCCGCTTGAGCTGAGCATCCGGCGCAAGCTGTACCGCCGCGCCGGCGCCCCGCCGGTGGAGGCGGTGCGCGACCTGGCGCTCAGCTTCCCCGCCGGCTCCGTCACCGCCCTCTTCGGCCCCTCGGGCTGCGGCAAGACGACGGCGCTGCGCATCCTGATGGGGCTCGATCCGGATTTCGAGGGCGAGGTGCGGCACCGCCCGGCCCGGCTCGGCGTGGTGTTCCAGGAGCCGCGGCTGCTGCCCTGGCGCAGCCTCGGCGACAACCTCCGCATCGTCGCCCGCGCCGCCGGCCTGCCGGCGCCGCCGGTGGAGGCGCTGCTGGCCCGGGTCGGGCTGGAGGGCTGGGCCGGGCGCTATCCGCGCGAGCTCTCCCTCGGCATGGCCCGCCGCGCCGCGCTCGCCCGGGCGCTCGCAGTCGAGCCCGAGCTGCTGGTCCTCGACGAGCCCTTCGTCTCGCTCGACGAGGCGACGGCGGCGCAGCTCCGCGCCCTGGTCGCCGCGGTGCTGGCCGAGCGGCGCGTGACCGCGGTGCTGGTGACGCATGCGCTCGAGGATGCGGCGGCGCTCGCCGACCGCATCGCCCTGCTGACGCCGCGGCCGGCCCGGCTGCGGCGGCTGGTGGCGGTGCCGCGCGGCGACCTCGCTGGGCTGCGCGCCGCGCTCGCCGGCTGATGGCCCGGCCGGTGCCGGCTGGCAAAGCGCCGGATCAGGGCCATTATCACCGGGTCCGATCCGGCCCCGCGCCGCTCCGTTGCAGAATGGTATCGCTCCCGTGGTCCAGATCCTGATCGTCGACGACCATCCGCTGTTCCGCGAGGCGCTGCGCGGCGCGGTCACCGCCGTGCTCGACGGGGCCGAGGTGGAGGAGGCGGACGGGGTCGAGGCGGCCGGCCGGGTGCTGGAGCGGCTGCGGAACCTCGAGCTGGTGCTGCTCGATCTCGGCATGCCCGGCGTCGCGGGCTTCGAGGGGCTGATCGCGCTGCGCTCGCGCTTCCCGCGGGTGCCGGTCGTCATCGTCTCCGGCCATGAGGATCCCCGCGTGATGCGCGAGGCGATCCGGCTCGGCGCCGCGGGCTTCGTGCCGAAGAGCATCGAGCGGCCGGTCCTCGCCCAGGCGCTGCAGGCGGTGCTGAACGGCGAGGTCTACATGCCCGCGGCCGCCCCGGCGGGCGCGACGCCGGAGGAGGGGATCGCGGCGCGGCTCGCCGGGCTGACGCCGCAGCAGCTCCGCGTGCTGCAAATGATCCGCCAGGGGCTGCTGAACAAGCAGATCGCGCATGAGCTCGGCATCGGCGAGACCACGGTGAAGGCGCATGTCTCCGAGGTGCTGCGCAAGCTGAAGGTGGTCAGCCGCACCCAGGCGGTGATCGAGACCGCCAAGCTCGACCTGGTGGCGCTGGAGCGGATCGCCGGGGGGCAGGGGCATCCTTGATGCCCCCCCTCGGGCGGATACCGGCCCTGGCCGGGCCGTCGGGGGCTCAACCCGGCGGCGCGGCCAGGGCCGGGGTGCGGGCGAGGAGATGCGCCATCAGCGCCCTGAGGGCGGCCGGCCGCACCGGCTTGCGCAGCAGCTCGCAGCCGGCGCGGCGCGAGGCCGCCGCCACCTCCTCCGAATGGTCGGCGCTGACGACGATGGCCGGCAGCTCGGCGCCGAAGCGGCGGCGCAGCCGGGCGACGACCGAGAGCCCGTCGACATCGTCGTCGAGGTGGTAGTCGGTGACCAGCAGGTCGGGATGGCGCTCGAGGCCGCCGGCCAGGCGGCGTAGCGAGGCGAGGGCGCGCACCGGCAGCACGTGGCAGCCCCAGCGGTCGAGCAGCCGGGCCATCGCCGCCAGGGTCGCGTCGTCGTTCTCGACGAGGAGGACGAGCGCCCCGGCGATGCCGTCCAGCCCGGCATTGCCCGGCGGGGCGGCCACCGGCTCCGCCATGGCCGCCTGCCCGGCGCCGCGCGGCAGGGCGAGGCGGAAGACCGAGCCGACGCCGAGCTGCGAGCGCAGCTCCAGCCGGTGGCCGAGGGCCCGCATCTGCCGACGGACGATGGCCAGGCCGAGGCCGAGCGCGACCTCCTCGCCCTCGGTCATGCCGCCGCGGTGGAACTCCTCGAAGATCAGCTCGTGTTCGCGCTCCGGGATGCCGATGCCGGTATCGGCGATCTCGATGACGCAATCGGCGCCGCGCTGGCGGGTGCCGAGCAGCACGCCGCCGCGCCGGGTGTAGCGGATGGCGTTGGAGAGCAGGTTCTGCAGGATCCGCTGCAGCATCACCGGGTCGCTGCGGACCGTCACCCCGGCCGGCCGCACCCGCAGCCGCAGGCCCTTGCGCTCCGCCAGCGGCCGGAAGATCGCCTCCAGCGCCGCGAAGCAGGCATCGAGCGGGAAGTCCTGCACGCGCGGCCGCACCAGCCCGGCATCCAGCTTCGAGATGTCGAGCAGGGCCCGCAGCAGGTCCTCGATCGTCTGCAGGGACTGCTCGACCCGCATCGCCACCCGCCGCGCCTCCGCCTCCCCCTGCAGGTCGACCAGCGTCGCCATGAAGAGCCGGGCGGCGTTGAGCGGCTGCAGCAGGTCGTGGCTGGCGGCGGCGAGGAAGCGGGTCTTGCTGAGATTGGCCCGTTCCGCCTCCTCCTTCGCCGCGGCGAGGGCGGCGTTGCTGCGCTCCAGCTTGCGCAGCGCCTCGGTCAGCTCCTGGGTGCGGCTGCGCACCTGCGCCTCGAGGCCGATCGCGGTCTGGAAGAGGGAGAAGGCGTTGCCCTGCCGGTCGATCGAGCGTTCCACCCGTTCGATCAGCACGGCGTTGATGCGCTCGAGCTTGGCGATCCGCCGCTCCAGCGCCGCGCGGCTCTCCTCCGGCCGGCCGGGGCGCCCGGTCATCCCGCGGGCCGGGGCCGGCCGATGGCGACGCCCGAGAAGGTCTGGTTCAGGTGCATGCCGCCGAACTGCTCGCCATAGGTGAAGAAGCCGACCACCTGATGGCGGCGGTAGAGATCCTCGATCCGCGGCCGCACCCGCCGCCGTGCCGCATCCAGCCGCCGCAGCACGCAATCGAAGCCGATCACCAGGTCGAGGCCGCCGAGCGCCCGGTCGAGCCGGGCGAGCTCCGCCTCGGCCGCCGCGACGAGGTCGCGCGGGCGGGCGATGGTCAGCACCACGCCGTCGTCGATGGCGCAGAAGAAGGAGAGCGACCCGTCCGGATTCACCCGCTGGATCGAGCGGCAGTAATGGCTGCCGCCGACCCGCACCACGACGGGATGCGAGGCGAAGAGCACCGGCGTCAGCTCCTCCGGGGCGACGCCGACCGCGGCGGCGTATTCCGCCGCCGCCGGCTCGGCATTCAGCTCGTGCACGATGCGCCGTTCCGGATCGCAGCGCGTCACCACGAGCTTGCGGCCGGTCGGCGAGAAATTGTCGGTGTGGAACACCTCCACCGGATGGTCGGTGTCGACCAGCACGATGACCGCGGCCTGGCGATGCACCCGCCCGCCATGCAGCTGACTGGTCACGCCGAAGCGCAGGCCATCCCCGGCCGAGCCGCCGACGACCGGGATGTCGTCCAGCGCCATGGCGATGGTCGAGACGCACATCTCCTCGCGGTAGGACATGCCGTCGATGAAGACGAGGGCGAAGCGGTGGCCGGGCGCCGCGGCGCGGTCGCCGCAGCGCCGCTCCAGCGCGGCGCGCAGCCGGCGCGCCACGGCCGCGCCATTCTCGACGGTCAGCCCGCCCAGCTCGGAGATGATATCGGTGGCGACGCGGAAGCCGCCATGCGGCAGGGCCAGGGCGACGACGGTGTCGCTGGCGATGCCGTCGGGCGTGATCTCCCCGGCGGTGCTGCAGCCGGCGACGGGCAAGCCGGGAAAGGTAGCGGCGAGGGCCTGGGCCAGGGCCTCGGCATCGAAGCTCGGGGCGAAGAAGACCAACAGTTGCCCGTAGCGGCTGGGGTCGATCTGCCGCGCGAATTCGGCGACAACGGCCTCGGCCGACCCGGCATCGCTCCAGGCGGTCAGCATGCCGGAGGCGTGCATCCTGGCCCTCGTCCTGGACTCCGGGCGCATGCCTTGCAAAGCCGTTTCCCCGCCGATGTCGAGCCCGGTTGGGGACGCATTATGCGGGCTGCGCCCAGCCGTCGCAACCGATGCGGCGCCTCGGCCACGGCTCCATGGCGGGGCCGCGCCGCCGGGCCGGGGGCTCAGGCGGCGGCGCGGCGCGCCAGCATGCCGCGCTGCGGGTCGTAGCCGAGCACCGCGGCGCCGCCGAAGAGCAGCAGCGCCGCCGTCACCGCCGCGAAGGAGACCGGGTCGAACTGCGCGTAGAGGGCGAAGCGGATCAGCTCCACCGCCTGGGTGAAGGGGTTGGCCTGGCAGATCCAGTAGAGCGTCAGGCTCGCCTCCTGCACCCGCCAGAGCGGGTAGAGCGCCGAGGAGGCGAAGAACATGGGGAAGATGACGAAGTTCATCACCCCCGCGAAATTCTCGAGCTGCTTGATCCAGGAGGACAGCAGCAGGCCGAGCGCGCCGAGCATCATGCCCGCCAGCACCAGGGCCGGCAGAACGGTGAGGTAGCCGATTGCCGGCGGCTCCACCTCCCAGAAGCGGGCGACGAGCAGGAAGACATAGACCTGCGCCACGCCGACCAGGACCGAGGCCAGCAGCTTGCAGAACAGCATCCACCAGCGCGGCAGCGGGCTGGTCAGCAGCACCCGCATGCTGCCGACCTCGCGGTCGTAGACCAGGGAAAGGCTGCTCTGCATGCCCTGGAACAGCAGCACCATGCCGGCGAGGCCGGGCACGATGTAGACCTCGTAGAGCACATAGGTCTCGTAGGGCGGGCTGATCGAGACGCCGAGGACGAAACGGAAGCCGGCGGCGAAGATGGCGAGCCAGACCAGCGGCCGCACCAGGGCGGAGAAGAAGCGGCTGCGCTGGTGGATGAAGCGCAGCGCCTCGCGTCGCACGATGCCGAGGAGGCAGCGAAACCAGGCGGCGGCGGTTAGGGACGGTCCTGGATGCGGCATGCGACGATCTCCCGGGCGCAGGATGGCGCGCCCGGGCCGGTCGGGCCAGAGGGGCGGGGCGGCTCAGACCGCGTGCACCAGCGCCTCCCGTTCCCAGAAGCGCACGGCGCGGCAGGCCTCGATGAAGGCCTTGGCGTCGGCCGGCTTGCGCAGGGCGACGAAGCCGCCATCCATCTCCGTCAGCCCGGCCTTCTGGAACAGCGGCTGCGCCGTCTCGGCATAGCCGATGAACTTGGCGTGGGCATAGGCGTCGTTGACGAAATCCTTCGCCGTCGCCTCCTTCGCCAGCAGCGCCGCGCCCTCGGCCGAGGGCAGGACCGCCACGGCGTCGTAGAGTACGGAGGGGCCGCCATTGATCTTCTGCTTGGCCGGCACGGTCTTGCCGTCGCTGGTCTTCACGCCGCCGACCTTCGGGGCGATGAGCTCGAGCATCGCGCCCTCGGCCTGCGCCGCCTCCTGCAAGGCCGCGAGCAGCGCGGCCTCCGTGCCGTCGCTGACCAGCACGCCGATCTTGCGCCCCTGCATGCTCTTCGGCCCATTGCGCTGGATGCTGAGGGCGGGGGAGGGCGGCAGGGTGCCGAGCACCGGCCGCGCCGGCGTCGCCGGCTTGGGGAGCGGGGCGAGGCCGAGCCCCTCGGCGACCTTGCCGGCGAGACCCTCATCCACGTTCAGCAGATGCGCGACGACGCGGGCCCGGATCGTCGGCGTCTCGACCTTGCTGAGCTCGAAGACGAAGGCGTCCTTGATATGCGTCTGCTCGACCGGCGTCTGGCTGACGTAGAATTGCCGGGCCTGGCTGTAGTGGTCGGCGAAGAGCTCGGCGCGGATCCGCCGCTTCTCGCCGGATTCGGCCGCCGGATAGGTCTGGAAGCCGCGCTCGCGCGATTCGCGCGGTCCGCCATCCTCGGCGCCCCAGGAATTCGGCTCGTAATTGGCGCGGCCGCGCGGGTTGCGCATGGCCATATGGCCATCCTGCTGGAAATGCGTGACCGGGGATTTCGGCGCGTTCACCGGGATATGGGTGAAGTTGGGGCTGCCGAGCCGCTTCAGCTGCGTGTCGAGATAGGAGAAATTGCGGCCCTGCAGCAACGGGTCGTTGGTGAAGTCGATGCCGCGGACGATGTTCTGGGTGCAGAAGGCGACCTGCTCGGTCTCGGCGAAGAAATTGTCCACCGTGCGGTCGAGCACCATGCGCCCGACGATGCGCACCGGCACCAGCTCCTCCGGGATGATCTTGGTCGCGTCCAGCACGTCGAAATCGAATTTGTCGGCGAAGGCCTCGTCGAAGACCTGCAAGCCGAGCTCCCATTCCGGGAAGTCGCCGGCCTGAATGGCGTCCCAGAGATCGCGGCGATGGAAGTCGGGATCGGCGCCGTTGATCTTCACCGCCTCGTTCCAGACCACGGATTGCAGGCCCAGCTTCGGCTTCCAGTGGAATTTCACGAAGCTCGACTTGCCCTCGGCATTGACCAGCCGGAAGGTGTGGACCCCGAAGCCCTCCATGAAGCGGAAGGAGCGCGGGATGGTCCGGTCCGACATGATCCAGAGCAGCATGTTGACCGATTCCGGCGAGAGCGACACGAAATCCCAGAAATTGTCGTGCGCCGTCTGAGCCTGCGGGAAACCGCGGTCCGGCTCCTGCTTCGCCGCATGGATCAGGTCGGGAAATTTGATGGCGTCCTGGATGAAGAAGACCGGGATGTTGTTCCCCACCAGGTCCCAGTTGCCCTCCTTCGTGTAGAATTTCACCGCGAAGCCGCGCACGTCGCGCGCGAGGTCGGGCGAGCCCTTGTTGCCGGCAACGGTCGAGAAGCGGACGAAGACAGGCGTCTTCTCGCCCTTGCGCTGGAAGAGATCGGCGCAGGTGAGGTCGGACAGGGCCTCCGTGGTCTCGAAGGTGCCATGGACGCCGAAGCCGCGGGCATGCACCACCCGCTCCGGGATGCGCTCATGGTCGAAATGGAAGATCTTCTCGCGGAAATGAAAGTCTTCCAGCAGCCCCGGCCCGCGCGCGCCGATCCGGAGCGAGTTCTGGTCGTCGGCGACCGGAATGCCCTGCTGGGTCGTGAGCACCGGAACCTTGCCGCCGGCGACCTGATGCGTCTCCCCGCCCTGGCCGCGCAGGATCTTCGCATCGGCGATCTGGGCAGGCGACAACGCCTCGGTCTTCGGGTCTGCGGGCATGCGTGAACTCTCCTGAGGCCTGGACCCGGCCCCGGAGGTGACGCTGCCGGGTCTGGGTCGCGCGGCCAGGACAACGCGGCAGGCCTGAAACCGTTGGGCGGCAGCGGCCGAGATTCGGCCCGCCGGGCGAAATGCCGGCCGCGGGCGCCCCCTTCCGGCCGGGGATGGTTGGCAGATTCGCCGCGGCTGGCTACTCACCGGGGGGCCGCGCGGCCCGGTTCCGCGCCCGAGATGCGAGTAGCTGCCATGACCGAGACCCTGCCCGACCGGCTCTCCACCGATCCCGCCAGCCCCTATTTCAACGCGGAGCTGCTGCAACGGGGCGTCGGCGTCCGTTTCAAGGGCGTCGAGAAGACCAATGTCGAGGAATACTGCGTCTCGGAGGGCTGGGTGCGGCTCTCGGTCGGAAAGACCACGGATCGGCGCGGCCGGCCGATGACGATGAAGCTGCAGGGGAGCGTGGAACCCTATCTCCGCGACGCCCCGCCGCCCGAAGCCTGAGCGGGAGCCGCCCGGCATGCCCGCGACGCGGCACGTCCTCACGCTCTCCTGCCCGAACCGGCCCGGCATCGTCGCCGCCGTCTCGACCTTCCTCTTCGAGGCCGGCGCGAACATCGCCGAGGCGCAGCAATTCGACGATGCGGAGACGACGCGCTTCTTCGCCCGGATCGTCTTCGACCATCCGCGGGGCGCGCCGGACGAGGCGGCGCTGCGGGCCGGGCTGGCGCCGATCGCCGAGCGCTTCGCCATGCGCTGGGCCCTGCGCGACCTGGCGGACAAGCCGCGGGTGATGCTGCTGGTCTCGAAATTCGACCATTGCTTGGCCGATATCCTCTATCGCTGGCGGATCGGCGAGCTGCCGATGGTGCCTTCGGCCATCGTCTCGAACCACCCGCGCGAGACCTTCGCGCATCTCGATTTCGCCGATATCCCCTTCCACCACCTGCCGGTGACGAAGCAGACCAAGCTGGAGCAGGAGGCGGCGATCTGGGCGCTGGTTCAGGAGACGCAAAGCGAGCTCGTCATCCTCGCGCGCTACATGCAGGTGCTCTCGGACGGGCTGGCGGCCAAGCTCGCCGGCCGCTGCATCAACATCCACCATTCCTTCCTGCCCGGCTTCAAGGGCGCGCGGCCCTACCACCAGGCGCATGCCCGCGGCGTGAAGCTGATCGGCGCGACGGCGCATTACGTGACCGCCGATCTCGACGAGGGGCCGATCATCGAGCAGGACGTGGAGCGGGTGACGCATCGCGACAGCCCGGACGACCTGGTGCGCAACGGCCGCGACATCGAGCGGCGGGTGCTGTCGCGGGCGCTGCGCTGGGTGCTGGAGAGCCGGGTGATCCTGAACGGCAGCAAGACGGTGGTGTTCAGCTAGAGCAGATCCTGTCCGGATGACCTCATCCGGACAGGTGAAGATGCCCGTAAAAACAAATACCTAGAGCATTGCAGGTGAACGGAAGTTCGCAGGACATGCTCTGGGACCCTCCCGGCGCGGGGGGGTGTATCAGTCCGGCGTGATGTTGCCGACCTGCACCACATGCCGCCAGCGGGCGATCTCCGTCCCCTGGAAGGCGGCGAATTCCTCCGGGCTGTTCGCCACCACCTCGAAGCCCATCTCCGCCAGCTTCCCGGTCACCGCCTCGCTGCGCAGCGCCCCGGCGACGGCGCCGTGGATGCGCCGCAGCAACGGCTCCGGCAGCGTCGCCGGGCCGCCGAAGCCCTGCCAGGAATAGACCACGAAATCGGCCAGCCCGGCCTCCGCCGCGGTCGGCACGGCGGGCAGCAGGGGGCTGCGCGCCTCGGCGGTGATCAGCAGCGGCCGCACCCGCCCATCCTGGATCTGGCCGATGATGGAGCCGAGATTCTGGAAGGAGAGCTGGGTGTCGCCGGCGATCAGGCTGGTCGTCGCGGGCGCGCCGCCGGAATAGGGGATATGGGTGATGTCGGTGCCGGTCGCCTGCTTGAACATCTCCATGGTCAGGTGATCGGAGGAGCCGACGCCGCTGGTGGAATAGGCGGCCTTGCCCTTCTGCCCCTGCAGCCAGGCGATCAGCCCCTTGAGGTCGGTGGCCGGCACCTTCTGCGGATTCACCACCAGCACGTTCGGTGTGCGCACGGTCTGGGTGATGCGGGCGAGCTGCGTCACCGGGTCGTAGCCAAGGTTGGGCCGCAGCGCGACGTTGATCGCCCAGGTGCTGATCGGCGCATGCAGCAGCGTGGTGCCGTCCGGCGCCGAGCGGATCACCTGCCGCGCCCCCACCTCGCCGGTCGCGCCCGGGCGGTTCTCCACCACGAAGGGCTTGCCGCTGCTCTGCTGCAGCGACTGGGCGATGGCGCGGGCGATGATGTCGGAGGAGCTGCCGGCGGCGAAGGGCACGATGATGGTCACGGTGCGCGGCGGCCACTCCTCCTGCGCGCGGGCGCGCGCCGGCAGGGCGAGCAGGGCGGTGGCGGCGAGCAGGCTGCGGCGTTGCATGGTCTCGTTTCCTCCCTCAACCAGGTGGCGCGGGCCGGCCGGCGGCTGCCCGCCGGCCCCGCCCTGACTCAGCGCCCCTGGGCCTTCCGCCAGGTGGCGAATTCCTCGAGGCTCTTCGGATCGGTCGCCGGGTAGAGGCCGCGGATGCTGCGCCCCTCGGCCACCTTCTCGGTGACGAAATCCTCGTAGGCGGTCATCTCCGTCGCCTCGGCGGCGAGCTCATCGGCGAGATGCGCCGGCAGGACGATGACGCCATCGGCATCGCCCACCAGCACGTCGCCCGGGAAGACCGGCGCGTCGCCGCAGGCGATCGGCTCGTTGATGCCGACCGCCTGGTTCAGCGTCAGGTTGGTCGGCGCCGAGGGGCGCTGGTGGAAGGCGGGGATGCCGAGCGTCGCGATCTCGGCGCTGTCGCGGAAGCCGCCATCGGTGACGACGCCGGCGGCGCCGCGCGCCTTCAGCCGCCCGACCAGGATGCCGCCGGCCGAGGCGGCGCGGGCATCCTTGCGGCTGTCGAAGACCAGCACTGCGCCGGGCGGGCATTCCTCGATCGCCTTGCGCTGCGGATGCGTCGGGTCGCGGAACACCTCGAGCCCGTTCAGGTCCTCGCGGGCCGGGATGTAGCGGACGGTGAAGGCCTCGCCCACCATGCTCTCGGTCGGGCGGTGCAGCGGCAGCACGCCCTGGATCATCTGCCCGCGCAGCCCGCGCTTGTAGAGCGCGGTGGCGAGGGTCGCGGTGCTGACCCGCTTGAGCTTGTCGCGGGTCTCGGGGCTGAGGGCCATGGGGTTTCCTCCTCTCTCGGTCGGTTCAGTAGATGACGGGCTCGGCGACCGGGGCGCCGAAATCGGTGCGCAGGAAGTCGAAGTCGCAGCCCTCATTGGCCTGCTGGATGTGCTTGGTGAACATCCAGCCATAGCCGCGCTCGAAGCGCACCGGCGGCGGCACCCATGCGGCGCGGCGGCGCGCCAGCTCCTCCTCGCCCACTTCCATGCGGATGGAGCGGGCATCGACATCGACGGTCACGATGTCGCCGGTCTGCAGCAGCGCCAGCGGCCCGCCGACATAGCTCTCCGGCGCCACATGCAGCACGCAGGCGCCGTAGGAGGTGCCGGACATCCGGGCGTCGGAGAGCCGCAGCATGTCGCGCAACCCCATCTTCAGCAGCTTCTTCGGCATCGGCAGCATGCCCCATTCCGGCATGCCCGGCCCGCCCTGCGGCCCGGCGTTGCGCAGCACCAGCACGCTGTCCGGGGTGAAGGGGAAGCTCTCGTCCTCGACCGCCTTCTTCATCGAGGGGTAGTCGTCGAAGACGAAGGCCGGGCCGGAATGCTTGAGGAATTTCTGGTCCATCGCCGCCGGCTTGATGACGCAGCCATCCGGCGCCAGGTTGCCCGTCAGCACGGCGAGCGAGCCCTCGCCATAGATCGGGTTGTCGAGGCTGCGGATCACGTCGTCGTTGTAGACGCGGGCGCCCTCGATATTCTCGGCCACCGTGCGGCCGGTGCAGGTGACGCAATCGAGGTGCAGGTGCGGCGCGATCCGGCCCATCAGCGCCCGGATGCCGCCGGCATAGAAGAAATCCTCCATCAGGTACGTGTCGCCCGAGGGGCGGACATTGCCGATCACCGGCACCCGGCGGCTGTAGCGCTCGAAATCCTCGAGGCTGATATCCTGGCCGGCGCGGCGCGCCATGGCGATCAGATGGATGATGGCATTGGTCGAGCAGCCCATGGCCATGGCGACGGCGATGGCATTCTCGAAGGCCGCGCGGGTCTGGATGCGCTGCGGCGTCAGGTCCTCCCAGACCATCTCGACGATGCGCCGGCCGCTCTCGGAGCAGAGGCGGATATGACCGGCATCGGCGGCGGGGACGGAGGAGCCGCCCGGCAGCACCATGCCGACCGCCTCGGCGATCGCGGTCATGGTGGAGGCGGTGCCCATGGTCATGCAGGTGCCATGGCTGCGGGCGATGCCGGCCTCGACGCCGAGCCAGTCCTGCTCGGTGATCTTGCCGGCCCGCAGCTCGTCCCAGTACTTCCAGCTATCGGAGCCGGAGCCGAGCACCTTGCCCTGCCAATTGCCGCGCAGCATCGGCCCGGCGGGGACGAAGATGGCCGGGATGTTCATGCTGGTCGCGCCGAGCAGCAGGCCGGGCGTCGTCTTGTCGCAGCCGCCCATCAGCACCGCGCCGTCCACGGGGTGGGAGCGCAGCAGCTCCTCCGTCTCCATGGCGAGCATGTTGCGGTACATCATCGTCGTCGGCTTGACGTAGCTCTCCGAGACGCTGATCGCGGGCAGCTCCACCGGGAAGCCGCCGGCCATCAGGATGCCGCGCTTCACGTCCTCCGCCCGCTGCCGCAGATGGGTGTGGCAGGGGTTGAGGTCGGACCAGGTGTTGACGATGGCGATCACCGGCTTGCCCTGCCACTCCTCCGGCGCGTAGCCCATCTGCATGGCGCGGGAGCGGTGGCCGAAGCTGCGGAGATCGGCCGGGCCGAACCAGCGCGCGGAGCGCAGATCGGCGGCTTGCTTGCGGGGCGGGAGCTTGGTCATTGGGGGCATGTCCTGTCAGGCGATCGCGGGGGAACGCCGGCCTTCCGGCGGGTCGGCAGCTTGGTCTAACGCAGGGCTCGCGTGGCGTCGCGGGGGCATGGCGGCGTGCCCGGATCCTGGCCTGCGGCCGGCGTCGCCGGCCGGGCGCCGCAGCTCATGCCGCATAGCCAGGCTGCCGGAGGCAGCGCCGGCGACTGGGGGCATTGATGGGGCGACGTCCAGGCCTGCCGCTCTCAGTCGAGCTGGATCTTCGCCCGGCGGGCGACCTCGCCCCAGCGGGCGGTCTCGCTGGCGACGAAGCGGCCGAATTCCTCCGGCGTGTTGCCGACCGGGGTGATGCCGAGCTCCTGGAAGCGGGACGCGACGCCGGGGCTGGCCAGCGCCGCCACCGCTTCCTTGTGGAGCCGGGCGATGATCGCCGGCGGCACCTTCGCGGGGGCGAAGACGCCGTGCCAGGAGAGGCTCTCGAAGCCCGGCACGGTCTCGGCGACGGCTGGGATGTCGGGCGCTGCCGGGCTGCGCTGCAGCGTGGTGACGCCGAGGATGCGGAACTTGCCCTCCCGCGCGAAGGGCAGGACCGAGGAGAGGTTATCGAAGGCCATGGGCAGCTCGCCCGTCATCAGCGCCGTGGTCACCTGGCCGCTGCCGCGATAGGGCACGTGCTCGATCCGGGTGCCGGTCATCTGCATGAAGAGCGCCCCGGCGAGGTGCACCGAGGTGCCGACGCCCGAGGTGCCGAAGGCGGTGTCGCCGGGCTTCTCCTTCAGGACGGCGATGAGCTCGGCGAGGCTCCGCGCCGGCATGTCGTTGGCGACGGCGATGGCGTTGGGCTGGGCGGCGAGCTGGGTGATGGGGGCGAAGTCGCGCGCCACGTCATAGGGCATCTTCGGCGTGATCGCCGGGTTGATGGCGTGGCTGCTGATGGTGCCGAGGCAGATCGTATAGCCATCCGGCGTGGCCCGGGCGCAGGCCTCGGAGCCGATATTGCCGCCGGCGCCGGCCTTGTTCTCGACCACGATGGGCTGGCCGAGCGACTTGCTCATCTCCGTGCCGACCAGCCGCGCGATGGTGTCGGAGACGCCGGCGGAGAAGGGGACGATCAGCCGGATCGGCTGGCTCGGCCAGGCCGGCTGGGCCTGGACGGGGGCGCCGGGCGAGGCGAGGGCGGCGAGCAGCGCGAGGCTGGCGAGGACGGGGCGGCGGTTCGGCTGCGGCACGGAGTTCCTCCTGGGGGCCGGGAGCAGGCCCGATCTTGTCTGAGATCCCATATATCAGATTTCACATGGGCAGCAAGATATTGGCTGGCATTCCCCTGGCTGGTACCGTGCCGCCGCATGACCGCGACCGACCTCGCCCCCGATGCCACCGGCCTGCCGGCGATCGCGCCGCTCGCGCCGCGCCGCTCGGCGGCCGAGATCGCCTATGAGCGCCTGCGCCAGGCGGTGATCACCCTCGCCCTGCCGCCGGGCACGGTGCTCTCCCGCGCCGCCCTCGCCGCCCGGCTCGGCGTCAGCCAGACGCCGGTGCGCGAGGCCCTGCTGCGGCTGCAGGAGGAGGGGCTGATCGACGTCGTTCCGCATTCCGCGACGCGGGTGGCGAAGATCGACCTCGCCAGCGCGCGGGAGGCGAATTTCCTGCGCCTGGCCATCGAGGTCGAGGTCGTGCGCCGCCTGGCCGCCGCGCCCGCCCCGGCGCTGGCCGCCGGCTTGCGCGCCGAGGTGGCGCGGCTGCGGGAACTATGCGCGCAGGGCGAGCAAGAGGGCTTCGTCCATGCCGATGAGGCCTTCCATGGCCTGCTCTACGGCGCGGCCGGCGTGCCGGGGCTGCGCGAGCTGATCCACAGCCGCAGCGGCCATCTCGACCGGCTGCGCCGGCTGCACCTGCCGAGCCCGGGCAAGGCGGAGCAGATCGTCGCCGACCACGCGGCGCTGGCGGATGCGATCATCGCCGGCCAGCCGGCGCTGGCGGAGCGCCATCTGCGGCGGCATCTCTCCGGCACCTTCGCCGAGATCGAGCGCATCCGCGCCGAGGCGCCGGCCTATTTCTGAACGCGCCGCGACGACGCCGTGCCGTCGGCGCGGCTTAGGGAGACGTCACGGCTTTCTCCCTACAAGGCGGCCGGATACAGGGTGGTCGGCGGAAACCGGCTGCACCTCACGCTTCCGGCATCGCCGGTAGGCCGATGCCCGGCCGGCGCGCCTTGCCCGGGCTCTGGCGGCGCCGCTAGAAGCTGCTGCAATGCCGTCCCGTCCCATCCGAATCGCGCCCTCCCTGCTCGCCGCCGATTTCGCCCGCCTCGGCGAGGAGGCGCGGGCCGTGGCCGCGGCGGGCGCCGACTGGCTGCATCTCGACATCATGGACGGCCATTTCGTTCCCAACATCAGCTTCGGGCCGGTGGTGGTGAAGGCGCTGCGCGGGCAGGTGGACATCCCCTTCGACGTCCATCTGATGATCGCCCCGGCCGATCCCTACCTCGCCGCCTTCGCCGAGGCGGGCGCCGACCTCATCAGCGTGCATCCCGAGGCGGGGCCGCACCTGCACCGCACGCTGCAGACCATCCGCGGCCTCGGCAAGCAGGCTGGCGTGGTGCTGAACCCGGCGACCCCGGTCTCGGCGGTGGAGACCGTGCTCGACCTCTGCGACCTGATCCTGGTGATGTCGGTCAATCCGGGCTTCGGCGGCCAGTCCTTCCTCGAGAGCCAGCTCGGCAAGATCGCCAGCCTGCGGCAGATGATCGATGCGCATGTGGCGCGCGGCGGCCAGCCGGTCGCGCTCGAGGTGGATGGCGGCGTGACGGCGCGGACCGCCGCGCGCTGCATCGAGGCCGGGGCCGATGTGCTCGTCGCCGGCACGGCCGTCTTCGGCGCCGCCGACTACGCGCGGGCGATTGCGGATATCCGGAGTGCCGCCTGATGCGGCTGGCGGGGGCTGCCGATGCGTGACCTGATTCGCGGCACCCGCCGCTTCATCGCCGGGCTGAAGCCGGTCCGCGTGCCGGAGGCGCCGGCGCGCTCCTTCCGCGACCTCTGGCCAGGCGATGCCGGCCGCGCCGCCCGCCTGCTGCGCGGGGAGTACGAGGTGCAGGGCACCACGCGCAGGCTGGAGCCCGGCGGCGAGGGGTGGGAGGCCGAGGCGGGCCCGGTGACCTGGCGCGCGGCGGCGCATGGCTTCGCCTGGCTGCGCGACCTCCGGGCCCTCGGCACCGACACCGCCCGGCTGCGTGCCCGCGACCTGACGGAGGACTGGCTGCTGCGCGGCGGCCAGGAGATCCTCGCCCAGGCGCCGGATGTGGCGGCTGCCCGGGTTTCCGCCTGGCTCGGCCATTGGGATTTCCTGGCGGCGACCGCCGAGGACGGCTTCCGCCGCAAGCTGCTGGTCCGCCTCGCCCAGGATGCGCGCGGCGTCGTCGGCGCCCTGCCGGCCGAGGCGCTGCACCGCGGCGCCCTGGTGACGCTGAAGGGCGCGATCGCCGCCGCCGTGGCGCTCGAGGAGGAGGCCTGGATGACCCGGGCGCTCCGCTTCCTGCCCGGCGAGCTGGAGCGGCAATTCCACCCCGATGGCGGCCATGTCGAGCGCTCCCCGGCGCAGCTCCTGCAGGCGCTGCAGGACCTGATCGAGATCCGCAACCTGCTGCACGGCGCCAGTATCAACGCGCCGGCCCTGCTCTCGACCGTGCTGGAACGCGCCGGCCAGGCGCTGCGCCTCTTCCGGCATGGCGATGGCGGCCTCGCCCAGTTCAACGGCACGCGCGAGGACGGGGCCGGCCTCGTCGACCTCGTGCTCACCCAGGGCCAGGCGCGCGGCCGGGCGCCGCTGCTGCTGGAGGAGAGCGGCTTCCACCGGCTGCAGGCCGGCCGCACCCTGGTTATCGCCGATGCCGGGCCGCCGCCGCCCGGCCGGGCCCGGGACGGCCAGACCGGCCTGCCGCGCGGTGCCGACCGCTTCGCCCATGCCGGCACGCTCTCCTTCGAGATGTCGGTCGGCCGCGACCGGGTCATCGTCAATTGCGGCGCGGCGCCGGCCGCCGAGGCGGATTGGCGCGACGCGCTGCGGGCAACGGCGGCGCATTCCACCCTGGTGCTCGCCGAGACCAACAGCAGCGAGCTGAAGGAGGAAGGCCTCGGCCGGCACCCCGAGCGGGTCGAGGCCGACCGGCAGGAGGCCGATGGCGCGCAATGGCTGGATGCGACGCATGACGGCTGGCGCAAGCCCTTCGGCGCCACGCATCGCCGCCGCCTCTATCTCGACCGCGAGGGCAACGACCTGCGCGGCGAGGACCTGGTCGAGATGGCCGAGGCGGATGCGCCGGTGCCCGCCTTCCTGGTCCGCTTCCACCTGCACCCCGCCGTCGTCGCCACGCCGCAGCCGGAGGAGCAGGCGGTGCTGCTGAAGCTGCCCTCCAGCCAGGTCTGGCGGCTGCGCGTGAAGGGAGCGAAGCTGGCGCTCGAGGACAGCCTCTATCTCGGCGGCAGCGAGCCGCGCCGGGCCCGGCAGGTGGTCCTCACCGCCGAGCCGCAGACCACCACGGTGCAATGGGCGATCGGCCGCGTGCAGGCCGGCGCCGGCGATCCCGGGGAGGGCTGAGGCCGGCCCGCGGCGAGGCGGCCCGTCTCAAAGCCCCAGCAGGTCGAGCGTCCGCCCCACCACCTTCGCCTCGGTGTAGCGTTCGAGCGCCCGGGCGCGGCCGGCCGCGCCCATGCGGGCCCGCGCCGCCGGATCACCGGCCAGGCGGCGGAGCGCCGCGGCCAGCGGCGCCGCCTCGGCCGGCGGCACCAGCAGCCCGGTCTCGTCCGGCACCACCATCTCCCGCGGCCCGCTGATATCGGTGCTGACCACCGGCAGGCCGCAGAGCATCGCCTCGATCACCGACATGGGCAGCCCCTCGAAATGCGAGGGCAGGGCGAAGACATCGGCCGCCGCCAGCAGCTGCGCCACGTCGGTGCGGTAGCCGAGGCGGCGCAGCCGCGGGCCGAGTGCCGCCGCGGCCGCGGCGAAGAGCGGCTCCAGATCCTCGCCATGGTCGGTGGGCAGCCGCTCGCCCACCACCCACAGGACGCAGTGCGGCGGCGTGTCGCGCAGCGCCGCCAGCAGCTCGTGATAGCCCTTGTGCCGCACCAGCCGCGAGACGGCGATGACGACGCAATCCTCCTCTCCGGCGCCGAGCTCGGCCCGCAGCGCCGCCCGCGCCGCGGCATCGGGGTGGAAGCGGGACGGGTCGCGGCCGTTGCCGACCGCGACCGGGTGCGGATGGAGGCCGCGCCGCTTCGCATCCGCCGCCTCCTCCTCGCTGACGGTGAGGAAGATGTCGGTGATGCGGCCGGCCGCGCGCTCCAGCGCCAGGGAGAGCGCGCGCCGCCAGGCCGGGCCGGGCTGGTTGAAGAGGAAGCCGTGGCAGGTATAGGCGATGCGTGGCCTGCCATCGCCGCGCCGGACCAGCCGGGCGGCGAAGCGCGCCAGCAAGCCGCTGATCGGCATATGGCCGTGCACCAGGTCGAACCCCTCCTCGCGCAGGATGCGCCGCAGGGCGCGGAAGGCACGAAGCTGGGCGAGCGGGTTCAGCGAGCGGGCCATCGGCACCGGGATGATGCGGAACCCCTCCTGCCGCGGCAGGTCGAGCAGCGGCCCCTCGGCGCAGAGCCCGACCACCTCATGCCCGCGCTCGCGCGCGCCGCGCATCAGCGGCAACAGGAAATGCCGCAGGGCGAAATCGACGTTGACGACCTGGGCGACCTTCACGCGGCGCGCTGCCTTCCGGTGGGGGGGAAGGTGGGGCGATATCACGCCGACAGGGCGCCAGGAAGCCAGGGGGCAGGGCAGGGCTTGCGACTGGGCGGGAAGCGGCCTCCCCTCGGCCGACAAGCACCGAGGAACGCCCGATGCCCGACACCGCCCGCTTCCGCCCGCCGGGGCCGCTCGGCCTCGGCGGCGCGCCGCTCGGCAACATGTTCGCCCCGATCCCGGAGGCGACCGCCGAGGCGGTGCTGGAGGCCGCCTGGGAGAGCGGCATCCGCTTCTACGACACCGCGCCGCATTACGGCGCCGGCCTCTCCGAGCACCGCTTCGGCCATATGCTGCGGCAGCGCCCGCGCGAGGACTACGTGCTCTCGACCAAGGTCGGCCGGATGCTGCGCCCCGATCCGGCGGCGCCGCGCGACTACCGCATGTTCCGCGACCCGCTGCCCTTCCGGGTGGAGTACGACTATTCCGCCGATGCGGCCCTGCGCTCGGTGGAGGACAGCCTGCAGCGCCTCGGCCTCGCCCGCATCGACATCGCCCTGATCCACGACATCGCCGAGGACACGCATGGCGCGGAGTGGGAGCGGGTCTTCGACGCGGCGATGGCCGGCGCCGCCCGGGCCCTCACCCGGCTGCGCGAGGCGGGCACCATCCGCGCCTGGGGGCTCGGCGTGAACCGGCCCGAGGCCTGCCTGCGGGCGCTGGAGCGGGCCGATCCCGACCTCTTCCTCATCGCCGGCCGCTACACCCTGCTCGACCAGGGGGCGCTCGCCGCCCTGCTGCCGGCCTGCCTGCGGCGCGGCGTCTCCGTCGTCATCGGCGGGCCGTACAATTCCGGCCTGCTCGCCGGCGGCGGCACCTTCGACTACCGCGAGGCGCCGCCGGAGCGCGTCGCGGCCCGGGACCGGCTGGCCGCGCTCTGCGCCCGCCACGGCGTCGACCTGCGCGCCGCGGCGCTGCAATTCGCCGCCGCGCATCCGGCCGTCGCCGCCGTCATCCCCGGCGCGGTCGAGCCGGGGCAGGTGCGGGCGAATGCGGCGCTGATGCGCGCCCCGATCCCGCCGGCGCTCTGGCCGGCGATGAGGGCGGCGGGGCTGCTGCCGCCGGAGGCGCCGACGCCCTGACCCGCGCGCGGCGCAAGGGAGCATGCCGGGGGCGAGGTTGCGGGGGCGAGGTTGCCGAGGTCCGGGCTCCGGCAGTATGCCGCGCCCGATCCGGAGTGCCCCCGATGACCGATCCCGTCCCCGTCCGCCGCGCGCTTCTCTCCGTCTCCGACAAAACCGGGCTGGTGGAATTCGCCCGCTTCCTCGCCGGCCAGGGTGCCGAGATCCTCTCGACCGGTGGCACCGCCAAGGCGCTGCGCGAGGCGGGCATCCCGGTGAAGGACGTCTCCGAGCATACCGGCTTCCCGGAGATCCTGGACGGGCGGGTGAAGACGCTGGTGCCGCAGGTGCATGGCGGGCTGCTCGGCCGGCGCGACCTGCCGGCGCACCAGGCGGAGATGCAGCAGCACGCCATCGCGCCGATCGATCTGGTGGCGGTGAACCTCTACCCCTTCGAGGCGACGGTGGCGAAGGGCGCCGGCTACGAGGACTGCATCGAGAACATCGATATCGGCGGCCCGGCGATGCTCCGCTCGGCGGCGAAGAACCATGCGCATGTCGTGGTGCTGACCGAGCCGGCGCAATTCGCCGAGGTGCAGGCGGAGATCGCGGCCGAGGGCGGCACCAGCCTGGCGACCCGCAAGCGCCTCGCCGCCGCCGCCTATGCCCGGACCGCGGCCTATGACGCGGCCATCAGCACCTGGTTCGCCGGCCAGCTCGGCGAGGCCTTCCCGCCGCGCCTCGCCTTCGCCGGCATCCTGAAGCAGACGCTGCGCTACGGCGAGAACCCGCACCAGCAGGCGGGCTTCTACCTCGATGGCAGCAACCGGCCGGGCATCGCCACGGCGCGGCAGGTGCAGGGCAAGGAGCTTTCCTACAACAACCTGAACGACACCGACGCCGCCTTCGAATGCGTCGCCGAGTTCGAGCGCCCGGCCATCGTCATCGTCAAGCACGCCAATCCCTGCGGCGTCGCCATCGCCGATGACCTCGCCAGCGCCTGGGATGCGGCGCTGCGCTGCGACCCGGTCTCGGCCTTCGGCGGCATCGTCGCCGCCAACCGGCCGCTGGATGCCGCGGCGGCGGAGAAGATCGCCGCCATCTTCACCGAGGTGGTGGTCGCCCCCGATGCCGACGCGGCGGCGCAGGCGGTCTTCGCCCGGAAGAAGAATCTCCGCCTGCTGCTGACCGGCGCCATGCCCGATCCGGCGGCGCCGGGCCTGACCGTCCGTTCGGTCGCCGGCGGCTTCCTGGCGCAGTCGCGCGATGCCGGCCGGGTCGCGGCCGAGGCGTTGAAGGTGGTGACGCAGCGCGCGCCGACGCCGCAGGAGCTGGAGGACCTGCTCTTCGCCTTCCGCGTCTGCAAGCATGTGAAGTCGAACGCCATCGTCTATGCCAAGGGGATGGCGACGGTCGGCATCGGCGCGGGGCAGATGAATCGGGTCGAGAGCAGCCGCATCGCCGCCTGGAAGAGCGAGGCGGCGGCCAAGGCGGCCGGGTTGCCGGAGCCGCTGGCCAAGGGCTCGGTCGTTGCCTCGGACGCCTTCTTCCCCTTCGCCGACGGGCTGGAGACGGCGGCGGCGGCGGGGGTGACGGCGGTGATCCAGCCGGGCGGCAGCATCCGCGATGCCGAGGTGATCGCCGCCGCCGACAAGGCGGGGCTCGCCATGGTCTTCACCGGCATGCGGCATTTCCGGCACTAATTGCATCCCCACGACGTCGCTGCGCGACGCCGTGGGGGGCCGTGAGTCGCTCCGGGCCCGAGATGCGTCACAGCCTGCCGCGGCGGAGCCGCGGCAGGGCAACGGGTGGCGGCCTCCCAATCGGCCGTCCGGGAACCGGACTCGCCGTCGGGCTTTGCCGGCAGGGGCGGCGGGGGTCGTTGCGCGGCATCGTTCTGGCATGGGGCGGCCGGCCTGGCGCCGGGCCGGCCGGTGTGGAGAGGGCAGGGCATGGAAAGGCTGATCGGGGGCTACCGGCGGTTCCGCGCCGAGACCTGGCCGCGCGAGAAGGCGCGGTTCGAGGAATTGGCGGCGCAGGGGCAGCGGCCGCAGACCATGGTGATCGCCTGCTCCGACAGCCGGGTCGATCCGCAGATGATCTTCTCGGCCGGGCCGGGCGAGCTCTTCGTGGTGCGCAACGTGGCCAATCTGGTGCCGCCCTACATGCCGGATGCCGCCTTCCACGGCACCAGCGCCGCGGTGGAGTTCGCCGTGCGCGTCCTCGGGGTGCGGGCGCTGGTGGTCATGGGCCATGCCCTCTGCGGCGGCGTGAAGGCGCTGATCGAGGGCGTGCCGCCGGCGGCCGGGGATTTCGTCGCCGGCTGGATCAGCATCGCCGAGGGCGCCCGCCGGGTGGCGCTCGCCTGCGACGATCCGGAGGCGCGGCAGGAGGTCGGCGAGCAGGAGGCGGTGCGCATCTCCCTCGCCAACCTGATGACCTTCCCCTGGGTGGCGGAGGCCGTGGCGGCCGGGCGGCTGACCCTGCACGGCGCGCATTTCGGCGTGGCGACCGGAAGGCTGGTGCTGCTGCAGCCGGATGGCCGCTTCGCGCCGCCCGAGCGCTGATCCCGACGACGCCGCGAGACTGGCCCCCGGGCTTCGCGCAATGCGACATTGCGGAAGGCCGCGACTCGGGGGAGCCGCGGCGGGACGATCCGGGGGAGGGCGCCTTGCCCGATTGGCTGCTGCCGCTGCTGGTGCCGCTGGCCGCCGGGCTTGCCGGCGCGCTGCTGGCCGGAGCCATCGCGCTCGCCGTCCGGCCCCAGGGCGGCGGCGGTAGCGGGGAGGGGGTGCTGCTGCTGGCCGAGCGCATGGAGGCGCTCTCAGACCGGCTGGACCAGGCCGTGGCGGCGCAGAACGAGCGGCTCGGCCGGACGCTGGCCGAGAGCGCCGAGCGCACCCAGGAGAGCGCCCGCCGCATCCATGAGCGGCTGGCGGTGATCGACGCGGCGCGCGCCAATATCGAGGCGCTGGGCGGGCAGGTGACGACGCTGGCCGGCATCCTCGGCAACAAGCAGGCGCGCGGCGCCTTCGGCGAGGTGCAGCTCCGCGACATGCTGGCCGACCGGCTGCCGGCCGAGGGCTGGGCCTGGCAGCACGGCCTCTCCAACGGCACCCGCTGCGACGCGCTGATCCGGCTGCCCTTCCCGCCCGGCCCCATCGCCATCGACAGCAAATTCCCGCTCGAGGCCTGGCAGGCGCTGCGCCGGGCCCCGGACGAGGCCGCCCGCGCCGCGGCCGAACGCCGCATGGCGGGTGATATCCGCAAGCATGTCGACGACGTCGCCCGCAAATATGTCTGCCCCGGCGAGACCGCCGAGGGGGCGCTGATCTTCCTCCCCTCCGAGGCGCTGCATGCCGATCTGCACGCCCTCTTCGGACCGCTGGTGGCCGAGGCGGCGCGGCGCGGCGTCTATCTCGTCTCGCCCGGCACGCTCTGGGCGGTGCTCGGCGCCATGCGGGCGCTGATGCGCGATGTCCGGCTGCGCTCCGAGGCGCAGCACCTCCGGCGCGAGGTGGCGCGGCTGGCCGAGGAGACGGGGCGGCTCGATCGCCGGGTCGCCAGCCTGAAGCGGCATTTCGCCGAGATGCAGACGGATGTGCAGGGGATCGAGATCACGGCGCAGAAGATCACCGCGGCCGGGGCGCGGATCGAGGCGGTCGAGCTGGCGGAGGCGCCGGTGGCGCGCGCCGCCGAGTGATACCGGCGGCATGAATACTCCCTTCATGCCGAGCGCCCGAACGGGCGCCGCCGCACATGCGGCGAAGCCAAGCAACTGTCTTTTGTGTGAATGTGGTGTTTTAGGCTGGGGCGTAGGGTTTGTTGTCGC
>NZ_QLIX01000017.1 GCF_003258945.1 Roseicella frigidaeris | reverse complement strand
CCCCGCCTCCGACACCACGTGTCAGAGAACATCGCACCACCGGTCGCGCAAGAAGCAAGGTGGGGCCGGGACAACGGATACGAGAGAGGGTGGGGCCTGTCCCGCCCCGCGGCAAGCCCGTGCTGCGACGGGGATCTGCGCCCCCCTCCCGCCCCAGTCGCCACCCGTTGCCCTGCCGCGGCTTCGCCGCGGCAGGCTGTGACGCCCCTCGGGCCCGAGGCGACTCACGGGGCCCCCGCGACGGCGCGAAGCGGCGTCGTGGGGATATCTCCTGGGGCCCCCGCGACGGCGCGGAGCGATGTCGCGGGGAATAACGCTTAGGCCTTGGCCAGCCCCGCCGCCTTCATCGCCTCGCCGAGCGAGGCATCTGCCTCGGCCAGCGCCTTGCCGGCCCCCGCCGCATCGGCATAGACGCCGCCAAAGCCACGGGCCGCCAGGAAGTCCTGGTAGTCCTTCGACTGGTAGATGCGTCCGAGCGCCGGCTCGACCGCCGCCTTCACCGCCTCCGGCAGGTTGGACGGGCCGACGATCACCCGCATGGCGCCGGTGGTGAAACCGATGCCCATCGCCTCCTGCAGGGTCGGGATGCTGGGGAAGGCGTCGAGCCGCTTCGGCGCCATCACGGCGAGGCTGCGGCAGCGCCCGGCATCGAGCATGGCGCGGGCCTCCGGCACCGAGCAGGTGGTGAAGTCGAGCCCGCCCGCCGCCAGGTCCTGCATCGCCGGTGCGGCGCCGTTGGACGGCACCCATCGCACATGGTCGGCCTTCAGCCCGAGGGCATTGAGCCAGCCGGCCAGGGCCAGGTGCCAGATGCCGCCCTGGCCGGTGCCGCTCGCCTTGAACTTGCCGGGCGTGCTCGCCTTGATCGCCTCGGCGAGCTGCTTCGCATCCTTGTAGGGCGAGGCGACGTTCACCTGGATGCCCGGCGGGTCGTTGTTCATCAGGCCGAGCGGGGCGAAGTTCCGGTAGGTGACGTCCGTCAGCCCCTGCCAATGGAGCATGCAGATCTCGGAGGTGATGATCCCGAGCGTGTAGCCATCCGGCGGCGACGCGGCGATGGCGGCATGGCCGACCACGCCGGAGCCGCCGGTGCGGTTCACCACGTTGACGGGCTGGCCGAGCTCCTTCTCCAGCAGGGCGGCGACGATGCGGGCCACCGCATCCGTGCCGCCGCCGGCCGCCCAGGGGCAGAGGAGCTGCACCGGCCGCGCGGGGTATTTCGGCTGGCCCAGGGCCGGGGAGATGGCGGGGGCCGCGAGCAGGGCGGCGCCGCTGCCGAGCAGGATGCGGCGGGTAGGGGCGGTCATGGTCTCGTTCCTCCTGTCGCGCCCCTCCCGGCGGGGCGCTTCATTGCGTTTCCGGAGCGTGCGGCAGGCGGTGGCGGAGTGCAAGCGGCGGCGCCTGCGCGGCTACTCCGCCGCGCCGCCCGCCGCCATCCGTCGTCCCCGCAGCCGGTTCCAGACCCAGATGCCGAGCGGCCAGAGCAGCGCGCCGAAGGTCATGGCCGCCAGCACGCCGGAGACCGGCCGCTCGAAGAAGGGCAGGATGTCGCCATCCGACTTGATGAGCGAGGTGATGAAATTCTGCTCCACCATCGTCCCCATGACGATGCCGAGCACCAGCGCCGCCACCGGGTAGCCGTTGCGCTCCATGACGAAGCCGAGGCAGCCGAAGACGCCGACCAGCAGCACCGAGAAGAGGTTGCTGCCGGTGGCGAAGGCGCCGACCGCGCAGAGCAGCATGATCACCGGCATCACCGCCGCCCGCGGCGCCCGCAGCACGGTCGCCGCCAAGCGGATCATGACGATGCCGAGCGGGATCATGATGATGTTGGCGAGGATGAAGATGAGGTAGAGCGCGTACATCGAGGAGGCGCGCTCGGTGAACAGCGTCGGGCCGGGGTTCAGCCCCTTCATGTAGAGCACGCCGATGGCGATCGCCGTGATGGTGTCGCCCGGGATGCCGAAGAGCAGCGAGGGCACCCAGCCCGAGGCGAGGGAGGCGTTGTTGGAGGCGCCGGCCTCGACCAGCCCTTCCGGATGGCCGGTGCCGAATTTCTCCGGCTCCTTGGAGAAGCGCTTGCTCATGGCGTAGCTGACCCAGGCGGCCATGTCGGCGCCCGCCCCGGGCAGCACGCCGATGATGATGCCGACGACGTTGCCGCGCCACATCGGCCATTGGTACTTCTTGGTCAGCATCCACTGATTGGCCAGGATGGAGCCGAATTTCCGCCGCGGCAGGGGCGGCGGCTCCGGCGTCACCATGGCCCGCATCACCTCGCTCACCGCGAAGACGCCGACCAGTGCCGGGATCGGCTCGATGCCGCCGAGCAGGTCGGTGATGCCGAAGGTGAAGCGCGGCGTGCCGGCCGGGTTCTCCATGCCGATGCAGGAGACCAGCAGGCCGAGCAGCATGGAGGCGATGGCCTTGATCGGCGAGGAACGGGCGACCAGCGTCGCGCACATCAGGCCGAGGAAGGCGAGCCAGAAATACTCGAAGGTCGAGAAGGAGAGCGCCATCTCGGCCAGCAGCGGCGCCATCAGCACCAGGGAGAGGGTGCCGACGATGCCGCCGATGGCGCTGAACCAGAGGCCGGCGCCGAGTGCAAGCTCCGCCTGGCCCTTGCGGGTGAGCGCATAGGCCTCGTCGGTATAGGCGGCCGAGGCGGGCGTGCCGGGGATGCGCAGCAGGCAGCCCGGGATGTCGCCCGAGAAGATCGCCATGGCCGAGGCGGTGATGATGGTGGCCACCGCGGCGATGGGCGAGAGCCAGAAGGTGACGGGCACCAGCAGCGCCGTCGCCATGGTAGCGGAGAGGCCGGGCAGCGAGCCGACGACGAGGCCGTAGACCGCCGAGGCGAAGATCGCGATCAGCACGTCCGGCGCGGCGACCAGGCGGACCGCTTCGAGGAGATCCATCATCGGCCGGTCACCACGGCGCCGCCAGCAGCCCCTCGGGCAAGGGCACCCGCAGCAGCTTGTAGAAGGCGAGGTGCACCAGCAGCGGCGCGACGATGGCGAGCGGCAGGGCGAGGCGCGGCCGGGCGCCGAGGGCGAAGGCGGCGACGAAGACCATGACCGCGCCGGTGAGCAGGAAGCCGAGCCGGTCGGCGGCCAGCACGTAGAACAGCAGCAGGGCCGGCGGCACCAGGGCGCGCAGCCCGCCGAGCCGCCAGGGGCCAGGGGGCGCCTCCTCCTCCTCCGGCACCTCGAAGCTGCGGCCGATGCCGAAGGCGATGAGGGCGCCGCAGATCACCAGGCCGCTGCCGATGAGCAGGGGGAAGGCGGCCGGCCCCACCTCCTGGCCGGGCACGGCCGGCAGGCGGGAGCCGGCGATGGCGGCGGCGGCGCCGAGGGCCACGAGGACCCCGCCCGTCACCCGGTCGGACAGATGCACCGAGACCCCCTGGACCTGTTTCCCTGTCGCCCAGTCTAGAACAGACGCCTGCGGTCGGAAACGCCGCCGGGACCGGCCGGGGGCGGGTTTGTGCCCCGTCGCCGCCCGGTCCATGATCGCGGCGAAGCATCCGCAGCAAGGTCGGAGACGTCCCGCATGAGTTTTGCCGCCGCATGAGCATCGCCTGGCATGGGCTGCTCGGATCGATCGAAGCCACCGAGGCCGGGCTGCAATCGGCCGGCTACATCGCCAGCCGCCCGATCTCCACCGCCGTCTATCTCGCCCACCACCTCCGCAAGCCGATCCTGGTCGAAGGCCCGGCCGGCGTCGGCAAGACCGAGCTGGCCAAGGCCGTCTCCGCCTGGCTCGGCCTCAGCCTGATCCGCATGCAGTGCTACGAGGGGCTGGACGAATCGAAGGCCCTCTATGAGTGGAAATACGGCAAGCAGCTCCTCTACACCCAGATCCTGAAGGACCGGATGGGCAGCGCGCTGGGCGAGGAGCCGGGGCTGGAGGCGGCGATGCGCCGGCTGCACGGCGTCAGCGACCTGTTCTTCTCCGAGGAATTCCTCGAGCCGCGGCCGCTGCTGCGGGCGCTGCGCGAGCCCGGCGGGGCGGTGCTGCTGATCGACGAGGTGGACAAGGCCGATCAGGAATTCGAGGCCTTCCTGCTCGAGCTGCTCTCCGACTACCAGGTGAGCATCCCCGAGATCGGCACGGTGCAGGCGGAGGTGGCGCCGATCGTGCTGCTGACCTCGAACTCCATGCGCGACCTCGGCGACGCGCTGAAGCGGCGCTGCCTGCACCTGCATATCGGCCTGCCGGACGCCCGGCTGGAGGCGCGGATCATCGCCGGCCGGGTGCCGGACGCGGCCGAGGACCTGCGCCGCCAGCTCGTCGCCTTCGTGCAGCAGCTCCGCACCCTCGACCTGAAGAAGCTGCCCTCGGTCAGCGAGACCATCGACTGGGCGCGGGTGCTGGTGCTGCTGCACGCGTCGCAGCTCGACCACGCGCTGGTGCGCGAGACGCTGAACGTGCTGCTGAAATTCGAGAGCGACATCGAGGCGGTCGAGCCGCAGATCGCCGAGCTGCTGCTGCGGGCGAAGCGGGAGGCGGTGCCCGTGCGATGAGCCTGGGATCGCCGGGCCTGGCCGCGCCATGACCGAGGGGCCGCTGCTCGATTTCTTCCGGGCCGCGCGCGGCGCCGGGCTGCGCATCTCGCCGGCCGAGAGCATCGACGCGACCCGGGCGGTGCAGGTGGTGGGCTTCGCCGACCGGGCGCGGCTGAAGGACACGCTCTCCCTGGTGCTGGCCAAGACCGCCGAGGAGAAGCAGGCCTTCGCCGAGGTCTTCGACCTGTTCTTCCGCCGCGGCGACTACGGCGCGGCGGGCGCGGGCGACGCGCCGGCCGCCGACCGGCCGGAGGCGGCGCAGCCGGGCGAGGGCCAAGGCGGGGAGGGCCAAGGCGGGGAAGGCCAGGGTGGCGGTGGGGGCGGCGAGGGCGGCGGCGCCGGCAGCGGCGGCGACCTGGCGCGGATGCTGCTCGCCAACGACCAGGCGGCGCTGGCCGCGGCGGTGGAGCGGGCGGCGCAGGAGGCCGGGCTCGGCAACATCGCCCTCTTCACCCAGGTGAACCTCTTCACCCGCCGCATCCTCGAGCGCATGGGGCTGCAGGCGCTCGACCGCGCCATCGCCGCCGCGCCGGAGAGCGAGCGCGGCCAGCGCCTGCGCGCGGGGCGGGAGCGGCTGCGCGAGCAGGTGCGCGGCTTCGTCGAGCAGGCGCTGCAGCTCTATGCCCGCGGCGAGACCGAGGCCTTCCGCGAGCGCCTGCTGCGCCAGACCCGCCTCGCCGCCATTGAGCGCCGCGACCAGGAACGCATGCGCCGGCTGGTGCGCGCCATGGCGCGGCGGCTGGCGACGCAATATGGCCGCAACCGCAAGCGCGACCGTCGCGGCGTGCTGGACGTGCGCCGCACGCTGCGGCGCAACATGGGCTGGGAAGGCATCCCCTTCCACGTCATCTGGAAGCAGGAGCGGATCGAGAAGCCGAAGCTGGTGGTGCTTTGCGATGTCAGCGGCTCGGTCGCCGCCGTCGCGCAATTCCTGCTGCTCTTCCTCTACTCGCTGAACGAGGCGCTGGCCGGGCTGCACGCTTTCGCCTTCTGCGGCAACCTGGTCGAGGTCTCGGACATTCTGGAATCGCAGCCGATCGAGGCGGCGATCCCGGCGGTGATGGAGCGCGCCGGCTATGGCTCCTCCAACTACGGCATGGCGCTCGGCGATTTCGCCCGCGAGCACCTGGCGTTGCTCGACAGCCACACCACCGTCGTCATCCTCGGCGATGGCCGCGGCAACCGCACCGAGCCGCGGGCGGACATCCTCGCCACCATGGCGGAGCGGGCCAAGCAGGTGGTCTGGCTGAACCCGGAATACCGCACGCTGTGGGGCACCGGCGATTCCGACATGCCCCGCTACGCGCCGCATTGCCGGGTGGTGGCGATGTGCAGCACGCTCGACCAGCTCGAGCGGGTGATCGGCGACCTGCTGCGCGACGGCGGCTGATGGCGGTCGCCCTCAGTCGCCGGGCGCACACCTCCGGTTTGCCTGGCTCCGCAGAATAGGCTGCGGGGCCTTGGACCGGTCAGGACCCGGTCCGCTCCATGGTAGCGCCTACCCGGCGCGCCGGCGCGGCGCCTCCACCCCGGCGGCATTGCCCTCCGGCTCGAAGCGCACCGCATTCGGGTGCAGCACCGGCGCCTGCTGCGCCTCCTCGACGCTGCGGAGGCCGGCCTGGCCGAAGGTGCTGCGGATCTCCTCCATGAAGGAGGCGGTGGCATGGCCGCCGCCGGCCTCGCCGATCGCCGCGACGGGCAGCAGGAAGGCGCGGCCGGCGAAGCAGAAATCCGCCCCCACCGCGAGCGCCCGCAGCACGTCGAGCCCGGAGCGGATGGAGCCGTCATAGAGGATCTTCGCCCGGCCGCCGACCGCGGCGGCGACGGCCGGCACCGTGTCGATCGAGGCGGGCGCGGCATCGAATTGCCGCCCGCCATGGTTCGAGACCCAGATGCCGTCGACGCCGAGCGCAACGGCGCGCTCGGCATCCGCCGGGTGCTGGATGCCCTTCAGCACCAGGGCGCGCGGCCAGGCCTCGCGGAAGCGGGCGATGTCGTCCCAGGTGACGCCGGTGGTCATGTTGCGCTGCACGAAGGCGGCGAGCTCGCCCACCGAGGCGGTCTCGCCCACGTATTTCTTCATGTTCTCGAAGCGCGGCTGGCCCTTGCGCAACATCTCCATCGCCCAGAGCGGGGCGCGGGCGATGTCGAAGACCGTGCGCGGCCGGTAGCGGAAGGGCACCACCAGCCCGTTGCGCACGTCATGCACCCGCTTCTGGCGCATCGGCACGTCGAGGGTGACGACCAGGGCATGTACCCCCACCGCCTCCACCCGCCGGATCAGGTCGAGCGAGAGCCGGTGGTTGTCCGCCGGCAGGCCGTAGAGCTGGAACCACAGGCTGTCCGGGGCGATCCGCGCCAGCTCCTCCATGCCGACATTGGCGACGGTCGAGGAGACGTAGGGGATGCGCGCCGCCTGCGCCGCGGCGGCGAGGATGGCATCCGTGCGCGGCCAGACCAGGCCGGTATTGCCCATCGGCGCGACGCCGACCGGCGCGGCATAGTCGCGGCCGAAGAGCCGGGTGGCGATGCGGACGTCCGAGAGATCGAGGGCGTAGCGCGGCACGATCCGCACCGCATCCATGGCGGCGCGGTTGTGGGCCACGTTGGGCGCGCCCTGGCCGACGCCGCCGGCGACGAAATCATAGGCGAAGCGCGCCACCCGCAGGCGGGCCCGCCGGTTCATGTCCTCGAAGGTTGGGAAGCGCCGGCGCAGCCGTGCCGCGGGCGTCTCCGTCGCCCCGGCGCCCCAGCCAGTTGGCTTGCCCGTATCGCCCGTGCTGCTGCCGCTCATCCGCGTTCCCCGTTCGTTGCGGCGATTATGCACCCTTGCGCGCGGGCGGAAAGCCGGGTCGGGGCCTTGACGCGACAGGGGGGAGCGTCGCAGGTGGGTATCGATCGGGATTGCGAACCCGCTCCGCCGCCGGCCCGCAGGGGTGGTGCGGCGCATCGAGGAGGAGACCCGCTGCCATGGCCCAGTCCCGACGCCGCGCCGGCCTCGCCCAGCACGCCGCCTGGCTCTGCCTGCCGCTGCTGGCCGCCTGCGCCGGCTTCGCGCCGCAACAGCCGCCGCTCGGCTGGGCGAGCCTGCCCAGCGACGCGGTGGCCGGCGCGGGCGACCCGGTTCGCGCCGCCGTCATCAACACCGCCTTCGTCTTCAACAACCCGGGCAGCGTCGCCGGCCGCCCGGCGGAGGCGGCGCGGGCGGTGGCGAATTATGCCTTCCTCACCTCCGAGATCCCCTTCGGCCCGCGCTGGGTCGGTTGGAACCCGACCGCCGGGGTGCAGCTCCAGTCGGCCTATCCCGAGGTGCAGGCCGCCTTCGGCATCGCGCCGAACGCGCCGACGCAGCAGGTGGTGAACGGGCTTTTCGCCGCCTCGCGCGCCTTGCAGGCCGGCGACGTCGCCGCGGCCGAGCGCGCCCTGTCCCCACCGGTCTTCACCGCCGGCGGCGCGGCGACCCTGCAGCGTCTCTCCGCCATGCCGAGCCTGCCGAATGCGGGCTTCGCCGCGACCCTCGCGCAACAGGAGATGGACCGCAGCGACCGGCTCGGCTCGCCGCGCGGCGGCGGTCCCGGCGGCGGCGGCGGGGGCCGGTTCTGAACTTCCCCGCGGCGGCGCGCAGCGCCGTCGCGGGGGCCCATGCTTCGCCCTCGGGGCCAGCGACATCACAGCCTGCCGCACAGCAGGGCGGCAGGCGGGGCGCGGCGGGGGCTATTGCGCTGCGCGCTTGGCGTAGATGCCCATGGAATTGTAGGGCGCATAGGGCGGGAAGGCGCCGATCGCCGCCATGTCCACCTCCACCAGGCTCGGTCCCGGCGTGGCGATGGCCTGCGCCATAACCTCGCCCAGCGCCTCGGCGCGGTCCACCTTGAAGCCGGGCAGGCCGGCGACGGCGGCGAGCTTCTGCAGGTCCGGCCCCACCGGATCGGCATAGAAGAAGCGGCCATCCTGCAGCGCGCCCTGGATGTGCTTGATCACGCCGTAGCCGCGGTCGTTCATCACCAGGATCACCAGCTCGGCCCGCTCCTGCACCGCCGTCCAGAGCTCGGTCTGGTTCATGGCGAAGCCGCCATCGCCGACCATGGCGATGGTCTTGCGGGGCTTGCCGCCCTCGATCCCGGCCATGGCGGCGCCGATGCCGAGCGGCAGGCCCGGCCCGATGGCGGCGCTCACCGGATGCACCGCGTCGCGCGGCCCATAGACCGGGAAGATGCGGTTGCCCCAGGAGGAGTTGCTGATGGTGACGTCGCGCACCCAGAGCGCGTCGCGCGGCATGACCTCGCGCAGCGCCGCCGGAAACGCCGCATAGGGGCCGAGCGTCTCGCGGTAGGCGGCGGTGGCGCGGCGCTTCATCGCGGCGAAGTCGTCGGCGAAGCCGGGATCGACCTGCAGCCGCCCCCGCAGGCGACGGGCAAGGCCCGCCATGGCGAGGCCGGCATCGCCGCAGACGAAGCCGGCGCTTGGGTAGGTGCGGCCATTGGCGCGCGGATCGACATCCACCTGCACGAGGGGCTGGGGCAGGGGCAGGGCGAATTCCATCGTCTCATGGCCGCGAAGCTTCGAGCCGACGACGAGCATCGCGTCGCAGCCGCGGTAGAATTCCTGCACCAATGGCGAACCGTTGCCCTGCAGCCCGCCGAGGGTCATCGGATGGTCCTCGGGGATGATGCCGCGGCCGTTCCAGGAGGAGACGGCGCCGAAGCCGAGCTCGAGCAGCGCCAGCGCCTCGGCGCCGGCCGCCTTGGCGCCGTTGCCGAGCCAGAGCATGGGCCGCTTCGCCCGCGCCAGGATCTCCGCCGCCTCGTCAAGCGCCGCCTCGGCCGGCGGCAGCGGCGGCGGCACCGGCAGGACCAGGCTGTCGAGCGCGGCGGGGCGGGCGATCGGGGTGCGCTGGACGTCGATCGGCAGCTCGATGCTGACCGGGCCCATGGGCGGGGTGAGGGCGAGCGCCGCGGCCCGGGTCAGCAGGCCGAGCGCCTCCTGCGCCGAGCGGATGCGGAAGGCCGCCTTGCAGACGGCGCCGAGCATCGCCGTCTGGCCGGGCAGGTCGTGCACCGTGCCCATGTCGCGGTCGATGAACTTGGTCGGCGTCTGGCCGGTGATGTGCAGCACCGGCGAGCCGGCGAATTGCGCCTCGGCCAGGCCGGGCACGGTGTTGGCGGCGCCCGGCCCGGTCGAGGAGACCATCACCCCGAGCCGGCCGGAGACCCGGGCATAGGCATCGGCCATATGCGCCCCGCCCATCTCGCCGCGCGCCATGACGTAGCGGATGGCATTGCGCCGGCCGATGCCGTCCAGCATCGGGATGTTGTGCACCGAGACGATGCCGAAGCAGGTGGTGACGCCGATCCGGGCGAGGAATTCCGCCACCAGGTCGCCGACATTGTAGGCGCTGTCCGCCATCGTGTTTCCTCCCGAAACTGCCCCGTCCCGCAGGCCGGGATCAGGAACGCCCCTTCGAACCGTCGCTGCCCGTTGCCCTGACGCGGCTCTGCCGCGGCAGGCTGTGACGCCCCTTGGCCGCCGAGCGAATCCGGGGCCCCCACGGCGGCGCGTAGCGACGTCGTGGGGATGATCAGAGGGGCCCCCGCGGCGGCGCGCAGCGACGTCGTGGGGAAGACTACAATCCGTTCTTCAGGATCCGCCGGGCGATCGCCATGCGGTGCACCTCGCTCGGCCCCTCATAGATGCGCTGCACCCGCACCTGGCTGGCCATGAGCTGCAAGGGCAGCTCCTTGGTCATGCCCATGGCGCCGAAGGTCTGCATGGCGTTGTCGAGCACCTCCTGCGCCATCTCGGTGGCGAAGACCTTGACCATCGAGGCCTCGTTGCGGATCTGCTCGCCGGCGCCGAGCTTGGCGGCGGCGTCGCGCACCATCAGGCGGCAGGCATGGATCTTGGTCGCCGCCTCGGCGATCCACCACTGGATCGCCTGCCGGTCGGCGAGCTTGACGCCGAAGGTGGTGCGGTTCTTCGCCTGCTCGCAGAGCATCTCGAGCGCCCGCCGCGCCATGCCGGTGCAGCGCGCGCCCATCTGCAGCCGGCGGACGTTCAGCCGGAGCTGCATCGGCGCATAGCCCTCGCCGAGCTTGCCGAGCACCTGGCTCTCCGGCACCCGGCAATCCTCGAAGACCAGCTCGTAGGTGCGGCGGCCGCCGATCATCGGGATCTCGCGCTCGATGATGAAGCCCGGCGTGCCGCGCTCGACGATGAAGGCGGTGACGCCCTCCTGCCGCTTGCCCTCGCCGGTGCGGGCCATGAGGATGATGAAATCGGCCCGCGGCACGCCGCTCACCCAGATCTTGCGGCCGTTGATCACCCAGTCGCCGCCATCCTTGACGGCGCGGGTGGTCATGCCCGCCGGGTCGCCGCCGGCGCCAGGCTCGGAGATGGCGATGGAGGAGCGCGCCTCGCCCCGTGCATAGGGCTCGAGGTATTTCCGCCGCTGCTCGGCATTCGCCGCCAGCTTCAGCATGTGCAGGTTCGGGCTGTCGGGCGGGAAGAGGAAGGGGGTGACGGTCCGGCCCATCTCCTCCTCGACCGCCATCAGCGCCGAGAGCGGCAGGTCGGCGCCGCCGAACTCCTCCGGCACGTCGAGGCCCCAGAGGCCGAGCTCCTTGCACTTGGCGAGCAGCGGCGCCTCTTCCTCCGGCGTCAACCCATAGCGCTGGCCCTCGGATTCCCGCTTCAGCACCGCCGGCTCGAGCGGCATCAGGTCGCGCTCGACGAACTTGACCACGAGGTCGCGCACCATCCGGTGCTCCTCGGCCAGTGCCGGAATGCCGCCGATATCGAAGCCGTCCATGGCCCGTTTCCTCGCTAGGTCTGTTGCCGGCAGAGTAGACCCGGCCGGCGGCACCCGCGAAGCCCCCTCAGCCCGCCGCGGCGGGCTGGCGATGGGAGAAATTGGTGACGTTCAGCTTGCGCCGGTGGTCCTCGTAGCGCAGCGGCTCGTAGCGGCTGGGAGTCTCCGGCGTGACGCAGCTCGGCACCGGGCGGATCACCGCGTCGTTGTCGGGGCCGAAGAAGAAGGGGATGGCGTAGCGCATCGCGTTGGTCTGGTTCACCACCCGGTGCGGCGTCGGGGCGAAGCGGTCGTTGGAATAGCGCCCGAGCATCTCGGCGGTGTTGACGACGAAGGTGCCCGGGATGGCGGGTGGCCGCAGCCATTCCCCCTCGCGCGTCCGCACCTCGAGGCCCGGCAGGGCGGATTGCGCCAGGAAGGTGATGAAATTGGTGTCGATATGCGGGGCGAAGCCGAAGCGGCCCGCCTCCGGCTCGGGCTGCGGCTGGTAGCGGATGAGGCGGAGCGTGCAGCTCGGGTCGCGGAAGTCGCCGGCGAGGTAGCCGGGCTCCATGCCGAGCGCCATGGTGAAGACCGGCAGCAGGCGCAGCGCCAGCGCCTCCATGGCGGTGAAATAGGCCATGGTCGCCTCGCGGAAGCCGGGCAGGTTGGGCGGCCAGCGGTTCAGCCCGACGAAGGGCTTGCCGGCGAGGATGTCCGGATCGTCCGGGGCGCGGTCGCGGATGATGTAGAAGCTCTCGTTCAGGTTCGGCTTCTTCACCTCGGCGACCTTGGAGGTGCGGATCACCTGCGCCCCGGTGGGCAGGAAGCCGATGTTCAGCGCGCCGACCCGGAGGGCGAGCTTCTCCTCCTCCGGCAGGGCGAAGAAGCGCGCCGCCGCCTCGAAGCAGCCGGCGGGCAGGGCCGGGTCGATGCCGTGGCCGGCCAGCACCAGGAAGCCGGTATCCTCGCAGCTCCGGGCGATGCGCTCGGCCAGCGCCGCCGCGGCGCCGGGCGCGCCTGCCAGGGCGGGGGCGATGTCGAGGACGGGGATGCGGCCCTCCTGGCCGAGGATGCCGGGATCGGCGATGCCGTGGCTCATGCTCCGTCTCCGCGCTGCTGCGGCGCAGCAGAGCATGCGGGGGCGGGGCTGCCAACCGGTCGTCCGACCAAGTTGTGGTTGACAGCCCCGCCCCCCGGGGCATGCTTCCGGCAAAGCTGGAGGAAGTTCCATGCCCGATCTCGATCTGGTGATCCGTGGCGGCACGGTGGTGGATGGCAGCGGCGGCGCGCCCTTCGAGGCCGATATCGGCATCGCCGGCGGCCGCATCGCCACGATCGGCAAGGTCGCGGGCCGCGGCGCCGAGGAGATCGACGCCAAGGGCAAGATCGTCACCCCGGGCTTCGTCGACATCCACACCCATTACGATGCCCAGGCCACCTGGAGCAGCCGGATCGACAGCGCCTCCTACAACGGCGTCACCACGGCGCTGATCGGCAATTGCGGCGTCGGCTTCGCCCCCTGCCGCCCCGATCGGCGCGAGGCGCTGGTGAAGCTGATGGAGGGCGTCGAGGACCTGCCGGAGGTGGTGCTGACCGAGGGCCTCCCCTGGACCTGGGAGAGCTTCGGCGAGTTCATGGACACGCTCGATGCCCGCCGCTTCGACACCGACATCGCCGCCCAGGTCTGCCACGCGCCGCTGCGCCTGCATGTGATGGGCGAGCGGGCCGAGGCGCATGCGGTGGCGACCGAGGCCGAGATCGCCGAGATGGCGCGCCTCGCCGCCGAGGGCATCCAGGCCGGCGCGCTCGGCTTCTCCACCTCCCGCGCCATCGCCCACAAGACGCTGGACGGCCGGCATATCCCGACTCTCGGCACGCCGGAGGCGGAGCTGGAGGCGATCGGCCGCTCGGTCGGCCGGGCGGGCGCCTCCTGGCTGCAGGTGATCTCGGATTTCGACGATCCGGAGGATGAGTTCGCCCGGCTGCAGCGCATCTGCACCGCCTCCGGCCGGCCGATGACCTTCTCCCTGCTGCAGCGGGAGAGCCGGCCCTGGCTCTGGCAGTTCCTGCTGGAGAAGATCGAGGCGGCGAATGCCGCCGGGGCGCGGATGTTCGGCCAGGTGATGGGGCGGCCGATCGGGCTGATGTTCGGCTTCGAGATGTCGCAGCACCCCTTCGTCGCCCGCCCCTCCTGGCAGCCGATCGCGCATCTGCCCTTCGAGGCGCGGATGCAGGCGCTGCGCGATCCGGCGCTGAAGGCGCGGCTGATCGCCGAGGAGATCGAGGACCCGGCGCTGCGGGCGCGGCTCAACACCTGGGACATGATCTTCAAGCTCGGCGACCCGCCGGATTACGAGCCGCTGCCGGAGACCAGCCTCGGCGCCACCGCCCGGGCGCGCGGGATCGACCCGAGCGAGCTCGCCTGGGACTGGATGATGGAGAAGGATGGCCGCGCCATCCTCAACCGCCCGAGCATCAACTATGCCGACCGCGACCTGGAGGCGGTGCGCACCATGGTGCGGCACCCGCAGACGCTGATGGGCCTCGGCGACGGCGGCGCGCATGTCGGCTTCATCTGCGACAACTCCGCCACCACCCATATGATCGCCTACTGGACCCGCGACCGCACGCGCGGGCCGAAGCTGCCGCTGGAATTCGCGGTGAAGCGCCTCTCGCGCGACAATGCGCTGGCGCTCGGCCTCGCCGATCGCGGCCTGGTCGCCGAGGGCAAGAAGGCCGATCTCAACGTCATCGACTACGACAAGCTGCAGGTGCGCGTGCCGGTGATGCAGTACGACCTGCCCGCCGGCGGCAAGCGGCTGGTGCAGAAGGCGGATGGCTATGTCGCCACCGTGGTCAGCGGCGCCGTCACCTATCGCGACGGCGAGGCGACCGGGGCGCTGCCCGGCCGGCTGGTGCGCGGCGCCAAGGGCTGAGCGGGGGAGCCGGGCGGGCGGGACCGCCCGGCCCGCCGTTCAGGCCGGGATGCGCACCGGCAGCTCGGTGATGCCGTGGACGAAGGAGGAGTAGACGCGCTTCGGTGGCCCGACCACCTCGATCCGCTCGAAGCGCGCCAGGATCTCCTCCCACAGGATGCGGAGCTGCATCTCGGCCAGCCGGTTGCCGACGCAGCGATGGATGCCGAAGCCGAAGGAGAGGTGCTGGCGCGGCCGCTTGCGGTCGATGAGGAAGCGCTCCGGCTGCTCGATCGCCGCCGGGTCGCGGTTGCCCGAGATGTACCACATCACCACCTTGTCGCCGGCGCGGATGCGCTGGCCGCCGAGCTCGACATCCTGCAGCGCGGTGCGGCGCATATGGGCGAGCGGCGTCTGGTAGCGGATGATCTCCGGCACCATGCTCTCGATCAGCGCCGGGTTGGCGCGCAGCTTGGCGTATTCCGCCGGGTTCTCGTTCAGGAACAGCAACCCGCCGCTGATCGAGTTGCGCGTGGTGTCGTTGCCGCCGACGATGAGCAGGATCAGGTTGCCGAGGAACTCGCGCGGCGTCATGTCCCGCGTCGCCTCGCCATGGGCGAGCATGGAGATCAGGTCCGGCCGCGGCTCGGCATTCACCCGCTGGTTCCACAGCCCGGTGAAATAGGCCAGGCATTCGGCGAAGACCGCCTCGCGCTTCTCCTCGCTGTCGATGAAGCCGCCGGCCTCCGGCACGGCGGTCGCGCAATCCGACCAGAAGCTCAGCTTGCGCCGGTCCGCGAAGGGGAAGTCGAAGAGGGTCGCCAGCATCTGCACCGTCAGCTCGATGGAGACATGCTCCACCCAGTTGAAGGTCTCGCCGCGTGGCAAGCCGTCCAGGATGCGGCCGGCCCGCTCGCGGATGGCGTGCTCCAGCTTCGCCAGGTTGGCCGGCGCGACGATGGGCTGCACCACCTTGCGCTGCGCATCGTGCCGCGGCGGGTCCATGGCGATGAACATCGGCAGCCGCAGATCCTTCGGCCGATCGCGGATGGAGATGCCGCCGAGGCCGCTCTCGGAGCTGAAGGCCTTGTGGTTCACCTCGACGGCCATGATGTCCTTGTAGGTCGTCACCGACCAATAGGGGCCGAAGAGGGGGCTGGTGGTGCTGTAATGCACCGGCGCGTCGCGCCGCAGCCGCTCGAAGAACGGCCACATCGTGTCGTCCTGGAAGCGGCGGGGATGGCTGGGGTCGAGCTGGTCGAGCGGCGTCGTCCAGGCCTCGGAGGCGGCATCGATGGACACGGGCGCATTCATGCTCTGTCTCCCTGGACGTCTCCGGCATTGGGCCCGGCGAGGGCGGCGGGTCGTCACGTCCCTCCGCGATCAGGCCCCTGGGCTGTGTGCCCTGCGCCTGGGTTCGCGGGCCATGGTCTGGCGCATTGCCTGGTCGCCCGAGGCGCGCCTTCGGTGAAGTCTGCCTCAGGCGTTCCGCTCCAGAGCATGTCCTGCGAACTTCCGTTCACCTGCAATGCTCTAGGTATTTGTTCTTGCGAGCATCTTCACCCGATCAGGTGAGTCCACCCGATCGGGATCTGCTCTAGTGCTGCGCCTCCGGCATCCGCACGACCAGCCCGTCGAGGGCCGGCGTCATGACGATCTGGCAGGACAGGCGCGAATTCGGCTGCGCCGTGGCGGCGAAGCTCAGCATGCTCGCCTCCTGCTCGCCCGGCAGGCCGGTCTTCGCCAGCCAGGCCTCGTCGACGAAGACATGGCAGGTGGCGCAGGCGCATTCGCCGCCGCAATCGCCGTCGATCCCGGGCAGGCCGTTGTCGACCGCCCCGCGCATGACGGAAAGACCCTCCTCCACCTCGATCGGGTGCTCGGTCCCGTCATGCTCGATATAGGTCACCTGTGGCATGGGCTTGTCCCTGTCGGCTGGGGTGTCAGGCGGCGAGGTCGCGGAGGGATCGCGCCGGGTCGCGCAGGAGCTCGGGCGCGACCCGGGCCTGCTTCGCCACCAGGAGGCGGCCGGCCATGAAATCCGCCGGCGCGTTCACCGCCTCCACGGCGAGCACCCGCTGCTCCGGATCGAGGTGGAAGACGGTGAAGCCGCCCGCTTCCGCATCGCCGCGGATCACCGCCTCATGCGCGTCGAAGGCGAGGCCCGCCATCTGCAGGCGCAGCTCGAACTGGTCGGACCAGAACCAGGGCACCTCGGGCTGCGGCGGCGGCCGGCCGCAGAGATCGGCGGCGGCCTGCTTCGCCTGCTCGATCGCGTTCGGCACGCTCTCCAGACGTCCGCTGCGGCCATAGAGCGGCAGCGGGCGCTGCGTGCAGTCGCCGATGGCATGGATCGCCGGATCGCTGGTCCGGGCGGCGAGGTCGACCACGATGCCGCCGGCGCAGTCGAGCCCCGCCGCCTCGGCGAGCTCGGTGTTCGGCACCGCGCCGACGCCGACGAGGACCGTGTCGCAGGCGATGCGCCGCCCGTCCCGCAGCCGCACCGCGCGGACGGACCCCGCCTCGCCCTCGATCGCCTCGACCTCGACTCCGGTCAGCACCTCGACGCCCTGCGCCCGGTGCTGCGCCTCGAGGAAGCGGGAGAGCGCCGTGCCGGCGACCCGCGCCAGCACACGCGCCTCGCGCTCCAGCACCACGGCCTCGGCCCCGAGCGCCCGGGCGGAGGCGGCGACCTCGAGCCCGATATAGCCGCCGCCGATCACCGCCAGCCGCCGGCCGGGCCCGAGCGCCGCCTGCAACGCATCGGCATCGGCGGTGCCGCGCAGCGCCAGCACTCCGGCCAGCCCGGCGCCCGGCAGGGCCAGGCTGCGCGGCCGGGCGCCGAGGGCGAGGATGAGGCGGTGATAGCCCAGCGCGCGCCCATCCGAGAGCTGGACCTGGCGCGCCGCGCGGTCGATGCCGGTGACGCGGATGCCGAGATGCAGGTCGATCCGCTGCTGCGCGTAGAAGCGGGCCGGGCGCAGGGCCAGGCTCTCGGCGCTGGCCTCGCCCTTCAGCCAGGCCTTGGAGAGGGGCGGCCGCTGATAGGGGGGGTGCGCCTCCTCGCCCACCAGCGCGATGCCGCCCTTCCAGCCATATTGCCGCAGGAAGGCGGCGGCCGAGCCGCCGGCATGGCCGGCACCGGCGATGACGATGCGCGGCGGGTCCTCACTCACGCGGGTATTGCCTCCCCTTGAGGCCCGGATGACACACTGGAGACGCCGGCGGCGTCAAGGAACGCTCCGGCGCGCGACACCGGCGGTGGCAGGATGGGGGGTCACGTTCAGCGGCACTGGCGAACGCGCCGCCATGGCCGGCGTTGGCGCGATTCGAATCGTTCCCGGCGGGCCCATCCCGGCCGGGGCGGACCCTGGACCGGCAGCGGAAGTGGTGATGCGGAGACAGCGTGTACTGATCGTCGAGGACGATCCCCTGGTCGCGATCGATATCGAGACGATCGTGCTGAGCGCGGCGGATGCCGAGATCGCGGTGGCGAGTTCGGTGCGGGAGGCCCGCCGCGCGCTCGGCGAGCGCAGCTTCGATGCCGCCTTCCTCGACATCGACGTCCTGGATGGCAAGACCTTCGACCTGGCCCGACACCTTGCGGACCAGGGCACGCCCTTCGCCTTCGTCTCCGGGGCCCGGCGCGAGGAGGTGCCGGCGGTGCTGCGCGAGGCCCCCTTCCTGCCCAAGCCCTATGACCCGCAGGAGATCGAGCGCACCTATCTGGATCGTCTGGCGGCGCGGGGCGGCTCCGCTCCCTGAGTGGGCAGAGGGGGGCGGGCATGCTAGACATCCCGGTCGGACAACCGGCCCATCGCCCGATCGAGGCGGGGGGCGGGGCGAGGAAAGGCAGGTCCATGAGCCCGGCCGGCTTCGAGCCCGGAGAGTTCTGCGCAAGGCCGGCGGGTTGGGACGAACAGGCCCGGCTGGCGGCGCTCGACAGCTATGCCGTCCTGGACACGCCGCCGGAGCAGGCCTTCGACGACGTGGTGCGGCTCGCCGCGCAGATCTGCCAGGCGCCGATCGCGGTGGTCAATCTGGTCGCCGAGGAACGGCAGTTCTTCAAGGCCGAGATCGGCCTCGGTGTGCGGGAGACGCCGCTCGACGTCTCGATCTGCGCGCATGCCATCCTGCAGCCGGGCCTCTTCGTCGTCCCGGACACGACACTGGATCCGCGTTTCGCCGAGAACCCGCTGGTCACCGGCGCGCCGCATCTCCGCTTCTATGCCGGGGCGCTGCTGCAGACCGCGGAAGGGCTGCCCCTCGGCACGCTGTGCGTGCTCGACTACGTGCCGCGGCCGGAGGGGCTGACGGAGCAGCAGGGCTTCGCGCTGGAGGTGCTGGCGAAGCAGGTGATGTCGCAGCTCGACCTGCGGCGGGCGCTGAAGGCGCGGGCGGCCGATGCAGCGAAGCTGGCCGAGGGCGAGCGGCAATTCCGCATCCTCGCCGACAGCATGCCGCAGATGATCTGGGCCGCCCGGCCGGATGGCCGGGTCGACTACTACAACCGCCGCTGGCACGAGTTCTTCGGCGAGGCGGCCGCCGCGAGCCTCGGGGATGGCTGGCGGACCCTCATCCACCCCGAGGACCAGGACCGCACCGACGCCCGTTGGCAGGAGGCGCTGCGCAGCGGCCAGGCCTATGAGGTGGAATACCGGCTGCGCCGCGCCGATGGCGCCTATCGCTGGGCGCTCGGCCGGGCCCTGCCGGTGCGCGACGGCAAGGGCCGCATCATCCGCTGGTTCGGCACCTGCACCGATATCGAGGAGCAGAAGCAGACCGAGGAGCGGCTGCGGCTCAGCGAGGAGCGGCTGCGGCTGGCGCTGAGCGCCGCCGAGATGGTCGGCACCTGGGTCTGGGACGTGCCCCGCGACCGCATCACGGCCGATCCCGGCTATGCCCGGCTCTTCTCGGTGCCGGCGGTGGCGATGGCCGAGGGCCTGCCGATCGAGCGACTGCTGCCGGCCATCCATCCCGAGGACCGGGCATCGGCCGAGGCGCTGATCCAGGCGGCCCTGGCGGGCGAGGCGGGGGGCGCCTTCGAGGCCGAGTACCGGGTGGTACTCGCCGATGGCAGCCTCCGCTGGGTGGCGGCGCGCGGCCGCTGCGAGCACGACGCGGCGGGCCGTCCCACCCGCTTTCCCGGCGTGGTGATGGACGTGACCGAGCGCCGCGCGGCCGAGGAGGCGAAGGAGCTGCTGGCGCGCGAGCTCTCGCACCGTATCAAGAACATCTTCACCGTGGTGGGCAGCATGGTCTCGCTCTCGGCGATGCGCGCCGCGCCCGAGGTGTCGCGCTTCGCCACGGTCCTGCGCCGGCGCCTCAACGCCCTGGCGGCGGCGCATGAGTATGTCCGTCCGCACAGCCCGGACTCCCGGCCCGTCGAGACCGCGACCACGCTGCATGGCCTGCTCGGCAAGCTGCTCGCCCCCTATGAGGAGCCGGGCCGGGAGCGGGTCCGCCTGCTCGGCGACGATGCGCCGATCGGCGTGAAGGCGGCGACCTCGCTCGCCCTGATCCTGCACGAGCTGGCGACCAATGCCGCCAAATACGGCGCGCTCACCACCGATGAGGGACAGGTGACCATCACCGGCACGCGACAGGGGGAGCAGTTCGCCCTGACCTGGTGCGAGCGCGGCGGGCCGCCGGTGGCGGGCGCGCCCAGCCGCCGCGGCTTCGGCACGGTGCTGGCGGAGCGTGGCGCCATCACCCAGCTCGGCGGCAGCGTCGCCCATGACTGGGCGCCGGAGGGGCTGACGCTGCGGCTCGAGGTGCCGCTCGACCGGCTGGCGCATTGACGGACCCCGCCGCGCGGCGGCCCGGCCTCAGCCCTCCAGCCAGTCCCGCACCGCGGCGCGGATGAAGGCCGCATCCGGCGGGTTCGGCTGCGGGTTGCCGGCGCGATGTCCCCAGATGCTCGGGATGGGCAGCAGCCGGCCATGCCGGAGATGCGGCAGCTCCGCCGCATTGTCGGCGACCCGGAAATAGAGGTCGGTCTCCCCGGGCATCAGCAGCACCCGCGCCTCGATCGCGGCCAGCGCCCGCGCCAATTCGCCGCCGTAGCGCGGGTGGTCGGCGATGTCGCCGGCCTCCCAGGTGCGGAGCTGCGCCAGCAGGTCGGCAGCGTCGCGGCGGGCGAAGCGCTGCTCCCAGTCCCGCACCAGGAAGGTGTCCAGATCCGGCGCGCCGAGGGCCGAGAGATGCAGCCCGGCGCGATAGAAATCCTGGCTCAGCGCCCAGCCGGCATAGATCCGCCCGAAGGCCCGCAGCGCCTTGGCCGGCGCCGCGCGGAACCGCACGGCGCCGTCGTATTCCGGCGCCGCCTCCAGCGTCGCCATCAGCCCGGCGAGGAAGACGCGGTTGTGCACCGCGGTGCGGGCGCTGCCGCAATTGACCACGATGCGCGCCACCTCGGCCGGATGCGCGGCGGCCCAGTGATAGGCCTGCTGCGCCCCCATCGACCAGCCATAGACGGCCTGCAGGCGCTCGATCCCCCAGGCCTCGCGCAGCAGCCGGCGCTGCGCCGCGACATTATCCCAGGTTGTCACCAGCGCCGGCCAGTCCGGCGTGTTGGAGGGCGAGGAGGAGAGGCCGCCCGTGAACATGTTCGGGATGACGATGAACCAGCGGGTCGGGTCGAGGATGCCCTCCGGCCCGATCAGCCATTCGAGGTCCGGATGCTGCGCGCCGTAGCTGGTCGGGTAGAGCACCACGTTGTCGCGCCCCGGCGCCAGCGTGCCATGCGTCTTCCAGACCAGTCGCGCATCGGGCAGCACGCCGCCGCGATGCAGGGCGAGGTCGCCGAGCCGGAAGACGCCCTCCGCCTGCGGCCAGCTCATGGCTGCAGGCTCCGCACCAAGTCGGCATGGAAGCGGGCATAGCCCGGCTGCAGATGCGCCAGCCTCTCCCGCAGCGTGGCATGCGCCTCGGCCAGCCGGTGGAAGGGGATGAAGGGGTAGAGGTGGTGCTCGGCGTGGTAGGGCATGTTCCACATCAGCAGCCGCAGCGCCGGCGTGGTCAGCACCGTCCGGGTGTTGGTCAGCCCGTTGCGGTCGGTGCTGCAGCCGGTGTGCTCGGCCAGCAGGTAGAGCCGCAGGAAGGGCTGCGCCAGGAGCTGCGGCCCCAGCCAGTAGAGCAGCGGCGCCTGCCAGTCGAAGGCGAGGCCGGCGAGGAGGGTGCCGCCGGCCAGCACCGCCACCTCGGCGCGGAGGCTGCGGATCACCCGGGGCGCCGCCGCCGCGCCGATATAGGGATAGGCGGAGAGGTCGCCGCGCAGCCCGTCCCGCAGCACGGCGAGGCGGAAGCGCCAATAGGGCAGGGAGAGCACGCGCAGCAGATAGCCGCCGCGCGTCTCGGGCGGCGGCGTCGCCAGCTCCGGGTCGCGCTCCGGGTCCTGGGTGAAGCGGTGATGCGCGGTGTGGTAGAGCTGGTAGAAATGCCAATTGTACAAGGCCGGCAGGCCGGAGAGCCAGCCGACCACGGCGTTCAGCCGGCGGCTGGCGAAGGCGGTGTAGTGTGAGGTCTCGTGGAAGGGCGCGAACAGCGCCACCTGCACCAGGCCGAGCAGCAGCATGGCCGGCACCACCCACCAGCCCGGCGCCAGCGCCACGAGCGCGCCGGTCGCCAGCAGCAGCGCCGCATGGATCGCCGTCTGCCGCAGCCCGGCCGCGTCGGAGCGGGTGGCGAGGGCCTTCATCTCGGCGGCGCCGGGGGCCTCCATGCTCGTAGCGCTCATTCCTATAGCTCCACGTCGCGGTTGACGTCCTTGTAGAGAAGGTAGGCGGCGCCCTCCCAGCCGGTGCAGTAGAATTGCTGCGGCACGAAGCTGGCCATCCAGACGAAGTCGCCGGTCCAGAGCTCGTGCCAGTCGCGGTCGAGCAGCTGCAGCCCCTGGCCCTCCAGCATCACCAGCCCATGCTCGAAGACATGCGTCTCGACGCAGTGGAAATGCGTCCCCGGCGCGAAGCCCATGACGTTCATCTCGAAATCCATCGTCATGTCGGCGGTGCCAAGCAGGTATTGCCGCCAGCGGCCGCTCTCGTCGACGGTGGTGCGCGGCACCGTCTCGCGGCTGCCGAAGCGGAGTGCCGGCGCGTCGCAGCCCGGCGCCGGCCGGTAGCGCCGCTTGATCCAGACCGCGCGCACCGTCTCCTCGCCCCGGTTGCGGAAGGAGAAGCCGGTGCCGGCCGGCACATAGGCGAAGCCGCCCGGGGCGAGGGCGGCGCTCTCCCGCCCGGCGGCGACGGAGAGGGTGCCGGAGAGCAAATAGAGGAAATGCTCCAGCCCGTCCTCGCGCGGCTCCCGCGTGCCGCCACCGGGGAAGACCTCCAGCACCCCCTGGGCGAAGCGGGCGCCCATCTGCGGCGTCGCCTGGTAGTAGACCTGCGCGTCGCGCAGCCCGGGGAGCAGGCTGGGGAACATGCCCTCCGGCGGCAGGATGGCGTAGTTGCGGGCGAAGAGGCTGCGGTTGTGGCCGATGACGCCGGGCGGGACGAAGGCGGGCATGCGGAGGCTCCGGGGGCGGGGGCGCGGCCCCGCCTAGCCGGCGGCGGGGCCGGGCCATCGCCTAGCAGGAATCGGGCCTGCCGGGGAGTTTTCCCCTCCTCCCCGCCGGGCTAGTCTGGCAGGGCCGGCCGTCAGAGCCGGACCGAGGATCGCCGCGCCGGCCGCACCATGCCGGGAGCGTCAGCATGCACCCCTTCACCCTGCCCGAGAGCATCCAGGCTCGGGTCGTCGCCCGCTGCGGCACGCCGCACCCCTTCGCCCGGCTCGATCCGGGGCGGACGGCGCTGGTCGTCGTTGACCTGCAGAACGGCTTCATGCGCGAGGACCTGGCGCATGCCTGGTGCCCGATGGCCGAGCATGTCGTGCCGAAGGTGAACCAGCTCGCCGCGGCGCTGCGCCAGGCCGGCGGCGCCGTCTACTGGATCCAGAACACCTTCGACGCGCGCTGCGAGACCGAATGGTCGGTGATGCAGGACATGGCGACGCCGGCCGCCCGCGCCCGCCGCGCCGCGGCGATGAGCGAGGGGACGGAGGGCAATGCGCTCTGGCCGGGGCTCGATGTGCGGCCGGGCGACGAGGTGGTGCGGAAATACCGCTACAGCGCCTTCATCCAGGGCGGCTCCGACCTGCCGGCGCGGCTGCGCGCGCGGGGGATCGACACGGTGCTGATCACCGGCACGGTGACGAATGTCTGCTGCGAGAGCACCGCCCGCGACGCCATGATGCTCAACTTCCGCACCGTGATGGTCAGCGACGGCTGCGCCGCGGTGACGGATGCCGAGCATGCGGCGAGCCTGATCGCCTTCTACCTGCAATTCGGCGACGTGCTGACGGTGGACGAGTGCATCGCCGGCTTTGCTGGCGTGGGAGAAGCGGCCGGCTTCGCCGCAGCCACCACGAGGGACGCAGCATGAGGAAGGTCGCCTTCATCGGCACCGGCGGCACCATCGCCTCGATCGGCAAGGGGCCGCTCGACACCGTCGATTACGGCGCCAACGGCGTCATGCTGCAGGCGGACGGCATCCTCGACCGCTTCCCCGAGGTGCAGCAGGTCGCCGAGGTGATCGCGGTGCCCTACCGCAACGTGCCCTCGCCGCAGATCGGCTGGCCGGAGTGGAAGGAGCTGGTCCTGCTCTGCGACAAGGTGGTGGCTGAGACGCCCGGCCTCGCCGGCATCGTCATCGGCCATGGCACCGCCTCGCTGGAGGAAACCGCCTATTTCCTCTCCCTCACCCTCAAGGTGCCGGTGCCCGTGGTGGTGGTGGGCTCGCAGCGCCCGGCCTCCGCCCTCTCGACCGATGCCGGGCTGAACCTCGTCAACGCGGTGCGGGTCGCCGCCAGCGAGGAGGCGCGCGGCCTCGGCGCGCTGGTGCTGCTGAACGACGAGATCCAGGCGGCGCGGGAGGTGACCAAGACCTCGACCGGCCGCATGCAGACCTTCCGCAGCCCGGATGTCGGCGTGCTCGGCCATGCCGATGGCGACCGGCTGGCCTGGTACCGGCGGCCGCTGCGCCGGCTGGCGCCGGAGACGGAGTTCGACATCCGCCGCCGCGAGTCGCTGCCGCGGGTCGATATCGCCTACAGCCATGCCGGCGCCGACGGCACCGCCATCCGCGCCTTCCTCGCCGCCGGGGCCGAGGGGATCGTCGCCGCCGGCTTCGCCCCCGGCTTCGTCACCCCGGGCGATGCCGCGGCGCTGGCCGAGGCCCGCGCCAGGGGGGTGACGGTGGTGCAATCCACCCGCGCCGGCAGCGGCCGCGTCTTCCCCAGCACCAAGCTGGCCGCCATGGGCTTCATCCCGGGGGACAACCTGAACCCGCAAAAGGCCCGCATCCTGCTCGCGCTCGCCTTGACGGTGACGCGCGATCCGGCAGAGATTGCCCGGATCTTCGCCATGTACTGAGGCCCCGGGAGGGGGCGGCGTCCCCGCATGAAGTTCCTGCACGCCGCCGATATCCATCTCGACAGCCCGCTGGCCGGGCTGCAGGCGCGGGCGGACCTGCCGGCCGCGCTGCTGCGCGACGTCACCCGGCGCGCCTTCGCCGCCCTGATCGACCTGGCGATCGCCGAGGACGTCGCCTTCGTCGTCATCGCCGGCGATCTCTACGACGGCGACTGGAAGGATTTCTCGACCGGCCTCTTCTTCGCCGAGCAGATGGCGCGGCTGCGCCGCCCCTGCTTCCTGCTGCGCGGCAACCACGATGCCCGCTCGATCATCACCCGCTCGCTGAAGGCGCCGGAGAATGTGCGGGAATTCTCCTCCCGCACCTGCGAGAGCTTCCCGCTGCCCGAGCTCGGCATCGTCCTGCACGGCCATTCCTTCCCCAACCGGGCGGTGCCGGAGGACCTCTCGGCCGGCTACCGGGCGCCGCTGCCGGGCCTCGTCAACATCGGCGTGCTGCACACCTCGGGCGAGGAGCCGGGCGAGCACGAGACCTACGCCCCCTGCGCGCTCGGCGCCCTGCGGCTGAAGGGCTACGACTACTGGGCGCTCGGCCATATCCATGCCCGCCGCGTGCTCTGCGAGCAGCCCTGGGTGGTCTTCCCCGGCAACATCCAGGGCCGCCACCCGAAGGAGACCGGCGCCAAGGGCTGCAGCCTCGTCACCGTCGAGGCGGGCCGCGTCGTCGCGGTGGAGCACCGGGCGGTCGACCTGCTGCGCTGGGCGGCGGTGGAGGTGGATGCCGAGGGGGCCGACCTCCTCGCCCTGCACGCCCGGATCGGCGAGGGGGTGCGGGCGGCCCTCTCGGAGGCCGATGGCAAGCCGTTGCTGGCCCGGGTCACGCTCCGCGGCACCACGCCGCTGCACGCCGCGCTGCTCGGCGATGCCGACCAGATCGCCGCCGAGTGCCGCAACGCCGCCATCCAGGCCGGCGGCGAGTTCTGGGTGGAGGCGGTGAAGCTGCGCACCCGGCCGCTGCGCGCCGAGGCCGTGGGCACGCTGCAGCCCCTGCGCGAGGCCTTCGAGGCCGGGCTGGCGGATCCCGGCCTGACCGGCGATGTGCTGGCGGAATTCGAGGCGCTGCGGCAGAAGCTGCCCGTCGCGGCGCGCGAGGGGCTCGACCTGCCGGCGGATGCGGCGGCGCTGCGGGCGCTGGCCGAGGATGCCTGGGCCGAGGTCGCCCGCGCCCTGGAGGCGGCGGAGACGCCATGAGGCTGCTGCGGCTCGACCTGCTGCGCTATGGCCACCTGACCGACCTGACGCTGGAATTCCCGCCCGGCGCCGCGCTGCACCTGGTGCACGGCGCCAACGAGGCGGGGAAATCCACCGCGCTGGAGGCCATCGCCGACGCGCTCTTCGGCTTCCGCCACCACACGGGCCGCGACTTCCTGCACGAGGCCAGGGCGCTGCGCATCGGCTTCACCCTGGCCGATGCGGCGGGGCGGCAGGCCAGCTTCCAGCGCCGCAAGGGCCGGCAGAACACGCTGCTCGACGCCGCCGAGGCGCCGCTGCCGGAGGAGGCGCTGCGCCGCTTCCTCGGCGGCGCCGGCCGCGAGCTCTTCGAGCGCGGCTTCGGCCTCGATGGCGAGCGGCTGCGCCAGGGCGGCCGCAGCCTGCTCGAGAGCGGCGGCGAGGCCGGGGAGAGCCTGCTCGCCGGCATGGGGCTGCCGCAGCTCCACAAGGCGCTCGCCCGGCTGGAGGAGGAGGCGAAGTCGCTGGTCGGCGACCGCCGCACGACGCGCCGCTTCGCCGCGGCGATGGAGGCCTGGCAGCAGGCGCGCCGCGCCGCCGAGGAGGCGGCGATCCGCCCGCGCGACTGGGAGGAGGCGGTGGCGGCGCAGGCCGCCATCCTGGCGGCGCTGGCGGCGGCGGCGGCGGATACCCGCGCCCTCGCCGCCGAGGCCAGCCGGCTGCAGCGCATCCGCCGGGTGCGGCCGCGCCTCGCCGAGCTCGACCGGTTGCGCGAGGCGCTGGCGGCGGTGGCCTCGGCGCCCCGCCTGCCGCTTGGCACGGAGGAGCGGCTGCGCCAGGCCGTCGAGGCGCGGCGCGCGGCGCAGCAGGATGCGGCGCGCGAGGCCGAGGCGGTGCGGCGGCTGGACGCGGCGCGCGCTGGCCTGGCCGAGGACCCCGCGATCCTCGCGGCGCAGGACGAGATCGATGCCCTGGCGGCGCGGCGGCCGCTGCTGCTGCAGGCCGTGGCGGAGCTGCCCCGGCTGCGGGCCGAACGCCACGACTATCGCGCCGCGGCCGAGGCGGCGGCGCGCGAGCTCGGGGCCACGGAGCCGCTCGAGGCCCTGCGCGAGCGGGTGCCGCCGGAGGCGGACCGCCGCCGCGTCCAGGGCCTGCTGACCGAGCGGGCGAGGCGGCTCGCCCGGCAGGCCGCCGCCTTGCAGGCGCTCGACGAGGCGGAGCGGCAGCGCGATGCCGCGGCGGCGGCGCTCGCCGCCCTGCCGCCGCCGCCCGCCCCGGCCCCGCTGCGCCGGGCGATCGAGGCGGCGCGGGGCGAGGGGCCCCTGGACCGGGAGCTGGATCGCGCCGGACAGGTGCTGGACCGCGCGACGGCGGAGGCCCGCGCGGCGCTGGCGGCGCTGCCGCTCTGGCAGGGCGATGCCGCGTCGCTGGCCGCCTGCAAGCTGCCCTTGGCGGCCGAGGAGGCGGCGGCGGCGCGCCACCTCGCCGCGGCGGCGCAGGCCCGCGACCGGGCGGCGGCGGAGGCCGCGGGGCTGGCGACCGAGATCGCGGCGCTGGAGGCCGAGCAGGCCGCGCTGGCCACCGCCCTCGCCGCCGATGGCGCGGTGCCGACGCGCGAGGCGGTGGTGGCCGCGCGCGAGGCGCGCGACGCCGCCTGGCGGCGGCTGCGGCGCGGGCTGGAAGATGGCCTCGCCGCCGGCCCGGAGGCCACCGGCGCCTTCGAGGCGCTGGCCGACGCCGCCGACCGCTTGGCCGACCGGCGGGCCGAGGAGGCGCAGCGGGTCGCCGACTATGCGCTGCGGCAGGCCCGCCTGGCGCAGCTGCAACGCCGGCAGGACGCGGCGATGGCGGCGCGGGGCTCGGCCGAGGCGGCGCTGGCTGCGGCCGAGGCCGGCTGGGGGGCGCTCTGGGCCCCCGCCGGGCTCCAGCCCCGTGCGCCGGAGGCCATGGCGGAATGGCGGCGCGCCCGCGAGGCCGTGCTGGCCCGCGCCGCGGCCGAGGCCGAGGCCCGGCAGGCCCGGGCCGCGCTGGCGGCGCGGCGGGAGGCGGCCCGGCGCGCCCTGGTCGCCCTGCTGCCGCCCCTCGCCGGGGATGACCCCGAGGCGCTGGCGCCGCTGCTGGCCGCGGCGGATGCGGCCTGCCGCGAGGCCGAGGCGGCGCTGCTGGCGCATCGCAGCCGGGCGGAGGCGCTGGCCGCCGAGGAGGCGCGGCTGCCAGGCCGGCGCGAGGAGGCGGCCGCCGCGACCGGGGCGCTGCGGGCGCTGGAGGCCGACTGGGCCGAGGCCCTGGCGGGGCTCGGCCTGCCGCCCGATGCCGCGGCCGGGACGGTGGAGGCGGCGCTCGCCGCCTGGGCGCGGATCGCCGAGGCGGCGCAGGCCTGGCGCGTGGCGGAGGGGCGCATCGCCGGGCTGGAGGCGGTGGTCGCCGGCTTCGAGGCGGGGCTGCGCGCGGTGCTGGAGCGCCTGCCCAAGGCGGCGCCGGCGGTGCTGGAGGATGATCCGCTCACCCAGCTTCGCGGATCATCCTCCAGGCCCTTGTTTGATCGCGTGAGTCACGCGTCCGGCGAGTCCACTTCGAGCGATCACGCCCTGGCCGCCGGGCTGGCGCGGCGCCTGGAGGCGGCCCGGCAGGCGGCGGCGGAGGCGAAGGCGCTGGAGGCCCGCATCGCCGCCCATGCGGCCGAGGCGGCGGCGGCCGGGCGGCGCGAGGCCGCGGCCGCGGCCGGGATCGCGGCGTTGCTGGACGCGGCCGGCCTGGCCGACGAGGCGGCGCTGGAGGCGGCGATCGGCGAGGCGCGGCGCCGGGACGCACTGGACGCCGAGCTGGAGCGGCTGGAGCGGCTGCTCGCCGAGCAGGGGGATGGCCTCGCCGAGCCGGCGCTGCGGGCCGAGGCGGCCAGCCTCGATGCCGATGCCGCGCAGGCCCGGCTCGCCGCCATCGAGGGCGAGCAGGTGGCGCTGGCCGAACGGCTGCGCCGGCTGGGCGGCGAGCAGGTGACCGCCGAGGAGCGGCTGGCCGGGATGCAGCGTGGCCGCGACGCCGCGGCGCATGCCCAGGCCGCCGAGCAGGCCCTGGCCGAGGCGCGCGGCGCCGCCGAGCGCTATGGCCGGCTGCACCTGGCGCGGCGGCTGCTGCAGGCCGGCATCGAGCGCTTCCGCGCCGAGCGGCAGACGCCGCTGCTGCGCGCCGCCGGGGCGCATTTCGCCCTGCTGACCGGCGGCCGCTACGCGCAGCTCGCCGCCGAGGAGGGCGAGAAGGGCCGGGTGCTGCTGCGGGCGGTGCGCGGCGACGGCAGCGACTGCGCCGTCGAGGCGCTGAGCGAGGGCACACGGGACCAGCTCTACCTGGCGTTGCGGGTCGCCTGGATCGAGCACCAGGCGGCGCATGCCGAGCCGCTGCCCTTCGTCGCCGACGACCTGCTGGTGCATTTCGACGATGCCCGGGCGGCGGCGGCGCTCGCCCTGCTGGCGCGGCTGGGCGAGCGGGTGCAGGTGATCCTCTTCACCCATCACGACCATATCGCCGCCCTGGCGGCGCGGCAGCCCGGGGTGCACCTGCAACAGCTGCCGCCGCAGGCCGGCGCCGAGGCGGCGCGGCCGGCCGCCTGAGCCGCCGGCCGGGCCGGCGCGCCGGCCGGGCATTGCCGGGGGCCGGGGGCTGTTCTACAGCGACGCGGCGTTCCGCCCTGGACGCCAATCCGTCGCGGCGCCGCCATCGCGGCGCGGGGTCCCGCGGCCGGCCCTGCCGCCGGCCGCCTGCCGCATGCCCCGGCGCCGCCTGCACCGGGAGAATCTCTCCATGTCCCCCCGTCTCGGCCGTCGTGCCGCGCTGGCGCTCGGCGCCGCCACCCTCGCCACGCCGGGCCTCGACCGCGCCCAGGCCGGCTTTCCCGCCCGGCCGGTCCGGATGTTCGTGCCCTGGGCGCCCGGCGGCACCACCGACGTGCAGATGCGTGCCCTCTGCGACGCCGCCGCCCGCCGCGCCGGCCAGCCGGTGGTGGTCGAGAACAAGTCCGGAGCCGGCGGCATCCTCGGCGCCCAGGCCATGCTGAACGAGAAGCCGGACGGCTACACGCTCGGCCAGATGCCGGTCACGGTCTGGCGCACGCCGCTGATGTCGACCCGGCCGATGTACGATCCGGTGAACGATTTCACCTACATCATCCATCTCTGCGGCTATCTCTTCGGCGTCGTCGTCCGCGCCGACACGCCCTGGAAGACCTTCCCGGAATTCCTCGACTACGCGAAGGCCAATCCCGGCAAGCTGAATTACGGCTCGCCCGGCATCGGCACCTCGCTGCACCTGACGATGGAGCGCATCGCCGCCGAGCGGGGCATCGACTGGACGCATGTCCCCTTCCGCGGCTTCGCCGAGAACATGAATGCCCTGCTCGGCGGCCAGATCGACGCGCTGGCCGACAGCAGCGGCTGGTCGCAGCTGGTCGAGGATGGCCGGGCGCGGCTGCTGGTCACCTGGGGCGAGCAGCGGGCCAAGCGCTTCCCGGAGACGCCGACCCTGCGCGAGGTCGGCATCGACATCGTCAGCGCGTCGCCCTACGGCATCGCCGGGCCGAAGAACATGGACCCTGCCCAGGTGCGGGCGGTGCACGACCTCTTCCGTCCGGCGCTGGAGGATCCGGCGCATCTGGCGGTGCTCGAGCGCTTCGACATGCCGGTGATGTACAAGGGGCCGGAGGAGTATGCCGCCTTCGTCCGCCAGCAGGTGGCCGAGGACCGGGCGATGATCGAGCGGCTGGGCCTGAAGCTGAACTGACGCCCGCCGCCCGGCCCTGTTGAGGGGCGTATCGGGGGCGTGCCGATCCTGTCCGATGCGCCCGGCCGGCCGGGATCGCGGCGATCAACCGCCGGGGATCGGGGGTCAGGGCCGATGTCCCGCCGCAGGAACGGCGAAAGCCCCTGCCGCAGGGCGGCAGGGGCTTCGGGGGCTCGGGGCGGGGGCCGCCTTCGCGGCTCATGCTCCGGGCCCTGGCGCGCCGGGGGGGGGCGGCGCGGGGGGTGGGGGAGCGGGAGCCTTAGCCGCGATGGCCGCGGGCGCTGCCGGCATAGAGGCCGGCCTCATTGGCCTGGTCCACCGGCCGGTAGACGATGTGCCGGTTGCCGGCCTCGCCGGTGATCTCGGCGACCATGCCATTCGGCGCAACCGTCGTCAGAGCACCGCCATAAACCAGGCGCTGGTCGTTGGCGCCGCCGACGATGGTCGCGGCACCGCCGCCGACCACGTTCCCGACCGGCGCGTCGTAGACCACCTGGGCATCCGGGCCGCCACCCACCATCCGCGGTCCACCCTGGGCCAGCGCGGCGCCCGTCAGGCCCAGCGCGAGGGAGGAGGCGAGAAGCATGGTGCGAAACATGATAAGAAACGTCCTTCACAGTGTCGGGGCGGTCGCGCCGCCCTTTCGCTGCATGAGATGCGCCCTATTCCTCCATCATCCCAATGCTGATCGTGGATGCCGATGATTTGCCAGGTTGATGACATGGCAGGGGTGCGCGCCATGCAGGGGATGGCGCGCGATCCACGCGGCATCGGCAAGATCGCAGCAAGGTGAGGGCCGGGACGGACCGGCGCAACCGGCGGATGGCGGCGCCGCACCGGATTGGATGCAATGCGGGACCGTAGGAAAGGTCGCCGCCGATGCCTGGATTCCGCTGCACGCCCATGCCGGCCGAGACGGCGCGGCGCTGGCGCGCCATCGGCCGCGACGATCGCGGGCTCGCGCTGCATCACCGGCTGGTCGGTGGCCCCGGCTTTCCCTGCCGGCATTGCCTGCAACTCGGCGCCGCGGGCGAGGCGATGCTGCTCGGCAGCTACCACCTGCCGCATCCGCAGGGCGTCTACTGGACACCGAGCCCGGTCTTCCTGCATGCGCGGGATTGCGCGCGCTACGCGGCGCAGGACGAGATCGCGCCGATCGTGCTGGCCAACCCGCTGGTCTCGGTGCGCGCCTATGACGCGGCGGCGCTGTGCCTCTACGATCTCGGCGCGGTCAGCGAGGGCCGCGCGGTCGCGCCCCATCTCGGGCGCGCGCTGGCCGATCCACGGGCCCGCTGGATCAACATCCACACCGCCCGGCCGGGCTGCCTGCTGACGGCCGTCGAGCGGCTGTAGGCCCCGCGGCGCTCAGGCGAGCTCGAGCTTCTCCTGCAGCTCCAGTCACTCCGTCTCCAGCGCCTCCACCTCGCGCGCGATGACGGCGCGGCGCGCCGTCGCGCGGGTGATCAGCTCGGCATTGTTGTTGGCGTAGAGCCGCGGATCGTTCAGCGCGGCATCGATGCTCGCCGCCTCGCCCTGCAATTTGGCGAGCTGCGCCTCGACGCGCTTCAGCCGGTCGCGCAGCGGCGCCAGGGCGGTGCGCGCCTCGGCCCGCTCGCGCCGCTCGTCGCGCCGCGTCGGCGCGGCCTCGAGCTTCGCCGGCCCGCGCGCGCGCTCGGCCAGCAGGGCGCGGTACTCGTCGAGATCGCCCTCGAAGGCGCGCACCGTGCCGTCGGCGACCAGCCAGAGCCGGTCCGCCACCAGCTCGACCAGATGCGGATCATGGGTGATGAGCACCACCGCGCCGCCATATTCGGCGAGCGCCTTCACCAGCGCCTCGCGGGCGTCGATGTCGAGATGGTTGGTCGGCTCGTCGAGGATGAGCAGATGCGGCGCCTCGCGCGTGCAGAGGGCGAGCAGCAGCCGCGCCTTCTCGCCGCCCGAGCAGGCGGCGATCAGCGTCTCCGCGCGGTCGGCATCGAGGCCGAAGCGGGCGAGCTGGCTGCGGCACTGCGTCTCCGTCGCCCGCGGCAGCGCCGCCTGCATGTGCGAGAGCGGCGTGCCGCGCGGATCGAGCTCCTCCGCCTGGTGCTGCGCGAAATAGCCGACGCGCAGCTTCGGCGCCCGGTGCATCTCGCCCTCCAGCAGCGCCAGCCGCCCGGCCAGCACCTTCGCCAGGGTGGACTTGCCGTTGCCGTTGGCGCCGAGCAGCGCGATCCGGTCCTCCTGGTCGAGCCGCAGGTTCAGCCCCTGCAGCACGGCGCGCCCGTCATAGCCGGCGCCGCCGCGGCTGATGGCGAGCACCGGCGGCGGCAGGGCGGTGGGCTCGGGGAAGGCGAAGCGCGTCACCGTGTCCTCGACCACCGCCTCGATCGCCGGCATGCGCTCCAGCGCCTTCAGGCGGGACTGCGCCTGCCGCGCCTTGGTGGCCTTGGCGCGGAAGCGATCGACGAAGGTCTGGATGCGGGCCCGCTCGGCGGTGAGCTTCTCGTTCTGCGCCAGTTGCTGCGCCTGCCGTTCGGCGCGGACGCGGACGAAATTCTCGAAGCCGCCGGGGTAGAAGGTGATCTTGCCGCGGTCGAGATGTGCGATGGCGTCGACGCAGCGGTCGAGCAGGCCGCGGTCGTGGCTGACGACGACGGCGGCGCCCGGGAAGCGCTGCAGCCAGCCCTCCAGCCACAGCGTCGCCTCGAGGTCGAGATGGTTGGTCGGCTCGTCCAGCAGCAGCAGGTCGGGCTCGAGGAAGAGGGCGCGGGCCAGCGCCACGCGCATCCGCCAGCCGCCGGAGAACTCGGCGATCGGCCGCGCCTGCGCCGCGGCGTCGAAACCGAGCCCGGCCAGGACGGTCGCGGCCCGGGCCGGCGCGCTCTCGGCGCCGATGGCGATCAGGCGTTCGTGGATCTCGCCGAGCCGGTGCGGCTCGGTCTGGGTTTCGGCCTCGGCCAGCAGCGCCGCCCGCTCAGTATCGGCGGCCAGCACCGTCTCCAGCAGGCTGGCCGGGCCGCCCGGCGCCTCCTGCGCCACATGGCCGAGCCGGGCGCGGGCGGCGAGGCGGATCTCCCCGCCATCGGGCTGGATCTCGCCGATGATGGCGCGCAGCAGGGTGGACTTGCCGGCGCCGTTGCGCCCGACGAGGCCAATCTTGCGGCCGGGATCGACGCCGAGATCGGCGCCTTCCAGCAGGGCGCGGCCGGCGATGCGGAGCGTCAGGTCACGGATGGCGAGGACGGTCATGGCCGGCGCTTCTACAGCGGATCGCGACGAAAATTGAGCGGCAATCCGGCAGGGCGGAGGGCACGGGTTCTTAACGACATTTCGTTACGGCTGGGGATGCCGGCTCGCCTGAATCCTGGCCCGCGGCCGGCGACCAAGGGCATTGATGGTCGATATCAATGCGTTGGCATGAGAGTGTTCCGGGGCCGGGGAGGTCGCGCATGCTCAGTCTGGACGCAGTACGCCTGGCATCGACGATGCTGACCCTGCCATCGGCTGCGGCATCGCCCGGGACCGCCGCGGACCCGGCGAAGGACCGGGGGCCGGCCTCCCTGCTCGACATCCGCTCGGGCCAGGACGCGAGGCGGGCGGCGGTGGAGGCGCAGTTCGGCGCGCTGTTCGACGCGACCGGCAACCGTGCCCAGGGGGTCGAGGCCATTGCCGGCGAGGTGGCGGCGAAGCAGGCTACGACGGGCGGGGGCGCCTTCGCCGTCTCCATCGAAATTCCGGGCGGGGGATTGGTCACCCTCGCCATGTCGCCGGGCGAGATGCGGCGTCTGATGCGTGGCGATCTGCCGGATGATTTCGGCGGCACGGTGAATGGGCAATCCGTGGTCGGCCTGGTGAAGCGCGCCATGGAGGCGGCGGCTGGCAAGGACGGCCTCGCCGCCATGGCGGGGGAGGATGAGCTCGGCTCGGCGCTGGTGCGGCAGCTCCGCGACCTGCAGAAGAAAGGGGAGGAGGATGCGGCGGAGGACACGGCGACCGCCTCCGGAACGGGTGGCATCGACCATGCCCGCCTGTCCCTCGGCGACGGCACGCGGGTCACCCTGGTCTGGTTTCCCGCGGCGAAGGATCAGGGAACGGCCACCCAGGCCGCGAGCAACGGCACCGCGACCGATCAGCCCGGAGCGGCCTCGACCGGCGGCAGGCTCGACCGAATTGCCTGATTGGGGCGGCCCAGGTGGTGACACGGCGACGGCGCCGCCAGACGCGGGGTTCGTACCTCCGGTTCACCGGGGCCTGGGCCGCCTCGCGCCCCGGGCCCAGCGACCCGTCAGCCCGGTGGGGGCTCGCTGTCGGGCATCGGCCGGGCCGCGGGCTTCGGCGGCTCGCCGCTCCACTCATCCTCGATCAGTGCCTGCTGGCCGCTGACCAGGTCGAGATCGGCCTGGCTCGGCGGGCGGGGGATATAGCCCTGGCGGGGCTGCGGGTCCTGGGCATGCCGGTCGTCGCTCATCCCGCCTCAACGCGCCCGGGCGCGCCCGGTTGGGCTTGCATCCATCGGGAACCCCGCCTATCGGGCGGCCCGACTCCCCGGAACCCGAAGGAACAGCCCATGGCCGTCGAGCGCACCCTCTCCATCCTGAAGCCGGACGCGACGCGCCGGAACCTGACCGGCAAGATCAACGCCAAATTCGAGGAGGCGGGGCTGCGCATCGTCGCCCAGAAGCGGCTGCACCTCTCCGAGGCGCAGGCCGGCGCCTTCTACGCCGTCCACAAGGAGCGGCCCTTCTACAAGGACCTCGTCGCCTTCATGACCTCCGGCCCGGTGGTGGCGCAGGTGCTGGAGGGCGAGAACGCCGTCGCGAAGAACCGCGAGATCATGGGCGCCACCAACCCGGCCAACGCCGCCCCCGGCACCATCCGCAAGGAATTCGCCGAGAGCATCGAGGCGAACAGCGTGCATGGCTCCGACAGCGCCGAGAATGCCGCGACCGAGGTGGCCTTCTTCTTCTCGGGCATCGAGATCGTCGGCTGAGCCCCGCTGCCGCGCCGCCCGCCCCTTGATCCGCGGCAGGGGGCGCGGCAGGCTGGCGGGCAAGGGGGAATGCCGGTCCCGGCCCTGATGCTGGAGACGCCATGCCCCCTCTCTCCCGCCGCGCCCTGCTCGGCGCGGGCCTCGGCCTGCCGCTGGCCGCGCCGGCCATCCTGCGCCCGGCCCTTCTGCACCCGGCCCTGGCCGCCTATCCCGACCGACCGGTGCGCATCGTCTCGGGCTTCGCGCCGGGCGGCTTGAACGACATCGTCAGCCGCGCCATGGCGCAGGCGCTCGGCCCGGTCCTCGGCCAGCCCGTGGTGGTGGAGAACCGCCCCGGGGCCGGGGGTGGCGTCGGCGCCGCGGCGGCGGCCCGGGCGGCGCCGGACGGCAGCACGCTCTGGATGGGCATCGTCGACACCCAGGCGATCAACCCGAGCTCCTACCGCTCCCTGCAATACGATCCCGAGCGCGACTTCGCGCCGATCAGCCTGGTCGCGCATTTCCCCTTCGCCGTGGTGGTCGGCCCTTCGCAGGCCGGCCTGCGCGACTTCCCGGCGCTGATCGCGGCCGGCATGGCGGCCCCGGGCCAGCTCACCTTCGCCTCCTGGGGCGTCGCCAGCACCTCGCACCTGGCGATGGAGCGCATCTTGCGGGCCAAGGGGGTGGAGATGCTGCACATCCCCTTCACCAGCCAGTCGCCGGCGATGCAGGCGATCATGGCGGGACAGGTGGACTGCATGGCGCTGCCGGCCGGCGGGGCGGAGAGCCTGACGCGGGACGGCCGGACCCGGGCGGTCGCGGTGATCGCCGAGAGGCCGCTCGCGATCCTCCCCGGCGCGCCGCCGGTCAGCGGCTTCGGGGTCGATCTCACCTCGGGGCTGTGGAAGGCGATCTACGCCCCGGCGCGGACGCCGCAGCCGATCCTCGACCGGCTGAACGGGGCGGTGCGGGAGGCGATGCGGGCGCCGGCCTTCATCGAGGTGGTGCGGCAGCAGGGCGCCGTGCCGCAGCCCTCGACGCCGGAGGAACTGGCGGCGCTCGGCCGGCGCGAGCGGCAGGCCTGGGGCGAGGTGGTCCGGGCCACCGGCGCCTATGTCGATTAGAGCCGGTGCGGGGCCGATCGCGGCCCCGACCGCCTCAGGCGACGAAGAGGAACAGGCCCAGCAGCACCAGGACGGTGAGGGCGATCGCCCAGGTCAGGAATTTGGTGAAGCCCACCCAGCCGCGCTGCCGGTCCGCGAGGATGTCCCTCGCCTCGACCGCCGAAAAATCGTAGCTCTGCTGCTCAGCCACGGCCGCGTCCCTCATCCGATCCGGTGCGACGGTGTAGGAAGCGCCGCAGATTCCGGCAAGGGGTTGATCAGGCTGGCGGCCGGGGCCGCGGCCTCCGTCACCAGGGCGCGTCCCGCCTCCACCCGCACCCGCCCCGCCGCCAGCCAGGCGAGCGCCGCCGGATAGATCCGGTGCTCCTCCGCCAGCACCCGGGCGGCGAGCGCGGCGGGCGTGTCGCCCGGCAGCACCGGCACCGCCGCCTGCGCCAGGATCGGCCCCTCATCCACCCCGGCGCTGACGAGGTGCACGGTGCAGCCATGCAGCCGCACGCCGGCGGCGAGCGCCCGCTCATGCGTCTCGAGCCCCGGGAAGGCCGGCAGCAGCGAGGGGTGGATGTTCACCAGCCGGCCGGCCCAATGCTCGACGAAGGCCGGGGTCAGCACCCGCATGAAGCCGGCCAGCGCGACGAGGCCGATGCCGTGCCGGGCCAGCTCGGCCTGCATCGCCGCCTCGAAGCCGGCGCGGTCGCCGCGGAAGCCGCGGCTCTCCACCACCGCGGTCGGCACCCCCGCCGCCGCCGCGCGCTCGAGGCCGGCGGCATCGGCGCGGTTCGACAGCACCAGGGCGATCTCGGCCGGATAGGCCGGGTCGCGCGCGGCGGAGAGCAGCGCCGCCATGTTGGAGCCGCGGCCGGAGATCAGGACGGCGGTGCGCAGGCGCGGCATCTCAGCGCGGCCAGGCGGCGGGCAGGTTCTCGATGCGCAGCCCGGCCGGGCCCGGCGCCGCCTCCAGCGCGCCGATGCGGAAGACCTGCTCCCCGGCCGCGGTGAGTTGCCGCGCCGCCGCCTCGGCCTCGCCGGCCGCGACCACGGCGACCATGCCGATCCCGCAATTGAAGACCCGCAGCATCTCGTCCGCCGCGACATTGCCGCTGCGGGCGAGCCAGGCGAAGACCGGCGGCACCGGCCAGGCGGCGGCATCGATCACCGCCGTCACGCCCTCCGGCAGCACCCGCGGCAGGTTGCCCGGCAGGCCGCCGCCGGTGATATGCGCCGCCGCCTTCAGCAGGCCGGCGCGGTGCAAGGCGAGCAGCGACCGCACATAGAGCCGCGTCGGCGCCAGCAGCGCCTCGGCCAGGCTCTGGCCGGGGGCGAAGGGGGCCGGGTCGGCGAGCGCCGCCCCGGCCGCCGCGACCACCCGCCGCACCAGGGAGAAGCCGTTGGAATGCACGCCGCTGCTGGCCAGGCCGAGCAGCACGTCGCCCGCACCCACCGCCCGCGGCAGCAGCGCCCCGCGCTCCGCCGCGCCGACGGCGAAGCCGGCGAGGTCGTAGTCGCCCTCGGCATACATGCCTGGCATCTCCGCCGTCTCGCCGCCGACCAGGGCGCAATTGGCCTCGCGGCAGCCGGCGGCGATGCCGGCGATGACGTCGTGCGCCTGGGCCGGCCGCAGCCGGCCGGTGGCGAAGTAGTCGAGGAAGAAGAGCGGCTCGGCCCCCTGCACGACGAGGTCGTTGACGCACATGGCGACGAGGTCGATGCCGACCGTCGCATGCTGCCCGGCCTCGATCGCCAGGCGCAGCTTGGTGCCGACGCCATCGGTCGAGGAGACCAGGACCGGATCGGTGAAGCCCGCCGCCTTGAGGTCGAAGAGTGCGCCGAAGCCGCCGAGGCCGCCCATGGTGCCGCTGCGGGCGGTCAGCTTCGCCAGCGGCTTGATCGCCTCGACCAGCGTGTCGCCGGCCTCGATGTCCACCCCGGCCTCGCGATAGGTCAGGCTGCCGGCGGCAGTCGTACCGGACGTGACATTGCGGGAACTGGTCAGGGCGGCCTCCAATCGGCTAAGGGGAGTCAAGGCGGCGGCACGGCCGTGTCGCCGCGCCCTAGGCGCGCCGCGCGCCGGAGTCCAGAGAGGGTTCGGATGCGGACCGCGGGCCCGGACCGGCATCGGCCGGCGCGGCCAGCTTGGCCGCACCGGCCGCTCGGGGTCCAGAGGAACCACGGGGCGGTCCCGGCCGGGCGCGGGACCATCGCCGGGAACAGGCAGCGGCCGGGACGATCCCCGGGCAGGAGGGCCGATGGCGGGGATCCGCAGGGGCAAGGGGATGGGCATGAGGGTCCGGGCGGCGATTCCGCTGGCGATCGCGCTCGGCATCGCGTGGCCCGCCGCGGCGCAGACGCCCGCCGCCGAGCCGGCCGCCGCGCCCGCCATTGGCCCCGAGGCCGCCGGCCCGGTGCTGAACCTCGTGCAGCGCGGCATCCCGGCCGAGGCCAGCGCCGAGAACGGCGTGCTGGCGCGGGAGCGGGCGCTCGCCGCCGGCCGCCGCACCGCCTGGGAGCGGCTCGCCACCGAGGCCGGCACCACCGCGCCCAACCTGTCCGATTCGCAGATCGACAACATGGTGAGCTCGATCGTCATCGAGCAGGAGCGCACCTCGCCGACCCGCTATGCCGGCCGGATCACCGTGAATTTCAACGGCAACCGGGTGCGTGGCGCGTTGGCCGGCCGGGTGCCGGGGCTGGCGCCGCCGGCCGCGGCTGCGGGCGGGGCGACGGCCACGCCCGGCGGCCCGGCCTCGAACTGGGTGGATGCCGTCGCCATCTATCACTCCATGGGCGAATGGCTGGAGATGCTGCGCCGGCTGAAGGGGGCGGGGCCGGTGGCCTCGGTGGAACTGCGCGCCATCGCCGTGGACGCGGCCCGGGTCCGGCTCGGGCTGCGCGCGCCGGTGGAGAGCGTGGCCGGCGATCTCGGCGGGCTCGGCCTGCAACTCGCCCCTGCCGTCGGGACGCGTCCGGGCGAAGCCTGGCGCCTGGTCCTTGCCGGCGGGCCTTGAGCCCGGGCGGGAGGGCAGGGGAGCGGACGGCGCGGCGCCCGCCGTGCTCGTCACCCTGCCCAACCTCATCACCCTGGCGCGGCTCTGCGCCGTGCCGGCCACCGTCTGGCTGATCCTGCAGCACCGGCTCGACCTCGCCTTCCTGCTCTTCGTCGGCGCCGGCCTCTCGGACGCCGTCGATGGCTGGCTGGCGCGGGTGCGGAACGCCCGCAGCGCGCTCGGCGCCCTGCTCGACCCGGTGGCCGACAAGGCGCTGCTGGTCTCGGTCTATGTCACCCTGGCCGCCATCGGCGTGCTGCCGGACTGGCTGGCGATCCTGGTCGTCTTCCGCGACCTGCTGATCGTCGGCGGCGTGCTGGTGCTCTGGGTGCTCGGCCAGCCGCCGGCGATCCGGCCGCTCATCCTCTCGAAGGTCAACACGGCGCTGCAGATCGGCCTCGCCGCGCTCGCCCTGCTGCTCGCCGGCTTCGGGCTTTCGGCGGATGGGCTGCTCACGCTGCTGATCTGGGCGGTCGCGCTCTCCACCCTGGCCTCGGGCGCCATCTACGTCGTCGCCACCCTGCGGCGTCCGCGCGCGACGCCCGATGCGTCGTGAGGCGGGGATGACGCTGCTGCCAGCCGGGCGCGGCGCGCCGCGGCCCCCCGCAACCGGCCCGCTGGCCGCCCCGGCGACCACCCCGACAACCACCCCGGCCGCCGCCCCCGCGGCCGAGCCGCCCGCCCGGGCCCGGGCGGAGCCGCCGCGGCCGGCCGGGGCCGCCCGCGTCTCCACCCGCGGGCAGCGCATCGCCCTCTTCGCCGGCCTCGGCGGCGCCCTGCTGCTCGCCCTCTGGCTGTTCTCGCAGATCCTGACGCCCTTCGTCCTGGCGGCGGTGATCGCCTATTTCCTCGACCCGGTGGCGACCCGGCTGAGCCGGGTCGGCCTGCCGCGCGGCCTGGCCGCGCTGCTGCTCGTGCTCGGCATGGTGGCGGTCGCGCTGCTCGGCCTGCTGCTGCTCTATCCGCTGCTGATCTCGCAGGTCACGGTGCTGCTGCAGCGCCTGCCGAGCTACGTGCTCGGCGTCGGCCAGGCGGTGCGGGACGCGCTGATCGTGCTCTCGGCCCGGCTCGGCCCGGATGTCTTCGACACCAGGCTGCAGGACCTCGCGGTGGGACAGGCCGGGGCGATCATCTCCTGGCTCGGCACCTCGGTGGCGCGGCTGCTCGGCGGCGGCGTCGCCCTGTTCAACGTCTTCACCCTGGTCACCGTGACGCCGGTGGTCGCCTTCTACCTGCTGCGCGACTGGCCGCGCATGGTGCTGCGCATGGATGCCTGGCTGCCGCGGCGCTCCGCCTCGACGCTGCGGCAATTGGCGCGCGACACCGACCGGCTGCTCTCCGCCTGGCTGCGCGGGCAACTCCTTTGCTGCGCGCTGCTCGCCGTCTATTACGCCGCGGCGCTCTCGGCGATCGGGCTCGAGCTCGGGCTCACCGTCGGGCTGCTGTCGGGCATCCTCTCCTTCATCCCCTATATCGGCTCCATCACCGGGCTGCTCACCGCGCTCGGCCTGGCGCTGGCGCAATTCGGCACCTGGAACGGGGTGCTGACGGTGCTCGCCATCTTCCTCACCGGGCAGGTGGTCGAGGGCTACATCATCTATCCGCGCCTGCTCGGCGACCGGGTGGAGCTGCATGCGGTCTGGGTGATCTTCGCCCTCTTCGCCGGCGGCGTCGCCTTCGGCTTCCTCGGCGTGCTGCTCGCCGTGCCGATCGCGGCGGTGGCCGGCGTCATCGCCCGCTACTGGCTGCGGCGCTACCTCGAGAGCCCGCTCTATCTCGATCCGCCGCGCACGGGGCTCTGATGCCGCCGGAGGGCCGCCCGCCGATCCCGCCGCCCGCGCCGCGCCAGCTCGCCCTGCCGCTGCCCGTCGCCGCCTCCTGGGCCGAGGAGGAGCTGCTGGAGGATGCCTCGAATGTCGAGGCGCTGGCCTGGCTGCAGCGGCCGGACCGCTGGCCGGGCGGCCGGCTCGGCCTCTTCGGCCCGGCGGCGACGGGCAAGACGCATATGCTGCGCGGCCTGGCCGCGGCGCGGCGCTGGCCGGCGCTGGACGGCCTCGCGCTGCGCGGCCTGCCCGAGGTGCCGGCCGGGGCCGGCCTCGTCCTCGACGACGCGGATTGCGCGCCAGAGGAGGAAGCGCTGCTGCACCTCCTCAACCTCTGTGCCGAGCGCGACCAGCGCCTGTTGCTCGTCGGGCGGGAGGCGCCGGCGCGCTGGCGGGTCGCCCTGCCCGATCTGCGCAGCCGGTTGCGGGCGATGACCGCCGTCGCCGTGCATCCGCCGAGCGATGCGCTGCTCGCCGCCCTGCTGCGGCGGCATTTCCGGCTGCGCCAGCTCCGGGTCGAGCGTGGGGTGCAGGACTGGCTGCTGGCCCGGCTGCCGCGCGAGGCGGCGGCGATGGCCGAGGCGGCGGCCCGGCTCGACCGCGCCGCCCTCGCCGCCGGCGGCCGCGTCACCCGGGCCCTGGCGCGGGCGGTGCTGGCGGACTGGCCGGAGCTCGGCGACGCCGTCGAGGATGACGATTCGATGGCGATCCGGGAAGCCGATTGGCCGTCCACCCCGACCCTGCTGTAGGATTCGCCGGACTGCTGTCGGAGGCTCTGCCCGATGTCGCTCGCCGAAGTGCTGCCGCCGGCCGAGGCCGAGCCCGCCATCACCCTCGAGCAGCCGGCGCGCTTCATCAACCGGGAGCTGTCCTGGCTCGACTTCAACACCCGGGTGCTGGAGGAGGCGGCGAACCCGCACCACCCGCTGCTCGAGCGGCTGCGCTTCGTGGCGATCTCGGCCTCCAACCTCGACGAGTTCTACTCGGTCCGCGTCGCCGGGCTGATCGGGCAGGAGCGGGCCGGCATCGCCACCCTCTCGCCGGATGGCCGCACGCCCTCGCAGCAGCTCGCCGAGACCCTGGCGCGGGCGAAGGAACTGATCGACGGCCAGCAGCAGGAATGGCGCGAGCTGCGCGGCCTGCTGGCGGCGGCCGGGCTGGTGCTGGCGACGCCGGAGGCGTTGAGCGAGGCCGACCGGGACTGGCTCTCCAACTGGTTCATGGAGCGGGTCTTCCCGGTCCTCACGCCGCTCGCGGTCGATCCGGCGCATCCCTTCCCCTTCATCACCAACCTCGCGCTCTGCATGGTGCTGAAGCTGGTGCGGGAGGAGGATGGCGGCACCATGCGGGCGCTGCTGCCGCTGCCGCCGCAGATCGACCGCTTCATCCGCCTGCCCACGGCCGAGGGCGAGAAGGCGATCCGCTTCCTGCTGCTCGAGGACGCGATCACCCTCTCCCTCAGCCGGCTCTTCCCCGGCTTCATCCCTGCCGAGCACGGGCTGTTCCGGCTGATCCGCGACACCGATGTGGAGTTCGAGGAGGAGGCGGAGGACCTCGTGCGGTCCTACGAGACGGCGCTGAAGCGGCGCCGCCGCGGCCGGCCGATCCATCTGACCGTCACCGCCGCGACCCCGGCCGACATGGTCGAGTTCGTGGTCGAGGAGCTCGACGCCTCGCCCGGCAGCGTCGTGGTGGTCGATGGGCTGCTCGGCATCGCCGACCTGAAGCAGCTCATCGTCGACGACCGCCCCGACCTGCTCTTCACCCCCTACACGCCGCGCTTCCCGGAGCGGATCCTCGATTTCGGCGGCGATTGCTTCGCCGCCATCCGCGCCAAGGACATCATCGTCCACCACCCCTATGAGAGCTTCGACGTGGTGGTGCAATTCCTGCGTCAGGCGGCGCGCGACCCGAACGTGGTCGCCATCAAGCAGACGCTCTACCGCACCAGCCGCGACAGCCCGATCGCCCGGGCGCTGATCGAGGCCTCGGAATCCGGCAAGAGCGTGACCGCCATGGTCGAGCTGAAGGCGCGCTTCGACGAGGAGCGCAACATCGCCCTCTCGCGCGAGCTGGAGGCGGCCGGGGTGCAGGTGGTCTTCGGCTTCGTCGAGCTGAAGACGCACGCCAAGGTCAGCCTGGTGGTGCGGCGCGAGGGCGTGGCGATGCGCTCCTACGCGCATTTCGGCACCGGCAATTACCACCCGGTCACCGCGCGCATCTACACCGACCTCTCCTTCTTCACCGCCGATCCGGCGCTGACGCGGGATGCGCAGAAGCTGTTCAACTACATGACCGGCTATGCCCGGCCGGAGACGATGGAGGCGCTCGCCTTCTCGCCGCTGACCACGCGCCCGACCCTGCTCGGCCTGATCGAGCAGGAGATCCGCTTCGCGCGCGAGGGCAAGCCGGCGGGGATCTGGCTGAAGATGAACAGCCTGGTCGACATGCAGTTGATCGACGCGCTCTACCGGGCGAGCCAGGCCGGGGTGAAGGTGGAGTGCGTGGTGCGCGGCATCTGCTGCCTGCGGCCGGGCGTGCCGGGGCTCTCCGAGCACATCCGGGTGAAGTCGATCGTCGGCCGCTTCCTGGAACATTCGCGCATCATCGCCTTCGGCAACGGCCACCGTCTCCCCTCGCGCCGCGCCCGGGTCTATATCTCCTCGGCCGACTGGATGGCCCGCAACATGGACTGGCGCGTGGAAACGCTGGTGCCGGTCGAGAACCCGACCGTCCATGCGCAGGTTCTCGACCAGATCATGGTGGTCAATCTGAAGGACACGGCGCAGAGCTGGCAGCTGCAGCCGGGCGGCGAGTGGAGGCGCGTCGATCCCGGCGCGAACCCGGTCTCGGCGCATGAGTATTTCATGACCAACCCCTCGCTGTCGGGCAGGGGCAGCGCCCTGCGGCGGACCACGACGCAGGGCAGCCGCCGCGCCCGGCAGGACCGCGTGGCACAGGACTGATCCGCTTGGACACCATGGCCCCCTCCCGCCCGGGCGGCATGCCCGCCGCCGGCAGCCCCAGCCGCAGCGGCGTCGTCGATCTCGGCTCCAACTCCGTGCGCCTCGTCATCTTCGAGGGGACCGGGCGCAACCCGCTCGCCATCTTCAACGAGAAGGCCGTGCTCGGCCTCGGCCGCGGGCTGCAGGCGAGCGGCAGGCTGAACGAGGAGGCGATCACCCAGGCGCTGACCGTGCTCGCGCGCTACCACGCCGTCGCGCGCGCCATGAACGCCGATCCACTGGAGGTGCTGGCCACCGCCGCGGTGCGCGATGCGAGCAACGGCCCCGATTTCGTCACGGCGCTGCAGGAGCGGCTGCCCGGCGTGCCGATCCGCATCCTGCCCGGCGAGCAGGAGGCCGGCCTCTCGGCCGATGGCGTGCTGCTCGGCTTTCCCGGCGCGGATGGCATCCTCGGCGATATCGGCGGCGGCAGCCTCGAGGTGGTGCGGCTGGACGAGGGCCGCGCGATCCGTGCCGCCTCCCTGCCGCTCGGCGTGATCCGCCTGGCCGAACGCTCCGGGGGCGATGTGGTGCGGGCCCGGGCGGTGACCGAGCAGGGGCTGGCCGAGGTGCCCTGGCTCGCCGAGGGGGCGGGGCGGGACCTCTACCTCGTCGGCGGCGCCTGGCGGGCCCTGGCGCGGATGCATATCGCCCAGACCGGCTATCCGCTGGCCATCGTCCACCACTACGTGCTGCGGCGGGAGGAGGCGCGCGACCTCGCCGGCGTGGTCATGGCGGCCTCCCGCCGGACGCTCGAGCGCATGCCGGGCGCGCCGCAGAAGCGGCTGGGCGACCTGCCCTTCGCGGCCGTCGCGCTGCGCCGCTTGCTGCGGGCGACCGGCGCCGGGCGCGTGGTCTTCTCGGCCAACGGCCTGCGCGAGGGCTGGTACGCACGGCTGCTCGACCCGGCGACGCGCGCGGAGGACCCGCTGCTGGCCGCGGCGCGGGAGCTGGCGCTGCGCTGGGGGCGCGAGCCCGGCCTGCCGCCGGCGCTGCTCGCCTGGATCGACCCGGTCTTCGCCGAGCAGGACAGCGCCGCGCGCATGCTGCGGGAGGCGGCCTGCTGGCTCTCCGACATCGGCAGCCACGACCATCCGGAATACCGGGCCGAGCAGGCCTTCCTGCGCGTGCTGCGGCAGAACGGCGTCGGGCTCGACCACCATGCCCGCGCCTTCCTCGCCCTGGTGGCGGCGCTGCGCTACGAGGCGCCGCCGAACGCGCCCTTCATGGCGCCGACGCAGGTGCTGCTGGACATGCCGGCGATCCGCCGGGCCGAGGCGCTCGCGGCGGCGTTGCGCCTCGCCTACACGCTCTGCGGCGGCACGCCGGCGCTGCTCGCCGGCACCGCGCTGCGGCGGGAGGGCGGGCGGCTGGTGCTGCGGCTCGACGAGGGCAGCGGCGTCTTCGCCGGCGACAGCGTTCTGCGCCGGGTGGAGGCGCTGGGCGCGGCGCTCGGCCTCGAGGCGGTGGTCGAGGTCGAGCCGGGCTGAGACCGGCCCGCATCGATGGCCGGCCCTATTTCCGCGCGATGTTCCAGAAGATCGGGAAGGCGAAGGGCACCACGCCCGAAAGCTCCGACCGATAGGCGGCCGGGGCGGAGAACTGGCCGCCCAGCACGTAATTGACATTGCGGTGGAAGGCGGCCTGGAGCTTCGCCGCGATCGCCTTCTGCGCCGCCGGATCGGCGGTCTCGGCCACCTGCGCCAGCAGCGCCTTCGACTCCCCGTCGCAATACCAGCCGGGATTGAAGTCCGAGCAATTGTAGGACACGCCCGGATTGGCCAGCGGGTTGATGAGGTCGATGCCGTTCCAGACGATGGGCACCACGCTCCAGCCGCCGGCCTCGGTCGGTGCCCGGCTCAGCCGCTTCTGCGCCACCGTGGCGTAGTCCGAGGTGCGGAGATCGACGTTGAAGCCGGCGCGCTTGAGCTGGTCGGCCATGACGAGGCCGATCGGGTTGAGCAGCGCCGAGCTTTCCGCATGCAGGAAGACCACCGGCTCGCCCTTGTAGCCGCCCTCCTTCAGCAGCGCCCGGGCGCGCTCGATGCCGCTGCCCTTGTACAGCTCGGTGCCGGCGTCGCTGCTGAGCGGCGCGTCGCACATGTAGATCGAGCGGCACTCCATCGACATGCCGGCGGGCAGGCCGAGCGCGGCCATGACATCGGGCTGCTCGATCGCCGCCTGCAGGGCGCGACGCATCCGGATGTCGTTGAAGGGCGGCTGCAGGTGGTTGATGTTGAGGATGGAGACCATCTGCTCCACCCCGCGCTGGCTGGCGATGGTGATGCCGCGGTTGCGCTGGAGCAGCGGGATGAAGTGGAAGGGCACGATCTCCAGCATGTCCAGCTCGCCGGCCTGCAGCGCCGCCACCCGCGTCGCCTGGTCGGGCATGCTGATCAGCTCGATGCGGTCGAGCTTCATCGCCTTGCCGCCGGCCAGCCCATCCGCCGGCTCGGCCCGCGGCCGGTAGCGCGGGTTGCGCTCGAACACCGCCCGGTCGCCCGGGCGCCAGCTCGCCTGGCGGAACAGCAGCGGGCCGGAGCCGACCACCTCCGGCACCGCCTTGTCGGCCGGCAGGTTGGCCAGCCGCGCCGGCATGATGACGGGGATGGTATGGCCCGGCTTGCCCAGCGCCTCGGCGACGAAGGCGAAGGGGCGGTTCAGCTTCAGCACGAAGCTCCGCGCATCCACCACCTCGAAGCCCTCGGCGGCGTCGAGCATCAGCCGCCCCAGCGCCTCGCGCTTCGCCCAGCGCCGGATGGAGGCGACGCAATCCTCCGCCGTCACCGGCGTGCCGTCGGAGAATTCCAGCCCCTCGCGCAGGCGGAAGCGCCAGGTGAGGCGGTCCTCGCTCACCTCCCAGCCTTCCAGCATCTGCGGGTGGTAGCGGCCGGCGCTGTCGATGCCGACCAGCGTGTCATAGACCATGTAGGCGAAGACGCGGGTCGCGTTGATGCTGGTGACGATCGGGTCCAGCACCTGCAACTCGGTGTTCAGCGAGACGCGGAGCGGCTTCTCCTCGGCCCGGAGGGCGAGCGGGGCGAGGGCGGCGGCGGCGGCGAGGAGGAGCGGGCGCAGGCGGCGCATCGGCGGTCCCGCCGCCTCAGGCCGCATTCGCCTTGCGGACATGGTCGTAATTCTGGCCGCGGAACCAGGCCATGTACTGCTCCACCGTCATCGCCTCGTAGCGCGGGGCCTCGCCGAAGACGGCGCAGCTCGGCAGGCAGTCGATCAGCGTGTCGGGGTTGGGGTGGAAGAAGTAGGGAATGGCGTAGCGCGGGCCGCCGGAGGTGTTGAAGGCGCGGTGGGGCGTGGAGATGAAGCGGCCATTGCTCCAGCGATGCAGGATGTCGCCGGTGTTGACGACGAAGCTGTCCGGCACCACCGGCGCGTCGATCCAGGCGCCCTCCGGCGTGCGCACCTGCAGACCCGGCACCTTGTTCTGCGCCAGCAGGGTGATGAAGCTGGAATCGGAATGCGGGGCGATGCCGTACTCGTTCGCGCCATAGGCGGCGGGCGGGTAGTGGGTCAGCCGGAGGCCGGTGAGCGGGTCGTCGCAGAGCGGCGCGAAATAGTCGGCGGGCAGGTCGAGCGCGGCGGCGTAGAGCGGCAGCAGGCGCTGCGCCAGCGCGTCCATGGCGTCGTAGTAGCGCAGCGCCGTGGCGCGGAAGCCCGGCAGGTCCTCCGGCCAGCGGTCAGCCGCGCCGGCATCCTCGCCGCGCCGCTTGATGAAGAAGGCCTCGTTCTCGTTCGGCTTGTTGCCGGTGCTGAGATTGGAGGTGCGGGTGGTGCTGCCGCGCAGCGGCATGTAGCCTTGCAACACCGGGTTCACCTTCACCGCCAGCTTCCGCTCCAGCGGCAGGGCGTGGAAGCGCGCGGCGGCCTCGAAGGTCTCGGCGACCAGCCCGGCCGGCACGCCGTGATTCACGATGAAGAGGAAGCCGATGGTCTCGCAGATATGGCGAAGCTGCGCGGCGGTGGCCTCGGCGGCGCCCGGCGCCCCGGCCAGGTAGGGGCCGAGATCGAGGACGGGAATGGTGGGCGCGTTCGCGGCTGCCGCGGCCATGGCGGGTCTCCTGCACGGGTCTGGCTTTGTCCCCGCATGGCGTCGGCGTTCCTGACGGTCAGGTAACCAGCAATGCGGCGGCGCGTCAAACCGCGCCGGGACCCGGCAGGAGGGCGTCCAGGGCAGCGCTCAGGGGGGCGGCGCTCAGCAGGGATTGGGCAGGATCGACAGCTCCTGCAGCGCGCCGTTCACGCTGAACTCGCCGAAATCCATGGACATCTCGTCGGCCACGCCGTTCTCGAAGTAGCGCAGCCCCACCTCGTAATCCGGCGCGCTGGCCCCGCCGCCCGAGCCGTCATCCTTGCGGTCGAAGAAGGCGACGCGCATCCGGGCGCTGCCGAGCTTGGCCAGGCCGGGAAAGCGGCCATTCGGCTGCGGCGGCGTCCAGGCGGAGATCACCGTCGTCGTGTCCTGGGCGCCATCGGCGCTGGTGCCGTCGAAGAGCGGCACCACCATCAGCCGCGTCCCGGCCCGCGCCGCGGCGAGGCTGCGGATGGTGTGCAGCATCGGCAGCAGCGTGCCCTTGGGCAGCGGCTCCTCCTTCGCCTCCGGCTCGGTGTACTTCACCAGGCCGCCATCGGGCGTTACCTCGGCCTCGCCCGCCACGCGCTGCGAGACGGCGCCCTGGCTGGTCTGGGTGAGGCTGAAGCGGATGCGCTTCCCGTCCTTCGTCTCGAAGGTCGAATAGTCCGAGGCGGTCTCCACATCCTGCCCGTCGCGGTCCGTCAGGCGGAGCTGGAAGCGCTGGCGCGTCGCCCAGCCGTCGCAGGAATCCACCACCTCGTAGAGCATCACGCCCTCGGCCCGGGCGATGTCGGAGTTGTCGCGCACCTTGTCGAGGGTGAGGCGATAGGCGGCGCGGTGGCCGGCCATGGCCTCCACGCCCGGCTCCGCCGCCCGTCCGGGCAGCGCGACCGCCGCGCCGAGCGCGACCAGGGCAGCGATCAGGGGGCGACGCAACGGCATCGGGCGGGTCCTTCGGTGCATTCAGGGCATCTAGGGCGCCTTGGCCGGCGCCGCACCCTTCTCCGTGGCCTTTTCGCCACCGCCCTTCTCGCCGCTGCCCTTTTCGCCGGCGCCCTTGGCCGGCGGCAGGTCGAGGCGGATGTGCAGCTCCTTCAGCCGGGCCGGCTCGACCGGCGCCGGGGCGCCCATCATCAGGTCCTCGGCCTGCTGGTTCATCGGGAAGAGGATGACCTCGCGGATGTTCGGCTCGTCGGCCAGCAGCATGACGATGCGGTCGATGCCCGGCGCCGAGCCGCCATGCGGCGGCGCGCCGTAGCGGAAGGCGTTCAGCATGCCGCCGAAGCGCTGCTCCACCACCTCGGCCGAGTAGCCCGCGATCTCGAAGGCGCGGATCATGATGTCCGGCCGGTGGTTGCGGATGGCGCCCGAGGAGAGCTCGATGCCGTTGCAGACGATGTCGTACTGATAGGCCTTGATGGTCAGCGGGTCCTGGCTGTTCAGCGCCTCCAGCTCCCCCTGCGGCATGGAGAAGGGGTTGTGGCTGAAGTCGATCTGCCCGGTCTCCTCGTTCAGCTCGTACATCGGGAAGTCGGTGACCCAGCAGAAGCGGTAGGCGTCCTTCTCGATCAGGCCGAGCTCGTTGCCGAGCCGGGTGCGGACCTGGCCGGCGAATTTGGCCGCCGCCGCCTCCTTGTCGCAGGCGAAGAAGACCGCGTCGCCATCCTTGAGGCCGAGCGCGTCGCGGATCGCGATCGCCCGCTCGCGCTCGAGGTTGCGGGCGATCGGGCCCTGCGCCTCGCCATGGGCGAAGGTGATGTAGCCGAGCCCGCCGGCGCCGCTCTCGCGCGCCCAGTCGTTCAGCTTGTCGAAGAAGCTGCGCGGGTTGCCGCCGGCGCCGGGCGCCGGGATGGCGCGCACCACCGCGCCCTTCTCGATGGTGCGCGCGAACAGGCCGAAGGCGCCGCCGCGGAACTGCTCGGTCACGTCGCGGATGCGCAGCGGGTTGCGCAGATCCGGCTTGTCGGAGCCGAATTCCAGCATCGCGGTATCGAAGGGAATGCGCGGGAAGGGCGCCGGCGTGACCTTCCGCGCGGTGCCGGTGAACCCGGAAAATTCCTCGAAGACGCCGGCCAGCACCGGCTCGATGGCGGCGAAGACGTCCTCCTGCGTGACGAAGCTCATCTCGAAATCGAGCTGGTAGAACTCGCCGGGCGAGCGGTCGGCGCGGCTGGCCTCGTCGCGGAAGCAGGGGGCGATCTGGAAGTAGCGGTCGAAGCCCGCCACCATGGCGAGCTGCTTGAACTGCTGCGGCGCCTGCGGCAGGGCATAGAAGGTGCCGGGATGCAGGCGGGAGGGCACCAGGTAGTCGCGCGCGCCTTCCGGGCTGCTGGCGGTCAGGATCGGCGTCTGGAACTCGGTGAAGCCCTGCTCGATCATCCGGCGGCGGATCGAGGTGATGACCTGGCTGCGCAGCAGGATGTTGCGGTGCTGCTTCTCCCGCCGCAGGTCGAGGAAGCGGTAGCGGAGCCGCAGGTCCTCGGGGAATTCCGCCTCGCCCGCCACCTGGATCGGCAGCACCCCGGCCTCGGACTGCACCGCGAGCTCGCGCACCCGCAGCTCGATCTCGCCGGTCGGCAGCCGCGGGTTCACGGTGCCGGGCTCGCGCGGCACCACCTCGCCGGTCAGGGTGACGACGCTCTCCGGCCGCAGCCGGTCGGCGGCGGCGAAGACCGGCGAGCCCTGCGCGACGACGCATTGCGTGATGCCGTAATGATCGCGCAGGTCGATGAACAGCAGCCCGCCATGGTCCCGCTTCCGGTGCACCCAGCCCGAGAGGCGCGCCGTGCGGCCGGCATCGGTGGCGCGGAGCGCGCCGCAGTCATGGGTGCGGTAGGCGTGCATGGGGCGGTCGACCTGGCCTTGCTGGATGCCGCGGGTAAGAGGGGGCCGGGGGGCTCCTGTCAAGCCGCATGGCTTTCCCGCGGCTTCCCCCGGCGGTAGAAGCCATGCCATGAGCCGTCGTCCACCCGCCGAAATTCCAGCCCTGATCTCCACCAGCGCCGACCTTGCCGCCCTGTGCGAGCGGCTTCGCGGCGAGGAGTTCGTGACGGTCGATACCGAGTTCATGCGGGAGCGGACCTATTGGCCCGAGCTCTGCGTGGTCCAGCTCGGCGGGGCCAGCGAGGTCGCGGTGGTGGATGCGCTGGCCGAGGGGATCGACCTCGCCCCGCTCGGCGCCCTCCTCGCCGATCCCGGCATCGTCAAGGTCTTCCATGCGGCGCGGCAGGATGTGGAGATCTTCCTGCTGAAATTCGGCGCCGTGCCGACCCCGCTCTTCGACACCCAGGTCGCCGCCATGGTGGCCGGCTTCGGCGACCAGGTGAGCTATGACGGCCTGGCGCGGGCCCTGGCCGGGGCGCAGATCGACAAGGCGCACCGCTTCTCCGACTGGTCGGCCCGGCCGCTCTCGGACTCGCAGATCGCCTATGCCGCGGCCGACGTGACGCATCTGCGCCGCATCTACGTGGCGCTGAAGGAGCGGCTGGAGCGGGAAGGGCGGCTCGACTGGGTGGCCGAGGAGATGGCGGTGCTCGCCGAGCCCGCCACCTACCGCACCGAGCCGGAGAATGCCTGGGAGCGGCTGAAGCCCCGCACCAGCAACCGCCGCTTCCTCGGCATGCTGCGGGCGATCGCCGCCTGGCGGGAGCGGGAGGCGCAGCGGATCAACATCCCCCGCCAGCGCCTGGTGAAGGACGAGACCCTGCTGGAGCTCGCCGCCACCACCCCGGACAGCCCGGCCGAGCTGGCCCGGGCGCGCGGCATCTCGGAGGGCTTCGCCAAGGGCCGCAGCGGCGCCGGGCTGCTCGCCGCCATCAAGGAGGCGCGCTCCCTGCCGGAGAGCGCCCTGCCGGAGCCGCCGAAGGACCGGCACGGGCCCTCGCCCTCGCCGGCCCTGGTGGCGCTGCTGAAGGTGCTGCTCGCCGCCAAGTCGGAGCAGCACCATGTGGCGCCGAAGCTGCTGGCCAGCTCCGAGGATCTCGACCGGCTGGCGGCCGAGGCGCAGCCCGACCTGCCGGCCCTGCATGGCTGGCGGCGCGAGGTCTTCGGCGAGGCGGCGCTGGCGCTGAAATCCGGCCGGCTGGCGCTCGGCGTGGATGGGCGTCGGATCAAGCTGATCGGCGCCGCCTGATCCTCGCGGCCGTTGGTGTCGACGCAGCAACGGCCCCCATGCTCAGACCCCTCGGCGCCGGCGCCGCTTCCAGCGGCCGGGCCGCGCCATACGAGGGGCGGGCGGCAGGTCGGAACGTCCTGCGCCTGGCATGAGGCCGCGCCCGCGCCTCAGCCGCGCCGCAGGTTCCACAGGAAGGGGTTCGGTCCCTGCAGCACGCCGGTGAGGTCGGCGCGGAAGGCGGTGCGCAGGCGGAACAGCCCGGTCGGGGCGAAGGGCACGCTGGCCCAGGCCGCCTGTTGCAGCGTCGCCATGGCCGCGGCCTGGCCGGCGGCGTCGGGCGCGGCGATCCAGGCCTCCACCGCCGCCTCGCTGGCCGGGTCGCTCGGCCAGCCGAACCAGGCGCGCTCGCCATGGCCGCGGATGATCGGGCTGACCGCCGGGTTGGCGATGGCGGCCGCCGGGAAGTTCGTGTTGTGCAGGTTCCAGCCGCCCTGGGTCGGCGGCGCCCGGTTGGCGCGGCGGGCGATGATGGTGGCCCAGTCGCTCTCCACCAGCTCGATCGCCACGCCGAGCCGGCGCATGAGGTCGGCGGTGACCCGGCCCTGCTGGGTGACGGCGGGGAAGTCGCTCGGGTTGATCAGCACCACCGGCTCGCCGCGATACCCCGCCGCCCGCAGCGCCTCCCGGGCCCGTTGCAGCGCCGCTTCGCCGGCCGGGGGCGCCGGGAATTCCGTCACGCCGGGCAGGCCGCAGGGGAAGACGGCGTGGCATTCCTGCCAGTCGCCCGGCAGGGCGACGGCGGCCATGTAGTCCGGCTGCGCCAGGGCGTCGCGGATGGCGCGGCGCACCGCCACGTCGTCGAAGGGCGGGTGCAGCTGGTTGAAGCGCAGGAAGCCGAGGAAGCCGTTCGGGTCGTAGATCTGGGTGCGGAGCGCCCGGTCGCGCTCCAGCACCGGCACCAGGTCGGGCAGGGGATACTCGATCCAGTCGATCTCGCCGGTGCGCAGCGCCGCGGCGGCGGTGCCGCCATCGGGGATCCAGACCAGCTCCAGCCGGTCGAAATGCACCCGCTTGCCGCCGGAGGCCGCCTCGGCCGGCTCCGCGCGGGGCTGGTAGTCGTCGTTCCGGGCATAGGCGGCGCGGCTGCCCTGGACGAACTCGCCGGCCAGGAAGCGCCAGGGGCCGCTGCCGATCATCTCGCCGGCGCCGATCGGCCGGTCGGCCGGCAGCCGGGCCAGGCGCTCGGGCATGATGAAGGCGGGGCTGGCGGCGGGCTTGGCCAGGGCATCGAGCAGGGCGGGGAAGGGGCGGTGCAGGCGGATCACCAGCTCGCGGTCCGCCGGCGCCTCCCAGGCGGCGACGGCGCGGGCCAGCACTTGGCCGAAGCCGTCCCGCACCGCCCAGCGCTGCAGCGAGGCGATGCAATCCGCCGCCCGCACCGGCGTGCCGTCATGGAAGCGCAGCCCCTCGCGCAGGCGGATGCGCCAGCGCAGCCCATCCGCCTCGACCGCCTCGCCCTCGGCCATCTGCCGCTGCGGCCGGAAGCGCGAATCGCAGCCATAGAGGGTGTCGAAGACGCAGTAGCCATGCGTGGTGGCGATGGTGGTGGGGTTGAAGATCGGGTCCAGCACCGCCGGCGCCGCCTGCGGCATGAAGCGCAGCACCCGCGCGCGGGCGCCCTGGGCCAGCGCCGGGCCGGCGAGCGCGGGGCTGGCGAGCACAGGGCTGGCGAAGGCCGGCGCCAGGGCGGCGGCCAGCAGCGAGCGGCGATGCATCCTCGTCAGTCTCCCCTTGCGCGCCCGCGGGCGGCGATGGCGCCGGAGGGCGTGCATCGGGCCTGCCCTCCGGCGCGTCAACCAGCCGTCCCCCCCTGGCGCGCGGCGCCCCTTGGCGGCATCCTCCCCCGCGGCGCGGCAGCGCCCAAGGAACGCAGTCACCCGGCCGGCTCAGACCCCACGGAGACCCGCCATGAGCGCCGGCCCGCTTCTCGATCTCGCCGCCCCGCTCGCGGCGCGCCCCCTCGGTGCCACCTTCGGCGCCGAGCTCACCGATGTCCGCATCGCCGGCGACCTGCCGCAGGCGGAGATCGATGCCGTCCTCGACGCGCTGCACGCGCATGGCGTGCTGCTGCTGCGCAACCTGCCGCGGGACCCGGCGGCGCAGGTGGCCTTCAGCCGCCGCCTCGGCGCGCTGGAGCTGCATTCCGCCTCCGCCCATACCCATCCCGAGCACCCGGAGATCTTCTGCGTCGGCAATGTCGAGGAGCCGGGCGGGCTGAAGGCGAATTTCGCCACCGGCGTCGAGCAATGGCATGCCGACAGCAGCTACCGCGCCGTGCCGAGCCGGGCCTCGCTCTTCTACGCCGCCATCGTGCCGCCCGAGGGCGGCGAGACCTGGCTGCTCGATGCCAGCACCGCCTATGAGGAGCTGCCGGCGGCCATGCAGGCGCGCATCGAGGGGCTGCGGGCGGTGCACGACCTCAACACCCTCGCGGAATGGAACCGCCGGCACACCCCGGGCAAGGCGCCGCTCTCGGAGGAGACGCGGCGGCGCTTCCCGCCGGTCTCGCAGCCGCTGGTGCGGGTGCATCCGGTGACCGGCCGCCGCTCCCTGCTTCTCTGCCCGGCGGTCATCAGCCGTGTCGAGGGGCTGTCGCAGGCCGAGGGCGAGGCGCTGATCGCGGCGCTGATGCGGCATGCGGCGCAGGAGCGCTATGTCTACCGGCATCGCTGGCGGGTGGGCGACCTGGTGATCTGGGACAACCTGGCGACGCTGCACACCGCCAGCCTCTTCGACCACACCCGCTACCAGCGGCTGATGTTCCGGACCACCGTGGCCGGGACGGCCTGACCCCGCGCCGGAAGCCTTGAGGCGACGCCGGCCGCACAACCGCTAGGATGAAGAGTCCTGCGGTAGGAGGTAACGGGCGACGATGCACGAGGCCAGGCTGCTCGTGGAACTGGCGGGCGAGGCGGCGCTGCTGCTCTGGGGCCTGCACATGGTGCAGAGCGGCGTGCAGCGCGCCTTCGGCAGCCGGCTGCGCCACGCCCTCGGCCTGGCGCTCGGCAACCCGCTGCGCGCCTTCCTCGCCGGCCTCGGCGTCACCGCCGTGTTGCAGAGCAGCACCGCCACGGCCCTGATGGTCGGCTCCTTCGCCGCCGCCGGGGCGGTGGCGCTGGCGTCGGCGCTGGGGGCGATGCTGGGCGCCAATGTCGGCACCGCGCTCATCGTCCAGCTTCTCTCCTTCGACGTCTCGGCGGTCTTTCCGGCGCTGGTGCTGGTCGGCGTGGTCGCCTTCCGCCGCGGCCAGCGCACCCGGACGCGCGATCTCGGCCGGGTCGCCATCGGCCTCGGGCTGATGCTGCTCTCGCTGCGCCTGATGCTGGCCAGCATGGCGCCGGTCGAGGCCTCGCCGACGCTGCGCATGCTGCTCACCGCCCTGGCCGACCAGCCGCTGCCCAACCTGCTGCTGGCGGCGGTGATCTCCTGGGCGGCGCATTCCAGCGTCGCCGGCGTGCTCTTCGTCGCCTCGCTCGCCGGCAGCGGCGTCGCCTCGCCCGAGGCGGCGGTCGCCATGGTGCTGGGCGCCAATCTCGGCAGCGCGCTGAACCCGCTGCTGGAGGCCGGGGGCGACCGCGAGGACCCGGCGCGGCTGCGGGTGCCGATGGGCAACCTGCTGAACCGGCTGGCCGGCGTGGCGATCGGCCTCGCCTTGCTGCCGCAGGCCGTCGCCCTGCTGCGGCTGCTCGATCCGGCGCCAGCGCGGCTGGTGGCCAATGCGCATCTCGGCTTCAACCTGGCGACCGCCCTGCTGACCCTGCCGCTGCTGCCGGCCCTGGCGCGGCTGCTGCGGCGCCTGCTGCCCGACCGCACCGCCGCCGATCCGGCGGCGCCACGCTACCTGGACGAGGCGGCGCTCCGCACCCCCTCGGTGGCGCTGGCGAATGCGGCGCGCGAGGTGCTGCGGATGGCCGACCAGGTGGAGGCGATGCTGCGCGGCTCGTCGGAAGCCTTCCGCGACACCGACCGCGACGCGGCCAAGGCGGCGGCGCGGCTGGACGACGTGATCGACCGGCTGCACCGCGCGGTGCATGCCTATCTCGGCCGCATCCCGCGCGAGGCGCTGGGCGAGGAGGAATCGCGGCGGCTGCAGGAGGTGCAGGCCTTCGCCATCGCGCTCGAGCACGCCGCCGACGTGATCGAGCGCGACCTGCTGCGCCACGCCGCCAAGCGGCAGCGGCGCGACGGCGCGCTGGAGGGCGAGGCGCTGCAGGAGGTGCTGACGCTGCACGCAACGTTGCAGGAGCAGCTCCGCCTGGCGATTGCGGTCTTCATGCTGGAGGATGCCGAGGCGGCCCGCGCCCTGGTGCGCGGCAAGGAGGGGCTGCGCGAGGCGGAGCGGGAGGCGGCGCGGCGACTCTCCGAGGGCGAGGGCAGCGCCGCCGGGCTGCTGCTGGATGCGGTGCGGGACCTCCGCCGCGTCGGCGCGCATTTCGCCCTGGTGGCGCATCCGCTGCTGGAGCGGCGCGGCGAGCTGCTGTCGAGCCGGCTGGCCGCCGATCCCGGCCTGGTGGAGAACGAGCTGCCGGAAGGCGCCTGAGACCTCGCCACGGCGTCGCTGCGCGCCGCCGCGGGTCAGGACTCGCTCCCGGCGCGGCAAAGCCGTGCCAGGGCCACGGGTGGCGACGGTCCCGGGGAAGGGCATCCGAGAGGGGCGGCGGCGCTCGGGGCCGTTCGCAGCCCTGCCCGATCCACTCTAGGGCACCTCCCCTGAACACCGGTTCAGGGGAGGTGCCCTAGACTATTGTTTTCAGAGCATCTTCACCCGATCAGGTGAGGCCACCTGATCGGGATCTGCTCTAGAGTGACGCCCGCAAGGGAGAGCCCGCCATGGACGCTGTTACCCAGCCGCCGGTCATCCGACTCAACCCCGAGGATGGCGTCGTCATCGCCCGCCAGGTCCTGCCCCCGGGCACGCCGGTCGGGGGCGGCGTCGCAACCGCGGTGCGGATCCCGGCCGGCCACAAGATCGCGGTGCGGCCGCATGCCAAGGGCGAGCCGGTGCGGCGCTACGGCCAGATCATCGGCTTCGCCACCGAGGCCATCGCGCCCGGCCAATGGGTGCATACCCACAACCTCGCCATGGGTGACTTCGCCCGCGACTACGCCTTCGGCCAGGATGCCCGGCCGACCGAGCCGGTGCCGGTGCCCGCCACCTTCCAGGGCATCCGCCGCGCCGATGGGCGGGTGGCGACGCGCAACTACATCGGCATCATCACCAGCGTGAACTGCTCGGCGCATGCGGCCGAGCTCATCGCGTTGGCCTTCCGCCGCAACCCGCTCACCGGCGAGGACCCGCTGGCGGCCTGGCCGAATGTGGACGGGGTGGTGGCGCTCACCCACAAGACCGGCTGTGGCATGACCCAGGGCGAGCCCCTGACGCTGCTGCGCCGCACCCTCGGCGGCTTCGCGCGGCACGCCAATTTCAGCCATGTCATCGCCATCGGCCTCGGCTGCGAGGTGAACCAGATCGGCGGGCTGCTGGAGGAGCAGAAGCTCGCCGGACGGCTGCGCAACATGGCGATCCAGGAGATGGGCGGCACCCGCAAGACCGTGCAGGCGGGGATCGACTTCGTCCGCGAGGTGCTGGGCGAGGCCAATGCCGTGCGGCGCGAGACGGTGCCGGCGAGCGAGCTCTGCGTCGCCCTGCAATGCGGCGGCTCGGACGGCTATTCCGGCATCACCGCCAACCCCGCCCTCGGCGCCGCTTCCGACCTCGTCGTGCGCCATGGCGGCACGGTGATCCTGAGCGAATCGCCCGAGACCTACGGCGCCGAGCACCTCTTCACCCGTCGCGCCGTCTCCCCCGAGGTGGGGCAGAAGCTGGTCGATGTCATGCACTGGTGGGAGGAGTACACGCGCCGCGAGGGCGCCGAGATGGATGCCAACCCCTCGCCCGGCAACAAGCTCGGCGGGCTGACCACCATCCTCGAGAAATCGCTCGGCGCCATGGCCAAGGCGGGCAGCACCAACCTCGTCGATGTCGTGCGCTATGCCGAGCCGGTGACGAAGAAGGGCTTCGTCTTCATGGACACGCCCGGCTACGACCCGGTCGGCGCCACCGGCCAGGTGGCGGGCGGGGCCAACCTGCTCTGCTTCACCACCGGCCGCGGCAGCGTCTTCGGCTGCAAGCCTACCCCCTCCATCAAGCTGGCGACCAACACGCCGATGTATGAGCGGATGGAGGAGGACATGGACGTCAATTGCGGCACCATCGTCACCGGCGAGGAGACGGTGCAGCAGGTGGGCGAGCGCATCTTCCGGCTGATGCTGGAGACCGCGGGCGGCCGGCGCACCAAGAGCGAGAGCTTCGATTTCGGCGCCGCCGAATTCGCCCCCTGGGTCCTCGGCGCGACGATGTAATCGTGATCCCCACGACGTCGCTGCGCGCCGTCGCGGGGGCCCCGTGGTTCCCTTCTGGCCCGGGGTGCGTCGCAGCCTGCCGAGGCGAAGCCTCGGCAGGGCAACGGGCGGCGACCCGCTCCGCCGCGGTCAGCCCTGGTAGGCGACCGTCTTCTGCATCTGCTCGCCCAGCCCCTCGATGCCGAGCGTCATGGTCTGCCCCGCCTTCAGGAAGACCGGCGGCTTCATGCCGAGGCCGACGCCGGGCGGCGTGCCGGTGAAGATGACGTCGCCCGGATGCAGCGTGATCATGTGCGAGACATAGCTGACGACGGTCTTCACCCCGAAGATCATCGTCCGCGTCGAGCCGTTCTGCATCCGCTTGCCGTCGATATCGAGGAACATCGAGAGGTTCTGCGGGTCCGGCACCTCGTCCTTCGTCACCAGCCAGGGGCCGACCGGGCCGAAGGTGTCGCAGCCCTTGCCCTTGTCCCAGGAGCCGCCGCGCTCGATCTGCCATTCGCGCTCGGAGACGTCGTTGCCGACGGCATAGCCCGCGACATGCTCCAGAGCCTGCTCCTCGGCGACGCATTTGGCGCGGCTGCCGATGACGATGCAGAGCTCGACCTCCCAGTCGGTCTTCACGCTGTTCTTCGGGATGATGACGTCGTCATTCGGGCCGCAGAGGGCGCCGAGCGACTTCAGGAAGACGATCGGCTCCTTCGGCACCGGCGCGCCGGTCTCGGCGGCATGGTCGGCATAGTTCAGCCCGATGCAGACCAGGTTCTTCATGCCGCTGATGGGCGGCCCGAGGCGCGGCGTGCCGGGCACGGCGGGCAGGCTGGCCGGGTCGAGGGCCGCGAGCTTCGCCAGCCCGGCCGGCGACAGCGCCTCGCCCGCGAGGTCCGGGACGATGCCCGAGAGGTCGCGGATGGTGCCCGAGGCGTCGAGCAGCCCCGGCTTCTCCTGGCCGGCGGGCCCGTAGCGCAGCAGTTTCATTGCAGTCTCCTTGCGATGTCTCGCGCCGGCGCAAAGGGTTGGTGTGGCGGCCTTACGCCGGCGCGCAAGCTACAGCGTCCAGCCGCCGTCGATGACGACGGCCTGGCCGGTGACGAAGGTGCTCTCCGGGGTGGAGAGGTAGAGGACGAGCGCCGCGATCTCCTCGGCGGTGGCAAGCCGCCCCATGGCCTGGCGGGCGACGAAGGCGCCGCGCGCCTGCTCCAGCCCGCCCGCCGCCGCGGCATTGGCGGCGATGCGCTCGCCGAGGCTCGGCGTGTCCACCGTGCCGGGGCAGACCGCGTTGCAGCGGATGCCGCGGGTGACGTAGTCGGTCGCCACCGACTTGGTCAGCCCGATCACGGCGGCCTTGGTGGTGCCGTAGAGGAAGCGGTTCGGCGCGCCCTTCACCGAGGAGCAGGCGGAGGCCATGTTGACGATGGCGCCGCCGCCTTTCTCGAGCATGCCCGGCAGGGCGGCGCGGATGGTCTGCCACATCGCCCGCACATTGAGGGCGAAGGCGAAGTCCCAGTCGCCATCGGTGCAGCTCTCGACCGTGTTCTGGTGCACGAAGCCGGCGCAGTTGAACAGGATGTCGAGCGGCCCGGCGCCGGCGATGGCCGCGGCGACGGCGGCATCGTCCAGCACGTCGAGCGCCTGGGTCTCGATGCCGGCCGCCTCCAGCCCGGCCAGCTTGCCGGCATCGCGGTCGGTGGCGAGTACGCTCGCGCCCTCCGCGGCATAGGCCAGGGTGGCGGCACGGCCGATCCCCTGGCCCGCGGCCGTCACGAAGCACCGCCTGCCCTGCAGCCTGCCCGCCATGGTGTGCGCCCCGCCCTTGAATCGGCGGCCATCATCGCGGCGGCGCCCGGCGCGTCAATGGGGCTGGGCGCGGTCTCCGCTCCCGGTGGCTCCGGGGGCCGGACAGCAGAACGCCGCGGCCCAGGCGGGCCGCGGCGTCAGCGGGTGGACGGATCGCGTGGTGCTATCGCGCCGAGCGCTCGGCCAGGACCACGCGCCGCCCAGGGCGGGCGGCCGGTCCGGACTGCGCCTGGCGGTCCTTCGCCACCGCCGGCTTGGCGCCTTGCACCACCTGCGTCGTCGGGGGCGCCGGGAGGAAGGCACGCTGGTTCTGCTGCAAGGTGCGCGACGTCAGGGTTCCCGGCAGGGCATCGCTGCCCTGGGCGAGGGCAGGGGCCGCGGCCAGGCCGAGCAGCAGACCTGCGGCAAGCGAAATGCGCGACATGGACATCGACCTCAAGGGAGAGGGCGGCCCGATAGCCGCCCGATTACACCCAGATTTGGGGAATTTCCCCGGCGCTGCCAATGCGAAGTGTCGATGGGGGTCATTCGTCGCGCAAATCGCCCCCGTTTGAAGATCAGTGGTTGTGGCGACTCTCGCCCCTGCTCTCCAGCACGTTGAGATACAGCGTCGCCGGCTCCAGGCAAGCGCCGGTGCCGAGCTGTCCGACCATGCTGCGCTGGATCTCCTCCCAGGGCGTCTTGTTCGGCAGCTTCGGCGGCTGCCAGGCGGCGCGCCGCGCGGCCAGCTCGGCCTCCGGGATCAGCAGGTCCACCTTGCGGGTGTTGAGGTCGATGCGGATCGGGTCGCCCGACTTCATCAGGGCGAGGCCGCCGCCGACCGCCGCCTCGGGCGAGATGTTGAGGATGGAGGGGCTGCCGGAGGTGCCGCTCTGCCGCCCATCCCCCATGGTCGGCAGCGTGTCGATGCCGGCTTTGATCAGCGCCGCGGGGGGCTGCATGTTCACCACCTCGGCGCTGCCGGGATAGCCGACCGGGCCGCAATTGCGGATCACCAGCACGGTGCGCTCGTCGATGCCGAGCGAGGGGTCCTCGATGCGGTCGTGGTAGTCCTCCGGCCCCTCGAAGACCACGACCTTGCCCTCGAAGACGTTCGGCGGATCGGCGAGGAAGCGGCGCCGGAAGCTCTCGTCGATGACCGAGATCTTCATCACCGCATTGTCGAAGATGTTGCCCGAGAGGATGGCGAAGCCGGCATGCTGCTTCATCGGGCTGCCATAGGCGCGGATCACCTCGCGGTCCGGCTCCTCCAGCCTCTCGAGGTTGGAGGCGTAGCTGCGGCCGGTCACGGTCATGGCGTCGCCATGGAGCTTGCCGGCCTGCAGCAGCTCCCGCATCACCGCCGGCACGCCGCCGGCGCGGTGGAAGGCCTCGCCGAGGAAGCGGCCGGCGGGCTGGCAATCCACCAGCAGCGGGATGTCGTGGCCGATGCGGTCCCAGTCCTCGATCGTCAGCGCGACGCCCATGTGCCGGGCGATGGCGATGATGTGCGGCGGGCAGTTGGTGGAGGCGCCGATGGCCGAGGCGGCGACGATGGCGTTCTCGAAGGCCTGGCGCGTCAGGATGTCGGAGGGGCGCAGGTTCTCGTGCACCATCTCGACGATGCGCCGCCCGGTGGCATAGGCCATCTGCCCGCGCTCCCGGAAGGGGGCGGGGATGGCGGCGCAGCCGGGCAGGGACATCCCCAGCGCCTCGGCCAGGGAGTTCATCGACAGCGCCGTGCCCATGGTGTTGCAATGGCCGACGCTGGTGGCGCTGGAGGCGACCAGCTCCATGAAGCGCTCGTAGTCGATCTCGCCGGCCGCGAGCTGCTTGCGCGCCGCCCAGACGATGGTGCCCGAGCCGGTGAGCTGGCCGCGGAAATGCCCGTCCAGCATCGGCCCGCCGGAGAGCACGATGGCCGGGATGTTCACCGTCGCCGCGCCCATCAGGCAGGCGGGCGTCGTCTTGTCGCAGCCGGTGGTCAGCACCACGCCGTCGAGCGGATAGCCGTGCAGCACCTCGACCAGGGAGAGATAGGCGAGGTTGCGGTCGAGCGCCGCGGTCGGCCGCTTGCCCGTCTCCTGGATCGGGTGGATGGGAAACTCCAGCGGGATGCCGCCGGCGGCGATGATGCCGTCCCGCACCCGCTTCGCCAGGTCGAGATGGTGGCGGTTGCAGGGGGCGAGGTCGCTGCCGGTCTGGGCGATGCCGATGATCGGCTTGCCCGATTGCAGCTCGCCCCGCGTCAGGCCGAAATTGAGGTAGCGCTCGGTGTAGAGCGCCGTCATGCCCGGGTCCTCCGGGTCGTCGAACCAGCGTTGGCTGCGCAGCTTGAAGGACTTCTTGGTCTGGTCGGAGCCGGCCATGGCGATCTCTCCCGCGGGGGGCGAAGCTGGACCACGATCCGCTCACTCGGGTTCGCGGACCATGGTCCAGCGCGTTGTTTGGTCGTGTGATTCACGCCTTCGGTGCGCCCACCTCAGGCGATCACGCCCTAGGCCATGATCCGCTCACTGCGGTTCGCGGACCATGGTCCAGGGCCTTGTTTGGTCGTGTGATTCACGCCTTCGGTGAGTCCACCTCAGGCGATCACGCTCTAGCCTGCCGTGCCCCGGGGTGGAACACCCCGGGGCCGCCGCGCCGCTGGTGCCAGGGGTCAGCCCATCGCCTCCTCGAGGAAGACCTGCACCGCCTGGAACAGGGCGCCGCGGTTGCGCTCCATGGCGATGCTGTGGGTGCCCTCGGCCAGCATCACCAGCCGCTTGCCCGGGCTCGCGGTCAGCAGCGGGAAGATCGTCGCCGCCATGGCCGGCGGCGTGTCGCGGTCCCATTCCGCCACCACCAGCAGCACCGGGGCGCGGATCTTGGCCGGGTCGTAGAAGGGCTCCCGGCCGGGCGCCCAGTAATCCGCCAGGTCCTGCAGCACGCCGTTCGGCGCCCGCAGCACCGGCGGGCTCTGCCGCTGCCCCTCGGGATCGGTCGCCCAGGTCACGCCGGCCCAGTGCTCGAACCAGCCGGGCGGGATCAGGGCGGCGGCCTTCTCGGCCGGCACGCCGTTCAGCCAGCGCTGCTTCGCCGCCGCCTGCGTCACCGTGCGGTAGGCGCCGAGCGTGCCGCCATTCGGCCCGATCGGCGGCGGCCCCTGCAGGGTCCAGAGCGGCGCGTAGAGCACCACGCGCTCGACCAGCGCCGGGTTGTCGGCGGCGTAGCGCGCCATCAGCGAGGTGCCCCAGGACCAGCCCATGACGGTGATCTTCGGCAGGCCGCGGCGCTGGCGGATGAACTCGGCGACGGCGGCGATGTCGGCGACGGCCTGCTCGCCCCGCTCGACGGGCGGGCTCTCCGCCGCCGGCCGCGCCATCTCCGGCGGCCGCGTGCTGCGGCCATAGCCGCGCAGGTCCATGCACCACACATCGAAGCCGCGGCCGGCGATGTAATCCATCCAGGACAGGCCGCCGAGCGGCAGGTCGAAGGTGGTGCTCGCCGGATAGGTGGCGCCATGGACGAAGAGCAGGGTGCGATCCGGGCGCGGCGCGGCGGCGCCCTCCGGCCGCTTGTTGCGCAGGAACAGCTCGATGCCGGCATCCTTCGTCGGCACCGAGAACTCCTCCGTCGCCAGCGCCGGGGCCTGCGCCTCGGCCGCGGCGGGCAGCAGCAAGGGGGTGGCGAGCGGGACCGAGAGCAGGGCGCGCCGATGCATGACGTCTCTCCGGGATTTGCTTAGCCACCAGCCTAGAGCAGATCGCGGCGGGGCGGGAAAGTCCGGCTGGTCCTCCCGCGGCGCGGCGATGGCGCGCCGGCCGGCGCCGGGGCTGGTCGGCGGGGGCCGGTCGGCGGGGGCGGGCCGCCGGCCTGGGGGCCGCTGCCTTGGAGGGGCCCTGGATACCCGCCGTGGCGCATGGCCGGAGGACCGGGAGCGCGGCGCTTCGCCTCGCCCGACCCTGCCGGGGCCCGGGCCCCGGGGCGGCGCCGCCTGTCCAAGGCTTCACTGGACCGGTGGGCGCGGGCGCGGGCATAGGCGGCCGCGCCACCGAAGGACCGCCCATGCGAGTCGCCGCCCTCCTGCTGCTCGGCCTGCTGGCCGCCTGCGACCATGTGAAGCCGAGCCCGGTCGGCACCAATTGCGTGCATTACGGCCGCAACCCAATGCCCGTCTGCAGCAACTGAGGCCGGCGCGCAGGACGCGGCCCCTTGCCCTGCCGCGGCGACGCCGCGGCAGGCTGCGACCTGCCTCAGGCTCGAGGTGAATCACGGGGCCCCGACGGCGACGCGCAGCGACGCCGTGGAGGTCTCAATCGCTCTCCGGCGGGATGACGTTGCTCCGCAGCCCGTCCACCAGCACGTCGCGCATCGTCTCGATGCTCTTGCGCCGGATGTCGTCCCAGGCCTCGGGCGTGTGGAAGGCGATATGCGGCGTGATCGCCAGCCGCCCCGTCAGCCAGGGCTCGCGCGCCCGATAGGCGCGGAGCAGCGAGGGCAGCGGCTCGCGCGGCGGCTCCTCGGGGATCACGTCGAGGCCGGCGCCGGCGATGTGGCCGTCCCGCAGGCAGCGCTCCAGCGCGTCGATGTCGAGGATCGGGCCGCGCGCCGTGTTCACCACCACGGCGTTGCGCGGCAGCAGCCGCAGCTCCCGCTCGCCGATCAGCCCGCGCGTGGTGCGCGTCAGCGGGCAATGGATGGAGAGCACGTCGGATTGGGCCAGCAGCTCGTCCAGCGTGCGGGCGCGGGCGATGCCGAGCGCCCGGTCCCAGCCATTCGGCTGGTAGGGATCATGGAACACCACCTGGTAGCCGAGCGCCTTGGCCCGCAGCGCCGCGGCGCTGCCGATGCGCCCGAGGCCGAGGATGCCGAAGCGCTGCACCTCCTGCCGCCGGTGCAAGGGCGAGGGCAGCACCGCCCAAGGGGCCGGCGCCTCGCCGCGCTGGGTGTCGTGATACAGCAGCAGGCCGCGGCGCAGCGAGAGGGCGAGCAGCACGGCGAATTCGGCGACCTCCATCGTGCCGTAATCCGGCACGTTGGCGACCAGGATGCCGCGCGCGGCGCAGGCGGCGCGGTCGACGCGGTCATAGCCGACGCCCATGCGCACCACCACCTTGAGGCGCGGGAAGCGGGCGATCTGCTCGGCCGGCACCGCCATGCGCAGGGTCATCAGCCCATCCACCTCGGCGAGCAGCGACTCCGGCAGCTCGGCGAGGCTCGCCTTGGCGTTGCCCTGCAGGATGCGCACGCCCGGGCCGAGGATCTCCTGCTCGAGCCTGGTATCGGGATAGAGCCCCTCGGGCTCGAGCACCGTCAGCGTCACGCGCATCCTCCTCGCAGCATGGTCCGGCCAGGATGCGGGCCGGCCAAGGGGAGGACAAGCAGGGGACGACAGGCGGGGGGACGACAAGCGGGGGGGGCAGGCGGGCGGCGGTGCGGCCGCTTCCCGGGGCCGGGGCGGCGCCGCATGATCGCGCGGCAAGCGGAGCATGGCGATGGCGGAGCGCAGATACCTGATCACCGGCGCGGCGAGCGGCATCGGCGCCGCGCTCTGCCGGCTGCTCGCCGGTCCCGGCGTGGCGATCGCCCTGCACACGCGGAAGAACCGCGCGGGGGTGGAGCAGGTGGCCGAGGCGGTGCGGGCGGCGGGCGGCCGGGCGGAGGCGCTGCTCGGCGACCTCGCCGAGGCCGGGGCGCCGGAGCGGGCGGTGGAGGCCGCGGCGGCGGCGCTCGGCGGCCTCGACGTGGTGGTCGCCAATGCCGGCTTCGCCGACCGCACCCCGGTCGCGGCGCTGAGCGACGCGGCCTTCACCGCGAGCCACGACGCCATCACCCTGGCCCTGCTCCGCCTCGCCCGCGCGGCGCAGCCGCATCTGGCGGCGGGCACGCAGCCGCGCCTGGTCGCCGTCTCCTCCTTCGTCGCGCATGTCTTCCGGCTGGAGCAGCCGCTCTTTCCCGCCTCGGCCGCCGCCAAGGCGGGGCTGGAGGCGCTGGTCCGGGCGCTGGCCATCGAATGGGCGCCGGGCATCACGGTGAATGCCGTCGCCCCCGGCTTCACCCGCAAGGATGCCGGCGCGCATGCCGCGCTCAGCCCCGCGGCCTTCGAGGAACGGATCGCCCGCATCCCGCTGCGCCGCCTCGGCGAGCCGGCGGAGGTGGCGGCGGCGATCGCCTTCCTGGCCTCGCCGGCCGCCGGCTACGTCACCGGCCAGGTGCTGCATGTGGATGGCGGCATCACCGCCTAGGCCGCGTCAGGCGGTGCTGGCCTCGGCGCGGTCGATGCGGCGCAGGCCGCCGACCAGCATCAGCGCCGCGGCGAGCAGGGCGACCAGGCCCCAGCCGGGATCGATCCAGGGGGTGCGCGAGCCGCTCATCGCCTCGATGGCGGCCCGCAGCCCGCTCCAATGCGTGACCGCCGCGATGAGCGCGCCGAGCGCCGGCAGGAACATCATCACCCCCGCCGCGGCGGCGATCGGCAGGCGCAGTGGGCGGAGGTGCGGCAGCAGCCCGGCGGCGAGGGCGAGCGCCAGCACGGCGAGCTTCAGCAGGGTCATCAGCGGCACCGCCTGCCAGGCCGAGAGGCCGAGCAGCGCGCGGTCGGCGCCGCGGACATGCAGCACGGGCAGGAAGAAGGCGGTGACCACCGCCAGCGCCACCCCGCCGAACAGCAGCGCCAGCGCGGCGCCGTCCCTCGATCGATCCATGGAAGCCTCCCATCCTCCCGGGTCCTTCGGTGCCCAGGATGGAGGGATCGTAACAATTCAGCCAGATTTCGCCAGGGAAATCGGCCCGGCGCCGGCCGCGTCAGGCCGCCAGCCCCTCCAGCGGCCAGCGCGGCCGGGGCGCGTGGCCGAGCTCGTCCGGCAAGCCGCGGCGCAGCCGCTGCACCCCGGCCCAGGCCACCATGACGGCATTGTCGGTGCAGAGGCGGATCGGCGGCGCCACCAGCGGCAGCCCGGCGGCAGCGGCCGCCCCCGCCAGCGCCGCCCGCACCGCGGCATTGGCGGCGACCCCGCCCGCCACCACCAGCGCGCTGGCCGCCGGCACCAGGGCCAGGGCGTGGCGCGCCCGGTCCGCCAGCACCGCGGCGACGGCGGCCTGGAAGCCGGCGGCGAGATCGGCGCGGTCCTGCTCCGTCGCGCCGGGCAGCCGCGCCAGGGCATGCGCCACCGCGGTCTTGAGGCCGGACCAGGAGAAGTCGCAGCCCGGCCGGCCGAGCAGCGGCCGCGGCAGCGGGATGCGGGCCGGATCGCCGCTGGCCGCCAGGCGCTCCAGCGCCGGCCCGCCCGGCCAGGGCAGGCCGAGCAGCTTGGCCGCCTTGTCGAAGGCCTCGCCCACGGCGTCGTCGAGCGTCGTGCCGAGCCGACGGTAGCGGCCGACCCCGGCGACCTCGACGCATTGGCAATGGCCGCCCGAGAGCAGCAGCAGCAGATAGGGGAAACGCACCGGCCCGGCGGCGAGGCCGGGCAGGGTGGCGGTCAGGGCATGCGCCTCGAGATGGTTCACCGCGACGAAGGGCAGGTCATGCGCGAGCGCGATGCCCTTGCCGAGCGTCGCGCCGACGATGAGCCCGCCGATCAGCCCGGGGCCGGAGGTGGCGGCAACGCCGGCGAGATCGGCATAGCCGAGCCCGGCCTGCCGCATCACCTGTCCGACCAGTTGCGGCAGCGCATCGAGATGCGCCCGCGCCGCGATCTCCGGCACCACGCCGCCATAGGGGGCGTGCTCCGCCAGCTGGCTCAGCACCGCCTCGGCCAGGATCGTGCCATCCGCGCGGAGAATCGCCGCCGCGGTCTCGTCGCAGCTCGATTCCAGCCCCAGCACCGCCGCCCGATCGTCCATCCCACTTTCCCATCCATGGCCGCGGCCCTATGAGGGCGCCCATGTCCGCCGGCCATCCCCTGTCCGAGGTTCCGCGCCACGGCAGTGCCCTGCCGCTGCGCGTCGGCACGCGCGGCTCGCCGCTCGCCTTGTGGCAGACCCGGCACTTCCTCGCCATCATCAGCGATCTCTGCCCGGTCCTGCGCGCGGCGCAGGCCTTCGAGGAGCATGTCATCGCCACCTCGGGTGACCGCATCCTCGACCGGCGCCTCGCCGATATTGGCGGCAAGGGCCTCTTCGCCAAGGAGATCCACGAGGCGCTGCTCGACCGCCGGATCGATTTCGCGGTCCACAGCCTGAAGGACCTGGAGACCGAGCTGCCCCCCGGCATCGTCCTCGCCTGCACCCTGAAGCGCGAGGATGCGCGGGATGCGATCGTGCTGGGCGAGGGCTGCGGCGTGCCCGACGCCGCCGATCCCTATGCCTGCCTGCCGGCCGGCGCCCTGGTCGGCACCGCCTCGGTCCGCCGGCAGAGCCAGATCCTCTTCGCCCGCCCGGATCTCCGCTGCGGCGTCATCCGGGGCAATGTGCAGACCCGGCTCGGCCGGGTGCGCAGCGGCGAGTTCACCGCCAGCCTGCTGGCGCTCGCCGGGCTGAAGCGCCTCGGCATGGCCGAGCAGGCGGCGATCGTCCTCGACCCGGAGGCGATGGTGCCGGCCGCCGGGCAGGGGATCGTCGGCATCACCGTCCGCGAATCGAACGAGGAGCTGTGCGAGCTGCTCTCGGCCATCGAGGACCGCGAGGCGGCGGCCGTCAGCCGGGCCGAGCGCGCCTTCCTCGCCGCGCTCGACGGCTCCTGCCGCACGCCGATCGGCGGCCATGCGCGGCTGCTGCCGGATGGCCAGCTGCACCTGACCGGGCTGGTGGCGCGGCCGGACGGCTCCTTCCTGCTGAAGCGCGCCCTGACCGGCCTGGTGAAGCAGGCGCGGGAGCTGGGCGCCGAGCTGGGCCGCAGCCTGCGCGCGGACAGCCCCGCCGACCTCTTCGCCTGACGCCATGGCGTCGCCCGCGACGCCGCCCGGCGTGCTGGTCACCCGCCCGGAGCCCGGCGGGGCGGAGACGGCGCATCGGGTGGCCGGCCTCGGCTGGCGGCCGGTCCTCGCCCCCGCCCTGGTCCTGGCCGCGCGCCCCTTCGCCCTGCCGCCGGCCCAGGCCCTGCTGCTGACCAGCCGGGCCGCCGCCCGCGCCCTGCCGCTGGGCGAGGGCCTGGAGGACCGGCTGGGCGACCTGCCGGTGCTGGCGGTGGGCGAGGCGACGGCCACCGAGGCGCGGGCCCGCGGCTTCGCCCGGGTGGCGGCGGCGGCGGGCGATGCCGCGGCGCTGGCGGCGCTGGCGGCCCGCAGCCTCGACCCGGCGGCCGGGCCGCTGCTGCTGGCCGTGGGCGAGGGCTACGGCGCCGAGCTCGCGGCCGGGCTGCGCGCGCACGGCTTTCGCGTGCTGCGCCGCGTCGCCTATGCGGCGCGGCCGGCCGCCGCGCTGCCCGAGACGGCGCTCGCCGCCTTGCAACGGGATGGTGAGGTTGTTGCCGCCCTGTTCTTCTCGCCCCGTTCGGCGCGGCGTGCCATCTCCCTCCTCAAGGCCTCCGGCCATGCCGCAACCGCGGCGTCGATGGAGGCGTTGGTCATCAGCCCGAGAGTTGCCGAGGCGGCGGTCCGGGCCCTCGCACCCCTGGCTTGGCGCGCGGTGCGAGTCGCCGGTCGGCCCGACCAGGACTCATTGTTGGCTTTGCTCGGTCCCAGGTAGGCTGCACCCATGAGCGAGACTCCCGAGACACCCGCCGGCACCCCTGGTGGTGGCACCCCTGGCACCACCCCGTCGCCGACGCCCCGCAACTCGCCGCTGGACCCGCCCGCGCCGAAGCGCCTCGACCCGGCGGCGGTGATGATCGTCCTTGGCGGCGTCGTGCTCCTGCTCGCCCTGTGGTGGCTGCTGAAGACGCCGCGCTCGACGAACGAGGCCGGCGTCGACCCGGCGCGCGTGGCGCAGCTCGAGCAGCGGCTCGGCGCGCTGGAGGGGGTGCGCGGCGAGCTCGGCACGCTCGGCGGCCGGCTGCAGGCGCTGGCGCCGCTGGAAGGCCGGGTGCAGGCGCTCGAGAACAAGCCGCCGCCGCAGATGCCGGACCTGCGGCCGCTGGAGGGGCAGGTGGCCTCGCTCGCCGAGCGCGCGGCGGTGGCCGAGCGCGGCGCGGCGCAGGCGACCGACCGCGCCGCCGCCAATGAGCGCCGGCTGCAGGCGCTGGAGGCGAAGCCGGCCTTCGATCCCGCCGCCGTCGCGCCGCGCGCCGCCTTCGATGCGCTGGGCACGCGGGTGGAGGCGCAGGCGACGCGGCTGCAGCAGCTCGATGCCGATCTCACACGGCGTCTGCAGGAGGCGCAGCGCGCCGACGAGCAGCGCGAGCAGGCGGCGCAGCAGGCGCTGACGCAGAAGCTGCAGGAGGCGGCCCGCGCCGATGAGCAGCGCGACCAGGCGGCGCAGCAGCGGCTGCAGACGCTGGAGCAGACGACGCAGCAGAAGCTCGGCGCGCTCGACGCGGCGCTCGGCCAGCGCGTCGCGGCGCTGGAGCAGGCGCAGAAGCAGATGCAGGCGCTGGAGAGCCGCACCGCGCGGCTCGCCGCCATCGACAGGCTGCGCGGCGCGCTCGGCGCCGGCCAGCCGCTCGGCGAGGCGCTCGCCCGCATCGACCAGCCGCCGCAGGCCCTCGCCCGCTTCGCCCAGGCGGCGCCGCCGACCGAGGCCGCGCTCCGCCTCTCCTTCGAGGACGCGGCCAAGGCGGCGCGCGCCGCCTCGGACGCGGCGATGCAGCCCGATGGCAGCAAGCCGGGCGTGATGGACAGCGCGCTGACCCGGCTCGGCGGCCTCGTCACCATCCGCCGCGGCGACCAGGTGGTCTGGGGCGATGCGGCGGAGGCGGAGATCGAGCGCGCCCGCCGCGCCCTCGAGGCCGGGGATGTCGAGATGAGCCTGCAGCACATCGACCGGCTGCCGCCGCCCGCGCGGCAGGCGATGCAGGGCTGGGCCGACCAGGCGCGGGCGCTGCTCGCGGCGCGCGCCGCGCTGCGCCAGCTGGCGGCGGGCTGAGCCGATGCGCGCTGCGATCGCAGTCCTGCTGCTGCTGGTCATCGGCGTCGCCGCGGCGATGTACCTGGCCGAGCTCGGCGGCACCGTGCAGATCCAGGTGGGCGATGCCTGGATCGGCACCAGCTTCCCCATCGCGTTGCTGCTGCTGGCCCTCGGCTTTCTGGTGCTGCACGGCATCCTGGTGGCGATCGGCGCGCTGCGGCGGCTGCCGCGACGGCTGCGCGAGAAGCGGGCGCTGCGCCGGCGGGCGGATGGCGACGCCGCGGTGACGCGGGCGCTGATCGCGCTCGCGGCCGGCACCGCGGAGGCGGCGCGGCTCGAGGTGCGCAAGGCCCGCCAGCATCTCGGCGACACGCCGCAGACCCTGTTGCTGGCGGCCGAGGCCGAGCGGCTGTCCGGCCGCGAGGATGCGGCGGCCGAGGCGTTCCGCACCCTGGCCGAGCGCGAGGATGCCCGCTTCCTCGGCCTGCGCGGCCTGCTGCGGCAGGCGATGCAGCGGGGCGACTGGGAGGCGGCGCAGGCCCTGGCGCGGGAGGCCGAGACGATCCAGCCCGGCGCCGCCTGGCTGCGCGAGGAGCGGGCGGAGCTGGCGCTCCGCACCCATGACTGGCGCGAGGCGCTCGCCCTCTCGGCGCCCGAGACGCCGAAGCCGGTGCTGGCCCTGGCGGCGGCGGCGCAGGAGCCGGATGCGACCAAGGCGGCCGAGCTGGAGCGGCAGGCCTTCCAGCTCGACAAGGGCTTCGCGCCGGCGGCGATCGCGCATGCGCAGCGGCTGCGCGAGGGCGGCAGCCCGCGGCGGGCGCGGGCGGTGCTGGAGGAGGCCTGGGCCGCGGCGCCGCATCCCGACCTCGCCGAGGCCTATCTGGTGGACGAGCCGGACGTGCTGATGCGGGTGAAGGCGGTGGAGCAGCTCATCCGCCGCAACCCGGAGGCGGCCGAGAGCCGGCTGCTGCTGGCCCGCATCGCCTTGGCCGCCGGGCTGACCGGGCGGGCACGGGCGGCGCTGGATGCGCTGGTGGCCTCGGGCGAGGCGGATCGGCGGGCCTATCTGCTGCTGGCCGAGCTCGAGGAGGCCGAGCATGGCGAGACCGCCGAGGCGCGGGCGGCGCAGGCCCGCTGGCTGCGCCAGGCCGCCGCGGCGTCGCCGGAGCCGGCCTGGCGCTGCGCGCATTGCGGCACGGAGCAGCCGCGCTGGACGCCGGTCTGCACGAGCTGCGGCACGGTCGGGCAGATCGCCTGGACCTCCCCCGCGCGCCCCGCGATGCCGGCGGCGAGCGCGGCCTGAGCCGGGGGGCCGCGGCGGCCTGCCCGCGGAAGAGAATTGCGCAGGGGGCGTTGCCCTTTGCGGGCGGCGCGTGTATCTCCCCGCCGCCTGGAACGCCGACATAGCTCAGCGGTAGAGCAACTGATTCGTAATCAGTAGGTCCCCAGTTCAATCCTGGGTGTCGGCACCAGCGATCCTGCCTCCCCCTCCGGACCACCCTGGGCTGCTCGCCCCGCTGCGTCCTGGCCGCGGCCCGGGGCGCATCGCGCTTGCCGGCGGGGCCGCCCCGCGTCCATAGGGTGCCGCCTCCCACGCGCTGCAAGACGGAACGAGGGCAAATCATGCGCCAGGCTGCCGGGCTGTTGCATCGCTGGGTCGGGCTGTTCATCGCCGGCTTCCTGATCGTCACCGGCCTCACCGGTGCGGTCATCTCCTGGGACCACGAGCTGGACGAGTGGCTGAACCCGCATCTGACCGAGGCCCGCGTCCCTGGCCCGGCCTTGCCGCCGCTCGAACTGGCGCGGGCCGTCGAGGCGCGCGACCCGCGGGTGCGCGCCACCTTCGTCCCGCTCTCCGTCGAGCCTGGGGAATCCCTGGCGATCTTCGTGCAGCCGGCGGTCGATCCGGCGACCGGCCGGCTGTACGAGCCTGGCTACAACCAGGTCTTCCTCGACCCCGCGACCGGGGAGGAGCTCGGCCGCCGCGAATGGGGCCAAGCCTGGCCGATCAGCCGCGAGACGCTGGTCTCCTTCCTCTACAAGCTGCATTTCAGCCTGCACATGCCAGAGGTCTGGGGCATCGACCGCTGGGGCATCTGGCTGCTCGGCGGCATCGCCATCCTCTGGACGATCGACTGCTTCATCGGCTTCTACCTGACCCTGCCGCCGCGGCCAGCGCCGCGGCGCGACCGCCCGGCGGCGGTGACGCGGCAACTCTCCCGCGGCACCTGGGCGCGCTGGAAGCCGGCCTGGATGATCAAGCGCTCCGGCAGCAGCTACCGCATCACCTTCGACATCCATCGCGCCGTCAGCCTCTGGACCTGGGCGCTGCTGCTGACGCTCGCCTTCACCGGCTTCTCGCTCAACCTCTACCGCGAGGTCTTCCTGCCGCTGATGTCGCAGGTCTCGCAACTCAGCCCGACGCCCTTCATGGAACGCGCCCCGGCGCCGCTGCACGCCCCCATCGCGCCGCGCATCACGCGCGAGGAGGCCGTGGCGCTCGGCCAGGCGGAGGCCTCGCGGCGCGGCTGGGCCGAGCCGGCCGGCAGCCTGTTCTACGCGCCGGGCTTCGGCCTCTACGGCCTCCGCTTCTTCCAGCCGGGCGACGAGCATGGCGCGGCCGGGGTGGGGCCGCCGCTGCTCTACCTCGACGGGCAGGATGGCCGCATCCTCGGGCGGCAGGAGCCCTGGGTCGGCACCGCCGCCGACATCTTCGTCCAGGCGCAATTCCCGCTGCATTCCGGGCGCATCCTCGGCCTGCCGGGGCGGATCCTCATCTCCGTCATGGGCGTCGTCGTCGCCGTGGTCAGCGCCACGGGCGTGCTGATCTGGTGGCGCAAGCAATCCGCGCGGTCCCGCGTCGCCCGCCGGCGCGCGGCGATGGTGCCGGCGCCGGGGGAATAGGCGCCGCGCCCGGTCAGGCGCGGATGAGGGGGCAGCCGCCTTCGCCGAGCGGGCGGAAGGCCTGCTCCGCCTCGGTGGTCTGCAGCAGCTTGTAGTAGTCGAAGGGGCCGCGGCTCTCCTCGGGCTTCTTCACCTCGAAGAGATAGGCCGGGTGGAGCTTCCGCCCGTCCTCGCGGATGCGGCCGGGGCCGAAGGCGTCGTCGTCGCAGGGCATCGCCTTCATGCGGGCCACGGTGGCCGCGCCATCGGCCTTGGCCGCCGCCAGGCCGAGATCGGCGGCCGCCTTCAGGTAATGCAGCGTCGCCGAATACTCGCCGGCCTGGATCATGCTGATGGGGACCTGGCCGGCGAGCGCGCGGGCGCGCTGGGCGAAGGCGCGGGTGCGGTCGTTGAGGTCCCAGTAGAAGGTCTCGGTGCAGACCAGCCCCTGCGCCACCGGCAGGCCGAGCGCATGCACATCCGGCAGGAACATCAGCAACGACGCCACCTTGATGCCGCGCCGGGTCATGCCGAACTCCGCCGCCTGCTTGATGCAGTTCACCGTATCCGTGCCGGCATTGGCGAGGCCGATCACCTTGGCGCCCGAGGCCTGGGCCTGCAGCAGGAAGGAGGAGAAATCCGTCGTGCCCGGGAAGGGCGTGCGGACCGCGCCCAGCACCTTGCCGCCATTCGCCTGCACGAAGCGCGTGGTGTCGCGCTCCAGCGAATGGCCGAAGGCGTAGTCGGCGGTGATGAAGAACCAGCTCGTGCCGCCCGCCTTCACCGTGGCGCCGCCGGTGGAGTTGGCGAGCATGTAGGTGTCGTAGACCCAGTGCACGGTGTTCGGCGTGCAGGCGCGGCCGGTGAGGTCGGAGGTCGCGGGCGAGGTGGCGAGCATCACCTTGTTCTTCTCCCGCGACAGCTCGGCGACGGCGAGGGCGGCGGCGGAGGAGGTGATGTTGACGACGGCATCGACGCCGTCGCGGTCGTACCATTGCCGCGTGATGTTCAGCGCGACGTCCGGGCGGTTCTGGTTGTCCGCCACCAGCACCTCCACCTGCAGGCCGAGGCGGGCCGCCTCCTGCGCCGCGAGGCGGGTGCAGGCGACGGAGACGGGGCCGTTGATGTCGCGATAGGGCCCCGCCATGTCGGTCAGCACGCCGATGCGGATGGGGCCGGCCGCCTGGGCGCGAGCCGGGCGCCAGGGCAGGCCCGCGGTGGCGGTGGCGGTGGCGGCGGCGGCGCCGGCCTGCAGCAGCGATCGTCTGGTCGTCTCCACGGCACGTTTCCCCCGGCGCCGTCCTGCGGCGCTGTTTTCGTTTGGACGCAGGGCCGATCCTAGACGGGGGCGGGACGGGAGGGCCAGGGCGTGCCGGGGCGAAGCCGGTCCGCGCCGCTCTCGCCCGCCGGCGCCCCCCTCTGGTGCCCCCCTCTGGCACACTGGCACTCGAAATGCCGCATCTCAGCCAGCAGGGCGGCCGCGCCCGCACAAAGCGATCTTCAGATTATCGGCATGCCGCCTATCCGAAAACGGCCGGGACGGCCCGGACATAATCCTCGTGATCGGTCATCGGCCATCATCCCTTGGCCATCCCGGAAGGCTTGAATCCTGCCAGGGTCAGGCCAGCGCCGGCTTTCGAGGGGCCGATGCCGCCCTTCGGCCTCTTTTGGGAGGCGCGCGATGCCCAAATGTCCCGCGCGATGGCGCCAATTCCACCATGCCGTGACCAAAACCCTGATCGCGCCGAACAATGTCATATTTGACAGCATTGATCGTCGAGACCGTGGTAGCGGCGGGTTTCCCGTTTCGCCTCGGCTCTGCTATGGCCTTTGGAAAGAACGAAGGGTCATCAGCATGGCGAATAATAACAGCCCCCGGCGCAGCTTCGACCTGGACGGGATGAGCGTTGCCGAGCTTACGGCGCTTCGCGACGCCGCGGAGGCGAAGCGGCTGGAGAAGCTGGAGGATGCCAAGACCGCTGTCATCGAGCGCGCCAGGGCGGAAATCGAGCAGCTTGGCCTGTCCTTCGAATCCGTCTTCCCCAAGGTCGCGCAGTCGCCCGCCGAGTCTTCCCGGCGGACGCGCCGGGACGCCGGGGCGCCTGTGCCGGTGAAATTCCGCGGCCCGAACGGCGAAACCTGGAGCGGGCGCGGCAGGATGTCCAAATGGCTCCAGGCATTGGAAGCCGAGGGCCAGAGCCGGGCAGACTTCGCCGTGAAATAGGGCGACGGCAAGCCAGGCGAGCCGCGGAGAGCGTTCCGCGGCTTGGCCAAGCACCCGGCCTTCAATTCGATTTTAAACCCGCGCTGAGGGTGCCGTCGCTTTCCAGGATAAGAAAGGCGACGTCTTCGATGTCTCGCCCACCCGCGGAGCGCACGGCGCTCAAGGCCTCGCCATGGGTGATCCTTTCGCGCCTCATGGCTGCTTCACAATACGCGCCGTCGCGCGCCAGCAGGCTTGGTTCCGATCGGACTGCCTTTGCGAAGGCGGGGAAGCGGACGGAGGTATAGGCAACGGCATATTGCAGGAGGATCAGCAGGGTTAGGGCAACCATCCCTTCAGCTAAGGCAACGGACTCCTGCAACAAGATGGCGGACAGCGTGGACCCAAGCGCGACGGTGACGACAAGATCAAAGGCGTTCAGCTTGGCGAGCGTACGTTTGCCCGAAATGCGCAGGAACAGAACTAATAAGGTATAGGCCAGCGCGCCGACGATGAGCGTCCGTACGATCCCTTCCCAGTTTTGAAAAAACATACTCGTCCAATTCATGGGATGATCCTGTCGTGCTGTTGGCGGCGTGGCGCCGCGCGCGGGGTGTGACCGGAGGACTGGTGCGGCAGCGGCCGATGGCGTGCGGTCAGGATCCTCGATAAGGCGGTTATCGCTGACGGTCGTCTGGGTCCGCGCCAGCCGCAGCGCGGCTGCACACCTGCCCGGATGCTCCGTGATCTCGGGGACGCGACGCTTGCCTGCGCGCGGGTGCAGGGCGCGCGGTGGCCCCTCGACCGCAGCGTGAACGCGGCCGGCGCCGCGGCGATCGCAGCCCATGAACAATGGATCAGGGGATTGGAGATGCCGAAGGCGTCGATGCGGGGCGCGCCTGCTGCCGCGGCAATCCGCGCGCGAGGGCCGGCGAGACCGATCGGGCCGCCGCCATCTCGGCGCCTTTCAAGCGCCTGGGGAGACTCGACGGACCGGGAAAAGGGATGGTGCCCAGGGGCGGAATCGAACCACCGACACTGCGATTTTCAGTCGCATGCTCTACCAACTGAGCTACCTGGGCCCAAGCATCCGGCCCCGTCTGGGGGCCGCCGGCAGAGGAGGCGGGAGATAGCGGAAGCCCCGGGGGCTGTCCACCCGCCGCGCAGCGAATTCGCGCCCGTCTCGGCCTCAGTCGCCCTCGTCCGGCCCGCTCTCCGGCGGCTCGCCGGGGATGGCGTAATTGCCCGTCAGCCAGCGCCCCAGATCCACCTGCCGGCAGCGCGCCGAGCAGAAGGGCCGGACGCGGCTCTCCGGCGCCACCGACTTGCCGCAGACCGGGCAGGGGCGGGCGGGGCGCGGCGGCGGGGTGGCGGGCTCAGCCATGCGGACGCTCCTCGATCTCGGCCCCCGAACGCCCCGGCTCGACGAGAAGCTGCAAGGGCGTGCCGAGCGCCGCCGCCGCCTCCTCCAGCGCGCCCGGCAGATCGGCGAGGGCGGTCAGCACGGCGGGCGCCGCCCGCAGCGCCCAACGCCGTCCGGGCCGCGCCGCGGCCTCGCGCGCCGCCCGGCGCAGCGCCGCCAGCCCCTGGCTCAGCGGCGAAAGCGGCCAGCCGAGCAGCTCGTGCAGCGGCGGATGGATGCGCTGGCGCTGGATCTCGAACAGGCCGAGCGGGCCGAGACCGAGCAGCCGCGCCAGCGGATCGGGCGCGAGCGCCGCGGCGAGCGGCCCGGCCAGCGTCGCGCGCCGCTTCGCCGTCAGCCCCGCCACATCCAGCAGGATCGCCCCGGCGAGGCTGCGCAGGCGGATCTGCCGCGCCGCCTCGGCCACCGCCGCCCCGTTCAGGCGGAGCTGCGCCTCCGGGTCGCGGGTGCCGGCGATGCTGCCGGCATCGACATCGATGGCGGTGAGCGCCGGCGTCGGGTGGATCAGCAGCCGGCCGCCGCCGGGCAGTGGCACCTCCGGCCCGGCGAGCAGATCGAGCTCGGCCTCGATTGCCTCATCGAAGACCGGCGCATGGCTCAGCGCCACGCGCGCCGGGCCGAGCGCCGCGCGCAGCCGGGCGGCGAGCGGGGCGCTGTCGGTGCGGAGCATGGCCTCCGGATGGGCGCGGGCCAGGCGCAGCGCCGCCACCGGTCCGCGGGCGATCAGCGCCGGGCCGCCGGCGGGGGCCGCGGCCACCCGGGCCGCCTCGGCCGGCGTCAGCCGCGCGGTCAGGCGTGGCCCCTTGCCCCCCTGCGCGGCGCGGGTGACGCGCACGGCCAGGTATTGCCCCTCGCTGATGGCGCGGGCGATCGGCTGCTTCGCGGCGCCGACGGCCGATTCCGGCAGGAAGCCGGTCTCGCCCCCGGCCATGGCGAGGAAGGCGCCGGCCATCGCCGGGGCGAGGGCGGTGACGCGCGCCCGATGCAGGTCGCCGAGCCCATCGGGACGGCCGGGCCGCTCGAGATGGAAGGCGGCCAGCCGCTCGTCCTCATCGAGCAAAGCGGTGCGCCATTCGCCCGGCGAGGCGGACAGCAGGATCAGCGTCACGGCCGCCCCTGGGGCGACTGGTCTGGAGCGCGATCGCCCGGGCTGGACTCACCGAAGGCGCGACTCACGCGGTCGAACAAGGGCCTGGACCATGATCCGCGAACCCGAGGGAGCGGATCATGGTCTAGGGCCGCAGCCACCCGGCGCCCCGCAGCAGCTGCGCCGTCTCGAAGAGCGGCAGGCCGATGACGTTGGAATGCGAGCCCGAGAGGAAGCGCACGAACATCTCCGCCCCGCCCTGGATGGCGTAGCCGCCCGCCTTGCCCTGCCACTCGCCGCCGGCGAGATAGGCGGCGATCTGCGCCTCGGTCAGGCGCTGGAAGGCGACCACGGTATCGACCAGCCGGGTGCCGCAGCCGCCATCCGGCCGCCGCAGCGCGACGCCGGTATAGACATGGTGCCGGCGGCCGGAGAGCAGCTCCAGGCAGCGCCTGGCCTCGGCCTCGGTCTCCGCCTTGGGCAGGATGCGGCGGCCGACGCCGACCACGGTATCCGCCGCGAGCACCAGCGCGCCGGGGGCGTGGGCGGCGGCGGCGGCGGCCTTCTCGGCAGCCAGGCGCGCGGCGAGCTGGCGCGGCAGCTCCTCCCTGCGGGGCGTCTCGTCGGTCTCGGTGGGCAGGATGCGGTCCGGGACGATGCCGATCCGGGCCAGCAGGTCACGCCGCCGCGGACTGGCCGAGGCCAGCACCAGGGGCGGCCGCTCAGCGGGCAAGGGCGCCTACTTGAAGCGGAAGGTGATGCGGCCCTTGGTGAGGTCGTAGGGCGTCATCTCGACATTCACCCGGTCGCCGGCGAGGACGCGGATGCGGTTCTTGCGCATCTTCCCGCTGGTATGGGCGAGCACCATGTGCTCGTTGTCGAGTTTGACGCGGAACATCGCGTTGGGCAGCAGCTCCACCACGGTGCCGCTGAACTCGATCATATCCTCTTTTGACATCCGAAACCTTATCTGCGCGCGACGTGGCCCGCCGCGTCGACCTGCAATGCCGCGAGCAGCGGGGCGGGAGGCCGGCGGGACGCGCCCCGGGGAATTGACGGGCGGCCGGCAACATGATGGCGGGGGGAGGGCGGGTCAAGGCAACCCCGCCATGCGGCGCCCGCCCCGGGGCCCAGGCCCCAGGCGTGAACCCCCCCCCGCAGCGACGGCGTGGGGATCTACCCCAGCCTGAGCGCCACGCTCCGGCCATGCGCCTGCAGGCCCTCGGCCTCGGCCAGCGCCACCGCGGCGGGGCCGATGGCGGCCAGGCCCGCCGGGCTCGCCTCCACCCAGGTGGTGCGCTTGAGGAAGTCGAAGACCGAGAGGCCCGAGGCGAAGCGGGCGGTGCGGCCGGTCGGCAGCACATGGTTCGGCCCGGCGACATAGTCGCCGATCGCCTCCGGGCAGTAGCGGCCGAGGAAGGCGGCACCGGCATGCCGCACCCGCGCCATGGCGGCGCGCGGCTCGGGCAGCATGAGCTGCAGGTGCTCCGGCGCCAGGCGGCTGGCCAGCCCGAAGGCCTCCTCCCAGTCCCGCACCAGGATGATGGCGCCATGCCGCCGCCAGCTCTCGCCGGCGATGGCGGCGCGCGGCAGGCTCTCGAGCTCCGCCGCCACCGCCGCCGCCACCGCATCGGCGAAGCCGGCGGAGTCGGTGATCAGGATCGCCTGCGCCGCCTCGTCATGCTCGGCCTGGGCCAGGAGATCGACCGCCACATGGCGGGGATCGTTGCTGGCATCGGCGATCACCACCACCTCGGAGGGGCCGGCGATGGAATCGATGCCGACCCGGCCGAAGACCTGGCGCTTGGCCTCGGCCACATAGGCATTGCCGGGGCCGACGATGCGATCGACCGGGGCGATCGTCGCCGTCCCCCAGGCCAGGGCCGCGACCGCCTGGGCGCCGCCGATGCGGTAGACCTCGGCGACGCCGGCCCGCCGCGCCGCGGCGAGGACCAGCGGGTTGAGCTGCCCGCCCGGCGCCGGCACCGCCATGGCGATGCGCCCGACCCCGGCGACCCGCGCCGGCAGCGCGTTCATCAGCACCGAGGAGGGATAGGCCGCCTTGCCGCCCGGCACGTAGAGGCCGACGGCATCGAGCGGCGTCCAGCGCAGGCCGAGCGTCAGCCCGGCCGGGTCCGGCAGCTCCAGGTCGCGCGGCATCTGGGCCCGGTGGAACTGCTCGATCCGCGTCGCGGCCAGGTCGAGCGCCGCGAGCAGTTCCGGCGCGATCCCGGCGAGCGCCGCCTCGATTTCCTCGGGCGTGACCCGGAGCGCCGCGGCGCCGGCGGGCTGCCAGCCATCGAAGCGGGCGGTCAGCCGCAGCAGGGCGGCGTCGCCCTCCGCCCGGATCTCGCCGATGATGCCGGCGACGGCGGCATCCACCCGGGCGGTGGTCTCCCGCGCGGTGTCGAGCAGCGCCGCGAAACCCGCGGCGAAGCCCGGGTCGCGCGTATCGAGCCGCGTCATGCCGCGGCGTCCAGCGCGGCGCGGAAGCGGGCGATCCAGGCGCCGATCCGCTCCGGCTGGGTCTTCAGGGCGGTGCGGTTGACGATGAGGCGCGATGTCACCGGTGCGATCACCTCGGTCTCGACCAGCCCGTTCGCCTTCAGCGTGCTGCCGGTGGCGACCAGGTCCACGATCACCCGCGACAGGCCGAGGGAGGGGGCGAGCTCCATGGCGCCCGAGAGGGAGACGATCTCCGCCTGCACGCCGCGGGCGGCGAAATGCCGGCGGGTGATGTTCGGGTATTTCGTCGCCACGGTGATGCGCGACCAGCGGCTCGGGTCGTCGGTGCCGGCGGTCGCCGCCGGCTCGGCCACCGAGACGCGGCAGCGGGCGATGCCGAGGTCGAGCGGGGCGTAGATCTGGTCGTAGTCGAACTCCATCAGCACGTCGGCGCCGCAGATGCCGATATGGGCGGCGCCGAAGGCGACGAAGGTGGCGACGTCGAAGGGCCGCACCCGGACCATGTCGAGGCCGGGATCGGAGCTCTCGAAGCGCAGGCGGCGGCTGTCCTCGTCCACCAGATCCTGCGCCGGGGTGACGCCGGCGCGGGCGAAGACGGGGCCGAGCTCGGTGAGGATGCGGCCCTTGGGGACCGCGAGGATCAGCGGCCCGGCATCCGCCTGGGCCGTTGCGGCGGGTTCGGTGATGGGCAGGTCCATGGAGGAGACTAGCACTTGTCAGGGGCCCGGAGGCGAGACGATTTCATGTCAGCCCGGCCCCTGGCGGGCCGGAGCGTGCGGGGCAGGGCCAAGCGGGGCGAGGCCAGGCGGGAGGGTGGCGGGGCGGGGCATCTCAGCCGCCGATCCGCTCGATCTCGGCGCCGACGGCGGCGAGCTTCGCCTCCACCCGCTCATAGCCGCGGTCGAGGTGGTAGACCCGGTTCACGATGGTCTCCCCCTCCGCGGCCAGCCCGGCGAGGATGAGGGAGACCGAGGCCCGGAGGTCGGTCGCCATCACCGGCGCGCCAGAGAGCTTCGGCACCCCGCGGACGATGGCGGAATGGCCGTGGTAGTTGATCCGCGCCCCCATGCGCATGAGCTCGGGCACATGCATGAAGCGGTTCTCGAAGATCGTCTCGGTGATCATCGAGGCGCCCTCGGCGACGCACATCAGGGCCATGAACTGCGCCTGCATGTCCGTCGCGAAGCCCGGGAAGGGCTCGGTCATGACATCGACGCCGGAGAGCCCGTTCATGCGCGAGACCCGCAGCCCCTCCGGCCGCTCCGCCACCTCGACGCCGGCCTCGCGCAGGATGCGCGCCGTGGCGCCGAGATGGTCGAGCCGCGCCCCTTCGAGCAGCACCCGCCCGCCGGTGATGGCGGCGGCGATGGCGAAGGTGCCGGCCTCGATGCGGTCCGGCACCACCCGGTGAGTGGCGCCGGCGAGGCTGCCGGTGCCCTCGACCCGCAGCCGGTCGGTGCCGATGCCCTCGATCCGCGCCCCCATGCGCATGAGGCATTCGGCGAGGTCGGAGATCTCCGGCTCGCGCGCGGCATTGACCAGCTCGGTCTCGCCCTCGGCGAGGCAGGCGGCCATCAGCAGGTTCTCGGTGGCGCCGACCGAGACCTGCGGGAAGAGGATGCGGGCGCCCTTCAGGCCGCGCGGGGCGCGGGCGAGGACGTAGCCGGCCTCGATCTCGATCTCCGCCCCCATCTGCTCCAGCCCCTTGAGGTGGAGGTCGATCGGGCGCGTGCCGATGGCGCAGCCGCCGGGCAGGGAGACCTTGGCCTCGCCGAAGCGGGCGACCAGGGGCCCGAGCACCAGGACCGAGGCGCGCATCTTGCGCACCAGGTCGTAGGGCGCCTCGAGGTTCCGCGCCGCGCCGGAGAGGGTGATGCTGCGCGCCTGCTTGTCGTGCTCGACCGTGAGCCCGTGCTGGCGGAGCAGCCCGGCCATGGTGGCGATGTCGGCCAGGTCGGGGGCGTTCAGCAGCCGGAGCGGCCCGTCGGTCAGCAGGCCGGCGGCCATCAGCGGCAGGGCGGCGTTCTTGGCGCCGCTGATCGGGATGCGGCCCTCGAGCGGCGTGCCGCCGCGGATGCGGATGCGGTCCATCGGGCGGTTCCTAGAGCCGGGGCAGCGCGACGCCGCGCTGGTGCATGTATTTCCCCGCCCGGTCGGCATAGCTGACATCGGGCGCGCCGGCGCCCTGCAGGAAGAGGAACTGGCAGATCCCCTCATTGGCGTAGATGCGGGCGGGCAGGGGGGTGGTGTTGCTGATCTCGATGGTCACCTGGCCTTCCCATTCCGGCTCGAGCGGGGTGACGTTCACGATGAGGCCGCACCGCGCATAGGTACTCTTGCCGAGGCAGATGACCAGAACGTCGCGCGGGATGCGGAAATACTCGACCGTATGGGCGAGGGCGAAGCTGTTGGGCGGGACGATGCAGGTGGCGCCGCGGCGAGTGACGAAGCTGTCCTCGGCGAAATGCTTCGGGTCCACCAGCGCGTTGTCGACATTGGTGAAGACCTTGAACTCGTCGGCGACGCGGGCGTCGTAGCCGTAGGAGGAGAGGCCGTAGGAGATGGTGCCCTCGCGCCGCTGCGCCTCGACGAAGGGCTCGATCATGCCGTGCTCGGCCGCCATCCGGCGGATCCAGTGATCGGGCATGATGGCCATGGCGCGCCTTCCGGTCGGCAGAGGGGGGCAGCGACCCGGGGGCCGCGGCGCCCCGCCGGGCGGTCCCGGCCGGGCGGCCCCGGCGGGACGGCCGGATCGCGGCCGCCCCGGGCATCGCGGCCCCTTAGCCCAGCCTCCCGGCAGCGGCAACCGGATGCGTCCGCGCGGCCGGGCGGCTCAGCCCTCGCGCTCCGGCTTGCCGGGCGCCGCCTCGCGCGCCCGGGCCTGAGCCTTGCGGCGGCGGAGATTGGCGCGCAGCGCCGCGGCGAGGCGCGCCTCGCGCTCGGCCTGCGGCGTCGCCGCCGGACCGGGCGGCGGCGGCTTGCGGGGAGGGGCAGGATCCTTCGCCATGCGGCGAGAGATCGCCGCGCCGCGGCGGCAGGTCAACGCCCCGCATCCGATATCCCCGAGTCCGATATTCCTGCCTCCGATGGCCCCGATGCGATGTGTGCGATCCGGTGCCCGGGCCGGATGCGCGGAACGCTTTGCGGCGGGCCGGCTTTGTCGTCCCATGCGCCGCGGAAGGCCGGTCGTTGCGGCCCGCGCTTGCTTGACAGCCAGCGGGGGGTGCCGTAGCAGCCACCTGCCTTCCGACGGGGAGCCGACGGAGGAGCGCGGTGAGCGAGCGAGACGGGTTCGAGGAGCGGTTGCGCGAGGCCAGGGCCCGACGAGGGCTGGACACGCCGCGACCTGGCCGAGGCGCGCCTCCCTCGGGACCCTGGGGCATCGGTTTCCGGGCCGGTGTGGAGGTGGTGGCGGCCCTCGGGGTCGGCGTCTTCCTCGGCATCATGCTGGACCGCTGGCTCGGGACCTGGCCGTGGCTCTTCCTGCTGTTCTTCGTCCTGGGCGGCGCCGCCGGGGTCCTGAACGTCTATCGGCTGTTCAACCCGCGCCGTGGTGCCGGTCGATGAACGCCGTGCCCGGGGCCTGATCCCGGTCGCAGGGCATAGGGGCTTGGGAGCTGACAGTGGCCGCCGAAGGCAATTCGATCGACGCGCTCAGCCAGTTCTCGCTGACGCCCGTGCTGGGCGCGGTCGGCAACTCCGTGGGCTTCACCCAGTCCACCGCGCATATGCTGCTCGCCGTCGGCGTGGTGACGCTGCTGATGATCTGGGGCATGTCGAACCGCGCCATCGTGCCGGGCCGGCTGCAGGCGATGGCCGAGAGCGCCTATGAGTTCGTGCACGACCTCGCGGTCGGGCAGATCGGCGACGAGGGCAAGCGCTACTTCCCCTTCATCTTCTCGCTCTTCATGTTCATCCTGCTGGGCAACCTGCTCGGCCTGCTGCCCTACGGCTTCGCCTTCACCAGCCACATCGCCGTCACCTTCGGCCTGGCGGCGCTGGTCTTCGTCATCGTCACCATCGTGGCGCTGTCGATCCACGGGACGCATTTCTTCAGCTACTTCTTCCCCGAGGGCGCGCCCAAGGCGCTGGCGCCGCTGATCATCCCGATCGAGATCATCTCCTACCTCTCGCGGCCGGTCAGCCTCTCGGTGCGTCTCTTCGCCAACATGGTCGCCGGCCACGTCATGCTCGAGGTCTTCGCCGCCTTCGTGGTGATGATCGGCAGCGCGGCCGGGGTGCTCGGCATCCTCGGCGCCACCCTGCCGCTGGCGGTGAACGTGGCGCTGGTCGGCTTCGAATTGCTGGTGGCCTTCCTGCAGGCCTATGTCTTCGCCATCCTCACCAGCATCTACCTGCACGACGCGGTGCACCTGCACTAGGCCCCAGGGCCCTGGTTCGGGGCGCCGCCACCGGCGGGCCATCTCCACCACCCTCTCTACCTACCAAGGACAAGGAAAGACCCCCATGGACGTTCTCGCCGCGAAGGCCCTCGGGGCCGGCCTCGCCGTCATCGCTCTCGCCGGCGTCGGCGTCGGCATCGGCAACATCTTCTCGGCGATGGTCTCCTCCGTCGCCCGCAACCCCGGCGCGCGCGATGCGGTCTTCCCGATCGGCATCCTGGGCTTCGCGCTGACCGAGGCGGTCGCGCTCTTCGCCCTGCTGATCGCCTTCCTCATCCTGTTCACCTGAGGCCGCCCGGCGCGCCCGCCGATCCCGGCGGGCGCGCATCCGCGTCCATCCAGGTGAGGAGATTTCCCGTGAAGCCTCGGGCCATGAAGCCTTGGCTCCTGCTCGCCGTGGCGATGCTGGCCTTTGCGCCCTGCCTCGCCCTGGCGGCCGAACCGCATTTGGCCGAGCCGGTCCCCGGCATGCCGCAGCTGGCCTTCGGGCATCCCGAGCAGGGGCGTTTCCTGATCGCCAGCATCGTCTGGCTCTTCATCATCTTCGGCATCCTCTACTACGTCATGGCGACCTATGCGTTGCCGGGCGTGGCGCAGGTGCTGGAGACGCGGCGCGCCCGCATCGAGGGCGACCTCGAGCAGGCCCAGGCCGCGAAGCAGCGCGCCGACGCCGCCCTGGCGGAGCATGAGGCCGCCACCGGCCGGGCCCGCGCCGAGGCGCAGGCCGCGGTGACCACCGCGACGCAGCACGCCCAGGCCGCCGCGGCGGAGAAGGCCGAGGCGCTCAATGCCCGGCTGGGCGCCCAGATCGAGGCGGCGGAGCAGCGGATCGCGGCCTCGCGCGATTCGGCCATGGCGGCGCTGCGCGGCGTCGCCACCGACACGGCCGCGGCGCTGGTCGCCAAGCTGACCGGTGGCGCCGACCATGCCGCGATCGACCAGGCGGTCGGGGCGGAACTGGCAGCGCGGGGGCGGGCCTGATGCATCACGCCGAGCATTTCTGGCTGGACCCGCGCTTCTGGGTCGCGGTCAGCTTCATCATCTTCGTGCTGCTGGTCGGCCGGAAGGCCTGGGCGCAGCTCACCGCGATGCTCGATGCCCGGGCCGAGCGGGTCCGTGCCGAGCTCTCCGAGGCGGCGCGCCTGCGCGAGGAGGCCGAGGCCATGCTGAAGCAGGCCGAGGCGGATCGCGCCGCGGCGCTGAAGGAGGCGGAGGCCCTGCTCTCCCGGGCCCGGGCCGAGGCGGAGCGGGTGGCGGAGACCGCCGCCGTGGAGGCCGAGGCCTCGGCGAAGCGGCGCGAGCGCATGGCGATGGACCGCATCGCGGCGGCCGAGGCCGGCGCGGTTGCCGAGGTGCGCGAGGCGGCGGCCGAGATCGCCACCGCCGCGGCGCGCCGGGTGATCGCCGAGCGGATGACGGCCGAGGCCGATGCGAAGCTGATCGACAGCGCGGTCGCCGATCTGCCGCGGGCGCTGCGGGCCTGAGACGCGGCGCCGGGCCGCCGCGGCCCGGCTCGCATTCCGGCATGACGGCGCCCCGCAAGGGCATGCGCCAGGGAGGGGGCCGCAAGGCCCCCTTTTCGCGTCCGGGTTCCTGGCAGGTGTCTCCACCGGACGTTGCCGGTTCGCGCCGGTCGCTATAACGTCCCGCGCTCGACCGCGCTGGGAGACTTCGACGACATGCGCCGCCTCGCCCTCGCCGCCGCGCTGCTCTGCGGCACCGCCCTCGCCATCCCCGCGCCGGCCGGCGCCCAGGTCTTCCGCTGGGCCAATGACGGCGACGTCAACTCGATGGACCCCTACGGGCGCAACGAGACCTTCCTGCTCTCCTTCAACGCCAATATCTACGAGCCGCTGGTGCGGCGGAACAAGGAGATGGGCATCGAGCCGGCGCTGGCCGAGCGCTGGGAGCAGCCCTCGCCCACCCTCTGGCGCTTCCACCTGCGCCAGGGCGTGAAATTCTCCGACGGCACGCCCTTCACCGCCGAGGACGTGGTCTTCAGCGCCGAGCGCGTGCGGGCGCAGGGCTCCAACCTCGCCGCCGTCCTCTCGTCGGTGAAGGAGGTGCGCAAAGTCGACGACCACACGGTCGAGATCGAGACCCTGGCGCCGGACCCGATCCTGCTGCAGGAGATCACCACCTGGGCGATCATGTCGAAGGCCTGGGCGGAGAAGAACAACGCCACCAAGCCCGCCGACCTGACGAGCCGGGAGGAGAATTTCGCCACCCGCAACGCCATGGGCACCGGCCCCTTCCGCCTGGTCAGCCGCGAGCCCGACCGCAAGACGGTGCTGGAGCGCAACCCCGCCTGGTGGGACAAGCCCACCCACAACATCGAGCGCGCCGAGCTCAACATCATCGCCAACGACGCGACGCGCGTCGCGGCGCTGCTCTCGGGCGAGGTGGATTTCGTCTACACCGTGCCGCCGCAGGACGTGACGCGCATCGGCAACAGCCAGGGCGTGCGCATCATCCAGGGGCCGGAGCTGCGGACCATCTATCTCGGCATGGACCAGCTGCGGCCCGAGCTGCTGAAGAGCGACGTGAAGGGCAAGAACCCCTTCAAGGATGCCCGCGTCCGCCGCGCCGTCTACCAGGCGATCGACATCAACGCCATCCACCGCACCGTCATGCGCGGCCAGTCGCACCCGACCGGGCTGATGTGGGGCCCGGGCGTCAACGGCTATGTCGAGGCCGAGGACACGCGCCTGCCGCTCGACGCCGCGGGCGCGAAGAAGCTGCTCGCCGAGGCTGGCTATCCCGATGGCTTCGGCGTGACCATGGACTGCCCCAACGACCGCTACGTGAACGACGAGGCGATCTGCACCGCCATCGTCTCCATGCTCGCCCGCATCGGGGTGAGGGTGAACCTGAACGCCCAGACCCGCGCCCGCTACTTCGCCGAGATCAACGCGCCGCGCTTCAACACCAGCTTCTACCTGCTGGGCTGGACGCCGGCGACCGGCGATGCGCACAACGCGATCTTCAACCTCATCGCCTCGCGCGACGGCAAGTCGCGCGGCAACTTCAACAACGGCGGCATCGCCAATGCCCGCATCGACGCGCTGACCGACCTCATCGCGGTCGAGACCGATGCGGCGAAGCGCCAGGGCATGATCAACGAGGTCGGCCGCATCGTGCGCGACGAGGCGCTCTACGTGCCGCTGCACCAGCAGCAGATCGTCTGGGCGGCGCGCAACACTGCCGAGGTGGTGCAGACGCCGGACAACTACTTCGCGCTCCGGCATGCGCGGCTGAAGGATAAATGATGCCGGCTGCCCTGATGCGTCTCCGCATCAGGGCCCGTGTCATGCGGCTCAGCCCCGCTCGACCAGCGCCAGGAAATTGGCGCTGCTGTCCTCGGCGACGCGGAACCAGGCCTGGGTGTCGCGGCGGAAGCGGTCCCAGCCGGCATGCACCTTGCGGAAGCGCGGATTCCGCTCGCCGAGCTCGGCATAGGTGTCCTGCGTCGCCTTATAGCTGGCCTGCAGCACGTCCCGCGGATAGGCGCGGAGCTGCGTCCCGCCGCCGACCATGCGGCGCAGCGCCAGCACGTTCAGCGTGTCGTAGCGGGCGGTGCTCCAGACCTGGGTCTCGGCGGTCGCCGCCTCCAGCGCCAGCCGGTAGGGCTTCGGCAACCCTTCCCAGGCCTGGGCGTTGACCATGATCTCGCCCTGGGCGGAAGGCTCCCACCAGCCGGGATAGTAATAGTAGGGCGCCACCCGCGGCAGGCCGAGCTTCTCGTCGTCATGCGGCCCGACCCATTCGGCGCCGTCCACCACGCCGCGCTCGAGCGCCGGGTAGATATCGGCCGCGCCGAGCTGCTGCGCGACGACGCCGAGCTTCGTCAGCACCGTGCCGGCGAGGCCGGCGATGCGGAATTTCAGCCCCTTCAGGTCGTCGACCGACTTGATCTCCCGGCGCAGCCAGCCGCCCATCTGGGCGCCGGTGTTGCTGCAGGGGAGGGAGACGACGTTCTGGTCGCGATAGACCTCCTCCATCAGCTCGCGCCCACCGCCCTGCTGGATCCAGGCCAGGTGCTGGCGGGTGTTCATGCCGAAGGGCATGACCGTGCCGAAGCCGAGCGTCGGGTCCTTGCCGATATAGTAGTAGGCGGAGGTGTAGCCGCATTCGATGGTGCCGGCGGTGACGGCATCCATCACCTGCAGCGCCGGCACCAGCTCGCCGGCGGCGAAGGGGCGGATCTGGAAGGCGCCGCCGGTCAGCTCGCCGACCCGGCGGGCGATCATCTCCTGCACGCCCCAGAGCACGTCGGTCGATTTCGGGAAGCTGCCGGCGCAGCGCCACATCACCTGCGGCTGGGCGGCGGCGAGGGTGGGGGCGGCCAGCGCGGTGCCGGCGGCGCCCGCGGCCAGCAGGCCGCGGCGGTTCATGGACAATGATCTCTCCCTGGCTTCGGCGGGCCGCTCTGCCGGCGGCCCCGCGAAGTCGATCACGATCCATGCGGGGGGCGCAAGGTTCGCGCCCCGGTCCGGATCGGGCGCTCAGCGCTGCGCCGTCTGCACCGCCAGGAAATTGCCGAGGCTGTCCTCCGCCACCCGCAGCCACTGCGTCTGCTCGATGCGGAAGGCGTCCCACTTCGCATGCAGCCGCTTGAAGCGCGGGTTCTGCTCGCCGAGCTCGGCATAGAGCTCCTGCGTCGCCTTGTAGCAGGCCTGCAGCACGTCGCGCGGGAAGCCGCGAAGCTGGGTGCCGGAGGCGAGCAGCCGCCGCAGCGCCGCCGGGTTCAGCACGTCGTAGCGCGCCGCCATCCAGTGCCAGCTCTCGGTGCAGGCGGCGTTCAGCACCGCCTTGTACTGCGCCGGCAGCTCCTCATAAGCCTTGGCGTTCACCATCATGTCGATGGAGGGCGAGTACTCCCACCAGCCGGGGTAGTAGTAGAACTGGGCGACGCGGTTGAAGCCGAGCTTCTCGTCGTCATAGGGCCCGACCCATTCGGCGCCGTCGATCACCCCACGCTCCAGCGCCGGGTAGATGTCCGGGCCGCCGATCTGCTGGGTGACGACGCCGAGCTTGCCGAGCACGTTGCCGCCATAGCCGGCGATGCGGAATTTCAGCCCCTTCAGGTCCTCGACCGACTTGATCTCCTTCCTGAACCAGCCGCCCATCTGCGCCGCCGTGTTGCCGGCCGGGATGCCGACCACGCCCTGGTCGCGATAGACCTCGGCATAGAGCTCGCGCGCCCCGCCATGGGTCAGCCAGGCCCAGTGCTGGCGGGAGGAAAGGCCGAAGGGGATGCAGGTGACGATGGCGAGGGAGGGGTCCTTGCCCAGGTAGTAGTAGCCGCTGGTGAAGCCGCACTCGACCGTGCCGGCGCCGACCGCGTCCAGCACCTGCAGCGCCGGCACCAGCTCGCCCGGGCCGAAGGCCTGGATCTGGAAGGCGCCGTCGGTCATCTCCGAGACGCGCCGGGCGATGTATTCCTGGGTGCCCCAGAGGGTGTCGAGGGATTTCGGGAAGCTGCCCGGGCAGCGCCAGCGCAGGCGCGGCTGCGCCGAGGCGAGGTTGGGCGTGGCAAGCGTCGCGGCGCCGGCGGCGCCGGCGGCGCCGCGTGCGAGCAGGCGGCGGCGGTTCATCCTGGAGGTTGCTCCCGAAGTCGTTGCTACGGCAGAATGCGCGGAACCGCCGGCCGGCGCAACGCGCGCGGCGCGGCGGCTGCCGGCCCGGCCCGCTGCCGGGCAGGGCGCCTACGCCCCCGCGAAGGCCCCGCTCTGCTGTCGCCACAGCCGGGCATAGGTGCCGTCGCGCCGCAGCAGCGCCGCATGGGTGCCCTCCTCGACGATCCGCCCATGCTCCAGCACCACCAGCCGGTCCATGCGCGAGAGGGTGGAGAGCCGGTGCGCGATGGCGAGCACCGTCTTGCCCTGCATCAGCGTGTCGAGCTGCTCCTGGATCGCCGCCTCCACCTCGGAATCGAGGGCGCTCGTCGCCTCGTCCAGCACCAGGATCGGCGCGTCCTTCAGCAGCACCCGGGCGATGGCGATGCGCTGCCGCTGGCCGCCCGAGAGCTTCACCCCGCGCTCGCCGGCATGCGCCTCGTAGCCCGAGCGGCCGCGCCAGTCCTGCAGGGCGCGGATGAAGCCATCGGCATGCGCCCGCGCCGCCGCCGCCTCCACCGCCGCCTGGTCCGCCTCCGGCCGGCCGTAGCGGATGTTGTCGCGGATGGAGCGGTGCAGCAGCGCGGTGTCCTGCGTCACCACCCCGATCGCCGCCCGCAGGCTCTCCAGCGTGACGCCGGCGATGTCCTGCCCGTCCACCAGGATGCGCCCCCCCTCCGGCCGGAAGAAGCCGAGCAGCAGGCTCACCAGCGTCGATTTGCCGGCGCCGGAATGCCCGACCAGCCCGACCCGCTCGCCCGGCGCGATGCGGAGGTCGAGGCCCTGGATCACCCCCGCCTCCCGCCCATAGGCGAAGCGCACCCCCTCGAAGCGGATCTCGCCGCGCCGGACGCGGAGCGGCACCGCCCCGGGCGGGTCGGGCGCGGTGGGCGGCACCGCGATCGAGCCCATGCTCTCCTGCACCACGCCGAGATTCTCGAAGATGGCGGTGACGTTGAAGGCGACCCAGCCCGAGATGTTGGCGATCTGCCAGGCCATCGGCAGGGCCGTGGCGACGGCCGCCACCTCGATCGCCCCGCGCGTCCAGAGCCAGACCGCGATCGCCGCCATGGCGGTGATCATGGCGGCGTTCAGCGTGGCCAGGGCGAAGCCGTTGAAGGTGACGAGGCGCATCTGCCGCTGGAAGGCCTGGTTCAGGCCGAGGATGCCATCGCGGATGAAGGCGTCCTCCTCCCGCGCCCGGGCGAACAGCTTGACCGTCTGGATGTTGGTGTAGCTGTCGACGATGCGCCCGGTCAGCAGGCTGCGCTGCTCCGAGGCGCGGCGCGAGCGCTCGCGCATCCGCGGCACCAGGTAGCGCAGCAACAGGGCGTAGAGCGGGAACCAGGCGGCGATCGGCAGGGCGAGGCGCCAGTCGGCGCTGCCCAGCAGCAGCAGCGCCGCGGTGCCGTAGACCAGGATGTACCAGACGGCGTTGATCACCTGCACCACGCTCTCGCGCAGCGCCGGCCCGGCCTGCATGACGCGGTTGGCGATGCGGCCGGCGAAATCCTCCTGGAAGAAGGGCAGGCCCTGGCGCACCACCTGCCAGTGGCTCTGCCAGCGGATCAGGCTGGTGACGTTGCCGTTGATGCCCTGCTGGGTGATCAGCGTCTGCAGCAGCAGGGCCGCCGGCCGGCCGAGCAGCACGATCGCTGCCATGCCGAGCAGCATCGGCCCGGCCTCGGCCCAGAGCGTCTCCGGCCGATGCGTGCTCAGCAGCCCGACCAGCCGGCCGATCATGGTCGGGATGGCGGCATCCAGCAGCGCCACCAGCAGCCCGGCGCCGAAGAGGGCGAGGAACAATGCCCGGGTCTGGCGCAGGAAATGCCAGTAGAAGCCGAGCAGGGCGCGCGGCGGCGCCGTCTCGGGCACCGGCGTGCCGAGCAGCCGCCCGGCTGGGGTGCCGGGCGGGGCGACGGGATCGATCAGGCGTTCGACGAGTCGGAAGAGCCCTGGGACTGGCATAAGGCAGCAATCGCCCGGAGCGGCCCGGGATCAAGGGGCGGGCGGTGACGATGCCGCGACGGGCCGCGCCCGCCGCTCACTCCGCCGCCTGCACCGCCCCGCCCGGCGCGCCCCCGGGCGCCGCCCCGTCCACCATCTCCACCGCCCGGCCGAGATCGACGCTCAGCAAGCGGCTCACCCCGCGCTCCTGCATCGTCACCCCGTAGAGCCGGTGCATGCGCGCCATGGTCAGCGGATGGTGCGTCACCACCAGGAAGCGGGTGCCGCTCTCGATCGCCATGCCGTCGAGCAGGTCGCAGAGCCGCTCGACATTGGCGTCGTCGAGCGGCGCATCCACCTCGTCCAGCACGCAGACCGGCGCCGGATGGCAGCGGAAGACGGCGAAGATGAGGGAGAGCGCGGTCAGCGCCTGCTCGCCGCCCGAGAGCAGGGAGAGGGCGGCGAGCCGCTTGCCCGGCGGCTCGGCATAGATCTCGAGCCCCGCCTCCAGCGGGTCCTCCGACCCGACCAGCGCCAGATGCGCCCTGCCGCCGCCGAAGAGCCGGGTGAAGAGGTCGATGAACTCGCGGTTCACCCGGTCGAAGATGGTCCGCAGCCGCTCGCGGCCCTCGCGGTTGATATGCCCGATCGAGCCGCGCAGCTTGGCGATGGCGGCGCCGATCTCCTCGCGCTCGCGGGTGATCTCGCCGATCCGGCCCTCGATCTCGGCCATCTCCACATCGGCGCGGAGGTTGACCGGGCCCATCTCCTCCCGCTCCCGCGCCAGCCGCTCCAGCTTGCGGCGCGCCCGCTCCTCGGCGGCATCCGAGAGCTCGCCGGGCTCCGGCAGGGCGGCATCCTCGCCGAGCCGCTCGATCACCCGCTCGCGCACCGCCTCGGCGGCGGTCGCCGCCTGCTCGGCGGCGCCCTCGGCGCGGAGCTGCGCCTCGCGCGCCGTGGCGAAGGCGGCATCCGCCGTCCGCCGTGCCTCGGCCGCCTCGCGCCGCTCGGTCTCGGCGGCGGCCAGCGCGGCGGCGGCGGCGGCATGCGCCGCCTCCACCTCGGCCAGCGCCGTCCCGGCCTGGCGATGCCGGGCGGCGGCGGCCTCGGGCAGCGCGGCGAGGCCGTCATGCTCGGCCCGCGCCTCGGCGGCGCGCGCCTCCAGCGCCTCGCGCCTGGTCGCGGCATCCTCGCGCCGGGTCGTCCAGCCCGCCTGCTCGGCCTCGGTGGCGGTGCGACGGGCAGCGATCCGGTCGCGCTCCGCCCGCAGCCCGGCCACCGCCTCGAGCGCGCCGACCTCGCCGGCACGGGCGGCGGAGAGCGCGCCGCGGGCCTCCTCCACCCCGGCGCGGATCGCCTCCAGCGCCGGTAGGGCGGCTTGGCTCGCCGCCGCCTCGGCCCGTGCCGCCTCGGCCTCCTCGGCCTCGGCGGCGATGCGGGCGAGCTGTGGCGCCAGCGCCTCGATGCGGCTTTCTGCCTGGGCGGCCTCGGCCACGAGCCGCGCCGACGCCTCGCGCGCCGTCTCCAGCGCCGCCTCGGCGCCGGTGCGGGCCTCGCGCGCCGCGGCCTCGGCGGCGATGGCCGCCGCATCCTCAGCCTCGGTTGCGGCGGCGGCGGCGCGCAGCGCGGCTAGCTCGGGCAGGGCAGCGAGGGCCTCTTGGGCCGCCTGCAACGCCGCCTCGGCCTCGGCAGCCTCGGTGCCGAGCCGCTCGAGCTGCGGCGCCAGGGCGCCGCGCCGGCTTTCCGCCTGGGCGGCGCTGGCGGCGAGGGCAGCGGCGGCGCTGCGGGCGCGCTGCAACCCCATCTCCGCCTCGGCCCGGGCATCGCGCGCCTCGGCCTCGGCGGCGGCGGCGGCGGTCTCGGCGCGGGCGGCCGCGTCGTATTCGGCGATCGCCGCCTCGGGGGCGGGCAGGGCCCGGAGCGCGGCGGCGGCCATCTCGGCGGCGGCCTCGGCCTCGGCATGCTCGCCGGCCAGCCGGGCGAGCTGCGGCTCCAGCGCCGAGAGGCGGCTCTCCGCCTCGGCGGCGGCGGCGGCCAGGCGGCTCGCCTCGGCGCGCGCGGCGGCAAGGCGGGCCTCGGCGGCGCGGCGCGTCTCGCGCTGCGCGGCCTCGGCGGCGGTGGCCTCGGCCTCCTCCCGCTCGGCCCGCTGCCGGGCGGCGCGGGCAGCCTCGGTGGCGGCGCGGCTGCCCGCCAGCCGGGCCTCGGCGGCGTGCAGGCGGTTGCGCAGGGCGAGGCGCGTCGCGCCGGGATTCGGCGCATCGGCCCGGGCGGTATGCCCGTCCCAGCGCCAGACCGCGCCGTCGCGCGCGACCAGCGCCTGGCCAGGGGCGAGGGCGACCTGCAACGCTTCCCCCGCCGTGCCCTCCGGCAGCAGGCCGATCTGCGACAGGGCGCGCGCCAGGGCCGGCGGCGCCTCGACCATCGCGGCCAGGGGCTGCAGGCCTGCCGGCAGGGCGGGCGGCGCGGCGAAGGGGGCGAGGGCGCGCCAATGCCGGGCGGCGGCCGGGTCGAGCGGGCTGTCGAGCGCCTCGCCCAACGCGGCGCCGAGCGCCGCTTCCAGCCCGGGCGGCACGCGGATGGCATCGAGCACCGGCGGCGCGGCGCTGCCGGCGGCGGCATTGGCGGCCAGCGTCTCGCCGAGCGCCTGCGCCTCGGCGAGCGCCCGCGCCTCGGCGCCTTCCGCCTCGGCGGCGGCGGCGCGGGCCATGCCATGCGCCCCAGCGGCGGCGGCGCGGCCGGCCTCGGCCTCGGTCACCGCCTGCAGGGCCGCGGCGAGGGCCGCCTCGGCCGCCTGCGCCTCCTGCTGCGCCGCCGCGACCCGCTCGGCCGGGATGCCGGCGGCCCGCGCGGCCTCGCGCTGTTCGGCGAGGCGGGCATGCTGCTCGCGGAGCTGGGCGGCGCGCTGCGCCGTGGTGGCGGCCTCGGCGGCGGCGCGCTCGCGCAGTGCCTCGGCATCGGCGATGCGGCGGCGGGCGGCGGCATGCGCCTCCTGCGCCGCGGCGCGGGCAGCCTCGGCCGCCTCCAGCGCGGCGCGACGGCTCTCGAGCTCGGCCTCGGCCGCCGCGGCGGCCGCCTCGGCCGCCTGCAACCGGCTGCCGGGGACCAGCGCCGCCTCGGCCGCCGCATGGTCGCGGGCGATGGCGGCGTGCTGCGCGGCGATGCGGCCGGCCCGCTGCCCGGCCTCGGCGAGGGCGGCATGGGCCCGGCCGGCCTCGGCCTCGGCGGCGCCCGCGTCGCGCCGGGCGGCGGCATGCGCCTCCTGCGCCGCGGCCCGCGCTGCCTCGGCCTCGGCGAGCGCCGCGCGCGCCGCGGCGAAGCCCTGCTCGGCGGCCGTGACCGCGGCCTGGGCGGCGGCGAGGCGCTCCGGCGCCACCCGCGCAGCCAGCGCCGCGGCATGCTCGGCGGCGATCGCCTCGCGCTGGCCACCGAGGCGCCGGGCGCGCTGCCCCGCCGCGTCCAGGGCGGCGGCGGCGGCATTCACCCGGGCGGCCAGCGCCGCCGCCTCCTCGGTGGCGAGGTTGGCGCTGCGCTCGGCGGCGCGAGCGGCCTCGGCGGCCTCCTGCAAGGCCGCTTCGGCCGCGGCGAGCCGGCCGGGCAGGGTGCGGGCGGAATCGTCCAGCGCCGCCCGCTCGGCAGCGAGCCGCGCCTCGGCGGCGGCGGCATCCGCCTCGACGCCCCGGGCATGCGCCAGGTCGCGCTCGATCTGGGCGAGCCGCGCCGCAGCCGCCTCCAGCCCGGCGCGGGCGCGGCGCTCCTCGGCCTCCAGCCCTTCGCTCTCGACCCGGCGGCGCTCCAGCGCGGTGCGCGCCAGCGCCTCGGCCTCGCGCGGCGCGGGCAGGGCCTTCTCCGCCTCGAAGCTGCGGATCGCCGCCGCCTCGGCCTCGGCCTCGGCGCGGCGGGTGGTCGCGGCGGCGGTCTCGAATCCGGCCCGGGCATGCGCCAGCGCCGCCTCGGCGCGGGCGGCCAGCAGCGCCAGCCATTCCGCCTCGGCCTGGCGCACCAGGCCGGAGAGGTTGCGGTAGCGATTGGCCTGCCGCGCCTGGCGCTGCAGCCCGTTGCGCTGGGTGTCGAGCTGACCGAGCAGGTCCTCGGCGCGGGTCAGGTTGGTCTCGGCCTGGCGCAGCTTCAGCTCGGCCTCGTGCCGGCGGGCGCGCAGCCCGCTGATGCCGGCCGCCTCCTCCAGCACCTGCCGGCGTTCCTCCGGCTTGGCGCCGATCATGGCGGCGACCTTGCCCTGGCTGACCATGGCCGAGGCGCGGGCGCCGGAGCCGATATCGGCGAACATGGTCTGGACGTCGCGCGCCCGCACCTCGCGGCCGTTCACCCGGAAGGAGCTGCCCTCGCCGCGGGCGATGCGGCGGATGATCTCGAGATCCTCGGCCTCGGCATTCGGCGGCGGGGCGAGGCCGGTCGCCTCCTCCAGGTAGAGCGTCACCTCGGCCAGGTTGCGGCCCGGCCGGGTCGCGGTGCCGGCGAAGATGACGTCCTCCATCTCGCCGCCGCGCATCGAGCGGGCCGAGGTCTCGCCCATCGCCCAGCGCAGCGCCTCGACCACGTTCGACTTGCCGCAGCCATTCGGCCCGACGATGCCCGTCAGCCCCGGCAGCACCTCGACCGTGGTCGGCTCGGCGAAGCTCTTGAAGCCAGCGATGCGCAGCCGGGCCAGCGTCGCGCGCAGCGCCACCCCCGCGGCGGCGCCCTCCGGGGCCGGCGCGTCGTCCGGGGAAGGGCCGCCGCTCTCCCCGCTCACGCCGGCTTCACCTCGCGCACGAAATCCTGGAAGCGCTCGAAGCTCATGCTGCCCGACTGGTTCACCGTGCGCCTGCCCTGGAAGGAGAAGCTCGGCGTGGCCTGGACGTTGAACGCCTTCTCCGCCGTCGCCCGCTCCTCCATGATCGCCCGCTTCAGCCGGTCGTCCTGCACCGCCTGGTCGAACTGGGCGCGCGGCATGCCGGCCAGCGCCGCCATCTTGGCCAGCTCCGCCAGCGGGTCGCCGCGGGTGAAGGCCCAGCGGTCCTGGGTGGCGAAGAGGGCGCTGACGAAGCCTTCGTAGCGCTCGGCCGGCAGGGAGCGGGCGACGGCGGCGGCGGCGAGCGCCAGCTGGTCGAGCGGGAAGTCGCGCCAGACCATGCGGATGGCGCCGGTCTCGATCAGCTCCGCCTTCACCCGCGGGAAGGTCTCGCGGCTGAAGGCGGCGCAATGGCTGCAGGTGAGGGAGAAGAACTCGATCACCGTCACCGGGGCGTCCGGCCGGCCGATGCCGCGGTCGGCGAGGCGCGGGTCGCCCCCCGGATTGCCCCCTTGGGCCCGGGCGGCGAGGGGCGCGAGCGCGGTGGCGGCGAGCAGGCTTCGGCGGGGCAGGCGCATGCGGCCTCCGTTCTGGAGCATGATCCGGTCCCATGGGTCCGCGGCGGCCCGCGGCCCATGCTCCAAGTCAGTGGTCGGTCGCGTGATTCCCGCGCTGCGGCGGTCCTGCCCCAGGCGATCACGCGGCGGTTCGGTCTCGACTCCGACCGCAGGCGCGGTCAGGGACGATGTCGATAAACGCCCCGGCCGAGCTTTGCCAGCGCCGCGCGCAATTCCTCGCCCGGCACCGCCGCGACGGCCTGTTCCACCGCCGCGGGCAGCGGCGCGGCGGGGGGCGCCCGGCGGGCGGCCTGGCCCGCGGCCGGCTGCTGCTGGATGAAGCGCAGCCGCTCGACCAGCACCCGGCCGAGATGCGCGTTGATGCGGGCCACGAGCTGCGGCGCCAGATGCGTCAGCTCCATCGCCACCGGCCCGACGCAGGCGATGGTCAGCGTGCCGGCGGCGAAGCGGTGCGGGGTGGTCACCGCCGCCAGCGCCGGGCCCACCGCCTCGGTCCAGTCGGCCATGAGCTGCGCCCCGGCCGGGCTGCGCTTGCGGAAGGCCGGGCGGGTCAGCGCCGGGATCAGGGCGCCGAGCGGCCGCGGCCCGTAGGGGGAGCGGGCGGCGGTGAAGGCATCGCGCCGCGCCCCGTCGCCCGGCATCCTGGCCGCCGGCGCCCCGGGCGGCGCCGGGGCGTCCTGGCCGGGCGGCTGCGCCCCCCCGGGCGCGCCCGCCTTCCGGCGATCCGCGGCGCCCTGGCCGGGCGGCTTCGCGCCTCCGGGCGTGCCCGCCTTCCGGCGATCCGCGGTGCCCTGGTCGAGCGGCTTCGCGCCTCCGGGCGTGCCCGCCCTCCGGCGATCCGCGGTGCCTTGGTCGAGCGGCTTCGCGCCTCCGGGCGTGCCCGCCCTCCGGCGATCCGCTCTATCCTGCCCCATATGCCCGCATCCCCCGCCCCCGCGGCCTCCGCCCCTTTGGCGCCCGCCGCGCCGCTGCTCGCCTGGTACGACCGCCATCGCCGCCTGCTGCCCTTCCGCGCGCCGGAGGGCGGCCGGCCCGAACCCTATCAGGTCTGGCTGTCGGAGGTGATGCTGCAGCAGACCACCGTCGCCGCCGTCGGGCCGCGCTTCGCCCGCTTCCTCGCCCGCTTCCCCGATGTCGAGGCGCTGGCCGCGGCGCCCGAGGCGGCGGTGATGGAGGAATGGGCCGGGCTCGGCTACTACGCCCGGGCTCGCAACCTGCACGCCTGCGCCCGGATCGTCGCCGCCCGCGGCGGCTTCCCGGGCGAGGCGGCGGCGCTGCGGAAGCTGCCCGGGATCGGCGCCTATACCGCCGCGGCGATCGCCGCCATCGCCTTCGACCAGCCGGTGGTGCCGGTGGATGGCAATGTCGAGCGCGTGGTGGCGCGGCTGGCGGCCGAGGCGACGCCGCTGCCGGCGGCGAAGCCGCGCCTCGTCGCCCTGGCCGAGGGCTTCATGGCGGATGCCGCGGCCCGCGCCCGGCCCGGCGACTTCGCCCAGGCGCTGTTCGATCTCGGCGCCACGCTCTGCACGCCGCGCAGCCCGGTCTGCGCCCTCTGCCCCTGGCGCGGCGCCTGCGCGGCGCAACGCCAGGGGGTGCAGGAGACGCTGCCGCGCAAGGCGCCGAAGCGGGCGCGGCCCCTGCGGCACGGGGTGCATTTCCTGCTCGCCGATGCGGCGGGGCGGGTGCTGCTGCGGCGCCGGCCGCCGCGCGGGCTGCTCGGCGGCATGCTGGAGATCCCCGGCACTCCCTGGCGGGAGGCGACCTGGGAGGCGGCGGAGGCGCTGCCCTTCGCGCCGCTGCCCGGCCTTGCCTGGCGCCGCCTGCCCGGCCTCGCCCGGCATGGCTTCACGCATTTCGAGCTGGAGATGGCGCTGCTCGCCGCCACCCTGCCGCCTGCGGCCGCGCCCGCGCCCCTCCCCGAGGGGATGGAGATGCGGCCGCTGGCCGAGGCCGAGGCCGCCCTGCCTACCGCGATGCGGAGACTGCTGGCGCTGGCGCGGTGAGGTCCGCCCGCGCCGGCCGCCGGGCGGCGAAATCGGCGAGCAGCAGGACGCCGAGGCAGACCAGGGCCAGCCCGCCGAGCTTCAGCGGCGACAGCGCCTCGCCGAACAGCAGCACGCCGAACAGCGTCGCCGAGACATAGGAGATGGCGGTGCAGGGGGCGGCGACCGACATCGGGATGCGCCGCAGCGCCACCACGTAGAACAGCGTGCCGCTGCCGTAGCAGCCGAGGCCGAGCAGCGTCTCCACCCGCAGGATCTGCGCCAGAAGGCTGGCCAGCGGCGCCCCCTCCAGCGGCGGCAGGCCCAGGGCGCCGAGTTTCAGCAGCACCTGCCCGGCCTGGGAGGCGAGGATGGCGATGCCGAGCGCGGCCCAGTCCCGGGCGGTGGGGGGCTCGGCGGCGGGCAGGCGGGCGTCGGGCGGGCGGGCGTCGGGCGGGTCCAGGCTGGCCGGGGCCAAGCGGTCTGCTCCTCTTCTACTCCTCGGGCGGGGCAGGGTGTGCCGCGCCGGGATGGCCGGAAGATGGCGGGCGCGGCCCGGCGTCGCGCCACGGCGTGCGGGGGGGCATGCCTCCGGCATGGCCCGTGGCGCCCGTGCGGGGGCTCGGTATCACTCCAGCTCGACGCCGGCCACGGCGAGGATCGTGGCGAGACTGGCCGCCATGCCGCGCAGGCTCTCGCCCGGCTCCACGTCGATCCATTCCTCGAGCGAGTGCGCCCGGCCGCCGCGGCCGCCGGAGCCGATCTTGATCGCCGGGATGCCGAGGCTCATCGGGATGTTGGCATCGGTCGAGGAATATTCGTGCCGCGGGACGAAGCCCTGCGCCGCGACGGCGGCGGTGGCGAGGCGGACGATCGGGGCGTCTGGCGGGGTCTCGCCGGCCGGGCGGTCGCCGATCGGCGTCAGGGCGAGGGTGATGCCGCCCTCGCGGGTCGAGCGGGCCGCGTTCTCGGCCGCCACGGCCGCCTGCAGGCTGTCGAGGAAGCCGGCCTCCAGCCGCGCCAGCGCCTCGGCCGAGCGGCTGCGCAGGTCGACCTCCATCCAGACCTCGTCGGGGATGGCGTTCACCGAGGTGCCGCCGCCGATCCGGCTGACGCAATGCGTGGTCTGGGACCCGGCCGGGGCGGGCAGGGCGGCGAGGGCCAGCGCCGCCCGGGCCAGGGCATAGCTCGGGTTGACCAGGCCGAAGGCGCCGAAGCTGTGGCCGCCGGGGCCGCGGAAGGCGACGCGCCAGCGCTTGCTGCCGATGCCGCCGATGACGATGCGGTCGACCTCCGGGCTGTCGACGGTGAGGAAGGCGTCCACCTGGCCGCGGTGCCGCCCCTCGGTGAAGAAATGCCGCACGCCGCGGAGGTCGCCGGCGCCCTCCTCGCCGACATCGCCGAGGAGGAGCAGGTCGGCCCGGGTGCGCAGCCCGGCGGCGTCCATGGCGCGCAGGAAGGCGAGGTTGACGGCGAGGCTGCGGGTGTCGTCCCCGACCCCGGGCGCGAAGAGGCGCGTCCCCTCCCGCCGCACCCGCACATCGGTGCCGGCCGGGAAGACGGTGTCGAGATGCGCCGCCACCACCACGGCGCGGCCGTTGCCGGTGCCGCGGCGGCGGCCCATGACGTTGCCGACCGCGTCCTGCTCGACCTCCTCCAGCCCATGTGCGCGGAGCATCCCGAGATAGGCGGCGGCGCGCGCGGCCTCGCCGAAGGGCGGGGCGGGGATCTCGGTCAGGGTGACGATGTCGGCGACGGTGCGGTCATGCTCGCGCGCCAGGGTGGCGACCGCCGCGCGGAAGCGGGGATGGGCGACGAGGCGGGCGATGGCGGCGTCGGCGGTCATGGCGGCATCCGGGTTGCGGCGCCAGATCGGGCCGCGGCCCCGGCCTCGTCAAGGCTGGGCGCGCCGTCAGGGCCGGGATGAGGGCCGGGGCCCCGGCGGCGAGGCCAGCGCCGCGCGGGCGGCGCGGTGGCGATCCGCGAGCGTCGCGCGGGCCGCCGCATCCGGCGCCGCGGCCGCACTCGCCGCCGCCTGGGCCAGCTCGACATGCCGGGCGAGCGCCGCCCGCCGCGCCGGGTCGCCCTCCACCGCGGCGACCTCGGCCAGCACCTCCAGCAGGCGGATCATCACCGGCGCCGCGCCCGCGCCGTCCTGCCGCAGCGGGTGGAACATGGCGTCCAGCAGCCCGGGATAGTCGGTGCTGCGGCGCCAGAGCCGGGGCGTCCCGTCATGCCGGATGCAGCCGGAGGGCAGGGTGTGGTCCACCAGCTCGCAGAGCGCCGCGCCCAGCCGGTCGAGGACGGCGATGGCGGTGAAGGGGTCGTTGGTGCTCGGCGAGAGGGCCCGCAGCCCGATCTCGACGAGCTGCCGCACCACGAATTCCAGGTCCTGCTCGGCGCTCTGGCGGTTGCCGATGGCAAGGGCCTGGTCGAGCGCCGCCTGCGCCTCCTCCCGCGCCGCCGGCGGGGCGACATGCCCGACCGTGCTGCCCGGGAAGATGAAATCGCCCGCCCTGAGGCGCAGGTGCAGCACCGCGTCCCGCGCGGCCGCCCATTCGGCCAGCGCCGCGTCGTCGAGGACGCGGAGATAGCCGCCCGCCGGCGCCAGCAGCGGCGCCGCTTCCGCCGGCGGCGGCGGCGCCTCGTCCGGCGGGCGGTCCTCCCCCGCCGCGCGGCGCGGCAGGCGCGCCAGGGCCCGCGAGAGATCGCCCTGCACCAGCGCCACGACATGGTCGACATTGATCGAGGTGGCGACGTGATGCAGGAACCAGATCAGCACCCCGATGCAGAGGAAGGCGAGCAGCAGGGCGCCGGAGATGGCGAGCTGCGGCACGAAGGCGCCCTCCGCCACGTCCCGCACCGAGCGCAGCACGACCAGGGCATAGGCGAAGGTGGCGAGCAGCGCCCCGAGCGCATACTGGTTGCCGGCATTGCGGGTGAAGTTGCGCAGCAGCCGCGGGCCCATCTGGTTGGAGGCGAGGGTGAGCGCCGCGACGGTGATGGAGAAGACGGTGCCGGCCACGCCGATCGTCGCCGCCGCCACCGTGCCGAGCATGTCGCGCGCCCCGGCCGCGCCGCCGGTATAGACCAGGCCCGCCATCCAGTCGGGCAGCGGCGCCCCCTCGGCCCGCACCAGCAGCCCGGCGAGCAGCGCGGCGGCGAGCGTCATGGCCGCCGGCCGCACCCAGAAGGCGTCGCGCAGATCGGCCCAGGCCTGGCGCAGCCGGGCGATCGTCATCCGGCCTGCCGCCCAACGCCGGCGGGCATCAGGCGGTCCGGCTGGCCGGCAGGGCCTCGGGCGGCGGCGGCGGGCTGGCGATGGCGAGGCCCTGGGCCACCTGCTCCAGCACCCGCAGGCAGGCGGCGAGGTCCGCCTCCGGGATGCCGGCCAGGATCTCCGCCCGCACCCCGGTCGCCGCCGCCTCGATGCGGTGGATCAGCGGCCGCGCCTCGGCGGTCAGGTGCAGGGTCTTGGCGCGGCGGTCATGCGGCGCCTCGCGGCGCTCGACCAGCCCCTCGCCCTCCAGCCAGTCGAGGGTGCGGACCAGGGTGGGGCCCTCGATCAGCAGCCGGCCGGCGAGGTCCTTCTGGGTCATGCCCTCGCCGTCGCGGGAGATCGCCAGCAGCGCCAGCCAGCGCGCCTCGGTGAGCCCGTACTCGGCGATCCTCTGGTCGAGCCGCGCGCGCCATCGCCGCGCGATCTGCGCAATGAGGATGCCCAGCCGCCACTGGGCGTGGGCGAGAGAGGACCCGTCCCGCATCGGGCGAGTCTAGAGGGCGAGGGAATAATGAGGAAGCTAGGAAATGAAGGGGCTATCGCTCGCCCCTGGGGCGACGCATCCTGGCCCGCCGGCCCCGGCGGCAGACCGGGGGGCGGGAGGGGAAGGAGACGCGGCGATGCGCGAAACCCGCATGGTCTCGGTCAGCGGCATCCTCGGCTACGGCTATCCCGAGGCGGCGCTGCAGGCGGCGCTGGCGCGCGGCGTCGACATGCTCGGCTGCGACGGCGGCAGCAGCGATCCCGGCCCCTACTACCTCGGCAGCGGCCAGCCCTTCGTCTCGCTGCGCGCCATGAAGCGCGACCTGCGGCTGATGCTGCGCGCCGCCGTGGCGCACCGGCTGCCCATGCTGATCGGCACCTGCGGCGGCGCCGGCGGCGAGCCGCATCTGCAGCTCGTCGCGCAGATGGTCCGCGACATCGCGCGCGAGGAGGGGCTGCATTTCCCGATGGCGCTGATCCACAGCGAGCAGCCGAAGGCGCGCATCGAGGCGGGCCGGCGCGAGGGCCGCATCCGGCCGCTCGGCCGCATGCCGCCGCTGGCCGCGGCGACCATCGAGCGCGCCACCCGCATCGTCGGCCTCTGCGGGCCGGAGCCCTATATGCGGGCGCTCGACGAGGGGGCGCAGGTGGTGCTCGGCGGCCGCAGCTCCGACCCGGCGCCCTTCGCCGCGCATGCGCTGCGGGCGCAGCTTCCCCCGGCCCAGGCCTGGTATGCCGGCAAGATGCTGGAATGCGGCGCCGCGCCGGCGCTGCCGAAGGGGCCGGACTGCCTGATGGTGACGGTGCGCGAGGACGGCGTCATCTGCGAGCCGATGGGCGAGCGCGCCTGCACGCCGCTCTCGGTCGCCAACCATTCGCTGCACGAGAACGCCTCGCCGATCCGCCATGTCGAGCCGGGCGGCGTGCTCGACACCAGCGACTGCCGCTTCGAGGCGGTCTCGCCACGGGCGACGCTCGTCACCGGCATGCGCTGGCAGCCGGCCGCGACCTATACGGTGAAGCTCGAGGCGGCGGAGCGGCTCGGCCACCGCGCCGTCAGCTTCGCCGGCACGCGCGACCCGGGGCTGATCGGCCAGCTGCCCGGCTTCCTCGACCGGGTGCGGGCGCTGGTCGCCGAGAAGGCGCGGGATCTCGAGATCGGCCCCGAGGCCTGGCGCCTGACCATCCACCGCTACGGGCTGGACGGGGTGATGGGCGCGCGCGAGCCGCGGCGCGACGCCCCCGGCCACGAGATCGGCTTCCTGATCGACGTGGTCGGCGAGGATGCCGAGATCGCCGCCGCCGTCATCGCGCTCGCCCGCACCTCGATGCTGCATTGCGACTTCCCCGGTCGGCTCTGCAAGGAGGGCAACATGGCGATCCCCTTCTCGCCGAGCGACCTCATGGCCGGCGAGGTCTACCGCTTCAGCATGGCGCATGTGATCGAGACCGAGGACCCCTGCGCGCTGTTCCCGATCGAGCACGAGCGGGTGTAGCGATGCGCAGGGCCGGGCAGGGGAGGAAGGCATGGCGCTGATCCGGGACATCGCCCAGGTCTGCAAGAGCAAGAATGCCGGGCCCTTCGAGCTGACCATCGACGTGGTCTTCGCCGACGACGCGACCTTCGAGCGGGTGCGGGCGAGCGGGGTGCTCGGCCCGGCGCTCTTCGCCCGGCTCTACGGCGTCGCCGAGGCGGATGTGCTCTTCACCCCCTATCCCGCCGGCCGCGCCTTCAAGGCGACGCTGCCGCGCCTGGTGCCGGCGGGCGAGATCGGCGACACGGATGTCTACGGCGCGCAGCAGCACGCGCCGCTGCTCGAGGTCGACATCCCGCCCTGAGGGCGCGCCCCTCAGACGCCGGGCGCAACCCTCCGGCTTGCCTGGGCCGTCGCGCCGTCCGGCGCGACGCGCGGCGCCCATCCGGGCGCTCGGCCCCGCGGGCCGCAGGTCGGGACTTCGCGCACCAGGGATCAGGGCCCCAGCCGCCCGGCCGCGCCCGGCTCCGCCAGGACGCGCCCGGCGGGCAGCACCATCTCGCAGACCAGCCCGCTCTGCGGCCAGCGCAGCAGGAGCTGGCCGCCGAGCTGGTCCATCACCGTGCCCCGCATGACGCGCGAGCCGAAGCGCAGGCGCGACGGCGGGCCGGCGAGCGGCGGGCCGCCGGTCTCCACCCAGAGCAGCCGCACCCCGGTGCGGCCCGGCTCCAGCGCCCAGCCGACGGCGATGCGCCCGCCCGGGACCGAGAGCGCGCCATGCTTGACCGCATTGGTCGTCAGCTCATGCAGCGCCATGGAGAGGGGCTGCGCCGCCTGCGGCAGCAGCAGCACCGGCGGCCCGTCGAGGCCCGCCCGCGGCGGCGGCACCGCCTCGACCGGGCCGAGGAAGGCGCGCAGCTCGCCGGCGACCAGGTCGCGCAGCTCCACCCCGGCCCAGCGCTTCTCGGTCAGCAGCGTGTGCGCCCGGGCCAGCGCCGCGACCCGGCCCTCGACGGCGACGGCGTAGCTGCGGGGATCCGCCGCCGGGGTCAGGCGCAGCGCCGCCAGCACGACGGCGAGCGCGTTCTTGGCGCGATGGTCGAGCTCCCGCGTCATGAAGAGCTGCCGCTCATCCGCCCGGCGCCGCTCCGTCACGTCGCGCAGCAGGCCGGAAAGGCGCCAGGCGGCGGGATCGTCCTGCGCGCCGAATTGCGTCTCGGCCTGCACCTGCGCCCAGAGGGTGGCGCCGTCGCGGGTGGTCACCCGGAACTCCTCCAGCAGGCTGCCCCCCTCGGCGGCGAGCCGGGAGGCCACCATCTCGAGCCGCGGCCGCTCCTCCGGATGCGCGCTCACCGCCTCGCCGCGCAGCGTGAGCGGCACCGTCTCGCTCAGGCCGAGCAGCCGCCGCAGCGCGCCGAGCGGGGCATGCGTGGGGCTGCTGCCGGAGGTCGCCTCGAAGGCCACCACCCCGGCCGCCTCCTGCGCCTGGCGCAGCCTCGCCTCCGCCTCGGCCGCCTCCTGCGCCCGGCGCGCCTGCAGCCGCAGCTCCATCGCATCCGTCGTCAGCGCGGCCAGCGCCAGCAGCCGCCGCCGCTCCGGCTCGGAGAGGCCGGCCGGCCGTGGCCGCGCATCGGCGATGCAGAGCGTGCCGAAGGCCGGGCCGCCCGGCGGGCGCAGCGGCACGCCGGCGAGGAAGCGGATCGCCGGCAGGCCCTCGCCCGGCGCCTCGCCGGCGAAGCGCGGGTCCCGCGCGGCATCGGGCACGACCAGCACCTGGCCCGGCGCCGCCGCGAGCGCCAGGCCCGAGACCACCGCCGGCCAGGGCATGGCCTCGCCGCGCAGCCCGACGCGGGCGACCGGCCATTGCCGCTCGGCCTCCAGCACGGCGATCACCGCGATCCCGGCATCCAGCACATCGGCGGCCAGGGCCGCCAGGCGATGCAACTCCCCCTCCTCCGCTCCGGGCAGGCGATGGCGATGCAGAACGGCCAGGCGCTCGGCGGGGGCCTCGGTCATGCGTGGCTCGATCTCGTCGTTTCGTGTCAATCCCGCAGCGGGGAAGGCCTTCATGCCGGGCATCCCTGGTGGCGCACTCACCTTGCAAAATCAGGCAGGGCGCAAAACCATTCAAGGGCATGAAAGATCAGCGGCATGGCGATCCGTCCCAGTTCAACCCGAAGTCGCCGCATCCTGCCCGCCCGCCTGCTGCCGCGCCTCCTCCCGCAGGGCGGTGGCGTCCCAGCCCTCGTCCGGCGCCGCCTGGCCACGCGCCCGGTCGCGCTCCAGCACCTCGAGGAGGCGCTGCGAGGCCTCGCGCACCGCCAGGCCGTAGCGCCGGGCATCGTCGCGCACCGGCGCCAGGCGCTCCATCGCCCGCCTGTCGTGGCGGCGGAAGAGCCGGCCGGCCCGCTCGGCCTCATAGGCCGGCATGCCGAGGCAGCGCAGCGCCTCGACGCCGGTCTCGAGCGCGGCGGCGAAGGTCTCGCGCACCACCAGATGCGCGCCCGCCTCCATGAGCGCATAGGCATGGCCGCGGTCGAAGGCCCGCGCCAGCACCCGCGCCCGGGGGAAATGCCGCCGCGCCGTGTCGAGGATGGCATCCGTCGCCTCGCGCGCATCGGTCGCCACCACGATCACCGCCGCCTCCGCCGCGCCCGCCGCCTGCAGCAGGTCGAGCCGCGTGGCATCGCCGTAGAAGACGCGGAAGCCGAAGCGGCGGAGCTGCTCGATCGTGTCCATGTCGTGGTCGAGCACCGTCACCGGATGGCCATGCGCCAGCAGCAGCCGCCCGACGATCTGGCCGAAGCGGCCGAAGCCGGCGATGACCACGCTGCCCTGCGGCTCGATCGCATCCGGCTCGGGCGGCAGGTCGCGCGCCGCCAGCCGGTCGGCGAGCCGGCCATAGGCCAGCATCAGCAGCGGCGTCACCGGCATGGAGAGGGCGACCACCGCGACCAGCAGGCCCGCCTCCGCCTCGGGCAGCACGCCGTTCTGCACCGCGAAGGCCAGCAGCACGAAGGCGAACTCGCCGCCCTGGGCGAGCAGCAGCGTCACCAGCAGCACCTCCGGCCGCGGCCGACGCGCGGCGAGGCCCAGGCCGGCCAGCACCGCCGCCTTGGCGAGCACCAGCAGCAGCACCAGCCCGGCGACGGCGAACGGCGCCGCGGCGACCTGGGCGAAGTCGATGCCGGCGCCGACCGAGAGGAAGAACAGGCCGAGCAGCAGCCCCTTGAAGGGCTCGATATCGCCCTCCAGCTCGTGCTGGAACTCGCTGTCCGCCAGCACCACCCCGGCGAGGAAGGCGCCGAGCGCCGGGGAGAGCCCGACCGCCTGCATCAGCAGCGCGATGCCGATCACCAGCAGCAGGGCGGAGGCGGTGAAGATCTCGCGCAGCCGCGTCTCGGCGATCAGGCGGAAGGCCGGCCGGGTCAGCAGCCGGCCGCCGCCGACGACGAAGGCGACGGCGCCGAGCACGGCGAGCGCCTGGCCCCAGCCCGGCAGGCCGCTGATCCAGGCCGCGTCGTGCGGCGCCGCGCCCGCGGTCGCCGGCAGCGTGGCAAGCAGCGGCAGCACGGTCAGGATCGGGATCACCGCGACGTCCTGGAAGAGCAGCACGGCGAAGGCGGTCTCCCCGCCCGCCGTGCGCAGCAGCCCGCGCTCGGCGAGGATCTGCAGCGCGATCGCGGTCGAGGACATGGCGAGGATGAGGCCGGCGGCCAGCGCCACGCGCCACTCCGCGCCGAGGGCGAGGCCGAGTCCGGCGATGGCGAGCGTCGTCAGCCCCACCTGCAGCCCGCCGGCGCCGAGCACCGGCCCGCGCAGCGCCCAGAGCCGGGCGGGCTGCAGCTCGAGCCCGACGAGGAAGAGCATCATCACCACGCCGAACTCGGCGAAATGCAGCGCCGCGGCGGCGTCGCCGGCCAGCCGCAGGCCGAAGGGCCCGATGAGGACGCCGGCGAGCAGGTAGCCGAGGACCGCGCCGAGGCCGAGCCGCCTGGCGATCGGCACCGCCAGCACGGCGGCGCAGAGATAGACGAAAGCCTGGGCGAGCAAGCCGCCGTCCACGCTCAGGCCCTCCCCGCCGCGGCCGCCGGGGGCGCCGGCCGTGGCGCCGCCGGCGCCTCCCGCAGCTCCCGCAGCAGCGCCTGGTAGGCACCGGCCTGCCGGGCCAGCGCCGCGGCATCGAGCAGATGCGTGCCATGCACGATGAAGGGCGGCAGCCAGCGCATGCGGCAGAGATGCGCCGTCGCCTCGAAGGGCCGCAGGAAATCGGCGAGGCTGTGGCGGTTCAGCCCGGCCGGCCCATAGGCCGTCTCCGTGCCGCCCGCGGTGACGGCCGAGAGCAGCGCCTTCCCGGCCAGGGCGGTGCCGGCATGGCCATAGGCGAAGCCGTGCTCGAGGACGAGGTCGAGCCATTCCTTCAGGATGGCGGGGCAGGAATACCAGTAGATCGGGTGTTGCAGGACGATGACGTCGTGCTCGCGCAGCAGCGCCTGCTCGCGGTCCACGTCGATCAGGAAGTCGGGATAGGTCTCGTAGAGGTCGTGCAGGGTCGCGCCCTCCACCTCGCCCGCGGCGCGGCGCAGCGCCGCATTGGCGCGGGAGCGGCGATGCGCCGGATGGGCGAGCAGGACGAGGATGCGCCGGGGCATGGGGGGACCTTGCGGGAGCCGCCGAGCCTTGGCGGCGGCGGCGGGGCGGGTCAAGCGGGGCCGTCGGCAGGCGGTCCGGCCGGAACGATATGGCGCCGCCCGCCGCGGGCTGCCAGATTGCCGCCTGGCGCTGCCGGGATCGCGGTGGGCCGCAACGAGGAGGAGAGCCCATGCCGATCCTGCGCCCATCCTTGGCCCTTGCCCCCTTGGCCCTTGCCGTCCTCGCCCTGCCGGTCCCGGCCGGGCCGGCGGCGGCGCAGCGGCCGCCTGCGCCGGCCGCCGTCTCCCGCTCCGCCGAGGCGGTCTCGGTGATCGAGGCGGTCGACCAGCGCGAACGGTCGGTCATCCTCCGCAGCGAGGACGGCACGCTCACCACGCTCTTCCTCGGCCAGCGCGTGCGCAACCTGCCGCAGGTCAAGGCCGGCGACCGGGTGGTGACGCGGGTGACGCAATCCGTGGCGGTGGCGCTGACCCCGCCCGATGCGCCGGGCCTGCCGCCCGTGGCGGGCGAGGGCGCGGCCGTCGCGCCGCCCGGGGCGCTGCCGGGCGCCACCTATGTGCGCAGCCTGCGCCTGCCGGTCACGGTGAACGCGGTCGACCGGCGCAACAACGCGGTCACCGTCACCGGGCCGCAGGGCCAGACCCAGACCGTGTCGCTGCGCGACCAGAAGATGCGCGACTTCGCCCGCCGGCTGCGGCCCGGCGACCGGGTGCAGGTGACCATCGTCGAGGGCATCAGCATCGAGGTCGTGCCCTGACGCGAAGCGGCGCCTCGGGCCGGCGAGGGGATCCCATGGGGTCCCCGCAAAGCCGCGAAGCGGGTTTGCGGGGAACGTCCTAAAGCGTGATCGCTTGAGGTGGACCCACCGAAGGCGTGGATCACGCGACCAAACGATGGCCTGGACCATGATCCGCGAAGCCGTGTGAGCGGATCACGGTCTGGAGCAGATCCCGATCAGCTGGACTCGCCTGATCGGGTGAAGATGCTCTGACAACACTAGTCCAGGGCGCTTCCCCTGAACCGGTGTCCAGGGGAAGCGCCCTAGAGCGTGTTACGGACCGAGTTGATCCCAAATATATGGGATGTGTACTGAGCTGCGGCGATATTGCTATCCGACCGACACGAGCGAGGAGGAATGGGCGTT
>NZ_QLIX01000016.1 GCF_003258945.1 Roseicella frigidaeris | reverse complement strand
AGGGGGGTGGGGGCTGGGGAGGAGCGGCGGCGGGAGGGGCGAGGCATGGCGGCGATCCCGAGGAAGCGGACGGGATCGTAACGGATTATAGGAAAAAATTCAAAGATTTAAATTCGCAGCAAGTGTTATAACATAGAAAAATATTGTCCAGATGTTAATACAGGCACGCCAAACAGACCACAAAGATCGTGCACAGTTGCAAAATTCGGCGAGATATGATCGGAAATAACGCCGAAGTTTCGTGCACTAGCAGTAGCGGTAATAAATATAGCTGTTTGATTTCCAGTCAATATTGATCGTGCTATCGGATTGGATGCCACAGCATTACAACGCCTATATACCTCGTCATCCAGATCACAAACACAAGATCGCGGTTTAATGAAAGGAAACACTAGCATTACATCATCACGAAAACGCCTCTCTTCATGATGACAAATATGGAATGCCCGTGCATTACATTGCGAAACGCAATGCGCTATCCGCTCATTACTTTGCGACTGAAAAATTGAAAGAGCCGTTCGATAATCTATCATCCAGCCATGAACAGGCGGCAGAGTCATTGGCCAATAGCCGCCTCGATCCGGCGAGCAGCCAGCGAAAAGGCCTTCTGCTGCAGTCCGATAGAAAGTCCAATCCCTTCAACTACATCATGAGCATCTATTATATTTTTATCTATCGCGCTTTTCGATAGAAACACAGAAAGATAGCCGATTTCATTTAATCTTTTGGCATGTACGGCAGCAACGTTGCTGTTTCCAAAAACTTTTCTCTCGATTTCTTTTTCATTGCCGGGATTGGCGAGGAAATCTTCCCTCCATGCCAAATATTCTCTCCTCGAGATATATCCCAATTCAACCAAACGGATGCCAGCTGCATGCCTACTGAGGAGCGTTCGCGCGGAAGTAGCGCTGATAAATGCGCGCGTATCTGCGCGCATATCACGCGAAAAACCTTCCGCCACTTGGGAGAAGGTATTCCTTGGCGCCAAAAATTCTGCAGCGAATACGTTACAAGATCGCTCAATGTCGTTTTTGGCTTCGAAGGGATTCGACACTCCCTCTAATCCGAGCAAAAAATGTCCGATTTCGTGAGCAAGCGTAAAAAGCTGAGCCTTTCTTGATAAAATTGATCTGCTAACAAAAATGGTCGGTAAGCCTGCGTCGGGATTAACATAGAATCCCATATAATCTTCTGGGGCATCATTGACGTTCAAGACGACGCCCTGCCCCTCAAAGAACAACCGAAGCGCGCTCGCAAATTTTTGCTCGGGAGCCCCAAAGAAATTAAGAATTGAAGCTCGCGGACCAAGCCAATCATCAAATAGCGATCGCACTAGCATTGCCATTTTATCTGGGGAGCGAGCATCACGAATATTGGCTAAAAAATTTCTGGGCCGATATCCCAGAGCTATCGCTAACTGCCGTGAGTATGTCGAAATTTTTTCTGCAGAAAACAGAACACGCAGTGCTCTTGGACTTAGCGCCGCGGGAGTCGGATTGCGTTTACGAAAGTCATGTGGAAGCGGCTCAAGATTCGGGATAGCATCATTGAATAATGCATAGAGAGGCACACCGTATGCCCCTGCCAATCTTTCCATTTGCTTGCGGGATGGCTCTCGATCCCCACTTTCGATTTCGCTGAGACGATTAAGCGAGATAGCCGTAAATTCGGCTACCTCTGCTATATTAAGCTTGCGCTGCTCTCGAATGATTCGAAGCGCGCGCTGGTTTGGCAATGCTCCCACGTGAGGCATTATGACGTCGTACAGTGACTTTTCAAGCCTACTTCAGCTTGGCGTTGGCATCGGGATCGGCCTCTCTGTGTTTAGAGCACCAATAGAATTGCGAGCATCGCGCCTTTCGCGGAGCATGAATGCAGAAATCGATGCCCTTGAAGGGATAGGTACAAGTTTTGCTAAAAACAAAAGGCGTGATCTTATGGATCTTAGATTTGAATTTCTATCAATTATAGCTGAATTAGAACAAGAACAACATCCATATATGATTTTTATTGTACTAGGCTCTTTAATTAATTTGCTTTCTTTAATTGTTTGTACATTATTTTCCGACAAAAACGCCAGCGCATTGGAAGAGTCATTATTTTTATTTGTGTCTGTTGGATGGTTTACTATTCTAGTATTCATCTTGGAGATCTTGGCACGATTGAGATTGAACCCAATTTCAAGAAAATTTATTTCTATCCAGTCCCAGAGAGCCACCCCCGGAAACTTCTGATTTAGCGCCGCTCATTTGTTTTTCCCCGCCGCAACAACGTCAACCCGTCGATGTCACTCCCATCGTGGTTCCAATCCAGTGCCTGCTGCCGTACCACCTCCAGCCCTTCCTTCGCCGCGTAATGCGCCATCAGGCCGAGGCTCAGGAAGTTGCGCCAATGCGGGTGTTGCCGGAAGTCGCGCGTCGGGAAGCGGTGCTCGTTGGAATGGTGCAGGAAGGCGTGGCCGCCGGGGCGCAGCGCCCGGCTTGTCTCGCGCAGATAGGCGCGCACCACGTCGCTGTCGAAATGCACCATGGCGTCGAAGCAGAAGAGGAAGCTGAGCGAGGCGTCCGGCACCGGCAGGGTGCAGCCATCGGTCGGGCTGTAGGCGATGCGCGGGTCGGCGCCGAAGCGGCGGCGGCAGGCATCCAGGTTGCCCGCGTGGAGATCGACGATGTGCAGGTGCCCGGCCAGCGGCAGCAGGCGCGCCGCGTGGCGGCCGTGGCCGGCGGCGAGGTCCAGGGTGTGGGCGAGGTCGATCCCGGTCGCCTCGATCCGCAGGAAGGGCAGGATGATGCCCTGCCACTGGGCCTCGGCGGCGGATTCCGCCTCGGCGTAGTAGGCGGCCTCGATCCAGTCCCGCCCGACATCGCGGGCCGCGGCGAGGGTGGCGTCTGACACGGACATGCCCCTGCCCTACCCTGCCCTCCCTTCCCGACAATGACCGACATCCCCCGACGCCTGCCGGCATCGCGGCCCCGGGCCCGGCCGCCGCACCCTGCCCTTGCCTTGGCCCTGGCCGCTGCCCGGCCGAGGCCTGGCACCGGACGGCCGTGACGGCCCTCTGTCCCATGGCGCTGGACCGGGGCCCCCGCGACGCCGCGCGGCGGTGTCGCGGGGATCACCGATAGGGGGCTTCGCCCCCTTCGCGGGGTGCGGGGCGGCGCCCCGGCCTCACCCCATTGACCGCGTCCCGCCCCCAAGGTTTGTAAACCCCATGCACCTCCTCTCGGGCCAGGCCCGCACCGCCGGCATCCTCGGCTGGCCCGTCGATCATTCCCGCTCGCCGCGGCTGCACGGGCTGTGGCTGCGCCGGCACGGGATCGACGGCGCCTACCTGCCCCTGCCGGTGCGGCCCGAGCGGTTCGCCGAGTCGGTCCGGGCGCTGGCCGATCTCGGCTTCCGCGGCGCCAACGTCACCATCCCGCACAAGGAGGCGGCCTTCGCCGTCTGCGACCGGGTGGATGCCACGGCGCACCGGGCCGGGGCGGTGAACACGCTGGTCTTCCGCGACGGCGCGATCGAGGGCTCGAACACCGATGGCTGGGGGTTCCTGGCGAATTGCGCCGAGGCGGTGCCGGGCTGGCGGGCGGATGCGGGGCCGGTGGTGATCCTCGGCGCCGGCGGTTCGGCCCGGGCGGTGGCGGCGGCGCTGCTCGATGCCGGCTGCCCGCGCGTCACGCTGGTCAACCGCACCCCGGCGCGGGCGGAGGCGCTGGCGCGGGCGCTGGGCGGGCCGGTCGCGGTCGCCGACCGGCCGCCGCTCGAGGGGGCGGCGATGCTGGTGAACACCACCTCGCTCGGCATGTCGGGGCAGCCGGGGCCGGCGATCGACCTGGCGCCGCTGCCGGCGGGGGCGGTGGTGGCCGATATCGTCTACGTGCCGCGGGAGACGGCGCTGCTGGCGGCGGCGCGGGCGCGGGGGCTTGCCGCGGTGGAGGGGCTCGGGATGCTGTTGCACCAGGCGCGGCCGGGCTTCGCGGCCTGGTTCGGGGTGACGCCGGCGGTGGATGACGAACTGCGGGCGGTGGTGGGCGGCGACATCCCTCTCCATTGGCCCACCCATGGGCCCACCCACGGGCCGGCGCGATGAAGCTCATCGGCCTCACCGGCGGCATCGGCATGGGCAAGTCCACCGCCGCCGCCAGCTTCCGCCGGCTGCATGTGCCGGTCTTCGATGCGGATGCGGCGGTGCATGCGCTGCAGGGGCCGGGCGGCCGGGCCGTCGCGCCCATCGCCGCCGCCTTTCCCGGCACGGTGACGGAGGGGCCGGGCGGCCGGCGGGTGGACCGGGAGGCGCTGCGCCGCGCCGTGCTCGGCCACCCCGAGGCGCTGCGGCGGCTGGAGCGGATCGTGCATCCGCTGGTGCGCGATGCCGAGCGGCGCTTCCTCGCCGCAGCGCGGCGGCGCGGCGAGCGGCTGGTGGTGCTCGACATCCCGCTGCTGTTCGAGACGGGCGGCGAGGGGCGGTGCGACCGCGTCGTCGTCGTCACCGCGCCGGCCGCGGTGCAGCGCCATCGGGTGCTGCGCCGGCCCGGCATGACGGAGGAGCGGCTGCGCTACATCCTGGGCCGGCAGGTGCCGGACCGGGAGAAGCGGCGCCGGGCCGATCATCTCGTCCATACCGGCCTGTCGCGCCATGCGGCGCAGCGGGCGATCCGCCGGCTCGTCCGGGAGATCCGCGGCGCATGAGGCGGACCAGGGAGGGGGCCGCCCCGCGGCCCGCGGGGCCGGGCGCCCGGATGGGCGCCGCGGCTCATGCCGCGCCGCCAAGCCGCCGCAGGCAGCGCCCGGCGATTGAGGGACACCGCCTATGAGACAGCTCGTGCTCGACACCGAGACCACCGGCCTCGACCCGGCGACGGGCGACCGGGTGATCGAGATCGCGGCGATCGAGATCGTCAACCTGGTGCCGACCGGCCGGCACTACCACACCCTGCTCGACCCCGAGCGCGACGTGCCGGAGGAGAGCACGCGGGTGCATGGCTTCACCGCGGCCGACCTGGCGGGGAAGCCGAAATTCCCCGAGGTGGTGGGGGAATTCCTCGATTTCCTCGGCGATGCGCCGATCATCGCGCACAACGCGCCCTTCGATTTCGGCTTCCTCGATGCCGAGCTGCGGCGCGCCGGCCATCCGGCGCTCGACCGGGCGCGGATGGTGGACAGCCTGGCCGTCGCCAAGAAGCGTTTCCCCGGCCTGCCGAACAGCCTGGACGCGCTGTGCCGGCGGCTCGGCGTCGACAACTCCATGCGCACCAGCCACAACGCGCTGCTCGACGTGAAGCTGCTGGCGCAGGTCTATCTGGAGCTGATGGGCGGCAAGCAGCCCGGCTTCGCGCTGGCGGCGCAGATCGCCGCGCCGACGGTCTCGCTCGGCGGGCTGGCGCGGGAGCGGGTGCCGCGGCCGATCCGGCCGAGCGCGGCGGAGATCGCGGCGCATGCCGCCTTCCTGCGGAAGGTGAAGGACCCGCTCTGGCTGCAGCCGCCCTTTGCCGAGGGCGAGACGGGCTGATCCGCCCGGCTTGCGTCGCCGCGCAGCGCGGGTAGCCTTCCCGCGCAGAAAATCGCAGGAGGGAACGCATGGGCCAGGTCCAGGGCAAGGTCGCGCTCGTCACCGGCGCGGCGGCGGGCATCGGCGCCGCCATCGCCAGCACGCTCGGGCGGGAGGGGGCGCGGGTGGTCCTCACCGATCTCGACGACCGCCGCGGCGAGGACGTGGCCGCCGGCATCCGCAACAAGGGGGGCGAGGCGCTCTACCTGCACCAGGACGTGACGGAGGAGGCGCGCTGGCCGGAGATCATCGGCGAGGTGGAGCGGCGCTACGGCCGGCTCGACATCCTGGTCGCCAATGCCGGCATCGCCATCATCAGCACCGTCACCGGCATGTCGCTGGCCGATTGGCGCAAGCAGATGGCGGTGAACGTGGACGGCGTGTTCCTCACCGCCAAGTACGGCATCCCGCTGATGCGGCAATCCGGCGAGGGCGGCTCGATCGTCATGATCTCCTCGGTCGCGGGGCTGCGCGGCTCGGCCGGGCTGGCGGGGTATTCGGCGACCAAGGGGGCGGTGCGGCTCTTCGCCAAGTCGGTGGCGCTCGAATGCGCCGGGGCGCGCGACAACATCCGCTGCAACAGCGTCCATCCCGGCATCATCGCCACCGAGATCTGGGAGAAGATGCCGGTGGGCGCGCAGGATGCGCGGGCCAATGCGCCGATCGACCCGCAGGTGGTGGCGGCGGCGGGCGTGCCGACGGGCAAGCTCGGCACGCCGCAGGACATCGCCGATGGCGTGCTGTTCCTGGCCTCGGATGCCTCGCAGTACATCACCGGGTCGGAGCTGGTGATCGATGCGGGGATGATGGCCGGGCGGCTGGGGAATCTCGCGGCGCGGTAGAGGTGGTTGGAGCGCATGGGATATGCCATATGTATATCCCATGCGGGATGCTCCCACCATGACCCGGACCCGCCTGTTCCAGAACAACCGATCGCAGGCCGTGCGGCTGCCGAAGGACGTTGCCTTCCCGCCCGGCGTGCAGGAGGTGGCGGTGATCCGCGACGGCCGGGGGCGCCTCATCCTGCCGGCCGATGCGCTCTGGGATGACGTCTTCGACGCGCCGGGCATCGACCTGCCCGAGCGCGCGCAGCCGCCGCACGAGGTGCGCGAGAGCTTCTGATGCTCCGGCACATGCTGGACACCCATCTCTGCATCCGCGTGCTGCGCGACCGGCCGCTCGGGCTGCGGTCGCGCTTCAACGCCGAGGTGGAGACGCTGTGCATCTCCACCATCACGCTGACCGAGCTGTTGCACGACGCCGCGAAATCCGCCCGCCCCGCGGAGAACCGGCGCGCGGTGGCGGGCTTCGCCGCCCGCCTCGCCGTCCTGCCCTTCGACGAGGCGGCCGCGGCGCATGCCGGCGAGATCACCACCGTGCTGGAGCGGCAGGGCCGGATCATCGGCCCCTATGACCTGCTGATCGCCGGCCATGCCCGCAGCCGCGGCCTTGTCGTCGTCACCGACCATCTCGGCGAGTTCCGCCGGGTGGACGGGCTGCGGGCGGAGGATTGGCTGGCGGAGGCCTGACATTAACGGCATGAATGGACCATTCATGCCTTTGGTATAAGCTCGACTTTGGCCATTTTCGATGAGCCGCGGGCACAAGCTTCTCTGACTTTCGCGCTGGTCTTCGGAAATTTGCTTGGTAGCTGTGAGGCTTTCTGGTGATGTCGTGGGCTATAGCCGGAGAGGAAAAATCGGGCCGCAGCACTCCAAAGTCGAGGCGGCAGAACGCCTTATGTTGCCGGACAACTGGGAAATTGGCCAAATTCGAGCTGAGGGGCCGTTGATGGGTCAACATCAACGGCCGTTAGCATTAGATCAATTGGGCAAACGATCCACACGCGGAAGACAGATCATAAATAGAACCAATCCATCCTGCCCGACGAGCCGTGTCACGCAGCGGCTTGCGAGGTTTGAACATCTCTGGTCGTTGCAAGTCCGCCGACAGATAGTAGATGGCATAATCCGACTTATCGGCGGAGATCAGCACAAGAAACAGCGGAAAGTAGATCCCCGCTTCCATCCGCTCTCGCTGCGGACCCCATGCCGCTCCAAGTATGGTTCTGGGAAGGACATCGACTGTCTTTGCCGTGATGACCTTCACCTGGGCGGATAACCACAAAAATCGCAGATAACGTCCGGACATTTGAAGTTCGACGGCAACCTCGCCAGGGTCCGGTGGCGCTTGCAGCAGGGGCGCCGGCAGTCCTTCGCTACTCGCTCTTCGCCGAATATGCCGAGAGTTTGCCGCTCTGTAGTCATACTGACTGCCTGGATTGCGGTCGCGCCTCAATGCCGAGACACATATACATTGCTGCTTTGACAAGAAAAATGATCAGATATCCGCCTCGGTTTGCACTAGGGCTTAACTCGAATGTAACCGGGAATGCTTGCTATTCCACCACGCACATTGAGCCGAGCGCCTCTAATAAGGTGCGGACAATTTAGGTATTCGTCTTCTGTGGCGAAAAAGACATAGCCATTTGTATCGAATAGCGCACCAGGAAAGCGCTCCAACAGCATATAGAAATCACCAGTTTCTCGATAAAGCGCATGGGCTGCGCCGACTCGCCACTTTTCGTTTAACTTTGCTCCAGTGACTTGCCTCCTATGCACCTCTTCCTTCTTCTCACTAACGGGAATGGAGGTTGGCGATGGAATTCGTCCGGCTGCATGTTGCTCCTCTGCTCGATCGTGCCCATCCGCAACTCGCATCCCCTTTACCACCCCTACCCCCGCCGCCACCGCCTCCTGCAACAACCACGCATCCCCACCCCAGGCGATCAGCCGGAACCCATCCGCCACCGCCTGCCGTGCCTCTGGCTCCCCCGTCACCAGCCGCCCCAGCCCCTTCCCATGCGCCTTCGCTGCGGCGCAGATCCGCCGGGTCGCCTCCCGGAACCGCGGATGCTCGAATTCCCCCGGGATGCCGAGCGAGGCGGAGAGGTCGAAATGCCCGACCCAGAGCGCATCCACCCCCTCCAGCGCCGCGATCGCCCCGGCCTGCTCCACCCCCTCGGCGGTCTCGATCATCAGGATCAGCACCGTGCGCTCATTCGCCGTGGCCAGCGCCTCGGCGGCGGGCGCGGCGCGGTAATTGTCGTGCGCGATGCGCAGCGCCACGCCGCGCCGGCCGAGCGGCGGGTATTTCAGCGCCGCGACGGCGGCCCGCGCCACCTCCAGGCTGCCCACCAGCGGCAGCATCACCCCCTCGGCGCCGATATCGGCGATGCGCGCCACGTCATGCGCCTCGCGCGAGGGGATGCGCACCAGCGTCGGGATGCCGCCGGCCTCGAGGAAGCGCAGCCCGGCCTTCACCGTCTCCTCCGAGAAGCCACTGTGCTCCATGTCGAGGAAGGCGAAGTCGCAGCCCGCGCCGGCGAGGATATGGCCGATGCCGGGGGTGACGAACTCCACCAGGAAGGTGCCCGCCGCCAGCTCGCCGGATCGGACCATCTGCTTCAGTGATTTTTTCATCATCCCCTCCCCGTTCATCGTGAAAATCCGGGCCGGGCCTTGATTTGCCCGCACCCCCCGAGCGTGCCTAACTGCAACAGGAAGTCCACGGGGAATACAGCAACCGATGCCGGAAGCGCCGACGCCGTCGCGCCTTCAACCAGGCCCCGGTCCAGGGGCCGATCCACAGCCCAATCCCCGGGCCGATCCCCGGGCCGATCCCCGCGTCGACTACTCCGTTCCCGTCGGCGATACGGTCAAGACCACCACCTGCTACATGTGCGCCTGCCGCTGCGGCATCCGCGTCCACCTGAAGGACGGGCGGATCCGCTACATCGAGGGCAATCCGGACCATCCGGTGAATCGCGGCGTCATCTGCGGCAAGGGCAGCGCCGGGATCATGACGCAGTATGCCCCGGCGCGGCTGAGCAGCCCCCTGCTGCGCGTCGGCGAGCGCGGCGCGGGCGAGTTCAAGGAAATCTCCTGGCCCGAGGCGATGGAGATCGCGACGGGCTGGCTGCGGGCGGTGCGCGAGAGCGATCCGCGCCGCCTCGCCTTCTTCACCGGCCGCGACCAGAGCCAGAGCCTGACCGGCTTCTGGGCGGCGCAATTCGGCACGCCGAATTTCGCCGCGCATGGCGGCTTCTGCTCGGTCAACATGGCGGCCGGCGGGCTCTACTCCATCGGCGGCAGCTTCTGGGAATTCGGCGAGCCGGACTGGGACCGCGCCCAATACGTGCTGATGTTCGGCGTCGCCGAGGACCATGACAGCAACCCGATCAAGCTCGGCCTGTCGCGGGTGAAGGCGCGCGGGGCGAAATTCGTCTCGGTCAACCCGGTGCGCACCGGCTATTCGGCCATCGCCGATGAATGGGTCGGCATCCGCCCGGGCACGGACGGGCTCTTCGTGCTGGCCCTGGCGCATGAGCTGCTGCGCACCGACCGCGTCGATCTCGATTTCCTCGCCCGCTACACCAACGCCGCCTGGCTGGTGGTGCAGGATCCGGGCGGGCCGGAGGACGGGCTCTTCGCCCGCGACGCGGAGGGCACGCCGCTCGCCTGGGACCGGGCGCGCGGCGCCATCCCGGCCAAGGCCGCCGACCTCTCGGCGGTGCTGGTCGGCGACCACGCCCTGCCGGACGGGCGCCGCGCGCGGCCGGTCTTCCACCTGCTGGCCGAGCGCTACCTCGATCCGCGCTACGCGCCGGAGGCCGTCGCCGAACGCTGCGGGCTGGAGGCGGCGCGCATCCGCCGCATCGCCGCCGAGATCGCCGAGGTGGCCTTCGAGCACCCCATCACGCTCGACCAGCCCTGGACCGATGTCTGGGGCCGGCGGCACGAGACGGTGACGGGACGGCCGGTCGCCTTCCACGCCATGCGCGGCATCTCGGCGCACAGCAACGGCTTCCACACCTGCCGCGCGCTGCACCTGCTGCAGATGCTGCTCGGCGCCGTCGATACCCCCGGCTCCTGGCGCTACAAATCGCCCTTCCCGCGCCCGATCCCGCCCGGGCCGCCGCCGGCCGGCAAGGGGGCGAAGCCGAACACGCCGCTCGTCGGCAACCTGCTCTCCTTCCCGCACGGGCCGGACGACCTGCTGGTGGAGGAGGACGGCAGCCCGATCCGCATCGACAAGGCCTTCTCCTGGGAGGCGCCGCTGGCGCTGCACGGGATGATGCACACCGTCATCGGCAATGCCGGGGCGGGCGATCCCTATCCGATCGACACGCTGTTCATGTTCATGGCCAACATGGCCTGGAACAGCGCCATGAACCCGGGCGAGGTGATCCGCATCCTGACGGAGACGCGCGAGGACGGCGCCTATGTCATCCCGCATGTCATCTACTCGGATGCCTATTTCTCCGAGACCGTGCCCTATGCCGACCTGATCCTGCCCGACACCACCTATCTCGAGCGCTGGGACTGCATCTCGGTGCTCGATAGGCCGATCGGCAGCCCGCATGGCGCGGGCGATTCCATCCGCCAGCCGGTGATCGCGCCGGACCGCGACGTGCGCCCCTTCCAGGAGGTGCTGATCGAGCTCGGCGCCCGGCTCGGCCTGCCCGCCTTCGTCAAGGAGGACGGCTCGCCGCGCTTCAAGGACTATCCGGACTACATCGTGAACCACCAGCGGGCGCCCGGCGTCGGGCCGCTCGCCGGCTTCCGCGGGGTGGATGGCGGCAAGAAGGGCCTGGGCGAGCCCAACCCGGACCAGCTCCGGCGCTATGTCGAGAATGGCTGCTTCTGGCGCGACCACCTGCCGCCGGAGCAGGAATGGTACAAGCACGCCAACCAGGCCTATCTCGACGGCGCCAAGGCGATGGGCTTCATCCCGAAGCCCGAGCAGATCGTGCTGCAGCTCTGGTCCGAGCCGCTGCAGAAATTCCGCCTCGCCGCCGAGGGCCATGGCGAGCGGCAGCCGCCCGGGCATCTGCGCGAGCGGGTGCGCCGCTATTGCGACCCGCTGCCCATCTGGTACCCGCCGCTCGAGCAGCAGGGCGCCGACCTCGATCGCTTCGAGCTTTCCGCCGTCACCCAGCGGCCGATGGCGATGTACCATTCCTGGGGCTCGATGAATGCCTGGCTGCGGCAGATCCACGGCGCCAACAAGCTCACCATGGCGCGCAGCCGGGCGGAGGCGATGGGCCTCGCCCAGGATGACTGGGTCTGGGTGGAGAGCCGCAGCGGCCGGCTGAAATGCCAGCTCGCGGTGATGGAGGGGGTGAACCCCGACACGGTCTGGACCTGGAACGCCATCGGCAAGCGGCCCGGCGCCTGGGACCTCTCGGCCGACAGCCCGGAGGCGCTGCGCGGCTTCCTGCTCAACCACGTCATCAGCGAATGGCTGCCGGCGCAGCAGGGCTTCCGCGCCGCCAATGCCGATCCGGTCACCGGCCAGGCGGCCTGGTATGACCTACGGGTGCGGGTGACCAAGGCCGAGCCCGCCGAGCAGGCGGGCCCGACCGAGCCGCATTTCCCTGCCCCCCGGCCGCGGCCGCACACGCCCGCCAATCCCGACATCCTGCGCTATTCGGTGAAGCCCCGCGCATGACCTGCCTGCCCCAGCCCATGCCGGGCGCGAAGAAGCTCGGCCTCGTCATCGACCTCGACACCTGCGTCGGCTGCCAGGCCTGCGCCACCAACTGCAAGGAATGGAACGCCTCCGGCCAATCCGGGCCGCTGCCGGACCTGCACCCCTATTCCGCCGGGGCCGAGGGCGTCTGGTTCAACCGCGTCCACAGCTATGAGGCCGGCGAGGGCGCCGCCGGGCGGACGGTGCATTTCCCCCGCTCCTGCCTGCATTGCGAGACGCCGGCCTGCGTCACCGTCTGCCCGACCGGGGCGAGCTACAAGCGGGCGGAGGACGGCATCGTCCTCGTCGACCACGCCATCTGCATCGGCTGCGGCCTCTGCGCCTGGGCCTGCCCCTATGGCGCGCGGGAGATGGACGAGGATGCGGGGGTGATGAAGAAATGCACCCTCTGCGTGGACCGCATCTACAACGAGACCATCCCCGAGGCGCAGCGCCAGCCCGCCTGCGTGCTGGCCTGCCCGACCAAGGCGCGGCATTTCGGCGATCTCGGCGATCCGGAGAGCCCGGTCAGCCAGCTCGTGCGCGAGCGTGGCGGCCAGGCGCTGATGCCCGAGCTCGGCTACCAGCCGGTGAACAGCTACCTGCCGCCGCGCAACCGCAGCAGCCTCGCGGCGCAGCCGGAGGCGGCGGCGCCGGAAGCGATCGGCAACCCGCTGCTGCGCTGGATGGACCGGGTGCTCAGCCGATGACGCCCTGCCCGCATCCGGCGGGGAGGGCCGCGGCATGAACCCGGCCGGCTCCATCGTCCTCTTCACCACCGCCTCGGGCGCCGGCTACGGGCTGCTCTTCTGGCTTGGCCTGCTGCGTCCGCTCGGCCTCGTCCCCGGCCAGGGGCTCGTCGCGCTGGCCCTCGCCCTGCTGCTGATCACCATCGGGCTGCTCTCCTCCACGCTGCATCTCGGCAACCCGCGGCGCGCCTGGCGCGCCATCTCGCAATGGCGCTCCTCCTGGCTGTCGCGGGAGGGCGTGGCGGCGATCCTCACCTACATCCCGGCCCTGCTGCTCGGCCTCGCCCTCTGGGTCGATGCCCCGGTGCTCGCCCTCGCGGCCGGGCTGCTCGCCGCGGCCGGGGCCGTCGCCACCGTCTATTGCACGGGGATGATCTACGCCTCGCTGAAGCCCATCCGCCAATGGCACCACCCGCTGGTGGTGCCCGGCTACCTGGCGCTCTCGGCTTTCAGCGGCGCCGTGCTGCTGGCGATGCTGGCCGCCTTCGCCGGCGGCGGCGCGGTGCCGGCGCTGCTCGCCTGCCTCACCGGCGCCGGCGCGCTGCTGCTGAAGCGCGCCTACTGGCAGGCGATCGACACGGCGCCGCCCCTCGCCACCATCGAGAGCGCGACGACGCTCGGCTTCATCGGCAAGACCCGCCCGCTCGAGCCGCCGCATACCGAGCAGAACTACCTGCTGCGCGAGATGGGCTTCTGCATCGCCCGCAAGCATGCGGCGAAGCTCCGCCTCATCGCGCAGGGGGCGGGCTTCGCCCTGCCGGTGCTGCTGGCATTGCTCGCGCTCCTCCTCGGCGGCCTGCCGGCCGCGCTGGCGCTGAGCCTCGGCGCCGTGCTCGCCCTCGGCGGCCTGCTGATCGAGCGTTGGCTGATGTTCGCCGAGGCGACGCATACGGTGATGCTGTACTACCGGGGCTGAGAACGTCCCACGACGCCGCGGCCGGGCAACGGGCAGCGACGGGTCCGATCGGCGCGTCATGCCGCTTGACGTTGCATGGGGCGCGCGACAGTGTCGCGGGACATGCCCAGGACCCAGGCCCTTTGTGACCGACGCCGACGCCGCTGCACCCAAGCGGTGGCGTCCTGGGCTGCGTGCCGATCGGCATCCTCCCGCGTGGTGATGGCCTTACCCTAGGCCCCACCCGCCGGAGCGATCCCGGCCCGCCGTCCCGAACCCCCGCAGCCCTCGGCTCCGGGGGTTTTCTTTTGCCCGCATCCCAGCCCAAACCCCAGAAGGACACCACCCCATGCGCATTCGCGTCGGCATCGTCGGCATCAGCGGCTTCGGCGGCGGCGAGGCGCTGCGCCTGGTCGCCGGCCACCCCTCCTTCGAGCTGGTCTACGCCGCGGGCGAGGGCAGCGCCGGCAGCCGGTTGGCGGACCGCTTCCCCGGCCTGCCGGCCCGGCTGGCCGGGCTGGTGATCGAGAAATGGGACCCCGAAGCCCTGCCGCAGCTCGACCTGCTCTTCGCCTCGCTGCCCACCGGCGCCTCGGCCGAGGCGCTGGCGCGCGTCCCCCGGGCGGTGAAGATCGTCGATATCGGCGGCGACCATCGCGCCGCCGAGGGCTGGACCTATGGCCTGGCCGATATCTGGCCGGAGCGGATCGCGGGGCAGAGCCGCATCGCCAATCCCGGCTGCTTCCCCGCGGCGGCGCTCACCGCGCTGGCGCCGCTGCTGGCGGACGGGCTGATCGAGCCGGGCAACATCGTGATCGACGCCAAGACCGGCATCTCCGGCGCCGGCCGGGGCGGCGCCGACAGCCGGTTCGGCTATGCCGAGAGCAACGAGACCCTGGTGCCCTACGGCCTGCTCCAGCACGTCCACATGCCCGAGATGGCCCGGGCGATCGAGCGGCTGAGCGGCGGCAGCGCGGCCGGGCTGGTCTTCACGCCGCATCTGGTGCCGATGACCCGCGGCCTGCTCGCCACGATCTACGGCCGCGGCCGCGCCACCACGGCGCAGTGCCTGGAGGCGGCCCGGCGCTTCTATGCCGGGCGGGCCTTCATCCGCGTGACCGACCGGCCGCCGCAGACCAAATGGGCCACCGGCTCGAACCTCGCCTTCGTCAGCTATGCCGCCGATCCGGCGCGGGAGGTGGTGATCGCGCTGGGCGTGGTCGACAATCTCGGCAAGGGCGCGGCCGGCCAGGCGGTGCAGAATGCGAACCTGATCTGCGGCCTGCCGGACACCGCGGGGCTGGAGGGCATGCCCGTCTGGCCATGAGGGCGGGCGCCCGCGGCCGGCCGCTAGCATGAGACTTGCATCCCGCTTTCCCGGTCCGCCAGGCTGCGGACCGGGGACGGCACAGGGGAGACGAGCGGATGCGACGCGGCGCGCGCTGGGCCATCGCGGCCATGGCCATGACGGCCCCCTTCGGCACCCCGCCGGCGCGGGGCGCCGACATCACCCTCGCGGTGGGCGGCGCCTTCACCTCGATGGACCCGCATTTCTTCGACCTCTCGCCGAACCATGCGCTGACCTGGCATGTCTTCGACCGGCTGGTGCATCCGGATGCCGACCAGCGTCCCGCCCCCGGCCTCGCCGAGAGCTGGAAGCGCCTCGACGACCGCACCTGGGAGTTCCGCCTGCGCCGCGGCGTCACCTTCCACGACGGCACGCCCTTCACCGCCGACGACGTGGTCTTCACCTTCGAGCGGGCGCCGAACGTGCCGAACAGCCCGACCTCGCTCGGCCAGTACATCCGCCCGGTGCAGCGGCTGGAGGTGGTCGATCCCTACACCATCCGCCTGCACACCGCCGAGCCGATCCCGCTGATCCCGCAGATGATGATGTCCTTCTCGGTCATCGGCCGGAAGCAGGGCGAGGGGATGAGCACCGCCGACTACAACAGCGGCAAGGCGGCGATCGGCACCGGCCCCTACAAGCTGGCCTCCTTCGCCCTCGGCGACCGCGCCGTCTTCACCCGCAACCCCGCCTGGTGGGGGCCGCGGCAGGCCTGGGAGCGGGTGACCTACCGCATGATCACCAACGACAGCGCCCGCGTCGCGGCGCTGCAATCGGGCGACGTGGACGCGATCGACGCGGTGCCGACGCGCGACGTGGCGCGGCTGCAGAAGGACCCGAAGCTCGCCGTCGCCTCCCGCCCCGGCCTGCGGCTGATCTATCTCTATGTCGATGCCAGCCGGCCGCAGACGCCGCATGTCACCGACAAGGCGGGCAACCCCCTGCCCGCCAACCCGCTGCGGGATGTGCGGGTGCGGCGCGCCCTCTCCATGGCGATCAACCGGGAGGGCATCCGGCGGCAGATCATGGAGGGCTTCTCCCTGCCCACCGGCCAGGCGCAGCCCGAGGGGGCGATGGGCTACGACCCCTCCATCCCGGTCCCCGCCTACGACCCCGAGGGGGCGCGCCGGCTGCTGGCCGAGGCCGGCTACCCGGAGGGCTTCGCCATCACCCTGCACGGGCCGAACGACCGCTACGTGAACGACGACGCCATCGCCCAGGCCATCGCCCAGATGTGGACGCGGATCGGGGTGAGGACCGCGGTGCAGACCAGCCCGGCCAGCGTCTTCTTCACCGCCGGCGGGGTGCGGGACGAGCATTCCGTCGCGCTGACCGGCTGGAGCACCTCGACCGGGGAGCCGGACACGCATCTCTCGCTGATGCTGGCGACGCCCGACCCGCCGCGCGGCCGCGGCACCCGCCCGCGGCCCTCGCACTACAGCAATCCCGAGCTCGACCGCATGATCGACCGGGCTCTGACCGTGATGGACACCGAGGCGCGGGAGAAGGCCTATTGGGACGTCATCCGGATCGGCTATGTGCGCGATCTCGGCGTGATCCCGATCCATCATCAGGTGAATATCTGGGCCATGCGCAAGGGCATCGCTTATCAGGCGCCGCTCTCCGAGCTGACTCGGGCGATGGAATTCCGGCCGGCGCCCTGATGATTCCCCACGACGTCGCTGCGCGCCGTCGCGGGGGCCCCGAGATTTATCCCCACGACGTCGCTGCGCGACGCCGTGGGGGCCCCGGGTTCGCTCCTGAGCCTGGATGCGTCACAGCCTGCCGCGACAAAGCCGCGGCAGGACAACGGGTGGCGACGGGTTGGACCAGGGTTTCAGGCCGGCCATGACGGATGGGCCTCCCGCCGCGTGGCGGGAGGCCCGGACCGCCCTACCAGCGGCGGGAGCCGCGATCCACGACGCCGAGCGTCAGCAGCGCCAGCGCATAGCCGACCGCGCCGGCCACCAGCAGCGAGAGCACCGGCTGCTTCTCCACCACCTGGCCGACCTGGCGCGCCGCGTCGCGGGCCACGTCGCGCGCATCGCCATAGGCCTCCTGCGCCTTGCCGGCGACCTGGCGGGCGACGCCCTTCGCCTCGTGCTCGGCATCGTCGGTGAACTTGCCATAGGCCTCCTGGGCCTTGCCGGCGACGTTGCGGGCCGCGCCCTCGATCTCGTTCTTGTCCATAGCGGTCTCCTGTGTGCTGGGGTGGGCCGACCTCCGCCGCGCGGCACCTGCGACGCTGGCGCCCGGCGACCCGCCGGCGGCGCCCGGCGCCCCTTGGCCGGCGAAGAACCGCCGCTGGCCGATCCGGTTGCAGGATCGCGACCGACATTTTCGTGTGGCGGGGCGCCGCCGCAGGGGTTTGGTGCCGATTTCAGAACGATTTGGGAAAGGCCGCGATCAGCCCGGGACCGACCGGCCGCGCGGCCGCCACGTGTCAGGCTTTGACGACCAGAGCAGATCCCGATCAGGGGGACTCACCTGATCGGGTGAAGATGCTCTGAAAACAGCCGCCTAGGGCGCTTCCCGTGAACATCGGTTCAGGGGCAGTGCCCTTAGGCGGCTCTGACCGATCCCTCGGGGAGAGCCCGGAGTGGCTGAGACGGCTCATGGAGAGCTTCGGTCGAGGCCCGGAGGACGCCTTCGACCATCTCGACGACCTGTCCCGGCACGGCATGGTGCACCATGTGCCCCACCCGCTCGACGATCTGCAGGACACTTCCCGGGATGCGGGCCTGCAGTCGCCTGGCGCTGCGCGCGAAGACCACCTTGTCGGCCGCCCCGGCCATGATGCCCACGGGCATGCGCAGGCCGTCGTAGGACGCTTGGTTCATCAGCGCGCCCGGGATCATCAGCGCGCCATCGACCGAGCTGGCCCGGATCTGGGACGGGCGGAGCGCCATCGCGTCGGAGTAGTCCGACCGGAACCGCGCCGGAAGCGGCCGCGGCGAAAACATCGCCCGTTTCAGCAACGGCATCATGAGGCGGCCCAGCCAGGGCGAGACGGTGTGGCGCAGGATGTCGCCGAGAACCGGGACCGCACCCGGGACGACCAGCAGCACATCCGGCCGCAGCGTCCAGAAGTAGTAGCCCGACAGCAGGACGAGGCCCGCCATGTCGGCCGGATGCCGCGCCGCGAGCGAGAGCGCGACGATGGCGCCCCAGGAGTGGCCGACGACGACCGGCCGCTCGATGCTCAGTTGCTGCAGGGCCTTGTGGAGCAGCTCGGCCTGCTCCATCGCCGTCCACATGCGCCCATGCGGGCGCTGGCTATGCCCGAAGCCGGGGCGGTCGAAGATGATGACCCGGTGCTTCTCGAGCAGGCGCTCGGCCACGCCGCTGGTGTCGTAGTCGTCACCCGTCACGGCATTGCCATGCAGCAGAACGATGGGCTTGCCGCTACCCCGGTCGCTGTAGTGCAGCCGAACCCCGTCCACCTCGACGAAGCGGCCCCGGGGTGGATGCTTGCGTTCCGCCCGGCGGGCGGCGGCGTGGTTCACCAGGGCAAGCGCGCCCAGCACGGCAGCGCCGACGAGGGCGGTCCGGCCGGTCACGCGCCTCCTGGCGAAGGAAAAGGGGTTCAATGCCAATGTCCTGTCGTAGGTTGAGGCCGATCGGGCCCATCCAGCCTCGGTCACGGCCCAGCCTCGGGCGGCCTGTCGAGTTGGATCATCGGTCCCGCCGCGGCTGATGGATCGCCCCCAGCAGAGGCGGCCGTGCTGCGATGCAGCATATGGCAAACAGCGCAGGAGGGGGCAGGTTCCGGAAGGGGCACGCCTGCCGTGGAAGCAAAAGCTCGGCCTCCCGCCTGAACCCGCCCCTCACCCCGGCGCGATCCCGCTCTCCTCCCGCCGCCGCTTCTCCACCTCCTCGCCGTAGCGGCGCAGCAGATGCGCCTCGGTCAGCAGGCCGAGCACCCGCCGCCCCGGCCCGTCCACCACGACCAGCGCCTCCGCCTCCGCCGCCTCGAAGATCGCCATGGCGTCGCGGGCATTGGTGCGCGGCAGCAGCACCCGGTCGCGCAGCCGCGCCAGCGCGCCGACCGTCCCGGTCTCGGGCGGCGCCGCATGCGCCTCGGCCACCGAGACGAGGCCGGCATAGCGCCCGCCCTCGTCGAGCAGCACCACCTGCGTCGCGGCGCCGAGCGGCACCGCCTTGCGGAAGGCGTCGAGATCCATGCTCGCCGCGGCGGTGCGCGGGTCCCGCCGCATCAGCCGCCCCGCCGTCAGGTCGTTGATCCAGCCGATGTCATGCGCGCTGCGGATCGCCTCGCCGCGCAGGTGGAAGCGCCAGGTGGCGAAGGAATAGCCGAACAGCCGGCGCACGATCAGCCCGGCGACGGCGACGGCCGCCAGCACCAGCCCGGCGACCGCGAGGCTGCCCGTGGTCTCGAGCGCGAGGAAGGTCATGGCGAGCGGCGCGCCGATCACCGCCGCCCCGAAGGCGCTCATCCCCACCAGCGACATCACCAGCGCATCCGGCCCGGGCGGCGCGATCAGCGCCAGGATGCCGGCGAAGAGCTTGCCGCCGAGCGCGCCGATCAGCAGCGAGGCGAAGAACAGTCCGCCGCGGAAGCCGCTGGCCACCGAGACCATGGAGGCGAGCGACTTCACCACGATCAGCAGCAGCAGCAGCCGCGCCGGCGTCTCGGTGATGAAGGCGAGATGCAGCGCGCCATGCCCGGCCGAGAGGGCGACGGTCGAGACCATGGCCAGCCCGCCGACGCAGAGCCCGCCCAGCATCAGCCGCAGCGCGCTGGACGGGATGGCCCGGGTCAGCGCCAGCTCGGTCAGCGCCACGCCGCGCATCAGCGCGATGGCGGCGAGGCCGGAGAGCGCGCCGACCAGCAGGGCCAGCGGGTAGAGCTCGGTGTCGACGACCGTCGGCGCCACGGAGCCGACCGCATAGGTCCCGGCCTGCAGCAGCCGCGCCACCAGCGTCGCCGCGACCGCCGAGGCGACGACCGGGAAGAGCGAGCCGATGCTGTAGGTGCCGATCACCAGCTCGAAGGCATAGAAGGCGCCGGTCAGCGGCGCGTCGAAGGCGGCGCCGATCGCCCCGGCGGTGCCGGCGCCGACCAGCACCCGCAGGTCGCCGCGGCGCAGCGCGAAGAGCGCGCCGAGCCGCGAGGCGAGGCCGCCCCCGGCCTGGGCATAGCCCGCCTCCAGCCCCACCGAGGCGCCGACGCCGTTCGAGACGATGGTCTGCAGCCCCACCACCGCGGCGTCCGAGAGGGTGAGCCGGCCGCCGTGCAGCGCATTGGCCTCGATCGGATCGACCGGCGGCTTCGGTCGCCAGCGCCGCAGCAGCCGGTTCAGGCCATGCAGGGCGAGGCCGCCCAGCACCGGCACCAGCAGCAGCCGCCAGGAGGCGACGACGCTGGTGGCGGAAAGGCGCATCTGCGGCGCGATGCCGAAGAGCAGCAGGTGCATCGCCGCCGCCGCCGCCCCCATGCCCCAGGCGATCACCCCGACCAGCGCGCCGGTGAGGCTGGCGAGGAGGACGATCGCCACCTCGCTGGTGCGGACGAAGCTGCGCAGCGCCACCGCCCGGCGGACCCGGTGGCGCAGCAGGCGGACATGGCGGCGGGCGGGGACATGCATGGGCGCGGGCCGCTTCTCGCAGGCGCGGGGCGCGGCGGCGAGCGGGCCTCCGCCGCGCCGCCGCGCCGGGGCGGCTATTCGGCGCGGATGTTGTTCGCCCGCACCACCTCGCCCCAGCGGGCATGGTCGCGGTGCATGATCTCGCCGAGCTGCTCCGCCGTGCCGCCGCCCGGCTCGTCGCCGCGGCTGACGATGTTCTGCCGGATCGCCGCATCCTGGCAGGCCTGGTTCACCGCCGCATTGGCCCGCTGCACGACCTCGGGCGGCGTGCCCTTCGGCCCGAACAACCCGATCCAGGCGAGCACCACGAAATCCGGCACCCCCTGCTCGGCCGCGGTCGGGATGTCCTTGAAGGCCGGGATCCGCTCCGGCGTCGTCGCCATCAGCGCCTTGAGCTGCTTCGCCTCGATGAAGGGCGCCACCACGCTGGCCGCGTCGCACATGATCTGGAAGCGGCCGGCGATGAAGTCCTGCATGGCCGGGCCGCTGCCGCGATAGGGCACATGCGTCATCTCCGGGCTGCCGATGCGGCTGCGGAACAGCTCCATCGCCACATGCGAGAGGCTGCCCGAGCTGGCCGAGCCGTAATCGACATCGCCCTTCTTCCCCTTCGCCCAGGCGGCGAACTCCGCCACCGTCGTCGCCGGGACCGAGGGGTGCAGGCAGAAGATCAGCCCGCTCTGCAGCATCATGCCGATCGGCACCAGCTCCATCGGGTTGATCTTCATCGAGGGCATGGTGTGCGGGTTGATCACCAGCGGGTTGGCATTGCCGACCAGCAGCGTGTAGCCGTCCGGCTTCGCCCGCAGCACCGTCTCGGTGCCGAGATTGCCGCCGGCGCCGCCGCGGTTGTCGATCACCACCGGCTGGCCGAGCGCCTGCTGCAGCCCGTTCTGCAGCACCCGCGCCGCGAAATCCGTCTGCCCGCCAGGCGGGAAGCCGACGACGAGCGTCACCGGCCGGTTCGGCCAGGGCGCCTGGCCGAGGGCCGGGGTCGCCAAGGGAGAGGCCAGCCCGGCGGTGCCGAGGGCCAGGGCGGCGCGGCGCGTCACCGTGCCGCGGGGGGAAAAGGGCATGCGCGTCGCCTCCCGGATGCGCGGCCCGGGCCTGGGCCGCAAGCGGGCGGCGATAGCAGAGGCGGGGCGGCCCCGGCAGCCGGCAGCGCGATCGTTCCGCATGAATTCAGCCGGACGTCTCGGTCAGGCGCGGATCAGCAGGACGCCGAGCAGCAGGCAGAGCGCCCCGGCCAGCCGCAGCAGGCTCGCCGGGTGCTGCGGCAGGCCGAAGGCGCCCAGATGGTCGAAGGCGAGCGAGGCGAGCATCTGGCCGACCACGATCAGCGCCAGCACGGTCGCGGCGCCGAGGCGCGGGACCGCCAGGATCGCCGTGGCGATGAAGAGGGCGCCGAAGATCCCCCCGGCCCAGGAGAGCCAGGTGGTGCGCCCGATCATCGCCGCCGAGAGCGGCGGGCCGCCGCTGACCAGGACGGCGAGGAGCATGGCGAGCATGCCGACGGCGTAGCTGGCGAAGCCGGCCCACCAGGGTGAGCCGAGCTCGCCGCGCAGCTTCGCGTTCAGCACCTGCTGGAACGCAACGCTCATGCCGGCGCCGATCACGGCGAGGGAGAGAAGCGCGTTCATGGCGGGTCCCCGCCGGGCATCATCGTCATGGTCTTGAGGGGCCTCCAGTCCGGGCGCCGCCCTCTTGCGGCGCCGCGGCGGCGGGATCCTGCCGCCGGCTCACCACCCGGTCTGGAACGGCTGTGACGGCGGCTCGCCGGCGCGGTAGCGGCCGGGCGTGACGCCGAAGACGCGGCGGAAGCAGCGCCCGAGATGGCTCTGGTCGGCGAAGCCGGCCTCGGCCGCCGTCGCGGCGATGCCCTCCCCGGCGCGCAGCAGCCGGCGGGCGAGGTTCAGGCGGTCCATGCGCCAGAAGGCATGCGGCGGCATGCCGTGCCGCCGCGCGAAGCGGCGCGTGAACCCCTCCCGGCTCATCCCCGCCTGCGCTGCGGCGCGGCGGACGGGGCCGGCCGGCGGCAGGGCCTGGCCCTCGGGCGGCGCGGCAGCGGCGCGCCGCCAGGCTGCCAGCTCCAGATCCGCCCCCACCAGGCCCGCCCCCGCCAGGCCCGCCCTTGCCAGGTCCATCGGCGGCAGGACCGCGCCCCGCGGCCAGCCACCGGCCGCGAGCCAGCCTTCCAGCGCGGCCGCGGCGTCGCTGCCGGCCGGCAGATAGGCGTTGAGGCAGAGGACGCCCTCCGGCTCGGCGAGGGAGCGGTGCGGCACCCCCGCCGGGATGCGCGCGCCCTGGCCGGCGCGGAGGACGAGCAGCCGCCCGCCCAGGACGAAGCGGCGCCGCCCGGCGAGCACGAGGGTGAGCTGGTCCTCGGCGTGGAAATGCGGCGGCAGCCCGACCTCCCGCCCCTGCAGCGTACCGAGCTCGACGGGCGCCGCCGCCGGCCGCCAGTAGCGCCACCGCCCCATGGCGGGCGAGGCCTCGTCCGGGGCGGTCATCGGCGGCGGGGCAGGCTCCGTCATGGCGGCGGGACCATGCCATCCCCCGGGCGCCGCCGTCACCCGGCATCGGCCAGCGGGGGTGGCCAGGGGGCGGCGGCGGCCGGCGCGGCGCGCCGTGGCCTGCGGCGCCGTCGCGCGGCAGGATCGGCGCAGAGACCAGACCTCGGGAGGACGACCATGCCCATCGCTCGCCGCGCGGCCCTCGCCGCGCCCGCCCTGCTGCTCGCGCGCCGCGCCCTGGCCCAAGGAGGTGCCTTCCCCAGCCGGCCGGTGCGCCTCGTCGTCCCCTACACCCCGGGCGGCGTCTCCGACATCACGGCGCGGCTGATGGCCGAGCCGCTGGCCGCGCTCTGGGGCCAGCCGGTGCCGGTCGAGAACCGCCCCGGCGCCGATGGCGTGATCGGCACGGAAGCCGTCGCCCGCAGCGCGCCGGACGGCCACACCCTCGGCCTGGTCTCGGTCGGGCATCCGGTGAACGCCGCCTATTACAAGCTGCCCTACGACACGCTGCGCGACTTCGGCTTCGTCACCCAGACCACCGCGACGCCGCTCGTCCTCTGCGCCGGCCGCGGTTTCGCGCCGAGCACCGTCGCCGAGCTGATCGCCCATGCGAAGAAGAACCCCGGCGTCACCTTCGCCGGCACCGGCGGGGTGGTGCGGCTCGCCCCGGTGCTGTTCGGCCAGCAGACCGGCACCGAGCTCAGCTACGTGCCCTATCGCGGCAGCACCCAGGCGCATCCCGACCTGATGGCCGGGCGCGTCGACATCATGTTCGACACCGTGCCCGCGGCGCTGCCGCACATCAGCTCGGGCGCCTTCAAGGCGTTGGCGACGACCGGCGCGATGCGGGCGCCGCAGCTTCCCGAGGTGCCGACGGTGGGCGAGACGCTGGCCGGCTTCGAGGCCTCGACCTGGGGCATGGTGATCGCCCCGGCCGGGCTGCCGCCGCCGGTGCTGGCGAAGCTCAACGCCGATTGCGTCGCGGCGCTCAGGCGGCCGGAGGTGGTGGAGAAGCACCGCACGCTCGGCGCCGAGGTGGTGACCTCGACGCCAGAGGCGATCCGCGCCTTCACCGAGGCGGAGATGCGCAAATGGGGCGAGGCGGCGCGCAAGGCGGGGATCGAGCCACAGTAGGTAATCCCCACGAAGCCGCTCCGCGTCTTCGCGGGGGCCCCGGGATTTATTCCCCACGAAGCCGCTCCGCGTCTTCGTGGGGGCCCCGGGATTCGCCTCTGATCCGAGATGCGTCACAGCCTGCCACGGCGAAGCCGCGGCAGGACAACGGGAGGCGACGAGCGGCGAGGCGCGCGGCCGGGATGCGGGAGGCGACGAGCGGCGAGACGCGCGGCCGGGGTGCGGGAGGCATCGGCGCTTGACGGGGTCGGGCGGCGGGGCCGAGGCTCACGGCACCGACAGGGAGGACAGGCCGATGCGCCATGGGTATCGCGGCGTGCATCGCGGTCCGGCGGCCGCCGGATGGCTGCTCGGCCTGCTGCTGCTCGCGGCGCCGCCCGCCGCGGCGCAGGCGCCGCAGGCAGCCGCCACGCCGCCCGCCGCGCCGGTCTACCAGGTCGATCCCGTCTGGCCGAAGCCGCTGCCCAACCGCTGGGGCATCGGCCAGGCGGCCGGCGTCGCGGTGGATGCGAAGGACCATGTCTGGGTGATCCACCGCCCCCGCACCATGACCCGGGACGAGGCCGGCGCGGCGCAGGACCCGCCGCTCAGCGAATGCTGCATCCCCGCCCCCTCGGTGATCGAGTTCGACCCGGACGGCAATGTCGTGCAGGCCTGGGGCGGGCCCGGCCACCATCCGAGCTGGCCGGAGAACGAGCACGGCATCCATGTGGACTTCAAGGACAATGTCTGGATCGCCGGCAACGGGCCGAACGACCATGTCCTGCTGAAATTCACCCGCGACGGCCGCTTCCTGCTGCAGATCGGCCGGAAGGGCGAGACCGGCGGCAGCAACGACACCGAGCGGCTCGGCCGGCCGGCGGATGTCGAGGTCGATCCCGCGACCAACGAGATCTATGTCGCCGATGGCTACGGCAATCGCCGCGTCATCGTCTTCGATGCCGAGACCGGCGCCTACAAGCGCCACTGGGGCGCCTATGGCGAGCGGCCGCCGCCCGACGCCGCGCTGCCGCCCTACCGCCCGGGCGAGGCGGCGGCCAGCCCGGCGCGCTTCTTCCGCAACCCGGTGCATTGCGTGCGGCTGGCGAAGGACGGGCTGCTCTATGTCTGCGACCGCGCCAATGACCGCATCCAGGTCTTCCAGAAGGATGGCCGCTTCGTGCGGGAGATCGTGGTGGCGCCGGCGACGCTCGGCAGCGGCTCGGTCTGGGACATGGACTTCCTGCCCGACCCGACGCAATCCGTGCTGCTGGCCGCCGATGGCTCGAACAATGTCGTGCACCTGCTGGCGCGCGGCGACGGCGCGGCGCTCGGCCGCTTCGGGCGCAACGGCCGCAATGCCGGCGACTTCCACTGGGTGCACAACATGGCCGTCGACAGCCGCGGCAATGTCTTCACCACCGAGGTGGATACCGGCAAGCGGGCGCAGCGCTTCCGCCTGGTCTCGCAACTCCCGCGCTGAGGTGTTCCCCGCGATGCGCCCCGCGTCCAGGGCGCGTCGCGGCCTGCCGCGGCGCAGCCGCGGCGGGGCCGCTCAGCCGGCCGCCGCCTCGCGCCGGCGCCGCGCCTCGTAGGTGCCGAGATGGAGGCGGGCGAGGGCCAGCAGCGGCACCGGCACGCCGAGCTGCCCGGCGCGGGCGATCATGTCGCCGAGCACATGCTCGCCCTCGGCCGGGCTGCCGCGCTCGACATCGCGCAGCATCGAGGCGGTGAGCAGCGAGCCGGGCTTGCCGAGGAAGCTGGTCGCCGCCTCGACCATCGGCGGGCGCAGCGCATGCCCCGCCGCGGCGGCGACGGCGCTGCACTCGGCGAAGATCCCGCGCAGGAAATCCTCGCCCCCCGGCGCCGCCAGGATGTCGCCGACCGGCCCGCGCATCAGGCAGGTGGCGCCGGCCAGGCTGGCGAGGCCGGCCCATTTCTCCCACATCTCCTGCAGGATCGCCTCGCTCGCCCGCGGGCGGAAATTGGCGCCGGCGAAGGCCGCCTCGATCGCCCGCACCCGATCCGAGAGCCCGCCCGCGACCTCGCCGAAGATGAGCTGGTGGTCGGGGCTCATGCGGTGGATCACCTGCCCCTCCGGCCCGAGCGTCGCCGGGATCTGCGCGACGCCGCCGAGCACGCGCGCCGCGCCGAAGCGCGCAGCCAGCAGGTCGAGATGTCGCAGGCCGTTCAGCACCGGCAGGATGGTGGTGCCGGGGCCGATCGCCGGCGCCGCATCCGCCATCGCCGCCTCCAGCGCCGGGGCCTTCACCGCCAGCAGCACCAGGTCGTAGGGGCCCTCCAGCCCGCCGGCCTGCACGGTGCGCGGCTGCAAGTTGGCATTGCCGTGCAGGCTGTCGAGCACCAGGCCGTGGCGGGCGAGCTGCTCGGCGCGGCGCGGCCGGACGAGGAAGCTGACGTCGCGCCCCGCCTCCAGCAGCCGCCCGCCGAAATAGCCGCCGAGCGCGCCCGCGCCGATGACGAGGATCCGCATGTCGCCCCTCCCTGCCGGCCCGCTCGGCCCTTCTGCGCTCAACCCTTCTGAACGGGGCCGCCGGCCTCGACCCAGTCCTTGAAGCCGCCGAGGTTGCGGACATCCTTGTAGCCCAGCTCCTGCAGCACCTTCCCGGCCAGCGCCGCCCGGCCGCCGGAGGCGCAGTAGGTGATCACCACCGGCTTGGCGAAGGCCGCGTTGCGGTCCGGGCTCTCGGGATCGGCGCGGAATTCCAGCAGCCCGCGCGGGATCGGCAGGGCGCCGGGGACGGTGCCGGAGGCGGCGAGCTCGGGCGGCTCGCGCAGGTCGATGAAGACCGCCTCGCCCTTGGCGTGCAGCGCCTTCGCCTCCTCCGGGCTGATCCGCGGCACGGCGGCATTGGCCTCGGCGAGCATCTGCTTCACGGTGGTCGGCATGGCGGTCTCCTCCTGCGTGATGCGGGGAGCCTAGGACGCCTGCCCGCCGGGTGGAACCGCCCCGTCGCTACAGCCGCTCCGCCGCATCGGCCAGCACCAGCCCGAGCAGCGCCGCCCCGCCGAGGCCGAGCACGGCGAAGGTCAGCGCCATGCCGGCCACCCGCCAGCGCATCGCCTCCGGCTCGCGGCTGATGCCGAAGGCATGCAGCACCCGGCCGGCGAGCAGGGCCGTGCCCAGCGCGTGCACGCCCCAGAGCGGCAGGCCCATCCCCTCCAGCAGCCCGAGCAGCACCAGGCCGAGCGGCCCGTATTCCACGCAATTGCCATGCGCGCGCACCGCCCGCTCCACCAGCCGGTGCGGCGTGCCGAGCAGGATGTGGTAGCGCTGCCGCAGCCGGATGACGCGCAGCGAGAGCAGCACCACCAGGACGGCGAGCAGCGCGGCATAGAGCGAGGTGGCGGGCAGCGGCATCTCAGCCCTCCGCCACGGCGGCGACCCGGCCGCCGGAGAGGCGCCGCAATTCCTCCGGCGTGGTGCGGAAGACGTGCCGCGGCGAGCCGGCCGCGGCCCAGACCGCCGCATGCCGGAACAGCGCCTCGTCCAGCAGCACCAGCGGCGGGGTGCGGTGGGCGAGCGGCGCGACGCCGCCGATGGCGAAGCCGGTGACCTCGCGCACCCAGCGGCCCTCAGCCTGCTCCAGCGCCAGGCCGAGCGCCGCCGCGGCCCGCGCCATGTCCACCCGGTGGGCGCCGCTCGCCACCACCAGCACCGGCCGCTCGCCATTCTCCGTCCGGGCCCGGAAGAGGATCGACTTGGCGATCTGCGCCACGGCGCAGCCGACCGCGGCGGCGGCCTCGGCGGCGCTGCGGGTGCCCTCGGGGAAGGCGGTGATGGTATCGGCATGCCCGGCCGCCAGCAGCGCCGCCCGCACCCGTTCGACAGAGGACCCCGCCGCCGCCATATCCCCTCCGTGACCGAACCCCTCGCCCTCTACATCCACTGGCCCTTCTGCGCTGCCAAGTGCCCCTATTGCGACTTCAACAGCCATGTGCGGGAGCGCATCGACCAGGCCCGCTGGCGCCAGGCGCTGCGGCGGGAGCTGGCGCGGGAGGCAGAGCGGGCCACCGGCGCGGCGGGCCGGCGGCCGCTGGCCTCGATCTTCTTCGGCGGCGGCACGCCGAGCCTGATGGAGCCCGAGACGGCGGCCGCGCTGATCGCCGATGCGCGGGCGCTGTTCGAGGCGCCGGCGGATCTCGAGATCACGCTGGAGGCGAACCCGACCAGCGTCGAGGCGGCGAAGCTGGCCGCGTTCCGCGCCGCCGGGGTGAACCGCCTCTCCCTCGGCGTGCAGTCGCTGGAGCCGGAGGCGCTGCGCTTCCTCGGCCGCCGGCACGACGTAGCGCAGGCGATCGCGGCGCTGGAGGCGGCGCGGGCGCTCTTCCCCCGCCTCTCCTTCGACCTGATCTATGCCCGGCCGGGCCAGGCCGAGGCCGCCTGGCGGGCCGAGCTGCGCCGCGCCCTGGCGCTGGCCGCCGACCATCTCTCGCTCTACCAGCTCACCATCGAGCCGGGGACGCGCTTCGCCACCGAACACGGCCGCGGCGCCTTCCGCCTGCCGGAGGAGGAGGAGGCCGCCCGGCTCTATGCCGCGACGGCGGAGGAGGCGGCGGGCTTCGGCCTGCGGCCCTACGAGGTCTCCAACTACGCGAAGCCGGGGGCGGAGAGCCGGCACAACCTCGTCTACTGGCGCTATGGCGACTATCTCGGCATCGGGCCGGGGGCGCATCAGCGGCTGGGACTGGACGGGGCGCTGCTCGCCGCCCGCCGCCACCGGGCGCCGGAGGAATGGCTGGCGCGGGTCGAGCGCGACGGCCATGCGGTGACCGAGGAGCTGGCGCTCGACCCCGAGGAGCGGGCGCGCGAGGCGCTGTTGATGGGGCTGCGCCTGGCCGAGGGCATCGACCCGGCGCGGCTGCTGGCACGCAGCGGCCGGACGCTGGCCGAGGCGGTGGACCCGGCGATGCTCGCCGCCTGCCTGGAGGAGGGCTACCTCGCCTGGACGGATGGCGGGTGGCTGCTGGCGACCGAGGAGGGACGGCTGCGGCTGGATGCGATGCTGCCGGTGTTGCTGCGGTAGCGACGCCAGGCGACATCGCGCGTCGCGGGGGCCTGCGGCGCCGCACCTGGCGCGACGGGGCAATCGGCGACGTCCGGGCGAGCGGTCGGCGACCGGCCGGACCACGATCCCTTCGCCCGGCTTCGCGGACCATGGCCTGGCTCGGCGTTGGATCGCGTGAGCCATGCCTTCGGTGATCCCACCTCAGGCGATCACGCTCCGGGACCCCGCCCGGCTGCGGCCCCCATGCTCCGGTGGGTGGGCCCTGTCGCCCGGGCGCCCCGGCAGGCCCTCACCGCGCCCGAAGCCCAAGTGGCTCCAGCACCCGCTGCATCCGCTCGATCTCCGCGGGGATCAGCGACGCGAATTCCTCGGGCGTCGTGCCAACCGGAACGAGCGCGAATTCCTCCACCCTTTCCCGCATGGGCGAGGCCGCCATGGCGGCCACCGCGTCGTCGCGCACCTTCCGCAGGATGGAAGGCGGGGTCGCGGCCGGCGCGACCAGGCCGAACCAGGCGACCGCCTCGAAGCCGGGGAAGCCGCTCTCCGCCAGCGTGGGCACGGCGGGCAGGAGCGGTGCGCGGTCGCGCGACGTGACGGCGATCGTCCGCAGCTCGCCCTCGCGGATCCGGCGCATGAGTCCTGGTCCGCTGCCGATCATGACCTGCACGCGGCCCTGCGCCATGTCGGTCAGCATCTGGCCCTCATTCGCGTAGGGGATCGCGGTGATGTCGACACCGGCCGCCTGCTTCAGCATCTCCATCCCCAGATGGGTCGAGAAGCCCAGGCCCGAATGCGCATAGGCGAGCTGCCCCGGCCTCGCCCTGGCCAGCGCCACCAGCTCGGCCACCGAGTGCACCGGCCCGCCCGGCTGCACGACCAGCAGGTTCCGGGTGCGGACGAGCAGGCTGATGGGCGAGAGGTCGCGTCGCGGGTCGTAGGGGATGGGCGGGTCCATGCTGACCCGCACGACCATGGCGCCGTCGCCCGTCAGGCCGAGCGTGTACCCATCGGGCGCGGCCTTTGCGACGCGATCGACGCCGATCGTCGCCGAGGCGCCAGGCAGGTTCTGGACCAGCACGGGCTGCGCCCAGGTTGTCGAGAGCCGCTCGGCCAGCATCCGCCCCAGGATGTCCGGCGAGGCCCCCGCGGCGAAGGGCACGATCAGGGTGACGGGCCGTTCCGGCCATGCCGCGAGCACCGGATGAGCCGTCAGGACGGCAAGCACGACAAGAAGAGCGCGCATGCGGCAACCCCGGCAGGTGTTTCGTTGTAACTCTTCACGTCGCCGATCCGGACCGGCAAGCCTTGATCCGGCCGGCGGGATCACGCATTCGCGGGCGCCGATTCGCCGCGTCGCCGCAACGCATTTCGATCCGTGGCCGGTCCGCAATGCGATGTGCGGCGCGCCCGTCCTGCCGGTCGCGAGGCGGGTTCTCCCCGGGACACTGCCCATGCGGAGGCCCGGCGCCCGCGCGCCGCTTGCGCTTGCCGCCGATCCCTGCTGCCCTGGCGACAAGGCGCCACGGCGCGGGAGGAACCATCCATGGCGACGGGAGCAACCCGGCGCGCCATCGTCATCGGCGGCTCGGTCGGCGGGCTCTTCGCCGCCAACCTGCTGCTGCGCCGCGGCTGGGACGTCACGGTGCATGAGCGGGCGAGGCAGGGGCTGGAATCGCGCGGCACCGGCATCGCCCACCATGCCGAGACGGAGGCCATCATGGCCCTGGCCGGGGTGCGGGACGAGAACCCGCCCGGCGTCCACGTCCCTGGCCGCTGCGCCGTGGATGCAAGCGGCGCCGTGGTGGCGCGCGAGGCCTATCCGCAATACGTCACCGCCTGGGGGCGGATCTTCAACCCGCTCCGCGCCGCCTTCCCCGCCGAACGCTACCAGGCCGGGCAGGAGCTGGCCGGGCTGGCGCAGGATGCCGAGGGCGTCACCGCGCACTTCGCCGATGGCCGCAGCGCCCGGGCCGATCTGCTGGTCGGCGCCGACGGGCTGCGCTCCGCCGTCCGCGCCGCCGTCGCGCCCGCCGCGCAGCCGCTCTATGCCGGCTATGTCGGCTGGCGCGGGCTGCTCGAGGAGGCGGAATTCTCCCCTGCCTTCGCCCCCGTCTTCACCCAGTTCACCTTCGGCTTCCCCGGCAAGGGCGAGTTCATCGGCTACCCCGTGCCGGGCGCCGGCGACAGCGTGGCGCCCGGCCGGCGGCGCTACAATTTCCTCTGGTACTACCCGGTCGATGCCGGGGCGGCGCTGGACGACCTGCTGACCGATGCCGCCGGCCACCGGCACGCCCTCTCCATCCCGCCGGCGCTGATCCGGCCGCGGCACATCGCCGCGCTGCAGGCCGATGCCGCTGCCCGCCTGCCCGCCCCCTATGCCGAGGCGCCGCTGCGCGCCCGGCAATTCCTCGTCCAGCCGATCTTCGACCTGGACTCCCCCGCGCTCGGCTTCGGCCGGGTGGCGCTGCTCGGCGATGCCGGCTTCGTGGCGCGGCCGCATGTCGGCGTCGGCGTGCTGAAGGCGGCCGAGGATGCGCGGGCGCTGGCCGAGGCGCTCGAGGCCGAGCCCGACATCCCCGCCGCGCTGCGGCGCTACGGCGCCGCCCGCATCCCGCCCTCGCGCGCCGCCGTCGCGGTCAGCCGGCATCTCGGCGCCTTCATCGAGCGGCGGCTGCCGCGGCCGGAGGCGGACCCCTCGCTCGGCCTGACCCTGCCGGGGCTGCTGGCGCTGAGCGGCCGGCCGGTCGCCGACCCCGCCGCCTGGGTAAGGCACGCCGATGCGCATTGACCGCCGGCGGCGGCCCCCGCATCGTTGCCGCAAGCCGCGGGCCCAACGACGCGGCAGGCCGCCGTTAGGCACAGGCAGGGAGCGACCGGAATGCCGGACCTCGACCGCATGGGCGTGACCGAGGAGGCCCTGGCGCAGATCGCGCGCATGCCCGATCCGCGGCAGCGCGAGATCACGGCCGCCGCCATCCGCCACCTGCACGACTTCGCCCGCGAGGTGGAGCTGAAGCCGGAGGAATGGCTGGCCGGCATCGGCTTCCTCACCGCCGTCGGCCAGGCCTGCACCCCCTACCGGCAGGAGTTCATCCTGCTCTCCGACGTGCTCGGCCTCTCCCGCCTCGTCAACCTGATGCACGATGCCGAGGGGCGCGAGGCGGCGGGCACCGAGACCAGCCTGCTCGGCCCCTTCTTCCGCGAGCAGGCGCCGGAATTCGCCGCCGGCGAGAGCATCGCCGTGCATGCGACGGGCGGCGAGCCGCTGGCCCTGTTCGGCCAGGTGACGGATGCCGAGGGGCAGCCGGTCGCCGGCGCCGGGATCGATATCTGGCAGACCGACGCGACCGGCCTCTATGACCTGCAGGCCAACGAGCCGGAGGTGATGGACCTGCGCGGGCGCTTCCGCACCGATGCGGCGGGGCGCTTCGACATGCGCACGGTCAAGCCCATCGGCTATTCCATCCCGATGGACGGGCCGGTCGGGCGCCTGGTGCGGCAGCAGAACCGGCACGGCATGCGGCCGGCGCATATCCACATCCTGGTGCAGGCGCCGGGCTACCGCGAGCTGGTGACCGCGCTCTATCTCGGCGACGATCCCCATATCGACAGCGACACCGTCTTCGGCGTCTCCCGCTCGCTGGTGGTGACGCCGCGGCGCGGCCTGCCCGGCGCGCCGGAGCCCGATATCGCCGCCATCCGCTACGATTTCCGCCTGTCGCGCCTGGCCGAGGGCGAGACGGGCGGCCGGGTCGGCGCCGATCCGTCGCGGATCCTGCCGGCGGCGGAGTAGGCGGGCATGACGACGGACCGGTCCCCGACCGGTCCGAGGCCCCGAACGGGGCCCGCCGCACCTGCGGCGAAGCCGGGCAGACCGGAGGTCTGCGCCCGGCGTCTGAGGGCAGAGCAAAAGGAATCGCCCAACCGCCCGCAGAACAGGCGGAGGGCAGCGGGGAGGAGAGGACGATGAGCGAGTTGACCCGCCGCGGCCTGGGGCGCGCGGCCCTGGCCGGGGCGCTGACGACGGCGGTTGCCCCCTGGGCCGCCCCCTGGCCGGCCCTGGCCCAGGGCGTCAACCCGATCCGCATCGGCTGCTCCATGTCGCTCTCGGGCGGGCTGGCGGCGAACGGCCGCTCGGCGCAGCTCGCGCAGCGCATCTGGGCGGAGGACGTGAACGCCAGGGGCGGGCTGCTCGGCCGGCCGGTGCAGCTCGTCAGCTACGACGACCAGTCGAACCCGGCCAATGTCCCGGCCCTCTTCACCAAGCTGATCGACGTGGACAAGGTCGATCTCGTCACCTCGCCCTATGCCACCGCGATGATCGCGCCCTCCATGCCGGTCGTGATGCAGCGCGGCATGTGCTACGTGGCGCTGTTCGGCGCCGGGGTGAACGAGCGGCTGAAATACGACCGCTACTTCTCGATGAACGTCACCGGGGACGACATCAAGGGCCACTACGCCCGCGGCTTCCTCGAATGCACGAAGATGCTGCCGAACCCGGTGCGCAGCCTCTCCATCCTCGCCGTCGACAACGACTTCGCCCAGCGCGCCGCCGAGAGCGTGCGGGGCATGGCGCGCGAATACGGGCTGCGCATCGTCTACGACCGCTCCTACCCGCCGAGCACGGTGGACTTCACGCCGACCATCCGCGCCATCCAGGCGCAGCGGCCGGACGTGGTGTTCTTCGCCTCCTACCCGCCGGATTCCAACGGCATCCTGCGCGCGGTCAGCGAGCTGAAGCTGAGCGCGGCGCTGCTCGGCGGCGGCATGGTGGGGCCGCAGATCGCCGCCGTGCAGGCGCAGCTCGGCCCGATCCTGAACAACCTGGTGACCTGGGACGTCTACTCGCCCGAGCCCACCATGCAATTCCCCGGCGTGGTCGAGTTCCAGGAGAAGTACCGCGCCCGGGCGCCGGCCGAGCAGACCGATGTCCTGGGCAACTACCTGCAGCCCTACGCCTATGCGCAGATGCAGGTGATCGCGCAATCCCTCGCCCGGGTCGGCAGGATCGACCAGGAAGCGCTGGCGAAGGACATGCACGCCAACGGCTTCGAGACCATCGTCGGCCCGGTGCGGTTCAGCGCCCTCGGCGAATGGGCGGAGCCGCGCAACCTCTTCGTGCAGTTCCAGAACATCGCCGATGGCGACCTCGAGAAGTACAAGAAGCCGGGCACCAAGGTGATCCTCTACCCGCCGGCGCTGAAATCCGGCACGCTGAGATCCCCCTACGGCGCCCCGGCCTGAGCCCGGCATGGACCCGACCCTCTCGCTGCTGCTGAACGGCATCGTCAGCGGGTTGCTGCTCGGCGGCCTCTACGCCGCCGCCGCCTCCGGCCTCGCCGTCTCCTTCGGCATGCTCGACATCGTCAACATCGCGCATCCGGCGCTGATGGTGGCGGCCGGCATGGCGGTGGTGCTGGTCGGCACCGCGCTCGGGCTCGACCCGCTGCTGGTCGCGGTGCTGCAGGCGCCGCTCTTCTACCTGCTCGGCACCCTGCTCTACCGCGCCTACCACCACTTCTTCGAGCGGCGCGGCGACGAGGCGCTGCAGGGCCTCGCCTTCTTCTTCGGCGTCATGTTCATCGTCGAGGTCGGGCTGGTGCTGCTGCTCGGGCCGGAGCAGCGCTTCCTCGACCCGGACTACGCCTTCGTCACCTGGCGGCTGGGCGAGATCGACGTCCCGCTGCGCATGCTGGCGCCGGCGCTGCTGGCCCTGGCCGCCATCGCCGCGCTCTGGGTCTTCCTCAGGCGCAGCTTCACCGGCCTCGCCGTCGCCGCCGTCGCCCAGGACCCGGAGGCGCTGCGGCTGATGGCGGTGGACCCGGTGCGGATCAAGCGCATCGCCTTCGGCCTCTCCATCGCGCTCGCCTCCATCGCCGGCGGCGCGCTGGTGGTGGTGCAGCCGATCGAGCCCGGCTCGCACCAGGTCTTCATCGGCCGGGTCTTCGCCATCTGCATCATGGGCGGCATGGCGAGCCTGCCCGGCTGCGTGCTCGCCGCCTTCCTCTTCGGCGTGGTGGAGAACCTGACGGCGAGCTTCTACGGCCCCTCCTGGTCGCCGGCCGTCGCCTTCGGCTGGCTGCTGCTGGTGCTCGCCTTCCGGCCGCAGGGCCTGTTCGGGAGGCTGGCATGAGCGCGACCGCCCTGCCCGCGCCGGCGGCGCCGCCGGCGCGGCGGCACCTCTCCTACTGGCTCGGCGCCACGCTGCTGGCGCTCGCGCTGCTCGTCCTGCTGCGGCTGATCGGCAACGAGTATGGCTGGTATGCCGGCTATTTCGTGTTGCAGTACGTGGTGCTGGCCGCCGCCTGGAACATCCTCGGCGGCTATGCGGGCTACGTGAATTTCGGCGCCGCCGGCTTCATGGCGACCGGCACCTACACCGCCGTGGTGCTGTACGAGGCGCTCGGCCTCGGCGTCCTCCCCGGCATCCTCGGCGCGGCGGTGGTGGCCGGGCTGCTCGGCCTCGGCACCGGCTATCTCACCCTGCGGCTGCGCGGCGTCTATTTCTCCATCGCCACCCTCTGCCTCGCGGTGGTGCTACAGACGCTGGTGGTGAACTGGGACTATGTCGGCGGCTCGCGCGGCGCCTATGTGATCCGGCCGATGACGGTGCCGGGCTTCGTCAGCTATGGCGAGTACATCTTCGCCGTCATGCTGGCGCTCGCCGTCCTCGCCACCGGCATCGGGCGGACGGTGGAGCTGTCGCGGCTCGGCCGCGGCTTGCAGGCGATCCGCGACAACGAGCGGGCGGCGGAGGCGGTCGGCGTGCCGACCCTGCGGCTGAAGCTGATCGCCACCACCCTCTCCGGCGCGCTGATGGGCGTGGCCGGCGCCCCCCTGCCCTTCTATGCCGGCTACGTGAATCCCGACGGCGCCTTCAACCTCGCCTATGCGGTGAACACCATCGCCATGCCGCTGATCGGCGGCGCCGGCACCTGGCTCGGCCCGGTGATCGGGGCGGTGCTGCTGGCGACGCTGCAGCAGGCGGCGACGGTGACCATCTCCTCGGCGCTCAACCTCTGGATCACCGGCTGGATGCTGGTGCTGTTCGTGGCGCTCGCCCCGCGCGGCATCCTCGGCTGGTTCCGCAAGCGATGAGGGGGTGCCGATGAGCGGGGGCGAGGTGCTGCTCCGCGCCGAGGGGGTCGGCAAGCGCTTCGGCGGCTTCGTCGCCCTGCAGGGCATCGACCTGGAATTGCGCGCCGGCGAGCGGCTGGGGCTGATCGGCCCCAACGGCTCCGGCAAGAGCACCTTCGTCAACTGCCTCAGCGGCGATTTCGCGGCGCATGACGGGCGGGTGACGCTGGCCGGCCAGCCGCTCGCCGGCCTCAAGCCGCATCGCCGCGCCCGGCTCGGCCTCGCCCGCACCTTCCAGCTGCCGCAGCCCTTCGCCAGCCTCTCGGTGCTGGAGAATGTCCGCGTGCCGCTGCTCTTCGGCGGCGAGGCGGCGGCGGCGACGCCGCGCGCCCTCGAATGCCTGGAGGAGGTGGAGCTGGCCGGCAAGGCCGCGCGCCTGCCGCGGGAGCTGACCCAGGTGGAGCAGCGCCGGCTGGAGCTGGCCCGCGCCATCGCCCTGCGGCCGCGGCTGCTGATCGCCGACGAGGCGATGGCCGGCCTCTCGCATGCCGAGGTGGACCAGATCCTGGCGCTGCTGCTGCGGCTGAATGCCGCCGGCACCGCGGTGATCATGATCGAGCACATCATGCGGGCGGTGACCGAGTTCTCCGAGCGGCTGCTGGTCTTCGTCGCCGGCCGCAAGATCGCCGAGGGCGCGCCGCGCGCGGTGCTCGCCCTGCCGGAGGTGGAGGATGCCTATCTTGGCCGGCAGTAGCGCGCTCGAGCTGCGCGGCGTCTCGGCCGGCTACGGCGCGGTGCGGGTGCTGGAGGATGTCTCCCTCACCGTGCCGGCCGGCGAGACCGTGGTGCTGCTCGGGACCAACGGCAACGGCAAGACCACGCTGATGCGCAGCATCATGGGCCAGGTGCGGCCGAGCGCCGGGCAGGTGCGGGCGGTGCTGGACGGCGTGGCGGTGGAGCTCGGCGGCCTCTCGCCGGAGCAGGTGGTGGCGCAGGGCATCGTGCTGGTGCCGGAGGGGCGAAGGCTGTTCCCGCGCCTCTCGGTCGAGCAGAATCTCCGCCTCGGCGCCTACCGCAGCGAGGCGCGGGCGCGGCTCGGGGAGAACCTCGCCCTCTGCTTCGAGCTGTTCCCCCGCCTCGCCGAGCGCCGCACCCAGCTCGTCGGCAGCATGAGCGGCGGCGAGCAGCAGATGGTGGCGCTCGGCCGGGCGGTGATGTCGGCGCCGCGCATCCTGCTGGTGGACGAGCCCTCGGTCGGCCTGGCGCCGATCCTGGTGGCGCGCACCATGGAGATGATCGCCGAGATGAAGGCGCGGCTCGGGCTGACCGTGCTGATGGCCGAGCAGAATTTCCACCAGGCGGTGCGCATCGCCGACCGCGGCTATGTCATCGTGCATGGGCGGATGGTGTTCGAGGGAGGCTCGGCGGCGGCGTTGCAGGACAACGAGCTGGTCAGGAAGGTGTATCTGGGGCTGTAACCGCCCATCGGGGCTCCGCCCCGAACCCCGCGAAGGGGGCGAAGCCCCCCTTCGAGACCCCACGGCAGAGAATTGAGATCAACGGACCGGGCGCTTGACCGGTCCGAGGCCCCGAACGGGGCCCGCGCCCAGTGGCGCGAAGCCAAGGTTTGCGGAGCAAACCGCCCGGCGTCTGAGGGGGAGGTTGATGGGCACCATCAACCTCCGTCGGCATCAAGCACCGCCAGCGCGTGCTCGGCGATCATGCGCTCCTCGTCCGTGTGGCGGACCAGCACCCGCACCGGCGCGCCCGCCACCGAGATCTCCGGCGCATGCGCCGCGTTGCGCGCCGCATCCAGCCGGATGCCGAGGAAGCCCAGCCCCTCGCAGATGCGCGCCCGGACGCCGGCGGCGTTCTCGCCGATGCCGGCGGTGAAGACCAGCGCATCGATCCCGCCGAGCGTCGCGGCCAGCGCGCCGATCTCCCGCCGCACCCGGAAGGCGAAATGCGCCAGCGCGCCCTCCGCAGCCGCGGTGCCGGCCGCCTCGATCTGCCGCACATCCTGCGAGACGCCGGAGAGGCCCTTCAGCCCGCTGTCGCGGTAGAGCAGATCGCTCACCTCGGCCGTCGTCATGTCCAGCGCGTCGATCAGGTGCAGCACCAGGCCGGGATCGATCTGGCCGCAGCGCGTGCCCATCGGGATGCCGTCCAGCGCCGTGAAGCCCATGGTGCTGCCGCGGCTCTCGCCGCCCGCGATGGCGCAGAGCGAGGCGCCGTTGCCGAGATGCCCGACCACCAGCCGCCCGGCGCCGAGCGCCGGGTCCTCCGCCGCCAGCAGCCGGGCGATGTATTCGTAGGACAGGCCGTGGAAGCCGTAGCGGCGCAACCCCTGCTCGTAGAAACGGGGCGGCAGGGCGAAGGTCTCGGCCACCCAGCCCTGGCTGCGGTGGAAGGCGGTGTCGAAGCAGGCGATCTGCGGCACGCCGGGGAAATGCTTCGTCGCCGCCCGGATGCCGGCGAGGTTGTGCGGCTGGTGCAGCGGCGCGAGGGAGACGAGGCGCTCGAGCGCCGCCAGCACCCCGGCATCGACGCGCACCGGCGCGGCGAATTCCGTGCCGCCATGCACCACGCGATGGCCGATGGCGAGGATGGGCTGGCCATGCAGCGAGGCCTCGATCCCGCGCACCACGGTGGTGACGGCCTCGGCGACGCTCGCCGGCGCCTCCGCCCCCGCCCAGCGCCGCTCGGCCAGCACCGCGCCGGCGGCATCGCGGGCGATCAGCCGCGGCGTGGCGCCGATGCCCTCCACCTGGCCGGTGAAGCGCGGCTCCGGCCCGGTTCCGGTGGCGCGGAAGCCGGCGAATTTCAGCGAGGAGGAGCCGGCATTCAGGACCAGGACGATACCACGCATCTCCGTCTCCCCACCGCGGCGGCGCAGCATAGGGCGCCCGGCGGCGCGCCACGACCCCGGATCGGGCCGGGCGCCCGGATCAGCCCAGGCGGGAGAGGCCGCGGAGAAGGCCGTGCAGGCCGCCGCCGAAGGCGTTCAACGCGGCCAGGATGGCGATGACGATGCCGGTGGCGAGCACGGCGTATTCGGTGGCGGCCACCGCCTCACGGCTGGTCAGGCTACGGGCGGCGGCGAAGAGGCGGTGGACCATGGCGCATCCATCTGTCCCGGGATCAGCGGCGAGGGCCTGCGGCCCGGCTTGCGGTTCGAACCATAACGGCATCATGACGATTATGCAATATAAATGAGATGGTTCTCGGCAAATGCGCCGCGCCCCGCCGCGCCGCCCCCGCGGGCAGGTCTCTCGATTTCCGTCTTTGTCTCGATATCGGATCATATCGCCATCGGGCATTCCCCCCATTGCCTGGAGGGCCGGCCGGGGCGAGGCTGCCGCCCGCGAATCGCGGCCTGCGGGCCGCCGGGGGAAAGGGAGTCCGGGCATGCAGGGGACACGACGCGCCGTCTTGGCGATGGGGCCGGCGCTGAGCCTGGCCGGCGCCTGGCGCGGCCGGGCCGCGGCCCAGGGCGCGCCGGCGCTGCGCCTCGGCATCCTCGGCGACCTCTCCGGCCCCTATCGCGATCTCTCGGGCCTCGGCACCCTCGCCTGCGTGCGCCAGGCGGTGGCCGATCTCGCCGCGGCCGGCACGCCGCTGCAGGTCGAGATCCTGCACGCCGACCACCAGCACAAGGCCGATATCGGCGCCGGCATCGCCCGCCAGTGGTACGACCGCGAGGGGGTGGACGCGATCCTCGAGGTGAACAACTCGGCCATCGCGCTGGCCGTCGCCGACCTGGCGCGGGAGAAGGACAAGGTCTTCCTCGCCACCGGCCCGGCCACGGCCGATCTGCACGGCGCGCGCTGCAGCCCGAACCATGTGCACTGGACCTACGACACCTGGATGCTGGCGCATGGCGCCGGCACCGCCACGGTGAAGGCGGGCGGCGACAGCTGGTTCTTCCTCACCGCCGACTACGCCTTCGGCCATGCCCTGCAGCGCGACACCGCGCAGGCGGTGGAGGCGGCGGGCGGCAAGGTGCTGGGCCAGACGCGCTACCCCTTCCCGCAGACCACCGACTATTCCTCCTTCCTGCTGCAGGCCCAGGCCTCGCGCGCCAAGGTGCTCGGCCTCGCCAATGCCGGCACGGACACGGTGAACAGCGTCAAGCAGGCGCATGAATTCGGCCTGACCCGCAAGATGAAGCTGGTCGGGCTGCTCTGCCTGCTCGGCGATGTCCGCGCCATGGGGGCCGAGGCGGCGCAGGGGCTGCTGACGACCGAGCCCTTCTACTGGGACCTCAACGACCGCACCCGCGCCTTCACCCGCCGCGTGCTGCCGCAGATGCCGACCGGCCTCTATCCCAGCACCAACCATGCCGGCGCCTATTCGGCGGTGCTGCACTACCTGAAGACCGCGCATGCCATGGGGCCGGCCGCGGCGAAGGACTCGGGCCGCGCCACCATCGCGCGGATGAAGGCGCTGCCGACCGATGACGACTGCTTCGGCCCGGGGCGGGTGCGCGAGGATGGACGGAAGATCCATCCGGTCTATCTCTTCGAGGTGAAGCCGCCGGCCGAGGTGAAGACGGAATGGGATCTCTACCGGCTGGCCGGGACGATCGAGGCCGAGCAGGCGATGCGGCCGCTGAGCGAGGGCGGCTGCCCGCTGGTCCGGGGGTGAGCCGGGCCGCCGCCGGATCCTCCGCCGGCACGGGCATGGGCACGGGCACGGGGCCGATCCTCGGCCTCGATCAGGTCGTGCTCGCGGTCGCCGATCTCGCCCCGGCGGCGGCGGCCTATGCGACCCTGTTCGGGCGCCCCTGCGAGGGGCGCGGCACGGCCGAGGGGCTGGACCGGGCCAGCTTCCGCCTCGCCAACACGCGCCTCGTCCTCGCCGCGCCGCAAGGGATTGCGGCGGGCGAGGCGGCCGCCTTCGCCCGGCACCTCGCCCCGCCCGCGCCCGGCCAGGGGGCGGGACCGCACGGCGCGCTCGGCGGCCTCGGCTTCGCGGTGGCCGAGACCGGGGCGGCGCTCCGGCTGCTGGAGCGGCGCGGCCTGCCCGCCGCGGGCCCGGCCCGGCCCTGGCTGGGGCGCCCGGCCGTGCCGCTCGACCCGGCGGCGGCCCGTGGCCTGCACCTGCTGCTGACCGAGCCGGACCCCGATCCGCCGGCAGGCCCGGTGCGGCTGGACCATCTGGTGATCCGCAGCGGCGATCCGGAGCGCACGCTCGCCCTGCTCGCCGGCCGGCTCGGCCTCGAGCTGCGGCTCGACCGCAGCAACCCCGCCTGGGGCACGCGGCTGCTCTTCTTCCGCTGCGGCGACACGGTGCTCGAGGTCTCGCACGCCCTGGCGGAGGGCGTCACCGCCGCGCCCGACACCGCCTGGGGCCTCACCTGGCGGGTGCCGGAGGTGGCGGCCGAGCATGCCCGGCTCGCCGCCGCCGGGCTCGCCGTCTCGCCGCTGCGGCCGGGGCGCAAGCCCGGCACGCGGATCTTCACCCTGCGCGAGCCCGCCCTCGGGGTGCCGACCGCCGTCATCGGCGCCTGAGCCGCGCGCCCTGGGGCGGATGGCCTTCGCGCCCCACCGCGACCTGCTCCGGCCCGTGGCGGGGCCGGCGCGGCAGGCCATCGCCGGCATCCGTGCTATGCTGCCTCCCGGCGCCAAGACCAAGACGTGCATCCGGGCCAGGCCGGGCTGCCGCGGCGCCATCTTGTCCGGGAGGAACCAGGTGTCCGCATCACCCATCACCCGCCGCACGGCGCTCGGGACCGCGCTCGGCGCCATGGCGCTCGCCGCCCCGGCGCTCGGCCAGGGGCGCTTCCCCAACCGCCCCGTCCGCTTCCTCATCCCCTGGGCCCCGGGCGGCAATCTCGACGGCTTCATCCGCCTGCAGGCGGAGCTGTTCCAGCAGGACACCGGCCAGACGCTGGTGATCGAGAACCGGCCCGGCGCCCGCGGCACGCTGGCGGCGCAATACCTGCTGACCCAGGCGAAGCCGGATGGCTACACGCTGGCGCACCACCATCTCTCGGTGATCCGCCACCCCTTCCTCACCCAGCGGCCGACCTGGGACCCGGTGGACGACTTCACCTACGTGATGCAGCAGACCGGCTTCGTCTTCGGCCATGTGGTGCACCCGGCCTCGGGCTGGACCAGCCTCGCCGACCTCTTCGCCGAGGCGCGCCGGCGGCCGGGCGAGCTCACCTACGGCACCTCCGGCATCGCCACCTCCAACCACCTCGCCATGGAGGAGCTGTGCGAGAAGGAGGGGGTGCAGATGGTGCACGTGCCCTATCGCGGCACCTCGGAGAACATCACCGCGACGCTGGCGCGGCAGCTCGACTGCATCGCCAATTCCAACTCCTGGGCGCCGGTGGTGGAGGCGAAGCAGCTCCGCCTGCTCGCGGTCTGGACCAAGGACCGGCTGCGCAGCTTCCCCGAGGTGCCGACGCTGACCGAGCTCGGCTACGGCATGGTGGTGACCTCGCCCTATGGCATCGCCGGGCCGAAGGGCATGGACCCGGAGCTCACCGAGGCGCTGCACCAGATCTTCCGCAAGACCCAGAGCCATCCGCGGGTGCAGGAGTTCATGGCAGCGAACGACATGCCGGACGAGTATCTCGGCCCCGCCGACTACACCGCCTTCGCCCGCGAGCGGGCCGTCTACGAGAAGCGGATGGTGACGCGGCTGAAGCTGTCGATCGATTAGAGCGAATCCTGTCCGGATGACCTCATCCGGACAGGTGACGATGCCCGTAAGAACAAATCCCTGGAGCATTGCAGGTGAACGGACGTTCGCAGGAGATGCTCCAGGGCGTTTGCCGCCGCGGTCGCGGCCCATGCTCCAGCCTGTTGTTTTCAGCCCCTCTTCACCCGATCAGGTGAGTCCACCTGAGCGGCCCCTGCTCCGGGCCATGGCTTGATCGCGTGAGTCACGCTCCCGGGCCGCCGCCCCTTGATCTGTCCAGGGCGCGAGAGGGCTGCAACCCGTCCGCATCGCGGTTGTTGGGGGCAGGGCCTCCCCCTCCTCCCGTTTGGTGATGCTTTTCATGGTTTGCGCGAAACCGGACCCAGGCAGGACGGGCCTGCTGCAGCTGGGCGCCGTTGCGCTGGGCCTGTGGCTGTCCATCGCCGATCCGGCACGCGCGCAGAGGCCGACGGATTGCCCGGTCCAGGGCAGGGAGACCCAGCCCTACCGCAACACCCGGTGGGGCGTCAGCCTGATGCGCCACCCCGGCTTCGTGCTCGATCCCGGCAGCGTCACCCCGAACGGGGACAGCGTCAGGTTCTGGACGGCGGATCGCCGCGCGACCGCCGTCGTGACGAGCCTGCGCCAACGCGCCGATCAATCGATCCTGGATCTGCTGGCCGAAGCCCGGCAGGACATCCTGGTCAACAGCCGCGGCGAAATCACCTACCAGCGGCGGCGGGACAACTGGTTCGTCCTGTCGGGCTATGTCGCGGGCCGCATCTTTTACCAGCGCACCTTCCTGGCGCGCGATCGTCAGGCGACCTCGACCCTGCTCGTGGAATTCCCGCGCGACATGCTCCCCTGCTTCGACCGGGCCGTGACGACGATGTCGCTCTCCTTCAGGGAATGGCCCTGATTCAAGGAATGCCCCTGGGGCGGCGGGGGCCTGCGCGGCGCGTCACCCGGACGGCAGGTTGACGACCAGACGCCGCTTTTGCAGTCTCCTGTCAAAATCCGCCTTCGGGAGCACGCCAGCGCATCATTCCAGGGCCTCGGGCCGCGGGAGCATGGATGCGCCGGACGCAGGAGAGTTCGTGGCCGGGCGCGGCCACGCTGCGGCCATTGCTGCGGACCGGTTTGTCGCGGCTGTCCGACACGGTGGGGCCGCGGCGATGGCGGGTCGTGCGCCCGGCGCAGCCCGGCCTCCCATGCGGCCGCCGCCCACCGGCCCTGGCCTCGATCGATGGTCGCGCGGCCCTTCCGGGCCATGGAGCGGCGCTGCCCCGTCTCCATTCCCGCCCGACCTGAACGGAGATCACCATGAACGACACGGACGCCGCCGATTTCCAGGCGCTGCTGCGCATCGCCGGCATCGCCATCCCCCCCGACCGCATCCCCGTGATGCTGGATGCCTATCGGCACTGGCTGGCCCTGGTCGCGGTGCTGGACGAGCCGATGCCGATGGCCGAGGAGCCCGCCGCGGCGCCGCGGTTCGGGGGTGCGGCGTGATCCCCGCGCCGGTTCCGAGCCTCGCCGAGGCCGCCGCCGCCATCGCAGAGGGCAGCCTCTCGCCCGTCGCGCTGACCGAGCAGGCCCTGGCGCGGATCGCGGCGCTGGAGCCCTCCCTGAACGCCTTCATCACCCTTGCGGCGGATCGGGCGCGGGCCAGCGCCGCCGCGGCCGAGACGGAGATCCGCGCCGGCCGCCGGCGCGGGCCGCTGCACGGCATCCCCTATGCGCTGAAGGACATCTACGACGCGGCCGGCCTGCCGACCACGGCGCATTCGCGCGTCCTCGGCGCGGACAACCTGGCGCAGACGGATGCCGCGACCACGGCGCTGCTGGAGGCCGCGGGCATGGTGCTGCTCGGCAAGCTCGCCACGCACGAATTCGCCCGCGGCGGCCCGACCGACCCGCTCGCCTGGCCGGCGGCCAAGAATGTCTGGAACCCGGCGCATTTCGCCGGCGGCTCCTCCTCCGGCTCGGGAACCGCCGTTGCCTCCGGCATGGTGGCGATGGCCATGGGCTCCGACACCGGCGGCTCCATCCGCCTGCCGGCCGCCTTCCAGGGCATCGTCGGGCTGAAGCCGAGCTATGGCCGCGTCAGCCGCCGCGGCGTCGTCCCGCTCTCCTTCGGCATGGACCATACCGGCCCGCTCACCCGGACGGTGGAGGACTGCGCCATGGCGATGCAGGTCCTGGCGGTGCACGACCCGCTCGACCCCGGCAGCGCCGACAGGCCGGCCGGGGATTACCTCGCCGGGTTGCGGGCCGGCGTGCAGGGCCTGACCATCGGCTGGGCCCGCGCCTTCGACGAGGCAGCCGGGCTGAGCCCGGACCAGCAGGCGGCGATGGCGGAGGCCGTGCGGGTGCTGCGCGGCCTCGGCGCCCGGGTGGTGGAGATCGCGCTGCCGTCCATGCGCCGCTTCGAGGCGGCGACCTGGACCATCATCCATGCCGAGAGCTTCGCCATCCACCAGGACCACCTGCGCCGCACCCCGGAGCTCTATGGCCGGGTGACGCGGGAGCGCATCCAGCTCGGCGCCTTCGTCACCGGGCCGCACTACGTCCAGGCGCAGCGGTTGCGGCGGATGCTGACGCAGGAGGTGGATGCGGTGCTGGCGCGCTGCGACGCGATCCTCTGCGCCCCCGCCGCCGGCGAGGCGCCGGCCCTGGCCCAGGTGGATGAGGGACCCTGGCGCCGGCAGCAGCCGCTGACCGCGCCCTTCAACTGCACCGGCCATCCGGCGATCTGCCTGCCCGCCGGCTTCGGCGCCCAGGGCCTGCCGCTCTCCGTGCAGATCGCCGGGCGCGCCTTCGACGAGGCGACGGTGCTGCGCATCGCCCATGCCTTCGAGCAGGCGACCGAATGGCACACCCGCCGCCCGCCGGAGGCCTGGGGATGACCGCCTTGCGCCATCCGCCGCTCGCCGCGGCGCGCCGCCTCGCGGCGGGACCGGCCGAGGCCCTTCGGCCCTCCGCCCTCCGCGGCCGTCGAGGGCAGACCTGCCGCCGGCGGAGGCAGATGGGCCGGCTAGGCGGTGCCGCTGCCAGGGTTGCGGGCAGTTGGCCGGCCGGGCGAGGCCGGAGGCCGGGGCCGCTCCGCGACAGGCGGGAGGCCGTCGCCCGGCGCGGCGCCGCCCCGGGCTGATCGGCCGCCGCCGGGCGGGTGGCGGCGCGCGCCTTGCTTGATCCCTTCCCCATGCAGGCAAGGGGACAGAGGACCATGCGAAGCAGCATCGAACGCCGCGGCCTGTTGCGCGGCGCGGGTGGCGGCCTGCTGGCGGCGACGCTGCCCTGGGACCTGGCGCAGGCCCAGGGCGCGGGCCTGCTGCGCGTCGGCATGACCGCCTCGGCCGTGCCGATGTCGAACGGCGTGCCGGACCAGGGCGGCGAAGGCCACCGCTTCATGGGCATCACGCTCTACGACCAGCTCGTCACCTGGGACCTGTCGAAAACCGACCAGCCCGCCGGGCTGCGGCCCTGCCTCGCCACGGCCTGGCGGATCGATCCGGCCAATACCCGGCGCTGGATCTTCACGCTGCGGGAGGGCGTGCGCTTCCACGACGGCAAGGTGATGACGGCCGAGGACGTCGCCTTCTCCTTCGACCGCGCCTTCCTGACGGGGGCGCCGCATTTCGACCCGCGCGCCAGCGCCCAGGCGCGCATCCGCCTGCCGACGCTGGCCGCCTGGCGGGCCGAGGGGCCGCACACCTTCATCCTGGAGACGACGCGGCCCGACAGCCTGATCCCCTATGGCATCACCTATATCGGGATCACGCATCGCGGGGCCTGGGAGGCGGCCGGCCGGAGCTGGGACAGCTTCCTGGAGAAGGCGATCGGCAGCGGGCCCTGGAAGCTGGAGAGCTTCGCGGTGCGCGAGCGCGCCGTGCTGGCGCGCAACCCGGATTACTGGGATGCGGCGCGCATCCCGAAGCTCGACAAGGTGCTGCTGCTGCCGCTGCCCGAGGCGAACACGCGGGTCGCCGCGCTGCGCAGCGGCCAGGTGGACTTCATCGAGGCGCCGCCGCCCGATGCCTGCCCGGCGCTGCGGCAGGCGGGCTTCCAGGTCGTCACCAACCAGTATCCGCACAACTGGACCTATCATTTCTCGATGGTCGAGGGCTCCCCCTGGCGGGACGTCCGGGTGCGGCGCGCGGCGAACCTGGCGATCGACCGCGACGGCATGGCCCAGATGCTGGGCGGGTTGATGAAGCCGGGGCTCGGCCTGGTCGTCGAGGGGCATCCCTGGTACGGCGCCCCACGCTTCCGCCCCCGCTACGCGCCGGACGAGGCGCGCAAGCTGCTGGCGGAGGCAGGCTTCTCGCCGCGCAACCCGCTCCGCACCAAGGTCGCCATCTCCCCCTCCGGCTCCGGCCAGATGCAGCCGCTGCCCATGAACGAAGCCGTGCAGCAGAACCTGAAGGAGATCGGCATCGACATCGCCTTCGAGGTCATCGAGTGGAACGCCCTGCTCGGCATCTGGCGGGACGGGGCGAAGGCCCCCTCCAACCGCGGGGTCACGGCGCTCAACGTCTCCTACGGCGCGGCCGATCCCTATTCCGGCTTCGTGCGCTTCCTGAAGACCGACCTCGCCCCGCCCGTCGCCAACAATTGGGGCTATTTCAGCGACCCGGCCTACGACGCCATCATCGACCGGCTCAACGAGACCTTCGATCCCGCCGCCCAGGACGCCCTGGTGGCGGAGCTGCACGGCAAGGTGGTGGAGGATGCCCTGTTCCTCTTCATCGCCCATGACCTGAACCCGCGCGCCATGAGCAGGAAGGTCCGGGGCTTCGTCCAGGCCCAGAGCTGGTTCCAGGACCTCACGCCGATCAGCCTGGGCTGATCCGGAGCGCAGGACGGTTTCACCGTCCTGCCCTGCGGGCCGCAGGCCAGCACGTCCTGCACCGGGCATGAGGCCAGGCGCCGCGTGGCGCAGGAGACAGGTCGCGGCGAATTCTGCGACGAGGGGGATCATGGGCAAGGCGTGAACCTTGCCTTACAAACACGAAAGCCCTAGACGCCCGAAATGAGAATGACAAGCATTCTCATATTAATGTCGGGGCATATCAATGACAGGTAGCGTCGAGCGGTCGGTCCAATCCACGGGGGGATGGCGCCGCGGTCGGCCCTTGCGTCGCACGCCGTATGCAGCGGCTCTGCTCACCACCTCCGTCCTGATCGCGGCGCCGGCGAGCGGCCAGACCGGCGCGGACGGGGCGGAGCCGGGCAGCGCCATCCACTTGCCGGAAATGCGCATCAACGCCGGCCTGCCGCCGGCCACGGCGCCGGTCCGCGGCTTCCTCGCCGAGAGCGCGGCGACCGGCACCAAGACCAACACGCCGCTGATCGAGGCGCCGCAATCCATCTCGGTCATCCCGCGCGACCAGATCGAGGCCCTGGCGCCGCAGAACCTCAACTCCATCCTGCGCTACACGCCGGGCGTGGCGGTGGACACGCGCGGCACGGTGTCGCGCCTCGACCAGTTCACGATCCGCGGCTTCTCGGCCACGCAGTTCCTCGACGGCATGCGGGTCTTCGGCGGCCGCGACGCCAACCCGAGCGTCGACCCCTACCGGCTGGAGCGCGTCGAGGTGCTGCGCGGCCCGGCCTCGGTGACCTATGGGCAGGCCGGCCCGGGCGGCCTCGTGAACCTCGTCAGCAAGCGCCCGACCGAGACGCCCTACCGCGAATTCCTGCTCCAGGGCGGCAGCTTCGGGACCTTCCGCGCCGGCGCCGATCTCAGCGGCGCGCTCAACGAGAACCGCAGCGTGCTCGGGCGCGTCGTCACCTCCTATTCGCGCTCCGACACGCAGATCGACCAGGCGCGCGAGGAGCGCTACTTCATCGCGCCCTCGCTCACCCTCCGGCCGACCGCCGACACGACCATCACCCTGCTCGGCCTCTACCAGCGCGATCCCTGGGGCGGCACCTATGGCGGCGTGCCGGCCTATGGCTCGGTCCTCTACAACCCCTATGGCAAGACCCGCTCGAGCTTCTGGGACGGCGACCCGAGTTTCGACCGCCTGAACCGCACGCAATACCAGCTCGGCTATGCCGCCGAGCACCGCTTCAACGAGAACCTGGTGGCGCGCCAGAATTTCCGCTGGTCCCACACCGACTTCTACTACCGCCAGGCCAACTACACGACGCTCTCGGCGAACTACCGCACCGCGCCGCGCGGGATGACCGGGACGCAGGGCGACTTCGACACGATCACCCTCGACAACCAGCTCGAAGGGCGCTTCGGCACGGGACCGGTGAACCACACGCTGCTGGGCGGGCTCGACTATTTCCGCGTCGACAGCGACACCTCCGCCGGCTCGGTCCAGGCGGGCGTCCCGTCCATCGACATCTTCGCGCCGGTCTACGGCGTGCGCATGCCGAACCTGACCTATTCCACGCGCACCCTGCAGAACCAGAGCGGCGTCGGCCTCTATCTCCAGGACCAGATGCGCTGGGGGCCGATCACGGTGCACCTCAGCGGCCGCCACGACTGGTACGACTCGCTCACCCGCGCGACGGCGCTGGCCACCGGCGCAGTCACCCGCACGCCCTTCGACACCAGCGCCTTCACCGGCCGCGCCGCCATCCTCTACCAGACCAATATCGGCCTCGTGCCCTACTACTCCTACACGGAGAGCTTCGAGCCGCAGACCGGCACCTTCGCGCCGGCCCGCGGCGGCGGCCCCTTCGAGCCGACCACCGGGCAGCAGCATGAGGTCGGCATCCGCTACCAGCCGCCCGGCGTGAACGCGCTGTTCACGGCGGCGCTGTTCGACCTGCGGCGGCAGAACGTGCTGACGACCGACCCGGAGAACATCACCTACTCCGTGCAGAGCGGCGAGATCCGCACCCGCGGCGCCGAGTTGGAGGCGCGCGCGACCCTGGCCAGGGGCATCAACCTCGTGGCGAGCTACACCTATCTCGACAGCGAGTACACGAGCAGCAATTCCACGGTGACCCTGGACCGTCTGCTCGGCACGCGGACCACCACCCGGCCGCAGCGCGGGACGGTGCCGACCTCGGTGCCGAACCACATGGCCTCCGCCTTCCTGCAATACAGCTTCCAGCCCGACACGCGGATGCAGGGCCTGACGGTCGGCGGCGGCGTGCGCTATGTGGGCCAGAGCTGGGGCGACCCGGCGAACACGCTGCGCGTGCCGGACGTGACGCTGCTGGACCTGATGGCGCGGTATGAGCTGGGCCATCTGAGCCCCTCGCTCAACGGCGCCAGCCTGCAGCTGAACGTCAGCAACCTCACCGACGAGAAATACGTCTCGTCCTGCTTCTCCTATGGCTTCTGCTTCTGGGGCTATCGCCGCTCGGCGCTGGCGACTCTGCGGTACCGGTTCTGACCAGGGCCGCCGGCCGGGGCGCCCCGGCCGGCGGCCTCCGGGGCGGAGCGCCGCGCATCGTGCCGTTTCCCGAAACGATGGCGCGGCGGGAGGAAGCGGCGAACACCAGTCTCCGAGGCGCCGATGCGGGCAGGAGACGCCGCATCGTGCCAGCCCGTGGCCGCCACGGACGAGCGCACCCCCGCTCGACGCAGCGCAGCATGTCTTGCCGATGCATTCGCCGCGCCGGTGCCATGCGATCCTGGCCGCGCGATGCTCGATCTGGCCGCCGTGAACTGTAGGCGGCCGCGCAGCGGATGCTGCCTGTCCTTTCAGGCCGGATAGCCGCCGTCACTGTCGCGCCGTCACTGTCGCGCCATGAGTGTCGCGATTGAGTGACCCCGGTCGGCGCCCGGCCCCCGTCAGGATGCGCCCGCCCCTCGGCACAGCACAGCCGCGATGCCGAGGGGCCAAGACATCCATCTGGGAGGACTTCGTGCTGCATCGACGCTCCGCCATCGCCGCGGCTGCCCTCGCCCTGGCTGCGCCTCGCCTCGCCCGCGCCGCCGACACCACCGGCATCACGGCCGACGAGATCCGCATCGGCAACACTGCCCCCTACAGCGGACCGGCCTCCGCCTATGGCACCATCGCCCGGTGCGAGGCCGCCTTCTTCAGGATGGTGAACGAGCGAGGGGGCGTCGCCGGCCGGAAGGTCACCTTCCTCAGCTATGACGACGGCTACAGCCCGCCCAAGACCGTCGAGCAGGTCCGCCGGCTCGTGGAGCAGGACCGTGTCGCCTGCCTCTTCCAGAATGTCGGGACGGCCTGCAACAGCGCCATCGTGCGCTACGCCAACCAGCGGAAGGTGCCGCACCTCTTCGTCGGATCCGGTGCGGACAAGTGGGGCAATTACCAGGATACGCCCTGGTCCATCGGCTGGCAGCCGAGCTACCGGATCGAGGCGCAGATCTACACGCACCACATGCTGCGCGAGCGCCCGGATGCGAAGCTCGCGCTGCTCTACCAGAATGACGACTTCGGCAAGGATTACGTCGTCGGCGTGCGCGACGTGCTGAAGGATCGGTTCAACGCCGTGGTGCGGACCGCCTCCTTCGAGGTGACGGATCCGACCGTCGACAGCCAGATCCTCTCGCTGCAATCGAGCGGCGCCGAGGTGCTCCTCACGGCCGCGACGCCGAAATTCGCGGCCCAGGCGATCCGCAAGGTCCACGATGTCGGCTGGCGCCCCGCGCTGCACTTCCTGACGAATGTCTCCATCTCGGCGGGCGCGGTGATGAACCCGGCCGGGCCGGAGAAGGGCACGGGCATCATCACCTCGGCCTATCTGAAGGATTCCACCGACCCAAGCTGGCGCGACGACCCCGGGATGCAGGAGTGGCGCGCCTTCATGCAGCAATACTACCCCGATGGCGACCTGACCGACGCCGGCAACGTCTTCGGCTATGGGATCGCGGCGACGATGCTCCAGGTCCTCCGCCAATGCGGCCGGGACCTGTCACGCGAACGGCTCATCCAGGAGGCGGCCAACCTGCGGACCGTGGAGGTTCCGGTGCTGTTGCCCGGCATCCGCGTCGATACCGGCCCGGCCAATTACCACCCGATCCGTCAGATGCAGCTGGCCCGATGGACGGGAACCACCTGGCAGCGGTTTGGGGGCGTCTTCGAGGGCGCGACGGCCAGTTGAGCGGGCTGGTCGGTTCTCCCGTCGCGCAGGATCGGCGCCGGCCGTGGCCGATGTCGGGTCGCGGCATGCCGGGGGGCGCGCCCCAGCCTCGCCCCGGATCGCCCGGGGCGGCGACCTGCGAACCTGCCCCGTCGCGACCAGCGGCTCGCGGGAAGGCCCAGGTTACGGGAGCCGGCCTCGTTGCGGCGCCACACGCCAACGGCTCTCCCGCGGCAGCGGACCGGACGCGGAGGACTCGTTTCGAAAGGCGTGGTGTAGCGGCGGAAACTGAAAGCGAAAACTCTCTGGCCGAGCATTTCGTGGTGCGGATTGGCGGTGACCTGTGAGGCTCTTGCGGCGCCCGCGCTGCCTACCTCCAGGGCGGCGCAAACTGCATCACCCCGCATCGAACCGAACCGACACCATTTTAATTCAGGCTCTCTGTCTTTAATTCAGGCTCTCTGTCGCGGGCTTGATATTGCCGCAAGACCGCGCCGCGTACGAGGACGACGCTGGGAGGCTCAATGCCATCGCCCGGATACATCTGCGCCGTACATGATGACCTTTGGAAACCTCGTGGTGACGGATAGCTTGAAGTGGCGGTAACTCTCTTCGGCCTGTTCCCGGCTGAACCGTGCCAAAGTGAAATTTGTTGAAAAGATATTACTGTAATAGAAGAATGGTGCTTTTGCAGGCGAGGCAGAGATCAGAGCCTTAACGTCGGCTGGATGGAACAGGTCGCAAGGGGCGAATTGGACGCTCGCGGATCTGAACCGCCGCCAGAGTTGCTTGAATCGGTCTTCTCCGCCGAACTCGCGAAGAAGTCGCTGCTGATACAAGCTGCTCATGAACCGCACCTATCTCGGCGAGGCGGTGCACAAGGGGACGTCCTATCCCGGCGAGCATGCGGCGATCGTGCCGCAGGCGCTGTGGGATCGGGCACACGCCATCCTCGCCGAGCCCGCGCACCCGTGCCGCGAAGTCGCGGCAGAAGTCGCCGGCGCTGTTGCGCGGGCTGCTGTTCGGATCGGATGGGCGGGCGATGTCTCCCACCCACACCCGGAAGGGTGGCCGGCTCTATCGGTACTATGTCAGCCAGGTGCTGCTGCAGGGCGGAGCCAACGACGCGCCGCACCGGCGCCTTCCGGCGGGTGAGATCGAAGGGCTGGTGATGGCCCAGGTCCGCGCGCTGCTGCACCAGCCGGAGGTGGTCGTCGGTACCTGGCGCGCAGCGCGGGTTGAGGCGCCGGACGTGACAGAGGGTGAGGTGCGGGACGCGCTGGGGCGGCTCGATCCGCTGTGGGACGAACTCTTCCCGGGCGAGCACGAGCGCATCGTCCGTCTGCTGGTCGAGCGGGTGACGGTCGGCGACGCCGGGGCGGAGATCAAGCTGAACCTGGACGGGCTCGCCGGGCTGGCGAGAGATCTGGCGGCGAAGGAGCGCGTGGCGGCATGACGAGTATGACGGTGGTAGTGCCGATGACCATCCGGCGGCGCGGGGGACGGAAAGCGATCGTCGGGCCGGATGGCGCGCCGGTCGCCGCTGCCTCGGACGCCCTCGGGGTGCTCCAGACGCAGGGCGATCCGGTCCTGGTGAAGGCCCTGGTGCGGGCGTTCCGCTGGTGGCGCATGTTGGAGGAAGGTCGGTATGGGTCGATTCGCGATCTTGCCACCGGTGAGGGGATTGACCGCGCCTATGTCGGCCGAGTGCTCAATCTGACGTTGCTGGCCCCTGCGCTGGTTGAGGCTATCCTCGATGGGCGGGACATAGAGGCCCCATCTTGGGAATACCATCCGTCAACCCGATCCATGCTGGGATCCACTCGAATCGTTGACCAAGCTATCCGCAGGGCCCTATGAAACGGTCGCGGGGCAAAGCATCTGCCGAGCTCAGAAAGCGTCCGTGGCCAACGAGGCAAGTGCTCGTGGCACGGGTGATTTCGCATGTTGGGGGGCATGATGCTTTTAACATTTGGGCCGTTCGGATGCGCCGCGGCATGAGTCATGAGGTGTTCGCGCGTAGGTTCTGCTTCAGTGTGTCCGGAGTGGGTGAGTGGAAGGAGGAGCGCGGGCGGTCCGAATCCAGCGTTCTCCTCAGCGGAATTCTGCGCGACAACCAGGTTGGACTGGTTGCACTTTCGACCGTGCTTGGCGCTAACCCCCGATGAAGCCTGTCTACAAGACCAAGCATGGGCAACTGCTCAACGCCAAGATCGAAGACGCGCTGCAAGCACCCCCGCTGATGGCGGCGGCGGGGAAGGTCAACCTTATCATGACGTCGCCGCCGTTTCCTCTCGTCCGGAAGAAGAAGTACGGCAACGAGACTGGGCAGCAGTACGTGGACTGGCTCAAGAGCTTGGCTCCGCGGCTGTCGGATATCCTTGCGGAGGACGGCTCGATCGTCATCGAAATCGGCAACGCTTGGGAGGCGGGCAAGCCTGTCATGTCGACGCTGCCGCTTGAGGCGCTCCTCGCCTTCAAGGCGGCTGCAAACCTCGAGCTATGCCAGCACGTCATCTGCCACAACCCTGCCCGTCTGCCGAGTCCTGCAGCGTGGGTAAACGTCGAGCGCATCCGACTTAAGGACTCCTTCACACATGTGTGGTGGCTGGCGAAAACGTCCCGGCCGCGAGCGGACAATCGACGGGTGCTGACGCCGTACCGCAAGGACATGCAGCGCCTGCTCAGCTCTCAGAAGTACAATGCTGGCCGTCGTCCATCTGGCCACAAGATCTCGGAGAAGGGCTTTCTCACGGACCACGGGGGTGCGATCGCGCCGAACGTCGTCGACCCGAACAGCCTCCCTGAAGCGCTCATGCGCTTTTCCAACACGGGCTGGGACGCCGGCTACCGCAGATACTGTGCAGAGCAAGGCCTTGATCCTCACCCAGCTCGAATGCAGTCTGAGCTGGCCGCGTTCTTCATCGAGTTCCTTACCAAGCCTGGCGACCTGGTGGTCGATCCTTTCGCGGGATCCAACACGACCGGCGCGATTGCTGAGGCGCTCGGGCGCCGATGGCTTAGCGTCGAGGCGGACGCGGCGTATGCGGCGGGCTCTCGGGGAAGGTTTGAGGCCACGACGAAAACGCAAGCAGCGGGCCGCGACAGCGGGGCGGAGATCAGATGAGCCAGACCGAACAAGTCGAAGCCGAGCTTTCAATCGGTCCGCAGGCGCTCAACGCCTACAGCCGTCTCAGCTACACCATGTGGTACGCTTTGGCCGAGTTCATCGACAACTCGACGCAGTCGCGACTGAACTACGAAAGCGTCATTGACGATGTTCTCAAGGAGGAGGGTACACCTCTCGTCGTCGAACTAACGTACAACCGGCTCGCGCGGGAAATTACGATCAAGGACAACTCGATTGGGATGACGTGCGACGATCTCATCGCTGCACTGCGGATTGCACACCCTACCAACGACAGCAAGGGCCGTTCTAAGTACGGGATGGGCATGAAGACCGCCGCATGCTGGATCGGCAAGCAGTGGCGCATCACGACCTGCGAGTGGGGAAGTGGCGAGGAGTGGACCGCCGTAGTGGACGTGCCGAGCATCGCCAACAACAACAGCAAAATTCCACTCACGAGGCGTGCGGTTGGAACGGATGAGCACTACACGCGTATCACGATCACCGATCTCCACCGCAGTATCCAGCAGCGGACTGAGGAGAACATCCGCGGCTATCTGGGCTCAATGTACCGCTTTGACATAGTCGATGGCTTCCTGAAGATCCTCTACAATGGCGAAGAGATACCTGCCCCGGACGAGTACGACCTCGACACCGACGCGCAGGGCCAGCCGATGAGGCTGAAATTCGACGATGTGCCCATCGGTGGCAAGAAGGTCAGCGGCTGGGTGGGAGTGCTGCGCAGGGGTAGCGGCGGTCGAAAGTTTGGCGGCTTCTCTCTCTTCCAGAACCGGAGACAGATCCAAGGCTTCCCAAATGCGTGGAAGCCAAGGACCATCTTCGGTGGCGTCGACGACGAAGGCGCCAACAACTTGATTGCCCAGCGTCTCACTGGCGTCATCAACCTTGATGGATTTCAGGTTTCTCACACCAAAGACGCGATCCTCTTCGAAGGAAACGAAGAAGAGGATCTGGAGAGCTTCCTCGCAAAGCTCACGAAGGACTACCGCAACTACGCCGCGAAGAGGCGCAGCGAGAAGACACAAGCCTGGTCACGCGAAAAGGTCCGCGACCTTGTGCAGACGATGGCGAAGGAGTTTTCCAATCCAGAGATGTCCGATGCCGTTGCGAATACGCTACTGCCGCCGTTAGAGACGATTCTGGCCAGCAACCGCAAGCAGGCTAGCAGTCTGGATCCGAAGGACATCATCGCCGATTTCAGCATCGGCCAAGCCCTGAATGTCGTGGTCGCGCTCCAAGAGCGCAGCGAGTACGAGCCTTACCTCGTTATTGAGGCCAGCGCGGTGCCGGGCACGATCTATGTGCTGGTTAACAGCCTGCACCCGTATTACGCGTCGCTCGAGACTTCGGACGCCGTTGATGAATGCATCAGGCAATATATCTACGACGCCGTTGCTGAGTACCGCGTGTCGCAACTTGCCGGCCGGGTGTCGCCCGACAGCGTGCGTCGACTCAAGAACGAGCTGCTCCGCGTCCAGGAGGTCCGGGTCGGCAACGCGGCGGCCGAGGCCCAGGAGGCTCCAGGCTTGGCGGAGGCCGATGCGCCGCCCGCCGGCGCGTGAGCCAGGAAGGCTGTGGCCAGGGAGCTCCGCCGCTGGCAGGCCGAGGCGCTAGCCGCTTGGGAGGCCGGCGGCTGCCGCGGCATCGTGGGGGCGGTAACTGGGGGCGGCAAAACAGTCTTCGCTCTCGCCTGCATCGAACGCCGTAAGCCCGAGACGGCTCTCATTGTCGTCCCAACGGTCGCGCTGCTGGACCAATGGTGGGAGGAGACCGCGGCCCACTTCGGCTGGGCGCTTGACGAGGTGAACATTCTTTCCTCCCGAGGGCGGTTACGCGGGGGGACGGTGAACATCGGTGTCCTGAACACGGTGGCTAAGCTCGACGTCACCAGGAGCCGGGTCGGTGATCTCATGCTTGTCGTCGACGAGTGCCACAAGGCCGCGAGCCCGACTTTCAGGGCGGTTCTCGATGTCCCGGCCGCGGCCACCCTCGGCCTCTCCGCAACTCCAGAGAGGCCCTACGACGACGGCCTCGCAGAGGTGTTAGTGCCGGCGCTTGGCCCAGTGATCTACCAGTACACTTACGCCGAGGCCCTTCGCGACGGCGTCATCGTCCCGTTCGAGCTGCGCAATCTTGTGTTCGAGCTCGAGCCAGAACGGGCAGAAGAGTACGAACGACTCACTCGCAAGATCGCGCGCGTCGTATCGAAGCTCGGCTCCGACGCGCCTGAGGCCGTGGCGCTATACCTGCGACGTGCGCGGGGCCTGAACCTCAGCCAAAACAGGGTCGTGCTGACGCTGAAGCTGATCGCCGCGCACCGCGGCCATAGGACGATCGTGTTCCACGAGGATGTGGAGGCGTGCGAGGTGATCGCAGAGGTACTGCGCGCCAACGGGATCTCTTCCGCGGCCTATCACTCGAAGCTCCCCATGCGGCATCGTGCCGACATGCTCGGCCTCTTCCGTGCAGGTGATCTCTCGGTCCTGGTCACGTGTCGTGCGCTAGACGAGGGCTTCAACGTGCCGGAAGCGCAGCTCGGCATCATTGCGGCGAGCACAGCGACCCGGCGGCAGCGAATCCAGCGTCTCGGGCGCGTGCTGCGTCCGTCAAAGACCAAGGACCAAGCGGTCGTCTACACGCTGGTAGCGACGGGGCCGGAGATAGCCCGGTTGAAGGAGGAAGAGGCCGAGCTTGAGGGCGTCGCCGACGTGTCCTGGAGCCGCGCATGAGGACGCTCGTGCTGCCCCAGGGGGCGACCTGGGACCTCTTTGATCTGTGCGATCCTGACGCCCCCGCTGAGACGGAATTCGAGGCAACTGCCGCTCGAGCCTTGGGCCGAGCCTACGCCGGTTACCGCTGTGTGGTGTTCGGCGGCTCATTTGACTACGAGGGCTCGATTCGGCGGCCCGACCTCGCGTTGGTCGCCAGGGACTACTCGCACTGGTTCGTCGTGGAAGTCGAGCTGCTGTCACACTCGCTGGAGGGCCATGTCCTTCCTCAGATGCGCGCGCTGCGCTTTGGCGAGCCTCAGGATGACTGCGCCCTGGTGCTCGCGCGTGAACTCTCGTTGCACCTCAGCCAAGCGCAGACGCTCTTGCGCGCCGTTCCAAGGTCCACGATCGTGATTGCAAACGGCCACAGCCGCGACTGGCAGGTCGCCCTACGCGCCCTCGACGTGGGCTACCTGTCTGTTTCCGCATTCAAGGCAGCTGATGGGCGCGAGGCCTTCGAAATTTGGGGGGCACTTGCGCCAGTGACAGAGAGCATCGGATTCGGTGTGTTCGTGTCGGCAGACGGCGCTTTGCGTATGGCGCGCACGGTCCGGCTGCCGGAGGGCTCCGTTCAAATCGAGGCGGAACACGGAAGCGTTGGGCTCTGGACCGTCCGGCGCGACGAGCGCTTTGCCTGGATTTCGAAGGATCAGGGACGGCCAACTCTTCCCGACGACGCGAGGGTGCAACTACTCAGAAACGCCAACGGCCGAATTCTGCTCAGGAGAACGGATAGCCGTACCCCATAGCCCCGGAGCGGGCCAAAGTGCTTCGCATCAGTCCAACGCGCGTCCTCGCCCCCCCCATAAGGAAGCTCTAACCCAGCGACTCTTCGCCCACGGGCATCCAAGGCTTTTGGAGGCTTTCAGCGTGGCTGGTTAATCGGCCAAGTCGCCAGGTCCGGAGACAAACGGACGGAGCGAGAGTGTTCTGGGCCGTCGCTCCGCGGGCACAGTAGCCAGCCGAAGCACAAAAACTGCGGAAAACCTGCGCCTGACGGCGAGGTCCCCGCAGGGGAGAACAATTGAGCTAGGTGGAAATGGTGTCCCCGGCGGGATTCGAACCCACGGCCCCCAGATTAGGAATCTGGTGCTCTATCCGGCTGAGCTACGGAGACGTGATGCCCGCTTAGCACACCGGCCGCGGCGCTAGAAGCGCCCTGTCCATCCGCCGACGCAAGCAACCGGCCCGGCCCCGCGCCCGTTGGCCCGGATGGCGTCGTTAGGAAAAATTTCGATCATGGCCAGCTCCATCCAAGACATCTACCTCACCGGCCTGCGCAACGCGCATGCCCTCGAGGCGCAGGCGGACCAGCTGCTCTCCCGCCAGGTGGAGCGGATCGAGAACTACCCGGCCATGCGCCAGCGCCTGCAGCAGCATATCGAGGAGACCCGCCGCCAATCGCAGCGGCTGGAGCAGATCCTGCAGGCGCACGGCACCAGCGCGAGCACGCTGAAGGATCTTGCCACCGGCTTCATGGGCAATATGGCGGCCCTCGCCCATGTCCCGATGCAGGACGAGATCCTGAAGAACAGCTTCGCCAATTACGCCTTCGAGCATTTCGAGATCGCCTCCTACAAGGCGCTGATCGAGATGGCGCGCATGGCGGGCGACACGCAGGCCGAGCCGCTGCTGCAAGACTCGCTGAAGGAGGAGGAGGCGATGGCCGAATGGGCGGGCCAGGCCCTGCCCGAGGTCGTGCGCACCTATGTGCAGCGGGAGACCGAGGGCAAGACGGCGGGGATCTGACCCGGGCGACGCCCAACCGGCGGGCGCGGCGGCCCGCCGCCTCTCACCCCCGCCGCCGGAACCGCTCGACGGCGCTCACCAGCGCCGTCCGCACCCCGGGCTCGAGCGCCGAATGCCCGGCATCCGGCACCACCGTCAGCCGCGCCCGCGGCCAGGCCGCCACCAGGTCGAAGGCGGTCTCGGCCGGGCAGACCATGTCGTAGCGCCCCTGCACCACCTCGGCCGGGATATGCGCGATGCGGCCCATATGCGCGAGCAGCCCACCCTCCGGCAGGAAGAGGTCGTGCGCGAAGTAATGCGCCTCGATCCGCGCCAGGCCGAGGGCAGTGCGGTCCTGCGCGAAGCTCGCCACCGTGTCCGGGCTCGGCAGCAGGGTGCTGCAGCTTCCCTCGTACTGGCTCCAGGCGCGGGCCGCCGGCAGGTGCACCATCGGGTCGGGGTCGCAGAGCCGGCGCAGATAGGCGCCGAGGATGTCGCCCCGCTCCTCGGCCGGCAGATGCTCGACGAAGGCCGCCCAGGCATCGGGGAAGACCCGGCGCAGCCCGGTCAGGAACCACTCCACCTCGGCCTGGCGGCCGAGGAAGACGCCGCGCAGCACGCAGCCGGTGACCCGCTCGGGATGCGCCTGGGCATAGGCGAGGGCGAGCGTCGAGCCCCAGGAGCCGCCGAAGAGCAGCCAGCGCTCGATGCCGAGCGAGCGGCGCAGCGCCTCGATATCGGCGACGAGATGCGGCGTCGTGTTCTCCCGCAGTTCGCCGAGGGGGCGGGAGCGGCCGGCGCCGCGCTGGTCGAAGATCACCACGCGCCAATGGCCGGGATCGAAGAAGCGGCGATGCACCGCCCCCGCCCCGGCCCCCGGCCCGCCATGCAGGAACAGCGCGGGCTGGCCGCGGGGATTGCCCACCTGCTCCCAGTACATGACATGGCCGCCGGACAGCGGCAGCAATCCGGTCTCATAGGGAGCGATATCGGGGAACAGGTCGCCGCGCGGCATGGGGGCAATATCCCCGGCGCGCGGCCCGCCGGCAACAGCGGCGTCGCCGGAAACGCGCCCCGATCCGCCCGGGGCGTGCCGCCCGGGGGCGCCCGGGGGCCAGCCTGGCAACACGGTCCCGCGGAATCGTCGGCCGCGGCCATGTCGCCCCTTCGGTTTTCCCATGAGCATGCCTACGTTTGCGCCGATGCCGGCCCCGTCCTCCGCCCCGTCCCGGCCCCCCGCGGCCGAAGCCCTGCCGCGCTGTGCCGTCTGCGGCACCGGCAGCCGGCAGCCGCCCTTCCGCCCGAACCCGCCGGAGCAGGCGCCGGACCTCGATCTGCGGCCGGGCGAGCCGGTGCGCTCCACCATGGCGCGCTGGCTGCAGCAATGCCCCTCCTGCGGCTATGCCGCGCCGAACATCGCCAAGGCGCATCCGGCGGCGGCGCAGGCGGTGGCCGCCGCCCCCTTCCGCGCCCTGCTGGCCGAGGCGAGCCACCCGCCGCTGGCCCGCCGCTTCCTCGCCTGGGCGCATGTGCTGGAGGAGACGGGCGCGCTGCACGCGGCGGCCGAGGCGACGCTGCAGGCCGCCTGGGTGGCGGACGACCTCCACCAGGAGGAGCTCGCCCGGCACTGGCGGCTGGAGGCGGTGGCGCTCTGGCGCGGCGGCCCGCCGCTCGACCCCGAGCAGACCGTGCGCGTCATCGACGCGCTGCGCCGCGCCGGCGCCTGGGCGGATGCGGCGGCGACCGCCGAGACGCTCGGCCTCACCGACCCGCCGGAGGCCGTGGCGCAGGTGGTCGGGCTCGAGCTTCGCCTGATCGCCGCGCATGATGCCGGGCGGCACACCGTGGCGAGCGCCCTGCCGCCGCCGGCCCGGCGGCCGCATGTGGCGCATCAGCGGGTGGCGCGGCGCGGCGAGGGGCTGCTGGCGAGGCTGCGCCGCTGGCTCGGCCGCGGCTGATCCCATGGCGGCCCTGGCCTCGGGCCGCATGATGTAATATTATAACATCATGCCTGTCTCGCCGCCCCGCCGCGCCCTGCTGCCGCTCGCCGCCGCCTGCCTCCTCCCCCGCCATGCCCGGGCCGAGGCGCGGCCCCGCATCGTCGCCTCCTTCTCCATCCTCGGCGACATGGCCCGCCAGCTCGGCGGCGGCGACCTGCCGCTGCAGGTGCTGGCCGGGCCGGGGACCGACCCGCACCTCTTCCAGCCCCGCCCCTCGGAGGCGGAGGCGATCCGCGGCGCCGGCCTCGTCATCCGCAACGGCCTCGGCTTCGAGCCCTGGCTCGACCGGCTGCTGGCCGCGACCCGCCATGCCGGGCCGCTGGTCACCGCCGCCGAGGGCATCGCGCCGCTGCGCGCCGCGCCCACGGGCCATGCCGCCGGGCATGGGGCGGAGGCGCCGGACCCGCATGCCTGGCAGGATGCGCGCCTCGCCGGAGCCTATGCGCGCACCATCGCCGCCGGGCTGCGGCAGGCCGATCCGGCGCGGGCGGCGGCGATCGGCGCGGCGGAGGCGGATTACCTCGCCCGCCTCGCCGGCCTCGATGCCTGGGTGCGCGAGACCCTCGGCGCCATCCCGGCGGCGCGGCGGGTGATCCTCACCAGCCATGCCGCCTTCGGCTACTTCGCCGCGGCCTATGGCGTGCGGGTGCTGGCGCCGCAGGGCCTCTCGCCCGAGGCGCAGCCCTCGGCGGCGCAGGTGGCGGCGCTGATCCGCCAGGTGCGGGCGGAGGGCATCGCCGCCGTCTTCCTGGAAGGCCAGGGCAGCCAGGCGGTGATGGAGCGCCTCGCCGCCGATGCCGGGGTGCGGCCGCGCGGCCGGCTCTATGCCGACAGCCTCTCCCCGCCTGACGGCCCGGCCCCGACCTATGAGGCGATGATGCGGCACAATGTCGGGCTGATGGCCGTGGCGATGCGGGGGTGAGGGCCTCCGGCGGACCCGCCGCGCGGCCAGGCCGGGCCGGCTGACGCCCCGCTGCCCCCGGGGGCGGATCGCCGGGAATTGCGCGCGGCCGGGCCGCCGCCCGGGCCATGCTGCCGCGGGCCGCCGGGACCCACCCTGCCCTCCGTGGGAGGCCCGCCGATGCTCGGCCTGATGCAGCACCACCCGCTGTTGCTCTCCTCCATCCTCACCCATGCCGCACGCCATCACGGCCGGACCGAGGTCGTCTCGGCGCTGGCCGATGGCGGCACGCACCGCATCGGCTACGCGGCGCTCGAAGCCCGGGCGCGCCGCCTGGCGCAGGCGCTGCACCGCCTCGGGGTGCGGCCGGGCGACCGGGTCGCCACCCTGGCCTGGAACAGCCACCGGCATCTCGAGCTCTACTACGCCGTCTCCGGCATGGGCGCGGTCTGCCACACGGTGAATCCGCGGCTGTCGGAGGAGGACATTGCCTTCATCCTGAACGACGCGGCGGATGCGGCGCTCTTCGCCGATCCGGGCTTCGCGCCGCTGGTCGCCGCCCTGGCGCCGCGCGTGCCGGCCTTGCGCACCGTGGTGCTACTCGGCGAGGGGGCTCCACCCCTGCCGCCCGGCATCGCGCTGCACGACTACGAGACGCTGCTCGCCGCCGAATCCGGGGAACAGGCCTGGCCGGTCTTCGACGAGAACACCGCCAGCGCCCTCTGCTACACCTCGGGCACGACGGGCCGGCCGAAGGGCGTGCTCTACAGCCACCGCTCCGCCATGCTGCACGCCTATGCGGCCAACACCGCCGATGCCTTCGCCTTCCGCGCCACCGACCGGGTGCTGGTCGGGGCGGGCATGTTCCACGCCACCGGCTGGGCCATGCCCTATTGCGCGCCCATGGCCGGGGCGGCGCTGGTGCTGCCCGGCCGGCATCTCGACGGCGCCTCGCTGCTGCGGCTGCTGAACGAGGAGCGCGTCACCTTCGCTTCCGCCGTGCCGACCATCTGGCTCGACGTGCTGCAGGTGCTGGAGCGCAGCGGCGCGCGGCTGGAGACGCTCCGGCGCGTCGCCAGCGGCGGCTCGGCGGTACCGCGGGCGATGATCGAGGGGCTCGCCCGCCACGGCGTCGCGGTGCAGCAGGCCTGGGGCATGACCGAGACCAGCCCGATGGTGACGATCAACGCGCCGCTGGCCGCCCATGCCGGGCTGGAGGCCGAGGCGGCGATGCGGGTGCGGCTGAAGCAGGGCCGCGCCCTCTGTGGCGCCGATATCCGCATCACCGATGCCGAGGGCGCCGAGCTGCCCTGGGACGGCACCGCCTTCGGCGATCTCGAGGCGCGCGGCCATTGGGTCTGCCAGGCCTATCTCAATCGCGGCGCGGAGGGTGCCGCCGATGCCGATGGCTGGTTCCGCACCGGCGACGTCGCCAGCATCGACCCCGAGGGTTATGCCGAGATGGTCGACCGCTCCAAGGACGTCATCAAGTCGGGCGGCGAGTGGATCAGCTCCATCCAGCTCGAGAACATCGCCGTCTCGCATCCGGACGTGCTGGAGGCGGCGGTGATCGCCGCGCATCACCCGCGCTGGCAGGAGCGGCCGCTGCTGCTGGTGGTGCCGAAGCCCGGGCGGGCGCTGGCGCCGGAGTCGGTCGCCGCGCTCTACGAGGATGGCCGCGTCGCCCGCTGGTGGCGGCCGGATGCGGTGCTGCTGGTGGAGGCGTTGCCGCATACGGCCACGGGCAAGCTGAACAAACGGGCGCTGCGGCAGGACTACCAGGACTACCTGCTGCGGCAGCCGCCCGGCTGAACGGAACCCGCCCCGCTCCGCCGGGTTCGCCCCGGAACCGGTGGACAGGGAGGATGCGGGCGGAGATGGACCAGGCCGGCACGGACCTCCCCGCCATCCCGCCGGATTGGCTGGCCCCGCCCGACCTCGCCGCCGCGAAGGCGGCGCAGATCGAGCTTGCGGCGCGGGTGGTGCCACGGGACGCGCATCCGCCGGTGCGGCTGCTGGGCGGGGTCGATATCAGCACCACCCGCTTCGACCCCGAGGGCTGGGTGCATGCCGCGGTGGTGGTGCTGGACTGGCCCGGGCTGCAGGTGGTGGCGCGGGCCGGCGCATCGCTGCGCGCCAGCATCCCCTACATCCCCGGCTATCTCGGCTTCCGCGAGGTGCCGGCGCTGCTCGCCGCCTGGGCGCGGCTGGAGCCGAAGCCGGACCTGGTGATGGTGGACGGGCACGGCGTGGCGCATCCGCGCGGCCTCGGCATCGCCGCGCATCTCGGCGTGGTGCTCGACATCCCGAGCATCGGCGTCGCCAAGTCGCCGCTGGTCGGTCGCCCGGAGGCGCCGCTCGGCGAGGAGCCGGGCGCGGTGCAGCCGCTGCTCTGGAAGGGCCGGCGGCTCGGCACGGTGCTGCGCAGCCGGCGGCGGGCCAACCCGCTCTGGATCTCGGTCGGCCACCGGATCTCGCCGGAGGGCGCGGTCGAGTGGGTGCGGCGCTGCCTCACCGGCTACCGCCTGCCGGAGCCGACGCGGCAGGCGCATCTGGCGGCGAATGCGGTGCGGCGCGCGGCGCTGGCCGGGGCGGCCGAGCCCGAGGCATCGAGCTGAGGCCCTGGTTCGCGCCCTCGCCCGATCCGCTCTACACATCCCCGCTGCCCCGCCCAACCGCCCTGTCCCGGAACGCCCGAAGCCCCGCCCATGCACCGTCTCTGGCTCGCCCTCGGCGCCCTGTTCGGCCTCGCCGCCGTCGCCCTCTCCGCCTGGGCCGCGCATGCCGCGCCGGCGCGGCTCGATGCGCATCGCCTGATGGCGCTGCAGAACGGCATCACCATGCAGGGCTGGCACGCCCTGGCGCTGGTCGGCGCCGCGCTCTGGGCGGAGCGCCAGGCCGGCGCGCTGCCGAACCTGGCGGCGGCGGGCTTCGCCCTCGGCCTGCTGCTCTTCTGCGGCGGCGTCTATGCCAGCGCCCTCGGCGGCGTCTCGCTCGGCCCGATGGCGCCGCTCGGCGGCACGCTGCTGATGGTCGCCTGGGGGCTGCTGGCCGCCTCGGCCGTGATCCGTGCCTGAGGCGGTGTCGGGGTCGGCGCCGCCAGCGGATGGGATCGGCGCCGCCTATCTCGCCGCCGAGGGCTTCGAGGCGCCGCTGGCCGAGGAGCTGCGCCGGGCCGGCCGCCGCATCGCCGCCTGGCATGGCCGCCTCGCCCTCTCGCCGGAGCCGCCGGCGCCGATGGCCTGGGCGCTCGACACCTGGACCGCGCCGCGCGAGCTGCCCGCCCCCTCGGTGAAGGCGGCGGCCGATGCGCTGCGGGCGATCCAGCGCAATTGGGCGCTCTACGCCGCCGGGCAGCACCGCCGCGCGGCGCTGATCGCCGAGCGCCTGCCGCCCGTGAAGGCCCGCCCCCTCGCCTTCCCCGAGCCGGCGCCCGCCGGGCATCTCGGCGCCTGGACCCTGCTGGCGCCGGACCGGCTGCTGGCCAGCCCGACCAAGACCAGCCCCTTCGTCAATGGCGAGGTGCGGTTCCTCGAGGACCGCGCGGGCCCGCCCTCCCGCGCCTATCTCAAGCTGTGGGAGGCGCTGACCCGGGCCGGGCGCTGGCCGTTGCCAGGCGAGACCTGCCTCGATCTCGGCGCCGCGCCCGGCGGCTGGAGCTGGGCGCTGGCCCGGCTCGGCGCCCGGGTGACGGCGGTGGACAAGGCGCCGCTCGACCCGGCCATCGCCGCCCTGCCGACTGTCGAGACGCGCCAGGAGAGCGCCTTCGGCCTCGACCCGCTGAGCCTGCCGCCGGTCGATTGGCTGTTCAGCGACGTCATCTGCTACCCGGCGCGGCTGCTGGCGCTGGTGCGGCGCTGGCTGGAGGCGGGGCGGGCGCGGCACCTGGTCTGCACGGTGAAGTTCCAGGGCGAGACCGACCACGACATCGCCGCCGAATTCGCCGCCATCCCCGGCGCCCTGCTGTTCCACGGCGCGCACAACCGGCACGAGCTGATGTTCGTGCGGCTGGAGCCTGGCTGATACCCGGCGCACGGGGTTCCGACCTGCGGCCCGCAGGGCCGAGCGCCCGGATGGGCGCCGCGGCTCATGCCGCGAAGGCCCAGGCAAACCGGAGGGTTGCGCCCGGCGTCCGAGCACGCCCAGGGGCCCGGCCGGCGACCGCGGGCGCTCCCCGCAACCGCGACGCCATGGAGTCGTTCCCGTGCAGGCACGCAACGCCGCGCCGGGGCGGATCGCCCTCCCCATCCGCCGCCGGAGAGGAAGGAGCCCATCCGATGTGGAAGATCGCCGCCCTCGCCTTCATGCCGGTCGCCGCCGTGTGCTTCGGCGCGCTCGCCCTGCCGCTGGCCGTGATCCCCGGGCTGCGCGAGCAATTTGGCCTCGCCGCCAGCCTCTATTACGGGGCCGCGGCCCTCAGCATGCTGATCGCCCTGCCCATCTCCTGGCTGGTGGCGCGGCGGATGCTGACGCGGCGCGAGCGCCGGCTGCTGGACGCGACGACGAGCAGCGGGAGCGCGGCGCCGGCGGCCGCGACGACCCGGGAGCGCGAATCCGCCCTCTCATAAGGCGGCCGCGGATCGCGGCGGGGCGGGCCCCACGGCCGCCCCGCCGCCCCTCGACCCTGGCGCGGCGATCCGGCAGCATCGCCCGCAAGCCTGCCGAGGAGACGCGCCATCACCCCGCCGCTGACCATCCGCAGCGTCACCGCCCGTGCGGTCGATGCGCCGCTCGACCCGCCGCTGCGCAACAGCCTCAACACCATCCCGCGCGCGCCGCTGGTCCTGGCCGAGGTGCAGACGGCGGAAGGGCCCGCGGGCTGCGCCTATGTCTTCCCCTACACCCCGGCCGCGCTCGGCCCGACCGCGGCGCTGGTGCGCAACATCGGCGCCGGGCTTGCCGGCCGGCCGCTGGCGCCGGCGACGCTCTGGGCCGAGCTGCATGACGGCTTGCGCATCCTCGGCACCGAGGGGCTGGTGCAGATCGCCCTCTCGGCCATCGACATGGCGTTGTGGGACGCGCTCGGCCAGGCGGCCGGCCAGCCACTCTGCCGGCTGCTCGGCGCCGCGCCGCGGTCGCTGCCGGTCTACGCCTCGCTGCGCGGCTGGGGCGCGGCGATGCTGGCCGAGGAGGCGGGCCGCGCCGTCGCCACGCTCGGCGCCCGGGCGGTGAAGTTCAAGCTCGGCCAGGCGCGGCTCGAGGACGACCTCGAGACGGTGCGGGCGGTGCGCGGCGCGGTCGGCGCCGAGGTGGAGATCCTGGTCGACTACAACCAGGCCCTCACCCGGCCGGAGGCGGAGCGGCGCGGCCTCGCCCTGCAGGATCTTGACGTGCGCTGGCTGGAGGAGCCGCTGCCGGTCGATGACGATGCCGGGCTGGCGGCGCTGCGCCGGGCGCTGCGCCTGCCGGTGCAAGGCGGCGAGAATTGGTGGGGGCCGCGGGGCATGGCGCGGGCGCTGGCGGCCGGGGCCGTCGATCTCTGCATGCCGGATGCGATGAAGATCGGCGGCGTCACCGGCTGGCAGCAGGCGGCGGCGCTGGCGGCGGCGCATCGCGTGCCGATGTCCTCGCACATCTTCATCGAGGCGAGCGCGCAGCTGCTGCCGGCGACGCCGACGGCGCATCTGCTGGAGCATCTCGACATCGCCGGGCCGCTGCTGCGCAGCCCGCTGGTGGTGAAGGACGGCCTGGCGCAGGTGCCGGAGCGGCCGGGGCTTGGCCTCGACTGGGACGAGGCGGCATTGGCGCGGTGGCGGGCGGACGTTTAAGAACCCCCACAAAACCGCTTCGCGGCTTTGCGGGGACCCCATGGAGTTCCCTCTTGTCCAAGGGGCGTCACAGCCTGCCGCGGCAAAGCCGCGTCAGGACAACGAGCAGCGACGGTTTTGATAGGCGCTCTAACTTCTCCCCGCGACATCGCTGCGCGACGCCGTGGGGGCCCCGTGAGTCGCCTCTGGTCGAAGATCCGTCACAGCCTGCCGCGGCGAAGCCGCGGCAGGGCAACGGCAGGCGGCTGGGTAAGCGGCAGGGCTTTCGTCCTGCCGGCCTTGGTGCTCGGCCTCGCGGGTTGCGGACCGGTGGTCGGGCTGCGGCTGCCGGGCGGGCCGATGCGGGGCAGCATGACCTATGACGAGGCGATCGGGGCCCGGGATGGCCTCACCTCCGTCGACCGGTTCCCCGACGGGGCCGGGCGGCGCTGAGCCGCAGACTGGGCCCGCAGACTGGGCCCGCAGACTGGACCCATCCGGCCGCGCCGCTACCATGCCCGCACCGAACCGGGGGACCGTTCCGCCATGCGCGCACTCTTCGTCGATGCCAACCCGTCCCTGGCGGCGGTGACCGAGCGGCTGCTGCGGCCGGGCGACCCGGAGGTGGCGATCCACCGCGACCCGGAGACGCGGCCGGAGGCGCTGCCCGCCCTGCTCAAGGGCTACGAGATCGCCATCGACGACCACACCGCCTTCCCCACCGAGATCGTCCGGCAATGCCTGGAGCTGAAGCACATCGTCTTCCTCGGCACCGGCGCGCGCAGCTACATGGACCCGGACGCGCTGGCCGCGCTCGGCGTCACCGTCCATATCATCAAGGGCTATGGCGACACCGCCGTCGCCGAGATGGCCTTCGCCCTGATGTGGGACGCGGCGCGGCAGACCGCGATGATGGATGCCGCCATCCGCGGCGGCGACTGGCCGCGCGTGGTCGGCACGCAGCTCACCGGCAAGACCATCGGCCTGGTCGGCACGGGGGGCATCGGCGCCGAGATGGCGCGGCTTTGCGCCGGCATCGGCATGAAGGTGCTGGCCTGGAACCGCTCGGCGAAATCCCTGCCCGGGGTCGAATTCGTCGCGCTCGAACGCCTGCTGGCCGAGAGCGACGTCGTCTCCATCCACCTGCTGCTGAGCGACGAGACGCGCGGCTTCCTCTCGGCCGAGCACCTGGCGCGCATGAAGCCGGGCGCGATCCTGGTGAACACGGCGCGCGGCGCCATCGTCGACGAGGCGGCGATGATCGCGGCGCTGCAGGAGGGGCGGCTCGGCCATGCCGCGCTCGACGTCTTCGTGGAGGAGCCGCTGCCGGCCGGCCATCCGCTGACCCGGCTGCGCAACGTGACCCTCACCTCCCACGCCGCCTTCCGCACCCCGGAGGCGAGCGACAACCTGATCGGCGCCGCGCTGGAGCATTGCCGGCGCATCGCGCGCGAGGGCAAGTAGGCTCCTTCGCTTCTGGCCCGCCTGGCGGAATGGTAGACGCAGCGGACTTAAAATCCGCAATCCGCAAGGATGTGGGGGTTCGAGTCCCCCGGCGGGCATCCCCGCGCCGATCCCACCACCCGGGAGAGCCCGCTGCATGGAACCCCGCTGGCTCGCCCTCGCGGTCCTTACCCTGGCGCGGACCAGCATGGGGTTCCAGTTCCAGTCGCTCGCCTCGGCCGGGGCGCCGCTGGTGGCCGGGCTTGGCCTCTCCTATGCCGATCTCGGCGCGCTGATCGGCCTCTACTTCCTGCCCGGCCTGGCCCTCGCCCTGCCGGGCGGGCTGCTCGGCCGCCGCTTCGGCGACAAGCGCATCGTCGTCCTCGGCCTGGCGCTGATGACGGTGGGCGGCGCCGTCACCGCCCTGGCCGACAGCCAGGCCAGCCTCGCCGCCGGGCGGCTGCTCTCGGGCCTCGGCGCGGTGCTGCTGAACGTGCTCATGGCGAAGATGATCACCGACTGGTTCGCCGGCCGCGAGATCACCCTGGCCATGACGGTCTTCGTCAACTCCTTCCCCATCGGCCTCGGCCTGGCGCTGCTGGTGCAGGGCGGCCTCGCGGCGAGCCAGGGCTGGCGCACCGCCCTGGGCGCGACGGCGCTCGCCGCGGCGGCGGCGCTGCTCCTCGTGCTGCTCGGCTATCGGAAGCATCCGAACGACCGCGGGGCGGCGGGGCCGGGCGGCTGGCGCATCCCGCGGCGGGAGGCGGTGCTGGTCTCCCTCGCCGGCGCCATGTGGGGCATCATCAACGGCGCCTTCACCATCACCGCCGCCTTCCTGCCGCTGCTGCTGATCGGCGCCGGCCGCACGCCGGCGGCGGCCGGCTCGCTGGTCGGGCTGATCACCTGGATCAGCGTCGCCGCCGGGCAGCTCGGCGGCATCCTGGCGCAGCGCCCGGGCTGGCGGCCGGCGCTGCTGGTCGGCAGCTATGTCGGCTGGGCGGCCTGCCTGCGACTGTTGCCGCTGCTCCCGCCCGAGGCGCCGCCGCTGCCGGTGCTCGTCCTGCTCGGCCTGGCGCAGGGGCTGCCGGTCGGGGTGATCATGGCCATGCCCGCCGAGGCGCTGCGGCCGGAGAGCCGGGCGACCGGCATGGGGCTGTTCTACACCTGGCTCTATCTCGGCCATGCCGGCCTGCCGCCCATCGCCGGCTGGTGGCAGGACCGCCTCGGCGGCCCGGCGGCGGCGCTCGCCTTCGCGGCGGCGCTGCTGCTGGCCTGCCTGCCGCTCTATGCCGCGTTCCGGATGCTGCGGCGCCGCCCGGCGGCCGCCTGAAGCCACGCTGCCCACGGCCCACGCGGCGCGGCCGTGGCCAGCAGCGCGGTCGGGTTCAGCGCCGGCTCGCGGTCGGTATGCGGTAGGCGCGGGCCACGGCGCGAAAGGCCGCCTGCGCCGCGAAGGAGGGCACGGTCGCCTCGTGGAACTCGCCCTCCGGCAGGCGGGCGAGCTTGGGGACGATGGTCTCGGCGGTGCAGCCGCGGATCGCCAAGGCCGCGGTCGGCAGGATCCGCGCCTCGGCGCCGCCTGGCGCAGGGCATGGTCCTGCGGGAGACGGTGGAAGCCGCCGACGCCGGGAACGAGGGAGAGGAGGAACACCGGAAGGGGATGCGGCGGACGGTCCGCCGCACGCCTGGGACCTGCAAGACGGGCCGAGCTCGGAATCCAGTCGGCCCCATTTCTCCGCCGCGGCCGATCCTTGCCAAAGCCCAAGGATCGGCCGGCGATGCCGCGCCCTACTTCTCCAGCACGTAGGTGCCCGGCGCGTCGGCGAGCGGCGGATGCGCCGCGCTGCCGAGGGCGGGCGGCTTCCCCTTGCGCCCGGCATGCTGGGCCAGCCAGGCGGCCCAGTCATGCCACCAGCTCCCGTCATGCTTGGTGGCGCCGCGGCGCCAGGTCTCGGCGGTCTTCGCCGGCTCGTCGGAGGTCCAGTAGCTGCCCTTGCCGCCGGGCGGGTTGATGATGCCGGCGATGTGGCCGGAGGAGCCGAGGATGTAGCGCACCTTGCCGCCGGCGAGCCGGGTGATCTGCCAGGCGGCGTCCCAGGGCACGATGTGGTCCTTCTCGGCGCCGACGGCGTAGATGTCCTGCTTGATGGCGCCGAGGTCGAGCGGCCGGCCCTTCAGCACGATGCGGCCCGGGGTGATCAGGTTGTTGTCGACATAGGTGTTGCGCAGGTACCAGGCATGCGCGGCGCGGCACATCCGCGTGCCGTCGCTGTTCCAGTAGAGCAGGTCGAAGGCCGGCGGCTTCTCGCCGAGCAGGTAGTTGTTGACGACATTCGCCCAGATCAGGTCGTTCGAGCGCAGCAGGTTGAACATGTTCGACATCTCGCGGCTGTCGAGGTAGCCGCGCTGCATCATCTGCGCCTCGATGGAATCGATCGCGCCCTCGCCGAGAAACACCGCCGTGTCGCCGACGCGCGAGAAGTCCTGCAGCGAGACCATGAAGGTCGCCGAGGCGAAGCGCTTGTCGCCGCCGGCGGCGAGCCAGGCCAGCACCATCGCCAGCAGGGTGCCGCCGATGCAGTAGCCCATGACGTTCAGCGTGTCGCTGCCGGTGATCTCGCGCACCACGTCGCTGGTCTCGAGCACGCCGAGATCCATGTAGTCCTCGATGCTGGTCTCCTCCATCGAGGCGTCGGGATTCTTCCAGGACACGACGAAGACGGTGAAGCCCTGCTTCACCAGGAAGCCGATGAGGCTGTTCTTCGGCTGCATGTCCATGATGTAGAACTTGTTGATCCAGGGCGGCAGGATCAGCAGCGGACGGGCATGCACCGTCTCGGTCTGCGGCGCGTACTGGATCAGCTCGACGAGCTTGTTCCGGTGCACCACCTTGCCCGGCGTCATCGCCAGGTTGCGCCCCGGCGCGAAGGCCTTGGCATCGACCATGGAGAGGCGGCCGGCCTGCACGTCCTCGAGCAGGTTGCGCGCGCCGCTGGCCAGGCTGGCGCCGCCCGTCTCCATCGCCCGCTTCAGCGCCACGGGGTTGCTCGCCAGCAGCAGGGTCGGGCTCATCGCATCGACGAATTGCCGCAGGTGGAACTCCAGCCGCTGCCGCTCCGCCGGGTCGAGGCCGGCGCTCGCCTTGCCGCGCTGCAACAGCCAGTCGGAGGCGTGCAGATAGGCCTCCTTCAAGGTGCGGAAGACCGGGTTGGCCTGCCATTCCGGCGCGGCGAAGCGCTTGTCGGCGCTGGCCTTGGCCTCCGGCGCGACATCCCCGAGCCAGCGCTGCCCGGCCTCGGTCCAGGCATCGAGCGCGGCGCGCCAGACATTGGCGCCGAGCGCGGTGGCCGAGGCGAAGGTCGAGGCCGGGTCGGAGAGCGACTGCATCCAGACGAGGCGCAGCGCCCGCGCCACCTCGCCCCAATCGACCGGGATCACCTCCCGCAGCGGGTTGGCGTTCCACATCGCATCGACCGAGCGCAGCAGCGGGTCGCGGTCGGTCAGCGTCTTGGCCTGGCGCAATGCCTCGGCCAGGGTCGCGTCGCTCAGCGCCCCCGCGGCCGAGGCCTGCGGCATCGCGGCGGTCCAGGAGGCGAGCGAGGCCAGCATCGCCTCCGCGCCCGGGATCGTGCCGAACCCCGCCGCTGCCGCATTCCTGCCGGTGTCCTGGTCGGCCATGGCCTTCTCCTCCCTGCCCTGTCCCGGCTGCCGCGTTGCGCCGTCCTGGCTCATGGGCAGCCGGCGATGTGCCGGGCGCTGCCGCCCGCGTCACGGCCGCATGGTGCCCGGCCCTGCGGGGGCCAGACAACCATCATCGGCATCCGCCGGGACGCGCCGGCGCTACAGCACGCCGTCGCGGGTCGGGTTCACCGGCTTGTCCTCGCGCAGCTCCCGCTTGCGGCGGCGGAGCTGCTTCGCCACCCGCTCCAGCGCCAGGTTGAAGGCGGCCGGCGCCGCCGCGTGCTCCGCCTCGCCGTCGAAATGCAGGCCCTTGCCGCTATGCACCCGGATGGCGCAGCCGAAGCCGCCATCGCCGGTGCGGGAGAAGGTGCAGGCGATGTCCTCGGCACCGCCGAAATACTTGCGGGACAGGTCGTCGAGCGCCTCGGTGGCGTGGTCGCGCAGCGCCTCGCCGACTGCGACCTGGTGCCCGGAGACGATGATGCGGGACGCGATGTCGCCGGCGTCCTGACGCGTGACCATGTGGCGTCTCTCCCCTTGCGGTCCTCGGCTTCGAACGCGAGGCCGGCGGCGCCGTTGCACGGCCGGGGATGCGGCGCCGCCGCTCACCCCGCATCGGGCGCGACGACGATCCCCTCCTGCGGCCGCAGCCGGCCGGCAGGCGGCGGCGCGCCATGGGTCGAGAGCAGCGCCGCGCCCTGCCAGGGCGGCGCGGCCGGCGCGGCGCCGCAGTTGAGCAGGACCAGCAGGCGCCGTCCGGTCGCCAGGTCCAGCCGCTCGTAGCGCAGCACCTCCCCCGTGGCCTCGACCGCCTCGATGGCCCCGAGGGCGAGGGCCGGTTCCCGCCGCCGCAGCGCCAGCAGCGCGCGGTAGAGCGAGAGCATGGAGCCCGGATCCCCGGCCTGCGCCGCGACGGAGGCGGCGCGATGCGCCGCGCCGAGCGGCAGCCAGGGCGTGCCGGTGGTGAAGCCGCCCTCCGGCCCGTCATCCCAGGGCATCGGCGTGCGCACCGGGTCGCGGCCGAGGCCGAGGCCCGGCACGCGCTTCTCCCAGGGGTCCTGCACCTGCGCGGGCTCGATCCGCACATCGGTGAGGCCGAGTTCCTCGCCCTGGTAGATGGTCGGCGTGCCGCGCAGGGTGAGCAGCAGCATGGCGGCGACGCGCGCCTGCGCCGGGCCGAGGCGGCTGGCGACGCGGCTGCGGTCGTGGTTGCCGAGCACCCAGTTCGGCCAGGCGCCCTCCGGCAGCGCCGCCTCGTAGCGGCGGATCAGCGCCGCGATGGCCTCCGCCTGCCAGGGCGTCGAGAGCAGGTGGAAGTTGAAGGGCAGGTGGAAGCCGCCGAGCGCCTCGCCGTAATAGGCCATCAGCCGGTCGATCGGCAGATAGGCCTCGCCGATCAGCAGCCGGTGGCCGGGATAGGCGTTGCTGACGCGGCGCATGGCGGCGATCGCCGACTGCACCTCCGGCTGGTCCATGGTGCGGGCGCGCAGCAACCGGCGCGCCGGCGACTGGCCGGGCCGCCAGTCCGGGTCGGGCGGATTGTCGCGCAGGCAGGCATCCTCGATCAGGTGGTGGATGGCATCCACCCGGAAGCCGTCCACGCCGCGGTCGAGCCAGAAGCGCAGCACCGCCAGCATGGCATCCTGCACCTCCGGGTTGCGCCAGTTGAGGTCGGGCTGCTGCGGCAAATAGGCGTGGTAGAAATACTGGCCGGTCGCCGGATCGAGCGTCCAGGCGCTGCCGCCGAACTCGCTCAGCCAATTGTTGGGCGGGCCGCCATCCGGCGCGCGGTCGCGCCAGACATACCAGTCGCGCTTCGGGTCGGTGCGCGCGGCGCGGCTGGCGCGGAACCAGGGATGCGTGTCGGCGGTGTGGTTCGGCACGTAGTCGAGGATCACGCGCAGCCCGCGGGCCTGCGCCGCGGCGGCCAGCGCATCGAAATCCGCGAGGCGCCCGAAGACCGGATCGACATCGCAGTGATCGGCCACGTCATAGCCGAAATCCGCCATCGGCGAGGGATAGAAGGGCGAGATCCAGACCGCGTCGACGCCAAGCGCGAAGAGGTGATCGAGGCGGGCGGCGATGCCCGGCAGGTCGCCGATGCCGTCGCCGTCGCTGTCCTGGAACGAACGCGGATAGACCTGGTAGATCACCCCGTCCTGCCACCATGGCGGCATGCGCTCAGTCCCGGCCCAGCCCATGGCCCGGCCCATGGCGGGCGCGGCGCGCGGCGGTCGAGGACAGGCCCGGCGGGCGGTGCCGCCCGGCCGCCAGCGCGACGAGGAAGGTCTTCACGGGACAACCTCCGGCAGCAGGCAAGCGCAAACCTTCCAGCTTTGCGGGGGTTCCCACAATGGTTTTCCACCGCCCTCGGCCGGCCCGCCGAACCGGCGCGCCGCGACGCCGTTCTGGCCGGCATGGCCCGCGCCCGCCGCGGGCCCCCTCTGGAAGGACAGACCATGATGGATCGTCGCATCGCCCTGCTCGGCTCCGCCGGCCTCGCCGCGCTCTCCCTCGCGCCCCGCCTCGCCGCCGCGCAGGTGGCCACCGTGCCGCGCGTCTCGCCGGGCGAGTATAAGAGCCGCACGCTGATGGGCGGCAGCCTGTCGAAGGAAACCAGCCAGCTCGCGCTGCAGCGGGCGCAGCACCGGCAGGTGAAGCAGTTCGCCGGCTTCGAGATCGCCGAGCAGACCGTGCTCGCGCAGGTGCTGACGAACTCCGAGAACCCCGCGCCGGTCAAGCTCGACGCCGACCACGCGGCGGTGCTGCAAACCCTGCAGGCGCAGCAGGGCGCCGCCTTCGACCGCGCCTATGTGCTCGGCCAGATCCAGCAGCACCAAGCGCTGCTGCTGGTGCAGCAGGGCTATCTGGAGAACACCAACCGCAGCGAGGACACGCAGCACATCGCCGCCCTCGCCCGGGTCTCGATCCAGCAGCACCTGGTGATGCTGCAGGAGCTGGCGCAGATGCTGGGCTGAGGCAGGCGGCGCGGCCTCAGCCGCGCAGCAGGCCGCTGACGAAGCCGGCGAGCCAGGGCTGACGGTTGCGATGGGTGCGCGCGGCATGCAGCACGGCGCGCACCGCGGCGACGGTCGTCGCGAAATCCTCGTTCACCAGCACGTGGTCGAACTCGTCCCAGTGCTCCATCTCGGTGCGGGCCGCCTGCATGCGCCGGGCGATCTCCTCCTCGGCGTCCTGGCCGCGGCCGCGCATGCGCCGCTCCAGCTCGGCGAGGCTCGGCGGCAGCAGGAAGATGCCGACGACATCGTCCGGCATCGAGGCCTTGAGCTGGCGGTGGCCCTGCCACTCGATGTCGAAGAGCACGTCCTGGCCGGCGGCCAGCGCCTGCTCCACCGGCGCCCGCGGCGTGCCATAGGCGTGGCCGAGGAAACTTGCATGCTCGAGGAACTCGCCCGCCGCGACGCCGGCGGCGAAGGCCTCCGGGGTGCGGAAATGGTAGTGCAGCCCGTCCTGCTCCCCCGGCCGCGGCGACCGCGTGGTGGCGCTGACGGAGAGGGAGAGCTCCGGCTCGGTCGCCAGCAGGGCGCGCGAGACGCTGGTCTTGCCGCCCCCCGGGGCCGCGGCGAGGACCAGGCAGAGCCCCCGCCGCCCGGGCTGCGTCATCCCCGGCGGGGCAGGGCCGCGCCGCTGCTCATTCGACATTCGCCGCCTGCTCCCGCAGCCGCTCGATGGCCGCCTTGAGGTCGAGGCCGATGCGCGTCAGCGGCACCGTCGCGGATTTGGCGCAGAGGGTATTGGCCTCGCGCACGAATTCCTGGGTCAGGAAATCGAGCTTGCGCCCCGCCCCCTCGCCCGCGGCGAGCAGCGCCCGCGCCGCCTCGATATGGGCGGCGAGCCGGTCCAGCTCCTCCCGGACATCGGATTTCTGCGCCAGCAGCGCCACCTCCTGCGCCAGCCGCTCCGGCGGCATGCGGGCGATGCCGCCCTCGCCGAGCAGCCCCGCCACCTGCTCCAGCAGCCGGGCCCGCTGCGCCTCGGGCTGGCCGGCCGCCTCGGCCGCCGCAGCCTCGCGCAGCGCGGCGATCTCGTCCAGCAGCCCGGCCAGGATGGCGCGGAGCTTGCCACCCTCGGCCTGCCGCGCCGCGACCAGGCCGGCCAGCGCCGCCTCGAAGGCGGCGGCGAGGGCGCCGCGCCGCGCCGCCTCCGCCGCCTCGTCGCTCTCCGCCGTCTCGGCCCGCAGCACGCCGGGCAGGGCCAGCAGCGCCTCGGGGCGCGGCGGCGGCGCCCCGGGGATGCGGGCGGCGAGGTCGAGGGCGAGGTGCAGCGCCTGGTCGAGCGCCGCCGGGTCGACGGCCAGCCGCGGCCGCTCCTCCCGCTTCAGGGTGAGGGTCGCCGAGACGTTGCCGCGCTTCAGGCGCCGGGTGGTCGCCTCCCGCAGCGCCGGCTCCAGCGCCTCCTGGCCGCCCGGCAGGCGCAGGCGGAGATCGAGGCCGCGGCCGTTCACGCTGCGGATCTCCCAGGCGAAGGCGGCGCCGTCCGGGAGGTGCCCGCTCTCGCGCGCGAAGCCGGTCATGCTCATAAGGGTGCCCATCGGGCGGTTTCTCCCGCCTCGGGGGATCGGATGCAAGCGATGCGGCAGCAGCAGGCGACGGGCGGGGCGACGCGGCCGGACCACCCCTGGCGGCACGTGCTGCTGACCGGCGCCTCCTCCGGCATCGGCCAGGCCCTGGCGCTCGCCTGCGCCCGGCCGGGGGCGGTGCTGCATCTCGGCGGGCGGGACGCGGCCCGACTCGAGGCGACCGCCGAGGCCTGCCGCGCCGCCGGTGCCACCGCCCTGCCGCAAGCCATCGATGTGCGCGACGCCGCGGCGATGCGGGGCTGGATCGCCGGGGCGGGGCGGCTCGACCTGGTCATCGCCAATGCCGGCATCTCGGCCGGCACCGGCGGCGCGACGGAGCCGCCGGAGCAGGCGCGGGCGATCTTCGAGACCAATGTGACCGGGGCGCTGAACACCGCGTTGCCGGCGATCGACGCCATGGCCGCCCAGGCGCCGGGGTCGGGGGGGCTGCGCGGCAGGGTCGCCGTCATCGCCTCCATCGCCGCCTTCATTGCGGTGCCCGGGGCGCCGGCCTATTGCGCCAGCAAGGCGGCGGTGCAGCGCTGGGCGGAGGCGCTGGACGCCACCGAGCGCCGCCGCGGCATCCGGCTGCACGCCGTCTGCCCCGGCTATATCCGCACCCCGATGACGGCGGCCAACCGCTTCCCCATGCCGCTGCTGATGGAGCCCGGGGAGGCGGCGCGGCGGGCGCTGGCCGGCATCGCCGCCGGCCGGCTGCGGATCGCCTTCCCCTGGCCAATCTACCTCGCGGCGCGGCTGGGCGGGGCGCTGCCGCCCGGGCTGCGCGCCGCGCTCTTCGCCATGGCGCCGGCCAAGGGGATGCTGCCGGGGGTGGGGTGACCGCCTAGGGCACTCCTCCTGAACACCGGTTCAGGAGGAGCGCCCCAGACTATTGTTTTCAGAGCATCTTCACCTGTCCGGATGAGGTCATCCGGACAGGATCTGCTCTAGCGCGGCGTCTCGCCCGGCGCGGCCTCCGCCACCACCGTCTTCGCCGGCGCCTTGGGGGGGCTGCCGGCGCGCCGGCCGCGCCCGGCCCGCTTGGCCAGCAGGTTCAGCCCCTCCACCGCCGCGGCGAAGGCCATGGCGACGTAGACGAAGCCCTTCGGCACGTGGAAGCCGAGCCCCTCCGCCACCAGCACCATGCCGATCATCACCAGGAAGGCCAGCGCCAGCATCACCACCGTCGGGTTGCGCTCCATGAAGCGCGAGAGCGCGTCCATCGAGAGCAGCATGGCCAGCACCGAGACGACGATGGCGGTGGCGATCACCCAGTACTCGCGGGTCAGCGCCACCGCGGCCAGGATGGAATCCACCGAGAAGACCATGTCGAGCAGCAGGATCTGGAAGACGGTGGGCCAGAACAGCGCCATGGCGGCATTCGCCACCGTCGTCGCCTCCTGGCTGGCGGGATCGACCCGGTGGTGGATCTCGATCGTCGCCTTGCCGATCAGGAACAGCCCGCCGGACAGCAGGATGAGGTCCTTGCCCGAGATCGCCATGCCGGAGACCTCGAAGAGCGGCCGGGTCAGGCTCAGCAGCCAGCCGGTGCCGGCCAGCATGGCGAAGCGCATCAGCACGGCGAGGCCAAGGCCGATCCGCCGCGCCTTCACCCGCTGGTGCTCCGGCAGGCGGTTCGAGAGGATGGCGATGAAGACCAGGTTGTCGATGCCCAGCACCACCTCCATGCCGATCAGGGCGATGAGGGCGACGACGATCTCGCTGTCCATTCTGCTTCTGTCCCGAATTACCGCCGCGTAACGCGAATCTCGCGCCTGTGTTGCCGGCCTTGGATCGGGCCGCAAGAGCCTTATCTCGCCAGGAACGTCTTCGGCCCGCCGCGTTTGCCTGCCCAAGGCCGTCCTTCCGGCGCCCGCGGCGTGGCGGATCCGGGGGGCGGCCCCCCTTACCAGGAGCGTCCCGCTTGGGCCCCGCCGGCCAGCTTCGCCTCGCCTTCCGCCTCGCCCGCCGCGAATTGCGCGGCGGCCTCCGCTCGCTCCGGATCGTCCTCGCCTGCCTCGCCCTCGGCGTCGCGGCCATCGCCGCCGTCGGCACGCTCCGCGCCGGCATCGCCGCCGGGCTGGCGGCGGATGGCGCCCGGCTGCTCGGCGGCGATGTCGAGCTGCGCAGCGGCAACCGCCCCGCCCCGCCCGAGGCGCGCGCCTGGATCGAGGCGCGCGGCGGCCGGGTCTCCGAGGCGGTGACGCTCCGCTCCATGCTGGTCGCCCCCTCGGGCGAGCGGCTGCTGGTCGAGCTGAAGGCGGTGGATGCCGCCTATCCCCTCTATGGCGCGCTGCTGCTCGACCCGCCCATCCCCCTCGGCACGGCGCAGGAGATGGGCGCGGTGCCGATCCTCCAGGGCGGGCCGGCGGCGGAGGCGGCGATGAACGCCCCGCGCGTCGCCCTCGACCCGCTGGTGGCGGAGCGGCTCGGCCTCGTGGCCGGCGACACGGTGCGCCTCGGCGAGGCGGGCTTCCGCTTCGCCGCCCGCATCCTCGCCGAGCCGGACAAGGCGACCAGCCCGGCCTTGTTCGGCCCGCGCGCCTTGATCACCACCGCGATGCTGGAGCGCACCCGGCTGCTGCAACCGGGCGCGCTGGTGCAGCACGATCTCCGCATCCGCCTGCCCGAGGGCGCCTCCCGCGCCCGCTTCGCCGCCGCGCTGCGGGCCGCCTTCCCCGGCGAGGGCTGGCGGATCCGCACCGCCGACCAGGCCGAGCCGGGGGTGAACCGCTTCCTCGACCGCGCCGCCGCCTTCCTCACCCTGGCCGGGCTCACCGCGCTGCTGGTCGGCGGCATCGGCGTCGCCACCGGGGTGCATGGCTGGCTGCAGGCGCGGGCGCGCTCCATCGCCACGCTGCGCTGCCTCGGCGCGCCCGCCCCGGTCGTCTTCCTCACCTATCTGCTGCAGGTGCTGGCGCTGGCCGGCATCGGCATCCTGATCGGGCTGCTGGCCGGCTACGGGCTGACCTGGGCGGCGGCGCAGGCGCTCGCCGGCAGCCTGCCGGTGCCGCCGCGCCTCGCCCCCTATCCGGCGCCGCTTGCCCTCGCCGCCCTCTACGGGCTGCTGACCGCGCTGGCCTTCGCCCTCTGGCCGCTCGGCCGGGCGGCGCGCATCCCGGGGGCGGCGCTGTTCCGCGACGCGGTGCAGCCCAACGGCGCCTGGCCCGGGCGCGGCGTGCTGGCGCTGAGCCTCGCCGCCGGGGCGGCGCTGGTCGGGCTGATCGTCCTCACCGCCGAGGACCGGGCCTTCGCCCTCGGCTTCTGCGCCGCCGCCCTCGCCGCGCTGGCGCTGTTCCGCGCCGGCGCCTGGGGGCTGGCGGCGTTGGCCCGGCGGCTCGGCCATCTGCGCCGGCCGGCCTGGCGGCTTGGCCTCGCCAACCTGCACCGGCCGGGGGCGCCGACGGCGCTGCTGGTCGTCTCGCTCGGCATCGGGCTGACGACGCTCGCGGCCATCGCCCAGATCGAGGGCAATCTCCGCCGCCAGCTCGCCGCCGAGATGCCGGCGCGGGCACCGAATTTCTTCTTCATCGATATCCAGCCCGACCAGGCGCCGCGCTTCGCCGCGCTGGCGCGGGGCCTGCCGGGCGTGACCGAGGTGCGGCAGGTGCCGAGCCTCCGCGCCCGCATCGTGGCGCTGAAGGGCGTGCCGGCGGAGCGGGCGCCGGTGAGCGAGGAGAGCGCCTGGGCGCTGCGCGGCGATCGCGGCCTCACCTATGCCGCGACGCCACCCGAGGGGACGCGGCTGGTCGAGGGCCAGTGGTGGGCGCCGGACTATCGCGGCCCGCCGCTGCTCTCGCTCGATGCCGGGCTCGCCCGCGGCTGGGGGGTGGGGATCGGCGACAGCATCACCGTCAACGTGCTCGGGCGGGACATCCCGCTGCAGGTGGCCAACCTCCGCGCCGTCGACTGGCGCGGGCTTGGCATGAACTTCACCCTGGTCGGCTCGCCGGGGCTGCTGGAGGCGGCGCCGCACACGAACATCGCCACGCTGCGCGGCGACCCGGCGCAGGATGCGGCGGTGCTGCGGGCGCTGACCGACGCCTTCCCCAACATCTCCGGCATCCGGGTGCGGGATGCGCTGGAGGCGGTGGCGGCGCTGGTGGGCCGGATCGGCACCGCGCTGTCGGCGACCGGCGGCGTCACCCTGCTGGCCGGGCTGCTGGTGCTGGCCGGGGCCGTCGCCGCCGGACAGCGGCAGCGGGTGCGCGACGCGGTGGTGCTGAAGACGCTGGGGGCGACGCGGGCGCAGATCCGCGCCGCCTGGCTGGTGGAGTACGCGCTGATCGGGCTGGTGGCCGGGCTGCTGGCGGCGCTGGCCGGCAGCCTCGCCGCCTGGGCGGTGGTGACGCAGGTGATGCGCGGCGACTGGGCGCTGCTGCCCGGCACCCTGGCGGCGACGGTGCTCGGCTGCACGCTGCTCACCCTGGCCTGTGGGCAGATCGGCACCGTCCTCGCCTTGCGCGCGAAGCCCGGGCCGTTGTTGCGGAATGAATAGTGGATTTCACGTTTCGCAACATGCAGGATGCCAACGACACGCCTACAGTCGCCTTGCCGGCGGACCGCGCGCCGGCTGGGGCGGTGGCGGGATTCGCGCGGAATCCCGTTGAAACGGGTTACAAACTCTCCATATAACCATGCTGCGGGATATCCCCCCTTGGGAGGCTTGAGACACCTATGGCCCTTCAACCCGACTATCGATACCAGACGGGTGCGCCTGGCTGGGGTCGCACTGCGACCGCCGACGCGGCCGCCGTCGATGCCGGGCTCCGGGCGTACATGCTCCGGGTCTACAACTGGATGGCCTCGGGGCTGCTGCTCACCGGAATCGTGGCGTTCGCGGTGGTGAGCATCCCGGCGATCCAGGAGCTGTTCTACACCATCGGTCGGACGCCCTCGGGCCGGCTCGTGGTGCAGCCGACGCTGCTGTTCTGGGTCGCCGCGCTCTCGCCGCTGGCCTTCACGCTCGTCTTGAGCTTCGGCTACAACCGACTGAGCAAGACGGCGGCGCAAGCCCTGTTCTGGGCCTTCTGCGTCTGCATGGGCGCGAGCCTGAGCAACCTGGCCTGGCGCTACACCGGCGCCTCCATCGCCAGCACCTTCTTCATCGCGGCGGCGATGTACGCGGCGGTCAGCCTCTACGGCTACACCACGCGCGCCGACCTGACGAAGATGGGCAGCCTCATGCTCATGGGCCTGATCGGCATCATCATCGCCGGGCTGGTCAACATGTTCATGCAGAGTTCGGCGCTGCAATTCGCCATCAGCGTCATCGGCGTGGTCGTCTTCCTCGGCCTCACCGCCTATGACACGCAGCGGATCAAGGCCGACTACATCGAGTATTCCTACGCCGCCGGCACGGACGAGGCGGGCAAGCGCAGCGTGATGGACGCGCTGGGCCTCTACCTGAACTTCATCAACCTCTTCACGCTGCTGCTGCAGCTCGTGGGCGTGCGGCAGAGCGACAGCTGAGCCGCCGCCGCGGCACGGCCTGAACAGGGCCCCGGGGGGAAGCCTCCGGGGCCCTTCCTTTTGCGCTATGCTCGGCCGCGGAGGAGGCCCGCCCATGACCACCACCCGACCGACCCTGCCGTCTCGCCTCCCTGGCCCGCTGCTCCCTGGCCCGCCGCACCGCGCCGCGCCGGGGCGCTGCTGAGGTCGGCCATGGGGCAGGATCGCGCGCCGCACGCCCACGACCACGGGCATGCTCATGACCACGGGCATGACCATGGGCACGGCCATGCCCATCACCAGCACGGGCCGCGGCCGGAGGAGCGGGGCTTCGCCCTCGCCGTCTCCCTCAACCTCGGCTTCGTCCTGCTCGAGGGCGCGGCCGGCTTCCTCGCCGGCTCCATGGCGCTGCTCGCCGATGCCGGGCACAACCTCTCCGACGTGCTCGGCCTGGTGCTGGCCTGGGTCGCGGCGCGGCTGACCCGGCGGCTGCCGAGCGCGCGGCGCACCTATGGCTTCCACCGCGGCACCATCCTCGCCGCCCTCGGCAACGCCATGCTGCTGCTGGTCGCGGTCGGGGCGATCGCCCTCGAATCCATCCAGCGCCTGCTGCAGCCGGAGCCGCTGGCCACCGGCTTCATGCTCTGGGTCGCCGCCGCCGGCATCCTGGTGAATGCCGGCACCGCCCTGCTCTTCGCCCGCGGCCGCGAGGCGGACCTCAACCGCCGCGGCGCCTATCTGCACATGGTGGCGGATGCCGGCGTCTCCGCCGGCGTCGTGCTCGGCGCCCTGCTGATCCAGGCCACCGGCTGGTTCTGGGTCGATCCCCTGCTCGGCCTCGCCATCGCCGGCGTCATCTTCTGGAGCAGCTGGGGGCTGCTGCGGGATTCGGTCGATCTCGCCATGGATGCGGTGCCGGCCGGCATCGACCCCGCCGCGGTCGCCGCCTTCCTGCGGGCGCAGCCCGGCGTGCGGGCGGTGCACGACCTGCATATCTGGGCGCTCTCGACCACCGAGACGGCGCTGACCGCGCATCTGGTCCGGCCCGACCGCGCGGCGGATGACGGCTTCCTCGCCGAGACCGGCCGGCAGCTCAAGGCGCGCTTCGGCATCGGCCACGCCACGCTGCAGGTGGAGGCCGGCGACCCGGCCCATCCCTGCGCGCTGGCGCCGGCGGAGACGCTGTAGCGCCCCAGCGCCGATCCTTCGCCGCTCCCGGTTAACCCGGCCGCCTCCGCCGCGTTCGGCACCGGACACGGCGATCGGCAAGGGAGACGGGCGGCGATGCGCGCACTGGTCTGGCACGGCAAGCACGACATCCGATGCGACAGCGTCCCCGATCCGCGGATCGAGCAGCCGCGGGACGCCATCATCCGCGTCACCAGCTGCGCCATCTGCGGCTCCGACCTGCATCTCTACGACAACGTCATCCCCGGCATGGAACGGGGCGACATCATGGGCCACGAGACCATGGGCGTGGTCGAGGAGGTGGGGCCGGATTGCCAGGGGCTGAAGCGCGGCGACCGGGTGGTGATCCCCTTCACCATCACCTGCGGCGAGTGCGAGCAGTGCCGGCGCGGCAATTTCAGCGTCTGCGAGCGCAGCAACCGCAACAAGGGCCTCGGCGACAAGGCCTTCGGCCACACCACCGCCGGCCTCTTCGGCTACACCCACCTGACCGGCGGCTATCCGGGCGGCCAGGCGGAGTATCTCCGCGTGCCCTTCGCCGACCGCACCCATATCAAGGTGCCGGAGAGCCTGACCGACGAGCAGGTGCTCTTCCTCTCCGACATCTTCCCGACCGGCTGGCAGGCCGCCGTGCAGTGCGACATCCAGCCGGAGGACACGGTGGCGGTCTGGGGCTGCGGCCCGGTCGGCCAGATGGCGATCCGCAGCGCCGTCCTGCTCGGCGCCCGCCAGGTCATCGCCATCGACCGCATGCCGGAGCGGCTCTCCATGGCCCAGGCCGGCGGCGCCATCCCAATCGACTTCTCGGCCGAGAGCGTGGTCGAGCGGCTGAACGAGCTGACCCATGGCAAGGGGCCGGAGAAGTGCATCGATGCCGTCGGCATGGAGGCGCATGCCACGGCGACGCTCGATTCGATCTACGACGCGGTGAAGCAGACGGTGATGCTGGAGACCGACCGGCCGCATGTGCTGCGCGAGATGATGTATGTCTGCCGCCCAGCCGGCGTGCTCTCGGTGCCCGGCGTCTATGGCGGGGTGCTGGACAAGGTGCCGTTCGGCATGGCGATGAACAAGGGCCTGACCATCCGCACCGGCCAGACCCATGTGAAGCGCTGGACCGACGACCTGCTGCGGCGGATCGAGCAGGGGCAGATCGACCCCTCCTTCGTCATCACCCACCGCATCGGCCTCGCCGAGGGGCCGGCGATGTACAAGACCTTCCGCGACAAGCAGGATAGCTGCATCAAGGTGGTGATCCGGCCATGAGCGGGCAGGCCATGAGCGGGCAGGCCATGAGCGGGCAGGCCATGGGCGGGCGGGCCCGCCAGGCGCGGGCCGGGCAGGCGCCGCGCGATGCCACCCTCGCCACGGTGCGCGGGCTCGGCTGGTTCAGCCTCGGCCTCGGCCTGGCCGAGATTCTGGCGCCGCACGCCTTCACCCGCGGCTTCGGCCTGCGCGGCCATGAGCGGCTGATCGAGAGCTACGGCGCGCGGGAGATCGCCACCGGTCTCGGCATCCTCGCCAGCCGCGATCCGACGCCCTGGCTCTGGGGCCGGGTGGCCGGGGACGCGCTCGATCTCGGCACCCTCGCCGTCGGCCTGGCCGGCCATGGCCGGCAACGGCAGCGGATCGGCCTCGCCATTGCCGCGGTCGCCGGGGTCGCGGCGCTCGACCTGCTGTGCAGCCGGGCCATGGGGGCGCGACGCCGGCAGGCGCGGCGGCTCGCGCATCGCGACTACGGCGACCGTCGCGGCATGCCGCGGCCGGCGGCGCAGATGCGCGGCGCGGCGCGGGATTTCGAGGTGCCGGCGGATTTCCGCATCCCAGAGCCGCTCCGCCCCTGGACCGGCGGCGCCTGAAGGCGCCGCGGCCTATGCCGCGCAGCCAGGCGAGCCGGAGGTTCGCGCCCGGCGCCTGAGGGCGCCGTTGCTCTCAGATGACCTGGTAGCGCGCCTTCGCCGCCCGCTCGATCGCCCCGGCGATCAGCCGGTCGAGGTCGAGGGCGATGCGCAGGTCCTGGAGGAATTGCAGCTCGCCCTGCGAGGCCTCGCCATCCGCCGCGGCCACCTCGCAGGCCAGCAGGTAGGCGGTCTCGCGCAGCCGCTGCGGCAGGGCGTCGCCGATCAGGGCCATGGCACGGTCGAGCCCGTCCTCGCGCTTCAGCAGATTGAGGCAGGTCTCGGTGACGCTGGCGATGTTCGAGGGATGGAAGTCGCTGAAGACCGGCAGTTCCTGCACCAGCCGGGACATGGCCCCCACCTCGGCATCGGTCATGTTCCGGTCCGAGGCCGCCATCAGCACCATGGCGCAGACCAGCGCCTCCTGCGGGTTGAATCGGGTAATGGGCATGCGACCTCGCTGTTCGGGGGCTGGCCGCGCCGCGGCTGCCGCGATGCCCTCCTGCTCCCCCCGCTGCCGCTCTCGCGCGGGAGGCAGGGCCCGTCAACCAAAGCTATCGTCATGCCGTCAGGACAGGGCCAGGAAGTCCCGCGTCTCGGCCACCGCCTCGGCCAAGCCGGTGCGCCGCACCGGCACCCCCTCCGGCAGCCCGGCCAGCAGGCGGGAGGGGCAGGAGCGGTCGAGCAGGACGAAGACGCCGCGGTCGTCGGCGCGGCGGATCAGCCGGCCGAAGGCCTGGCGCAGCCGGTGCCGGGCCAGCGCGTCGTCATAGGCCTTGGGGTCGCCGCCGGAGAGGTGGATCCGCCGCTCCCGGTGCAGGATGGAGGGGCGCGGCCAGGGCACCCGGTCGAAGACCAGCAGCCGCAGCGAGCGTCCCGGCACGTCGACGCCGTCGCGCATCGCATCCGTCCCCAGCAGGCAGGCATCCTCCTCGGCGCGGAAGACATCGACCAGGGTCGCGTTGTCCATGGCATCGACATGCTGGGCATAGAGCGGGATGCCGCGCGCCTCCAGGCCCGGGGCCATGCGGTGGAAGCTCTCGCGCAGCCGGCGGATGGCGGTGAAGAGGCCGAGCCCGCCGCCGCCGGCGGCGAGGAACAGCGCCTGCATCGCCGCCGCCACCTGGCCGGAGCGGGCCTTGTCGACATCGGTGACGACGAAGGCGCGGGTGCGGGCGGCATAGTCGAAGGGCGAGGGCACGGCGGCGCGGATCGCCGGCACCGGCAGGTGGCTCGCCCCGGTGCGCGCCTCGGCCGCCGCCCAGGCCGCCTCGGGCGCCTCGGCGAGGCCGGCATCGCGCAGCGTCGCCGAGGTGACGAGCAGCCCATGCGCCGGCGCCGCGACGGTCAGCGCGAAGGGCATGGTGGGGTCGAGCCAGTGGCGGTGCATGCCGGCATCCACCTCCCGCCCCTCGCGCCGGGTCAGCGCCAGCCAGTCGACGAAGGTGCGGCGCTCCCCCGGGGCCGAGGGCGGCTCGCGCAGGCTGCGCAGCATGGCCTGCCAGGCGCGCAGCGGGATCAGGGCGCGGCGCTCGATGCCCCGGGCCGCGGTCTCGATGCGGATGCGGTCGCCGGTCTCGAGCTCCTCCACCTCGTCCTCGAGCCGCGCGGCGAGGCGGTCCCGCAGCAGGACCAGCGGCTCCTCGATCCGCTTCAGCGCCCGCTCCAGCGCCTCGGCCGCGTCCGGGATGTCCTCGCCCAGCGGGTGGAGGTCGCATTCGGCGTCGTAGAGCCCCTCCTCCTCCGGCGCCCGCGCCAGCACCTGCCGGCGGACGGCGCGAAGAAACTGCTCGGTGGGATTGGCCGGCCGTTCCCGCGCCGAGGAGAGGGCGGGCAGAGCGGCCGCCTCCCCCGCCGCATCGCTCTCCACCAATGCCGGGTCGGGCGCCGGGCCGGGTGCCGGATCGGGCCTGGGGCGCGGCGCCTCCGACAGCCGGGTGACCCAGCCGAGGCCGGGCAGCGCCCGCGCCGCCTGCAACGCCGCCTCCATTGGCGGCAGCAGCTCGGGGATGTCGCCGGCCAGCTCCTCGATCCGCCGCCGCAGCCCGCGGGCCCGGCTGCGGCCGCCCTCGGCGCCGAGCAGCCAGCGCCGCAGCTCGGCCGTCTCGGCGCCGGTGATGGCGGCGCTGAAGGCGGCATCCGCGGCATCGAACAGGTGGTGGCCCTCGTCGAAGACGTAGCGCAGCGGCTTGCCGTCCTCGCCGCCGCCGAGCGCCGCCTGCACCATCACCAGCGCATGGTTGGCGACGACGAGGCTGGCGCCGCGGGCGCGGCGGATGGAATGCTCGACATAGCACTGCTTGTAGCGGGGGCAGGCGGAGCGGATGCATTCGCCGCGCCGGTCGGCCAGCGGCCAGATCGCCGCCGGCCCGTGCAGCTCCACGATCCAGCCCGGGAAGTCGCCGCCCATGAGGTCGCCGTCGCGCGTCGCCAGCGCCCAGCGGGCGACCAGGCCGAGCGGCACCGCCAGGTCGGGATGCGTGGCCTGGCCGAGCATCTCCTCCATGTTGAGCAGGCAGAGATAGTTCTCCCGCCCCTTGCGGACGACGACGCGGCGGCGGCGCTCCTCCGGCTCGGGATAGAGGCGGCCGAGCTCCTGGTCGATCTGCCGTTGCAGGTTGCGGGTGTAGGTGGAGATCCAGACCGGGGCGCCGTTGCGCTCGGCCCAGAGGCTGGCCGGGGCGATGTAGCCGAGCGTCTTGCCGGTGCCGGTGCCGGCCTCGGCGAGCACCAGATGCGGCGCGCCGCGATCCTCGCGCGGGGCAAAGGCGCCGGCGGCGGCCGAGGCGTAGTCGCCCTGGCTCGGCCGCTGCTCCGCCCCCTCGCCGAGGATGGCGCCGAGCCGGGCGCGCGCCTCGGCCGGGGAGACCTCGAAGCTCGCCGGCGGCGGGGCGGGGCCGGGATCCTCCCAGTCCGGCAGGCGGCGCCAGACCTTGTAGGGGTCGAGCGAGGGTTTCGCCTCCGGCTCCCCCAGCGCCGCCAGCACCGCCTCGGCCCAGGGCCAGCCCGCCGCCTGCCGCATCTGCGCCGCGAGGATCGCGGCATCGCGGTTCAGCGGCAGGCCGCGGCCGGCGGCGAGGCGGCGCAGCAGCAGGGTCGCCATCTCCGGCAGCAGCGCGGCGGCCGCGGCGTCGCTCGCCGGCGCCTCGAGCTCGAGGGCGAGCGCCAGGCCGCGCGCGGTCGGCGCCGCCGGGCGCGCCGGCAGGCAGAAGGCGAAGAGCTCCAGCAGGTCGAAGGCCGCGTCGAAGCGCGGCAGGTCGAGCCGGCGGGCCGTGGCCGGCCCATGCACCAGCAGCGGCGGCCCCATGTCCTCCAGCGCCCGCCGCAGCCCGGATGCCGGCAATTCGAGCAACTCCCCCTCGGGGGTCAGCAGGGTGCCGCGCCCATGCGCCGCGACCAGGGCCGGGGCGTCGGGCAGGAGCAGGCGGGGCGGGTGGGGCATGCCGCGCCTGCTCTACAGCGGATCGGGCGCGGGCACGAACACCGTTCCGCCCGTCACCCCGCCGGCGGGCCGGGCCGGCCCCGGCGGGGGCGGGCGGGGCCGGTCAGCGATAGACGAACTCCGCCCCGTCCAGGTCGATGGCCGGGAATTCGTCCTTCTCCTGCCAGTAATCCTGGGTGTGCTGCCATTCCCGCTTCTCGCCGCGCTTCGGCAGCAGGTGCATGCCGCGCATCAGGTAGCCGGGATTGAAGTTCTCCGGATCGATCCAGGGCAGGATGGCCATGTCGCGGTCCTCCGGCCGCAGCGCCACCTCGACGCGCCGGGCGCCCTTTTCCTTCATGTGCTTCAGCAGGCGGCAGACGAAATCCCCGACCAGATCCGCCCGCAAGGTCCAGCTCGCCCGGAAATAGCCGAAGACCCAGCAGAGATTCGGCACGCCGGTGAACATCATGCCGCGATAGGTAACGGTGTCGTGGAAGGCGAGCGGCTTGCCGTCAATGGCGAATTCGATGTCGCCGAGGACGTTGAGGTTGAAGCCGGTGGCGGTGACGATGAGGTCCGCCTCCAGATGCCTGCCGGATTTGAGCTGAAGGCCGGTCTCGTCGAAATGCTCGATCTCGTCGGTGACGACCGAGGCGCGGCCCTCCGCCACCGCCTGGAACAGGTCGGCATCCGGGACGAAGGCGATGCGCTGCCGCCAGGGCCGGTAGCTCGGGGTGAAATGCGTGGCGATGTCGTAGTCGGGGCCGAGGATGCTGCGCAGGTTGGCCAGCATCTCCTCCTTCACCTGCTCCGGCTCGGTGAAGCAGCGGTCGGTGAACTTCGCCTGCTCCAGCAGGATCTTGCGGCGGACGATCTCATGGATCCAGGTCTCGTCCACCTGCAGGGCGCGCAGCTCCTCGGCCAGCTCGATGGCGTTGCGGCCGGTGCGGAAATAGGTCGGCGAGCGCTGCAGCATGGTGACATGCGCCGCCTCGGGCATGTTCGGCACGATGGTCGCGGCGGTGGCGCCGGAGCCGATGACGACGACCCGCTTGCCCGCGTAGTCCAGCCCCTCCGGCCAGGCCTCGGGATGCACGATGGTGCCGCGGAAGCGGTCCATGCCGGGCCATTGCGGCGTGTAGCCCTCGGAATGCCGGTAATAGCCCTGGCACATCCAGAGGAAATTGGCGCTGATGACCACCGGCGCGCCGGTATCGGTGCGCGTCGCCTCGATGGTCCAGCGGTTCTCGGCGCTCGACCAGCTGGCGCTGCTGATGCGGTGGTTGTAGCGGATGTGGCGGCCGAGGTCGTTCTCCTCGATCACCTCGCCCATGTATTTGCGGATCTCATCGGCGGTCGCGATCGGCGTGCCGGTCCAGGGCTTGAAGCGGTAGCCGAAGGTGTGCAGGTCGCTGTCGGAGCGGATGCCGGGGTATTTGTGCGTCCACCAGGTGCCGCCATAGGTGGGCTCGGCCTCGAGCACGACGAAGCTGGTCCCCGGCATCTGCGTGGCCAGGTGGTAGGCGCCCCCCACGCCCGAGATGCCGGCCCCGACGATCAGCACGTCGAAATGCTCGGCCGCGCCGGCGCCGGATCGGCTGAAGGTAGCTGCCTCGGACATGAATTATCGTCTCCTGGACATTCTTGCGGCGGCCGTCGGCCGCTCTCCGGGCGGGAGTGTACCGCGCCGCAGCGCGGCGGAACACAGCGGACGCGCGCCCCTTCCCGGCTTGCGCCCGGCCATTTGGGCTGTATCGCTGCCCGCTGCGACGACGACGGGGAGGGTCCGGTCATGAAGCGGCGTGGCATCCTGGGGCTGGCGGCCGGCGCGGGGCTCGCCCAGTCCGCCCGGGCGCAGACGGCGGCGATCCGCGGCAGCGCCACCTATCTGGAGCGGATGGCCCTGCCTCCCGGGGCGGTGCTGGAGGTGGCGCTGCTCGACATCTCCCGCGCCGACGCCCCGGCCGAGACCATCGCCACGGTGCGCCTCCCGATCGCCGGCCAGGTGCCGGTCGGCTTCGTCCTGCCCTATGACCCGGCCCGCCTCCTGCCGCGCCACCGCTACGGGCTGCGGGCGAGCATCGAGGTCGAGGGGCAGCCGCTGTTCCGCACCGAGGGGGTCCGCGAGGTCTCCCTGCCGGGATCGGAGGCGCCGGTCGAGCTGCGCCTGCACCGGGCCGCCAGCGCGGCGCCCGGCCTGACCGGGCCCGATTGGGTGGTCGCCGAGATCGAGGGTCGGGCCGTGCCGCCGCAGCCCCCGGCCCGGCTGGCCTTCACCCCGGAGGGCCGGGTCGCCGGGACCGCCGGCTGCAACCGGATCGCCGGCGGCTACCGGCTGGCGGGGGAGTCGATCGCCCTCACCGGCCTCGCCTCCACCATGATGGCCTGCCCGCCGCCGCTCGATGCGCAGGAAGGGCGTTTCCTGCACGCCCTCGGCGCGGTGCGGCGCTGGCGGCGGGAAGGCGAGGCGCTGCTGCTGCTGGACGCCGGGAACCATGTGCTGGTCCGCCTGGCCCGGCCCTGAGGGAGCCCTGGGCTCCCGTCAGCGCGGCGTCTCGGCGGGCAGGCCGAAGGCGTCGGGATAGCCGAAGAGGCCGGCCTGGCCGCCGGTATGGAGGAAGACCACGTTCTCCTCCCTGCCGAACCGTCCCTGGCGGATCAGGTCGATCAGCCCGGCCATGCCCTTCCCGGAATAGACCGGGTCGAGCAGGATGCCCTCCTGCTCCGCCACCAGCCGCACCGCCGCGACCATGCCCTCGGTCGGGATGCCGTAGCCCTGGCCGACATAGTCGCAATTGGCGACCACATGCTCCGGCCGCAGCAGGCCCGGCAGGCCGAGATGCGCGAGCGTCCGCTCGGCGAGCGCCAGGACATTCGCCTCCTGCTTCGCCTTCGGGGCGCGGACGCCGATGCCGAGCACCGGGATGCCGCTGTTCAGCGCCACGAGGCCGGCCACCAGCCCGGCCTGGGTGCCGGCGCTGCCGGTGGCGTGCACCACATGGTCGATCCGCAGCCCCATGTCGGAGGCCTGGGTCACCAGCTCCTGCGCCGCGTTGACATAGCCGAGGGCGCCGATGGGGTTGGAGCCGCCGCCCGGGATGACATAGGGGCGGCGCCCCTCGGCCCGCATCGCCTCGGCCACCGCCTCCATCTCCGCCTGCATGTCGGCGCCGCCGGGGCGGCGGGAGAGGCTGGCGCCGTGCAGCTTGTCCATCAGCACGTTGCCGGAGGCGCTGTAGGCGGGATCGGCGTAGCCGGTGCGGTCCTCGAGCAGGATGTGGCAGGCGAGGCCGAGCTTCGCCGCGGCCGCCGCCGTCTGCCGGGCATGGTTGGACTGGGTCGCGCCCTGGGTGATGACGATGTCGGCGCCCTGGGCCAGGGCATCGGCCATCAGGAATTCCAGCTTGCGGGTCTTGTTGCCGCCGGTGGAGAGGCCGGTGCAGTCGTCGCGCTTGATCCAGAGCCTGGGCCCGCCCTTGGGCCCGCCGAGATGGCGCGTGAGGCGCTCCATGGGCTCAAGCGGCGTCGGCAGGTGGCCGAGGCGGATGCGCGGGAAGCGGGCGAGGTTCATGGCGGCGTGGTCCCCCGTGGCCGTTGGACGGCGGCGGAGGCTAGAGCAGATCCCGCCCAGGGGAAATCACCCCCCCGGGGCGAAGTTGCTCTGAAAACAACGGGCTATCAGGCAGGCACGCGGCCGGCCGGGCTCCCCGCGAAGACGCGGCGCGTCTCCGCGGAGAGGCGGGATCAGCCGAGCCGCATCCGCTCGGCGATCTGCACGGCGTTCAGCGCCGCGCCCTTCAGCAGCTGGTCGCCGCAGAGGAAGATATCGAGGCCATGGTCGCCGAAGACCGGGTTGGCGCGGATGCGCCCGGCCTCGACATCGTCCTGGCCGGTCGCGGTCAGCGGCATCGGGTAGCGCTGCTGCGCCGGGTCGTCCACGACCTTCACGCCGGCGGCCCGGGCCAGCACCGCGCGCGCCGCCTCCGGCGTCACCGGCCGCTCGGTCTCGATCGTCACCGCCTCGGCATGCACCCGGAAGGTCGGGATGCGGACCGCGGTGCAGGAGACCAGAAGATCGGGCAGGCCCATGATCTTCCGGCTCTCCCAGGCGACCTTCATCTCCTCGCGCGTGTAGCCATTGGGCTGGAAGCTGTCGATCTGCGGGATGACGTTGAAGGGCAGCGGATGGGCGAAGACGGCGTGGCCCGGCTGGCCGCCCTCGAGCAGCACGCGGCGGCTCTCCTGCTCCAGCTCGGCCATGCCCTCGGCGCCGGCGCCGCTCGCCGCCTGGTAGGTGGAGACGATCACCCGCTTCAGGCCGAAGGCCTGGCGCAGCGGCTCCAGCGCCACCACCAGGATGGCCGTGGTGCAATTCGGGTTGGCGATCAGCTTGTGGTCGCCGATCGCGTCCGCGTTCACCTCCGGCACCACCAGGGGCACGTCGGGCTCGAGCCGCAGGGCGGAGGAGTTGTCCACCACGGCCACGCCCTCGGCGGCCAATGCCCTGGCATGCGCCTTGGCGAAGTCGCCGGAGACGGCGAGCAGGGCGAGGTCCAGCCCCTTCGCGGCGGCGGGGGTGAATTCCTCGATCGCCACCTCGCCCCAGGGGGTCTGCTGCCTGGTGCCGGCGCTGCGGGCGGAGGCGAACAGTTTCAGGGTGGTGACCGGGAAGCGCCGCTTGCCCAGGACCTCCACCAGTTCCTTCCCGACCGCGCCCGTGGCACCGATCACGCCGACCCGCATGGCACCCTTTCCTTCATGGGGATGGCAGCGTGTAGCCCGGCCCGGCCGCCGCCGCCACCGCGGAGAGCGGATGGCTGCCCTGCCAGGCCCAAGAGCCTCCCCCCCCTCGGAGGCGCCCCTGGAGGCGCCCCTGGAGGCGCCCCCCTGCGGCAAGCGGGACCGGGCGCGGCGGACGCAACCGCGTTGACCCCGCCGCCTCCCCCTGCCATCTGCCCGGGCATGACCGCCGATCCATCCCTCCGCAGCGTCAAGGCCTGGCCCTTCGAGGAGGCCGCCAAGGTCGCCGACCGCCTGGCCGCCTCGCCCAAAGCCGCGGGGGCCCCGAGGGGAGCATTGTTCGAGACCGGCTACGGCCCCTCCGGCCTGCCGCATATCGGCACCTTCGGCGAGGTGGCCCGCACCACCTGGGTGCGCCGCGCCTTCGAGCGGATGACCGGCCTGCCCTCGCGGCTGCTTGCCTTCTCGGACGACATGGACGGGCTGCGGAAGGTGCCGGACAACGTCCCCAACAAGGCGATGCTGGCCGAGCACCTGGGCAAGCCGCTCACCGCCATCCCCGACCCCTTCGGGACGCATGACAGCTTCGGCGCCCACAACAACGCAAGGCTGCGGGCCTTCCTCGACGCCTTCGGGTTCGAGTATGAATTCGCCTCCTCCACCGATTATTATCGGGAGGGTCGCTTCGATGCGGCGCTGCTGCGCATGGCGGAACGGCACGAGGCGGTGCGGACGGTGATCCTGCCCACCCTCGGTCCGGAACGCCGGGCCACCTATTCGCCCTTCCTGCCCATCCATCCGGAGACGGGCGTGGTCATGCAGGTGCCGATGGAGGAGGTGCGGCCGGCGGAGGACCTGCTGGTCTGGACCGATCCGGCCACCGGGCAGCGGCACGGCACGCGCATCACCGGCGGGCATTGCAAGGCGCAGTGGAAGGCCGACTGGGCGCTGCGCTGGACCGCGCTCGGCGTCGATTACGAGATGTCGGGCAAGGACCTGATCGATTCCGTCCGGCTCTCCGGCCAGATCTGCCGCCTCCTCGGCGGCACCCCGCCGGCCGGCTTCACCTATGAGCTCTTCCTCGACGAGCACGGGCAGAAGATCAGCAAGTCCAAGGGCAACGGGCTGACCATCGAGGAATGGCTGCGCTATGCCCCGCCCGAGAGCCTGGCGCAGTTCATGTACCAGGCGCCGCAGCGGGCGAAGCGGCTGTTCTTCGACGTCATCCCCCGCGCCGCGGACGAGTACCTGGCGAATCTCGAGAAGCTGCGGGCGCAGCCCGAGCCGACCAACCCGGCCTTCCACATCCACAACGGCAGCAGCAACGATCCCGGCTCGCCGGTCTCCTTCGCCATGCTGCTCAACCTCGCCAGCGTGGTGAATGCCGAGGGGCCGGAGATCCTCTGGGGCTTCATCCGCCGCTACGCGCCCGAGGTGACGCCGGAGAGCCACCCGATGCTGGCGCGCATGGCGGAATATGCCGTCGCCTATTACCGCGACTTCGTCGCCCCGGCGAAGACCTTCCGCGCCCCGAGCGCGACCGAGCGGGCGGCGCTCGAGGACCTGCTGCAGGTGCTGCGCAGCCTGCCCGCCGACAGCGATGCCGAGGCGATCCAGGCGCTGCTCTACGAGGTCGGCAAGCGGCATCCCTTCGCCAGCCTGCGCGACTGGTTCTCCTGCCTCTACCAGCTGCTGCTCGGGCAGCAGGAGGGGCCGCGCTTCGGCGGCTTCGTCGCGCTCTACGGCATCCCCGGCACCATCGGGCTGATCGAGAGCGCGCTGGGCCGCGAGGCCTCGGCAGCGTGAGCGGCCCCAGCGCGAGCGGCCCCAGCGTGGGCGGCCCCCTGGCGCCGCCCTGCCCGCCCGGCGCGGCACGGGCATGACCAAGCGCTTCGCCTGGCTGCGGCGCAACGGCCCCGCCGTCTTCGGCGTGGCGCTGCTGGTCGGCGCCATCTACGTGGTGCAGCGCGAGTTCCGCACCCTCTCGGTCGCCGATATCCGCCAGGCCATGGCGGCCATCTCGCCGCTCGCCCTGTGGAAGGCGGCCGGGTGGACGGTGCTCGCCTACCTCGTGCTGGCCGTCTACGACAAGCTCGGCTCGCTCTATGCCGGGCGGCCGGTCTCCTGGCCGAAGAGCTTCCTCGCCTCCTTCTGCGGCTACAGCCTAGCGCACAATCTCGGCTTCGCCGCGGTCTCGGGCGCCGCGGTGCGCTACCGGCTCTATTCCGCCTGGGGGCTGACGCCGCTCGAGATCGCCAAGGTGGTCGGCTTCACCAGCCTCACCTTCGGCCTCGGCGGCATGGCGCTCGGCGGGCTGGTGCTGGTGCTGGAGCCGGAGGTGGTGCCCTGGCTCGGCAGCCACATGCCGCGCTGGGCGCTGCAGGCCATCGCCGTGCCGCTCTGGCTCATCGTCGGCACCTATGTGGTGCTGAGCCGGTTCAAGCAGCACATCCGCCTCTTCGGGCACCAGCTCGACCTGCCCGGCCCGCGCATGGCGCTGATGCAGACCGTGCTCGCCACCGTCGATGTCGCGGTGACGGCGGCGATCTTCTACACGCTGCTGCCGGAGGCCGCGGGGCTGACCTTCCTCCGCTTCGTCGGCATCTACCTGGCCGCCTATGCGGCGGGGATCGCGGCGCATGTGCCGGGCGGGCTCGGCGTCTTCGACGGCGCCATCCTGATCGGGCTGCAGCCCTATATGCCGGCGCCCGAGGTGATCGGGGCGCTGCTGGTCTTCCGGCTCTACTACTACATCATCCCGCTCTTCATCTCGGGCACGCTCTTCGTCGGCTTCGAGTTCGGCCAGCGACGGGCGGTGCTCGACCGGGTGACCGCGCTCGGCCGCGGCAGCGAGACGCTGGAGGTGCCGGCCATCGCCTCCCTCGTCGCCCTGGCCGGGGCGCTGCTGATCTTCCTCGGGGCGCTGCCGACCAAGGGCACGATCATCGAGGAATGGGCCGGGCATGCGGCGGCGCTGGCCTCGCATTTCGCCGCCTCGGTGGTCGGCTCGCTGCTGCTGGTGATGGCCTACGGGCTGCTGCGGCGGCTGACCATCGCCTGGGGCTTCACCCTCTTCCTGCTGGCCAACGGCGCGGCCATCGCCTGGGTGCGGGGCGAGGCCTGGTGGCTCTGGGGCGCCTTCCTGCTGCTCGGGGTGCTGGTCGCCAGCCTGCGCGCCGCCTTCTACCGCGACAGCCGGCTGGCGCGGGAGCCGCTCTCCTCCGAGGCGCTGGTGCCGCTCATGGCGGTCGCGGCCTGCGGCATCACCCTGGCGCTGGTCGCCTATGGCGGGCGGGTCTCCGAGGCCTCCTGGTGGGGGGTGGTGTTCAGCGAGCTGGCGCCGGACAGCCTGCGCTTCACCGTCGGCCTGACCGGCGTGCTGCTGCTGGTCGGCATGGTGCGGCTGCTGCGGCCGGCGCGGCTGCAGCCCCTGCCCTGGGACGCGGCGATTCGCTCGCGGCTGGCGGCGCTGGGTGCCCTGGCGCCGAGCGAGGCGGATGGCGCCATCCTCGGCGAGAATGAGCGCGCCGGCTTCGCCTTCCTCAAGCGCGACGGCGTCTGGCTGGCGCTCGGCGACCCGGGGGGCGAGCGGCGGGACGCCATCTCGGCCATCTGGCGCTTCCGCGACATGTGCGAGCGGGCCGGGGTGGATGCCGCCTTCTGGCGGGTGGGACGGGACTATCTCCGCGTCTATGCCGATATCGGCCTGCACGCGGTGCCGCTGCCGCCGCGCGAGGGCGAGGCCGGCAGCTATCTGGCGCTGCGGGCCGAGCGGGACCTCGAGAGCCTGCAGCCGTTGCTGCCGCCGGAGATGCGGCGGGGGGCGTCGCCCTCGCACAGCCGGGCCGCCTGATACGAACGGCCGTTGCTGATGACCCATCAACGGCCCCCTTGTAAGTCTTGCTCTACCGCATCTGGCTCGTGTTGTAGGGTGCCGGGTGCGGTGGCGGAGCGAAGGCCGCTGGCCCCGGGGTGTCCGAGCCCGTGTCTGAGCTTGGCCTGCCCTCGGGCGAGGCCTTCGCGGTCGGCCGCGACGCGGCCGGGCTCGAGGCCCTGCTCGCCCGCCTGGCGCCGCTCGCCCCCGGGCTGGTCGCCCTCGAGGCCACCAGTGGCTTCGAGACCGTGGTCGCGGCCAGCCTGCCGGTCGCGGTCGTCAACCCGGCCCAGATCCGCGCCTTCGCCCGGGCGCTGGGCCAGCGTGCCAAGACCGACCCGATCGACGCCGCGGTGATCGCCCGCTTCGCCGCCGCCACCCGGCCCGAAGCCCGCCCCCTGCCCGACGCCGCCACCCAGCGCCTCGCCGACCTCGTCGCCCGCCGCCGGCAGATCATCGCCATGATGGTCGCCGAGCGGCAGCGCCAGACGCGCTTCGCCGAGCGCCGCCTGCAGAAGAGCATCGCCCGCCTGCTCGAGGCCCTGCAGCGCGAGCTCTCCGAGGTCGAGGCCGAGATCGACCGCGACGTCCGCGGCAGCCCCGCCTGGCGCGAGGCCGAGGACCTGCTCGCCTCCGTCGCCGGCATCGGGCCAACCATCGCCCGCACCCTCATCGCCGAGATGCCCGAGCTCGGCAGCCTCGACCGCCGCCAGATCGCAGCCCTCGCCGGCCTCGCCCCCTGGACCCGTCAGTCCGGCCAGTGGCGGGGGCGCTCGCACATCGGCGGCGGCCGCGCCTCGGTCCGCGCCGCGCTGCACATGGGCGCCGTCACCGCCTCGCGGCACAACCCAACCCTCAAGGCCTTCCGTGACCGCCTCATCGCCGCAGGCAAGCCCAAGATGGTCGCCCTCGTCGCCGTCGCCCGAAAGCTCATCGTCCTCGCCAACGCACTCATCCGCGACAACAAATCCTACGCCCCAGCCTAAAAACACCACATTCACACAAAAGACAGTTGCTTGGCTGCGCCGCACTGGCGGCGCCCGTTCGGGCACTCGGCATGCATGAATCCTTCATGCCGTTGGTATGAGACGCGGCCCACCCTTGGCAGCCGCCCCCGCCATGCCATGCTCGCGGCATGGACGGAAACGCGCCGGCTCCGGCGGGCCCCCACCCGACGGCGCCGGCCGCACCGCGGCACGCCACCCTGGTCATCGGCCTCGCCGTCGCCGCGGTCGGCCTCGCCACCACCCTGCCGCTGCCGCTCTACGGGGCCTTCGCGGCCAGCGGCGGCGGCGCCGGTGGCCTCGCCCTCGCCTTCGCCTGCTACGCCGCGACGGTGATGCTGAGCGCGCCGCTGCTCGGCCCGCTGCCCGACCGGATCGGCCGCCGGCCCTGCGTCCTGCTCGGCATCGCCTTCGCCGCCCTCTCCACCCTGGTGCTGAGCCTGGCGCCCGGCCTGCCCGGCCTCGCCCTGGCGCGCACCGCGCAGGGCATCGCCATGGGCTGCGTCGCCGGCGCCGCGACGGCCTGGGCGGCCGAGCTCGGCGGCGGCGGTGCGGCGGGCGGGGCGCGGGCGGCGCGGATGACCGCCGCGGCCACCATCGGCAGCTTCGCGACCGGCGGCCTGCTAACCCTGCTGGCGCAGCTCGCCCGGCCCCTGGACGATCCGCCGCTCACCTTCGGCCTGCATCTCGGCTTCGCCCTGCTGCTGCTCGCCCTGGTCGCCCGGCTGCCGGAGACGCGACGCCCGCGGCCCGGCGCGCCGCGCAGCCCCTGGCTGCGCCGGCCGGCCTTCCCGCCCGGCACCTGGCCGACCACGCTGGCCATCCTGCCCGGCTGGGGCACCACCGGCACGGTGCTGACCAGCGTGCCGGCGGTGCTGGCGGCGGCCGGGCTGCCGCGCGCCGGGCCGGTGGCGGCCTGCGTCATGATGGCGCTCGGCGTGCTGGCGCAGCTGGCGCAACGCCGGCTGCCGCCGCGCCGTGCGGTCGCCTTCGGGCTGCTGCTGCTGGTCGGCGCCGCCGCCCTCGCCTTCTGGGGCACCGCGGCACGCTCGCCCTGGCTGCTGCTGCCGGGCGGCGCGGCGGTCGGCGTCGCGGTCTATGCCTTCATCTATGCCGGCGGCCTCGCCGCGGCCTCGGCGGCGGCCAGCGGCGAGGATCGGGCCCGCGCCGTCGCCGGCTATTTCGTGGTGGCGCATCTCGGCTTCGGCGCCGGGCCGCTCGCCGTCGGCCTGGCGGTGGATGCCTTCGGCACGGGCCCGGCGCTGGCGGCGGCCTGGCTGGCGGTCGCCCTCTCGGCCGCCGCGCTGCTGCCGCGGCTGCGGGACGGCGCCGCTACTTCTCGCACCGGATGAAGACCGTGCTGCGCGCCGCCACCTCGCCGATATCGGCCGCGCCGCGCTCGGCGCCGCGGCTCTCGGCGAGCTGCGGCGGCACCCCGGCGCGTTGCAGGAAGGCGAGCGCCGCCTCGCCCTTCACCGCGAAATTGATGTTCTGCGGGATGTCGCCCGTCGCCTTGGCGATCCGCTGGGCATTCAGCTTGGAGACGACGACGCCGACCACATGGCCCTGCATGTCGAGCATCGGCCCGCCGGAATTGCCCGGCTGCACCGGCGCGCTCACCTGGAACTGGCTGCGGTTGTCGGCGAGGCCGGCGAGGCCGTTGATCTCGCCCCGGGTCAGCACGGAATCCGAGAGGATGCCGGCCAGCGGGTAGCCATAGACCACCACCCCCTCGCCGCGCCGCACCGCCGGGGCGCTGCGGAAGGCGAGCGCCGGGCCGGGCAGGCCGGGCACCGCCAGCAGGGCGAGGTCGAGCGCCTCGTCCACCCGCGCCGGCGGCACCGCGCCGAGCCAGCGGTTGTCCGGCGCCCGCACCACGATGCGGTCGCAACCATCGATGACATGGTGGTTGGTCATCACCCGGTCGGGCGCGACGAGGAAGCCGGTGCCGGTGGCGACGCGCCGGGCATTGGGGTTCGGCCGCTGCTCCTTCACCTGCGGCGGCGGCTGCACCGGCACGGGCAGCGGCGCCGCCGGCCGGGCGGCGGCCTGCAGCTCCACCTCGCGGTCGGCGCAGATGTCCTGGTCGCGCAGCACGCTCTCGCGGCCATCGGCCAGCACCAGGCGCAGGTCGAAGCGGCAGCCCGCGCCCTCGGCCGGGCGGATGTTGAAGCCGCGATCCGGCCGCAGCGGCCGCTCCGGGTCGAGCAGGTTGCGGCCCCAGTCGTTGCCGGCGCCGCGCGGGCTGCGCACGGCGTTCAGCTCGCGCGCATCGGCGCCGGTGCGGTTCATGACATGGAAGGTCTCGCCCGGCGGCAGCCCGGTCTGCGCCAGGGCGGCAGTGGTGGCACCAGTGGCGGTGGCGAGGAGCAGCAGGGCGGCGAGCGAAGGGGAGCGCGGCATGGCGCGCCCTCTCCCCGGATCATGCCCGGCTGTCAATCACGGCACCGGCCGTCGCCCCCCTCTGGCGCGAAGCGGCTCGCCGCCAGGGTCAGCGCCGCCTGCAACGCGGCGGCGGGACCGGCGCCGCGGGCCCCCATCGGCTGCGGCACGGCCTGCCAGCGCCCGGGGAAGGCGGCATCGAGCGCCGGGCCGAGCACGGCGGCGACGCCGCGGCCGATGACGACGACATGCGCCGGCGCCAGGGCGGGCAGCCGCGCCGCATGGTAGCGGTGCCAGCTCGCGCGGAGCGCCAGGGCCTGCAGCCGCGGCGCCGCCCGCGCCCCGCCCGGCCCGGCCAGCGCCACCAGAGAGGCATCGGTCAGCCAGATGCCGCGCGCCCGCAGCCCGCGCAGCAGCGCCGCCTTGGCCGCCAGCCGGGCGGCGAGGTCCGGCAGCGCGGCGCGGCCCGGCATCGGGCAGCCCGCCAGGCCGGCCAGCAGCCGCCAGTATTGCGGCGTGCCGGCATTGGCCGGGCCGGCCGCCGCCGCGCCGGCGGGCAGCAGCGCCGGCTCGCCATAGGCGGGGCAGTAGAGATGCCGGACGAAGCCCGCCGGCCGCGGCCAGCCGGGCGACGGGAGCGGCGTCAGGGCCAGCTCGGCGGCCGAGGTCGCCATATGGCTCTCGGCCAGCAGCAGCAGCCGCACCCGCGGCGGCCGCCAGGCTTCCCGCCAGGCCTCCGCCGCCAGCGCCGCCGCCGGGGGCTCGGCCGGCGCCAGGCCGGGGGGCATGGCGCGCAAGGCCGCCAGCAGGTCGGGGGACGCGGCGTCGGGCACGCCGCCCAGATGGGGCCGCCGGGCGCGGCGGCGAGGGTGGGCCGCGGTCACGATCCCCGGTCGCCCGGCCCCGATGCGGGGGGGGCCTTGACCCTCCCATGATGGGAGACCCCACATACCGTCCAGCCATGCCCGAAGCCCCCCTCGCCCCCGCCCCGACATCGACCCGCTCCCTGCCGATCGCCGGCATGACCTGCGCCGCCTGCGCCACGCGGGTGCAGCGCGCCCTGGCCAGGGTGCCGGGCGTCGAGGCGGCCTCGGTCAACGCCGCCAGCGAGCGGGCCGAGATCACGGGCACCGCCCCGCTGCCCGAGCTCGTCGCGGCGGTGGCGCGGGCCGGCTACGCCGTGCCGGAGACCACGCTCAGCCTCGGCATCGCCGGCATGACCTGCGCCACCTGCGCGCTCCGCGTCGAGAAGGCGCTGCGCCGCGTGCCGGGCGTGCTGGAGGCGAGCGTGAACCTCGCCACCGAGACGGCGCGCCTCCGCCTGCTGGCCGGGACGGAGGAGGCGGCGCTCGCCGACGCGATCCGCCGCGCGGGCTACGAGGTCCGCTCGGCGGCGGCGGACACGGCGACGGCGGCCGCGCCGGGCGGGCGGGAGCGGCGCGACCTGATCCTCGCCGCCCTCCTCGCCGCGCCCTTCCTCATCGGCATGCTCGGCATGGGCCTCGGGCGCGACTGGATGCCGCATCCCTGGGTTCAGCTCGCCCTCGCCGCGCCGGTGCAATTCTGGCTTGGCGCCCGCTTCTACCGCGCCGGCTGGGCGGCGCTGCACGCCGGCACCGGCAACATGGACCTGCTGGTCGCGCTCGGCACCACGGCGGCCTTCGGCCTCTCGCTCTGGATGCTGGCGACGCACGGCCCGGCGGCCGGGCACCACCTCTATTTCGAGGCCAGCGCCACCGTCATCCTCTTCATCCTGCTCGGCAAATGGCTGGAGGCGCGGGCCCGGCGGGCGACCGGCGCGGCGATCCGCGCCCTGCTCGAGCTGCGGCCGCGCACCGCGCGGCGCCTCACCGCCGCCGGCATCGAGGAGGAGGTGCCGGCCATCGCCCTCGCCGCCGGCGACCGCGTGGTGGTCCGCCCGGGCGAGCGCATCCCGGCCGATGGCAGGGTGATCGAGGGCCAGGCGGGGGTCGACGAGAGCGCCCTGACCGGCGAGAGCCGGGCCGTCGAGAAGGAGAAGGGCGCCCGGGTCTCGACCGGCACCATCGCCCTCGACGGGCGGCTGGTGATCGCGGCCGAGGCGGTGGGGCAGGAGACGGTGCTGGCCCGCGTCGCCGCCCTGGTCGCCGCGGCGCAGGCCAGCCGGGCGCCGGTGCAGCGGCTGGTGGACCGGGTGAGCGCGGTCTTCGTCCCGGTCGTCATCGGCATCGCCCTGCTCACCCTGCTCGGCTGGTGGCTCGCCGGGGCGGGGGTGGAGACGGCGCTGCTGCATGCCGTCGCCGTGCTGGTCATCTCCTGCCCCTGCGCCCTCGGCCTCGCCACGCCCGCCGCCATCATGGCCGGCACCGGCGCCGCGGCGCGGGCCGGCATCCTGATCCGCGACGCCGAGGCGATCGAGCGGGCGCAGGGGATCACGCTGGTCGCCTTCGACAAGACCGGCACGCTGAGCGAGGGCAAGCCGCGCCTCGCCGCCCTGCACCCGGCGGCGGGCGTCACGCGGGAGGAGGCGTTGCCCCTGGCCGCGGCGCTGCAATCCGGCAGCGAGCACCCCTTGGCCCGCGCCGTGCTCGCCGCGTCTGCCGGGACGCCGCCTGCCGCCGCGGATTTCCGCGCCCTGCCCGGCCGCGGCGTCGCCGGGCGGGTGGCGGGGCGCGCCCTGCTGCTCGGCAGCCCGCGCGCCCTGCGGGAATCGGGCGCCGATCCCGGGCCGCTCGCCGCCGCCGCCGCGGCCGAGGAGGGGCTGGGCCGCAGCCTTGCCTGGCTGGTCGAGACCGCGCCGGCGCCGCGGGTCCTCGCCCTCCTCGCCTTCGAGGACGCGCCGAAGCCGGGGGCCGCGGCGGCCATCGCCGGCCTCAGGGCGCTCGGCCTGAAGCCGGCGATGCTGACCGGCGACAGCCGCGCCGCGGCCGCCTCCCTCGCCGCCCGGCTCGGTCTCGAGGATGTCGCCGCCGAGGTGCTGCCGGCCGACAAGGCGGCGCGCGTCGCCGCCTGGCGGCAGGCCGGGGAGCGCGTCGCCATGGTCGGCGACGGCGTCAACGACGCGCCGGCCCTGGCCGCCGCCGAGCTCGGCATCGCCATGGGCACCGGGACCGACGTGGCGATCGAGGCCGCCGGCATCACCCTGCTGCGCGGCGACCCGGCGCTGGTGCCGGCGGCGATCGCGGTGACGCGGCGGACCCTGCGCAAGATCCGGCAGAACCTCGCCTGGGCCTTCGGCTACAACCTGCTCGGCCTGCCGCTGGCGGCCGCCGGGCTGCTCTCGCCGGTGGTGGCCGGGGCGGCGATGGCGCTCTCCTCGGTCTCGGTGCTGGCCAATGCGCTGCTGCTGGCACGCTGGCGCCCGGACGGGAGGGATGCGGCATGAGCCGCCCGGCGGTGACGATCGGCGAGGCGTCGCGGGCGACCGGCGTCTCGGAGAAGATGATCCGGCACTACGAGGCGATCGGGCTGCTGCATCCGGCGCGGCAGGCGAATGGCTACCGGCGCTATGCCGAGCCCGAGCTGGCCGCGCTGCGCTTCATCCGCCATGCCCGCGACCTCGCCTTCCCGCTCGAGGACATCCGCCGGCTGCTGGCGCTCTGGCACGACCGCGGCCGGGCCAGCGCCGAGGTGCGGCGCCTGGCGCTGGCGCATGTCGCGGCGCTGGAGGAGAAGGCGCGGGTGCTGCAATCGGTGGCGAACAGCCTGAAGCACCTGGCGGCGCATTGCCACGGCGATGCCCGCCCGGACTGCCCCATTCTGGACGAGTTGGAAGGACGCCAGGGATGATCGAGCTGAAGGTCGAAGGCATGAGCTGCGGGCACTGCGTGCGGGCGGTGACCGAGGCGATCCGGGGCGCGGACCCGAAGGCCGAGGTGGCGGTCGATCTCGCGGCCGGGCTGGTCCGGGCCGAGACCAGCCTGCCCGCCGCCCGCGTCGCGGCGCTGATCGAGGAGGAGGGCTACAAGGTCGCCGCCTGACGCTTCCACAACCTAAATGTCACAGGTCCCACCCGATCCAACAACGCTTAGTTTCATTTCGCTGGACAGACTCTCTCGCTATCGCAATCATTCCTTCACATGATTGACCGGTGGATCTCCACCAGCGCGCGAGGTGCGGTGTGCAGCAGGCGGAATGGTGGCGCGGCGCGGTCCTCTACCAGGTCTATCCCCGCAGCTTCGCGGATTCGGATGGCGACGGCATCGGCGACCTGCCGGGCCTGCTCGGGCGCCTGGACCACATCGCCCGGCTCGGCGTGGACGGGATCTGGCTCTGCCCGGTCTATGCCTCGCCGCAGCGGGATTTCGGCTACGACGTCGCGGACCACTGCGCGATCGACCCGGCCTTCGGCTCGCTGGCGGATTTCGACCGGGTGCTGCAGGCGGCGCATGCGCGCGGGCTGAAGCTGCTGGTCGACCTGGTGGGCGGGCATACCTCGGACCAGCATCCCTGGTTCGCCGCCAGCCGCCGCAGCCGCAGCGGCCCCATGGCCGACTGGTATGTCTGGGCCGACCCGGCGCCGGACGGCATGCCGCCCAACAACTGGCTCAGCGTCTTCGGCGGCAGCGCCTGGAGCTGGGAGCCGCGCCGGCGGCAGTATTTCCTGCACCATTTCCTGCCCTCGCAGCCCACGCTGAACCTGCAAACCCCGCAGGCGATGGAGGCGCTGCTCGACATCGCGCGCTTCTGGCTCGACCGCGGCGTGGACGGCTTCCGCCTCGATGCCGTCGATTTCCTGACGCATGACCTGGCGCTGCGCAGCAACCCGGCGGCGCCGGCGCCGGGCGGTCAGGTGCCGGCCAAGCTCTTCGCCCTGCAGCGGCACGACCACGACATGATCCAGCCCGCCAGCCTGGGCGTGCTGCGGCGGATCCGGGCGCTGCTCGACGAGTATCCGGGCACGGTGGCGCTCGGCGAGGTCTCCTCGCAGGACGGCGCCTTCGACCGCATCGCCGCCTATACCGGCGCGCCCGACCTGCTGCACATGGCCTATACGCTGCGGCCGCTGCGGCACGGCTTCGACCGGCCGACGCTCGAGGCGCTGCTGCGCGACGCCATCGCCGCCACCGCCCGCGGCTGGCCCTGCTGGTCCTTCTCCAACCACGATGTCGAGCGCGCCGCCACGCGCTGGGCGCCGGGCGGCCGGGCCGATGGCCGCTTCACCCGGCTGCTGCTCGCCCTGCTCCTCACCCTGCCGGGCAGCGCCTGCCTCTACCAGGGCGAGGAGCTCGGCCTGCCCGAGGCGCAGTTGCAGGAGGACGAGATCCGCGACCCCTTCGGCATCGCCTACTGGCCGGAGTTCAAGGGCCGCGACGGCAGCCGCACGCCGATGCCCTGGACCGGCGGCGAGCGCTTCGCCGGCTTCACCGAGGCCTGGTCCTGCCCCTGGCTGCCGGTGCCGGCGGCGCATCGCGCGCTGGCCGTCGATGCCCAGGAGCGCGACCCCCACAGCCTGCTGCGATTCACCCGCGCCCTGCTCTGGCTGCGGCGCGACGAGCCGGCGCTGCGGCGAGGCGAGACGAGCCCGCTCGACCTGCCGGCGCCGCTCCTCGGCTTCCGGCGGGAGGCGGCGGGGCGGCGCGTGGACCTCGTCTTCAACCTCTCCGGCGAGCCCGCCGCGCTGCCGCCCGGCCTCGTCGGGGGACGCTGCGGGCTCGGCGGCTTCGGCGCGCCGGACGGGGTGCTGCCGGCGCATGGCTTCGCCCTGCTGGTCCCGGCCACGGCGCCGGTGCGCGACCTCGCCCCGGCGAAATAGGCGCCTCCTTCCTTTTGCCACCTTTCCCCCCGAAGCTGCCGCGGCGGAATCGCGGAAGGAGGGCGTGCCGGAGATGACGCGGAGATCAGCAGCCCAGGGCCCGCGCCGCCTCGCCCTGGCGGCGCTGGCGGCCTTGCTCGCCGCCCCGCTGGCCACGGCGCCGGCCGCGGCGCAGCGCAACACGCAGTGCCAGACCGAGTTCGGGATCTGCGCCACCGCGCCGGCCCCGCCCGGCTCGCTCTGCTTCTGCACCTTCCAGGGGCGGCAGGATGCCGGGAAGGTGGTGGTGCCGCTCGGCCTCGGGCCGGGTGGGCCGAATGCGGTCAGCCCGACCTGCCGCAGCTTCAGCGGCCTCTGCCAGGTGCCGGCCTCGGCGGTCGGCAGCTTTTGCAGCTGCAACGGCGAGAGCGGGCAGATCATCCCGCAATAGGCGTGCCCCCGCGGAGCCGCGGAGCGGCTTTGCGGGGCGCCCTAGGCTCCTGTTTTCAGAGCCTCTTCACCCGACCAGGTGAGTCCGCCTGATCGGGATCTTCCCTAATTCACCGCCTCGTCCGGCGCCACGCCCCAGACCTCGGAGCGGCGGATCCAGCCGCGATAGTCGCCGACCCGCGCCTCGCACCAGGCGCTCTCCGCCTCGCAGCGCCGGATCGTGCCGATGACGCCGGGCTTCAGCCGGGCGACCGGCGCCGCCTCCGGCTCCGGCCGGCTGCGCAGCACCCGCTCCTCGCCCTGCACGAGGAAGCTGCGGCGCGAGGTCAGCAGCGGCCGCTGCACCCAGCCCTCGGTCCCCTCCGGATCGCGGATGCGGCGCCAGTTCTCGTGCTCCTCCACGATCTGCACCGGCAGGTCCTTGCGCTGGTAGGTCCACTCGATCTTGTAGCGGAGATCGGGGCCGATCCGCAGGTTCACCTGGTTGGAGCCGAGCGCGGCGAAGCGCGGCAGCGGCAGGCCGGTGGCCGGGCCGAGGCTCGGCCGCGGCGGCGCGGCCGGCACCGGCGCGGGCAGGGCGACGGCGGCCGCGCCCGCGGCGACCCCCGCGGCGGTGGCCGCCGCCGCCGCCGGGGCTGGCTTGCGGCGGGCCGCGGCGGCGGGGGTGGCCGGCTTGGCGGCGGTGCTGCCGGGCTTCGGCTGGACCGTCGGCGTCGCATGCGCCGGGGGCTTCTCGGCGGGCTTCTCCGCCACGGGGGCGGCGCGGCGGTCGGCGGGCTTCTCCGGCGGCGCGGCGGGCCGTGCCGCGGCCTTTTCGGGCGCCTTCTCCGGCTTCGCCTCCGCTGCCTTCGCAGCGGCCGGCGGCCGGGGCCGCGCCGCCTCGGGCGCGGCCGGTGGCGTCGGGGCGGCCGTTGGGGCCACCGGCGCGGCGGCGCGCGGCGGCGGCAGCGACCCCGCCTGGCCGAGGCTGCTCTGCCCGAAGGCCGGCGAGGCAAGGAGGAGGAGGGCGGGAAGCGCGGCGCGGAGGGGGCGGGTCACGGCATCGACATGCCAAGCCCGGCCGCTCCGGGTCAAGCAGGACCCTTCACCATCCGGTGATCTTCAGCCACGTGACGCGCCCGGCGGGCCGTCAGAGGGTCACGATCTGCCCCTCGCCGATGGCGGCGAGCAAGGTGACGACGCCCGCCACCTCCACCCCGGGCTGCAAGGCCTCGGGCGGGATGGCCTCGGCGCGCAGCCCGGCCTCGCAGGCGATGCGGCGGATGCCGAGCTCCTCGGCGGCGGCCAGCAGCTCGGCGATGCCGGCGACGCCGCGGGCCGCCAGCAGCGCCTCGCGCGGCTCCTGCGGCAGCGGCGCCGCGGCGAGGAAGAGGCGGCAGCCGGCATTGCTGGCGAACAGCGTCACCGCGCGCCCGAGCGCCGCCGCGCCGGTGGCCAGCACCAGCGCGTAATGCGCCCGCTCATGCCCGCCCGAGAGCAGCAGGATGCCGAGCGGCGGCGCCTTCCCGGCCATGCGCGGTCAGGCCAGGCTGCAGGCGAGCGGCGCCGCCGCGCGATGCGCCGAGAGGTCGCGAATCGTGGCCGCCTCGCCGCAGAGCGCGCAGCCCGGGTCGCGCCGCAACCGCACCGTGCGGAAGCGCATGTCGAGCGCATCCCAGAGCAGCAGCCGCCCGGCCATGCCCTCGCCGATGCCGAGGATCTCCTTCAGCACCTCGGTCGCCTGCAAGCTGCCCATCACGCCGGTGACGGCGCCGAGCACCCCGGCCTCGGAGCAGCTCGGCACCAGCCCGGGCGGCGGCGGCTCCGGATGCAGGCAGCGCTGGCAGGGGAAGGGCGGGCCGAGATGCGACTTGTAAGTGGAGAGCTGCCCCTCGAAGCGCAGCACCGCCGCCGAGACCAAGGGCCGGCCGAGCAGGTGGCAGGCATCGCCGAGCAGGAAGCGGGTCTCGAAATTGTCGGTGCCGTCGCAGACGATGTCGTAGCGCGGGATCAGGTCCCGCGCCGTATCGGCGTCGAGGCGGGTCGCATGCACCTCCACCCGCACCTCGGGGTTGAGCCCCGCCAGCGTCTCGGCGGCGCTCTCGGCCTTGTTGCGGCCGAGCCGGGCGGTGCTGTGGATCACCTGCCGTTGCAGGTTGGACAGCTCCAGCGCGTCGTGGTCGACGAGGCCGAGCGTGCCGATGCCGGCCGCGGCGAGGTAGAGGGCGAGCGGCGCGCCGAGCCCGCCGGCGCCGATGATCAGCACCCGCGCGGCGCGCAGCTTCGCCTGGCCGATGGCGCCGACATCCTGCAGCAGGATGTGCCGCGAATAGCGTTGCAGCTCGGCTTCGGTGAAATCGAGGTCCATGGCAACGATATGGGGTCTCATACGGAGCGCAGGAAGGTTTCACCTTCCTGCCCCTCAATCGCCGGGCGCAAACCTCCGGTTCGCTTGGCTTCGCCGCACGTGCGGCGGCGCCCGTTCGGGCGCTCGGCCCTGCGGGCCGTGGGGAGAAACCATGTGCACGCCGGTATCAGCCGACGGGCGCTACCGGTGCCCGGTCGAGCCGAAGCCGCCGGCGCCGCGCTCGGAGGGGGCGGTGAACTCCTCCACCACCGCGAAATCCGGCCGCAGCACCGGCACGAAGAGAAGCTGCGCGAAGCGGTCGCCGGGGGCGAGGCGGATCGGCGGCGTGCCCGGCCCGTTGCGGTTCCAGGCGCTGACCATGATGGGGCCGGTATAGTCGGGGTCGATCAGCCCGACGAGGTTGCCCATCACCAGCCCCTGCCGGTGCCCCAGGCCGGAGCGCGGCAGCACCAGCGCGGCGAGGCCGGGATCGGCCATGTGCAGGGCGAAGCCGGCCGAGATCAGCGCCGGCGGCGCGCCGGGGGCGAGCTCGACCGGCGCCTCGAGGCAGGCATGCAGGTCGATCGCCGCCGCCATGGCGGATTGATAGCGCGGCAGCCCCCAGCCGCGCAGCCGCTCGTCCAGGATCTTCAGCTCGACCGCCGGCATCGCCGCCCCTTCCCTGCTCCGGCAGGCGTTGCGCCCGGAATCGCGGCGCCGGTCAAGCCCCGGCGCAGTCCGCCTCGAACAGGATGGCCTGCAGCCGCATGCGGGCCGGCTCCGGCCCGAATTCCGCGCGGAACCCAGCCAGCACGGCGTCCATCACTCGCTCCGGCTCGCCGCCGCGCGCGCGGATCAGGCCGAGGAAGGGGGTGCCGAAGACCACCGCCCGGGCGAAGCCGGCGAGATCGGGAATCGCCACCTCCCGCGGCAGGATGTCGATCCGCAGCCCGCCGAAGCCGGCCGCCTGCAACGCCTCCCGGATCGGGTCGATGCGGTGGTAGCCATGCGGCACGGCGAAGAAGGCCGGCGGGTCGGCCGGGAAGAGGGCGCCCGCCACGGCATCGGCGATGCGGCCATAGGCATTCTGCCCGAGCCCGTCCCAGACGCTGAACAGGTACCGTCCGCCCTGCGTCAGCACCCGCCGCGCCTCGCGGAAGGCGGCGGGCCTGTCGGGGAAGAACATGACCCCGAACTGGCAGGCGAGCACGTCGAAGGCGCCGTCCGGGAAGGGCAGCGCCATGGCGTCGGCCGGCTGGAACGCCACCGCCTCCGCCGCGCCGAATTTGCCCTCGGCCAGGGCGAGCATCGGCGGATGGAGGTCGGTGGCGATGAGCTGCGCCGCCGGCGGCAGCAGGTCGCGCAGGCGGCGCGTGACGATGCCGGTGCCGGCCGCCGTCTCCAGCACGCGCAGGGGCCGCAGCGCGGCGACGCGCTGCGCCAGCAGCTCGGCATAGTCGGCGAAGAGGCACGGGCCCAGGCCGCGGTCGTACTGCTCGGGGATGCTGCCGGTGAAGCCGGCCGGGTCGTCGGTCATCCGCCCTCGCCCTTCCACGCTGCCGGCGGCAGGCTCCGCCCCGGCGGGCCGGCCGGTCAATGCGGTGGCGCACGCCCCTCGGGCGCCTGTCCCCGCAGCCGGCCGAGGCGCAGGAAATCGATCGCGTGCCGGGTGCTGCCGTCGCCGGTGGCGAGGTCCGCCAGCACCTCCCCCACCACGCTGCAGAATTTGTAGCCATGGCCGGAGCAGGGCGAGGCCAGCACCACCTGGGGATGCGCCGGATGGTGGTCGAGCAGGAAATGCTCGTCCGGCGTGTTGGTGAAGATGCAGGCGCGCAGCGCCATGGTCGGGCCGGTGCCCTGCGGGAAGTAGCGTGCCGCGAAGGCGCGCAGCAGCGCCTCGTCCTCGGCATCCACCTCGCGGCGCATGGACTCGGCGGGCATGGTCTCGCCCCGGTGGTGGTAGCGGCCGAATTTGAAGCCCGGCACCTCGACCACCGGGAAGCCGTAATAGCGCCCCTCCTCCGTTTCCAGGTTGAAGACCGGGAAGCGCTCCGGGGTGAAGAGATCGGGCGCCTGCGGCTGCAGCCAGGCCAGCACCTGCCGCTCCGGCACGGCGAGGCCCTGCAGCAGCGGCGCCAGATCGGCCATCCAGGCGCCGGCGGCCAGCACCAGCCGCCCGGCCTCGTAGCGGGCGCGATCGGTGGTGACGACCACGCCCTCGCCGCCCGGTCGCGCCTCCCAGCCCAGCACCCGCTCGCGGGCATGGATCTCGGCGCCCGCCGCCTGGGCGGCGCGGACATGCGCGACGACGGCGCGCTCGCTCATCACATAGCCGCCCTCGGGCTGGAAGACGCAGCGCAGGCCGGGCGGCAGGGCGTAGCCGGGATGCCGCTCGTTCACCTCGGCGCCGGTCAGCACCGCATGCGGCAGGCCGTGCAGCCGGGCCGAGGCGAGCGCGCCCTGGAAGACCTCGCCCTCCTCCGGCCCGCCATCGAGCGAGCCATGGGTGTGCAGCACCCGCTCCCCGGTCGCCGCCTCCAGCTCCCGCCACAGCGCATAGGCGCGGCGGAGCAGCGGCACATAGGCCGGGTCCTCGTAATAGGGCAGGCGGATGATGCGGGTGACGCCATGCGAGGAGCCCATGGCGTGCGGGATGTCGAAGCGCTCGATCCCGAGCACGCGCTGGCCGCGCCGGGCGAGCTGCCAGGCCGCGGCGCTGCCCATGCCGCCGATGCCGATGATGATGACGTCATAGGCCATGGCTCTCCCCCCTCGCCCGCCCGCTCAGCCGAGCGCCGCGGCGATCCGCGCCGCGAGCCGCGTCGCCACCTCGTCCTTCGGCAGCTCCGGCCAGTCCTCGACGCCCTCGGCGGTGACGATGTGGACGGTGTTGCGCGCCCCGCCCATCACCTCGCCCGAGACGTCGTTGGCGACGATCCAGTCGCAGCCCTTGCGCCGCCGCTTCTCGATTGCGTGCTGCACCACCTGCTCGGTCTCGGCGGCGAAGCCCACCACCAGCCCCGGCCGCTGCGGGTGATGCGCGATGGTCGCCAGGATGTCCGGGTTCAGCGCCATCTCCAGCACCGGCGCGCCGGCCCCCGGCGCCTTCTTCATCTTCTGCGCCGCCGCCCGCGCCACCCGCCAGTCGGCGACGGCGGCCGCCATGACGGCGATCTCGGCCGGCAGCGCCGCCTCGCAGGCGGCCAGCATCTCGCGCGCGGATTCGACGCGGCGGGTGACCAGGCCCGGCGGGTCGGGCAGCGCGGTCGGGCCGCTCACCAGCGTCACCCGGGCCCCGAGCGCGGCGAGCGCGGCGGCGATGGCATAGCCCTGCCGGCCGCTGCTGCGGTTGGCGATGTAGCGCACGGGGTCGATCGGCTCATGCGTCGGCCCGGCGGTGACCAGCGCGTGCCGCCCGGCAAGCGGCTGCGCGCCAGGCCGAAGCAGCGCCGCGACGGCCGCGAGGATCTCCTCCGGCTCGGCGAGGCGCCCCGGCCCGCTCTCCGGCTCGGCCATGGCGCCCATCCCCGGGCCGACCACCCGCACGCCGCGCGCGGCCAGCCGCGCCATGTTGTCCCGCGTCGCCGGATGCTCCCACATCGCCGGGTTCATCGCCGGGGCGACGAGGACGGGCGCGCGCGTCGCCAGCAGCACGGTGGCCGCGAGGTCGTCCGCCCGCCCCTGCGCCATCCGCGCCAGCAGGTCGGCCGAGGCGGGCGCCACCAGGACGAGGTCGGGCAGCCGCGCCAGGCGGATATGGCCGATCTCCGCCTCGGCGGCCCAGAGATCGTCATGCACCCGCTGCCCGGTGAGGCCGGCCAGCGCCTCCTTTGTCACGAAGCGGGCGCCGCCGGCGGTGAGGATGGCGGTCACCGAGGCGCCCGCCTTGCGCAGCAGGCGCACCAGCTCGAGCGCCTTGTAGGCGGCGATGCTGCCCGAGACGACGAGCAGGATGCGGCGGTCGGTCAGCATCGGCGCGCGATCAGACCGGCCGCTCGCCCTTGACCGTCACCCGGTTGCCGTAGCGCCGGTGCGGCCAGTAGTCCCACATCGCCCGGTGCTGGGCGCAGCGGTTGTCCCAGAAGGCGACCGAGTTCGGCTGCCAGCGGAAGCGGCACTGGAACAGCGGGTTCTCCATGTGCTGGTAGAGATAGGCGAGGATGCCGTCGCTCTCGTCGCGCGGGATGCCGAGGATATGCGTCGTGAAGCCGCGGTTCACGTAGAGCGCCTTCCGCCCCGTCACCGGATGCGTCCGCACCACCGGATGCACCGCCTTCGGGTAGCTCGGCTTGTCGGCCACGCCCTCCCTGGCGAACATGCCGCGATAGACATGCTCGCCGCTATGCTCGGCGGCGAGGCCCTCCAGATAGGCCTTCATCCGGTCGGACAGCGCGTCATAGGCCGCATACATGCTGGCGAAGAGCGTGTCGCCGCCGGCGGGCGGGCATTCGCGGATGTAGAGGATGCTGCCCATCGGCGGGTATTCGTCGCAGGAGACGTCGGAATGCCAGCCCTCGCCATTGGCGCGGACCGAATTCTCGTCGGCCTTGATGACCATCAGCTCCGGATGCCCCGGCTCGTGCGGCGCCGCCGGGTGCAGGTGCAGCTCGCCGAATGTCCGGCCGAAATCGAGATGCTGCCGCTGCGTCATCCGCTGGTCGCGGAAGAAGATGACCAGGTGCTCGGCCAACGCCCGGTGGATCTCCTCCATCTGATGGTTGGTCGGCGCGGCCAGGTCGACGCCGCCGATCTCGGCGCCGATCAGCGGGGTCAGGCGGTCGATGCGGATGGTCTCGTAGGGCTGGCCGGCCTCGTGCCGGGCCCGGATGCGCGGACCGTTGAAGGCGCTGAGCGAGGACATGGCGTTGCTCCTTCCGTGTCGTTCCTTGCCGGGCCGGGCGCGGCGGCCAGCCGGAGTCAGGCCCGCAGCCTATCGCCAACCGGCATCGCTGGACACCGGGGCCCGTGCAGCGCCCGGCTTGGGGGCCCCGGCCCGGCGCCCAACTCGGCGCCGGAGGTCGCCGCCTCCCTCGCCCCCCGCGCTCGGTCACCACCCCGGTCGCCATGGGGCTGAACGCGCCGGCGACGGCACTGCTGCTACCGCTGCCCGGCACCGGCGCTGGCGGGCGGTTGATCACGCCGGCCGGAACGCCCGGCACCGGCGCGGCGTCGAAGGGGGGAACAGGAGGAGGGCAGCATGGCCATCATTCGACGCCTGATGGAGGACCGCATCCGCGAGCGGGCCTATCACCTCTGGGAGGCGGAGGGCCGGCCGGAGGGGCGGGCCGAGGCGCATTGGGCGCTGGCCAGCCGCCTCGAGGCGGAGAGCGAGGCCGAGCTCGACGAGATGGGCCGCGAGAGCTTCCCGGCCAGCGACCCGCCGGGCAACACGCCGCAGACCGGCATCGGCCGCGGCTGAGGCGGCGGTTTCCGCGGCCGGGCGAAGGGTTCTATGACGGATCCCGAGGAGGACGCCGCATGCCCGTCTACGCCCTGAACGAGGTCGCGCCGCGCCTGCCGCCGCCAGGCCGCTACTGGGTGGCGCCGGACGCCCATGTCATCGGCCGGGTGACGCTCGGCGAGGATGTCGGGGTCTGGTTCGGCGCCGTCATCCGCGGCGACAACGACGCCATGACGATCGGCGCCCGCAGCAACATCCAGGAGGGGGTGATGCTGCATTCCGATGCCGGGACGCCGCTGACCGTGGGCGCGGAGGTGACGGTCGGCCACCATGCCATCCTGCATGGCTGCACGGTCGGCGATTGCTCGCTGATCGGCATGGGGGCGACGGTGCTGAACCGGGCGCGGATCGGCCGCTTCTGCATCGTCGGCGCCAATGCGCTGGTGACCGAGGGCAAGGAATTCCCCGACTACTCGCTCATCGTCGGCAGCCCGGCCAGGCTGGCGCGGACCCTCGATCCCGGCATCGAGGCCGAGCTGCGCCGCTCCGCCGCGCATTACGTGGCGAAGTGGCAGGCCTTCGCCGCCGGGTTGCGGGTGGTGGGCTGACCCCTCGCCGGGGACCGGCATCCGCCATGGCGGATGCCGGTGCCTGGCCTCGCCCCGCGAATCCTGCCAGGCGGTCCCTGTAGGCCGTCTTCCCGCATCCGCTTTCCGGGGTCCGGTTGGCAAGGCGCGGCCGGCGGCACGCCAGGGCGCCGGCCGGCACCGCCGTCGATCGACCCGTTCCATCGCCGCCGGCATCGCCTTGTAACCAAGTGTTGCGATTGCGTCGCACTCGCATTAAAGCGAGTTATCCGATGACGGCGCGACGCAAGGACGGCTTCCGCATTGGCTGTGTCCATGAATGTTGGCCCACCAGTGCTGACGAATTCTGGCCCACCTGCCGCTTCTGACCGCCCTGGCCGGGCCGCGGCCCGGCCAGGGCGGTCA
>NZ_QLIX01000015.1 GCF_003258945.1 Roseicella frigidaeris | reverse complement strand
AGGGCAACGCCACCGCCAGCACCAGCAGCGCCGCCCCCGTCAGCCAGGGCTGCACCCGACCAGACAACCGCAAAAACCGACCAGGATTGGCAAAACGGTGCAACCTGTGGCCGGGCGCAAGGACGGGCGGTGCGCCGCCTTGCCCATGCTTCGCGGCCGGCATGGCCATCTCGCCCGACGACGCCATGGCTCCGGCCTCCAGCTGCGCGGTCAAGGCGTGCCGCGGTCCGGGCGATCGGCCTGCGCGCCGCCCTCCGGGGCGGGCGCCTGGTGCACCGCCGCCGCGGAGGCCGGCGGCGGATCGAGGGAGGCCAGCGGGGGCGTCCCGCCCTCGATCTCCGACCGCGGCGGCGAGACGAAGAGCGGCGCGGGCGCCGTGCCCTCCGCCATCTTGATCCAGCCGGCGGCGTAGGGCGCGCGGATGGCGAGCAGCAGCAGGACCGCGAGCAAGAAGAGCAGCCCGAAGGGGAAGCCGCCCGCGATCGTCAGCATCATGTTGATCGCGCCCGGAATGGCCAGGGCCGCGAGCAGCACGAAGGGGCGGGAATGCTCGGGCAGGTCGTCATACCAGCGATTCACCCGCACCACCCAGTCCGGGGCGGTGATCTCCATCCGGGCGCCCGATCCGGCTGCCTCGGACTCCCCGGCCTGGAGCCAGCCGAAGGCGTGCGGCAGCCGGATCGCCGTGATCGCGGCGATGGCCAGCAGCAGCAGCAGGCCGAACGGAAAGCCGACGGCGATCGTCATCAGCATGTTCAGGGCGCCGATGACGATCAGGCCCCAGATCACGACCTGGAAGCGCCACGCCTCCGGAATCCCGTCGTACCAGCGATTCCAGCGATACAGCCGATCAGCCTGGGTCATGCGTGCCTCCGGTGCCAGGGGGGAATGAGGGATCGGCGCCGCGCCGCGCTCGCCAGCCCGCGTCGGGTCTGGTAGGAGCCAGCACGGCCCGCGAGCCGGTGCTGCCGCAGCAGGAATCGCCTTGATCGAGCACCCGATACCCGCATCGGCGCGGCAGGAGAGGCAGCGCCGGCTGGGCTGGCGGCCCATCCTCGTCGCCGTCGCGGCCGCCTGCGGCGTGGCGGTGCTGGGGGCCCTGGCCACCGATCTCGGCGATTGGTACCGCCAGCTGCGCCGCCCCGCCTGGCAGCCGCCGGACTGGCTGTTCGGCCCTGTCTGGACGCTGATCTATGGGTTGACGGCATGGGCCGGCCTGCGCGCCTGGCGGGCCGCGCCGGATACCGGGGCAAGGCGGCGGCTGCTGGCCCTCTATGCCGTGAACGGCCTCCTCAACATCCTCTGGAGCGTGCTGTTCTTCACCCTGCACCGGCCGGACTGGGCGCTCCTCGAGGGCGTGTTCTTCTGGGCCTCGGTGCTGGCGATGCTCGTCGCCTCGGCGCGGCATGACCGCCTGGCCGGCTGGCTGCTCAGCCCCTATCTCGCCTGGGTCGGCTTCGCGCTCGCGCTCAACGGGGCGATCCTGCGGCTCAATCCGGTGGGCTGACCGCATGCTGCAGGCGCTGTTCTCGAGCGGGCGCGTGGTCGATCTGGCGCTCGCCCTCATGCTGGTCGAGGCGGTCGCGCTGCTGGCATTGCGCCGCAGTCGCGGCGGCGGCCTCGCGCCGGCCGAGCTGCTCGCCTTCCTGCTGGCCGGCGCCGGCCTGCTGCTGGCCCTGCGCGCGGCCCTGGTCGGCGCCGCCTGGGAATGGGTCGCCCTGCCGCTGGTCCTGGCGCTGCTGGCGCATCTGGCCGATCTCGGCCTGCGCTGGCGCCGCGGCTCGTCGCGCTGAGGCGCATCGCGGGTCGGATCGGCCAGAGCGTGATCGCCTGAGGTGGAAACACCGAAGGCGTGACTCACGCGACACAACGATACGCCAGACCATGGTCCGCGAACCCGAGTGAACGGATCATGGTCTGGGGTCGCGCGCATCGCTCAGCCGAACAGGTCGATCGGCGAGTCGCGGCGCAGCGCGGTGCCCAACGCCAGGCCGATCGCGGCGGCGTCCACGGCCCGTCCTTCCGCGACCCGGCGCAGCAGGAAGGACCCGTCCGGCCGCGCCACCAGCCCGGTGAGGCGCAGGCCGCCCCCCGGCAGCAGCCGCGCATGGCCGCCGATCGGCGTCCGGCAGGAGCCGTCGAGCGCCCGCAGCAATTCCCGCTCGGCGGTGGCGACCGCCTGCGCCTCCGGGTCCGCGATGGCGGCGAGGAGGGCGCGCAGCTCCACATCCTCCGCCCGCACGGTGACGGCGACGATGCCCTGGCCGGCGGCTGGCACCATCACCTCGGGGTCCAGCACCAGCCCGGCCTCGGCTTCCAGCCCCAGCCGGCGCAGCCCGGCCAGGGCGAGCATCGAGGCCGCCGGATCGCCGACCGCCCGCACCCGGGCGAGCCGGGTCTGCACGTTCCCGCGCAGCATCTGCACCCGCAGGTCCGGCCGGGCATGCAGCAACTGGCCCTGCCGCCGGGAGGAGGCGGTCCCCACCACCGCGCCGCGCGGCAGGCAGGCCCAGGGATCGTCCGGATCGCCGGACGCCTCGCCCGGCCGGCCGCAGCTGGGGCCGAGGATCAGCGCATCGCGCGCATCCTCCCGCTTCAGGGCGCAGGCCAGCACGATCCCCGGCGGCAGCTCGGTCTCCAGGTCCTTCAGGCTGTGCACCACGAGATCGACGCGGCAATCGAGCAGGGCCTCGTGCAATTCCTTGGCGAAGAGGCCCTTGCCGCCGATATCGGCGAGGCGCCGGTCGAGGATGCGGTCGCCGGAGGTGGAGAGGGCGCATTCCTCGAACACCCCGCCGATGCGAAGGATCGGGCAGAAGCCGGCAACCAGCGCCGTGAAATGCCGCGCCTGCCACAGCGCCAGGGGCGAGGCGCGCGTGCCGATGCGCAGCGGCCGGTGGCGGGCGGAGGCCGGGTCGCGGCGCAGCCCGGCCGGCGGGGCGGCGAGCGGCGACAGCACCGCGCCATGCAGGGCGACCTCGGCCTCGAGATGCTGCAGGCCGGTCATGCCCGTGCCAGCCCGGTCAGATGCGCGAGGTTCTTGAAGAAGATGCGGGCATGCGCCAGCGGCCGCGCCTTCACCAGCTCCTTGTTCATGTAGGCGTCCCAGGTGAGCTGCTGCACGTCCCGGTCGCGGCAGATGGAGACGAAGCGTTCGCGCCGCCCATCGTCGCGGTACCAGTAGTGCTGCATGATGCCGAGAATCCAGAAGACGCCGCCATGCAGGCGCATGAAGCGCCGGCGGGCGCGGCGGAGCGCGCGGGCGTCGCCGCTCAGCAGGAAGCCATGCGCGGCATCCGCCGCCAGCCGGCCGCCGAGCATGGCGTAGTAGATGCCCTCGCCCGAGGCCGGGGCGACCACGCCCGCGGCATCGCCCGCGAGCACCACGCCGCGGCCATCGTCCCAGCGCCTGAGCGGCCGCAGCGGGATCGGCGCCCCCTCGCGCCGCAGCGTCTCCGCGCCCTCGAGCCCCGCCTTGCGGCGCAGTTCGCCGATCGCGGCGCGCAGGCCGAAGCCCTTCTGCATCGAGCCGGTGCCGATGCTCGCCGTCTCCCCATGCGGGAAGATCCAGGCGTAGAAATCGGGCGAGAGGCTGCCGTCGTAATGCACGTCGCAGCGCGTGGCGTCGTAGGCGGCGGTGCCGGGGGCGGGCGAGCGGACGATCTCGTGATAGGCGTAGACGCAGGGCACCGTTGCCCCGGGCAGGCATTGCTTCGCCACCGCCGAGCGCGCCCCGTCGGCGCCGACCACCACCCGCGCCCGGACCGCCCGCTCCTCCGTGCCGCCCTTGGCGCGGTACCAGACCAGGGAGCCGCCCTCCGGCAGCGGCTCGAGCCGCAGGAAGCTGCCGGCGCGGCGCTCGGCGCCACAGCGCGCGGCGCGGTCGCGCAGCCATTCGTCGAAGCTCTCGCGGTCCACCATGCCGACGAAGCCGTCGCCGACCGGCATGTCCACGCTGCGGGCCGAGGGCGCGACGATGCGGGCGCCGGCGATGCGCGCGACCAGCAGGCTCTCCGGCACCGCGAAATCGGCCATCAGCCGCGGCGGGACGGCGCCGCCGCAGGGCTTGATGCGGCCCATGCGGTCGAGCAGCAGCACCGAATGCCCAGCCCGGGCGAGATCGGCCGCCGCGGTGGCGCCGGCGGGCCCGCCGCCGACCACGACGGCATCGAAGGCCTCGTCGTCCGGACGGTGTTGCGCCGGGCGGGGGGAAGCCCGCGACACCGGCTCGGCCGGCGATCCCAGACAGTCTTTCATGCGTCCCGCTCCCGTATGCTCGTCCGCAGGGTCATGGCGCCGCACTCCGTCCGCAGCAGGCCGGCCGCCAGGGAGGCGGCGGCGAGGAAGAGCAGGGCATTGCCGAGGAACACCGCGCCATAGGCGGCGGGCGCCGCGCCGAGCAGGAGCCGCGCCAGGTCGAGCGCCGCGGTGCTCGCCACGCCGCCGAGGCCGAAGGCGATCGCCTGCGCCGCGCCCCAGAGGCCGATGCGCAAGCCCTCGCGCGGCCCGCGCGCCGCGAGCTGCATCATCGAGGCGATGGCCGCGGCGGCGAAGGCGTCGTTCGCCAGGCCGAGGCCGGCGAAGGAGAGGCCGAGCGGCCAGTCGCCGCCCGCCAGCCCGGAGAAGGCCAGCAGCGCCATGCCGCAGGCGGAGGCGACGCAGCCGGCGACGCTCCAGGCCTGCAGGGCGCGGAAGGAGCGCACCAGGCCGGCCGCCAGGGCGACCAGCACCATGCCGCCCAGCACGCCGCCATGCTGCAGCGAGGCGAGGCGCGTCGACTGCCCGAGGCTCAGCCCGAAGACCTGCCCCGCGAAGGGCTCCAGCATCAGGTCCTGGGCGCTGTAGGCGAGCATGGAGACGAAGACGAAGAGGGTGAAGCGCCGCGTCACCGGCTCGGTCCAGACCTCCGCCAGGGCGCGGCGGAAGGGCAGCGGCACGGCCGGGGCCGGGGCCGGGCGGGGCAGGGCGGCCGGCTCCAGGCCGCGGAGCGCCAGCAGGGCGAGCAGGAAGGCGAGGACGCAGATGCCGGTCGCCACCGCCAGCAGCCGCCCCGGCGAATAGGGGTCGAGCAGGCGGCCGGCCAGCGCCGTGGAGACGACGAAGCCGGCGATCATCATGATCCAGACGATGGAGGCCGCCGCCGCCCGACGGGCCGGCGCCACGCGTGCCGTGAGCAGCACCAGCAGCGCGGTGCCGGCGGCCGAGACCCCGGCGCCGATCAGCAGGAAGGCGGCCAGCGCGGCGAGGAGGCCGAGGAGGAGGGCGCCGGCCGCCATCAGCGCCACCGCGCCGGCGGCGCCGATGCCGCCGAGCGCGAGCACCGCCATGCCGCCGATGATCCAGGGCGTCCGCCGGCCGCCGGCATCCGAGCCGTGCCCCATCCAGGGGCGCAGCACCTGGATGGCGTAGTGCAGCCCGACCAGCAGGCCCGGCAGCAGCGCCGGGAGGGCGAGCTCCACGATCATGATCCGGTTGATGGTCGAGGTGGTCAGCACGACGACCGCGCCGAGCGCCGTCTGCACCAGGCCGAGGCGCAGGATGCCGCCCCAGCCCAGCCCGGCGGGCGCCTGCGGCATCCGCGCGGCCGCCACCGCCTCAGCCCACCGAATCAGGGCGCAGCGCGTGGGCGCTGGCCAGCATGCCGAGGACGTAGAGCGAGACCCCCGTCGCGCCGTACCAGGGCGCGAGGCCGCGCGGGTCGCGCAGCAGCCGCAGCATCAGCCCGAGCTGGCCGAGCAGCAGCAGCGCCACCGTCGCGGCCTGCCAGGTGGCGCCCCAGCGCAGCAGCAGCGCCGCCACGGCCAGTTGCGGCAGGGCCATGGCGAGGCAGGCCACCCGGCCCGCCAGGGCCGGGCCGAGCTGCACCGGCAGCGTGCGGATGCCGAAGCGCCGGTCGCCCTCGACCGACTTGAAGTCGTTCAGCGTCATGATGCCGTGCGCGCCCGCGCCGTAGAGCAGCGCGACCAGCAGCAGCCGCGGCGTCAGCGCCTGGCCGGACAGCACGGCGGCGGCGGTGATCCAGGGCAGGGTCTCGTAGCAGAGGCCGCAGGCCGCGTTGCCCAGCCAGCCATTGCGCTTCAGCCTGAGCGGCGGCGCGCTGTAGGCCCAGGCCAGGGCCACGCCGAGCAGCGTCGCCGCGAAGCCCCAGGGGCCGAGCAGCGCGCCGACGAGCAGCGACAGCGCGGTCCAGGCGAGCGCGAGGCCGAGCCCCCAGCGGCCCGGGATGCGGCCGGAGGGGATCGGCCGGTCGGGCTCGTTCACCGCGTCGACATGCCGGTCGAACCAATCGTTCACCGCCTGGCTCATGCCGCAGACCAGCGGGCCGACGAGCAGCAGGCCGAGCAGCGCCAGGGGCCAGCGCTGCAGCACCGCGCCGGAGGCGACGGCGCCGCAGCCGAAGGCCCAGACGGGCGGGAACCAGGTGAGCGGCTTCAGCAGCTCCAGCACATCGCCCGGGCGGGGATGCGTTCGCGGCAATGCGGCGGCGAGAGCTGGCTGGGCCATGCGGGTCTCCTAGCTGTCCTCGAGCTGGTTCGCCTCGGGACCGAGATCGCCGAGGCCGTAGCGGCGCAGCTTGACGTAGAGGCTCTGCCGGCTCAGGCCGAGCAGCTCGGCGGCCGAGGCGCGGTTGTCGCCGGTGAGCTGCAGCGCGGCCTCGATGCAGAGCCGCTCGATCACGTCGGTCGCCTCCCGCACGAGATCCTTGAGCGGGACGCGGCCGATGAGCTCGGTGATCTGCCCGACCGAGCGCAGCGGCTCCGCCCGGTTCGGGGCGGTCGCGAGGCGCATGCCGACATCGCGGATGGCGAAGCCGAAGCAGTCGCGCCCGCCGGCCTCCGTCACCGACACCGCGGAGACCTCGACCTCGGTCGTGCCGCCATGCTCGCCGCGCAGCGTCGTGGCGAAGAGCCGGACCGAGCCGCGCTGGCGCAGCGTGCCGGTCAGGACATCCATCTCGACGCCCTGGCGGCCGAGCCAGCGGCCGAGCGGCTCGCCCAGCGCCTGATCCTCGGTCACCAGCTGCGCCGCCTCCAGGAAGGCGGCGTTGGTGGTGAGGATGCGGCCCTCGTGGTCGGTCACCACGAAGGCGTCCGGTGCGCCCTCCACCGCCTCGAGCAGCTTCGACTTCGGGCGCGGCAGGGCGAGGGCGGGCAGGTCGGTGCGGGCCGGCGACAGCCGCACGAGGAAGGTCGTGCCCTCCTCCTGCCGCAGCAGGGAGACCGCGACATTGACCTCCCGCCCATCCGGCTCGAGCGGGGCGACGGTCTCGTCGGCGCGGCCGCCGGCGCGCACGCCGGCGAGCAGCAGGCGGACGCTGTCCTGGCTCTCCGGCGCGAAGGCCTCGGGGAAGTAACGGCCCACCATGCGCTTCGCGGCCTTGCCGAAGAGCAGCGCCGCGGCCGGGTTCATCTCGACCACCCGGCCGCTCGGCGCGTCCACCACCAGGATCGGCTCCGGCGAGATCTGGAACAGCAGGCGGTAGCGGGTCTCCGCCTGGCGCAGGCGGGCATAGTCGCGCTCGACGGATTGCTGGGCCTCGACCAGCCGCTGCTGCAGGCTGGAGACGGGCCGCAGGTCCCGGCCGAAGACCACCGCCCGGTCGGCGGTGCCGAGGCGCACGGCGGCGCAGAGGATCGGCACCGAGCCGATGGCCGGCGCGAGCTGGTTGAGGTGCCGCCATCGCGGCGTCCGGCCGGCGACCGCATCGCGCAGCAACTCCTCCGCCTTGGGCCGGCTCTCGACGGTGACGGTCTCGATCCAGCGCCGTCCCAGCCAGTCCGTGCCGGCGGCGAGGTCGCGCGCCAGGTCCTCGGCATTGATGGCGAGGTCGTGGATGACGCCATCGGCCGTCAGGATGATTGCGATGTCGGACGCAGCCGCGATCACCGAGGCGGTGGCATCCGCGTCGAGGTTGCCGAGCGACAGCCTGGGAGCCTTGAATGACGTCACGGAGACAGTGATCCTTGTGTTCGCCAGTGAGAGCTGGGTCGTTCCCCCTTACTTTTCTTCGCTTACCTGATGTCACGCTCGGCCAGCAGCGCCAGCAGGGTTTCCGCCTGCAATGCCGCCTGCCGGCCGTCCTGGGCGGTTGCGTCGGCGCCGACCTGCGCCGCCAGTCCGGGATTCTCGTTGAAGACCCTGCCGCCTACCATGATGCCGATCGCCTCGTTGCGGGAGCTGCGCCGGACCCTATGGATCATCTTCGGCAGGCGGTCGATCCCGTCGTCGCAGCTCACCGAGAGCCCGAGCACCGCTAACCACTGCCCGCCGACAAGATCGATCAGCTCATCCTCGGTTGAGCAGAGCTCGCTCCAGACATCCCAGCCGGCGCGGAGAAAGAATTCGGTCACCATGGTGGGGCCGAAGGTGTGGTGCTCGCCCGGCATCGACAGCAGGGCGGCGCGGCGACGCAGGTCGCGCCGCCGCGTCGGCGGCAGGAAGGCGGGGCTCAACTGCCGCAGCACCTGCTGCAGCCGGCCGAGGCCGAGGGTGACGTCGGCGAAGCTGCACAGGTCCTCGACCCAGAGCAGGCCGAGCCGGCGGGCGGCGGGCGCGAGCAGCTCGAGATGGAGACGCTCGAGCGTCACGCCCCGCAGGCGCAGCGTGTCGACGAAGCAAAGGGCCGTCGCCGCGTCGCTGGTCATGACCAGGGCGACGAGGGCCACCACATCCTCCGGCCCGGGCAGGGCCTCCTCGTCCTCGCCGGGATCGTCCAGTCCCGTTGACTGGCCGCTCTGGCGGAGCAGGAGGCGAGGCACGACCTCGGCCTGCACCGCCGTGGCCAGCAGGGCGCGCAACTCGTCGGCGGCACCGGGCGGCGTCAGGATCGGGGAGCAGGCAGGCAGCAGTTCCGGAAGCAGGATGGGCCGGGTGGGTGCGAGCTTCGCGGCCGGGAGGCCCGCAGCGCGCCACGGCATGTCCCCGATCACGTGGTTCTCGCCTGGCCGCCCTGTCGAGGCGACCATAGGCTTTTCCACCATTGGGCCCTCCCTTGTCGTCTTTTTCCCCGACGCCTCCCGGAGTGTCAATGCGTATTTACGTCAATGTAGATTGACACCCGGGAGACAGCCGCCTTAGCCTTCTGCATGGACAAGGAGGCCGGCGGCGGAAATCCTGGCAAACCAGAAACGGCATCGGACCACACCGCTTCCTGTTGCGTCGGATGCCAGTCTCCTTGCCAAGCATCTCGGCCAGCCGACGCCCGTGAGGGAGGGTTTGTCAAGCAATGCTTACGCTCGGCGTCCTGGACCGTCTGATCGACAGCATGCATGCCTGCCCGTGGGGGGCCACCACCGGACGGGCGAAGCCGCGCAGCGCCGCGCTCTACACGGCCGAGGAAAGGATGCGGCGCGACGCCTCGCCCTGGACCTTGGTGCAGGGCGTGCTCGCACCGCTGCAATTCCTCGTCTTCCTCGTCAGCTTCGGCCTGGTGCTGCGCACGCTGCTGACCGGCGAGGGCGCCGCCGCGGCGGCCGCCTCGGTCGTGCTGAAGACCCTCGTGCTCTACACCATCATGGTCACCGGCTCGATCTGGGAGAAGGTGGTCTTCGACCGCTGGCTCTTCGCCCAGGCCTTCTTCTGGGAGGATGTGTTCAGCATCCTGGTGCTGGCGCTGCACACCGCTTACCTGGCGGCCCTCTTCCTCGGTTTCGGCGACCCGCGCTCGCAGCTGCTGCTCGCCCTCGCCGCCTATGCCGCCTATGTCTTCAACGCCGCGCAGTTCCTGCTGAAGCTGCGCGCCGCGCGGCGCGAGGGCGCCGGCCTGAAGAGCCGCGGCGCCGCCGCCGCGGGCTTCGCGGGATGAGCGGCGCGAGCGCCCTGCCGGGCGGGCCGGGGACCGTTGGCGCCGCGATGCCGGTGCTGCGCGAGCGCGGCCAGCGCGCGGTGTTCTGCGGCCTGACCAGCATCGTCTGGCTGCACCGCAAGGTGCAGGACGCCTTCTTCCTCGTCGTCGGCAGCCGCACCTGCGCGCATCTGCTGCAATCCGCCGCCGGCGTGATGATCTTCGCCGAGCCGCGCTTCGCCACCGCCATCATCGAGGAGCGCGACCTCGCCGGCCTCGCCGATGCGAATGAGGAGCTGGACCGGGTGGTGGAGCGGCTGGTGGCGCGCCGGCCGGAGATCCGCCTGCTGTTCCTGGTCGGCTCCTGCCCCTCCGAGGTGATCAAGCTCGACCTCGCACGCGCCGCGGCGCGGCTGTCGCAGCGCCTGTCGCCGGCGGTGCGGGTGCTGCACTACTCCGGCAGCGGCATCGAGACCACCTTCACCCAGGGCGAGGATGCCTGCCTCGCGGCGCTGGTGCCGGAGATGCCGGCGACGACCGACCGCTCCCTGCTGGTGATCGGCGCCCTGGCGGAGGTGGTGGAGGACCAGATGCGCCGCCTGCTCACGGCGCTCGGCATCGGCCCGCTGCATTTCCTGCCGCCGCGCCGCGCCCAGGACCTCGCCGCGGTCGGGCCGAACACCCGCTTCCTGCTGGCGCAGCCCTTCCTCGGCGATGCCGTGCGGGCGCTGGAGGCGCGCGGCGCCCGCCGGATCCCCGCGCCCTTCCCGCTCGGCGCCGAGGGCACGACGCTCTGGCTGCGCGCCGCCGCCGAGGCCTGGGGCATCGGGCCGGCGCGCTTCCGCGAGGTCACGGCCATGGCGGAGCGGCGCGCACGGGAGGGGCTGCTCCGCATCCGCGACCGACTGGCCGGCCAGCGCGTCTTCTTCTTCCCCGACTCCCAGCTGGAAGTGCCGCTGGCGCGCTTCCTCTCGCGCGAGCTCGGCATGGTGCCGCTCGAGGTCGGCACGCCCTATCTGCACCGCGAGCACCTGGCCGAGGAGCTGGCGCTGCTGCCGGCCGGCACGCCGCTGAGCGAGGGCCAGCACCTGGAGCGGCAGCTCGACCGCTGCCGGGCGGCGCGCCCGGACCTGACGGTCTGCGGCCTCGGCCTCGCCAATCCGCTGGAGGCCGAGGGGCTGGCGACCAAATGGTCGATCGAGCTCGTCTTCACGCCGATCCAGGGCTACGAGCAGGCGGCCGACCTGGCCAGCCTCTTCGCCCGGCCGCTGGTGCGGCGCGACCGGCTGGCGGTGTAGCGCCATGCGCCTTGCCGTCTGGACCTATGAGGGGCCGCCGCATATCGGGGCGATGCGCGTCGCCACCGCGATGCAGGGCGTGCACTACGTGCTGCACGCGCCGCAGGGCGACACCTATGCCGACCTGCTCTTCACCATGATCGAGCGGCGCGGCGAGCGGCCGCCCGTGACCTACACCACCTTCGAGGCGCGCGACCTCGGCGGCGACACGGCGGCCCTGCTCCGCGCCGCCCTGCACGAGGCCTGCGAGCGCCACCAGCCGCAGGTCCTGCTGGTCGGCGCCTCCTGCACCGCCGAGCTGATCCAGGACGATCCCGGCGGCCTGGCCCGCCGGATGGGCCTGCCGGTGCCGGTGATCCCGCTCGAACTGCCGGCCTATCAGCGGCGGGAGAATTGGGGCGCCGCCGAGACCTTCTACCAGCTCGTCCGCGCCTGCGCCGGCCCGCCCGGGCCGAGGCCGCCGCGCCCGGCCGGCGCGCCGCCCCGCTGCAACCTGCTCGGCCCGACCGCCCTCGGCTTCCGCCACCGCGACGACCTGCTGGAGGTGCGGGCGCTGCTCGCCGGCCTCGGCATCGCCGTCAATGTCGTGGCGCCGCTCGGCGCGACGCCCGCCGATCTCGCCCGCCTGCCGGAGGCGGATTTCAACGTGGTGCTGTATCCGGAGGTCGCCGAGCCGGCGGCGCGCTGGCTGGAGCGCAGCTTCGGCCAGCCGGCGCTGCGCGTGGTGCCGATCGGCGTCGGCGCCACCCAGGATTTCCTCGCCGAGGCGGCACGCCTCGCCGGGCTCCCCCCGCCGGCGCCGGCCGCCGCGGCCTCGCGGCTGCCCTGGTACTCGCGCTCCGTCGATTCGACCTACCTCACCGGCAAGCGGGTCTTCCTCTTCGGCGATGCGACGCATGCGATCGCCGCGGCCCGGGTGGCGACGGAGGAGCTCGGCTTCGAGGTGGTCGGCCTCGGCAGCTACAGCCGCGAATTCGCCCGCGAGGTGCGGGCCGCCGCCGCGCAATACGGCGTCGAGCCGCTGGTGACCGACGACTACCTGGAGGTGGAGGCGCGGATCGCCGAGCTGCAGCCCGAGCTGATCCTCGGCACGCAGATGGAGCGGCACATCGCCAAGCGCCTCGGCATCCCCTGCACGGTGATCTCGGCGCCGGTGCATGTGCAGGACTTCCCGGCCCGCCACTCGCCGCAGATGGGGCACGAGGGCGCCAACGTCCTGTTCGACAGCTGGGTGCACCCGCTGATGATGGGACTGGAGGAGCATCTGCTCGCCATGTTCCGCGAGGACACCGAGTTCAACGACGCGGCGCCGCCCTCGCATCTCGGCCACGCGGCCGCGGCGCCGCCGCCGCCGGACCTCGCCGCCTGGGGGGCGGAGGCCGAGCGCGAGCTGCAGAAGGTTCCCTTCTTCGTCCGCGGCAAGGCGCGCCGCAACACCGAACGCTTTGCCCGCGAGCGGGGCATCGTCACCATCACGGTCGAGACCCTCTACGATGCCAAGGCGCATTTCGCACGTTGACGCGGCGACGCCCTTGCGCGTCGTCATCGTCACCATGGACAGCCACCTGGCCGGCGCGGCGCTGCGGGCCCGGGCGGCGCTGCGGGCCGAGATCCGCGGGCTGGAGCTGGTGCTGCACGCCGCCGATACGTGGTGCGGCGACGCGGCGGCGCTGGAGCGCTGCGTCGCGGATATCGGGCGCGCCGACATCGTCATCGCCGCCATGCTGTTCCTCGAGGAGCACATCCAGGCCGTGCTCCCCGCCCTCGAGGCGCGGCGCGAGCAGTGCGACGCCATGCTCTGCATCATGTCCGCCGGCGAGGTGATGCGGCTGACCCGGCTCGGCCGCTTCAGCATGGCCGGCGAGGCGCGCGGCCCCCTGGCGCTGCTGCGGCGGCTGCGCGGCAGCCGGCCCGGCGGCGCCTCCAGCGGCCAGGGCCAGATGCGCATGCTGCGCGAGCTGCCGCGGCTGCTCCGCTTCATCCCCGGCACCGCGCAGGACCTGCGCGTCTACCTGCTGGCCCTGCAATACTGGCTGGCGGGATCGGAGGACAACCTCGCCGGGCTGGTGCGCCTGCTGGCGCGGAGCTACGCGGCCGGGCCGCGCGCCGGCCTGGTCCGCGGCCTCGGCGTCGCGGCGCCGGTGCGCTACCCGGAGACCGGCCTCTACCACCCGCGCCTGCCGGGCCGCATCGGCGAATCGATCGAGGCGCTGCCGCGCGGCGGCGAGGCCGGCACGGTCGGCCTGCTGCTCATGCGCTCCTACGTTCTGGCCGGGAACGCCGCGCATTACGACGGCGCCATCGCCGCCTTCGAGGCGCAGGGGCTGCGGGTGATCCCGGCCTTCGCCAGCGGGCTGGACGCGCGCCCGGCGATGCAGCGCTTCTTCCAGCGCGACGGCCGGCCGCTCGTCGATGCCGTCGTCTCGCTCACCGGCTTCTCGCTGGTCGGCGGCCCCGCCTACAACGATGCCCGGGCCGCCGAGGAGGCGCTGGCCGCGCTCGGCGTGCCCTATGTCGCGGCGCATCCGCTGGAGTTCCAGACGCTGGAGCAGTGGGAGGCCGATTCCCGCGGCCTCACCCCGGTCGAGGCCACGATGATGGTGGCCATCCCCGAGCTCGACGGCGCCACCTGGCCGATGACCTTCGGCGGCCGCGCCGGCGGCGCCGGCGAGGGGGGCTGCGCCATGGCGGTGCATGCCGAGCGGGCGGCGACGCTGGCCGCGCGCGTGGCGCGGCTGGTAGCGCTGCGCCGCAGCGCGCGGGCGGGACGCCGCCTGGCGATCGTGCTGTTCAACTTCCCGCCCAATGCCGGCGCGACGGGCACGGCCGCCTATCTGTCGGTCTTCGAATCGCTGCACCGCACCCTCGGCGCCCTGGCGGCGGCCGGCTATGCGGTGGAGGTGCCGGCGACGGTCGAGGCGCTGCGCGAGCGCGTCCTCGCCGGCAATGCCGCCCGCTTCGGCATGCCGGCCAATGTCGCCGCCCGCATCCCGGTCGATGCGCATGTGCGGCGGGAACGCTGGCTGCCGGAGATCGAGCAGCAATGGGGGCCGGCGCCGGGGCGGCACCAGAGCGATGGCGGCGGCCTGCTCGTGCTCGGCGCCGAGTTCGGCAACGTCTTCGTCGGCGTGCAGCCCGCCTTCGGCTACGAGGGCGACCCGATGCGCCTGCTCTTCGAGCGGAGCTTCGCGCCGACCCACGCCTTCGCCGCCTTCTATCGCTGGATCCGCGAGGAATTCGGCGCCCATGCGGTGCTGCATTTCGGCACCCATGGCGCGCTGGAGTTCATGCCGGGCAAGCAGGCCGGCCTCTCCGCCGCCTGCTGGCCAGACCGGCTGATCGGCGACCTGCCGAATTTCTACCGCTACGCCTCCAACAACCCCTCCGAGGGCACGCTGGCGAAGCGGCGCGCCGGGGCGACCCTGATCAGCTACCTCACCCCGCCGGTCGCCCAGGCCGGGCTGTATCGCGGCCTGCTCGACCTGAAGCTGGCGCTCGGGCGCTGGCGCGCGCTCGCGCCGGGCGAGGAGCGGGGCCCGCTGGCGGGGCTGGTGCAGGCCCAGGCGGCGGCCGTGGACCTCGCCCCGGCCGAGCCGGCCTGGAGCGAGCCGGAGGCCGAGATCGCGCGGCTCGGCACCGCACTGCTCCAGCTGGAATACGCCCTGATCCCGCACGGCCTGCACGTGATCGGCGTGCCGCCGACGCCGACGCAGCGGACCGAGCTGCTCGATGCCGCCGGCATCACCGAGCCGGGCCAGCGCGCGACGCTGGACGCCCTGCTGGCCGAGGACCACGAGACGCCGGCGATCCTGCGGGCGCTGGATGGCGGCTATCTGCGGCCGGCGCCGGGCGGCGACCTGCTGCGCTCCCCGGCGGTGCTGCCGACGGGCCGCAACCTGCACGGCTTCGATCCCTTCCACATCCCGAGCGCCTTCGCGCTCCAGGACGGCGCCCAGCAGGCCGAGCGGCTGCTCGCCCGCCACCGCGCGGAAGCCGGCGGCAGGCTGCCCGAGACGGTGGCGATCGTCCTCTGGGGCACCGACAATCTGAAGACCGAGGGCGGCCCCATCGCCCAGGCGCTGTGGCTGATGGGCGCGGAGCCGCGGCACGACAGCTATGGGCGCCTCGCCGGCACGCGGCTGGTGCCGCTGGAGCGGCTGGGCCGCGCCCGCGTCGATGTGGTGATGACGCTCTCCGGCATCTTCCGCGACCTGCTGCCGATGCAGACGCGGCTGCTGGCGGAGGCGGCGCTGTTCGCCGCCGGCGCGGCGGAGGAGCCGGCGGCGATGAACCCGATCCGCCGCCACGCCCTCGCCTGCCAGGCCGCGCATGGCGGCACGCTGGAGCAGGCGGCGCTGCGCGTCTTCGGCAATGCCGAGGGCGCCTATGGCGCCAACGTCAACCATCTGGTCGACCATGGCGCCTGGGAGGCGGAGGACGAGCTGGCGGAGGCCTATCTGCGCCGCAAGGGCTTCGCCTATGGCGTCGACGGGCGGCCGATGCGCCGCGACGCGGTGCTGCGGCAGATGCTCGGGACCGTCGAGGCCGCCTACCAGAACCTCGACAGCGTGGAGCTCGGCGTCACCACCGTCGACCATTACTTCGACACGCTCGGCGGCATCAGCCGGGCGGTGCAGCGGGCGCGCGGCGCCGGCCCGGTGCCGGTCTATGTCGGCGACCAGACGCGCGGCGAGGGCCGGGTGCGCAGCCTGGCCGAGCAGGTGGCGCTGGAGACCCGCACCCGCGCCCTGAACCCGCGCTGGTACGAGCCGCTGCTGCAGCACGGCCATGAGGGCGTGCGCCAGATCGAGGCGCATGTGACGAACACCGTCGGCTGGTCGGCGACGACCGGGCAGGTCGCGCCCTGGGTGTACCACCACCTGGCGCAGACCTTCATGCTCGACCCGGTGATGCGCGAGCGCATGGCGGAGCTCAACCCGACCGCCTCGGCGCGCATCGCCAACCGGCTGATCGAGGCGCAGCAGCGCCGCTACTGGTCGCCGGACCAGGAGATGCTGGACCGGCTGCGCCGGGCCGGCGAGGAGCTCGAGGACAGGATCGAAGGCGTGGCCGTGGAAGGTGCAGCATGACCGTCATATTCAGGCCCGCCCCCGGTGCCGCGCCCCGCCGCGGCGATGGCGACGGCAGCGTCCAGGTGCATATGGACGCCGCCTCGCGGATCGAGGGCGCCAAGGTCTTCGCCGTCTACGGCAAGGGCGGCATCGGCAAGAGCACCACCTCCTCCAACCTCTCGGTCGCCTTCACCCGGCTCGGCCAGCGGGTGCTGCAGATCGGCTGCGACCCGAAGCACGACAGCACCTTCACCCTGACCAAGCGCCTGGCCCCGACCGTCATCGACGCGCTGGAGGCGGTGGACTTCCACGCCGAGGAGCTGCGCGCCGAGGATTTCGTCTTCGAGGGCTATGGCGGCGTGCTCTGCGTCGAAGCCGGCGGACCGCCGGCCGGCACCGGCTGCGGCGGCTATGTCGTCGGCCAGACGGTGAAGCTGCTGAAGGAGCACCACCTGCTGGAGGAGACCGACGTCGTCATCTTCGACGTGCTCGGCGACGTGGTCTGCGGCGGCTTCGCCGCGCCGCTGCTGCATGCCGACCGGGGACTGATCGTCGCGGCGAACGACTTCGATTCGATCTTCGCGATGAACCGCATCGTCGCCGCCATCGGCGCCAAGGCGAAGAATTACGGCGTGCGGCTGGGTGGCGTCATCGCCAACCGCAGCGCCGGGACGGACCAGATCGAGCGCTACAACCGGGCGACCGGCATGCGCATGCTGGGGCATTTCCCGGATCTCGACGCCATCCGCCGCTCCCGCCTGAAGAAGGCGACGCTGTTCGAGATGGAGGACAGCCCGGAGGTCGAGGTGGCGCGCGCCGAATACCTGCGCCTGGCGGCCACCCTCTGGGCCGGCGTCGCGCCGATCGAGGCGCTGCCGCTGAAGGACCGCGAGATCTTCGACCTGCTGGGGTTCGACTGATGCCGACGGCGAGCTATGCGGAGCGGCGCGGCGAGCTCCGCACCTATTTCGACCGCACCGCGGCGGAGGCCTGGGCGCGGCTGACCTCGGACGCGCCGCTCGGGCGCATCCGCGCCACGGTGCGCGCCGGGCGCGAGGAGATGCGCGCCCTGCTGCTCGGCTGGCTGCCCGCCAGCCTGCCCGGCGCCCGCCTGCTCGATGCCGGCTGCGGCACCGGCGCGCTGGCGGTGGCGGCGGCGCGGCGCGGCGCCAGGGTCGTCGCAGTGGATCTCTCGCCGACCCTGGTCGGCCTGGCGCGCGAGCGCGGCACGGCGACGGCGCCCGGCCAGGTCGAGTTCCATGTCGGCGACATGCTCGACCAGGGCGGCGGCTTCGACCATGCGGTGGCCATGGACAGCCTGATCCACTACCGCGCGCCGGACATGGTGCGGGCGCTGGCCGGGCTGGCCGCGCGCGCCGAGCAGTCGGTGCTCTTCACCTTCGCGCCGCGCACGCCGGCGCTGACGGCGATGCATGCGGTCGGGCGGCTGTTTCCGCGCGGCGACCGCGCCCCGGCGGTCGAGCCGGTGAGCGAGGCGGTGCTGCGGCGGCTGATGGCGCGGGAGCCGGGCCTCGCCGGCTGGCGCCCCGCGCGCACCCGGCGCGTCGCGCGCGGCTTCTACATCTCCCAGGCCATGGAGCTGCGCCGCTCATGATCAGCGCCCGCAGCGCCGCCCGCGCCTGGATCCGGCTGAGCCCCGTCCTGCTGCCCTTCGCCGACGCCGCCTCGCCGGCGCTGCCGATGGCGCGGCTGCTGCGGCTCTCGCTGTTCCAGGTCTCGGTCGGCGTCTGCGCGGTGCTGCTGATCGGCACGCTGAACCGCGTCATGATCGTCGAGCTGGCGGTGCCGGCCGGCCTGGTCGCGGTCATGGTGTCCCTGCCGCTGGTCTTCGCGCCGCTCCGCGCCTTCATCGGCTTCCGCTCGGACACGCACCGCTCGGCGCTCGGCTGGCGCCGGGTGCCCTATCTGTGGTTCGGCACGCTGCTGCAATTCGGCGGCCTGGCGATCATGCCCTTCGCGCTGATCCTGCTCTCCGGCGACACCGAGGGGCCGGCCTGGATCGGCGAGGCGGCGGCGGCGCTCGCCTTCCTCCTGGTCGGCGCCGGGCTGCACACGGTGCAGACCGTGGGGCTCGCCCTGGCGACGGATCTGGCGCCGCCGGCGGCGCAGCCGAAGGTGGTGGCGCTGCTCTCCGTCATGCTGCTCCTCGGCATGCTGGTGGCCGGCCTCGGCTTCGGCCTGCTGCTGGCGGAGTTCAGCCAGCTCCGCCTGATCCAGGTGATCCAGGGCGCCGCGGTGCTGACCATGGCGCTGAACGGCATCGCGCTGTGGAAGCAGGAAGCGCGCGATCCGGGCCGCGCGGCGCGCGCCCCGGCGCAGCCCGGCTTCCGCGAATCCTGGCAGGCGCTGCGGCGCGAGGGGCCCTGGGGCCGCCGCCTGCTCGCCGCCGGCATCGGCACCGCCGCCTTCGGCATGCAGGACATCCTGCTGGAGCCCTATGGCGGGCAGGTCCTCCGCCTCGGCGTCGGCGCCACCACGGCGCTGACGGCGCTGCTGGCGGCGGGCGGCGTCACCGGCTTCGGCCTCGCCATGCGGGCGCTCGACCGCGGCGCCGACCCGCAGCGCCAGGCGGCGCTCGGGGCACTCATCGGCATCGCGGCCTTCGCCACGGTGACGCTGGCGGCGCCCCTGGAATCCGTCCCGGTCTTCGCGCTCGGCGTCGGGCTGATCGGCCTCGGCGCCGGCATCTTCGCGCATGCCACGCTCACCGCCTGCATGCGCATGGCGCCGGCGGGGCAGATCGGCCTCGCCCTCGGCGCCTGGAGCGCGGTGCAGGCGACCGCCGCCGGCACCGCCATCGCCGCCGGCGGGCTGCTGCGCGACGCCGTCGCGGAGCTCGCCGCGGGCGGCGCGCTGGGCGAGGCCCTGGCGATCCCCGCCACCGGCTACGGCGTGGTCTACCTGCTGGAGATCGCGCTGCTCTTCCTCACCCTCGCCGTCATTGGGCCGCTCGTCCGGCCCGTGGCGGCCGGGCATCGCATGCCACCGGCGGCGCAAGCCGCCCATCACCCCGGCTAAGCAACCCGCAGAGCGGAGGTCCCGGATGCCAAGCGCAACCCTCACCAACAGCTTCGATGTCGCGGCGCTCGCGCTCTATTCCTTTTTCCTCTTTTTCATCGGGCTGGTGATCTATCTCCGCCGCGAGGACAAGCGGGAGGGCTATCCCCTCGATTCCGACCGGACCACCAGCTCCGGCGGCCGCGTCGCGGTGCAGGGCTGGCCGCCCGTCCCGCAGCCCAAGAAATACCTCCTGGCGCATGACCCGCGGCCGACCGAGTTCGAGCGGCAGGAGCGCGACCTCACCGGGCTTCTCGCCCCGGCCGCCGGCTTCCCCGGCGCGCCCATGCAGCCGCTCGGCGACCCGATGCGGGATGGCGTCGGTCCCGCCTCCTATGCGGAGCGGCTGGACGTGCCGGACGTGACCTTCGACGAGCAGCTGCCGAAGATCGTGCCGCTGCGGGCCGCCCCCGGCTACCATCTGGCGACGGAGGATCCCGATCCGCGCGGCATGACGGTCATCGCCGCCGACGGCATCGCCACCGGCACCGTGGTGGAGGCCTGGGTCGATCGCTCCGAGACCTTCGTGCGCTTCCTCGAGGTCGAGACGGCGCCGGGCGGGCGGCGCGTGCTGCTGCCCATGATGCTGCTGCGGATCGATCCCGCACGGCGCCTCATCAACGTCAGCTCGGTCACCGCCGCGCAGTTCCTCGCCGCGCCGACGCCGCAGCATCCGGACCAGATCACGCTGCGGGAGGAGGACCGGATCACCGCCTATTTCGCCAGCGGCCATCTCTACGCCACGCCGCAGCGTCTGGGGCCGTTGCTGTGAGGGAGGCTGCCGTGAGGGAGCATGAACACGAACCGTTCCCCGGCCTGCCCGAGGCGCTGCCGGCAGGCGAGACCGTGCTCTGGCAGGGGACGCCGAGCTGGACCGGCCTGGCGCGCCGCACCTTCCGCATCGGCTGGCTGGCCGCCTATTTCGGCGCCATCGCTGCCTGGGGCGCGGCCGCCGTGCTGCAGGAGGGCGGCTCGCCCGGCGCGGCCGCCGCCGCCATGGCCTGGCCGCTGGCCCTCGGCGCCGGCGTGCTGGGACTGGTGACCGGCTTCTGCATCCTGGCGGCGCGGAGCACGCTCTACACCATCACCAACCGGCGGCTGGTGCTGCGGGTCGGCGTCGCGCTGCCGACGACGGTGAACCTGCCCTTTGCCAGCATCCGCAACGCCGGGCTGCGGCCCTGGCGCGGCGGCGGCGACATCCTGCTGACGCTGCTGCCGCCGCACCGCGTCTCCTATGCCGGCCTCTGGCCGCATCTGCGCGGGCTGCGGGTGGCGCAGCCGCAGCCGGTGCTGCGCGCCCTGCCGGATGCCGAGGTGGCGGGGCGCATCCTGGCGCGGGCGCTGGCGACCCATGCGGCGCTGCCGGTGCCCGGGCGGGCGATGCCGGCTTCGGCGCCGGCGCCGGTCGTCCCCCCCGGCACCGCAACGGCCTGACGGGGAGGGCGCCATGCCGCAAGGCCTTGCCGATCGTCTTGCCGCCCGGATCCCCGGCTTCGGGATCGCCGCGCTGCTGGTCACGGTGCTCGCGGCGGTTGCGCTGTCGGGCGGCACGGCCTCGGCGCCGGTCGAGGCCGAGCCGCCGCTGGCGATGCGGACGCTCCGCTTCGCCGATCTGCCGCAGGGCAGCATCGCGGTCCTGGATGCCGCGACCGGCGCCACCCTGGCGCGCTTCACGGCGGGCGAGGGCGGCTTCCTCCGCGGCGGCCTGCGCGGCCTGGTGCGCGAGCGCCGGCTGGACGGCGGCGGCGCCGAGGCGCCCTTCATCCTGGCGGCCTGGCGCGACGGCCGCCTGACCTTCGAGGACAGCACGACCGGCCGCGTCCTCGAGCTGCATGCCTATGGCCAGACCAATGCCGAGGCCTTCGCCCGGTTCCTCACCGCGCGGGAGATGACGCCATGATGGAACGCCTGTCAGCCCTCGGCCGCGGCGGCCGGGCGCGTCGCTTCGAGGTGCCCTGCACCGTCGAGATCGAGCGCAGCGCCGAATGCCTCTACGCCTACGCCATTCCCGAGGGCGTGGAGCTGCGCCCGGGCGACCGCGTGCTGGTGCATGGCGCGCCCGGCCATATCGGCTTCGGCGAGAGCACGCGCTTCGAGACGCGGGCGACGGTGCTGCGCGCCGGCCCGCTGGAGCGCGCCTGGACCCGCTTCGCCGCGATCCTTGAGCTCGCCGAGCTCTACCATGTGGGCTTCGAGCCCGAGGGGGCCGTATGAACGCCGTCACCCATGGCGCCCGCGCCGCGGCGCCGCTGAACGAGACCACCCGCATCGCCACCACCGACACGGTGCTCTCGCCGCGCTTCTACACCACGGATTTCGCGGCGGTGGACCGCATCAGCGTGGAATCGATCCGCGCCGACTGGGACCTGCTGATGGCGGAGTTCCGCGCCGACCCGAACCGCGGCCACTTCACCCGGACCGAGGCCTTCGATGCCTTCCGCATGGCGGATCTGCCGGAGGGTTTGCAGAAGGAGCTGCTGGATTTCCTCGTCAGCTCCGTCACCGCCGAATTCTCCGGCTGCGTGCTCTATGCCGAGATCAAGAAGCGCGTGCGCAACCCGGACATGCAGGCGCTGTTCGGCTACATGGCGCGCGACGAATCGCGGCATGCCGGCTTCATCAACGACACGCTGAAGGATCTCGGCGTGGGCGTGGATCTCGGCTTCCTCACCCGGGCGAAGAAGTACCACTACTTCACGCCCAAATTCATCTTCTACGCCACCTATCTCAGCGAGAAGATCGGCTACGCCCGCTACATCACCATCTTCCGGCAGTTCGAGCGGCATCCGGAGCTGCGCTTCCACCCGATCTTCCTGTGGTTCGAGAAGTGGTGCAACGACGAGTTCCGGCACGGCGAGGCCTTCGCCCTGCTGCTGCGCGCCAACCCCGCGCTGGTGCAGGGCAGGAACCGGCTCTGGTGCCGCTTCTTCCAGCTCGCCGTCTTCGCCACCATGTATGTGCGCGACCATGCCCGGCCGGAATTCCACAAGGCGCTGGGCCTGACGCCGACCGAGTACGACATGCAGGTCTTCCGCGTCACCGAGGCGATCTGCCGCCAGGTCTTCCCCGACACGCTCGACATCGACAACCCCGCCTTCCTGCGCGGGCTGGAGCGGCTGCGCCGGATCGGCGAGGGGATGGCGGCGGCACGGGCCGCGGGCGGCCTCGGCGGGCGGCTGCGGCGCCTCGGCCTCGGCGCGGCGGCGGCGGCGAGCTTCGCGCGGCTCTACCTGCTGCGGCCGCGCCGGCACGCCCTGCCGGATCAGGTGCGCATGGCGCCGGCCTGGTAGGGAAGGGGGCTGGCCATGCTCGATTACGGGCTCCCCGCGCTCACCGCCCTCTTCCTGTGGTGGTTCAGCACCGGGCTGATCCTGCATCTCGACGGTCTCCGCCCGGAGACCTTCCGCTGGAGCATGGCGGCCGCCACCCTGCTGCTGCTCGCAGCCCTCTGGGGCCTCGACGGCGTGGCGGATGACGACACGCCCCGCGGCGCCTATCTCGCCTTCGGCTGCGCCCTGCTCTGCTGGGCCTGGATCGAGCTCGGCTTCCTGACCGGCTGGATCACCGGGCCGCGGCGGGAGGCGCTGCCGCCCGGCGCCACCGGCTGGCCGCGGCTGCGCGCCGCCCTGGCGGCGGTGCTCTGGCACGAGCTGGCCATCCTCGGCGTCGGCATCCTGGTGCTGGCGGTCTGCTGGGGGCGGCCGAACATGGTCGGCGCCTGGACCTTCCTCGTGCTCTGGATCATGCGCACCAGCGCCAAGCTCAATCTCTTCCTCGGGGTGCGCAACCCGGGCGAGGGCTTCCTGCCGGCGCATCTGCGCTATCTCGGCAGCTATTTCGCGCGCCGCCCGATGAACCTGCTCTTCCCGGTCTCGGTCACGCTCGGCACCCTGGCCTGCGCGGCGCTGCTGCACGATTTCCTCGCCCCCGCCACCGGCCCCGAACGGGCCGCCGGCGCCGGCCTCGTCGCCACCCTGCTGGCGCTCGGCGTGCTGGAGCACTGGTTCCTGGTGCTGCCGATCCCGGTCGAGGCGCTGTGGCGCTGGGGCCTGCGCTCGCGCGGCGGCGCGCCGGCGCGGATCGCTAGCTGGGACCCGGGCCTCGGCGGGCCGCTCGATTCCCGCTCGCTGCGGCGGCTGCTGGACGAGGTGGCGGCCGGCGCCTTCGGCCAGGTGGAAAGCCTGCGCGGCGTGGTGCGGACCGGCTCGGGCTGGATCGGCTTCAGCCTCGCCGGCGGCCGGCCGCGGCTCGAGGACCGGGAGGCGGGCACGGAGCCGGCGCGCGTGGTGGCGATCGGCCGGGCCCTCGACGAGGCGCGGCTGCGCGCCGCCTTCGCCGCCTGTGCCCGGCCGGCGGCGCCGTGATGGGCCGCGTCATGAATCATCGGAACGCCAAGGGAGGTCCCATGCAGTACGAAGCCTTCTTCCGCCGGCAGCTTGACGGCCTGCGCCGCGAGGGGCGTTACCGCGTCTTCGCCGATCTCGAGCGTCAGGCCGGCCGCTTCCCGCGCGCGGCGCGCGACGGCGGCGCCGGCGAGGTGACGGTCTGGTGCTCCAACGACTATCTCGGCATGGGCCAGCATCCGGCGGTGCTGGAGGCGATGCAGGAGGCGCTCCTGCGCTGCGGCGCCGGCGCCGGGGGCACCCGCAACATCGCCGGCACCAACCACCACCACGTCCTGCTGGAGCAGGAGCTCGCGGCCCTGCACGGGGCCGAGGCGGCGCTGCTGTTCAACTCGGGCTACATGTCGAACTGGGCGACGCTCTCGACGCTGGCAGGGCGGATGCCCGGCTGCGTCGTGCTGTCCGACGAGCTGAACCATGCCTCGATGATCGAGGGCATCCGCCACAGCCGGGCGCAGTGCCGCGTCTTCCGCCACAACGACCCCGAGGATCTCGACCGCCGGCTCTCGGATCTCGAGCCGGGAACGCCGAAGCTGATCGCCTTCGAGAGCGTCTATTCCATGGATGGCGACGTCGCGCCGATCGCCGAGATCTGCGACGTGGCCGAGGCGCATGGCGCCATGACCTATCTCGACGAGGTGCATGCGGTCGGCCTCTACGGCCCGACGGGCGGCGGCATCGCCGAGCGCGAGGGGCTGGCGCACCGGCTGACGGTGATCGAGGGCACGCTCGCCAAGGCCTTCGGCGTGATCGGCGGCTACATCGCCGGCTCGGCGGCGATGTGCGACTTCGTCCGCAGCTTCGCCTCCGGCTTCATCTTCACCACCTCCCTGCCGCCGCATGTGGCGGCCGGCGCGCTGGCGAGCATCCGCCATCTCCGGGCGAGCGGCGCCGAGCGCGCCCTGATGCACGACCGGGTGGCGCTGCTGCGCCGCCGGCTGGACGAGGCCGGGCTGCCGCATCTGGCGAATCCCAGCCACATCGTCCCGGTGATGGTGGGCGATCCGGTGCAGTGCAAGCGCATCAGCGACCTGCTGCTGGAGCAGCACGGCATCTACGTGCAGCCGATCAACTACCCGACCGTGCCGCGCGGCACCGAGCGGCTGCGGCTGACGCCCTCGCCGCTGCACAGCGAGGCGGATATCGAGCATCTGGTCACCGCCCTGGCCGGGATATGGGCGGAGCTCAGCCTCAGGCGCGCCGCATGACGGGTCCCGTCAACGGCGCCATCAACGGCGCCGCCGCCCACCCGCCGCCGCGTCGCGCCGCCGCGCCCCGCCCGGCCCGCGCCGCGGCGCGGGCGGCCCCGAAGGAGGCGGCATCGGGGCGGCGCACCCCCTATCCCTTCTCGGCCCTCGTCGGGCAGGAGGAGATGCGGCTCGCCCTGCTCGCCGCCGCGGTCGATCCCGGCATCGGCGGCGTGCTCGTCTTCGGCGACCGCGGCACCGGGAAATCCACCGCCGTGCGGGCCCTGGCCGCCCTGCTGCCGCCGATGCGCGCCGTGCGCGGCTGCCGCTATGCCTGCGACCCGGCCGACCGCGCCGGCTGCGAGGACTGCCGCGCCCGCCGGTCGCGCGGCGCCCTGCCCACGCACAGCTTGCCGGTGCCGGTCATCGACCTGCCGCTCGGCGCGACCGAGGACCGCGTCGTCGGCACCCTCGACCTGGAGCGGGCGCTGGCCGCCGGGGTGAAGTCCTTCGAGCCCGGGCTGCTGGCCCGCGCGCATCGCGGCTTCCTCTACATCGACGAGGTGAACCTGCTGGAGGATCATCTGGTCGACCTGCTGCTCGACGTCGCCGCCTCCGGCGAGAACCTGGTCGAGCGCGACGGCCTCAGCATCCGCCATCCCGCCCGCTTCGTCCTGGTCGGCAGCGGCAATCCGGAGGAGGGCGAGCTGCGGCCGCAGCTCCTCGACCGCTTCGGCCTCTCGGTCGAGATCCGCACGCCGGAGGTGCTGGCGGACCGCGTCGAGGTGATCCGCCGCCGCGATGCCTTCGAGCGCGAGCCGGAGGGCTTCGCCGCGCTCTGGGCCGAGGAGGAGGCGGCGACGCGGCAGCGCATCGCCGAGGCGCGCGGCCGCATCGGCGCCATGGCGACGCCCGTCGCCATCCTCGAGGCCGCGGCGCGGCTCTGCCTGGCGCTCGGCACGGACGGGCTGCGCGGCGAGCTGACGCTGGTGCGCGCGGCGCGGGCGGTGGCGGCGCTGGAGGGCGAGGCGGCGGTGACGCTGGCGCATCTGCGCCGCGTCGCCCCGGCGGCGCTGCGCCACCGGCTGCGCCGCAACCCGCTGGACGAGGCGGCCTCGACCACCCGCGTCGAGCGGGCGATGGCCGAGGTGCTGGGCGCGTGACCACGGCGCCGCCCAAGGTCGCGCCGGGAGCCGCGCCCGAGACCGGGGCGGAGGCCGCGCTGGTCGCGGCGTTGCTGGCCCTCGACCCGGTGGGGCTGGGCGGCGTGGCCCTGCGCGGCCCGCCCGGGCCGGCGCGCGAGGCCTGGCTGGCGCTGCTGCGGCGGCTGTTGCCGCGCGAGGCGCCCTGGCGGCGGGTGCCGCCGGGCGTGGCCGATGGCCGGCTGCTGGGCGGCCTCGACCTGCCGGGCACGCTGCAGGCGGGGCGGCGGATCGCCGAACGCGGGCTGCTGGCCGAGGCGGATGGCGGGGTGCTGCTGCTCGCCATGGCCGAGCGCCTGCCGGCGGCCACGGCGCTGCGCCTCGCCGCGGCGCTCGATACCGGCGAGGTGCGGGTGGAGCGCGACGGCCTGGCCCTCTGCCAGCCCGCGCGGCTCGGCCTGGTGGCGCTGGACGAGGGGCTGGAGGAGGAGCGGCCGCCCGTCGCGCTGCTCGATCGCCTCGCCTTCCATCTCACGCTCGATGGCGCGCCGCCCGACGCGGCCGCGCCGGCCTCCCTGCGCGCGGCGCGGGCCCGGCTGCGCCGCTTGCCACCCCCCGCGCCGGCGGTGATCGAGGCGCTCTGCGCCACCGCGGTCGCGCTCGGCATCGCCTCGCTGCGGGCGCCGCTGCTGGCGCTGCGGGCGGCGCAGGCGGCGGCGGCGCTGGCCGGGCGCCGGGCGGTGGAGGCGGCGGATGCTGCGCTCGCCGCCCGCCTGGTCCTGGCCCCGCGCGCGACCCGGCTGCCGGCGCCCGAGGAGGCGGCGGAGGAGGAGGAAGCCGCGGAGGCGAGGCCGCCCGAGGCGACCCCCGAGGCGGCGCCCGGCGAGGCCGCGGCCCAGACGCTGCCCGATGTAGTGCTCGCCGCCGCCCGCGCCGCCCTGCCGCCGGAACTGCTGGCGCACCTCGCCGCCGCCGCGCCGGTCGCCGGCGCCGGTGCCGGCGGCGAGGGCCGCAAGGGGCCGGCGCGGCAGGCGGCGCGGCGTGGCCGGCCGGTCGGGACGCGGGCCGGCGATCCCCGCGCCGGCTTCCGGCTCAGCCTCGTCGAGACGTTGCGCGCGGCGGCCCCCTGGCAGCGGCTGCGCGGCGCCGGTGGGGCAGGGGCGCGCATCGCGGTGCGGCGGGAGGATTTTCGCGTCCTCCGCCTGCGCCGCCCGGCCGAGACCACGACGGTCTTCGTGGTGGATGCCTCCGGCTCCGCCGCCCTGCACCGGCTGGCCGAGGCGAAGGGCGCGGCGGAGCTGCTGCTGGCCGCCTGCTATGCGCGCCGCGACCGGGTGGCGCTGATCAGCTTCCGCGGCAGCGGCGCCGAGCTGCTGCTGCCGCCGACCCGTTCCCTGGTCCGGGCGCGGCGCTGCCTCGCCGCCTTGCCGGGCGGCGGCGGCACGCCCCTGGCCCTCGGGCTGGAGGCGGCGCGGGCCCTGGCGGCCACCGAGCGGCGGCAGGGCCGCACGCCGCTGCTGGTGTTGCTGACCGATGGCCGCGCCAACATCTCGCGCGAGGGGCGGGCCGCCGGCCGCGCCCAGGCCGAGGCGGATGCGCTGGCCGCCGGGCGGGCGCTGCGGCGGGAGGGCTGCGCCGGCGCCGTGCTGCTGGTGGACATGGCGCCGCGGCCGCAGGCCTTCGCGCGCGACCTGGCCGAGGCGCTCGGGGCGCCGCATCTGCCCCTGCCCGCCGCCGATCCCGCCCTCCTCTCGGCCGCGGTGCAGCGGACCGCGGCGCGGCTGGTGGCGGGGCATGGCGCGGCGGCGTGAGCGACCATCCGACCTGGGACCGGGAGGGCCGCGACTGGCCCAACCGCGCCGCCAGCCGCTTCGTCGAGGCCGGCGGCCTGCGCTGGCACGTGCAGGTGATGGGCGAGGGGCCGGTGCTGCTGCTGCTGCACGGCACCGCGGCGGCGACGCATTCCTGGCGCGACCTGGCGCCGCTGCTGGCGCGGCATTTCACCGTGGTGGCGCCGGACCTGCCGGGTCATGGTTTCACCGCCATGCCGCCGGCGGGCGGCCTCACCCTGCCGGGGATGGCGGCGCTGGTGGGGGCGCTGCTGCGCCGCCTCGACCTCGCCCCGGCGCTGGCCGCCGGGCATTCCGCCGGGGCCGCGGTGCTGCTGCGCATGGCGCTGGACGGGCGCATCGCGCCGCGCGCCGTCATCGGGCTGAACGCGGCGCTGCTGCCGATCGGGCGCGAGCATGCCGGCTTCTTCCGCGGCGCCGCGCGGCTGCTCGCCGGCCTCTCCTTCGTGCCGCGCGCCTTCGCCTGGCTCGCCTCCGAGCGCGGCGTGGCGGAGCGGCTGCTGCGCGACACCGGCTCGCGGATCGGGCCGCGGGGGGTCGAGTTCTATGCCCGGCTGCTGCGCCGGCCGGGGCATCTCCGCGCCGCGCTCGGCATGATGGCGGGCTGGGATCTGCGGCCGCTGCTGCAGGACCTGCCGCGCCTGCCGATGCCGCTGGTCCTGGTGGTGGGTGAGGGCGACCGCACCATCCCGCCCGGCGATGCGCTGCGGCTGCGGGGGATGCTGCGGACGGCGGAGGTGGTGCGGCTGCCCGGCCTCGGGCATCTCGCGCATGAGGAAAGGCCGGAGGCGGTCGCCGCCATCCTGGAGCGCTGGGCGCCGGTGCCGGAGGCGCGGAAGCTCGACCGGTGCGGCCTGCCGGAGCGGTGACGCCGGCGGCCGGGCCAGACGCCGGACCATGCTCCGTTCCCGCGGGTTCGCGGAGCATGGTCCGGCTCATGGTCTGGTCGCGTGATGCAGGCCTTCGGTGATCCCACCCCAGGCGATCACGCTCCAGGGGTGGTGCGATCGTGGCGCGGGGAGCGCGGCATGGCGGAGCAGGCGTCGAAGGGCGAGGGCGATGCGGCGGAGCCGCGCCGCCTGCCGCCGGAGCATCCCTGGCGGGTGGCGCTGACGGAGGAGCTGCATGCGCGGCCGACCGAGCCGATCGTCGCGCCGGCCCGGCTCTCCTTCCTCGCCCTGCTCTGCGAGGAGCCGGAGCGGGAGGCCGCCTGGGCGGCGATGCGCGACCTCGCGCAGCGCCACGGCGCGCCGCCGCCGCCGCCCGGCGCCGTGCATTACAGCGCCGAGCTGGGCGGCTTCCGCGTGAAATGGGAGCTGCACACCGAATTCTATCGCTGCGTCGTCCTGCAGCCCGGCGCCGAGCCGGAGCACCCCTTCGCCGCCCCGGCCATCGACGCGCTGCCGGCCGACTGGGTGGCGGCGCTGCCCGGCCGGCTCATCGCCGCCGGGCATCTGGTGCTGCTGCGCGGCGCGCCGGACCTGCCGCGGCTCGACCTGGCCACGGCGGCGCGGCATGTCTCCGGCGGCGTGGTGGCCGGCTCCGCCCTCGCCGGCGGCGCCGCGACGGTGCTGAGCGATTTCCGCCTGCATGCCGATGGCTTCGCCCGCTTCCTCATCGAGGACCGGGCGATGACCCGGCGCCAGGCCGGGCGGATGATGCAGCGCCTGATCGAGATCGACATCTACCGCGCCATGGCCCAGCTCGCCCTGCCGGTGGCGCGCGCGCTCGCCCCCGTCCTCACGCGCTTCGAGCAGACGCTGTCGGAGATCGCCGCGACGCAGGTGGAGGGCGGCGAGGCGGGGGAGGCGGCGCTGCTCGACCGGCTCACCCGACTGGCCGCCGATGTCGAGAGCTGGCACGCCCGCACGCGGTTCCGCTTCGATGCCGGCGCCGCCTATTACGCGCTGGTCGAGCGCCGCCTCGCCGAGCTGCGCGAGCTGCGGATCGAGGGCTTCTCGACCCTGCAGGAATTCCTCGACCGGCGCCTGGCGCCGGCCAGGGCCACCTGCATCGCCGTGGCGCGGCGGCACGAGGCGCTGTCGCAGCACGTGGCGCGGGCGACGCAGCTTCTCTCCACCCGCGTCGGGGTGACGCGGGAGCGCCAGGCGCAGGCGCTGCTCGCCTCGATGGACCGACGCGGCCAGCTGCAGCTGCATCTGCAGCAGACGGTGGAGGGGCTCTCCATCGCCGCCATCACCTACTACATCACGGGTCTCCTCGCCTATCTGGCCAAGGGCGCGAAATCCGCCGGCGTCCTCAAGCTCGACCCGGAGCTGGTCGCGGCGGCCGGCATCCCGGTCGTGGCGCTCGCCGTCGGCCTCGGCATCCTGCGCATCCGCCGGAGCCTGTCGCGGCATGGCTGAGACCGGGCGCAGGCCGATCTCACCATCCTGCGCCCAGCCTTTGGCATGAGCCCGCTTTTGCGCTGGCGGCATCTGTCAGACCAAGTTTACAGTCGCGACTGTCATGCTGAACGCCGCAACCCTCGACGCCGCACCGCCCCCTGAGTCGCCCCCGGGCGAGGCGCGGCCGGGGCCGGACCCCGCCCGGCCGCATGCGGTGGTCATCGGCAGCGGCTTCGGCGGCCTCGCCGCGGCGGTGCGGCTCGGCGCCCGCGGCTACCGCGTCACGGTGCTGGAGCGGCTGCCGAGCCTCGGCGGCCGCGCCCGCGTGCACCGGCAGGATGGCTTCACCTTCGATGCCGGCCCGACCATCGTCACCGCGCCGCAGCTCTTCGCCGAGCTCTGGACGCTGTGCGGCCGCCGCATGGAAGACGACGTGACGCTGCGGCCGCTCTCGCCCTTCTACCGCATCCATTTCGACGACGGCGCGCAATTCGCCTGCTCCGGCGATGCCGCGGCGATGCGGGCCGAGGTGACGCGGCTCAGCCCCGGCGACCTGGCGGGCTACGAGGCCTTCATGCGCATGAGCGAGACGCTCTGCCGCGTCGGCTTCGAGGAACTCGGCGACCAGCCCTTCGGCGCGCCGCGCGACATGCTGCGGGTGCTGCCGGCGCTGGTCCGCCTCGGCGCCTGGCGCTCCGTGCATGCGCTGGTGGCGCGGCATGTGCGCGACGACCGGCTGCGCGCCGCGCTCTCCTTCCATCCGCTGCTGATCGGCGGCAATCCCTTCGCGGCCAGCGCCCTCTACGGGCTGATCGCGCATCTGGAGCGGCGCTGGGGCGTGCACTGGGTGATGGGCGGCACCGGCCGGCTGGTCGAGGGGCTGGCCGGGCTCATCCGCGGCCAGGGCGGCACGCTGCGCTGCGGCGCCGAGGTGGCGGAGATCCTGCTGCGCGACGGGCGGGCCTGCGGCGTGCGGCTGGCCGATGGCGCGACGCTCGCCGCCGACATCGTCGTCTCCAACGCCGATTCCGCCTGGACCTACCGGCACCTGCTGCCCGGCCTGCGGCGGCGGCGCTGGACCGACCGGCGGCTGGCGCGGGCGCGCTCCTCCATGGGGCTCTTCGTCTGGTATTTCGGCACCCGCCGGCGCTACCCGGCGGTGGACCACCACAGCATCCTGCTCGGCCCGCGCTATCGCGGGCTGCTCGACGACATCTTCCGCCGCCGCGTGCTGCCGGCGGATTTCAGCCTCTATCTGCACCGGCCGACGGCGACCGACCCCGCCATGGCGCCGCCCGGCGCCGATGCCTTCTACGCCCTGGTGCCGGTGCCGCATCTCGGCGCCGGGATCGACTGGGCGCGCGAGGCCGAGCCCTTCCGCCGCGCCATCGCCCGCCGCCTGTCGGCGACCCTGCTGCCGGGGCTGGAGGATGCGGTGGTGACCTCGCGCGTCACGACGCCGCAGGATTTCGCCACCGACCTCCTTGCCTATCGCGGCGCCGGCTTCGGCCTCGAGCCCATCCTGACGCAGAGCGCCTGGTTCCGGCCGCACAACCGCAGCGAGGAGGTGGAGCGGCTCTACCTGGTCGGGGCGGGGACGCATCCCGGGGCGGGGCTGCCCGGCGTCCTCTCCTCGGCCCGCATTCTCGACAAGGTGGTGCCGCATGCCCATGCGTTGGCCTGACAGCCCGGCCGCCGCGGCCGCGGCGCGCGCCGATCTCGCCGCCTGCCGCGCCCTGCTCCGCGGCGGCTCGCGCAGCTTCCAGATGGCCTCGCTGCTGCTGCCGAAGCGGGTGGCGCGGCCGGCGGCGGCGCTCTACGCCTTCTGCCGCCTCGCCGACGACGCCATCGACGGCACGGAGCCGGGCATGGGCGCCGGCGGCGCCCGCGAGGCGGCCCTGGCCGGGCTGCAGGCGCGGCTGCACGCCGCCTATGCCGGACGGCCTGCCGCCCTGCCGGCGGACCGCGCCTTCGCCCTCGTCGTCGCGCAGCATGGCATCCCGCGCGCCTTGCCGGAGGCGCTGCTGGAGGGGCTCGCCTGGGATGCCGCGGGACGGCGCTACCCCAGCCTGGCGGCGCTCGAGGACTACGCGGCGCGGGTGGCCGGCGCGGTCGGCGCCATGATGGCCCTGCTGATGGGCGCACGGGGGGGAGAGGCGCTGGCGCGCGCCAGCGATCTCGGCGTGGCCATGCAGCTCACCAACATCGCCCGCGATATCGGCGAGGATGCGCGCGCCGGCCGGCTCTACCTGCCGCTGGACTGGCTGCGGGAGGCCGGGCTGGCGCCGGAGGCCTTCCTCGCCGCGCCGGCCTTCCAGCCCGGCCTCGGCACGGTCGTCGCCCGGCTGCTGCGGCGGGCGGACTGGCTCTATGCCCGGGCGGAAGCCGGCATCGCCCTGCTGCCGGCGGATTGCCGCCCCGGCATCGCCGCGGCGCGGCTGCTCTATGCCGAGATCGGCCGGCAGGTGGAGCGGCAGGGGCTCGATTCCGTCGCGGCGCGGGCGGTGGTGCCGGCCCGGCGCAAGGCCGCGCTGCTGCTGCGCAGCGCCGCGCTGGCGTTGCGGGCCGCGCCGGCGCCGGCGGCGCCGCCGCTCGCGGCCAACCGCTTCCTGCTGCGGGCGAGCGCCGCCGAGGCGCTGCCGCCGGAGGCGCCGCTGCCCGGCGCCTTCGACATCCCGGCCCGCCTCGCCCGGGTGCTGCACCTGTTCGAGCGGCTGGAGCGGCGCGACCGCGCGCACCGGCCCGCCGGCTTCGAGGGGCTGTCCGACGGCTTGTCCGATCCGGCGCGGGCGGGGTGAGGATGGCCGCCCTCGCCCCTTGGGCCGGCGCCGGCTTCTGCCTGGCCGGCGCCTGGCTGCTCCGGTCGGCCTGGGCGCGGCGCGCCCGGGCGCGCGCGGCGATGGCGCGGGGGCTGGCCGCGCCGCCCCTGGCGCCGTCGCTGGCGATGATGGGCGAGATGATGCCCCCCATCATCCGCCTCGGGCTGATCCTGGCCGGGCTGCAGGGGCTGCTCGCCTATGGCATGACCGGCGGCGTCTTCTCGCTCTTCGATCTCGCCGGCTTCCTCTTCCTGCTCCTCGCCTACGACCTCTGGCTCCGCTGCCGCACCCGCTACCGCCTGCCCGACGCGGCCGGCTGAGCGGGACCGCGTCGCGAGCAAATGACGAAGGGCCATGCCGTTGCCCCGGCCTCCGTCGCGCTTTGGCCGCAGGCTTCACCAAGGACGGGGCACGTCATGGGCTGGGAAAACTTCGTGAGCTGGCTGTTCGGCCTGACGCTGGTGGCGGCGCTCGCCATCGGCATCTGGCAATTCCTCTCGGTCCGGCGCAGCCGCGCCAAGCGGGGCGAGGAGGGGCCGGTGAAGCATCCGCTCGGCGCCGGCCGCAACACCCCGCCGCAACGCTGAGCGGCGGCCTGGGGCGGGCATGGACGGCGCGACGCTCGCGCGCTGGGAATGGGGCCTGATCCTGCTGCTGGTCCTGGCGCTGGCGCTGGCCGAGCTGGTCGCGGTGCGCCGCGCCATCGCCCGGGCCCGCGCCCGGGGCGAGCGCGGCTGAAGCGGTAATTCAGCGCAAGCTGCGCGGAATGCGGAAGGGCAGCATCGCCTGCACCCAGGGCGCGCGGAAGCGGTCCAGGTCCAGGCTCTCATGCACCGCCACCGTCGCCTCGCCGCAGAGCCGCGTCGCGATCATCGAGCGGGCATAGAAGGGCGCGTCCTGCAGCGTCCGCAGCACCCGCGGCGCCTCGCCCGGATCGGCGCGCGTCGGGCGGTCCAGCCGCCAGCGGCTGCGCGGCAGCGTCGCGGGCGGCGGTGGCGGCATGTCCTCGATCGCGCCCGAGGGGTGGACCCGCAGCGCCAGGGACTGAGCCGTGCCGTCCCGGCGCGCGACGTTGTAGAGCACCGCGCTGCCCGCCGCCTCTCCCTGGCCGAGCGGCGCGCGGCACCAGTCCCAGCGGCGGAAATCCTCCTCCAGCGGCGCATCGCCGTCGTTGCTGTCGAAATAGCCGGGGCCGGACCAGCGCAGCCGCGGCTGGTCGAGCTCCACCTCGATCCGCGCCGCCGCGGCGATGGGCCGCCAGCGGTGCCGCCCCGCGGCATCCAGCAGGAAGCCGCGCCGGCCGGGCGCGGCGGCGTGCAGCCGCACCCGGCCGCGCACCGGGCGCGGCAGCGGCGCCGCGACCTCGGCGAACTCCACCACCAGCGTCGCGCCGTCCCAGCGCAGCGTGCTCGGCCCGATGCGCAGCCAGTCCTCGCCGCGGCCGAGCGCCTCGCCGCGCCGCTCGGTCATCGCCCAGCGGCCGCCCGGGCCGTAGAGGGCGACGTTCAGCGCGCAATGCGCCGCCGGCTCCGCCGCCCGGCCGCCGCGCCGCGCCCAGGCATACCAGGGCGAGAAGACGCTGCCGATGAAGGCGATGATCGTCAGCCCGTGCCGCCCGTCCTCGCTCAGCCCGTCGAGGTACCACCACGCATAGCCGCGCGGCGGGACGGGCCGGTCGAACCGAGGTCCGCCCGCAGGCTCGCCGCCGCCTGACGGCCCGACAGCGCCGCCATCGGCACCCCCGCCCCCGGATGCACGCTGCCGCCGCAGAGATAGAGGCCCGGCAGCGCCGTCCGCGCCCCCGGCCGCTGGAAGCTCGCCTGCCAGCCATGCAGCGCCCGGCCGTAGAGGGCGCCCCCCGTCGCCGGGAAGAGCCGCTCGAACTCCGCCGGCGTGGTCAGCGCCGTCGCCATCGGCCGGAGCGTGAGGCCGCAGCGCCGCATCAGGCCGAAACTCGCCCGCTCGCATTCCTTGATCTCCGCTGGGGTGAAGGCGCGCCGGTCGCCGCTCGGCGGCGCGTTGACGAGCAGCAGCAACCGCTCCGGCCCGCCGGCATGCCCGCCCCCCGCATCGTCGCGGTCCTGGGCGCAGGCATAGACGGTGGGGTGGGCGGGCAGGCGTTGCTGGGCGAAGACGCGGTCGAACTCGTCCGCATAGGCGCCGGAGAAGAACACCGTGTGCCGCGCCAGCGGAAAGCCCTCCGCCTCGGCCAGCATGGCCCAGGTGACGGCCGAGAGGGAGCGCTCGCCCCGCAGCGTCACGGCGCGGGCCGGCAGCTCGCCGAACAGGCCGGCGGCCAGCGCCGCCAGGTCGGCGTTCAGGATGGCGGCGTCGACGGCCAGCCTTTCGCCATCGGCGAGCCTGAGGCCGGCGACGCGGCCGCCGCCGACCAGGATCTCGGCGACCTCGGCGCCGTAGCGGATCTGCGCCCCCCGTGCCGCGGCGAGGCCGGCCAGCGCCTCGGCCACCCGGTACATGCCGCCCTTGACCAGCCAGACCCCCTGTTGCTCGACATGCGCGATGAGCATCAGCGTCGCCGGCGCGAGGAAGGGCGACGAGCCGCAATAGGTCGAGTAGCGCCCGAAGAGCTGGCGCAGCCGCGCATCGGCGAAATGCTCGGCCAGGGCGCGCCAGAGCGTGGCGAAGGGGGAGACCCCCCAGAGCTCGGCGAGCCCCGCCGGCCAGGCGGCGGTGATCAGGGACAGCATGGAGGGGCGCGGCGCGCGGATGAAGGGCTGCTCCAGCGTGGACCAGATGCGGCGCGCGCGGTCGCAGAAGGCGCGGTAGCCCTGCGCTGCCGCCGGCCCGGCGAAGGCGCCGATCGCCTCGGCCGAGCGGTCGATATCGGCGTAGAGATCGAGCCGGCCGCCGCCGTCCCAGGCGTGGCGCGCCAGCACCGCCGCCGGCTGCAGCGTCAGGTGCTCGTCGAGCCTGGCGCCCGCCTCGGCGAAGATCTCCTCGAAGACCCAGCGCATGGTGAAGACGGTCGGGCCGGCATCGATGCGCGCATCGCCGAGCGCGATCTGGCGCATCTTGCCGCCCGGCGTCGCGGCGCGTTCCAGCACGATCACCTCGAGCCCCTGCGCCGCGAGCGACAGGGCTGCCACCAAGCCGCCGATGCCGGCGCCGACCACCGCAACACGTCCGGTGCGCATGAGGAGGGCCCCGCAATTAGCGCTTGACTCTTATGTCAATAGAAGTTGACAGTCGTGATCGTCAAACAAAAACGACAATCGCCAGGGCGCTCCCGAAGCCCCGGCGCAGCGGAGGACGGCAATGGACGGCGTCACCCGGATCGAGCGCAGCCTGGAGACTGCGGTGGCGATGGCCGACGCCGCCGATGCGCCGCCGCGCCTCGCTGCCGCCATGCGCCACGCCGTATTCCCCCGCGGCGCCCGGGTGCGGCCGCGCCTCTGCCTCGCTGTCGCCGCGGCCTGCGGCGAGGACGCCCCGGCCTTGACGGATGCCGCCGCGGCCGCGATCGAGCTGCTGCACTGCGCCTCCCTGGTGCATGACGACCTGCCCTGCTTCGACGATGCGGCGGAGCGGCGCGGCCGCCTCTCCGTGCATCGCGCCTTCGGCGTGCCGCTGGCCCTGCTGGCCGGCGATGCGCTGATCGTCCTCGCCTTCCAGACCCTGGCGCAGGCCAGCGAGGGCCTCGGCGCGCGGCTGCCGCCGGTGCTGGCCGCGGTCGGGCAGGGCGTGGGCGTGCCGCATGGCATCGTGGCTGGCCAGTCCTGGGAATGCGAGCCGGTCGCCGCGCTCGAGGCCTATCACCGCCAGAAGACCGGCGCGCTCTTCGCCGCGGCGGCCGCGGCGGGGGCGGCCTCCGCCGGCGCGGCGGATCTCGCGCCCTGGCGGATCTTCGGCGAGCGCCTCGGCGAGGCCTACCAGGCGGCGGACGACATCCGCGACGTGGTCGCCGAGCCCGACGAGATGGGCAAGCCGGCGGGCCGCGACGCGGCGCTCGGCCGGCCGAGCCTCGCCCTGGCGCTGGGCATTCCGGCCGCCGTGCAGCGGCTCGAGGAGCTCGTCGCCGTGGCGGCGCAGGCCATTCCCGCCTGCCATGGCGCCGCCGAGTTGCGCGCGCTCGTCCGCAGCGAGGCCCGGCGGCTGACGCCGCGCAGCCTCAGCCGCAGCGCGGCCTGAGCCGGCGGCATGACCGCGCGGGTCATGGCCCCGTCGATGCTGCCGGGCACGCTCGACCGGCTGCGCGACCTGCGCGAGGGGCTGGTGGCGAATCCGCGCTTCCGCCGCTGGGCGGCGCGCTTCCCGCTGACGCGGCCGGTGGCGCGGCGGCGGACGCGGGCGCTGTTCGATCTCTGCGCCGGCTTCGTCTATTCACAGGTGCTGCTGGCCTGCGTGCGGCTGCGGCTGTGCGAGCTGCTGCGCGCCGAGGGCGCGATGAGCGCCGCCGCCCTGGCGCCGCGCCTCGGCCTGGACGAGGCGGCGGCGCAGCGGCTGCTCGGCGCGGCGGCCTCGCTCGGCCTGGTGGCCCGGCGGCGGGGCGGCCGCTTCGCGCTCGGCCCGCTCGGCGCGGCCCTGGTCGGCAATGCCGGCTTGGTGGCGATGGTCGAGCACCATGCGGCGCTCTATGCCGACCTGCGCGACCCGGTGGCGCTGCTGCGCGGCGAGGGGCGCGGCGCGACGGATCTCGCGCGGCTCTGGCCCTATGCCGGCGAGGCGCGGCCCGAGGCGCTCGGCGCCGCCGAGGTGGCGGCCTATTCCACGCTGATGGCGGCCTCCCAGGCGATGATCGCCGAGGAGGTGCTCGATGTCGCGCCGCTGCGCGCGCATCGCTGCCTGCTCGACCTGGGCGGCGGGGAGGGCGTGTTCCTGGCCGCCGCCGCCGCCCGCGCGCCGCATCTGCAACTGCTGCTCTTCGACCTGCCGGCGGTGGCCGAGCGGGCGCGGGCCCGCTTCGCCCGGGAGGGGCTGGGAGGCCGGGCGCAGGCGATCGGCGGCGACTTCCTGCGCGATCCGCTGCCGGCCGGCGCCGACCTGATCTCGCTGGTGCGCGTGCTGCACGACCATGACGACGACGTCGCGCTCGCCATCCTGCGCGCCGCCCGGCGGGCCTTGCCGACCGACGGCAGCCTGCTGCTCGCCGAGCCGATGGCGGGCACGCCGGATGCCGAGCCCGCGGGCGAGGCCTATTTCGGCTTCTATCTCCTGGCGATGGGCCAGGGCCGGCCGCGCCGGCCGGCGGAGATCGACGGGTTGCTGCGCGCCGCCGGCTTCGGCCCGGCGCGGCTGCTGCGCACGGGCACGCCGCTGCTGGTGCGGGCCATGCTGGCGAGGCCGGTGGCATGACGCCGCCCGATCGCGCCGATGTGGCACGCGCCGTATGTCAGATGAAATTGACAGAAGTAATAGTCAGTTTAAACTTACAAACATCAGCACCCGGAGTCCCGCAGTGGACACCATGGCCGTGATCCTCGAGGAGCCAGAGCGCCTGGCGATCCGTCGCCTCAGCCTCTCGCCGCCCGGCGAGGCGGATGTGGTGGTCGAGGTGGCCTGGAGCGGCATCAGCACCGGCACGGAGCGCCTGCTCTGGTCCGGCCGGATGCCGCCCTTCCCCGGCCTTGGCTATCCGCTGGTGCCCGGCTACGAGTCGGTCGGCCAGGTCGCCGCGGCCGGGCCGGAGGCCGGGCTGCGCCCCGGCGAGACCGTCTTCATCCCCGGCGCGCGCTGCTTCGGCGAGGTGCGCGGGCTGTTCGGCGGCGCCGCCTCGCGTCTCGTGGTGCCCGGCGCGCGGGCCATCCGCATCGAGGCCGGGCTCGGCGAGCGCGGCGTGCTGCTGGCGCTGGCCGCCACCGCCTGGCACGCCCTCGCGGCGCCGCAGGCCCGGGCGCCGGACCTCGTCGTCGGGCATGGCGTGCTCGGCCGCCTGCTGGCGCGGCTGGCGCCGCTCGCCAGCGCGCCGCCGCCGGTGGTCTGGGAGCGCGACCCGTCCCGCGCCGCCGGCGCCGAGGGCTATGCCGTGCTGCATCCGGAAGCGGATGCGCGGCGCGACTACCGCGCGATCTACGACGCGAGCGGCGATCCGGCGGTGCTGGACACAGCGATCGCGCGGCTGGCGCCGGGCGGCGAGGTGGTGCTCGCCGGCTTCTATGCCGAGCCGCTGCGCTTCGCCTTCCCGCCGGCCTTCCTGCGCGAGGCGCGCATCCGCGTCGCCGCGGAATGGAAGCCCGACGACCTGCACGCCGTCGCCCGCCTGGTGGCGGAGGGGCGGCTCTCGCTGGACGGCCTGATCACCCATCGCCGCGCCGCCAGCGAGGCGGAGGCGGCCTACCGCACCGCCTTCGGCGATCCCGCCTGCCTGAAGATGGTCCTGGACTGGAGAGGTTCCGCATGAACGCACCCCTCGTCTCCGCCGGTTCGGCGCAGCCTATGGCCAGCCTGCACGCGCGGTTGCGCGCGGAGGCGGCAGAGGCGCCCGCGCCGGACACGGGCGGTGAGGCGTCCCGCGCGACGCAGGTGATCGCCATCTACGGCAAGGGCGGCATCGGCAAGTCCTTCACCCTGGCCAACCTCAGCTACATGCTGGCGCAGCAGGGCAAGCGGGTGCTGCTGATCGGCTGCGACCCGAAGAGCGACACCACCTCGCTGCTCTTCGGCGGGCGGAGCTGCCCGACCATCATCGAGACCTCCTCGCGCAAGAAGGCAGCGGGCGAGGCAGTGCAGATCGGCGATGTCTGCTTCAAGCGCGACGGCGTCTTCGCCATGGAGCTGGGCGGGCCGGAGGTCGGGCGCGGCTGCGGCGGCCGCGGCATCATCCACGGCTTCGAGTTGCTGGAGAAGCTGGGCTTCCACGACTGGGGCTTCGACTACGTGCTGCTCGACTTCCTGGGCGACGTGGTCTGCGGCGGCTTCGGCCTGCCGATCGCCCGCGACATGTGCCAGAAGGTGATCGTCGTCGGGTCGAACGACCTGCAGTCGCTCTACGTGGCGAACAACGTCTGCTCGGCGGTCGAGTATTTCCGCCGGCTCGGCGGCAATGTCGGCGTCGCCGGCATGGTGGTGAACAAGGATGACGGCACCGGCGAGGCGCATGCCTTCGCCGCCGCCGCCGGCATCCCGGTGCTGGCGGCCATCCCGGCCGACGAGGACATCCGCCGCAAGAGCGCCAGCTACGAGATCATCGGCAAGCCGGGCGGGCGCTGGGGGCCGCTCTTCGAGGCGCTCGGCAGCAGCGTCGCCGAGGCGCCGCCGCTGCGGCCGACGCCCCTGGCGCAGGAGGCGCTGCTCGGCCTCTTCTCGGGCGACGCGGTCGGCCGCGACGTGGTGCTGCAGCCGGCGACGATGGAGGACATGTGCGCCGCCGCGACGCTGGCGCGCCCCTCCCTCGAGGTCGTCTACGAGGGAAGCGTCTGAATGAGCGACGTGGCATCCCCCACGCTGCCGCCGGGCGAGGGTTGCCATGGCGGCCGCGAGACCATGCAGGCGGCCGCCCGCGCCGCCGGCAAGAGCGCGGCGCTCGACCGCATGCTGGCCGACTATCCGCGCGGCCCGCACGACCAGCCGCAATCCATGTGCCCCGCCTTCGGCGCGCTGCGCGTCGGGCTGCGCATGCGCCGGGTCGCGACGATCCTCTCCGGCTCGGCCTGCTGCGTCTACGGCCTCACCTTCACCAGCCATTTCTACGGCGCGCGCCGCACGGTGGGCTACGTGCCCTTCAACTCGGAGACGCTCGTCACCGGCCGGCTGTTCGAGGACATCCGCGACGCCGTCCGCGACACCGCCCGGCCGGAGGAGCATGACGCGGTGGTGGTGATCAACCTCTGCGTCCCCACCGCCTCCGGCGTGCCGCTGGACCGGCTGCCGCGCGAGATCGACGGCGTGCGCATCATCGGCATCGACGTGCCCGGCTTCGGCGTGCCGACGCATGCCGAGGCGAAGGACGTGCTGGCCGGCGCCATGCTGCGGGCGGCCCGGCAGGAGGCCGCGGCGGGGCCGGTGGCGCGGCCGCGCGAGCGGCGGGACGGCGAGCCGATGGTGGCGCCGATCGGCGAGCTCTTCCCGGCCGATCCGCCCGGCATCGCCGCGCTGCTGCGGCCGATGGGCCTCGGCCTGGCGCCGCCGCTGCCGGCGCGCGAGTGGCGCGACCTCTACGCCTCGCTCGACTGCCTGGCGGCCGCGGCGCTGCATCCCTTCTACACCGCGACGGTGCGCGAGTTCCACGCGGCCGGCCGGCCGGTCATCGGCTCCGGCCCGGTGGGCGTCGAGGGCAGCGCCGCCTGGCTGGAGGCGATCGGCCGCGCCGCCGGCCTGCCGGCCGCGCGCATCGGCGCCGCGACCGACCAGGCCGTGGCGGCGACCCGCGCCGCCCTGGCGCTGCACCCGGTCCAGGCGCGCGTGACGGTCTCCGGCTACGAGGGCTCCGAGCTGCTGGTCGCCCGGCTGCTGGTCGAGGCCGGCGCCGAGGTGCCCTATGTCGGCACCGCCCTGCCGCGCACCGAATGGAGCGAGCCCGACCGCGCCTGGCTGGAGGCGCGCGGCGCGCATGTGCAGTACCGCGCCTCGCTGGAGCAGGACCTGGCGGCAATGCGCGAGACCCGCCCGGACCTCGCCCTCGGCACCACGCCGCTGGTGCAGGCGGCCAAGGAGCTGGGCATCCCGGCGCTCTACTTCACCAACATGGTCTCGGCGCGGCCGCTCTTCGGCCCCGCCGGCGCCGGCGCGCTCGCCGGCATCGTCGCGGCGCAGACGCGCCAGGCCGGCCGCTTCTCCCGCATGGTCGCCTTCTTCGACGGCGTCGGCGCGGGCGAGGCCGCGGGCTATGGCAGCCGCGGCAAGCCCGCCGACCCGCCCGGCTTCCGCGAGCGCCAGCGCAAGCTGCGCGCCATGCGGGCCAAGGCGGACGAGGCGGTGGGGAGCTGACGGCGATGCTGGTGCTCGATCACGACCGGGCCGGCGGCTACTGGGGCGCCGTCTATGCCTTCACCGCCATGCGCGGGCTGCGCGTGGTGATCGACGGGCCGGTCGGCTGCGAGAACCTGCCGGTGACGGCGGTGCTGCACTACACGGATGCGCTGCCGCCGCACGAGCTGCCGATCGTCGTCACCGGCCTCGACGAGGACGCGCTGTCGCAGAACGGCACAGAGGGCGCGCTGCGGCGCGCCGCCGGCACCCAGGACCCCGACCTGCCGGCGGTGGTCGTCACCGGCTCCATCGCCGAGATGATCGGCGGCGGCGTGACGCCCGAGGGCAGCAACCTCCGCCGCTTCATCCCGCGCACCATCGACGAGGACCAGTGGCAGGCGGCCGACCGCGCCATCAACTGGCTCTGGACGGAGTTCGGCGACCGGCGCGGCAAGGTCCGGCCGCGCACGCGCAAGCCCGGCGAGCCGCCGCGCGTCAACATCATCGGGCCGATCTACGGCACCTTCAACATGCCCTCCGACCTTGCCGAGATCCGCCGCCTGGTGGAGGGCATGGGCTGCGTGGTGAACCTCGTCTTCCCCCTCGGCAGCCATATCGAGGACATCGCGAAGCTGCCCGATGCCGACGTCAACATCTGCCTCTACCGCGAGTTCGGGCGGCGGCTCTGCGAGACGCTGGAGCGGCCCTGGCTGATGGCGCCGATGGGCGTCTTCGCCACCACCAACTTCCTGCGCAAGCTGGGGGAGCTGACCGGCCTCGACCCCGAGCCCTTCATCGAGCGCGAGAAGCACACCACGCTGAAGGTGCTGTGGGACCTGTGGCGGAGCGTGACGCAGGACTTCTTCGCCAGCGCCTCCTTCGCTGTGGTGGCGACCGAGACCTATGCGCGCGGCCTGCGCCGGCTGCTCGAGGAGGAGCTCGGCATTCCCTGCGCCTTCGCCTTCGAGCGCCGCCCGGGCGAGAAGACCGACAACGCGGCGGTGCGCCAGGCGATGCGCGACACGCCGCCGCTCGTCCTCTTCGGCTCCTACAACGAGCGCATGTACGCGGCCGAGCTGCGCAGCCGCGCCATCTACATCCCCGCCTCCTTCCCCGGCGCGATCATCCGGCGGAGCACCGGCACGCCCTTCATGGGCTATGCCGGCGCGGCCTATGTGGTGCAGGAATACTGCAACGCGCTCTTCGATGCGCTCTTCCACATCCTGCCGCTCGGCACCGATCTCGACCGGGTCGATCCCACGCCGGCGCGCGCCGCCGAGAGCTGGGACGAGGCGGCCCTGCTGATGCTGGAGGAACGGCTGCAGGCCGAGCCCTTCCTGCTGCGCATCTCCGCGGCCAAGCGCCTGCGCGAGAATGCCGAGCGGAAGGCCCGTGCGGCCGGCGAGCGGCGCGTGACGGCCGATCGCCTCGCCCGCTCGCTTCTCGAGGAGGGCGCGGCATGAGCCGCCCTGGCCTCCCTCATCGTCCGCGACGCGAAGCGCTGCGGCGATCCCGGCCGCGCGGGACCCGCGCGGCAACGGCCGCGAGGCCAAACACCGAGAGGTGCCAGCATGTCTGACGCAAGGGACAAGAGAGATGTCTCCTTGTCGGGACTGACCGAGCCGGAGGCGAGGGAGTTTCACAGCATCTTCGTCACCAGCTTCATCGTCTTCACCGTGATCGCCATCATCGCCCACTTCCTCGTCTGGCAGTGGCGTCCCTGGCTGCCCGGCGTCGACGGGTACCGGACCTCGCTCCTGGATGGCGCGAGCAGCCTGCTGACGATGTTGACCTAGGGAGGAAAACGCCATGTGGCGCGTTTGGCTGCTTTTCGATCCGAGACGGGCGCTCGTCGCGCTCTTCACCTTCCTGCTCGTCCTGGCGCTGCTGATCCACTTCATCCTGCTCAGCACCGACAGGTTCAACTGGCTGGAGGGGGCTCGCCGCACGGCGGTGCCCGGAACCACGGCGGGACAGATGACCCCGCTGCCGGCACCGGCGCCGGGGACGACACGGTAACGCGGCCGTCCCGCCGGAGAACCGGGCGGGGCCGCGTGCCCCGCCCAAGACCGGGATGGCCGGGCAGAGGGAGAACCACGGCATGGCGATGCTGAGCTATGAGAGGAAGTACCGCGTCCGTGGCGGTACCCTGCTCGGGGGCGACCTGTTCGATTTCTGGGTGGGGCCGTTCTATGTCGGCTTCTTCGGCGTCACGACGATCTTCTTCAGCGCCCTCGGCACGGCGCTGATCGTCTACGGCGCGGCGCTGCAGGGCACCTTCAACATCTGGCTGATCAACATCCCGCCGCCGGATCTCCGCTACGGCCTCGGCTTCGCGCCGCTCAAGGCCGGCGGGCTATGGCAGGCGATCACGGTCTGCGCCATCGGGGCCTTCTGCTCCTGGGCGCTGCGGCAGGCGGAGATCGCCCGCAAGCTGGCCATGGGCTACCACATCCCGGTCGCCTTCAGCGTCGCCATCCTCGCCTATATCACGCTCGTCGTCGTGCGGCCGGTGCTCATGGGCGGCTGGGGGCACGGCTTCCCCTACGGCATCTGGAGCCATCTCGATTGGGTCTCCAATGTCGGGTACCAGTACCTGCATTTCCACTACAACCCGGCGCACATGCTCGCGGTGACCTTCTTCTTCACCACGACCTTCGCGCTCTCGCTGCACGCCTCCCTCGTCCTGGCCGCGCTGAACCCGAAGAAGGGCGAGCCGGTGAAGACGGCGGAACACGAGAACACCTTCTATCGCGACATCATCGGATACTCGATCGGCACGCTCGGCATCCACCGCCTCGGCCTGTTCCTGGCGCTGAGCGCCGGGTTCTGGAGCGCGGTGTGCATCGTCATCAGCGGGCCGTTCTGGACGCGCGGCTGGCCGGAATGGTGGGGCTGGTGGCTGCGCCTGCCGATCTGGAGCTGAGAAGACCCGCGCGCCGGCCCCCCCGTGCCGGCGCGCCAAGAGAACATGCTGGAGGAGGGGCCTAGGCCATGGGGTATGAGTACCAGAACCTCTTCACCCGCGTTCAGGTGCGCGGGCCCGCCTATTCCGGCGTGCCCGTCGCCCGCGCGGACGAGCCGCGCGGCGGCCAGGTCTCCTTCTCGCATCTCCTCGGACAGATCGGCGATGCGCAGGTCGGGCCGATCTATCTCGGCTGGCTCGGCCTGATGTCGCTGATCTGCGGCTTCGTCGCCGTGGAGATCATCGGCCTCAACATGTGGGCCTCGGTGAACTGGGACCCGGTGCAGTTCATCCGCCAGTTGCCCTGGCTGGCGCTCGAGCCGCCGGCGCCGCACTGGGGGCTGCGCCTGCCGCCGCTGCAGGAGGGGGGCTGGTGGCTGATGGCCGGCTTCTTCCTCACCCTGTCGGTCCTGCTCTGGTGGCTGCGGGTGTACCAGCGGTCGCGCCAGCTCGGCCTCGGCACGCACACGCCATGGGCCTTCGCCGCCGCGATCTGGCTCTACCTGGTGCTCGGCTTCATCCGGCCGCTGCTGATGGGAAGCTGGGGCGAGGCGGTGCCCTTCGGCATCTTCCCGCACCTCGACTGGACCGCGGCTTTCTCGATCCGCTACGGGAATCTCTTCTACAACCCGTTCCACGCCCTCTCGATCGTCTTCCTCTACGGCTCCACCCTGCTCTTCGCCATGCATGGCGCGACCATCCTCGCCGCCGGGCGGTTCGGTTCGGAGCGCGAGGTGGAGCAGGTGATCGATCGCGGCACGGCGCATGAGCGCTGCGCCATCTTCTGGCGCTGGACCATGGGCTTCAACGCGACCTTCGAGAGCATCCACCGCTGGGCCTGGTGGTTCGCCGTGCTGTGCCCGCTGACGGGCGGCATCGGCATCCTGCTGACCGGCACGGTGGTCGACAACTGGTACCTCTGGGCGATCAAGCACGGCTATGCGCCGGCCTATCCGGCCGTCTGGCCGCATGTCGCCGACCCAGGCCTGATGACGGGAGCGGCACGATGAACGGCTTCGGCAGGAATTTCGTGCTTGGCGTCTCGTCGTCGATCGCGGTGCTGGTCGTCCTGGCCATCGTGCTGACCACCTTCGAGCGGCCGCCGGTCGAATCGGTGCAGCGCGGCTTCCGGGGCACCGGGATGGAGCTGGTCTACAACCCGCGGACGGTGGCGGCGGATCTCGCCGCCGTGCGGCTGCCGGAGGTGCTGGACCCCGCCGACAACGACGGGCCGCGCGCCTCCGAGATCTACGAGAACGTCAAGGTCCTCGGCAACCTCTCGAACGCGCAGTTCCTGCGGCTGATGCAGGCGATGACCGAGTGGGTGTCGCCCGAGGGCAGCGTGGAGAACGGCGGCTGCAACTACTGCCACAACCCGGAGAACCTGGCGGCGGATGACCGCTACACCAAGGTGGTGGCACGCCGGATGTTGCAGATGGTGCACGAGATCAATGGCAAGTGGCAGACGCATGTCGGGGAGACGGGCGTGACCTGCTACACCTGCCATCGCGGCCAGCCGGTGCCGGCGGCGGTCTGGTCCACCACGCCGGCGCAGGGCCGCTCGACGGGCCTGCTGGAATCCTCCACCGGGCAGAACCTCGCGGCGCCCTCGGTCGGCCTCACCTCGCTGCCCTACGACGCCTTCACGCCCTTCCTGCTGCAGGATCACGAGATCCGCGTGATCACGCGGCCGGATGCACCGGCGGTGAACCGCTCCTCCATCAAGCAGACGGAGTGGACCTACGGGCTGATGGTGCATTTCTCCGAGGCTCTCGGCGTGAACTGCACCTACTGCCACAACAGCCGCGCCTTCTTCGACTGGGACGAGAGCAGCCCGCCGCGCGCGACGGCCTGGCACGGCATACGCATGCTGCGCGACGTCAACGGCAACTATATCGAGCCGCTGCGGAACGTCATGCCGCCGGAGCGCCACGGGCCGCTGGGCGATGCGCTGAAGGCGAACTGCGCGACCTGCCATCGCGGCGCCTTCAAGCCCCTCTACGGCGCCCCGCTGCTGCGTGACTACCCAGAACTGCGCGAAGTCCGGGAGAACGCCGCGCAGTGAGCCTGCCTGGGCCATGGCATGGTCCATGGCCCGGCAGGGCGGGTCTGCGGGGCGGCGCCGCGCGCCCGGCATGGTGACGCGCCGCACCGCACCCGCAGAGGAATGCCGCATGCAACGTACCATACTGACAGTCGCGATCGCCCTTGGCGTTCTCCCGAGCCTTCCCGTGGCGGCGCAGGACGCGGCCGCAGGCCAGCGCGTCTTCAATCAATGCCGCGTCTGCCATGTCATCGAGGATAACGGCCGCAACGGTGTCGGCCCCAACCTGCACGGCATCGTCGGTCGGAAGGCGGCCAGCCTCTCCAGCTATTCCTATTCCTCCGCCATGAAGGCCAAGGGCGAGGAAGGCTGGGTCTGGACCGAGGACAACCTGAACACCTATCTCGAGAACCCGCGCGGCATCGTGCCCGGCACCAAGATGTCCTTCCCGGGCCTGAAGGACGAGGAGCAGCGGAAGAACGTGATCGCCTTCCTCAAGTCGCAGGGCTAACCCCGCCGCGCGGCATGGTCCGGGAACCATGCCGCCGGCAATCCGGCCTCACACGTCGAGATTGGCGACCTTCAGCGCGTTGTCGACGATGAACTCCCGCCGCGGCTCCACGACATCGCCCATCAGCGTCGAGAAGACGGTCTCCGCTGCCTCGACATCCTCGACCTTGACCCTGAGCTGGGTGCGCACCGCCGGATCGAGCGTGGTCTTCCAGAGCTGCTCGGGGTTCATCTCGCCCAGCCCCTTGAAGCGCTGGATGGTCAGCCCCTTGCGGCCCTGCGCCAGCAGCCGCTCCAGCGCCATGGCCGGACCCGGCACGGGGGTCTCGGCGCCGTCCAGCGCCAGCACCGCGCCCTCGGCGAATTGCCGGCCGAGCGCCTCGCGCCGCTCGTCGAGCCAGCGCGCCTCGGCGCTGCGCAGCGCCACCGGCGTCAGCGCGTAGCGCTCCGTCACCCCGCGCACCGTGCGCCAGAGCTGCAGCCCCGCCTCGCCCGGCGCGGCGTTCCAGTGCCGCTCCGCCGGCAGGGCCAACATGTTCAGCCGGCCGACCAGGGCCGCCGCGGCGGCGGTCGCGCGCTCGGCATCGAGGGTGAGGGCGCCGGCGACGGCGGCCTGCTCGACGATCTCGGCCGGCACGTGCGCGGCGAGGCGGCGGATGCGCGCCGCGGTCTGCCGCAGCGCCTCCGCCTCCGCCCGCAGCGCCTCGCCCGCCAGCACGCGGCCATCGCCGAGCGAGAGCGTCGCGCCGTTGAGCGCCTTCTCGAGCAGGTAGTCCTCGAGCGCCCGGTCGTCCTTCAGGTAGCGCTCGTCATTTCCGCGCTTGGCGCGGTAGAGCGGCGGCTGGGCGATGTAGAGATGCCCGCGCTCGATCAGCTCCGGCATCTGCCGGAAGAAGAAGGTGAGCAGCAGGGTGCGGATATGGCTGCCATCCACATCCGCGTCCGTCATGATGACGATGCGGTGGTAGCGCAGCTTGTTGGCGTCGAACCCGCCCTTGGCCGGCTCGCCCGGGCCGATGCCGGTGCCGAGGGCGGTGATCAGCGTGCCGATCTCGGCCGAGGAGAGCATCTTGTCGACGCGCGCCCGCTCGACGTTCAGGATCTTGCCCTTGAGCGGCAGGATCGCCTGGAAGGCGCGGTTGCGCCCCTGCTTGGCCGAGCCGCCGGCGCTGTCGCCCTCCACCAGGAAGAGCTCGCACTTGCTCGGGTCCTTCTCCTGGCAATCGGCGAGCTTGCCGGGCAGGGTCGAGATGTCGAGCGCGTTCTTGCGCCCCACCTTCTCGCGCGCGAGCTGCGCCGCCTTCCGCGCCGCCGCGGCCAGCACCACCTGCTCGAGGACGTTCTTCGCTTCCTTCGGATGCGTCTCGAACCAGTGGGACAGGGCATCGGCGACCGCCGCCTGCACCACCGGCTGCACCTCGGAGCTGACCAGCTTGTCCTTGGTCTGGCTGCTGAATTTCGGGTCCGGCACCTTGACCGAGAGGACGCAGGTCAGCCCCTCGCGCATGTCCTCGCCGACGAGCTCGACCTTCTCCTTCTTCGCCAGGTCGTCGGCGTATTTCGCCACCACGCGGGTCAGCGCCTGGCGGAAGCCGGCCTGATGGGTGCCGCCGTCGCGCTGCGGGATGTTGTTGGTGAAGCACAGCGCCACCTCGCGCGGGCTGTTGTTCCACCACATCGCCAGCTCGACCCGGATGCCCTCCTGCTCCTTCGAGACCAGGCTGACGGGCGGCCGGAAGAGCGGCTCCTTGCCCTGGTCGAGCCATTCGACGAAGGCAACGAGGCCGCCCTTGAAGTCGAACAGCACCTCCTGCGCCGGGACGTGGCGGTCGTCCTTCAGCGAGATGGAGAGGCCGGAATTGAGGAAGGCGAGCTCGCGCACCCGCCGCTCGAGCACGGCGAAATCATACTCGACCTTGGTGAAGGTGCCGGAGGAGGGCTTGAAGGTCACCTCCGTGCCGCTCCGCTCCTCGGAGGGGCCGAGGATGGTCAGCGGCTGCACCGTCTCGCCATGCGCGAAGCGGACGAGATGCTCGATGCCGTTGCGCCAGATCCGCACATGCATCCATTCGGACAGCGCGTTCACCACCGCGGCGCCGACGCCATGCAGGCCGCCGGAGACCTTATAGGAGTTCTGGTTGAACTTGCCGCCGGCATGCAACCGGGTCAGCACGACCTCGGCGGCGGAGATCCCCTCCTCCTCATGGATGTCGACCGGGATGCCCCGCCCGTCGTCGCGCACGGTGACGGAGCCGTCGCCGTTCAGCGTCACCTCCACCCGCGTGGCGAAGCCGGCCTGCGCCTCGTCGACGGCGTTGTCGATGATCTCGAAGGCCATGTGGTGCAGGCCCGAGCCGTCATCGGTGTCGCCGATATACATGCCAGGCCGCTTCCGCACGGCCTCGAGGCCACGCAGGACGGTGATGGAAGCGCTGTTGTAATCGTCCCCGGTGCGGTCAGGCGGGGTCGGTTCGGCGCGCGCGGCTGCGTCGCTCATGCCGGCGGCAAACTCCTCAGGTCTTCGGGGCGGGAAACACGCCCTAATATAGGGATTCAGACGGCGCGGGGCACGGCAAAATCCGTGTCCGCAACGAGTTGCCCGGGGCTCGCCCGGAACCCCTCGGCCAGGCCGCGCAAGGGGGCGAAGAGGCCGGCATCGGTGCCGGTCAGGAAGGCCTGGGCCGGCAGCCCGGCCAGCGCCGCGAAGAGCGCCTCGCGCCGGGTCGCGTCGAGATGCGCCGCCACCTCGTCCAGCAGCAGCAGCGGCGCGAAGCCGCGGGCGGCGGCGATCAGCCCGGCATGCGCCAGCACCACCGCCACCAGCAGCGCCTTCTGCTCCCCGGTGGAGCAGAGCGCGGCCGGCAGGTCCTTCGGCGCATGGGTGAAGAGCAGGTCGGCCCGGTGCGGCCCGCTGAGCGTCGCCCCGGCCGCCGCGTCGCGGCCGCGGCTGGCGGCCCACTCGGCCCGCAGCCGCTCCTCCACCGCCAGCGCCGGCGCCTCGGCCAGCGCCGCGGCGACCGGGCATTGCAGCGCCAGCCGCGCCGCCGGGAAGGCGCCGGTCACGCCCTCCGCCAGAAGGGCGTTGAGCCGCGCCACCAGCCCGCGCCGGGCGGCGGCGGTCGCGGCGCCGTGCCGGGCCATGGCGTCCTCCAGCCCGGCCAGCCAGGCCGGGTCGGCCCGGGCGCCCTCCCGCCGCGCCTGCGCCAGCAGGCGGTTGCGCTGCGCCATGGCCTGGTCGTAGCCCGCCACCTCGCGCGCATGGTGCGGCTCCAGCGCCCAGACCAGCCGGTCGAGGAAGCGGCGCCGGTCGCCCGCCCCATCCTGGAACAGCCGGTCCATCTGCGGCGTCAGCCAGACCGCGGCCACCCGCTCGGCCAGCAGGGCCTGGGAGCGCACCGGGGCGCCGTCGAGGCGAAGGACCCGGCGTTCCGGCGGCCCGCCCTCGGGCGTGCCGGTGCCGATGTCGAATGCCTGGCCGAAGGGGTCATGGAAGCGCCCCGCCGCGGCCCAGGGCAGCGGCGCCCCGCCCTCCTGGCGGCCGAGCTCCACGGTCCGCGCGCCACGCAACCCGCGGCCCGGCCCGAGCAGGCTGACCGCCTCCAGCAGGTTGGTCTTGCCGGCGCCGTTCGGGCCGGTGACGAGGATGATCCGGCCCTGGAACGGGATGGTCAGCGCCGGCCAGCTGCGGAAGTCCCGCAGCATCAGCCGGCCGAGATGGAGGCCGGGGGCCGGCGCCATCAGCGGCCCGCCTCCGGGGAGCCGGGAGGGGCCGGGCGGAAGGCCTCAGCCTTCCTCGTCGCGGTCGTTCTCCACCTCGAGCTCGTCGCCGATCGACTCCGCATCGTCCTCGAGCTCCTCGGCGTCCTCGACCGCCTCGTCGCCCTCGACATCCTCGAGCTCCACCTCGTCGCCTTCCGCCTCCGGCGCGGCGACGCGCTTCTTCAGCTTGTCCTCGGCCGGCAGCGCGCCGGCGGTGCGGCGCAGGCGCGGCTGCTCGGCCGGCTGCTCGGTGCCGCATTTCGGGCAGACGGCCGGCGCCCGCATCAGGTCGTAGAATCTCGTGCTGCAGGCAACGCAGACACGCTTGAGGCCCAGTTCGGGCTTGGCCATGGGGGAGACGCCTCGCAGCTCGGGCCGTCCGCCGGCCGGGGCCGGATGGCGGGAACGGCGCGACCGCCCGCCTCGCCCCGGGCGGGGACGGGCAGCGGGCGGCCAAAAAAGGGTCTGGCGCATTGCCACGCGGCATCGCCCATGTCAAACGCGCCGCATGGCCCAGCCCGACGCCCTGCAACCTTTGCGCGCTTCGGCGCCGGCGCGCGGCCTCTCCGGCCGCCATGCCGTCCCCGGCGACAAGTCGATCAGCCACCGCGCCCTGATGTTCGGCGCCCTGGCCGTCGGCACCACCGAGATCGCCGGCCTGCTGGAGGGCGAGGACGTGCTGCGCACCGCCGCCGCCATGCGGGCGCTCGGCGCCGCGGTGGAGCGGCTCGGGCCCGGCGCCTGGCGCGTCGCAGGCCGCGGCGTCGGCGGCCTGGTGGAGCCGGCGGATGTGCTCGACATGGGCAATTCCGGCACCGCCGCCCGGCTGCTCTGCGGGCTGCTGGCCGGGCACCCGATCTTCGCGGTGATGACCGGCGACGCCTCGCTCCGCAAGCGGCCGATGCGCCGCGTCACCGATCCGCTGGCCGCGACCGGCGCCCGCTTCTGGGCCCGGGAGGGCGGCCGGCTGCCGCTGGCGGTGCAGGGCGCGGTCGATGCCCTGCCGCTCGACTACACCCTGCCGGTCGCCTCGGCCCAGGTGAAGTCGGCCTGCCTGCTCGCCGGGCTCTGCGCCCGCGGCACCACGCGGGTGGTCGAGCCCGAGCGGACGCGCGACCACACCGAGAACATGCTGCGGCATTTCGGCGCTACGGTGCGGGTGGAGGACCTGCCGGAGGGACGGCTGATCGAGCTGGAGGGCCAGCCGGAGCTGGCGGCGGCGCCGATCCTGGTGCCGGGCGATCCCTCCTCGGCCGCCTTCCTGCTGGTGGCGGCGCTGCTGGTCCCGGGCTCCCGGATCACGGTGGAGAATGTCGGGCTGAACCCGCTCCGCACCGGGCTGCTGACCACGCTGCGCGAGATGGGGGCGCGGCTCACGGTGGAGAATGCCCGCATCGCCGGCGGCGAGCCGGTGGGCGACGTCACCGCCGAGGCCGGGCCGCTGCGGGCGGTGGAGGTGCCGCCGGGCCGGGCGCCCGCGATGATCGACGAATACCCGGTGCTTGCCGTCGTCGCCGCGGCGGCGGAGGGGGAGACGCGGATGCGCGGCCTCGCCGAGCTGCGGGTGAAGGAGAGCGACCGGCTGGCGGCGACCGCGGCGCTGCTGGCGGCGAACGGCATCGCGGCGCGGATCGAGGGCGACGACCTGCTGGTGCAGGGCACCGGCGGCGCCATCCCGGGCGGCGGCCTCGTCGCCACCCATATGGATCACCGGCTGGCGATGAGCGCCCTGGTCATGGGCCTCGCCGCCCGGGCCCCGGTGGCGGTGGACGACGCCGCCTTCATCGAGACCAGCTTCCCCGGCTTCGCCGCCCTGCTGAACCGCGCCGCCGGCGGGCCGGCCATCGGCCCGGCATGAGCCGGGGCGCCGCGCGGCTGGTGGTCGCGGTGGACGGCCCGGCCGCGGCCGGCAAGGGCACCCTGGCGCGCCGCCTCGCCGCCGCCCTCGGCCTGCCCTATCTCGACACCGGCCTGCTCTACCGCGCCGTCGGCCGGCGCGTGCTCGACCGGGGCGCCGACCCCGCGGATGCCGCCGCCGCCGCCGCCGCCGCGCGGGCCCTGGCGCCGGCCGATCTCGAGCGGGGCGACCTGCGCGGGCCGGAGGCCGACCGGGCGGCGAGCGCGGTGGCCGCCATCCCGGCGGTCCGGGCGGCGCTGCTCGACTGGCAGCGCGATTTCGGCCGGCGCCATGGCGCGGTGCTGGACGGGCGCGACATCGGCACCGTCGTCTTCCCCGAGGCAACGGTGAAGCTCTTCGTCACCGCGAGCGTCGCGGAGCGGGCGCAGCGCCGCTGGCTGGAGCTGCAGGGGCGCGGCGTCGCCGCCGACCCGGCCGCGGTCGAGGCCGAGCTGCGCGAGCGCGACGCCCGGGATGCCGGCCGTGCCGTGGCGCCGCTCCGCCCGGCCGCGGATGCCCGGCTGCTCGACACCACGGCGCTGGATGCGGAGGCCGCCTTCGCCATGGCGCTGGCGCTGGTCCGGGAACGGCTGGGCGAACGTCCGGCCTGAATTGAACGATCTGGGCGATGGCGCGCGATTCCGCTTGACGCCCTTCCGACAAGGGCTTAGCCACGTTCAACCGCGCGCCTAGGGGGGCCGCGGCGTTCGTGTTCCGGGGGTCTGGCCTAGCTGGACGCCCCGCTGGACGAACCGGTAACGGGCGGGCCGAAACGCCGCCCCAGCACACGGGTCCGATGCGCCATTGCCGCTCCCGCACGGGGAGGGCTGGGGCCGGGCCAGGTCGTGCCCGCTTGCCCCCGGTATCGATCCGGGACCGCGGCGGGGGCGCAGGGCGCTTGCCTGCATCTCGCAGGCTTCCCAGGAACAGATCGCTACATGGCAACCGCCACCAGCCTCGCTCATCAGGATGCGGGGTCCGAGGACTTCGCCGCACTGCTCGATGCCACGCTCGGCGCCGATACCGGCTTCGCCGGCTCGGTGGTCTCCGGCCGCGTGCTGCGCATCGATGACGACTACGCCGTCGTGGATGTGGGACTGAAGAGCGAGGGGCGCGTCCCCCTCAAGGAATTCGCGCCGCAGGGCCAGAAGCCCGAGGTGCAGCCCGGTGATGTCGTCGAGCTCTTCGTCGAGCGCTACGAGGACCGGGACGGCTCCATCGTCCTGTCGCGCGAGAAGGCGCGGCGCGAGGAGGCCTGGACCAACCTCGAGAAGGCCTACCAGGCGCAGCAGCGCGTCAACGGCGTGATCTTCGGCCGGGTCAAGGGCGGCTTCACCGTCGATCTCGGCGGCGCCGTGGCCTTCCTCCCCGGCTCGCAGGTCGATATCCGCCCGGTGCGCGATGTCGGCCCGCTGATGGGCAGCCCGCAGCCCTTCCAGATCCTCAAGATGGACCGCGCCCGCGGCAACATCGTGGTCAGCCGCCGCGCGGTGCTGGAGGAGACGCGCGCCGAGCAGCGCAGCGAGCTCATCCAGGGCCTGAAGGAGGGCATGGTCCTCGACGGCGTGGTGAAGAACATCACCGACTACGGCGCCTTCGTCGATCTCGGCGGCGTCGATGGCCTGCTGCACGTGACGGACATCGCCTGGCGGCGGATCAACCACCCGTCCGAGGCCCTGACCATCGGCCAGCCGGTGAAGGTGCAGGTCATCCGCTTCAACAGCGAGACCCAGCGCATCAGCCTCGGCATGAAGCAGCTGATGGCCGATCCGTGGGACGGCGTCGCGCTGAAGTACCCGGTGGGCGCCAAGTTCTCCGGCCGCGTCACCAACATCACCGACTACGGCGCCTTCGTGGAGCTGGAGCCGGGGGTCGAGGGCCTGGTCCACGTCTCCGAGATGAGCTGGACCAAGAAGAACGTCCATCCGGGCAAGATCGTCGCCACCTCGCAGGAGGTGGACGTGATGATCCTCGACGTGGACGAGCCGAAGCGCCGCATCTCGCTCGGCCTGAAGCAGGCCCAGGGCAATCCGTGGGACCTGTTCCTCGAGGCGCATCCGCCGGGCTCTGAGGTCGAGGGCGAGATCCGCAACATCACCGAGTTCGGCCTCTTCATCGGCATCGGCCCGGATATCGACGGCATGGTCCACATGTCCGACATCTCCTGGGACGAGGCCGGCGAGCAGGCGATGCTGCGCTTCAACAAGGGCGACATCGTCAAGGCGAAGGTGCTCGACGTCGATGTCGAGAAGGAGCGCATCTCGCTCGGCATTAAGCAGCTCCAGGCCGATCCGGCCGCCGAGGTGCTGGACAAGGTGCGCAAGGGCGACGTCGTCACCTGCATCGTCACCCAGGTGCAGGCCAACGGCATCGAGGTGAAGGTCGAGGACGTGCTGACCGGCTTCATCCGCCGCGCCGAGCTCGCGCGTGACCGTGGCGACCAGCGCCCCGACAAGTTCGCCGTGGGCGAGAAGGTCGATGCCAAGGTCGTCGCCGTGGACCGCGCCGCCCGCCGCCTCTCCCTGACCATCAAGGGCAAGGAGATCGAGGAGGAGCGCGAGGCGATGAAGGAATACGGCTCGACCGACAGCGGCGCCTCGCTCGGCGACATCCTCGGCGCGGCCATCCGCCGCCGCCGCGAGATGGCCGGCGAGGAGTAATCGGCCCGATCCCCGCGGCGCCTCGGCGCCGCGGGGCGGACAAGGGAAGGGCGGCTGCCGCGGCGATGCGGCAGCCGCCCTTTTTTCATGTGAGGGGCAGGGCGGTGCAACCGTCCTGCGCTCGGTATCATACTGACGGCCGTTGCTGGTGACCCATCAACGGCCTTCTCAGTTGCCGGGCGCAAACCTCCGGTTTGCCTGGGCCCTCGCGCCACTCGGCGCGGCGCCCGTTCGGGCGCTCGGCATGAATGGACCATTCATGCCGTTGGTATCACTGCACCGGCGCGCCGATGCCGGTGCCGCGGACGATGCCGCCCGCGCCCGGATTGACGGTGACCGGCGCCCCGGCGCCGGTGCCGCCCGCGCCGCCCGTGGCCGAGCGCTCGATGCCGGCCGCGCCGGGGCTGACATTCGTGACCGTCGGGTTCTGCATGCCGCGGCTCGGATCTGCCTGCATGTTCCGCAGCTGCTGCTGGCGCAACAGGGACTCGGTGGTGCCGGTCGGCATGGTGCTGAGCGGTCCGCTGGCCTGTTTCGGCTCGCAGGCCGCCAGGGCCAGGGAGGCGAGCAGCAGGCCTCCCATCACGCGCGGGCAATGCATCGTCATCTCCTCGCCTGGTCGCTTGCCATCCCATTGGGACGCAGGCGGAATGCCCGGTCAACGAGATTGCATCGCGCCACCCTGGCAGGATGGACGCAGTGTGGCCCAGGCGACACGATTGCCTCGGTGGCGAACCGATGGCCGCGGCGCCGCGCCCGGCGCCCTGGCGGAGCGTTGCAGGGCATTCACGGCGAGGGCGGCCGGGCGGAAGATGCCGCCCATGCCGATCGCCCCTTGGCGGACAGGCCCGGAGCAGAGCATGGCCCTCGAGACCGATCTCCTCATCGACCGCCGGCGGCTGAAGCGGCGCCTGGCCTTCTGGCGGGCCGGCGCCGTCCTGCTGCTGCTGGCCGGCGTGATGGCCCTGCTGCTCGGCCGGACCGGCCCGTGGCTCGAGCGCGACCATGTCGTCCGCCTGCCGGTCGAGGGCATCATCACCGATGACCGGCGCCTGGCCGAGGCGCTCGACCGGCTGGGCCGGGATGCCTCGGCGAAGGCGGTCATCGTCTCCATCGACAGCCCCGGGGGCAGCGTCGGCGGCGGCGAGATGCTGCATGGCGCCTTGCTGCGCCTGCGCGAGACGAAGCCGGTGGTCGCGGTGATGCGCGGCACCGCCGCCTCGGCCGGCTACATGACCGCCGTCGCGGCGGAGCGGATCTTCGCCCGCGAATCCACCATCACCGGCTCGATCGGCGTGCTGCTGCAGACCTTCGACGGCTCGGAATTGCTGGCCCGCCTCGGCGTGCGGACCGAGGCGATCACCTCCGGCCCGCTGAAGGACCAGCCGAGCCCGCTGCACCCGCTCTCGGGCGAGGGGCGGGCGGCGCTGCAGGGGGTGGTCGGCGACATGTACGAGCAGTTCCTCGCCATGGTGGTGGCCGGCCGGAAGCTGCCGGAGGAGCGGGTGCGGCCGCTGGCGGATGGCCGCGTGCTGTCCGGCCGGCAGGCCCTCGCGGCCGGGCTGGTGGACGCGATCGGCGGCGAGCGGGAGGCGCGGGCCTGGCTCGCCGCCGAGAAGGGCGTCGCGGCCGATCTGCCGGTGCGCGACCTGCAGCCGCGCGGCACCGCCGAGCGGCTGCTCCGGGCGGCCTGGGGCGGAGCTGTGAAAACCGTGATTTCAGAATGGCTTGGCGTTGACGGGCCGGCGCCGCTCTGGCAGGTTTTCCGCTGATCCCGGTCGGCCGGGCCAGGGGGGGCACCTTGCGGGGCTGGCAGCAATGACCAAGAGCGAGCTGATCGCGCATCTGGCCGCGGAGAACCCGCATCTCCGCCAGCCCGATATCGAGCTGATCGTGGCCACGATCTTCGACGAGATCACCGCCGCCCTGGCGCGGGGAGACCGCGTGGAGCTGCGCGGCTTCGGCGCCTTCTCGGCCAAGAAGCGCGATGCTCGCACCGGCCGCAACCCGCGCACGGGGGCCGCGGTGCCGGTGGCCGGCAAGGCGGTGCCCTATTTCAAGCCGGGCAAGGAGCTGCGCGAGCGGGTCAATGGCGGCGAGCCGCAGGCCGCGACCCGGGCCAAGGTCGAGGCCTGAGGCCGCCCAGCGGCCCGGACCACGATCCGCTCGCCCCGGTTCGCGGAGCCTGGTCTAGGCCCTTGTTTGGCCGCGTGATTTACGCCTTCGGCGAGGCCGCCCCAGGCGATCGCGCTCTAGCCATTCCCATGCGGCGCCCCGGGTTGTAGGCATGCCGCCCGACCCCCGTCCGACGGAAGGCCCCGATGCGCTGGATCCTACTCCTGCCCCTGCTGATCCTGCTGGTGCTGTTCGGCCTGTCGAACCGCGACGCGGTCGCGCTGCGCCTCTGGCCCTTCGACGTGGCCTGGGTGGCGCCGCTCTCGGTCGCCATCCTGCTCATCGGCGCCCTCTGCTTCCTCTTCGGCGCCCTGGTCACCTGGCTGGCCAGCCTGCCCTATCGCCGCCGCGCCCGGCGGATGGAGGATGCGGCGCGGGCGATGGAGGCGGAGCTCGCCGATTTCCGCGCCGCCGCCGCCAAGCAGGTCGGCCCGGTCCCGCCGAGCGGCGGCACCGGCCTCGTCGCCCTGCGCCGGCCGGCGGCCTGACCGGCCGGCCCGCATGCTCGCCCGCCCCCAGCAGCCCGCGGCGCGGCTGATCCCGGCGATCGACACCGCCGATCCCGCCCGCGCCGCCGCGCTCGCCGCCGCGCTCGCGCCCTGCTGCGGCGCCCTCAAGCTCGGCCTCGAGCTCTTCGCCGCCGAGGGGCCGGCGGCGGTCCGGGCCATGGCCGGGGCGGCCCCGGTCTTCCTCGACCTCAAGCTGCACGACATCCCGAACACGGTGGCCGGCGCCGTCCGCTCCCTGCTGCCGCTGCGCCCGGCGATGCTGACCCTGCACGCCGCGGGCGGCGCGGCGATGCTGGCGGCGGCGCGCGAGGCGGCCGAGCAGGCCGGGGTGGCGCGGCCGATCCTGCTGGCGGTGACGGTGCTGACCAGCCTCGATGCCGCGGCCCTCGCCGCGACGGGGGTGGCCGGCGGGCCGGTGCAGCAGGTGCTGCGCCTCGCCCGGCTGGCGCTGGAGGCGGGGGCGGACGGCCTCGTCTGCTCGCCGCGCGAGGTGGCGCCGATCCGCGACGCCTTCGGCGCCGCGCCGCTGCTGGTGGTGCCGGGGGTGCGGCCGGCGGGCAGCGAGAGCGGCGACCAGGCGCGCACCGCAACCCCGGCCGAGGCAGTGGCCGCCGGCGCCGACTGGATCGTGGTGGGCCGGCCGATCACCGGCGCCTCGGACCCCGCGGCGGCGGCCCGCGCCATCGCCGCCGGGCTGCCGGCGTGATCCTGGTCAAGATCTGCGGGGTGAAGGACGCGGCGGGGTTCGATGCCGCCCTCGCCGCCGGCGCCGATCTCCTCGGCTTCGTCTTCTACCCGCCCTCGCCCCGGGCGGTGACGCCCGAACAGGCCGCATCGCTCTCCCGCCGCGCCACCGGCGGGCCGCTCCGCGTCGGCCTCTTCGTCGATCCGGAGGATGCGCTGCTCGCGGCGGCGCTGGCCGCCCTGCCGCTCGACCTGATCCAGCTGCATGGCGAGGAGACGCCGGCCCGCGCCGCCGCCATCCGCGCCCGCTTCGGCCGGCCGGTGATGAAGGCGCTCGGCATCGCCAGGCCGGCCGACCTGGCGCGGCTCGCCGACTACGCCCCGGCGGTGGACCGCTTCCTGCTCGATGCCAAGCCGCCGCCCGGGGCCAGCCTGCCGGGCGGCAACGCCGCCGCCTTCGACTGGCGGATCGTGGCCGGCCAGCCCATCCCGCGCCCCTGGCTGCTGGCCGGCGGGCTGACGCCGGCGACGGTGGCGGAGGCGCTCCGCCAGTCCGGCGCCCCGGGGGTGGATGTCTCCTCCGGCGTCGAGCGGGCGCGGGGGGTGAAGGACCCGGCGCTGATCGCCGCCTTCGTCGCCGCGGCGCGGCGCGGAGAGGACGCCGCGGCGCGGCGCGGAGAGGACGCCGCGGCGCGGCGCGGAGAGGATGCCGCGGCGCGGGGCGGGGCGGGGGCCGCGGCCCCGGGTTCCGTCAGGGGGGCGGCGGCGCTATGAGGCGCGAGGGATGCGGGATCCCCGGGGAACGCAAGTGAACAAGCCTCTGCCCAATACCTTCCGCCAGGGCCCGGATGGCCGCGGCCGCTTCGGCCCCTTCGGCGGCCGCTTCGTCGCCGAGACGCTGATGCCGCTGATCCTCGAGGTCGAGCAGGCCTATGAGGCGGCGAAGCGCGACCCGGCCTTCGATGCGGAATGGCGGCACCTGCTGACGCACTATGTCGGCCGCCCGAGCCCGCTCTGGCACGCCGCGCGGCTGACCGAGCATCTGCGCCAGGGGGCGGGGGAGGGGCGGGGCGCCCGCGTCTACTTCAAGCGCGAGGAGCTGAACCACACCGGCGCGCACAAGATCAACGCCGTGCTCGGCCAGATCCTGCTGGCCAGGCGCATGGGCAAGACCCGCATCATCGCCGAGACCGGCGCCGGCCAGCATGGCGTGGCGACGGCGACCGCCTGCGCCCTGTTCGACCTGCCCTGCACCGTCTTCATGGGCGCGACCGATGTCGAGCGGCAGCAGCCCAACGTCTTCCGCATGAAGCTGCTCGGCGCCGAGGTGGTCCCCGTCACCTCCGGCGCGGCGACGCTCAAGGACGCGATGAACGAGGCGCTGCGCCACTGGGTGGCGCATGTGCACGACACCTATTACTGCATCGGCACCGTCGCCGGCCCGCATCCCTATCCGGCCATGGTGCGCGACTTCCAGTGCGTGATCGGCGTCGAGACGCGCGAGCAGATCCTCGCCGCCGAGGGGCGGCTGCCGGATGCGCTGGTCTGCGCCGTCGGCGGCGGCTCCTCCGCCATGGGGCTGTTCCACCCCTTCCTCGACGATGCCTCGGTGGCGATGTACGGCGTCGAGGCCGCCGGCCGCGGCGTCGACACCGAGGAGCATGCCGCCTCGCTCACCCGCGGCCGGCCGGGCGTGCTGCACGGCAACCGCACCTATCTGCTGCAGGATGGCGACGGGCAGATCCAGGAGGCGCATTCCATCAGCGCCGGCCTCGACTATCCCGGCATCGGGCCGGAGCATGCCTGGCTGCACGAGAGCGGCCGGGTGCAGTACGTGACCGCGACCGACACCGAGGCGCTGGAGGCCTTCCAGCTCTGCTCGCGGCTCGAGGGCATCATCCCGGCGCTGGAATCCGCGCATGGGCTGGCCGAGGTGATCAAGCGGGCGCCGACCATGCAGCGGGACGGCCTCATCGTGCTCAACCTCAGCGGCCGCGGCGACAAGGACATCTTCACCGTGGCGCATCATCTGGGCGTGCAGCTGTGAGCCGCATCGCCGACCGCTTCGCCGCCCTGAAGCGCGAGGGCCGCGGCGCCCTCGTCACCTATCTCCAGGCCTACGACCCCGACCCGGCCACCTCCCTCGCCATCCTGCGCGGCCTGCCCGGCGCCGGCGCCGATGTCATCGAGATCGGCGTGCCCTTCACCGACCCCATGGCGGACGGCCCCTCCATCCAGCGGGCGGCGCTCCGGGCGCTGAAGGCGGGCGGCACGCTCTCGCGCGTGCTCGCCATGGTGCGCGACTTCCGCCGCGGCAACGCGGCGACGCCGGTGGTGCTGATGGGCTACTACAACCCCATCCTCGCCTATGGGATCGAGCGCTTCTGCACCGATGCCGCCGCCTCGGGCGTCGATGGCCTCATCATCGTCGACGTCCCGCCGGAGGAGGCGGACGAGGTGGAGCCGCAGGCGCGGGCGCAGGGCCTCGACCTGATCCGCCTGGTGGCGCCGACCACCGACGAGGCGCGGCTGCCGCGCGTCCTCGCCGCCACCTCGGGCTTCGTCTACTACGTCTCGATCGCCGGCATCACCGGGACGCGGAGCGCCAGCAGCGCCAGCCTGGCCGAGGCGATCCCCCGCATCCGCCGGCACACGGACCTGCCCGTCTGCATCGGCTTCGGCATCCGCACGCCGCAGCAGGCGGCCGAGGCGGCGCGGCTGGCCGATGGCGCCGTGGTCGGCACGGCGCTGGTCGATACGCTGGCCGCCTCGCTCGACGAGGAGGGGCGGGCGCGGCCGGAGACGGTGCGCCAGGTGCTCGACCAGGTGCGCGGCCTGGCCGAGGCGATCCGCGGCGAGGGCTGATACCAAGGGCATGGATATTCCATTCATGCCGAGCGCCCGGATGGGCGCCGCCGGTCGCGCCGCCGGGCGCGCCCGTCAGCGCGACGCGGCGAAGCCAGGCAAACCGGAGGTTTGCGCCCGGCGTCTGAGGGGCTTGTTGATGGCGACCCATCAACGGCCGTTGGTGTGAGGGCCCGATGAACTGGATCAGCGAATGGGCGCTGCCGAAGATCAAGACGCTGTTCGGCGCGCCGCGCGAGGTGCCGGAGAATCTCTGGCACAAATGCCCCGCCTGCGAGCAGATGATCTTCCACCGCGACCTCGAGCGGAACCTGCATGTCTGCCCGCATTGCGCGCATCACCTGCGCATCGGCGCCCGGCAGCGGCTGGACTACACGCTGGATGAGGGCTGGCAGCGGATCGAGCTGCCGAAGGCGCCGGCCGACCCGCTGCGCTTCCGCGACCAGCGCCGCTACGGCGACCGGCTGCGCGAGGCCCAGGCCAAGGCGGGCCAGGAGGATGCGGTGGTGGTGGCGCATGGCGCCATCGAGGGCAACCGCGTCGTCGCCGCCGCCTTCGAGTTCAGCTTCATGGGCGGTTCCATGGGCGCCGGCATCGGCGAGGCGATCGTCACCGCCGCCCGCCTCGCCGTGCTGCAGGACAGCCCGCTGATCGTCTTCACCGCCTCGGGCGGCGCCCGCATGCAGGAGGGCGCGATCAGCCTGATGCAGATGCCGCGCACCGTCATCGCCACCCGCATGGTGAAGGAGGCCGGGCTGCCCTTCATCGTGGTGCTGGCCGACCCCACCACCGGCGGGGTGACCGCGAGCTTCGCCATGCTGGGCGACATCCAGATCGCCGAGCCGGGGGCGCTGATCGGCTTCGCCGGCGCCCGCGTCATCGAGCAGACGGTGCGCGAGAAGCTGCCGGAGGGCTTCCAGCGCGCCGAGTACCTGCTGGAGCACGGCATCCTCGACATGGTGGTGCGGCGCGCCGAGATGCGCCCGACCCTGGCCCGGCTGATCGGCCTGCTGCGGCTGCCGGAACGGCTGAGCGGCGAGGATGCCGCCGCCTCGCCGCTGCCGCTGCCCGCCCCGGCCGAGCCCGAGGGGGCCGGGCCGGCGCCGTGACCGGTGTCCCGATTGGCGTCCCGCCCGGTGTCCCGATCGGCGCCCCGATCGGCGCCATGGCCGCGCCCTCCGGCCGGTCGGAGGCGGTGCTCGACCGGCTGCACGGGCTGCATCCGAAGCTGATCGATCTCAGCCTCGGGCGCCTCCAGCGCCTGCTCGCCGCCCTCGGCCACCCCGAGCGCGCCCTGCCGCCGGTGATCCATGTGGCGGGGACCAACGGCAAGGGATCGACCTGCGCCTTCCTGCGCGCCATCGCCGAGGCGGCGGGGCAGCGGGTGCATGTCTACACCTCGCCGCATCTGGTGCGCTTCCACGAGCGCATCCGCCTCGCCGGCCGGCTGGTGGAGGAGGCGGCGCTCGCCGCCGCGCTGGAGGAGGTGGAGACGCGCAACGCCGGCGCGCCGATCACCGTCTTCGAGGTGATCACGGCGACCGCGCTGCTGCTCTTCAGCCGCGTGCCCGCCGACCTCCTGGTGCTGGAGGTCGGGCTCGGCGGCCGGTTCGACGCAACCAACGTGATCGACCGCCCCGCCGCCACCGCCATCACCAGTATCTCCATGGACCATATGGAGTTCCTCGGCGACCGGCTGACCGGGATCGCGGCCGAGAAGGCGGGCATCATGAAGCCGGGCGTGGCCTGCGCGACCGGGGCGCAGGACCCGGCGGTGCAGGCGGTGCTGGAGGCCGAGGCGGCACAGCTCGGCGCGCGGCTGCTGGCGCGCGGCCGCGACTGGCGCATCGCCGAGCGGGCGGGCGGGCTGCGCTACGAGGATGCCGCGGGCGCGCTCGACCTGCCGCCGCCCGCCCTGCTCGGCGCGCACCAGGCGGAGAATGCCGGCATCGCCATCGCCGCCCTGCGCGCCTGGGCACCAGACTGGCTGAGCGATGCCGCCATCGCCGAGGGCATCGCCGCGGCGGAATGGCCGGCCCGGCTGCAGCGCCTGCGCGGCCGGCTGGCCGGGGCCCTGCCCGCGGGCTGGGAGCTCTGGCTGGATGGCGGCCACAATGCCGGCGGCGGCCTGGCCCTGGCCGGGCAGCTCGCCCGCTGGGACGACCGGCCGCTGCACCTGCTGGTCGGGATGAAGGGCAGCAAGGCGGTGGAGGAGTTCCTGCGCCCGCTGCTGCCGCATGCGACGACGCTCTGGGCGGTGGCGGAGCCAGGACAGCACCAGGCGGTGCCGGTGGAGCGGATCGTCGCGGCGAGCGGCGGCCGCGCCCGTCCGGGCCCGACGGTCGGCGAGGCGCTGGCCGCGCTGCCGCGCGCCCCCGACCCGGCGCGGGTGCTGATCTGCGGCAGCCTCTACCTCGCCGGCGAGGTGCTGAAGGCGGATGACCCTGCCGATCCGTCACCCTGACCGCCCCGGGAAATATGACGAAACGGTAATATTAAATTGAATGTAAATTGCCGGTCCGTCGGTGCGGCCGACCGCCGATGGTCAGCCGCCGAGGCCGGCAGGCCGTCGCATCCCGGCCGCCCATGCTGTGCAGCATCGTTTGCGATCAAGGGAATGCAGGCCGCGCCGATGGGCGGGGCGGGATGGCCGGCGCTATCGGGTGCTCCGGCCCCGGGATTGGGGGAGACTTCGAACTTCGCGGTTTCGTCATTATTGTTGCTTGCAAACGATCGTGCGGAGCGGCGAAGGCAACAGGGGATTTAATTAATTTCTGGATCAAATTCTCGCATCTGGTTAATCCGTACCGAGTTGGGAACGGAACGGGTGGCATGCGGAAGATCGGCACCTCGGCGAACGATACCCTGACGGGCGACCTTGGCTCGGATTCGATCGAGGGTGGCGGCGGCACCGACACGCTCACCTATGCCGGGCTCGCCCCCGGCTATGACCTGGCTGTCACCTTCAGCGCCCCCGGCAGCGCGGCGGTCGTGAAATCCAGCCAGGGCACGCCGGTCGGCACGGATAGGGTCGCCGGCATCGCCGCCATCACCGGCGGCGCCGGGCGCGACCTCTTCGACTTCACCGCCGCCTATGGGCGGGCGAGCACCACCGCCGCGGTGACGGACATCGCCGGCGGCGCCGGGAACGACACCATCAAGGCCGCCGGGCGCTCCTGGGTGGAGGCGGATTACACCGGCGCCGCCGGCTCGGTCATCGCCTCGCTGCAGATGCGGACGGATGCCGATGGGCACCAGATCGGCCAGGCGGTGGACGGCGATGGCGGCATCGACACGCTGATCGACCTGCACCGCATCCGCGGCTCGACCCATGCCGACCGCATCACCGGCGGCGCCGGCAACGACACCGTCACCGGCAGCCTCGGCAACGACACCCTGGCGGGCGGCGCCGGCTCCAACCTGCTCGACTATTCCCGCATGGTCGCGCCGGACGGCACCACGCTCCGGATCACGCTGAACAGCGACGGCAGCGGCACCGCCGAGAAGAGCGGCGGCGGCACGGACGGCTTCACCGCCTTCCAGACCATCAATGCCGGCGGCGGCGCCGACCGCATCGAGGCGGCGAAGGCCGCCGCCTCGATGCAGGTGCTGCGGGGGATGGCCGGGGCCGACACCATCGACGGCGCCGATTCGCTGCTGAACCTCGTCGACTACGCGCTCGACATCGCCGGCGTCTCGATCGACCTCGGCGCCGGGACCGCCCGCGACGGCTGGGGCGATGTCGACGCGCTGCAGAAGGTGCTGCGCATCCGCGGCTCGGACTTCGCCGACACCATCAAGGGCAGCGGCAAGAGCGAGACCTTCGATGCCAGCCTCGGCAGCGACAGCTATGCCGGCGGCGGCGGCAGCGACACGCTGAGCTATTCCGGCCTCCTCGGCCGCAGCGTCACCATCGTCCTGACCGCCGCCGGCACCGGCACCGCCGTGAAGAGCAGCGGCGGCGGGACGGACAGCTTCTCCGGCATCGGCGTGGTGCAGGGGAGCAGCGGCGGCGACATGATCCGCGCCGCCGCCGGCGCCACCGGCGTGACCCTGCTGCGCGGCCTCGGCGGCACCGACACCATCGACGGCGCGAGCAATGCGCTGAACGTCGTCGACTACAGCCAGAGCGCCGCCGGCGTGGCGGTCAACCTGGCCAACGGCATCGCCGCCGACGGCGAGGGCGCCTCCGACCGCCTGTCCCATGTCGTCGCGGTGCAGGGCTCGCGCCTGGCCGACACGATCGTCGGCGGCAGCGCGGCCACGGTCTTCTACGGCACCACCGGCAACGACCGCTACACCGGCGGCAGCGCCGCCGACACGCTGAGCTATGCCTGGACCGACGGCATCCGGATCACCACCCGCTTCGACGCCGCCGGCACCGGCACCGTGTCCAAGGCCGGCGGCGCGTTCGGCACCGACAGCGTCACCGGCATCGACACCCTCGTCGGAGGCCGGGCGGCGGATGATCTCGGCGGCCATGTGGCGGCCCTCGGCACCACGCTCTTCCTCGATGGCGGCAGCGGCAACGACACCCTCCGCGGCTACGGCCTCGACGAGAACGTCGCCGACTACGCCGCCCGCACCGGGCCGCTCACCGCGGTGCTCGGCGCCGGCGGCACCGCCTCGCTCGCCGGCGGCGAGGTCGACCGGCTGGTCGGCATCGTGGCGATCCGCGGCACCGCGCAGGCCGACCGCATCACCGGCAGCGCGGCGGATGAGCGCGTCATCGGCTCCGGCGGCAACGACACCATCGCGGGCGGCGGCGGGCACGACACGCTGGATTACGGCCAGGCCGGCCTCGCCGCGGGCATCGCCGCGACCTGGACCGGCGCCGATTCGGGCAGCGTCGCCAAGCTCGGCACCGACAAGGCCGACAGCTTCGGCGGCATCGATCATATCGTCGGCACCGGCTTCGCCGACAGCATCGCCGGCCATGCCGCGATCACCCATGCCGTCTATGTCTTCGGCGGCGCCGGCAGCGATTCGATCGCCGGCGGCGGCAGCGCCCTGCTGGTCGCCGACTACCAGGGCGGCGCGGCCATCCAGGCCGATCTCGGCGCCGGCACGGTGGTCGAGGCCTATGCCACGCCGAGCACCGACCGGCTGACCGGCATCGTCGCGCTGCGCGGCTCCGCCCAGGCGGATGCGATCGCCGGCACCGCCGCGGCCGAGACGCTGTGGGGCGGCGCCGGGGACGACACCCTGGCCGGCGGCGGCGGCGCCGACAGCCTCGATGGCGGCGCCGGCAACGACCGCATCCTCCCCGGCGCGGGCAACGCGACCATCGCGGGCGGCGCCGGGCACGACACCCTGGTCCTCGACATCCGCGCCGCGGAGGCCAGCCTGGCGCGCACCGCGGATGGCGGCTGGACCGTGACCGGCCCGCAGGGCACCGTGCTGCTGCACGATGTCGAGGCGGTGCAGTTCAGCGACGGCCTGGCGCAGCTGCGCAGCGTGGCGCAGGATTTCGATGGCGACGGCAAGAGCGAGATCCTCTTCGAAGCCAACGACCTGCCCGGTTCGGCCGGCTACTACGCCCTGTCGCAATGGCAGGTGAACGGCGCCGCCTTCGCCGCCGGCGCGACCTTCACCTTCGTCGATCCCGCCTGGTCCGTCGCCCGCACCGGCGATTTCAACGGCGACGGCAAGGCCGACCTGCTCTGGCACCAGGCGGACGGCACGGCCGCCATCTGGCTGATGAGCGGCACCGCCTATGTCGACGGCGCCACCGTCTACGCTCCCGCCGCCGGCACCGCCTATGACATCGCCGGGGTCGACGACTTCAACGGCGATGGCCGGTCCGACATCCTGTTCAGCCGGCAGGTGAGCTGGGGCGGGCATGATTACGTCACCCTGTCGCTCTGGGAGATGGATGGCCTCGGCGGCATCGGCGGCGGGGTCGTCGGCACGGTCGATGCGAGCTGGTCGGTGGCCGGCTCGGGCGACTTCGACGGCGACGGCCGCGCCGACATCCTCTGGCAGAACGCCAACAGCGCGGTCTCGGTCTGGCGGATGGACGGGACGCAGTATCTGGGCGGCGACACGATTGCGACCCCGGGGGCCGGCTGGTCGGTGGTCGGCACCGGCGATTTCGACGGCGACGGCCGCTCGGACATCCTGCTGCAGAGCAGCGCCGGCAAGGTCCAGGCCTGGCGCATGGACGGCACCACCATCCTCTCCAAGACGGTCCTCGACAGCCAGAGCGCCGGCTGGACGGTGGCGGCCATCGGCGACTACGACGGCAATGGCCGCGCCGAGGTGCTGTGGCGGCAGGACCCCGTCGCCGGCCAGGGCCATAGCGAGCTGCGGCTCTGGACGACGAACGGCCAGGTCGTCACCAGCGACGACCTGATCTCCTACGTCGACAACGCCTGGATGGTGGTCTGATGCCAACGGCCGTTGCTGGTGACCCAGCGACGGCCCCCATCAGCGGCCCCCTTGGCGCCGGGCGCAACCCTCCGGTTCGCCTGGGGCTTCGCGGCATACGCCGCGGCGCCCATCCGGGCGCTCGGCCCCGCGGGCCGCATCGGGTGAAGGCGCCCTAATCCGGCGTCGCGCCGAACATCAGGTACAGGCGCGCCGCGGGCGGCCAGGCCGCGGCGACCTCGGCGCGGAACAGCCAGAGGGCCAGCCCGAACAGCAGCAGCACCAGCAGCGAGCCGGCCCAGGCCAGTCGCAGCGCCAGATCGGCCCGGGCCGCCGGTGGCGTGGCGAGGGGCGGCTCGATCGGCCGCGCCGGGCGCCGCAGCGCGGCGAGAAAGCGCGGCCGCGCCGCCGGCGGCGCCGCGTCCGATGGGTCCGGCACCGGGTCCGGCGGCGGAGCCTCGCGCGGCGGGTCCGGGGGCAGAGGTGGGGGTGAGGCCAGGGCCGCTGGCGGGGGCGGCGCCGGCAGCGGCCGCGGCCTCGCCGCCACCGGCGCCGCGGGCTCCGGCAGCGCCGGTTCCGGCTCCCACTCCCGCTCTGGCGCCACGCGCCAGGCATGGCCGCAGCTGCGGCACCGCAGGCTGCGGCCGGGGCCGATCAGGTGATCGGGAACCTCATAGGTGGCCTGGCAGGCCGGACAATGGATCCGCATCGCCAGCGCAATGTGCGGTTGCGTGTCGCGCGCCGCAAGCATGGTAACGGTACTTGGCGCTGCGGCCCGCCATCGGCATTGTCCGCCGCATGGTGCGCTTCGCGGAAGTCGGGCTGCGGTATGGCGGGGCGGGGCCGGAGGTGCTGCACGACCTGTCCTTCGCGCTGGAGGGCGGCAGCTTCCACTGGCTGCTCGGCCCCTCGGGGGCGGGCAAGTCCTCCCTGCTGCGGCTGATGCAGCTCGCCGCGCGGCCGAGTCGCGGCGAGGTCGAGATCCTCGGCGTCGCCCTCTCGAGGGCGCGGCGCGGCGCGCTGCCGGCGTTGCGGCGGCGCATCGGCGTGGTCTACCAGGATTTCCGCCTGCTTCCCTACCTGCCGGTCTTCGACAACGTTGCCCTGCCGCTGCGCGTCGCCGGCCGGGCGGAGCCGCAGGTGCAGGCGGATGTGACGGAGATGCTGCGCTGGGTCGGGCTGGCGGCGAAGGCCGGCGCGCATCCGGCCGCGCTCTCGGGCGGCGAGCAGCAGCGGGTGGCGATCGCCCGCGCCGTGGTGATGCGCCCGGCCCTGCTGGTGGCCGACGAGCCGACCGGCAATCTCGACGTGCCGCAGGCGCGCCGCGTGCTCTCGTTGCTGCACGAGATGCACCGGCTCGGCACGACGGTGGTGGTGGCGACGCATGCCGAGGCGCTGGTCGCCGAATATGCGGCGCCGGCGCTGCGCCTGGCGGAGGGACGGCTCGTCACCCATGGCTGACGGATGCGATGACCGGGGGGCGGGCGGGCCAGGCCCGGCCGGGCGGCGCCGGGCCGGGGGCGCGCCATGGTGAGGCTGCGCCGGACCCGGGGGCGCGACCCGCTCGGCCTGCGCCGCGTCCTCTCCGACCGGCTGCTGCCGGCCCTGGTCGCGGCGATGGCGCTGCTCGCCGCCCTCACCCTCGCCGGGGCCCGCGGCGCCGGCGGGCTGGTGGCGCGCTGGGAGGGGGGCGCGGCCACGGCGCTCACCCTGCAGCTGCCGCACGGCGCCGGCACCGACCGGGCGCTGGCCGCCCTCGATGCCCTGCCGGAGGTCGCCGAGGCGCGGCTCGCCGACCCGGCGCGGCTGAAGGCCCTGCTGCGGCCCTGGCTCGGCGAGGTGCCGACCATCCCGCTGCCGCAGATCATCGAGCTCCGCCTCGCCCGGCTGCCGTCCGACGCCGCGGCGCTCACCGCCCGCATCGCCGCCGCGGTGCCCGGCGCGACGGTGGAGGCGCATGGCGTCTGGGTGGCGCGGCTGCTGGCGCTCGCCCGCAGCCTGGAGGCGATCGCGCTCGCCGTCCTGCTGCTCGTCGCCGGCATCGCCACCGCCGTGGTCGCCGTCGCGGTCCGCGCCGGCATCGCGGCGCGGCGGGAGGCGATCGCCATCCTGCACGCCCTCGGCGCGACGGATGGCGACATCGCCGCCCGCTTCGCCCGCCGCGTCGCCCTGCTGGTCGGCATCGGCGCGCTCGGCGGCACCCTGGTCGCGGCGCCGGTGCTGGCCGCCTTCGCCGACCTGGCGGCGCCGCTGCTCGGCGGCCGCGCCGGCGCCGGGCCGCTCGACCTGCCCTGGGCCGTGCTGCCCTGGGCGGATCTTGCCCTGCTGCCGCCGGCGGCGGCGCTGATCGGCTGGGTGACGGCGCAGCTCACCCTGCGCCGCTGGCTGCGGCGCCTGCCATGAGCCTGCCGGCGAGCGGCCCGGCGCGGCCGGCGGCCATGGCCCCCGCCGCGCGGCGGCCCGAGGGGCGGCCCGGGCGGCGCCGCTGGCTGCTGCTGCTCGTCCCGGTCTTGCCGCTGCTGCTGCTCGGCGCTGGCTTCCTCCGTTTCCTCGCCCTCGCCGCCGCCGGGCCGGAGGCGCCGGAGCGGCTGGCCGATGGGATCGCGGTGCTGACCGGCGGGGCGGAGCGGGTGGAGACCGGGTTGCGGCTGCTGCGTGACGGGCGGGGGCGGCTTCTCCTGGTCTCCGGCGTGCATCCGCAGGTGACGCTCGGCGACCTGGCGCGGCTCGCCGCCCTGCCGCCCGAGGCGGTGTCGGGCCGCGTCACCCTCGGGCGCGCGGCGACCACCACGCGGGGCAACGCGACGGAGATCGCCGCCTGGGCGCGGGCCGAGCATCTCGCCTCGCTTCGCATCGTCACCGCCGGCTATCACATGCCGCGCGCGCTGCTCGAGCTGCGCCGCGCCCTCCCCGAGGTGGCGCTCCTGCCCTATCCGCTGCTGCCGGCGCCGCTGCGCGAGGCCGGGGCGGCGGGGCGGCTGCACACCTGGTCGCTGCTCGGGCGCGAATACCTGAAATACCTCGCCGTCCGGGCCGGCCTCACCGGGCCGGCGGCGGGGGCCCTGGATGCACGATCATGATCTGGCTGCGGTCCCTGCTGTTCAACATCGCCTTCTGGAGCGTGACCGTGGCCATGGGGCTGCTCGCCCTCCCGCTGCTGCTGGCGCCGCGGCGCTGGCTGGTGCCGCCGATGCGCTGGCACGCCCTGGCGGTGCTGGCGCTGCTGCGCTGGCTCTGCGGCATCCATCTGCGGGTGGAGGGGCGGGACCACCTGCCGGCCGGCGGCCCGGCCCTCATCGCCGCCAAGCACCAGTCGGCCTTCGACACCTTCGTCTGGTTCGCCCTGCTGCCGGACGCGGTCTATGTGCTGAAGAAGGAGCTGCTCTGGCTGCCGGTCTATGGCTGGTATTCCTGGAAGACGCGGCAGATCGCGGTGGACCGGACGGCCGGGGCGAGCGCGCTGCGCCACCTGGTGAAGGCGGCGCGGGAGGCGGTGGCGGCCGGGCGGCAGGTGGTGATCTTCCCCGAGGGCACCCGCGCCGCGCCGGGCGAGCGGCGCCCGATCCAGCCGGGGATCGCGGCGCTGGCCGCGGCGACGGGGCTGCCCGTGGTGCCGGTGGCGACCGATAGCGGCCGGCACTGGGGCCGGCGCGCCTTCCGCAAGATGCCGGGGACCATCACCGTCGCGGTGCGGCCGCCGATCCCGGCCGGGCGGGCGCGCGCCGCGCTGACGCGCGAGCTGGCGGCCGCGATCGAGTTGGAGCCGAATCAACCCCAGGCGGCGGTTCCTGTGGATAAACCAGTGGAAAGTGCCGCGGCGACGCTTCGCCCTTGATTCCAGCCAATAAGCGCAAGTGGCTGCAAAAGGCTGGTTTTTTGCAACCCGTCCTGGCGCGGGCCACATTTGTCCACAGCGCGCTTGTGCTATAAGTGATTGAGTATCAAGGATAATTATGGGGAATCCCGGCCGGGCGCCGGCATCCGTCATCGACTCTCACAACCTGCCGGCGAGGCCCCCCTGGGTCACGCTGGGGCTTGTGGACAACCCGTGCGGCAGGCGGGATGGTTCGCCGCCGTGACGCGCCCTCAGCCGGCCTCCGCCGGCGGCAGCAGCGCCGCGATGCGGTCCAGCCCGGCATCCTGCACCCCCAGCGCCCGCAGGTGCGAGAGCGTGTTCAGCAGGTAGTCGCGGTTGGCCCCGGCCTGGCCCATGCCCCGGGCGATCGCCCGCGCCGCCTCCTCGGCCGCGGGGCGGCAATAATGCGCCGTGCCGCGATCCACCACATAGGCCACGGCCCGCACCAGGCGGTCCTCGTCCAGCAGCCGCACCGGCAGAAGGCGGCGGGCATAGACGATCTCGTCGCCGATATTCTCCCGCGCATCGAGGTAGTCGAGCACCGCCGGCGCCGCCGCCGCCGGCACGCGGAAGGCGACGCCGCGGCAGGCGCCGCCCCGGTCGAGGCCGAGGACCAGCCCCGGCGCCTCGGGCGAGCCGCGGTAATACCGGCTCCAGATGCAGAAGCGGCGATGGAAGCCCCGCAGCAGCGCCGGGTGCATGGCGGCATGGGCGAAGCCGGGGCGCCAGATCAGCGAGCCATAGGCGAAGACGTAGAGATGGCCGTCGGGATCGAGCGGGTGGTTCGCAGCGGGCGGGCTGGACATGCGGGTCCCAGGATGGAGCGGCGCCCGGCCGGGGGCGCCGTGACGCTCGCCCGGAGCAAGGCAGGGGCGTATATCGCCCCGCGAAATGTCCCTCAAGCCGTTCCCCGCCATCCGGCCCCCGTCGCGCTCCGGCCGCCTGCTGGCGCGCCTCCTGCGCGGCGTCCTGGTCCTCGCCCTGGGGCTCGCCATGCTGCACGCGCTGCTCTGGCGCTGGGCGGTCGGCGAGCTGGAGGCGGGGTTCGAGAGATGGGCGGCGGCGCGACGCGGCGAGGGCTGGCAGGTGGCGCATGACGCGCCGGAGCGCGGCGGCTGGCCCTTCGCGGCCACCCTGTTCGTGCCCTGGCCCCGCCTCGGCGGCGGCGCGGCGCTGCTGCCCGGCGGCGTGGAGTGGCAGGCCGAGGGGCTGCTGCTGCGCCTCTCGCCGGTGCAGCCGCGCCGCCTGACGCTGGCCTTCCTCGGCTGGCAGCGGATCTTCGGCGAGGGGTTCGACCTGCGCTTCGCCGCCGACCGGCTGGAATCGCATCTGCCGCTCGGGGGCGGCTCCGGCGCGCCGGCGCTGCCGGTCGAGGCGCGGCGCCTGCGGCTGCGCAGCCCGGCGGGGCAGGCCGAGGTGGAGCAGCTCGCGCTGCAGGTCGAGGCGCCCGGGGGCGCCGGGCCGGCGGCGCGGCTCGACCTCGCCGCCAGCGGCCTGCTGCTGCCGGAGGATACGGGGCCGGCGACGGCGGTGCTGGGCCGGGCGGTGCAGGCGTTGCAGGCCCAGCTCACCCTGACCGGCCCGCTGCCGGGGACCGGCAGCCTCGCCGCGCGGGCGGCGGCTTGGCGCGATGGCGGCGGCCGGCTGGAGGCGCAGGCGCTGCTGCTGCGCTGGGGGCCGCTGGCGGCGGAGGGCACGGCGCGGCTTGGGCTGGATCGGGCGTTGCAGCCCGCGGGCGAGGCGGCGTTGCAGCTCGCCGGTGCCGACGCGCTGCTGCAGGTCGGCGTGCAGGCCGGGCTGTTGACGCGGCAGGCGGCGCTGGGCGGTCAGACGTTGCTCGGGCTGCTCAGCCGCCGGCCCGCCACGGGCGGGGCGCCGGTGCTCGACCTGCCGCTGACGCTGGAGAACCGGGTGCTGAGCGCGGCGCGGCTGCGACTGGCGCTGCTGCCGGACTGGCGCTGGCCGGGCGCGCCGCCCCGGCCGTGAGGCCGGCGGGCGGCCGGTTCAGCCCTGCATGAGCTTGCGCGCATTGGCCCGGACGCGGCGATGCGCCGGGGCGAGGGCGGCCTCGAACACCGCCGGCGCCGCGGCGCCGGCCAGCGCCGCCTGGCCGGCCGCCATGGCGCCCGCCGCGAAGGCCTTCTGCTTCTCGAGCGCATAGGCGGCGAGCCGCGCCTGCGCCGCGGCCGGCTCGGCCCAGAGCCGCAGGCTGCGGAGGGTGAAGACGAAGGCGGTCTGCCAAGCGAGGGTGGCGGTGGAAAACGGGTTGGTGGCGGCGGCGAAGGGATTCAAGGCCGGCGGTCTCCGACTGGGCCAGCGGCGGCCGGGCCGGGCCGGTCGCCGCGGAGCGGGGCCGGGTCGGCATGGGACGTCGCGCACAGCCCCTATATAGGCATCGCCGCGCGGAGCGCGAGCGGCCTTTGTCGGCCGGCCGCCGCCGGGCGGCGGCCGTTGCGGCGCCGGACCCGCCATCGGCGCCCCCGGCCGGAGGCGCCGGGGCGGCGGCTACAACGCCTCGAGGACCGCCTCGGCCTTGCTGACCTCGAAGGCGCCCGGGGCCTCGACGCCGATATGGGTCACCTTGCCGTTCCTGGCGATCAGCGCGAAGCGCTGGCTGCGGATGCCGAGGCCGCGCGCCGTCAGGTCGAGCTCGAGGCCGAGCGTCTTGGTGAAGTCGCCGCTGCCATCGGCGATCATGACCACCTTCTCGGCGACGCCCTGGTCCTTGCCCCAGGCGCGCATGACGAAGGCATCGTTCACCGCCATGCAGGCGACGACGTCGACGCCCTTGGCCTTGAGCGCGTCGTACTGCTCGACGAAGCCCGGCAGGTGCTTGGCCGAGCATGTCGGGGTGAAGGCGCCGGGCACGCCGAACAGCACGACGGTCTTGCCGCCGAACAGCTCCTCGGTGCTGACCTCCTTCGGACCGTCGGCCGTCGCCTCGGTGAGCCGGGCGGCGGGGATGCTGTCTCCGACCTTGATCGTCACGGGTTGGTCCCTCCCTCGATGCTGGACCCGTCCCGGGTGTAGAGGCTCCTGGCGAGGCTGTCACCGCGCCGTGTCGCGCAATCCCGGCCCCGGCCCGCCATCGCGCTTGCGCCCGGGACCGGGCGCGGCCATCTTTTCCCACATGGCCAGACGCGCTCGTTCCGGATCGGGATCCGGTGCTGCTCCCCAGGACGGATATCTCGGGGGCCAGGTGCTGATCGCCATGCCCGGCATGGAGGATCCGCGCTTCGCCCGGTCCGTCATCTGCCTCTGCGCCCATTCGCCCGACGGCGCGATGGGCATCGTCCTGAACAAGCCGCTGGAGGGCCTGTCCTTCGACGAGTTGCTGAAGCAGCTCGGGCTGGAGCCGGTGCCGCCGCAGCGGCGCATCCGGCTGTTCCAGGGCGGGCCGGTGGAGGGCGGCCGCGGCTTCGTGCTGCACACCCTCGACTGGGCCAGCGACCAGTCGCTGCACGTGACGGAGGACCTGGCGCTCACCGCGAGCGTCGACATCCTCACCGCCATCGCCGGCGGCGGCGGGCCGCGCCAGGGGCTGCTCGCCCTCGGCTATGCCGGCTGGGGCCCGGGCCAGCTCGAGGAGGAGATCCAGGCCAATGCCTGGCTCTCCGTGCCGCCGGACGAGGAGCTGCTCTTCGGCGCCGAGGGCGACCGGAAGTGGTTCCAGGCCATGGCGAAGCTGAAGGTGGACCCGCTGCTCCTCTCCGGCGCCGCCGGCCACGCCTGACCGGCCCCGCGGGGCGCCCGGCTGCGTCCCCGCCAGGCCGGAAGAGCGGGGCGAGGGCGGCTGACCGGCCGGCTCAGCCGCGTCGCCGGATCATCGCCGCGACCAGCGGGCAGATCTCGCGCCGCCAGGCGGCGCCTTCGAACAGCGTGTCGTGCCCGGCCCCGGGCTGCAGGTGGTGATGCCGCAGCGTGGCGGGCAGGCCGCGGCAAAGGGCGAGGGCGACGCTGCCCTGGCCGGGCGGGCAGCTCGCATCCCGCTCGCCCTCGATGACCAGCAGCGCGGTGTCGCGGATCGCCTCCGGCCGCACCGGCCGGCCATCCCAGCGCATCCGGCCCTCGGCCAGCTCGGCGGTCTGGAAGACGCGGCGGATGGTGTCGAGGTAGAGCTCGGCCGGCACGTCCATCACCGACAGCAACTCGTCGTAGCGCCGGCGATGCGCCGCCGCCGCCCCGGCCTGGCCGAGGGCGAGGTTCTGCCACTGGGCGAGCTGTGCCGCCAAGTGCAGCGGCAGGTCGGCCAGCACCGAGGCCGCCATCTGCTGCGCGCCGGGCCGCACCCGCCGGCCCATCCCGGCATGCGGCGCCGGCACGGTGGCGACCTCGGCCGCCTCGAACCAGGAGATCGGCAGGGCCCGCGCCAGCGCCGCCTCCGGCGTCGGGTCGATGCGCGGATCGATGGGGCCGCCGATCAGCGTCAGGCTGCGCGGCCGCGCCGGATGCCGCGCCTCGGCCATCAGCGCCGTCGCCGCCAGCACCGCCACGGCGGGCTGGGAGACGGCGAGCAGATGCGTGCCGGGCCCGAGCGCCCCGAGCCAGTCGATGAGCTGCGCCACCAGCGCGTCGAGGCCGAAGGGGCCGGCGGCCAGCGGCACGCAGCGGGCATCGGTCCAGTCCGTCACGTGCACGTCATGCGCCGGCAGCAGCGCCGCCACGGTGTCCCGCAGCCGGGTGGCGAAATGCCCGGAGAGCGGCGCGACGACCAGCAGCCGCGGGCCCGGCGCCACGCCCTCCTTGGCGAAGCGGAGCAGCCGGCCGAAGGGCGCGGCGCGGACCACCTCCTGCCGCACCGCCACCGCGGCGCCCCCGACGCGGACCCGGTCGAGGCCGAATTCCGGCTTGCGATGGGTGGTGCCGAGGCTCTCGGCGAGTTCCAGCAGCGCCGCGGCATGCCGCAGCGGCGGCCGGCTCGGCGAGCCGCGCAGCAGCCCCGCGGCCTGCCGGGCCGCCGGCCGCAGCCGGGCCAGCCATGCCTCCTGGGCCTCGAAGAGATGATAGAGCACGGTGGGAATCCTGCGGCCGTGGTCGGATGCGGTCCGGGTGGAACGCGCCGCCATGGCCTGTCGTGTCCGGTGCCGATTCGGGCGGCCGGCTGGTCACGCCCTCTCGCCATCCGCTCCGGCCCCGAGTGTAGCCCACGCGGCGGGCGATTGCAGCGCGTCGCCGGGCCTTGACCTTGCCATGATGGGAAGCCGCATCCTGCCCGGGGCGATGAGGCCCGCTGGGGATGGAGGAGGGCGGCGCATGCGCGGCGGGGGAGGGCGCGGCCGGATGCGGCGGGCCGTGACGGTCCTGCTCGCGCTCGCGCTGCTGCTCCTGCCGGGGGGCGTGGTGCCGCAGGCCGGCGCGACTGCGCCAGGGATGATGGATGCGACTGCGCCAGGGATGATGGATGCGGCTGCGCCTGGGGTGCAGGCCGGCGCGGCTGCGCCAGGGATGGCGCATACGGCCGCGCCGGGGGTGACCCAGGCGGCCGTACCGCCGCTGGCCGATACGGCGCCGGCCGCCCTGCCGCCCTGCCCGGATCACGCCCTGGCGCCGGCCGGGCCCGCCGCGCCGCCGCAGGCCGACCCGGCGGCCGCCCCGCCCGGCGGCGCCGGGACCAAGGGCTGCGCCACGGCCGCCTGCTGCCTCGCCGCGGGCTGCGCCGGCCTGCCGGCCATGCCGGCGGCGGGCCTCGCCCTGCCCTGGCCGCGCCGGTCCGCGGCGCGGCCCGTCACCGCCCTGCCCGTGCCGCCCGGCCGGGCCGTGCCACCGGCCTGGAAGCCGCCGCGCGCCGCCTGATCCCGCGCCCCCAGCATCGCACCCACCCAGCATCCCCGCCCAAGCGGGGTGCCGCCGGCCCGTCGCGGAGCGTCCTCCCGGCGCCGGCGGCCCGATGAGGATCAGGACCATGACCCGCCTGCCGCCCGCCCTGCGCGCCGCCGCGCTGCTGCTCGCCCTCGCCCCGGCCGCCGCCGGCCCGGCCCGCGCCGCCATCGAGGATGGCTACGACCCTGCCGCCGCGCCGGTGCCGAGCACCTGGTACGTGCCGGCCGATCCGGCCGCCCAGCAGGCCGACCGCGCCTATGTCGCCGGCATGCGCCCGCACCATGCGGGCGCGCTTTCGATGAGCCGCGACTACCTCGCCGATCCCGGCGCCGGCAGCCCCCTGCTGCAGGCCCTGGCGCGCGGGATCATCCGCAACCAGCAATTCGAGATCGGGCTGCTCGACGAGGTGGCGCGCAACCTCGACAGGCCGCCGCTGCGGCTCGATCTCGGCCTTCTCGCGCTGCGCCTGCAGCCCGCCGCCACCGAGGGGATGGCGCAGCTGCAACGCTTCCTCCGCTCGCCCATGCCGGGGCCGCTGACCGCCGCGACCGGCCCGGTCACGGCGCGGGACGTGCAGTTCGCCAAGGCGATGATCCTGCACCATCAGGCGGCGGTGACGATGGCGCGCGGCTATCTCGGCGACCCGGCGGCGCGCAACGGCTTCCTCGCCCTGCTGAACACCGACATCGTCACCGACCAGACGCAGGAGATCACGCTGATGCGCCGCGTCGTCGCCGCCTATCCAGGCGATGCGGCGGCGGTCGCGGTGCCGCCCGGCATGGTGCATGGCATGGAAGGGATGCAACGTGGCGGCGACCCGCGCGCCGGCCAGGCGGGGCCGGGGCGGGACGGGGCGCCGGACCCGCAGGCCGGCCACCGGCACGGCCACCCGCATTGAGGGAGGGGGCGGGGTGGCCGGCCCGGCCGCCCCCGCACCGTCCCGCGATGCCCTATTTCGGCAATTCCTCGATGGTGACGCCCTCCGGCGCGGGGGCGGGGATGGTGCCCTCCTCGCCCGGCGTCACCCGCACCAGCCAGTCCTTCAGCGCCCGCCGGAGCTGGAACTCGAACTCCACGTTCAGGTCGTCCATCGTGCTGCGCAGCAGGGCGTCCTCGGCTCGCGGCCGGCCGGCATCGGCGCCGCTCACCGCGCGGCGCGACTGCGCCTCGACGAAGCCGAGCCGCTCGCCGGTCGCCGAGAGGATGTCGAGCCGGCAGCCGACCAGGCAGGCTAGGCCGTCGCCGGTGCGGAGCATCGCCGCCTGGGTGACCACGAACTGCGCCGTGCCGGTGGTGCCGAGGGCGACCAGCCGGTCCTGGCCCATGATGCGCACCGCCTCCACCGGAGAGGGCAGCAGGCGCGGGCCGATATCGCCGGGCTGCGGCGGCGGGCTGCCCTCCGCCACCTCGATCGAGGCGACGTTCAGCGCCAGCGGCGTCAGGTAGTTGAAGCGCATCGGCCCGGGCGGCACCGCGGCCGGCTCGGGCGTGGCACAGGCGGCGAGGGCGAGCGGCAGCAGCAGGGCCTGCCGCCGCGCCAGGCCGGGGCGCGGGTGGGGTCGGGATGCGCGGGAAGCAACCACCGGGGAGGTCATCCGTCTGCCTGTGCGAACCGCCCCTCCTGTAGAACCGATCGCGGCGGGGCGTAAACGCCTGCGGCGTCCATGCCGGCGCAGGACGGTCCGGCCTGCGGCCCGCAGGGCCGGGCGCCCGAACGGGCGCCGCGGGTCGCGCCGCAAACGGCGCGACGCGGCGAAGGACCGGGCAAGCCGGAGGGGTGCGCCCGGCGCCAAGGGGACCGCCGATGGGTCGCCAGCAACGGCGGTTCGTATGAGGCGCAGGATGGTGGAACCGTCCCGCGCCCGGCATCAGGCCCGCCCGGCGGCGCCCCGCACCTCGCCCCGGTCGAAGCGGAAATCGAGGTTGCAGAACTCGCAGGTCATGATGATGGCGCCGTCCTCGGCCATGTGGTCGAGATCGTCCTCGGGGAAGCCCTGCAGCACCCCGGCGAGCCGCGCCCGCGAGCAGCGGCAGCCATAGGAGAGGCTGCGCGGCCGGTCGAGCGCCAGCCCCTCGGCATGGAACAGCCGGTGCAGGAGCTGCGGCGAGGCGAGGGCATCGTCCAGCAGCTCGGCATCGGTCAGGGTGCCGGCCAGCGCCAGGGCGGTGCGCCAGGATTCCTCCTGCGCCTCGGCATCGAGCCCGGGGTCGATGCCGCCCTCGCCGGCCACCTTCTCCATGATGAAGGCGCTGGCCCGCCAGCCGGCCGGCGTCCGGTCGCAGGCCAGGCGGACGAAGGTGCGGAGCTGCTCGGAGGTGCGGAAATAATGGTCCGTCATCTCGGCCAGCGTCTCGCCTTCGATCGCCACGATCCCCTGGTAGCGGTCCATGTCGAGGCCCTGGTCGCAGGTGAAGGCGAGGTAGCCGCTGCCGAGCAGGGCGGCGGCCCCCGGGGCGGGCACCTCGGCGAGCAGGCTGGCGAGCGTCTCCGGCACCGGCTTGGCATAGCCGCGCAGCGCCCCCGCCTCGGTGCAGTCGGCGAGCAGTATCGGCACCGGGCCGTTGCCCTTGGCCTGGACCGAGAAGCTGCCGCGGAATTTCAGCGCCCCGGCGAGGCCGGCGGCCAGCGCCAGGCTCTGGCCGGCGAGGCGGGTGACGGCGGGGTGGTTGTCGTGCCGGGTGAGCAGCGCATCGGCGAGCGGGCCGAGGCGGATCAGCCTTCCGCGCACCGGCTGGGCCTCGAGGTGGAAGGGCTGGATGCCGCGCGGCACGGTGATGTCGGGCACCGGCGGGCGGTCATGCTGCAGGAAGGCAGGGGTGGCGGAGGGCTGGGTGGGGTCGGGCAAGGCGGGGCACCCTGGGCTGCGCGGGCCTGCCTCCAGCCGGGCGCGAAGGGCCCGGCGGCCGGAGACCGCCCGAGGAATGGGATCAAGGCAAGGCGTGGCTCCCTGGCAAAGGAAGCCCGCCGCTCTCGCCCATAGATAGGGTCGGCCGTGGTGGACGACCAGCCGCGCCCGTCTTGATCCCGCTTGGCCCGGTGCCGCCGCGCCCGCCGGCGCCTCAGCCGCCGCCGAGGGCCCAGAGCAGCACGCCCTTCTGCGCGTGCAGCCGGTTCTCCGCCTCGTCGAAGACCACGCTCTGCGGCCCGTCGATCACCTCCGCCGCCACCTCCTCGCCGCGATGCGCCGGCAGGCAGTGCTGGAAGATCGCGTCCGGCGCCGCCTGGCGCATCAGCGCCTCGGTCACCTGATAGGGGGCGAGCAGGTTGTGCCGGCTCGGCGCGCCGCTGTCCGGGCTCTCGTCGCTCATGCTCACCCAGGTGTCGGTGACGACGCAGCGGGCGCCGCGCACCGCCTCCACCGGGTCCTCGGTCAGCTCGATCCGCGCCCCCTCGCCGCGCGCCCAGTCGAGCAGCGGCTGCGGCGGCCGCAGCGCCGCCGGGGTCGCCAGGCGCAGCGTGAAGCCGAAGCGCGCCGCGGCCTGGATGAAGCTCTGCGCGACGTTGTTGCCGTCGCCGATCCAGGCGATGGTCTGGCCGGCGATCGGGCCGCGATGCTCCTCGAAGGTGAGCACATCGGCCATGAGCTGGCAGGGATGCGAGATGTCGGTGAGGCCGTTGATCACCGGCACGGTCGCGTAGTGGGCCAGCTCGCGGATGCGGTTCACGTCATGCGTGCGCATCATGATGGCATCGACGTAGCGGGACAGCACCTTGGCCGTGTCGCTCATCGACTCGCCGCGCGAGGACTGCATGTCCTTCGAGGAGAGCACGATCGGATGGCCGCCGAGCTGGTGGATGCCGACCTCGAAGCTGACCCGGGTGCGGGTGCTCGGCTTCTCGAAGATCAGCGCCACCGCCTTGCCGGCGAGCGGCTTGCCGGGCAGGGCGCCGCGCTTGGCCTGGGCGGCGAGATCGAGCATGCGGCGCAGCACCGCCGGCTCGAAATCCATCAGCTCGAGGAAATGCCGGGGGGGAGGCTCCCCCCCGGCGGTCATCGGCTTCAAGGCGGCGCTCACTTGGCGGCATCCTTGGCGCGGGAGGGCGTGATGCGGCGCATGGCGCGGTCGAGCAGCGCGACCGCCTCCTCCGCCTCGGCCTCGGTGATGATCAGCGGCGGGGCGAGACGGAGCACGTTCATCCCCGCCGCGACGGTCAGCAGCCCCTCGGCCACCGCCGCGTTCTGCGCCTCGCCGTTGCTGACCTCGGGCCGCAGCTTGATGCCGAGCAGCAGCCCGGCGCCCTGGATGCCCTCGATCACCGTCGGGTGGCGCTGCGCCAGGCCCTGCAGCCCGCGCCAGAGATGCCGCGCCACCCGGTCCACGCCGTCCAGGAAGCCGGGGGCGAGGAGGATGTCGAGCACGGCATTGCCGGCGGCGCAGGCGAGCGGGTTGCCGCCATAGGTGCTGCCATGCGTGCCCGGCTTCAGGTATTGCGCCACCTTCTCCTTGGCCAGGATGGCGCCGAGCGGGAAGCCGCCGCCGATGCCCTTGGCCGAGGACATCACGTCCGGCTCGATCCCGGCCCATTGATGCGCCCAGAGCTTGCCGGAGCGGCCCATGCCGGTCTGCACCTCGTCGAGGGCCAGCAGCACCCCGAACTCGTCGCAGGCGGCGCGGACCTGGCGCAGGTAGTCGAGCGAGGCGGGGCGGACGCCGCCCTCGCCCTGGATCGGCTCCAGCATGACCGCGGCCACCGTGCCGTCGATCGCGTCGCGCAGCGCGTTCATGTTGCCGAAGGGCACATGCCGGAAGCCCTCGACCGGCGGGCCGAAGCCGGCGAGGTACTTCTCGTTGCCGGTCGCGGCCAGGGTGGCGAGCGTCCGGCCGTGGAAGGCGCCCTCGAAGCAGACGGTCACGAAGCGCTCGGGATGGCCGTTCTCCGCATGGTACTTGCGGACCGCCTTGATCATGCCCTCGTTCGCCTCGGCGCCCGAGTTGCAGAAGAAGACGCTGTCGGCGAAGGAGGTCTCGACCAGCCGCGCCGCCAGCCGCTCGGCCTGCGGGATGCGGTAGAGGTTCGAGGTGTGCATCACCCGCGCCGCCTGCTCGGCGATGGCCTGCACCAGGTGCGGGTTGCCGTGGCCGACGGAGGCGGTGGCGATGCCGGCGCCGAAATCGAGGAATCGTCGCCCGTCCGCCGTCCACAGCCAGGCGCCCTCGCCCCGCTCGAAGGCGAGGTCGGCGCGGTTGTAGGTCGGCATCAGGGCGGGGATCACCAGCGTGGTCTCCAGACTTCCCCCGTGCCGCGAGGCGCGCGGCACTTCCTGGGGAAGCCTGGGATTTGGCCGGAAAGCAGGGGGCGCGTCAAACCGGGCCGGGTGGAATTCTGATGACGATGCGATGGACCGCCGCCGGGCCGGCGCCGTTCAGCCCTTCTTCTCGGCGATGCTGTCATAGGTGAAGGTCGGCAGGCTGCCGAGGCTGTCCTTGGTCGCGCCCGTCAGCAGCCAGCGGCCGCTGCCGCTGGCGACCTGCAGCCGCTCATAGGGCACCGCCACCAGCTTGGCGCCGATGCCGAGGAAGCCGCCGACCGAGATCACCGCCACCGGGCCGCCGCCCGCGGCCGGCAGGATGAGGTCGTCCACCTCGCCGACGCTCTCGTTGTTCTCGTTGTAGACGGCCGAGCCGACCACCTTGCTGGCGCGGCGGCCGCCGCGCAGCCCGGCGGTGTCGACCGTGAAGGCGCTGCCGGGCGTGGCGGCGCCGCTGCCACGGGCGAGGTTGGGCGCGGCGGACGGCCCGCCCGGCAGGGCGGGGGAGGCGGCCTCGCCCGGCAGGGCGGGCGAGGTGGTACCGCCCGGCAGGGCGGGCGAGGTGCTATCGCCGGCGCCGGTGGCTCCCCCTCCCTGGCCGGCCCCCTGGCTTGTCCCTTGGGCGAACACGGGCGGCGCGGCCAGCAGCCCGGCAAGGGCGGCGAGGATCGCCAGGCGCGGTCGGGTCGTGGTCATGGGCGCGGCCTCCGTCGCTGGTCGGGCCCGCGGCAGGCCCCGCGGCGGGGCCGGAAAGGGGATGCCGGGACCGGCAAAGCCGCTGCAACGCCGTGCGCCGGGGCGGGTTTGCCGGCGCCTCCGGGCCGGCCCGCGCCAAGGGCTGACGAAGGGGCGCGCATCGACGGCCCCGTGGCCAATGCCCCCGGCGTCAGGCGTCGCCGGTATCGGGCCGCAGCCCGGCCGCCTCGATGCCGGCGACGGCGCAGACCTCGTCCTGCGCCGAGGCATCGCCGCTGATGCCGACGGCGCCGAGGATCGTCCCCGCGGCGTCGCAGACGAGCACGCCGCCCGGCACCGGCACCGCGCGGCCGCCGGCGATGTCGGAGAGGGCGTTCATGAAGCCCTGCATCGCCTGCGCCCGCCGCGCCAGCTCGCGCCCGCCGAGGCCGAGCGCCAGCGCCCCATAGGCCTTGCCGAGGGCGATCTCCGGCCGCAGCAGCGAGGCGCCGTCCTCGCGCTGGCTCGCCTTCACCTGGCCGCCGGCATCGAGCACGACGACGGTCAGCGGCAGCAGGTTCAGCTCCCGCCCCTTGGCGCGGGCGGCGGCGATGATGGTGCTGGCCTGCTCGAGGCTGAGGCCGTTGGTCGGGTAGCGGGCCATGGCGATCTCCTTGCGGCTGCCCTGTCTCCGGCGCCTTGTGCCCCGCCGCCGCGGCATCGGCCAGCCCCCCGGGCCATGGGCCGCGCCCGCCGCGCATGGCAGGATGCCGGCATGACCGAGGATCCGGACCGCCGCGGCCGGCCGTCCCGCGCGCCGCCCCGCCCCGCCGGCCCGGCCCCGGGCGAGGCCGGGCTGCGCGAGGCGGCGCTCGCGCATCTCGCCCGCTTCGCCGCCACCGAGGCCGGGCTGCGGCGGGTGCTGCAGCGGCGGGTCGATCGCTGGGCGCGCCGCGCCGAGGCGGAGGGCCGCCCGGCCGAGGAGATCGCGCCGCAGGCGGCGGCGGCGCGGGCGGCGGCGGCCGAGGTCGCGCGGGCGATGGTCGCGGCCGGGGCGGTGGACGATGCCGGCTTCGCCGCCGCCCGCGCCCGCCGCCTCGCCCGGGCCGGGCGCTCGCGCCGCGCCATCGCCGCGCATCTCGGCGCCAAGGGCGTGGCGGCCGAGGCCGCGGCGGCGGCGCTGCCGGACGCGGCGGCCGAGCTGGATGCGGCGCTGGCGCAGTGCCGGCGGCGGCGCATCGGCCCCTTCGCCGCCGCGCCGGCGCCGGCGGACCCGCAGGCCGCCCGGGCGGCGCGGCGGAAGGCGCTGGCGGCGCTGGCCCGGGCCGGCTTCGGGCGGGAGGTGGCCGAGGCGGCGCTGGCGATGGACCCCGACGAGGCCGAGGCGCGGCTGCTTGCGCTGCGCCAGGGCTAGGGCCGTGTCCGCCCACCCGCGTTCGCGGCCCATGCCCCGGCCTGTTGTTCTCGGAGCAAGATGGGCGGGGAGCGGATCACACAAATCGCCCGGGATCGGTGATCCACTCGCCGCGCTCCCAGGCCAGCCAGGCCCGCGTCAGCCGCGCCGCGCACCAGAGCCAGACGATGGCGAGGAAGCCGAGCCCCACCCCCGGCGCCAGCAGCGGCGCCAGCATGCCGATCACCCCGAACCAGAAGGTCCGCACCGCATAGGCGTGGTGGCTCGACCAGGCGGTGCCCCGCGCCGCGCCCCAGCGATGCGCGATCACCCCGGCGGCGAACCAGGGCAGGGCGAGGGCCAGCCCGGCGGAGAAGAGCAGGTTCATCCACAGCACCCGCCGCCGGGCCCGCGCCGCGCGGGCCAGGCCGGCCGCGCCGTCGGCCTCCGGGCTGGCCGCCCCGCTCACGCCTCCTCGCCGGCGGCGCGGGGCCGGCGCCCGCGCTTCGGGGCGGGGGCCGCCCCCAGCCCGGCCGCCAGCCAGTCGAGCGCCCCCGCCGTGCCGCGCCAGGCGGGCAGGGCATCCGGCACCACCTCGGCCGCCTCCTCGGGCGAGCCCGGCGTGTAGCCAATGGCGCCGGGCCGGGGCGTGCTGCGGCCGAGCAGCGCCGCGGCGACATGCGGGTTGTTGGCGACCGCCGCCGCCCGCGCCGCATCCGCCGCCTCGCCCGGGCCCTGCCGGCGATAGGCGAGCAGCGCCGCGCCATAGGCCCAGAAGGCGGAGCCGTCCTCCTCGTAGCGCTCGAACAGCGCCGCGGCGGCCGGATCGGCGCCATCCTCCAGCAGCCAGGCCAACAGGATGTAGCGCATGCCCTGGTTGTCGTTCGGGTTGAGCGCCAGCATGCCCTCGACCTCGGCGATCGCCGCCGCCGCCTCGCCCTGCCGCCGCAGCTCCAGCGCCAGGCCGCAGCGCGCCCGCATGTAGGGGCGCGATTCCATCACCCCCCAGGCCTCCCCGGGCGCGAGGGGGAAGGGGCCGAGGGCGACCAGCCCCGCCGCCGCGGCCACCCGCCAGAGATGCAGGGTGAGCGGCGAGCCCGGCGGCGAGGCCTGGGCCAGCAGGCCCCAGCCATCGGCGGCGGCGGGGTTGAGCCGCAGCGCCTCGGCGGCGATGCGGAGCCGGCCCGCCTGGTCCGGCGCCTCCATGGCATCGAAGCAGCGGAGCTGGGCGTCGTTGACCGAGGCGTCGAGCTCCGGCGCCAGCCGCTCCAGCAGCCGCAGCAAGGCCTGCGATGGCTGGCGCGGCCCCGCCGCCCGTCCTGCCGCCTTCGCCATTCCCGTCCCTCCTGTCCCGTCGCGGCCCCGCCGGCTACGATCCCTCGGCATCCCCCCGCCCGAGCGCCAGCGCCCGGGCATAGACCTGCCGCCGCGGCAGGCCGGTCGCCTCGGCGACCAGCGCCGCGGCGTCGCGCAGGCTCAGCCCGCCGGCCAGCGCCGCGCGCAGCCGCTCCTCCAGCTCCGCCTCGCTGCCGCGCTCCTCCGGCGCCGGGCCGATGACCAGCGCCACCTCCCCGCGGGGCGGCGCGTCGGCGTAATGCGCGGCCAGCGCCGCCAGGCTGTCGCGCCGCACCTCCTCGAAGCGCTTGGTCAGCTCCCGCGCGACGGCGGCCGGGCGCTCGCCGCCCAGCCCCGCGGCGAGGGCGGCGAGCGTCTCGGCGAGGCGGTGCGGCGCCTCGTAGAGGATCAGCGTCGCCGTCAGCCCGGCCCGCTCCGCCGCCCGCTGCCGGGCGATCGCCGCCGCCCGCGGCCCGGCCCGCGGCGGCAGGAAGCCGAGGAAGAGGAAGGGGTGCGGCGGCAGGCCGGAGAGGGTGAGCGCCATCACCGCCGCATTCGGCCCGGGAACGGCATGCACCGCCAGCCCCTCGGCGATCGCCGCCCGCACCAGCCGGTAGCCGGGGTCGGAGACCAGCGGCGTGCCGGCATCCGAGACCAGCGCGAGGCGTTCGCCGCCACGAAGCCGTGCGAGCACGCGCGGGGTCTGGTCATCCTCGTTGTGCTCGTGCAGAGGGATCATGGTTGCCGCCACGCCATGCCGCGACAGCATGGCGCCGGTGACCCTGGTATCCTCGCAGAGCACGGCATCGGCGCCGCGCAGCGTGGCGAGGGCGCGGGGAGAGAGGTCGCCGAGATTGCCGATGGGCGTCGCCACCAGCGTCAACCCGAGCGGGACCGGCGCCGCCGGCGTCGCCGCCAGGGGGTCGGTCACAGGGTGAGGAGTTGCGTTTGCCAGTTCCGTCATGCTCCGCCCACCGGCCTGCGCCGGTGTCCCGCCAGGACCGGCCCGGCGGCAGCGCCGGGATCCCGGCCGGGCGCCGCGCCACCTGGCGCCGGCTGCTCGGCGCCGCCCTGCTGCTCTTGCCCGCAGCCGCCTGTGCGCCGCAAGCCCCCTCGCGCCCGGTGGCCGTCGCCCCCGGCCAGGCGCCGCTCGCCGCCCTGCCGGTGGAGCCGCCGCGCAACCGCGTCGGCCTGCTGCTGCCGCTCTCGGGCGGCAACCGCGCCCTCGGCCAGGCCATGCTGAACGCCTCGCAGCTCGCCCTGTTCGATCAGGGCGATCCGGGGATCGAGCTGCTGCCGCGCGACACCGGCAGCACCGCCGCCGGCGCCGGGGAGGCGGCGCGCGTCGCCCTCGCCGAGGGCGCTAAGGCCTTCGCCGGGCCGCTGACGCTCGGCGAGACCGCCGCCGCGGCCGGCGCCGCCCGCGCCTCCGGCGCCCCGGTGCTCGCCTATACCAGCGACGCCTCGCAGGCCGGGCGCGGGGTCTGGGTGATGGGGCTGACGCCGGGCGAGCAGGCGGAGCGCATGCTGGAGGCGGCGGCGGCGGCCGGCGCCCGCCGCGTCGGGCTGCTCGCCGCGGATGACGAGTTCGGGCGCCGGCTCGGCGCCGGGCTGCGCGCCCGGGCGACCGCGCTCGGCCTGCCGGCGCCGCTGCTGCAGCTGCATGCGCGGCTCGGCGACGTGGCCGCCGCGGCGCGCGAGCTGGCGGAGAAGGCGCAGCCGGACGGGCTGGACGCGGTGCTGCTCGGCCATGGCGGGGAACGGGCGCGGCAGGCGGCGGCGGCGCTGGTCGCTGCCCTGCCGATGGCGCCCCGCTTCCTCGGCACCGCGCTCTGGGCCGGGGATGCCTCGCTGGCGCAGGAGCCGGCCCTGGCCGGGGCCTGGTTCCCCGGCCCCGACCCGCAGGCCCGCGCCGGCTTCGACAGCCGCTACCAGGCCGCCTTCGGCGAGAAGCCGCCGCGCCTCGCCGGCGTCGCCTACGACGCCGCGGCGCTGGCGGCGCGGGCGGTGCGGGAGCCGGGCGGCAACCCGCCGCTCGGCCAGCCCATGCTCGGCGCCGACGGGCCGATCCTGCTGGCGCCGAACGGGCTGGCGCAGCGCGGCCTGGCCATCTTCGCCGTCGATCCGGCCGGCGAGCCGACGCTGGTCGAGCCGGCGCCGATCCCGGGCAGCCCGGCGAGCTAGGGCATGTCCCGTTCCCCCCTGCGCGGCAAATGCCCCAGCGTGTTGTTTTCAAGGAATTGTCACCCGATCGGGCGATGCCGCGTGAGCGGAATCTGCTCCAGAGCGTGATGTCCGCGACTCATCGGGCCACCGGGGCGGGCCCGGATCGGCTGGGCGCGGCCGACCGGGCGACGAGGCCCTGAACGCCGATGCCCCGGAGCGCGCCGCGGGAATGCGGGATGCGCCGGGGAGGGCGAGGCGGCGGGGGAAGGAGGCGGGCCCCAGCGCATGCGGCGAGTGCCATTCCTGCGGCTGCTCGGGGCGACCGGCCTGATCGGCGCGGTGCCGGGGGCGGTGCTGCTGTGCCTGCTGCTGCTCGGCGCGCTGGCGGCCGGCCCGGGCCTGCTGGCGCTGCTCGCCTGCGCCCTGGGGGCGCTGCTGGTGGCGGCGCTCTGGCTCGGCAACCTGGCGCGGCTGGGCGAGGCGCTCGATCGCGCCGCCGCCGAGGATGGCCGCCTCGTCCCGCCCGTCACGACGCCGCTGCTGCCGGCGGTGGAGGAGATCGCCGAGGGCGTCGACCGGCTGGCCCGCAGCCTCGCCGAGCGCGACCTGCTGGTCGGGCGGCTGCGCCAGGCGGATGCGGCGATCGTCGAATGCCTGCCCGATCCCCTGCTCGTGCTCTCGCCCGAGCGGCGGCCGCTGCGCGCCAATGCGGCGGCGCGGGCGCTGTTCGGCGAGGCGGCGCTCGGCCTGGCGGCGGCCGGCGCGGCGGCGGGCCCGCGCGACGGCGACATCGCCGCCCTGCTCCGCCACCCGGTGATGGCCGAGGCGGTCGACCGGGCGCTGGCGGAGCACCGGGCGCAGACCGCCGACCTGACGCTGCCGGTGCCGGTCTCGCGCGAGATCGCGGCGCAGGTGATCCCGATGGAGCCGCCGCTCGCCGATGGCGGCCGGCTGGTCATCGTGCTCTCCGACCGCACGCGGGAGCGGGCGCTGGAGCGGATGCGGGCGGATTTCGTCGCCAATGCCAGCCACGAGCTGCGCACCCCGCTCGCCAGCCTGATCGGCTTCATCGAGACGCTGCGCGGCCCGGCCGAGGACGATGCGGCGGCGCGCACCCGCTTCCTCGGCATCATGGCCGAGCAGTCCGAGCGGATGCGGCGGCTGATCGACGACCTGCTCGGCCTGTCGCGCATCGAGATGACGGAGCACCAGCCGCCGACCGGCACGGCGCCGCTCGCCGGCATCCTCCGCGCCGAGCTCGAGGCGCTCGAGCCGCTGCTCCGCAGCCGCCGCATCCGGCTCGCGGCGCGGCTCGACGCGGCGGCGGTGGCGAGCCCGGCGGACCCCGAGCAGCTCGCCCAGGTGGCGCGCAACCTGGTGGAGAACGCCATCCGGCATGGCCGGGAGGGCGGCGAGGTCACCGTCACGGTGCGCGCCGGCGAGGGGGGCGGCCGGCGGGCCGGGGTGGTGCTGGAGGTGGCCGATGACGGGCCGGGCATCCCGCGCGAGCACATCCCGCGGCTGACCGAGCGCTTCTACCGGGTGGACAAGGGCCGCTCGCGCAGCGCCGGCGGCACCGGGCTCGGCCTCGCCATCGTCAAGCACGTGGTCAACCGCCATCGCGGCCAGATGGCGATCGAGAGCGACGAGGGGATGGGGGCGCTGTTCCGGGTCTGGCTGCCCGGCGGCCAGCAGGAGCGGGGGCCGGCGGGGCGGGGCGGAGCCTGACCGGGCATTGATACTTTTAGTTGAATATTTCTACTTTAAGCCAATTTATTTGGCGATTCTCGGCCGGGCCGGGGTGAATGCCGAGTGAAACCTGTGCACAGGTTCCCAGATTTAATCTCACAACTTGTTTGATCACGCATTTTCGAATGTATACCATGCGGCAGCATCGCCCTCCGGAACGGAAGGCGTCACCGCAGCACGAGACGTCTCGCGCAATGACCCACCGGCAGGATGCCACATCTCTGGGGGACGTCCTTCCCGCCGCCCTGCCGCATGGCCGCCCCTCCCTCGCCTCCCTCCCCGGCGGCCGCTGGCGCCGGGCGTTGCGGCGGCTGGCCGGGGTTGCCCTGCCGCGCGCGATGCGCGGCATGCTCCGGCGGCGCTGGCGGCTCACCCGCGCCGGGCTAAGGGCGCATCTGCTGGCGCTGGTGCTGGCGGCGCTGGTGCCGGCGCTGGCGGTCGGGACCATGGCCGCCTGGATCGCCGTCGAGGGCGAGGAGGCGGCCGAGGTGATGCGGCTGCACGATGCCGCCTGGGCCTTCTCGCTGGCCATCGACCGCGAGCTCGGCACGCAGATCGCGGCGCTCGAGGCCTTCGCCGCGGCGCCGGCGCTGCGGGCCGGGCCGCCGCCCGGGACCTTGCCAGCGGGGGCCTTGCCAGCGGGGGGCCTGGCCGAGCTCGATGCCTATGCCCGGCGCCTCGCCCGCCAGATCGGCATCCCGGTCAGCCTCGTCCGGCCCGACGGCCAGGCGCTGATCAACACCGCCCTGGCGCCGGAGGAGACGCCGTCGCGGGTGTCGCGCCCGGCCTTCGTCGCCGAGGTGCTCGCCGCCGGCCGGCCGCTGGTCAGCGACCTCATCACCAACCCGGCCACCGGGCGGCAGGTCTTCTCGGTCGGGGTCCCGGTCCGCAACGCCGCCGGCGAGGCGGTGATGGTGCTCTGCGCCGCCTCGCCGCTCGCGCGGATGCAGCGCCTCCTGGCGTCGCAATATCTGGGCGAGGCGGCCTATGCCGCCATCAGCGATGCCGGCGGCCGCATCATCGCCCGCTCCGACGCGCGGCACGGGCAGATGGTCGGCCGGACGCTGCCGCCGGCCAACCAGGCGCAGTTCGTCAACCACCGGGAGGGCCGCTTCCGCGGCATCTCCCTGATGGGCATCGACACCGTCTACGCCTTCCACGGCCTGGCCGCCGCGCCCGGCTGGACGGTCTTCGTCGGCGAGCCCGCCGCGGCGATCGAGGCGGCGCGGCGCGGGCCGCTGCTGGCGCTGGCCGCCGGCGGCCTGCTGGCGCTCGCCCTCGGCGGCAGCCTTGCCCTCCTCCAGGCGCGGCGCATCCTGCGCCCGCTCGCCCGGCTGCACGACCACGCCCTCGCCCTCTCCGCCGACCGGGCGCATCCCGACCCGGCGCGGCTGCCGCCGCTGCCGGTCGCCGAGCTCGAGGCGCTGCGCCGCGGCTTCGCGGCGGCGGAGGGGGCGCTGCACCAGCGCGCCGCCGCCGAGCGGCGGGCGCTGGCCGGGCTGAACGCCATCTATGCCGCCGTCCCGGTCGGCCTCGCCCTGCTCGACCGCGAGTGCCGCTACCGCAGCCTCAACAACGCCCTCGCCGAGATGCACGAGCTGCCGGTGGCGCTGCATCTGGGCCGCCACGTCGCCGAGGTGGCGCCGGCGCTCTGGCCGCAGGTCGAGCCCTATTACCGCACAGTCCTCGAGACCGGCGAGCCGGTGCTCGACCGTCTGGTGCGCGGTGCGCCGCGGCCGCTGGCCGAGCCGCGCGAGCGCCTCGTCTCCTATGCCCCGGTGCGCGACGAGGCGGGGGAGATCTGGGGCGTCAGCATCGTCGCCTACGACGTGACCGAGCAGCGCCGCGCCGCCGCCGACCTCGCCGCGAGCGAGGAGCGGTTCCGGCTGCTCGTCGAGGGCGTCACCGACCATGCCCTGCTGATGCTCGATGCCGAGGGGCGGGTGGCGAGCTGGAACACCGGCGCCGAGCGGGTGAAGGGCTGGCCGATGCAGGAGGCGATCGGCCAGCCCTACGCGCTGTTCTTCACCGCCGAGGACCGCGCCGCCGGGCTGCCGGCGTCGATCCTGGCGGATGCCCGGCGCCACGGCGTCTATCGCGGCGAGGGCTGGCGGCTGCGGCGGGACGGCTCCCGCTTCCGGGCCGCGGTGACCATCACCGCGCTGTGCGACGAGGCCGGGCGGCTGCGCGGCTTCGCCAAGGTGTCGCGCGACGTCACCGAGCGGCGGCGGGAGGAGGAAATGCGGTCGCTGCTCGCCCGCGAGGTCGACCACCGCGCCAAGAACGTGCTGGCCGTCGCCCTCTCGCTGCTGCGGCTGACGCCGCGCGCGGATGCGGCGCAGTTCGCCGCTTCGGTCGAGGGCCGCATCGCCGCCATGGCGCGGGCGCATTCCGTCCTCGCCACCGGCGGCTGGCGGGGCGCCGAGCTGCGCGGCCTGGCCGAGGGCGAGCTGGCCGCGCATGCCGGGCAGGTCAGCCTGGCCGGGCCGCGCCTCGGCCTCTCGCCGGATGCGGTGCAGCCGGTGGCGATGCTGCTGCACGAGCTGGCGACCAATGCCGCGAAATACGGCGCGCTGAGCCGCGCCGGCGGCCAGGTGGCGCTGCGCTGGGAGCACGATGCCGAGGGCGGGCTCCGGCTCGACTGGCAGGAGCGGGGCGGCCCGGCGGTGGCGGCGCCGGGCGGGCGGCGCGGCTTCGGCTCGCGGCTCGTCGCCACCCTGGTCGGGCAGCAGCTCGGCGGCCAGATCACCTTCGACTGGCAGCCCGAGGGGATGTGCTGCCGCATCACCCTGCCGCCCTGGCGGCTGCAGGCCGAGCCGCCGGCGCCGCAGCCGGCCGGCCCCGTGCCCATCCCCGCCTGAGCCGCCCCGGCCCCGTATCCCAGGCCCATACCCCAGGCCCATCCGGGCCCTTCACCCCATGCCCATCCGGCCCTTCATCCCATGCCCATCCGGGCAATGGTCTGGCCCTGCCGCCATCCCCACCTTCTGCGGGACAGAGGAGCCTGCCATGACCGATGCCTTCGCCGCCGACCCGCTCGCCGCCCTGTCCGATCGCCTCGCCCAGCTCGTTGCCGAGGGGGCGGCGCGGGTGGTCGCGGTGCATGGCCGCGACGGCCGCGCCCGCTCCGGCCTGCTCTGGTCCGACGGGCTGGTGGTGACCGCCGAGGAGGCGCTGGAGCGCGACGACGAGCTCGCCGTCACCCTGGCGAACGGCCGGGTGATCCCGGCCAGCCTCGCCGGCCGCGACCCCGGCACCGATGTCGCGCTGCTGCGGGCCGAGACCGGCGCCGTCGCGCCGCTGGTCCCGGCGCCGCCGGCCGCGCTCGCCGCCGGGCACCTGCTGCTCGCCCTCGGCCGCGGCGAGCACGGCCCGACCGCCGCCTACGGGCTGGCCTCGGTCGTCGCCGGCCCCTGGCGCTCGATGCGCGGCGGCCGGCTCGACCGGCGGATCGAGCTCGGCCTGAAGCTCGACCCCGTCGCCGAGGGCGGGGCGGTGCTCGACCATGCCGGGCGGCTGGTCGGCATGGCGGTGCCGGGGCCGCGGCGGCGGGCCCTCGCCATCCCGGCCGAGACCATCGCCCGCGCCGTCGAGCAGCTCCGCACCCGCGGCCGGGTGGCGCGCGGCTATCTCGGCCTCGCCATGCAGCCGGTCCAGCTCGACGAGCGGCGCGGCCTCATCGTCGTCGGCGTCGACCCGCGCAGCCCGGCGGGGGAGGCCGGCATCCTCATCGGCGACGTGCTCGCCGCCTGGGACGGCGATCCGCTCGGCTCGGTGCGGGAGATGCTGGTGCGGCTCGACCCGGACAGCGTCGGCCGCCAGGTGACGCTCGACCTGGTGCGGGCCGGGCAGCCGCACCGGCTGCAGGTGCGGATCGGCGAGCGGGCGGCGGCCTGACCATGGCACGGTTGGCGGAAGACACCCTGCTGCCCGAGGCGCCGCGGCCGGCGCCGCAGCGCCCGCCGCACCGGGCCCCGGTCGCGGTGGCGCTGCGGTCCCTGGACCCGGAGCGGGCGTCCCGGCTCGCCGGCCTCGCCGGGCTGCGCCTGGTGAGCGACCCGACGGCGGCCGATGTGCTGGTCGCCGAGGCGATGCCGCCGGATCCCGGGGGCGGGCCGGAGGATATCCCCGGCGAGATCCCGGAGGAGGTCCGGGCGGAGGTCCCGGGGGCGGCGACGGGGGTGGCCGCGGGAGAGGTTCCAGGGGCGGTTCCGGTGCTGGTGCTGGCCGAGGGCGCGGCGGCGCTGCAGGCGCTCCGCGCCGGGGCGCGCGGCGTCCTCGCCCCGGAGGCGCCGCCGGCGCAGCTCGAGGCGGCGCTGCTGGCGCTGGCCCGCGGCCTCGTCGTGCTGCCGCCGGCGCTGCTGCCGGCGCTGGCCGGGCGCGGACCGGCCCCGGCCGGCAGCGGCCTGACGCGGCGGGAGCGGGAGGTGCTCGACCTGCTCGCGGCCGGCGCCTCGAACAAGGTGATCGCGCGGCGGCTGAACCTGTCCTTCCACACCGCCAAGGCGCATGTCGCCTCGGTGCTGCAGAAGCTCGGCGCCGGCAGCCGGGCGGATGCGGTGGCGCGCGGGGCGCGGGCGGGGCTGGTGCTGTTGTAGAGCGTGATCGCCCGAGGCGGACTCATCGAAGGCGTGAATCACGCGACCGAACAATGGCCTGGACCCTGGTCCGCGAACCGGGGTGAGCGGATCATGGTCCAGAGCGTGATCGCCCGAGGTGGACGCACCGAAGGCGTGACTCACGCGGCCGAGCGATGGCCTGGACCCTGGTCCGGCGCCCGGTTGCGGCCCCATTGCGGCATATGGTTGCTCTGGGGCCCCGCAGCGATTACCTGAGGTGCCGACCGGTCCCCCCGTGGGGCCCCCATTCCTTAGACAAGTCATGGATATGAGCAACCCAGCCGAGATCCCGCCGGTGACCCCGCCCGCGGAGGAGACTGCCGCGCCAGGGGAGTCGGTGACAGCCGAGGCGCGCATCGCTGCGCTCGAGGCCGAGGTGACGGATTTCCGCGACCGCTGGCTGCGGGCCGAGGCGGAGATGCAGAACCTGCGCAGCCGCACCCAGCGCGAGGTGCAGGATGCGCGGCAATACGCCATCCAGAAATTCGCCGGCGACGTGGTGGAGGCGGCGCAGAACCTGCGCCGCGGCCTCGAGGCCCTGCCGCCGCCGCGGGAGGACGAGCCCGAGCTGCTGACCAAGCTGCGCGAGGGCTTCGAGGGGGTGGAGCGCAGCTTCATCGGCATCCTCGAGCGCAACGGCGTCGCCCGCCGCGAGGCGCAGGGCGAGCCCTTCGACCCCGAGCTGCACCAGGCGATGGCCGAGCAGCCGGCGCCGCCCGGCACGGCCCCGGGGACGGTGCTGCAGGCCTGGACCCCGGCCTGGACGCTGAACGGCCGGCTGCTGAAGCCGGCGATGGTGGTGGTCGCCGCCGGCGGCGGCGCGGCGCGCTGAGGCGCCGCCCGAATATTTGTCGGCCCGTCCGGCCGCGGGACTTGTTCCACTGATACCCCGCGAATACATCCACGGGCGAGGCCGCCAGCCGGCGGCCAGGACCCCATCCGACACCGTCGAAACCGTGGGGGATCTCGCCCCCCGGAGCATCAAGGGGGCCAGGCGCGGTGCCTTCCCGGGGCCGCCCTCGCCCGCCGCAAAGGAGAACTAACGGATGAGCAAGGTAATCGGCATCGATCTCGGCACGACCAATTCCTGCGTTGCCATCATGGAAGGCAAGGAAACGCGGGTCATCGAGAATGCCGAGGGCGCCCGCACCACGCCCTCCATGGTGGCCTTCGCCAAGAACGGCGAGCGCCTCGTCGGCCAGAGCGCCAAGCGCCAGGCCGTGACCAACCCGACCAACACCCTCTACGCCGTCAAGCGCCTGATCGGCCGCCGCTTCGACGACGCGATGGTGAAGAAGGACATGGGCCTCGTCCCCTACCACATCGTGCGCGCCGACAACGGCGATGCCTGGGTGGAGGTCGAGGGCCAGAAATACGCGCCGCAGCAGATCAGCGCCTACATCCTCACCAAGATGAAGGAGACGGCCGAGAACTACCTCGGCGAGAAGGTGACGCAGGCCGTCATCACCGTCCCCGCCTATTTCAACGACGCCCAGCGCCAGGCGACGAAGGAGGCCGGCGCGATCGCGGGCCTCGAGGTGTTGCGCATCATCAACGAGCCGACCGCGGCCGCGCTCGCCTACGGCATGGACCAGAAGAAGGGCGGCACCATCGCGGTCTACGACCTCGGCGGCGGCACCTTCGACATCTCCATCCTCGAGATCGGCGACGGCGTCTTCGAGGTGAAGTCGACCAACGGCGACACCTTCCTTGGCGGCGAGGATTTCGACCAGCGGATCATCGATTACCTGGCCGATGAGTTCAAGCGCGAGCAGGGCATCGACCTGCGCGGCGACAAGCTCGCCCTGCAGCGGCTGAAGGAGGCCGCCGAGAAGGCGAAGATCGAGCTGTCCAGCTCGAAGCAGACCGAGATCAACCTGCCCTTCATCACCGCCGACGCCTCCGGGCCGAAGCACCTGGTGATGCAGCTCACCCGCGCCAAGCTGGAAGCCCTGGTCGACGACCTGATCCAGCGCACGCTCGAGCCCTCCAAGCAGGCGCTGAAGGATGCCGGCGTCTCGGCCGGCGAGATCGACGAGGTGATCCTGGTCGGCGGCATGACCCGCATGCCCAAGGTCATCGAGGCGGTGAAGGCCTTCTTCGGCAAGGAGCCGGCCCGCAACGTCAACCCGGACGAGGTCGTCGCCATCGGCGCCGCCATCCAGGGCGGCGTGCTGAAGGGCGAGGTGAAGGACGTCCTGCTGCTCGACGTGACCCCGCTCTCGCTGGGCATCGAGACGCTGGGCGGCGTCTTCACCCGCCTGATCGACCGCAACACGACGATCCCGACCAAGAAGTCGCAGGTCTTCAGCACGGCGGACGACAACCAGACCGCGGTCACCATCAAGGTCTTCCAGGGTGAGCGCGAGATGGCGGCCGACAACAAGCTGCTGGGCAATTTCGACCTGCAGGGCATCCCGCCGGCGCCGCGCGGCGTGCCGCAGATCGAGGTGACCTTCGACATCGACGCCAACGGCATCGTCTCGGTCCAGGCCAAGGACAAGGCGACGGGCAAGGAGCAGCAGATCAAGATCCAGGCCCGCTCCGGCCTGTCGGACGCCGATATCGAGCGCATGGTGAAGGAGGCCGAGGCCAATGCCGAGGCCGACAAGAAGCGCCGCGACGCGGTCGAGGCGCGCAACCAGCTCGAGGCGCTGATCCACAGCACCGACCGGACGCTGCAGGAGAACGGCGAGAAGGTCGGCTCGGCGGAGAAGGCCGAGGTCGAGGCGGCGCTGGCCGAGGCCCGCACCGCCCTCGAGAGCGGCGAGCCCGAGACGCTGCGCGGCGCCGGGGAGAAGCTCTCCCAGGCGGCGATGAAGATGGGCGAGGCGCTCTACAAGCAGCAGCAGGCGGCCGAGCAGGCGCCGCCGGGTGCCGGTGGCGCGGCCGGCGGCCCGCCCCCGGGCGGCGACAAGGTCGTGGATGCCGACTTCGAGGAAGTCGACCCCAACAAGAAGAAGCCGGGCTGAGTCCGGCGGCCGGCGGGATGGCCTTCGGGCCGGCCCGCCGGCCGGAGGGATACGGCGCGGCGCGGTGCGGTGGCACCCGCCGCGCCCGGACGCGAAGGGCGGGCGCCCGGTGACCGTCCCCCGGCCTGGGTCGGGTGGCGGGCCGGGCGCCGCGCCGTTCCGGGCATCCATGGATGGGTCATCGCTTGAGGGGGATACTGCGCGAGGCAGGGTATCCCGGGGCGGGGCAGGACGGTCGGCGGAACCCGGGGGGCGGAGCCCGGGGTTCGGCAGGCGGGTCCCTGAGACAGGGCGCGGTTATGGCGAAGCGGGATTACTACGAGATACTGGGCGTCTCGCGCGAGGCGACCGAGGACGACCTGAAGAAGGCGTATCGCAAGCTTGCGATGAAGTATCACCCGGATCGCAACCAGGGTGACAAGGACGCCGAGGCCCGGTTCAAGGAAGCCAACGAGGCCTATGACTGCCTGAAGGATGGCGAGAAGCGCGCGGCCTATGACCGCTTCGGCCATGCCGCCTTCGAGCAGGGCGGCGGCGGCGCGGGCGGCGGCTTCGGCGGCAACCCCTTCGGCGCCGGCTTCGAGGACATCTTCGAGGAGATGTTCGGCCGCTTCGGCGGCGGTGGCGGCGGCCGCGGCGGACGCCGCCAGGCCTCGGGCCGCGGCGCCGACCTCCGCACCATGGTCGAGGTCGGGCTGGAGGAGGCCTTCAACGGCGTCAAGAAGACGGTGCGCGTCCCCTCCTCGGTGAGCTGCGAGGCCTGTTCCGGCACCGGCGCCGAGGGCGGCAGCGGCGCCGCCCAGACCTGCCCGACCTGCCAGGGCGCCGGCAAGGTGCGGGCGCAGCAGGGCTTCTTCCTGATCGAGCGGACCTGCCCCACCTGCGGCGGCCAGGGCCGGGTGATCAAGAACCCCTGCAAGGTCTGCCAGGGCGCCGGGCGGGTGCAGCGCGACCGCACCCTCAGCGTCTCCATCCCGGCCGGCGTCGAGGACGGCACCCGCATCCGCCTGGCCGGCGAGGGCGAGGCCGGGCTGCGCGGCGCGCCGGCGGGCGACCTCTATGTGGACGTCTCCATCCGGGCGCATCCGATCTTCCAGCGCGACGGCGCCAACATCTTCGTCCGGGTGCCGCTGCGCATGACCCAGGCGGCGCTCGGCGGCAGCGTCGAGGTGCCGAGCATCGATGGCGGGCGCGCCCGCGTCACCATCCCCGCCGGCACCCAGGCCGGCGACCAGTTCCGGCTGCGCGGCAAGGGCTTCTCGGTGCTGCGCAGCGCCGCGCGCGGCGACATGTTCGTGCAGGTCTCGGTGGAGACGCCGCAGAACCTCTCGCCGCGGCAGCGCGAGCTGCTGGAGCAGTTCGAGGCCGAGGCGTCGCAGGCCGGCCGGACCAGCCCGGAGGCGGAGGGTTTCTTCGCCCGGGTGAAGGAGTTCTGGGACGGGCTGGGGCGCTGATCGCTGCCCCACGACGTCGCTGCGCGACGCCGTGGGGGTAGGATTCGTGCCTGACCCTTGATGCGGCATGGCCTGCCGGGCCGGTGCGGCGGCCCGCGGGCGCGCCGAGTCGGTCGACCGACGGGAACCGGCCGCGCGGAGCGGCGTTCTATGGTCCGACCGTCGCACTTCCCCCCAGCGGCGGCTCTGGCAGGCGGCGGTGCGGACGCGGTCCCACCCGCATCGCCGCCCGCCCCCCCCTCCCGCATCCCCGCCTCCACCGTCCCGCCGCATCGAGGAGGCCCGCATGCCCGATCGTGAGCCCAGCGCCGAGCCGGCCGTGACCCCCGGCATGGAGCGCGAGGAGACCCCCAGCCTCATCGCCGCCGGCAAGGTGCACGGCACCCCGGTCTACAGCCGCGCCGGCGAGGCGCTCGGCACCGTCGAGGACCTGATGCTGGACAAGCGCTCCGGCCGGGTCGCCTATGCGGTGATGAGCTTCGGCGGCTTCCTCGGGATCGGCGAGCGCTACCATCCGCTGCCCTGGTCGGTGCTGGACTACGACCCGGCCCGTGGCGGCTATGTGGTCGATCTCGACCGCGACCGCCTGCACGGGGCGCCGGCCTATGACGCCGGCAGCGCGCCCGACTGGGGCGGCGGCGACTGGGGCCGGCAGGTCGATGACTATTGGGGCGCCCGCTCGATCTGGGGTGCCGGCCTGCCCTGAGGGCGGCCCGGCCGCCTCGCCAGCGGGGCAGCCCCGGCCGTTCGCCGCGGGGGCGGGGCTTGCCGCCGCCGGCGCGCCCGGCCATGACGGGCCGGACCCGCTGGGGAGGAGTTCATGCCCGTTCGCATCGGCATCGCCGGCCTGGCCGGCCGCATGGGGCGGCTGCTGGCCGAGGAGGCGCTGGCCGCCGGCGCCAGCCTCGCCGGCGGCACCCGGGCCCGTCCGGGCGAGGCGGGCGACCTGCCGGCGCCGCTGCTGCCCGACATCGCCGCGCTCTTCGCCGCGAGCGAGGTGGTGATCGACTTCACCCATGCCTCGGCCGCCGCCGGCCATGCCGCCGCCGCCGCGGCGGCGGGCAAGCCGCTGGTGCTCGGCACCTCCGGCCTGGATGCCGCGGCGGAGGCGGCGGTGGCCACGGCGGCGGGGCGCGTGCCGATCGTCTACGCCGCCAATTTCGCCCCGGGGGTCAACCTCGTCCTGGCCCTGGCCGAGCGCATGGCAGCGGCGCTGCCGGCGGCGCAGTACGATGCCGAGATCCTCGAGATGCACCACCGCCAGAAGGTGGATGCGCCCTCCGGCACCGCGGTCGCGCTCGGCCGGGCCGTCGCGCGCGGCCGGGGCACGACGCTGGAGGCGGCCGGAACGGAGAGCGGGCGGGACGGCCATACCGGCGCCCGCGGCACCGGCCGCATCGGCTTCGCGGCGCTGCGCGGCGGGCAGGTGGTGGGGGAGCACATGCTGCTCTTCGCCGGCGCCTCGGAGCACATCGCGCTCACCCATCGCAGCTTCGACCGGCGGGTCTACGCGACCGGCGCGGTGCGCGCCGCGCTCTGGCTGCAGGGCCGGCCGCCCGGCCTCTACGACATGAAGCACGTCCTCGGCATGGCATGACGCCGCCGCGCTGCAGCATCGTCCTGGGACCGACACTTCCGCGACATAAGCATACCTTTATGTCAGCGGCCTTGACCCTGCGCCCCGCTTGCTGCGAAACAGCGGGCGACCGGTTGGGTGCGTGCCTTGGTCGCTCGCCGCGCCCGAACCCGCCGGTGTGGCCAGGCCGGGACCCCATCGGTTTCCCCGCGCGACAAGAGGACGAATCACGCCATGCGCGATAAGGGCGAGTATCTCTTCACTTCCGAATCCGTGTCCGAAGGCCACCCCGACAAGGTCGCCGACCGCATCTCCGACACGGTGCTGGACGCCTTCCTCGCCGCCGATCCCTATGCGCGCGTGGCCTGCGAGACGCTGGTGACCACCAACCGCATCGTCCTCGCCGGCGAGACCCGCGGGCCGGAGAGCGTCAACGCCGCGCATCTGGAAGGGCTGGTGCGCGAGGCGGTGAAGGAGATCGGCTACGACCAGGCCGGCTTCTCCTGGCGCAACGCCGCCTTCGAGTGCCACCTGCACGCCCAGTCGGCCGACATCGCCGTCGGCGTCGATGCCGCCGGCAACAAGGACGAGGGCGCCGGCGACCAGGGCATCATGTTCGGCTACGCGACGAACGAGACGCCCGAGCTGATGCCCGCGCCGCTCACCTACGCCCACAATATCCTGCGCATCATGGCCGAGCTGCGCCATGCCGGCGACAAGCGCGCCCGCGGCCTGCTGCCGGACGCCAAGAGCCAGGTCACGCTGCGTTACGTGGACGGCAAGCCGGTCGGCGTCACCTGCGTCGTCATCTCGACGCAGCACGAGGAGGGGCTGGAGCAGGCCGAGATCAAGGAGCTGCTCCGCCCCATCGTGCGCCAGGTCCTGCCCGCGGGCTGGGAGGTGCCGGAGGCCGAGTTCTACGTGAACCCGACCGGCAATTTCGTCATCGGCGGCCCCGACGGCGATGCCGGCCTCACCGGCCGCAAGATCATCGTCGACACCTATGGCGGCGCCGCGCCGCATGGCGGCGGCGCCTTCAGCGGCAAGGACCCGACCAAGGTCGACCGCTCCGCCGCCTATGCCGCGCGCTACGTGGCGAAGAACGTGGTCGCGGCCGGCCTCGCCGATCGCTGCACCATCCAGGTCTCCTATGCCATCGGCGTCTCCAAGCCGCTCTCGGTCTATTTCGACCTGCACGGCACCGGCCGCGACATCGACGAGGCGAAGCTGGCGGCGGTGGTGCAGGATGCGGTGAACCTCTCGCCGCGCGGCATCCGCGAGATGCTGCGCCTGAACCGGCCGATCTACGTGCCGACCAGCGCCTATGGCCATTTCGGCCGCAAGCCCGACCTGGCGCAGGACAGCTTCACCTGGGAGCGGACCGACCTGCTCGCGCCGGAGCTGAAGCGCGCCTTCAACCGCTGAGGGTGCCGCGGGCGATGCACCCTTCCGCCGGCGCACGGGGCTCGCGTGGCGGCCGCGCGGCGGCGGGCGACCATCATCCCGCCGGCGCGCAGGGTTGGCGTGGCGGCTGCGCGGCGGCGGGCAACCACCATTCCGCCGGCGCGCAGGGTTGGCGTGGCGGCTGCGCGCCGGCGGGCAACAGATGACCACGGCCGACCGGCCGCCCCTCGCCGAGGGCATCCCCGACCGCCTCTATGGCCGCCGCCGCAGCCACCCGCTGCGGCCCCGCCAGCAGCGGCTGCTGGACGAGACCCTGCCGCGGCTCCGCCTCGCCCCCGCGGCGGCGGGGGAGCCGCGCGCCGCCTTCGCCATCCCGGTCGAGGCGCTGTGGCTCGAGGTCGGCTTCGGCGGCGGCGAGCATGCGCTGGCGCATGTCGGGGCCAATCCCGGCATCGGCTACATCGCCGCCGAGGTCTTCGAGAACGGGCTCTGCTCCCTGCTCTCGCGCCTCGTCGTCGAGGGCGAGGAGGCAAGCGGCCCGCTGCCGCCCAACCTGCGCCTCTGGCCGCAGGATGCGCGGCACCTGCTCGGCCTGCTGCCGGCGGCCTCGCTCGACCGGCTCTTCCTGCTCTTCCCCGATCCCTGGCCGAAGGCCCGGCACGCCAAGCGGCGCTTCGTCAATCCGGGCCTGCTGCCGCTGGTGGCGCGGGCGATCCGCCCGGGCGGCGAGTGGCGCATCGCCTCCGACGACCCGACCTACCAGGCCTGGACCGCCGAGGTGCTGGCGGCGCAGGACCTCTTCGAGGCGCCGCCCCCGGCCAGGACGCGGCCGGAGGGCTGGCCGCCGACCCGCTACGAGGCGAAGGCGCTGCGCGAGGGGCGGCAGCCGCTCTACTGGTCGCTCCGCCGCAGGGACGGGTAGGGGCGCCCCGCCGGGCCAGGGGAGGGGCCCCAGGGGCGGTACAAGGCGGCGACGGTTCCGGCCGGCATCCACCGGGCCTGCGGGTGGTGCCTCAGTTTGAAATTAGCGACGCGTCCTGGCCAGATTCAGGTCAAAATTCGCTGGTGGCTGGATGCCTTCCCAACTTCGGGCGATGTTCCGACAGGCGGCCTCAACGTTGCGTAACATTCTCCGATATCCGCTTGGCGCGCACACCCGTTCCTGACGATGGCTGTGAAAGATGATTGAGTGGTCCGGCGATGGCTTGGCGCCGTCGGGGCCAAGCGCACCGGCCACGTACTCGTGGACCAGCACCGCGGCGTGTCGCATGCCGTCAGATCGGCGCGCGACTGCCTCGTCGGACTTGAGGGCAATTCCTTTGGCCACATCCACCACGATTGCTCCGGCAAGGTCGGTCCCGCGTGGACGCCGCACCCGAATGTGGGCGGTCGGCTGCACGCTGACCGTGACGCCTTCAATCCGCAGCGGCGGGGCCGCTTGAGCAGGTTCGAAGTTCAAGCCGGCCATTTCCAGGGCATTCAGGCTCCCCTCGAAAGCTTGCAGTGCCCGTAGTTCGTACGTGAGATTTTCCCGCTGCTGCGGATTGGAGGCAGCCGCGATTTCGTGCTCCAAGGTGGCCCGGCACCGATGTAGGATTCCGCGGTCGCGCGTCGGGCTGGTGAGGAACCGTGTAACGGCCGGGCGGAGAAACCTATAGATGAGAGTGCGAGACAAGCGTTCGAACCTCATGTCTCGGAGCATCGTCTCACGAGGGCCGTCGTCTGCCGCCATGTATTCGCCCATTTCCAACACCGTGAAGCGTGGCCGACTATTGATCCGCCACCGGTAATCGGAACTCGCCATGCACCACCTCCTATTCGCTGCGCCCATCGGTGATGGGAGAGAACTACGTGTTTCCCCAATCTCGCTCGATGCCTTTGAGGCAAACAAAGCTCAGACATTGGGAGATGACACCGGATACTTCATTTACGAGTTCGACCCGGAAGCGGTGGATCGCGGGATCGAAGTGCTGGCGAAGGCCGCATCGTATGATGCGGCCATGCGGCTGATCGACGTGATTGCGCCCGCGCTGATCCGGTCCCACCATTAGGCCGCAATCTTCCTCTGGCGCGGCTTGTAGGGGCCACACTTCTTCGGCGGCACGTCCTCCGCCTCCTCCCCCGTCGCGATCCGCATCACTCGCACCGCGTTTCCGATTACGTGGGCCGGGCACTTCTCGCCTTTTGGCCCCTTAGGCATGGCTGGCAAAACCCTTCAGATTGCCCATGCCCTTGTAAATACGAAGGATTTCCTCAGGCCCCATGATCCGGTCTCCGACCTTAACCCAAGGCACCTTGTCATGCGCCTTCTCCACCGCGAGGTGATGGGTCTCCACGGCATGGGTTATGGCTTCGTGTAACACCCAGAATGCCTCCGGGTTAGGGTGAGGAGGCGGCTGTAGCTTCGAAGGGTCGAAGCTTCGGATGTCTGGCCGCTGGCAGTCTGGAAGCCAAACGAGAATGGCCGATGCCAGCAAGGGCAAATTATCGCTCATCCGATCTCCTCTCGGCTCGATTCCGAGCATACAGGAGTGCGGGGCGGCACCGCGATGATCAAGCCGCTACGGACGCGGGCGGACCCACATCTCAAACTGAGACACTACCGGCCTGCGCCAGGGGTTGCCTTCGGCGGGGCGGGCGTGGTCATCCTCACCCGCATCGCCCGCGGCGCCGCGCATCGGGGCCGCGGCCATGCCCCGTTGGCCATGCCCCGTCGGCCACGCCCTATCGGCCAGGCTCTCGCGCTCGGGCCCCGCCGCGCCGGGCAGCGCCCTCACGAAAGGCAACCGCATGCTCGTCTGCGCGCCGACCGATCCCAACCCCAGCCCGGCCCCCGCCGTGCCCTGCGCCTGCCAGAGCCCCGCCTTCGCCCGGCTGAACGGCTTGATGACGGCGCGGCTCGGCCGGCGGTCGCTGCTCGCCGGCGGCGCCGGCCTCGCCGCCGCGGCGGCCCTGCCGCGCGGCGCGGCGGCCGCCCTGCCGGCGCCGCCGAAGGGCCCGATCCTCTTCCGCAACCTCCGGGTCTTCGATGGCGAGGGCAAGGCGCTGCGCGACGGGCTCGCCGTCCTCGTCGAGGGCAACCGCATCAAGGCGGTCGATGCCGCGCGCAACCCGCCCGGCGAGGGAATGCAGGTGATCGAGGGCGGCGGCCGCACCCTGATGCCCGGCCTGATCGACGCGCATTGGCACGCCATGATGGCCTCGCTCGACATCCGCACGCTGATGACGGCCGATATCGGCTTCATCACCCTCGCCGCCGCCGACCAGGCGCAGCGGACGCTGATGCGCGGCTTCACCAGCGTGCGCGACATGGCCGGGCCCAGCTTCGCCCTGAAGCGGGCGATCGATGCCGGGCTGGTGGCGGGGCCGCGCATCTGGCCCTCGGGCGCGATGATCTCGCAGACCTCCGGGCATGGCGATTGCCGCCCGCTCACCGATCTGCCGGCGCCCTGGAACCCGCCGCTCAGCCATGGCGAGGCGCTCGGGGCCGGCATGGTCGCCGATGGCGTGCCGCAGGTGCTGAAGCGGGTGCGCGAGCAGCTCATGCTCGGCGCCAGCCAGGTCAAGCTCGCCGCCGGCGGCGGCGTCTCCTCGGACCACGATCCGCTCGACGTGACGCAGTACACCGAGGCGGAGATGCATGCGGCGGTGGAGGCGGCGGCGGATTGGGGCACCTATGTCGCGGTGCATGCCTATACGCCGCGGGCGATCCGGATGGCGGTGAAGGCCGGGGTGCGCTGCATCGAGCATGGCCAGCTCATCGACGAGGCGACGATGCGGCTGCTGGTCGACCAGGGCATCTGGTTCAGCTCGCAGCCCTTCCTCGACGACGAGGATGCGACGCCCTTCCCCGAGGGCTCGCCGAGCCGCGCCAAGCAGCGCGAGATGACGGCCGGGACGGACGCCGCCTATGCGCTGGCGGTGCAGCACCGGCCGCTGACCGCCTGGGGCACGGACACGCTGTTCAGCGCCCGGCTGGCCGAGCGGCAGGGGGCGCAGCTCGCCAAGATGAAGCGCTGGTACGGCGCGGCCGAGATCCTGGCCATGGCGACCGGGCAGAACGGCGCGCTGCTGGCGATGTCCGGCCCGCGCACGCCCTATGCCGGGAAGGTCGGCGTCATCGCGCCGGGGGCGCTGGCCGACCTGCTGGTGCTGGAGGGGGACCCGATCGCCGAGCTCGACCGCATCGCCGATCCGGAGCGGACCCTGGCGCTGATCATGAAGGACGGGCGGATCTACCGGAACCGGCTGGGCTGATAGCGGACGCACGACGTTCTGGCCTGCGGCCCGCAGGGCCGAGCGCCCGAACGGGCGCCGCGCCCAGTGGCGCGTCGCCAAGGTTTGCGGAGCGAACCGCCCGGCGACGGAGGGGCCGTTGATGGGCCATCCATCAACGGCCGTTGGTATCTAAAGCGCCAGCAGGGCGCTCACCGCCTGCTCCAGCTCGAAATCCGGCAGCCCGCCGCCGCCGAGGGCGCGCTGCATCAGGTAGAGCAGCAGGGCGAGGCCGAGCAGCAGCGTCCCGCCGGCGCCGTGGAACACGAATTCCCGGAGCAGCCGGCGCGGCGGGCGCCGCGCCGCGGGCCGGGCGAGGCGGTGGAAGGCGGCGAGGTCGTAGGTCCTGGGCGCCTGGGCAGGCGCCTCCTGGAAGAAGCCATGGGCGGGAGGCAAGGTCGGCATGCCGCCATTCCACCACGCGGCGGAAAAACCGGGGTTAAACTCGGCGGCAGGCGGCCTCACCTCCCGCGGCGCTGCCGCTTGCTCGCAAATGCTTGCCCTCCGCGGAGGGCGGGCCTATATCCTCACGGATCAATCACCATCCGGGCTCTTCGGGGGGTGGCCTGAAAGGGCCGCCTTTTTTGCATTGGCCACTGACATCGAACGTCCGCAGCATGAGGGCCTGGAGGCGCGCATCGCCGATGCCGTCGCCCCGACCATCGAACACATGGGCTATGAGCTCGTCCGCGTGCAGGTCTCCGGCAAGGAGCGCCCGGTCGTGCAAATCATGGCCGACCGCGCCGACGAGGCGCCCTTCCGCGTCGAGGATTGCGAGGCGATCAGCCATGCCGTCGGCGCCGTGCTGGATGTCGAGGACCCGATCCGCGGCGAGTGGACGCTCGAGGTCTCCTCGGCCGGCATCGACCGGCCGCTGACCCGCACCAAGGACTGGAACCGCTTCGCCGGCCATCTGGCGCAGGTCGAGCTGCAGGTGCCGCAGGAGGGCCGCAAGCGCCTCCGGGGCATCGCCCTCGGCGCCGATGCCGAGACCGCCCGGCTGCGGCTCGAGGATGGCAGCGAGGCGAGCATCGCCCGCAGCAACATCCGCCGCGCCAAGCTGGTGCTGACCGACGATCTCATCGCCGCCACCGCGGCGCCCGCCAGCCAGGACCCGGAGGACGCGGATGCGCCGCCGGGCCCCGACGGCAAACCACACTGAAGGGAACTGACCATGGCCGTGGATGTCGCGATCGCGCGCCCTGAGCTGCTGCAGGTCGCCGATGCCGTCGCGCGCGAGAAGATGATCGAGCGCGACGAGGTGCTGGAGGCGATGGAGCAGGCCATCCAGAAGGCCGGCCGCGCCAAGTACGGCCATGAGAAGGACATCCGCGCCGTCATCGACCGCCGCAGCGGCGAGGTCCGCCTCTCCCGCTGGACCGAGGTGGTCGAGGAGGAGCCGGTGGAGAACGAGGCGACGCAGATCCCGCTGCGCATCGCCCGCAAGTTCAAGCCCGAGATCAATGCCGGCGAGTTCATCGTCGACCCGCTGCCGCCGATCGATTTCGGCCGCATCGCGGCGCAGACCGCCAAGCAGGTGATCGTGCAGCGGGTGCGCGAGGTCGAGCGCAAGAAGCAGTTCGACGAGTACAAGGACCGCGTCGGCGAGATCGTCAACGGCATCGTCAAGCGCACCGAGTACGGCAACCTGATGGTCGATCTCGGCCGCGCGGAAGCCCTCCTCCGGCGGGACGAGACCATCCCGCGCGAGGCCTTCCGCAACGGCGACCGGGTGCGCGCCTATATCTACGACGTGCGCGAGGAGCCGCGCGGGCCGCAGATCTTCCTCTCCCGCACCCATCCGGGCTTCCTGGCCAAGCTCTTCGCCCAGGAGGTGCCGGAGATCTACGACGGCATCATCGAGATCAAGGCGGTGGCGCGCGACCCCGGCAGCCGCGCCAAGATGGCGGTGATCAGCCGCGATTCCAGCATCGACCCGGTCGGCGCCTGCGTCGGCATGCGCGGCAGCCGCGTGCAGGCGGTGGTGCAGGAGCTGCAGGGCGAGAAGATCGACATCATCCCCTGGTCGCCCGACAACGCCACCTTCGTGGTGAACGCCCTCGCCCCGGCCGAGGTGACGAAAGTGGTGCTGGACGACGAGGCGCGGCGGGTTGAAGTGGTGGTGCCCGACGACCAATTGTCGCTGGCGATCGGCCGGCGCGGCCAGAATGTGCGCCTCGCCTCCCAGCTCACCCGCTGGGACATCGACATCCTGACCGAGGCCGAGGAGAGCGAGCGCCGGCAGGAGGAGTTCCGCAAGCGCACCGGCCTGTTCGTCGAGGCGCTCGACGTGGACGACGTGATCGCCGGCCTGCTGGTCACCGAGGGCTTCACCTCGATCGAGGACATCGTCGCCGTCGAGGACGAGGAGCTGGCCGGCATCGAGGGCTTCGACGAGAGCGTCGCGGCCGAGTTGAAGCGCCGCGCCGAGGCCTTCCTCGAGCGGCGCGACCAGGAATATGACGAGCAGCGCCGCGGCCTCGGCGTCGAGGACGCGGTGGCCGAGGCGGGCGGCTTCACGCCGCAGCAGCTCGTGGCGCTCGGCGAGAAGGGGGTGAAGCTGCTCGACGACCTCGCCGACCTCGCCTCCGACGAGCTGATCGAGATCCTCGGCCCGGATTCGATGGACGAGGAGACGGCGAACGCCATCATCATGGCGGCGCGGCAGCACTGGTTCGAGGGCGAGGAGGGCGCCGAGGCGGAGGCCGAGGTGGAGACCGAGGCCGAGGCTGGCGCGGCGGAGGCCGAGCCCGAGGTCGAGGCAGGGACGGAGACGCGCGCGGCGGATGAGCACGAAGCCTGAGCCGCCGCCCGGGGCGCCGGACGAGGCCGCCGCGGCGGCGGAGGCCGAGCGCGGGCCGCTGCGTCGCTGCATCGTGACCCGCGAGAGCGGGCCGAAGGAGGCGATGATCCGCTTCGTGCTGGGGCCGGACCAGATGCTGGTGCCGGACCTGGCCGGGAAGCTGCCGGGCCGGGGAATGTGGTTGTCGGCAAGGGCCGATGTGTTAGAACGCGCGGTGAAGCGCGGCGCCTTTGCCAAGGCGGCCCGTGCGACCGTGCAACTGCCCCCCGACCTTGCTGCGCGGATCATGGAAGGCCTCCAGGGCCGCATCCGCGATCTCATCGGCCTCGCGCGTCGGAGCGGCCAGGCGGTCTGCGGGCGGGACACCGTGCGGGAATGGTTGCGGGCCGGCCGTGCCGGCCTGTTGGTGGAGGCATCCGACGGCAGCCCTTCCGAGAGGGCGCGCCTGGTCGGTGGGCGCGAGGTGCCGGTGGTCGCCCCGCTCCCGGCAGAGAGGCTCGGCGGCGTCTTCGGGCGCGACCATGCCGTGCATGTGGCGATTGCGCCCGGGCGCCTGGCCGCGGCGATCGCCGTGGAGGCGGGGCGGCTGGCCGGGCTGGCCGGGCTTGCCGGCACGGCGGCGCCGGCCCCGTCCCGGCCGGGCCCGTCCCGCGCCGCGGGGCGAGACGACAGGAGAGATGGCCCGATGGGCCGATGAGCGGGTAACGGTTGGGCGCGCCATCTCGCGCCCGGTGGATTCACCGGACATGCCCGGGGCTGGCGCCATGCAGGCCCGTCCCCCGGCATGTCCCTTGGCACGAGTGGCATGACGGCAGACGGATCGGGTTCGGACCAGAGAATGAGCGACCAGAACGACCAGGACGCGGGCAAGAGCAGGCTGAGCCTTCGGCCAGCTGGCGGCCGCCTGGAGCTGGGCAAGACGGTGGATGCGGGCAGCGTCCGCCAGAGCTTCAGCCACGGGCGCAGCAAGACCGTGCAGGTCGAGGTGGTGAAGAAGCGGACCATGGCGCCGGCGCCGCGGCAGGCGGCCGGCCCGGCCGCCCCGGTCCCGGCCGGCGGCGGGCCGCGCCCGGCCAACCCGGCGCGGCCGGGCGGCGCCCAGGCGCGCGGCCCCGCGCCCGCCGGCAACCGGCCGCTGACCGCCGCCGAGCAGGCGGTGCGCCAGCGCGTGCTGGAGGAGCAGCGCCGGCTCGAGGCGCAGCGCCAGCGCGAGGAGCGGGAGCGCCAGGCGCTCATGGTCCGCTCCGCCGCCGAGGAGGCGCGGCGCCGCGAGGAGGAGGAGAAGCGCCAGGCCGAGGAGGCGGCGCGCCAGGCCGAGGAGGACGAGGCGCGCGCCCGGGCCGAGGCCGAGGAGGCCGCGCGCCGTGCCGCCGAGGAGGCGGCGCAGCCGCCGGCCGCCGCCCCCGCCGCCCCTGGGCCGGCCGCGGCGCCCGTCGCCGCCACGCCCGCCCCGACCCCGGGCCCGGCCCAGGCGCCGGCCCGCCCGGTGCGGCCGGTGGCGCCGCCCCTGCGCACGCCCGGCCGTCCCGGCCCGGTGCCGGTCGGCCCCGCCGCGCAGCGGCCGCGCCCCGGCGCCCCGGCGCAGCCCGCCGCGGCCGCCCCGGCCGCCGCGCCCGGCGCCGCGGCCAACAAGCTCTCGCTCCGGCCGCGCACCGAGGAGGAGGACGACCGCAGCCGTCCCGCCGCGAGGCGTCCCGGCCTGCCGGCCGCGGCGCCGAAGAAGCCCGCCCTCGCCCCGGCGAAGAAGGGCCTGCCCGGCGCCGACCGGCGCGGCGGCCGCATCGACGTGCAGGCGGCGATCGAGGGCGAGGACGAGCGCAGCCGCTCCATCGCCTCGCTGCGCCGCGCCCGTGAGCGCGAGCGGCGGCAGCAGGAGCTGGCCCGCCTCCGCTCGGGCGCCGAGCGGGTGGTGCGCGACGTCATCGTCCCCGAGGCGATCACGGTGCAGGAGCTCGCCAACCGCATGGCCGCCCGCGGCGGCGAGGTGGTGAAGGCGCTGTTCCGCATGGGCGTGATGGCGACGCTGACCCAGACCATCGACGCCGACACCGCCGAGCTGGTGGTGCAGGAGTTCGGCCACCGCGTCCGCCGCGTCTCGGAATCCGATGTCGAGCTCGGCCTCGAGGGCGCGGTCGATGTGGAGACCGACCTGCAGTCGCGGCCGCCGGTGGTCACCATCATGGGCCATGTCGACCACGGCAAGACCTCGCTGCTGGACGCGCTGCGCCAGGCCGATGTCGCGGGGCACGAGGCCGGCGGCATCACCCAGCACATCGGCGCCTACCAGGTGACGGTGCCGGATGGCGGCAAGGTGACCTTCATCGACACGCCGGGCCACGCCGCCTTCACGGCGATGCGGGCCCGCGGCGCGAGCGTGACCGACATGGTCGTGCTGGTGGTGGCGGCGGATGACGGCGTGATGCCGCAGACCATCGAGGCCATCAACCACGCCCGCGCGGCCAATGTCCCGCTGATCGTCGCGGTCAACAAGATCGACAAGCCGGGCGTCAACCCGGACCGCGTGCGGCAGGAGCTGCTGCAGCACGAGGTGGTGGTCGAGAGCCTGGGCGGCGAGACGCAGGAGATCGAGGTCTCCGCGACCAAGAAGATCAACCTCGACAAGCTGCTCGAGGCGATCGCGCTGCAGGCCGAGATCCTCGACCTGCGGGCCAATCCGGACCGCGCTGCCGAGGGCACCGTGATCGAGAGCAAGCTCGATCGCGGCCGTGGCCCGGTGGCGACGGTGCTGGTGCAGAAGGGCACGCTGCGCCAGGGCGACATCGTGGTGGCCGGCGCCGAATGGGGCCGGGTGCGGGCGATGCTCGACGACCGCGGCCGCCAGCTCAAGGAGGCGCCGCCCTCGCTCCCGGTCGAGATCCTCGGCCTCTCCGGCGTGCCGGGGGCGGGCGAGAATTTCGTCGCCGTCGAGGACGAGACCCGGGCGCGCGAGATCTCCGAGTACCGGCAGCGCCGGGCGCGCGAGAAGAGCTCGGCGGCCGCCGTCGCCGGCCGCGGCACGCTCACCGACATGCTGGCCCGCATCCAGGCGGGCGAGCAGAAGGAGGTGGCCGTGGTGGTGAAGGCCGATGTCCAGGGCTCCGCCGAGGCGATCGGCGTGACGCTGGGCAAGATTGGCAACGAGGAGGTGCGCGTGCGCGTGCTGCACTCGGCGGTCGGCCAGATCACCGAGAGCGATATCCAGCTCGCCAAGGCCTCCAACGCCGTGGTCGTCGCCTTCAACGTCCGCGCCACCTCCCAGGCGCGGGAGCTGGCGCAGCGCGAGGGCGTCGACATCCGCTACTACTCGATCATCTACGAGGTGGCGGACGACATCGAGAAGATGTTCAAGAGCCGGCTGGCCCCGGTGCAGCGCGAGAACTTCCTCGGCTACGCCACCATCCTGCAGGTCTTCGAGGTCAAGCGCGTCGGCAACGTGGCGGGCTGCCGCGTGACCGAGGGCGTGGTGCGGCGTGGCGCCGGCGTGCGCCTGCTGCGCGACGGCGTCGTCATCCACCAGGGCGAGCTCAGCACGCTCCGGCGGTTCAAGGACGATGTCCGCGAGGTCACCAACGGCTACGAATGCGGCATGTCCTTCGCCAACTACAACGACATCCGCGTCGGCGACCAGATCGAGTGCTACGAGACGGAGACGGTGGCCGCGGCGTAACCCGCGCCACCCTCCGGCGACACCACCGGGGCGCGGCGCCAGTCAGGCGCCGCGCCCTTTGCTTTCCGACAAGAAGGGTTCCAACCCCATGACCAAGCGGCACGCCAGCCATGGCGAAGGCCCGTCCCAGCGCCAGCTCCGCGTCGCGGAGGAGGTGCGCCACGCCCTCGCCGCGCTGTTCGAGCGGCGCGACTTCCGCGATCCGGACCTCGCCAACATCCATGTCACCGTCACCGAGGTCCGCGCCTCGCCCGACCTCAAGCACATGACCGCCTTCGTCAGCGGCCTCGGCAAGGACCTGCCCGAGGCGCAGTTCCGCGCCCTGAAGCGCGCTGCGCCCTTCCTGCGCGGCCAGGTGGCGAAATCGGTGCGGCTGAAATACGCGCCCGACCTGCATTTCCAGCCCGACACCGCGCTCGACTACGCGATGCAGATCGACCGCGCCCTGCGCCAGCCCGAGGTCGCGCGCGATCTCGGCCCGCGCGCGGAGGGCGACCCCGACCCGCAGGCCGGGCGCGGCCCCGGAGAAGTGCCCTAGACTATTGTTTTCGGAGCATCTTCTCCCGATCAGGTGGAGACACTCGGACGGGTGGAGATGCTTCGAAAACGGAAGGCTGGAGCATTGGCCGTGAACGCAGGTGAACGGACACTGCTCCAACGCCCCGGCCCATCCGCGCCCGCCCCGCCACCCCGCCACCCGGCGCGGGCGGTCGTGGCGCGCCCCGCAGCCCGCATCCCAGAAGACCGCCCCGCATGTCCCGCTTCCAGCGCCGCAAGCCGAAGGGCCAGCCGATCGATGGCTGGCTGATCGTCGACAAGCCCACCGGCATGGGCTCCACCGATGTCGTCAACCGCCTCAAGCGGCTGTTCCAGGCGCAGAAATGCGGCCATGGCGGCACACTCGACCCGCTGGCGACCGGCGTTCTGCCGATCGCCTTCGGCGCCGCCACCAAGACCGTCCCCTATGTCATGGACGGCACCAAGACCTACCGCTTCACGCTCCGCTTCGGCGAGGCGCGCGACACCGACGACGCCGATGGCCAGGTGATCGAGACCAGCGCGGCGCGGCCGGAGGATGCCGCGATCGAGGCGGCGCTGCCCGCCTTCCGCGGCGACATCATGCAGGTCCCGCCGATCTATTCCGCCATCAAGGTGGCGGGCGAGCGGGCCTACGACCTGGCGCGGGAGGGCCAGGCGGTGGACCTGCCGCCGCGGCCGGCGCGCGTCGACCGCTTCGAGCTGGAGAGCCGGCCGGATGCCGACACCGCCATCTTCCTCGTCCAGAGCGGGAAGGGGGTCTATATGCGCTCCCTGGCGCGCGACCTGGCGCGGGCCTGCGGCACGGTCGGGCATATCGCCGCGCTCCGCCGCATGCGGGTCGGCCCCTTCCACGAGGCGACGGCGATCCCCCTGGACAAGCTCGGCCAGCCGGGCGATACCCCGCCCCCTTCTCCGGACCTCCTGCTGCCCGTGACGACCGCGCTGGCCGACATCCCGGCGCTGGCCCTCACGCAGGCGGAGGCCATGCGGCTGCTGCAAGGCCAGGCCATCGGCCTGGTCGAGCTGATGGGCCGCATTCCGGGCGAGGCCAATCCCGATGGGGGGCTGGTCCGCGCCATGGCGGGGGGACGGTTCGTGGGGCTCTGCCGCCTGGAGTCCGGCCTCGTGGTGCCGGAACGCCTGGTGGCGCAGGAGAGCCTCGCGGCCGGCGGTTGAGGCATGCCGAAGGCCCCGCAGGGCCCGGCCAACAGGAGAACAACCCGATGTCGGCAGTTTCGGCCGAGCGCCGCAAGGCGCTGATCGAGCAGTACCAGACCAAGCCCGGCGACACCGGCTCGCCGGAGGTGCAGGTGGCCCTGCTCTCCGAGCGCATCTCGGGCCTGACCGAGCACCTCAAGACCCATGCCAAGGACTTCCACAGCCGGCGCGGCCTGCTGGTGCTGGTCGGCCAGCGGCGCGGGCTGCTGGACTACCTGAAGCGCAAGGACCAGGGCCGCTACGAGCGGCTGATCGCCAGCCTCGGCCTGCGGCGCTAGGGATTTCCCCACGGCGGCGCGCAGCGACGTCGTGGGGGCCCCATGGTCCGCCGGCCCGGATGCGCCACGGCCCGCCGCGGCGACGCCGCGGCAGGGCGAGGGGCGGCTCGGGCGGTCAGGGCCTGACCACACCCGAACGTGATCCTTGCGCCGGGCAGGGGTGATCCGCCCGGGCTTCGGCCTGGGCCAAAAAACCGTGGCAATCCCGGCAGGGATTGTCCATATGACGCCGGCGATCCTGGGACAGGCCCATCCGGCCGAGGCATCCGGGATCACCGCCGCGAGCGCGGCGGGCTGACAGGACAAGCCGCGACCCCCTGCCCGGGACGGTGCGGCGTTTCCGGCCACATGGATCCCCGGCGACGGGGGCGGGCGTCCCGGATCGGGGCGGTTCGCATTCCATGCAGCCCGAAGCGCCGGGCCCGATCCCCCGGGATACCCGGAGGGTCCCCTGGGGGCCGGCCTTGCAGAGGCCCCGGGGAGCGGGCTCCGCGAGGGGCTTCCGGCCGAGGACTGCCATCCCACCGCGTCGCACCCTCCGGACCGCCGGCCGCATGCGCGGCCGGCCATCCGGGTTTGCAGCCATGCCGCGCCGCCGCCCATGCGGGGAGGGGGCCGGCCGGACCGGAGGCGGGGCAAGGGTCCCCGGCCGCTGGTCCCGCGAAGGAACGACGCATGTTCGAGACCTATTTCCGCAAGGACATTGCCTGGGGCGGCCAGCTCCTCACCCTCGAGACGGGCAAGGTCGCCCGCCAGGCCGACGGCGCCGTGATGGCCCGCCTCGGCGACACCATCGTGCTCTGCACCGCGGTCGGCGCCCGCTCGGTGAAGCCGGGCCAGGACTTCTTCCCGCTCACCGTGAACTACCAGGAGAAGGCCTTCGCCGCGGGCAAGATCCCGGGCGGCTTCTTCAAGCGCGAGGGCCGGCCCTCCGAGGCCGAGACGCTGATCTCCCGCCTGATCGACCGGCCGATCCGCCCGCTCTTCCCCGAGGGCTTCCGCAACGAGGTGCAGGTCGTCGCCACCGTGCTGTCGCACGACCTGGAGAACGACCCCGACATCGTGGCGCTGGTCGGCTGCTCGGCGGCGCTGACCCTCTCGGGCATCCCCTTCTTCGGCCCGATCGCCGCCGCCCGCGTCGGCTATGTCGATGGCCAGTACGTGCTGAACCCGACCATCGCGCAGCGCCAGCAGAGCGCGCTCGAGCTCGTCGTCGCCGGCACGACCGAGGGCGTGCTGATGGTCGAGTCCGAGGCGCAGGAGCTCTCCGAGGAGGTCATGCTCGGCGCCGTGGAGTTCGGCCACAAGGGCTTCCAGCCGGTGATCGAGGGCATCATCGAGCTCGCCGAGCGCGCCGCCAAGGAGCCCTGGGCGCTGCCCGAGCCCTCCGCCGCCGAGCTCGCGCTGAAGGCCCGCATCGCCGAGCTGGGCACCGCCCGGATGGCCGAGGCCTATCGGGAGACCCAGAAGCTGCTGCGCCAGGGCAAGGTGTCCGAGGTGAAGAAGGCGGTGCTCGCCGAGCTCGAGGCGGAGGGCGCCGATGTCGTCGCCGCCAAGGGGCTGCTGAAGGAGCTCGAGGCCGACGTCGTCCGCAACGCCATCCTCGACACGGGGCTGCGCATCGACGGCCGCGACACGCGGACGGTGCGCCCGATCGTCGCCGAGGTCGGCGTGCTGCCGCGCGCCCATGGCTCGGCGCTGTTCACCCGCGGCGAGACCCAGGCGCTCTGCGTGGCGACGCTCGGCACCGGCCAGGACGAGCAGATCATCGACGCGCTGCCGGGCGAGTACCGGGAGCACTTCATGCTCCACTACAACTTCCCGCCCTACAGCGTGAACGAGACCGGCCGCATGGGCAGCCCGGGCCGGCGCGAGGTGGGCCATGGCAAGCTGGCCTGGCGCGCGGTGCATCCGGTGCTGCCGGAGAAGGAGAAGTTCCCCTACACGCTGCGCGTGGTCTCCGAGATCACCGAGAGCAACGGCTCCTCCTCCATGGCCACCGTCTGCGGCACCTCGCTGGCGCTGATGGATGCCGGCGTGCCGCTGAAGCGCCCGGTGGCCGGCATCGCCATGGGGCTGATCAAGGAGGATCGCGGCTTCGCGGTGCTCTCCGACATCCTCGGCGACGAGGACCATCTCGGTGACATGGACTTCAAGGTGGCCGGCACGGAGCAGGGCGTGACCTCGCTCCAGATGGACATCAAGATCACCTCCATCACCTTCGAGATCATGCGCCAGGCCCTCGGCCAGGCGCGCGACGGCCGCATCCACATCCTCGGCGAGATGGCCAAGGGCCTGACCGGCGCCCGCGGCGACGTCGCGGTGAATGCGCCGCGCATCACCGTGATCAGCGTGCCGAAGGAGAAGATCCGCGACGTCATCGGCTCCGGCGGCAAGGTGATCCGCGAGATCACCGAGAGCACCGGCACCAAGGTCGACATCGAGGATGACGGCACCATCAAGGTGGCGGCGACCTCGCCGGAAGCGGCGCAGAAGGCGATCGACTGGATCCGCGGCATCGTGGCCGAGCCGGAGATCGGCGCGATCTACACCGGCAAGGTGGTGAAGACCGCCGATTTCGGCGCCTTCGTGAACTTCCTCGGCGCCCGCGACGGGCTCGTGCACATCAGCGAGCTGACCAACGAGCGGGTGAACCGCACCACCGACGTGGTCAATGTCGGCGATGCGGTGAAGGTGAAGGTGCTGGGCTTCGACGACCGCGGCAAGGTGAAGCTCTCCATGCGCGTGGTCGACCAGGCGACGGGGGCCGACATCACCGAGCAGGTCGGCGCCCGGCGGCCGCGCAACGAGGGCGAGGGCGGCGACGACCGGCCGCGCCGCGACCGCAACGACCGCGGCGGCGACCGGCCGCGCCGCGACCGGCACGAGGCGGCGGAATAAGGCAGTCGATGCGGCGGGCCGGGGGGCTGCAACCTGCCCCGGCCCACCCAATCTCAGGCGGCGTCCAGGTATCGAGGACAATGGCGTGAAGGCGATCAACGCGATCCGCATGGGTGGGGTCGAGGTGCTCCCCCTGGTCGAGGGCGGCAAGGGCGTCGCCGTCTCCAACGGCGCGACCTGCGGCGGCTGGGCCTCGGGCGGCGGCGTCGGCACCTTCTCGGCCGTCAACGCCGACAGCTACACCCCCGAGGGCGAGGTCATCCGGCAGGTCTATCACGGCAAGACCCGCCGCGACCGGCACGAGGAGCTGGTGGCCTACGGCATCGCCGGCGGCATCGCCCAGGCGCGCGAGGCGCATGAGCGCTCCGGCGGCCAGGGGCGCATCCACGCCAACATCCTCTGGGAGATGGGCGGCGCCGAGCGGGTGATCCGCGGCGTGCTGGACGGCGCCAAGGGGCTGATCCACGGCATCACCTGCGGCGCCGGCATGCCCTACCGGCTGTCGGAGATCGCCCGCGAATACGCGGTGCACTACTACCCGATCGTCTCCTCCGCCCGCGCCTTCGGGGCGCTGTGGAAGCGCAGCTACCACAAGGCGCGCGATTGGCTGGGCGGCGTGGTCTACGAGGACCCCTGGCTGGCCGGCGGCCATAACGGCCTCTCCAACTCCGAGGACCCGACCCGGCCGGAGGACCCCTATCCGCGCGTCCTCAAGCTGCGCCAGCAGATGCGCGAGCTCGGCCTCGGCGACGTCCCGATCATCATGGCGGGCGGCGTCTGGTGGCTCGAGGAGTGGGAGGACTGGATCGACAACCCCGAGCTCGGGCCGGTCGCCTTCCAGTTCGGCACCCGCCCGCTGCTGACGCGGGAGAGCCCGATCCCCGAGGCCTGGAAGCAGCGGCTGCTGACGCTGAAGCCGGGCGACGTGCTGCTGCAGCGCTTCTCGCCGACCGGCTTCTACTCCTCGGCGGTGCGCAACGACTTCATCCGGGAGCTGGAGGCGCGCAACGAGCGGCAGGTGGCCTATACCGCCGAGCCGATCGGCGACCACACCGCCGAGTTCGGCGTCGGCCCGCGCAAGCGCAAGGTCTGGCTGACCCCGCACGACCTGGAGCGGGTGCGCGGCTTCGAGGCCGAAGGCTATGGCGAGGCGATGCGCACGCCGGACAACACGCTGATCTTCGTCACGCCGGCGAAGCAGGCGGAGATCGTCAAGGACCAGGTGGACTGCATGGGCTGCCTGTCCGCCTGCAGGTTCTCCAACTGGTCGCAGCACGGGCCGGACTACGACACCGGCAAGAAGGCGGACCCGCGCAGCTTCTGCATCCAGAAGACGCTGCAGGACATCGCGCATGACGGCACGACCGAGCACAACCTGATGTTCGCCGGCCACAACGCCTATCGCTTCGCGGCCGACCCCTTCTACTCGAACGGCTTCATCCCGACGGCGAAGCAGCTGGTCGAGCGCATCCTGACGGGGCGCTGACCCGTTCCCCGCGATGCCGCCGCGCGGCACCGCGGGGACGCTGGATTCGCGCCGGGCCTGCAGCCCGCCGCGGCAGGGCAACGGGCCGCGGCGGTCAGTCCGTCGCGCCCCGCGCCCGGAGCGGCGCGCCGGTCCAGCCCTCGTAGAGCTTCGCCACCGTCGTCATGTCGGCCTGCGCGCCCTGCGCCGCCTCGGTCATCGCCCAGATCTCCCGCGCCAGGCCGGTGAGCGGCGCCGGCACGCCGAGGGCGGCGCATTCCGCCATGGCCAGCGCCATGTCCTTGTGGGCGATGCGGTTGGTCGAGCCGACATCGAAGCGCCCGGTCAGCACCGCCCGCGGATATTTGGAGTCGGTCGAGCTGTTGCGCCCGGTGCCGGCATTGATCACCTCGCACATCAGCGCCGGGTCGAGCCCCGCCTTGGCGCCGAGCGAGAGCGCCTCGGCGGTCAGCACCATGCCGGCGAGGGAGAGCAGGTTGTTGGCCAGCTTCATCGCCTGGCCGAGCCCGGGCGTCTCGCCCACCGTGAAGACGCGCCTGCCCACCACCTCGAGCACCGGCCGGGCGGCGGCGACCGCCTCCGGCGCCCCGGCGGCCATCACCGCGAGGGCCCCGGTCTCGGCGCCGATCGCGCCGCCGCTGATCGGGCTGTCGACCAGCGCGACGCCGCGCGCCGCCAGCCCGGCGGCGATGCGGCGGATCGCCTCGCCGCCGATGGTCGACATCTCGACATAGGTGCGAAGCGCATGGCCGGGGGCGGAGGCGACGCCGTCCTCGCCGAGCGCGACCGCCTCCGAGATCGCCGTGCCGGGCAGGCAGGCGAGGACCAGCGGGCAGCGGGCGCCGAGCTCCCGCGCGCCGCCCGCGACCGGCTCGGCGCCGGCGGCGGCGGCGCGCGCCATCGCCTCCGGCCGCACGTCATGCACCAGGATGCGGCAGCCATGGTCGCCCCCGCCCTCCCGCGCCCAGGCGGCGAGCCGCGCCACGATCGGCCCGCCCATGGAGCCGAGGCCGAGGAAGCCGATGCTGTCGGTCATGGATGCGTCCCTCCCTGGATCACCACCGGGCCGACTGTGCCGCGCCGGGTCGCGGCGGGACAGGCCCGCGGCGGCTCACCAGCGATAGGCGAGGCTGCCGATCACCGTGCGGCCGGTGCCGTAGTAGCAATAGAAGCCGCCCTGGCAGGAGGCGACGTAGCTCTTGTCGAAGAGGTTCGAGGCGTTCACCGTCGCCCGCCAGCCGCCGATCACGTAGCTGATCGAGGCATCGGCGAGCCAAACCGAGGGAGAGCGGTAGAGATTGGCGTTGTCGCCGTAGAGCGCGCTCATGAAGCGCGTGCCGGCGCCGAAGCCGAGTCCCTGGAAGCGCCCCTCCTGGATGCGGTAGTCGAGCCAGAGATTGGCCATGTGCTCCGGCACCAGCGCCGGGCGGTTGCCGACCGTCGCGTCATTGGCCTTGGCGATCTTGCCGTCGAGCCAGGTGTAGCTGCCGATGAGGTTGAGGCCGGAGCCGAGGCTCGCCAGCGCCTCGAGCTCGAGGCCATGCACGGCGATCTCGCCGGTCTGCACCTGGAAGGTGGTGTAGACCGGGTCGCGGGTCGCGACATTGGTCTGGGTCAGGTCGAAATAGGCGGCCGAGATCATGCTGTTGCTGCCCGGCGGCTGGTATTTGAAGCCGATCTCCCACTGCTCGCCCTCGGTCGGGCGGAAGCTCGTGCTGCCGCGCTGCGGCGCCGCCGCGCCCACCACCGGGTCGAAGGAGGTGGAGTAGGAGGCGTAGGGCGCGAGGCCGAGGTCGAAGAGGTACATCAGCGCGACCCGGCCGGTGAAGGCATTGTCGTTGCTGCTGTTGCGGGAGGCCACGACGTTGCTCGTCTGGGTGCTCTGCGCCCAGTCCTGCCGGCCGCCGATGGTGAGCAGCCAGTTGCGGAAGCGGAGCTGGTCCTGCGCGTAGAGGCCGAGTTGCAGTAGCCGGTCGTCGCGGTTGGTCCGCGAGGTGAAGGCGCCGCGCGGATCGGCGACGAAGGCGCCGTAATCCGGGTTGTAGAGGTTGAGCGAGGGCGCCCGGCCGAAATAGGACTGGTAGTTGCCCCAGTACTGCCGGTAGTCCATGCCGGCGAGGATGGTGTGCGAGACCGGCCCGGTCGCCAGGCGCGCCGTGCCGGTGGTGTCGATGTTCACCGTGTCCGAGCCTTCCCGCTGCAGCAGCGCGCCGCGCGAGAGCGTCGCCTGGTCGGCCGTGAGCGCGGTGCCGTACATGGTCTGGTAGTCGACGCGGTTGTTCAGCCAGCGGCCGTTCTGGCGGAGGCTGAAGGTGTCGTTGAACTCGTGCCGGAAGTCCCAGCCGAGGCCGTAGACCGAGACGTCGGAATCGCGGAATCCGGGCTCGCCGGCGTAGCGGCTGCGCGGGATCGTGCCGTTGCGGCTGGGTTGCAGCGTGCCGACCGCCGGCAGGCCGATCGGCGAGGGCGCCTGGTCGTACTGGAAGTGGCCGAGCAGGGTGAGGGAGGTGTCGCCGGTCGGCCGCCAGGTGACGGCGGGGGCGAGGAAGTAGCGGTTGTCGTCGACATAGTCGATCTGCGTGCCGCTGCCCCGCACCAGGCCGGTCATGCGGTAGAGCACGCTGCCATCCTGGCTGGCCGGGCCGCCGAGGTCGAAGGCGCCCTGGACGCGGCCATGGCTGCCGGCGGAGAAGACGACCTCGCCGAAGGGTGTGTCGGTCGGGCGCTTGCTGACCATGTTGATCAGCCCGCCCGGCACGGTCTGGCCGTAGAGCACCGAGGCCGGGCCGCGCACCACCTCGATCCGCTCGAGGCCGTAGGGCTCGATCGAGGTCGGGCCGAACTGGCGCAGCAGGCGCAGCCCGTCGAGATACTGGCTCGCCCGCGCGTCGAAGCCGCGGATGCGGGCGCCGTCGAAGCGCGGATCGAAGCCCGAGCTGCCGATGGTCACGCCCGGCACGTAGCGCAGCGCCTCCTCGACGCTGCGCACCGCCTGGGTGTCCAGCCGGTCGCGGGTGATGGCGGTGATCGATTGCGGCGTCTCGAGCAGCGGCGTGTCGGTCTTGGTGGCGCTGGCGGTGACGGGGGCGACATAGCCCCGCACCGGCGAGGTGCCGGTCGGGCGGCTCTCCTGCACGTCGATCTGTGGCAGGGCGATGGGGCCGCCCTCCGTGGCGGCGGCCGGCTGGCCGCGGGCCGGCGACAGGGCGAGCAGCAGGCCGGCGGCGAGTAGGAGCGCGCCGCCAGGGCGGACGGGGAGAGAGAAGGTCATGCGGTGGCTTTGCTACTGAATGTTGGCCCAGGCGTGCTGGCGAATTTTGGCCCACCTGCCGTCCCTCAACCTACGGTCTCCCGGGTGACCCGGGGG
>NZ_QLIX01000014.1 GCF_003258945.1 Roseicella frigidaeris | reverse complement strand
ACTCCAGGTCCCCCGGGTCACCCGGGAGACCGTAGGTTGAGGGACGGCAGGTGGGCCAAAATTCGCCAGCACGCCTGGGCCAACATTCAGTAGCAAAGCCACGCCTCGGGCGGCTCGAGCCTCTGCAGCACCGGGGGCGCCGTCCCGGGGGGATAGGCCAGGACGATCTGTCGGAAGGTGCCACGCCAGGCGCCTTCCGTGCGGTATCGCGCGGGCGCCGGCTCGATGCCGCGGAAGGTCCCCTCGGCTTCCGTGACCTGCTCGCCCTGGCCGAACAGCGTCCCGACGCCCCGCGTCCGCAATCGCGTGCGGATGCGGTAGCCGCCCTGTCCGAGATCGAGCAGCAGGTCGATCTCCATGATGGCGATGCCCCCGAGGGCTGCGACATAGCGGGCCTCCACCGCCTCGGCCGAGGCCAGGCCGGGCGAGCCGGCCAGGAGAAGGATGGCGAGCGCCGGCAGCCCGCGGCGGACTCGGCTCAGGACGGCCATCGCGCCCTCCCCCTCCTCCGCCCGCCTGGTGCCAGGGTCTTCACGATCGTCGCATCTTCCATCTAGACCTTTGATGTATCTTGACATTTGTGATGGGCTCTGACAGCGTCAAGCTGTCTAGGTTCCCCCAAGCATGTCCTCATGCCGTGGGGGCTAAGAGGGAATTCGGTGCAGGCGGGTTGCCGCCGATGCCGAAGCTGCCCCCGCAACTGTAAGCGGCGAGCCGAGATTCCGATGCCACTGGCGCCCCCGGGCGCTGGGAAGGGGGATCGAGGCGACGACCCGTGAGCCAGGAGACCTGCCTCGACACATAACGTCCTCCGGCGGGGTGTCCGGTCAGGTCGCGACTGGCCCGCGACAGGTGCAAACCGCCGCGCGTGGGCGCGCGCCCGGCTGACTTCGCCACAACCGATCAGGTGAAGTCATGGCTGTCTCCGTCGCCACGCTCGGCTTTCCCCGCATAGGCCCCAGGCGCGAGCTGAAGGCCGCCCTCGAACGCTACTGGGCCGGCACCTCGAGCCGCGCCGAGCTACTGGCCGCCGCGGCCGAGCTGCGCGCCAAGGCCTGGGCGCGGCAGAAGGCGCTCGGCGCCGACATCATCCCGAGCAACGACTTCTCCCTCTACGACCAGGTGCTCGACACCAGCGCCATGGTCGGCGCCATCCCCAGCCTCTATGGCTGGATCGGCGGCCCGGTGGACCTCGACACCTATTTCGCCATGGCGCGCGGCGCGCAGGGCGAGGCGCATGCCGCCTGCGGCGCGGGCTGCATGCACAAGGCCACCAACGTCCCGGCGGCCGAGATGACCAAGTGGTTCGACACGAACTACCACTACCTCGTGCCGGAATTCGCCCCCGGGCAGGCGTTCGCCCTCTCCTCCACCAAGGCGATCGACGAGTACCTGGAGGCCAAGGCGCAGGGCATCGAGACCCGCCCCGTCCTCATCGGCCCGGTGACCTATCTGAAGCTCGGCAAGAGCCACGCCGAAGACCTGCACCGGCAGGCGCTGCTGCGCGCCCTGCTGCCGGTCTATGCCGAGGTGCTCGGCAAGCTCGCCGCCGCCGGCGCCGCCTGGGTGCAGATCGACGAGCCCTGCCTGGTCCTCGACCTGACCGCGGAGGAGCACCGGCTGCTGGCCGAGGCCTATGCCTATTTCGCCAGGGCGGTGCCGGGCCTGAAGCTGATGCTGACCACCTATTTCGGCGGCCTCGGCGACAACCTGGACGCGGCGCTGGCGCTGCCGGTCGCCGGCCTGCACATCGACCTCGTCCGCGCCCCGGAGCAGCTCGAACCCGTGCTGGCGAAGGCGCCGCGCGACCGCGTCCTCTCCCTCGGCGTCATCGACGGCCGCAATGTCTGGCGCGCCGACCTCGACGCCATCCTCGACCGGCTCGAGCCGGTGGCGCGCGCCGGGCGCAGCATCGTCCTGGCGCCCTCCTGCTCCCTGCTGCACAGCCCGATCGACCTGGCGCAGGAGACCGCCCTCGATGCCGAGGTGCGGAGCTGGCTCGCCTTCGCCGTGCAGAAGATCGAGGAGCTGGCCATCCTGGCCCGGGCGCTGAACGAGGGCCGCGGCGCCGTCGCCGAGGCGCTCGCCGCCGCCGCCGCCGCCGCCCGGTCGCGCCGGACCTCGCCCCGGATCCATGATCCGGCCGTCGGCGCCCGGCTGGCGCAGGTGACGGAGGCGATGGCGCGCCGCAACGCCGGCTTCGCCGAGCGCCGCCGGCTGCAGGCCGAGGCGCTGCGCCTGCCCGCCTTCCCGACCACCACCATCGGCTCCTTCCCGCAGACCGAGGCGGTGCGCAAGGCGCGCGCCGCCCATGGCAAGGGGGCGCTGACCGACGCGCAGTACGAGGAGTTCCTGCGCGAGGAGACCGCACGCACGGTGCGCTGGCAGGAGCGGATCGGCCTCGACGTGCTGGTGCATGGCGAGTTCGAGCGCAACGACATGGTGCAGTATTTCGGCGAGCAGCTCGCCGGCTTCGTCTTCACCAAGCATGGCTGGGTGCAGTCCTACGGCTCGCGCTGCGTGCGGCCGCCGATCCTGTTCGGCGACGTCTCGCGGCCGCAGCCGATGACCGTGGCCTGGTGGCGCTATGCGCAGAGCCTCACCGACCGGCCGATGAAGGGCATGCTCACCGGGCCCGTCACCATCCTGAACTGGTCCTTCGTGCGCGACGACATCCCCCGTGCCCTCGCCTGCCGCCAGCTCGCCCTGGCGATCCGCGACGAGGTGGTGGATCTCGAGCAAGCGGGCGCGCGCATCGTCCAGATCGACGAGGCCGCGCTGCGCGAGGGCCTGCCGCTACGCCGCGGCGAATGGGAGGCCTATCTGCGCTGGGCCGTGGAGTGCTTCCGCCTCGCCGCCTCGGGCGTCGCCGACCGCACGCAGATCCACACCCATATGTGCTATTCGGAGTTCAACGACATCATCCAGGCCATCGGCGCCATGGATGCGGACGTGATCTCCATCGAGACCGCGCGTTCGAAGATGGAGCTGCTGGGCGCCTTCGCCGAGTACCGCTACCCGGCCGAGATCGGCCCCGGCGTCTACGACATCCACTCCCCGCGCGTCCCGGCCGTGGAGGAGATGGTGGAGCTGTTGCGGGCCGCGCGCCGCCGCCTGGCGCCGGAGCAGCTCTGGGTGAACCCGGATTGCGGGCTCAAGACCCGGAAATGGCCGGAAACCGAGGCGGCGCTGGTCAACATGGTGGCGGCGGCCCAGGCCGCGCGCGCCGAGGCCTGACGCTCCCGCCGGAGGGGCCGCGCGCCGGCGGCCCCTTCCTCCCTTCCGCCGTCGCGGCCGGTTCCAGGCCGAGAGGATGTCTCCCATGAGCACCATGGCAAGCCTTGGGTCCACGCTCGAACGCTGGCTGACGGGACCGCGGGTGGCGATGCTCCCCTCGCCCTCGAGCCTGCCGCCGCCGCAGCTCTCCTTCGAGTTCTTCCCGCCGAGGACCGCGAAGCTGGAGGCCGATCTCTGGGCCTGCATCCGGCGGCTGGAGCCGCTGGCGCCGCGCTTCGTCTCGGTCACCTACGGCGCCGGCGGCTCGACGCGCGCCCGGACGCACGAGACGGTGGCGCGGCTCCGGCACGAGACCTCGCTGACGCCGGCGGCGCATCTGACCTGCGTGGGCGCGACGCGCGAGGAGGTGGACGCGGTGGCCCGGGCCTATTGGCAGGCCGGCGTGCGGCACATCGTGGCCTTGCGCGGCGATCCGCCGGCCGGCGCCGCCACCTACGAGCCGCATCCAGGCGGCTATGCGCAGGCGGAAGACATGGTGCGGGGGTTGCGCCGCATCGCGGCCTTCGACATCAGCGTCGGCGCCTATCCGGAGGGCCATCCCGCCGCGCTCTCGCCCGCGGCCGATCTCGACTTCCTCCGCCGGAAGATCGATGCCGGCGCCAGCCGCGCCATCACCCAGTATTTTTTCGACACGGACGTCTATCTGCGCTTCCTGGACCGCTGCCATGCGGCCGGGATCAGCGTGCCCATCGTGCCGGGCATCATGCCGGTGACGAATTTCGCCAGCGTGAAGCGCTTCTCCGCCCTGTGCGGCGCCTCGGTGCCCGCCTGGCTGGAGCGGCTCTTCGACGGCCTGGACGAGGATGCGGAGACGCGCCGCCTGGTGGCGGCGACGGTGGCGGCGGAGCAGGTGCGCACCCTGCAGGCCAACGGGGTGGACGAGTTCCACTTCTACACGCTGAACCGGCCGGACCTGACCTACGCCATCGCCCATATCCTCGGCGTGCGGCCGCAGGCCGCCGGCACGCCCGGGCCGGAAGGGCCCGGCGCCGATCGGCAGGCGGGGGCGCCCTAGGCTACCGTTTCCAGAGCATCCTCACCCGATCCGGTGAGTCCACCTGATCGGGATCTGCTCTAGCGCCGCAGCGCCAGGCCCTCGCCCTGCGGGCCGGCGCCGGCATGCTGCAGGATGCCGCATTCGGCGAGCGCCCTGCCGGCGGCCCGGCGATCATCGCCGCGCAGGGGCACCGAGATGGCGCGGGCGGTCGATCGCAGGATCGCCTGGTGCAGCCCCGCCGCGGTGGCGCGGTGCAGGTCGGCGCCGACATCGGTGGCGGTCGAGTGCGCGAAGGCGCGGCCGCCGACGAGCACGAACAGATGCGGATTGCGCGATGCGCGGCGCGCCGCCGCGATGGCCGCGGCCAGGGGTGCCAGGCGCTCCTCCCGGCAGAAGGCCGGGCTCAGCCACAGCGTCACCACGTCGAACCAGCTTCCGGCCAGCAGGTCCATCAGCGCCGCGACCGAGGCCGGGAATTCGCAGCGCGGCGCCCAGCCCGCGTCCCACAGCTCGTCCGAGGCCATGGCCGCGCCGAGCAGATGCCCCTCGCCCGGCGCGCAGGCGATCAGGATCCGCGGCGCCGCGGGATCGGGCAGCAGCGGCATCATCCCGCCCGCGCCGCGCGCTGCCGACAGCAGGCGGGAGAGCCCGATATCGACATCGAAGCCGCTGCACGTCCCCGCCTCCGAAAGATCGCCGAGGCGGCGCGCGGCGGCTTCCACCAGACGGATGATCGGATACCGGTCCTCCGCCACCGCGGTCGCCGCCACCTGCCCGAACAGGGCGGCCGTGGCGCCCACATCGCTCGCATGGCCCAGCACGAGCCGCGCCAATTCCAGCGTCTGCGCCTGCGCGGGGGTTTCGCGCCCGGCGGCCAGGTGGCGCTCCGCCAGCTCGGGGACGACCTGCGCCTGGACGATCGCGCGCAGCAGCTCGACGGTCCGGGAGGCGCCCCCCGGCCGGGCGGACGCCGCAAGGCTGCGGAGCGTGCTCGACACCTCCGGCAGCGTCCCGCGCAGGTCCCGCATCACCTGGCCCTGCGCCCGCAGCAGGTCGGCCGGCCAGGCGGCCCGCCCGTGGTCGCGCAGCCCCAGCCGCATGTCCCATTGCGGAAAGATCCGCTCGGTCACGGCACGGCGCTCGACGATCTCGATATCCGTGTGCCGGCCGTCGCGGCCGATGGAGGCCATGACGCGGTCCAGGTTCTCCGCCGGCCCCTCCAGCCATTGGAAGAAGGCCGCGTTGTCGTAGACCACCAGGCCGGTCAGGTGCTCCGCGCGGTTGCGCTCCCGGGCGAGCGTCACCAGCCCGAACAGCTCCTCGCTCCGCAGGGACCGCACCGCCCTGCTGCGGTAGACGAGGGTGGAAACCGGCCCGTCCGCCGCGACGGAGGTCATTTCTTGCCTCACGGACTCCTCCCGCCGCCTTCTCTTGCCGGGAGGGCGCGGATGACACGAATGCCGGTCCCGCGCGCGGAATGCGGCGGTATGCCGGATACGCATCCTCCGGGGCACCCCGCCCTGGGATCCATCTGCCGCGGCAGGTCTCCTGGCTCGCGGCTCATCGCCTCGGCCCGGCCTTCCCAGGGCGCAATTGCCCCGGTGGCGCGATGTGGACCTTGGCTCGCCGCCGACAGTTGCGGGGGCAGCGCCGGACTTGGCTTGCGCCTCACCGGCTTCCCTCTTAGCCGCGCGGCGGCTGGCGAGGCAGCAACCGCGTGGGACCGTGACAGTGGGAAGCTTGGACAACGCCCTCGCCGGACGTCAAGGACTATAAGCACGCTGCGCTGCGGTGGGCGCGCCGGCCGCGGGGCTGGTGCCTGCCGCGGCATCGGATAGGCTCGGCCCGGAGGAGGACACCAAGAATGCACAAGCTGCTGCTCGTCATGGTGCTGGCGGCCTTCGCCTTGCCCGCCCGCGCCGCCGACCCGCTGCCGCGCGCGACGCCGGAGAGCGTCGGCCTGTCGCCCGAGCGCCTGGCCCGCATCGGCGCCATGGTGGAGACGGAGGTCCGGGAGGGCCGCATACCCGGCGCGGTCGTCGCCATCGCGCGCCGCGGCAAGCTCGCCTATTTCGAGGCGCATGGCTTCCAGGATGGCGGCCGCAGCAAGCCGATGCCGCGCGACGCGATCTTCCCGATCGCCAGCATGACCAAGGTGCTGACCGGCGCCACGCTGATGTCGGTGCTCGAGGAGGGCAGGCTCTCGCTCTGGGATCCCGTCAGCCGCTTCTTCCCCGCCTTCGCCGAGATGCGGGTCGTGGCGGATGGCAACCCCGACTCCACCGTGCCGGCGGCGCGCCCGATCCGGGTGATCGACCTCGCCCGCCACACCTCCGGCATCGTCTACGGCAATCGCGGCACCACCCCGGCGCATCAGCTCTGGCAGCGCAGCCTCGGCGGCTATTCGAGGATGAGCGGCGGCGATTTCATCGCCGCCATGGCGAAGCTGCCGCTGCTGCACCAGCCCGGCACCACCTGGGAGTACGGGCTCTCGATCGACGTGCTCGGCCTGGTGATCGAGGAGCGCACCGACAAGTCGCTCGGCGAGGCGATGGCCGAGCGCATCCTGCGCCCGCTCGGCATGCAGGATACCGGCTTCGTGGTGCCGGAGGGCCAGCGCGGCCGCTATGCCACGCCGCTGCCCAAGGACCCCGTCTCCGGCCAGCCGCAGGATGTCCGCGTCGGCCTGGTCACGCCCGGCTTCGAGGGCGGCGGCGGCCAGGCGGTCTCGACCGCGGCCGACTACATCCGCTTCGCCCAGATGCTGCTGAACGGCGGCACGCTGGACGGCAAGCGCGTGCTCTCGCGCAAGAGCGTCGAGGAGATGACGCGCGACCACCTCTCGCCGGAGATCGCCAACAACGTGACGCTGACCGAGCCGCAGCTGACGAATTTCGGCTTCGGCATCACCGTCGCGGTGCGGCGCGAGGGCGGCTCGGACGTGCTGGGCAGCCCCGGCATGTTCAGTTGGAACGGCGCCTACGGCACCTCCATGTGGGTCGATCCGAAGGAGGAGCTCGCGGTGGTGTTCATGGCGAGCACGCCGGGGCTGATCCGCCAGCACTACCGGCGCGTGGTGAACGCCCTCGTCTACGGCGCCATCGCCGACTGAGGCCGGGACGGTTTCACCCGATCAGGTGAGTCCAGCCGATCGGGACCGTCTCCGGGGCAGGCCGCGGTCGCGCGGCCTGCTCTCGCGGGTTGTCTTGCGGGCATCGTCCCGCATCCGGATGGGTCGATCCGAACGCGGTCCGCCGCGGCGCGCCTGCCTCGAACGCGGCGTCGCGATGCAACGGCCGCCACGCCTTGCCATCGCGCGCCGGGGCGTTTCCCATGCCCGGGACGCGCCCCCCTCCAGGCGCCGGGCAGCGGAGTCTCCAGTCCGCCGCGGCGGCAGGGGATCGACAGGGAGTTCCGATGGCGCAACCCCGACGGCGCGAGCCGCCCCTCTGGCTGCTCGTCCTCATCACGCTGAGCGGCACCATGGCGATGCACATGTTCGTCCCCGCCCTGCCGGAGGCGGCGGCCGATCTCGGCGCCAGCGTCGCCGCCATGCAGGCGACGATCAGCCTCTACATCCTCGGCCTCGCCGCCGGGCAGCTCGTCTGTGGCCCGCTCTCCGACCGGCTGGGGCGGCGGCCGACGCTGCTCTGGGGCCTCGGCCTGTTCACCCTCGGCGGCCTGGTCGCGGCGCTCGCCCCCGGCGTGCGGCTGCTGATCGCCGCCCGGCTGTTCCAGGCGCTCGGCGGCTGCGCCGGGCTGGTGCTCGGCCGCGCCATGGCGCGCGACACCGCGACGGCGGATGACGTGGTGCGGCGCATGGCGCTGCTGACGCTGATGATGATGACCGGGCCGGCGCTGGCGCCGCTGATCGGCGGGCTGCTCGCCTCCACCCTCGGCTGGCGCGCCATCCTCGTGCTGCTCACCGGCTTCGGCCTCGCCAACCTGCTGCTCTCCTGGCGGCTGCTGCCGGAGACCGGCCAGCGCGGCAGCGGGCCCGGCGCGCGGGCCTTGTGGCGGGCCTGGCGCGGGCTGCTCACCTCGCCCGCCTTCCTCGGCTACGCCATCGGCGGCGGCTGCGCCACCACCTCCATGTACGCCTTCGTCGCCGCCGCCCCCTTCGTCTTCGTCGCCGAGTTGCACCGGCCGGTGGAGGAGGTCGGCCTCTATCTCGGGATGCTCATCCTCGGCATGGCTTGCGGCAACCTGCTGATCGGCCGGCTGCTCGGGCGGGTGCGGGCGGAAGGGCTGATGGTCGGCGCCAACCTGCTCAGCCTGGCGAGCGCGGCGACGCTGCTCGGCGCGGTGCTGCTCGGCCGGCTCAGCGTGCCGGTGGTGATGGGGCTGATGCTGGTCTTCACCTTCGGCGTCGGCATGGCCAGCCCGACGGCGCTGACCAAGGCGGTGGGCGTCGATCCGAAGGTGATCGGCTCGGCCTCCGGCCTCTACGGCTTCAGCCAGATGGCGGTGGGGGCGCTGTGCAGCGCGCTGGCCGGGATCGGACCGGACCCGGCCCTGGCCGCGGCGCTGGTGATGACGCTGGCCAGCCTCTGCGCCCAGCTCGGCTTCTGGGTGGCGCTGCGCCGGGAGGGGCGCGGCGCCTGACGCGGCGCGGTCAGGCCGGCCGCACCAGCACGTGCCGCTTGCGCCCGAGCGACAGCTTGGCCGCGCCGTCCCGCAGGTCGGCCGCCGTCACCGCCTGCAGCGGGTCGGTCACCGGCGCGTCGTTCAGCCGCACGCCGTTCTGCGCCACCAGCCGCCGCGCCTCGCCCTTGCTGGCGACCAGGCCGGCGGCCGCCAGCAGGTCGATCACCGGCGCCGGCAGGGCATGGGCGATGCCGGGCAGGCTGGCCGCCGCCTGGCCCTGCTCGAAGGCCAGCCGTGCCGTCTCCGCCGCCGCCTCGGCCGCGGCGCGGCCATGCAGCAGCGCCGTCGCCTCGGTGGCGAGCACCTTCTTCGCCTCGTTGATCTCGGCGCCGCCGAGCGCGCCGAGGCGGCGCACCTCCTCCATCGGCAGTTCGGTGAAGAGGCCGAGGAAGCGCGCCACGTCGCCATCCTCGGTGTTGCGCCAGAACTGCCAGTAGTCATAGGGCGCGAGGCGGTCGGGGTTCAGCCAGACCGCGCCGGCGGCGGTCTTGCCCATCTTGGCGCCCGAGGCGGTGGTGAGCAGCGGCGTGGTCAGGCCGAAGGCCTCGGTGCCGCCCCCGGCCCCGCCCCCAGCCCCGCCCATGCGCCGCACCAGGTCGGCGCCCATGATGATGTTGCCCCACTGGTCGGAGCCGCCCATCTGCAGCGCCACGCCATGGCGCCGGTGCAGCTCCAGGAAGTCGTAGGACTGCAGCAGCATGTAGTTGAACTCGAGGAAGGAGAGCGGCTGGTCGCGCTCGAGCCGCAGCCGCACGCTGTCCATGGTCAGCATGCGGTTGACCGAGAAATGCCGCCCCACCTCGCGCAGGAAGGGGATGTAGCGCAGCTCGTCCAGCCATTCGGCATTGTCGAGCATCAGCGCATCGCGCTCCCCCTCGCCGAAGCGGAGGAAATTGTCGAAGCTGCGGCGGATGCCGGCCTTGTTGGCCTCGATCCCGGCCTCGGTCAGAAGCTGCCGCGCCTCGTCCTTGCCCGAGGGGTCGCCGATCTTGGTGGTGCCGCCGCCGATCAGCACCACCGGCCGGTGGCCGCTGCGCTGGAACAGCCGCAGCATCATGATGGAGACGAGATGGCCGACATGCAGGCTGTCCGCCGTGCAGTCGAAGCCGATATAGGCGGCGACCGGCCCGGCCCGCAGCCGCGCATCCAGCGCCGCCCGGTCGGTGACCTGGTGGATGTAGCCACGCTCCTCCGCGGCGCGGAGGAACTCGCTCTCGGGGCCGCTCATCGTCTCTGCCGCTCGATTCTCGCTCTGGCCCAGGCCGCTTCAGATTGGCCTTGGCATGGGGGCCGCTCCCGTAGCACAGGGGGGGCATGCTTAGAACCATCGGGCTGATGAGCGGCACCTCCCTCGACGGGGTGGACGCTGCCTGGATCGAGACGGATGGCGAGGCGATCGGCCGCATCGGCCCGACGCTCACCCTGCCCTACGAGCCGGCGCTGCGGCGCGACCTGCGCCGGCTGCTCGACCTCGCGGTCGGCGTGCCGGGCGAGCCCGGGCTGGCGCCGGAGGACCCCTTCCTCGCCGATTGCGTCCACCGCCTGACCGAACGGCATGCCGAGGCGGTGGCGCGGCTGCGGGCCGAGTCGCTGCGGCTGCTGGGCGAGGATGCCGACCTCATCGGCTTCCACGGCCAGACCATCCTGCACCGCCCCGCCCGGCCGGGGGATGCCGCGCCCGGCCGCACCTGGCAGGTGGGGGATGCCGACTGGCTCGCCCGCCGCGCCGGCCTGCCGGTCGCCTTCGATTTCCGCAGCGCCGATGTCGCCGCCGGCGGCCAGGGGGCGCCGCTGGTGCCCGTGGTGCATGCGGCGCTGGCCGCCACCCTGCCCAAGCCGCTCGCCGTGCTCAACCTCGGCGGCGTCGGCAACGTCACCTGGATCGGCCGCGACCGCAGCCTGCTCGCCTTCGACACCGGCCCGGCCAATGGCCCGCTGGACGACTGGGCCCGGCGGCACACCCAGTCCGACTACGACCGCGACGGGGCGCTCGCCCTCGCCGGCCAGCCGGACGGGGCGGTGCTGGCGCGGCTGCTGGCGCATCCCTATCTCGCCGCGCCACCGCCGAAATCCCTCGACCGGCTGGATTTCGACCGGGCGCTGAAGGAGGCCGGCGCCGGCGCCCTCTCCCCCGAGGACGGCGCCGCCACCCTGGTCGCCTTCGCCGCGGTCTGCGTCGCCGCCGCGGCCCGGCACTTCCCGCAGGCGCCGCTGCAATGGCTGGTCGCCGGCGGCGGCCGGCGCAACCCGGCGCTGATGCGGGCGCTGGCCGGCGCGCTGGAGCAGCCGGTGCGGGCCGCCGAGGTGGTGGGCTGGAACGGCGACGCGCTGGAGGCGCAGGCCTTCGGCGTGCTGGCGGCGCGCTGCTGGCACGGGTTGCCGATCACCTTCCCCGGCACCACCGGGGCGCCGCAGCCCCTCGCTGGCGGGCGCATCGTCCGGGGCTGAGGCGGTCGCCGCCGCGCGGCCCGGCCGGGCTTGCGCTGCCTTGCCGCGGCAGGCTGTGACGCCCTGCGGCTCCGGAGCGAAGCACCGGGGGCCGCGCAGCGGCTTCGCGGGGATTGCTATTCCGCCGCCTGGTCCGTCGCCGGCGGCCGCAGCCAGGGCCAGCGCGCCTGGGTCACCGGGCTGTCCGGCGCATAGGCGATGCAGGTGCCGACCATGGCGGGCGGCCGCGCCGGGCGCTGGCCGGTGGCGAGGATGCGGGCGGTCTCCGCCTGCTCCTGCGCGGCCCGCAGCGGGTAGAGGGTCTGGAAGACCACCGTCGCCATCTGCCCCAGCACCTCGCGCAGATGCGTGCAGCCGAGGATGCCGCCGACCCGCTCGACCACGGCGCGGTTGAAGCCGGGGCCGATCTTCAGCCCGGCGAGGCGCGCGAAATTCGGCGCCGCGCCCGGGCAGACCGTGTAGGGCGTGTGGTCGGAGGCCGCCTCGGCCGCGACGATCACCATCGCCTCGTCCACCGTCAGCCGCAGCCAGAGCCCGTGCAGCGGCTCGCCCGGCGTGATGGTGCCGCGATCCTCGTTCTCGAAGGGGTAGGATTTGGTGTCCTCGAGATAGGCCTCGATGTCGAAGAGCCCATCCGCCCGCCGCCAGCCGCGGATGTCGATGGCGCGACGGTGCAGCATCTCGCGGGGGGCGGGCGGCGACAGGGGCATGCAGGGGGCTCCGCTTGGACACTCGACCGATTGCCTAACGCAAAACCGGGCGGCGGGGCACCGGTCCGGGGCGTGGAGCAGCCCTGCGCTGGCGCGGCAGGTGCCGGAACGCCCGCCCTTCCCCGGCGGGCGGTCACGTTTCCCTGTGGTGTGATGAACCTCGTCATGCGACCAGTCGTCGGCATCGCATCAAGCGGCTAATGGTTCCCTGACGAAGGCCGAACCCTGGGGGATGCGGACCATGCCCGAGGAATGCCGGTCCGGCCTGCCCGATATCGAGTGCATCCGCGGCTTCGCCGAGGAATCGCCGATGTCGGTGGTCGTGCTCGAAGGGCCGGCGCACCTCCTCCGCTACGCCAACCGCGCCTTCCTCGCCGCCACCGGACGGGCCGAGGCCGCCCTGCGCGACCAACCGCTCGCCGCCACCTTGCCGGAGCGCGACCTCGCCCTGCTGACGATGCTCGACGAGGTGCGGGCCACCGGCACGGCGCGGCGGGCCGAGGCCATCCCGCTCCAGCTCGGCGGGCCGCCGGCCCGCCGCTGGGATGCCGAGCTCTCGGCGATCCGCGCCGGTGGCGGCCGGGTCGCCGGCGTGCTGCTGCTGCTGCGCGACGTCACGGAGCGCGAGGCGCAGGCCGAGCGCTACCGCACCCTGGTCGAGGTCAACTCGCTCGCCGTCTGGATCGCCGCGCCGGATGGCACGCTGCTCGAGAATGCGAACTGGGCCGAGGTGACCGGCCTGGCCCCCGGCACGGCCGGCGGCCCGAGCTGGCTGGAGGCGGTGCATCCCGAGGATCGCGCGCAGGCGGCCGCGCGCTGGCTGCAGGCCATCGAGAGCGGCGAGGTCTACGAGGCCGAATACCGCCTCCGGCGCGCCGATGGCGGCTGGCGCTGGAGCGCCGCCCGCGCGGTGCTGCGGCGCGACGAGACGGGCCGGATCCTGGAATGGGTCGGCGCCAATGCGGATATCGAGGCGCGGCGGCAGGCCGAGCAGGCGCTGCGTGCCAGCGAGGACCGGTTCCGCACCCTCGCCGAGGCCATGCCGCACCTGGTCTGGCAGACCGATGCCGCCGGCCGGGTGGAGTATGTCAACCGGCGCTGGCGGGCGCTGACCGGCCTCGGCCTCGCCGCGCTGGCCGAGGAGGGCTGGCTGGCGGCGCTGCACCCCGAGGATGCGGCGCGGCTGGCGCCGGGCTGGGCGGCGGCGCTGGCCGAGGGGGGCGCGTACGACGCCGATGCGCGCATCCGCACGGCCGAGGGCGGGGCGCCCTGGCACCGGGTGCGGGCGGCCTCGGTGCGCGACGCCGCCGGGCGGATCCGGCACTGGGTCGGCACCTGCACCGATGTCGAGGAACGCCACCAGGCCGAGGCGCGGCTGCGCGAGGCCCTGGCGATGCAGGAGCAGCTGCTGCGCGAGGCGGAGCACCGCATCAAGAACAGCCTGCAACTCGTCGCCGCCCTGCTGCGGCTGCAATCCGGGCGCATGCCGGAGCCGGCGGCGCGCGAGGCGCTGGAGGCGGCGACCGCCCGCGTCCAGGCGGTGGCGGAGGCGCACCGGGCGCTGCAGCTCAGCCCCGACCTGCGCAGCGTCCGCCTCACCGACATGCTGCGCGAGCTGGCGGCCGGCGCCTCGGTGCAGCAGCCGGGCTGCGACATCCGCATCGCCGCGCCGGAGGCGCTGGCCCTCGATGCCGAGCGAGCGATCCCGCTCGCCCTGATCCTCTCCGAACTGGTGACGGATGCGCTGCGGCGCGAGCGGCCCGCGGGCGTCACGCATCCGATCTGGCTCGAGGCCAGGCAGGAGGCGGGGCGGCTGGAGGTGTCGGTGGCCGATGGCGGCCGGCTGATGCCGAGCGACCACGCCGCCGACCGGATGGGCGAGACGGTGATCCGCGCGCTGGCCCGGCAGATCGATGCCGAGCTCGTGGTCGGGGAAGGCCCCGATTCGGAGGACCGCCAGGTGACGCTGCGGATGCGGCTGCAGCCGGGCTGACCGCCCCGGGCCGCGGCGCGCCGCCCTCCCTTGCCAGCCGCCGCGGGAGCGGCTGTATGGCCGCCGACACAGAGGTGAGGACTCGGCATGACGATGCTGGAACGCCGCAGCGTGCTGCTCGGCGCGGCTTCCCTGGGCGGCGCCCGCCTGGCGCGCGCGCAGCCGCGCGACGCCGCCATCCGCATCGCCGTCCTCGCCGATTTCTCCGGCCCCTACCGCGACACCTCCGGCCCCACCGCCTTCGCCTGCGCGCAGCAGGCGGTCATGGATCTCGACCTGGCCTCGCGCGGCATCGCCGTGGAGCTGATCCAGGGCGACCACCAGAACAAGCCGGATGTCGCCCTCGCCCTGGCCCGGCAATGGATCGACACGCGCGGCGTGGACATGATCTGCGAGGTCAACAACTCCGCCATCGCCCTGGCCGTCGCCGGGCTGGTGCAGGAGAAGAACAAGGTCCAGGTCAATACCGGCGCGCTCAGCGCCGCCATCACCGGCGAGCGCTGCACCCCGAACACCGTCCACTGGGTGGCCGATACCTGGATGCTGGCCAACTCGGTCGGCACCGCCACCGTGAAGGCCGGCGGCGAGAGCTGGTACTTCGTCACCGCCGACTACGCCTTCGGCCATCAGATGGAGCGCGACCTGACGCGGGCCATCGGCGCCGCCGGCGGCAAGGTGCTCGGCGGGGCGCGCTTCCCCTTCCCCGGCACCACGGATTTCTCCTCCTTCCTGGTGCAGGCCCAGGCCAGCCGGGCCAAGGTGATCGGGCTGCTGATGGCTGGCGCCGACATGATCAACTGCATCAAGCAGGCCAAGGAGTTCGGCCTCAACCGCCGGGCCCGGCTGGTCGGCACGCCGATGTTCATCACCGACATCCATGGCATGGGGCTGGAGCAGGCGCAGGGCCTGACGGTGTGCGAGACCTTCTACTGGGACCTCAACGACCGCAGCCGCGCCTTCCTCGAGCGGGTGAAGCCGCGGACGCCGAACAACTACCCGAACCAGGAGCAGGCCGGCACCTATTCCGGCGTGCTGCACTACCTGAAGGCGGTCGCCGATCTCGGCGCCGAGCGCGCCAAGGCGAGCGGGCTCGAGGTGGTGACCCGCATGAAGGCGATGCCGACCGATGACGACGCCTTCGGCCCCGGGACGCTGCGCATCGACGGCCGCAAGATCCACCCGGCGCATCTGTTCGAGGTGAAGGCGCCGGCGGAGAGCCGCGGCGCCTGGGACTATTACCGGCTGGTCGGCACGGTCGGCGCCGAGCAGGCCTTCCGGCCGCTGCAGGAGGGCGGCTGCCCGCTGGTGAAGTAGCGGGGCCGAGCGCCCGGCGATCAGGACGGCTACACCGTCCTGCGCTCGGCATCAGGCCTCGGCGCCCTCGTCGCGCAGCAGGCTCTCGACCATGGCGGGCGGCACCTCGCCCGCCGTGTAGGCCTCGCCCGGCCCGCGCAGCAGCACGAAGCGCAGCGCGCCGTCGCGCACCTTCTTGTCCTTGCGCATCCGCCCCAGGAGCGCCGCCGCGGAATAGCGGCGCGGCAGGTCGCGGATGCGCGCCGGCAGGCCGCAGGCCTCAAGATGCGAGATGACGCGGCCGGGCAATTCCTGGCTGCACTGGCCGAGCCGGGCGGAGAGCGCGGCGGCGAGGCCGAGCCCAACCCCCACCGCCTCGCCATGCAGCAGCGCGCCGCCATAGCCGCTCTCGGCCTCCAGCGCATGGCCGAAGGTATGGCCGAGATTGAGCAGGGCGCGGCCGCCCTCGGCGCTCTCCTCCCGCTCGTCGCTCGCCACCACCGCGGATTTCAGCCGGCAGCTCTCCAGCACCGCATGCGCCTGCGCCGCGGCGTCCCCCGCCACCAGCGCCGCGCCATGCCCCTCGCACCAGCGCCACAGCGTCTCGCCGGAGAGCAGCCCGTGCTTGGCCACCTCGGCATAGCCCGCGCGCAGCTCCCGCGGCGGCAGGGTGGCGAGGGTCGCCATGTCGGCGATCACCAGCCGCGGCTGGTGGAAGGCGCCGACCAGGTTCTTGCCCAGCGCGAGGTTGACCCCGGTCTTGCCGCCGACGCTGGAATCCACCTGGGCCAGCAGCGTGGTCGGCACCTGCACGAAGGGCAGGCCGCGCAGCGCGACGGCGGCCGCGAAGCCGGCGAGGTCGCCGACCACGCCGCCGCCGAGGGCGACGACCGCCGTCCGCCGGTCCGCCCCCGCCGCCAGCATCCGCTCCAGCACCGATTGCAGGCAGGCGAAATCCTTGCTCGCCTCGCCGGGCGGCACGGCGATCTCGGCGAGGATGGCGAAGCCTGCCTCCTCCAGCCCCGCCCGCAGCACCGGCAGGTGCAGCGGCGCGACCGTCTCGTCCGTCACCACCACCACCCGGCGGCCCGGCAGCACCGGCGCCATCAGCCCGCCGGCGCGGGCCAGCAGCCCCTCGCCCACCAGGATATCGTAGCTGCGCTCGCCGAGCGTCACCGGCAGGCGGGCGGGCGGGCGCCAGGCCTCGATCGCCTCCTGGACCCGTCGCGTGGTGCTCTCCGGGCTCTCATCGGTGCAGGGAATCACGAGATCGGCCTCGGCATAGAAGGGGTGGCGGGTGGTCATCAGCCGCTGCAGCACCTCGGCCGGATCGGCGTTGAGGAACATCGGCCGGTGCTCGCGGCCGGCGACCCGGCGCAGCAGCGTCGGCATGCGGCAGCGCAGCCAGACCGAGACGGCGCCCGATCCGCGGATGGCGGCGCGGGTGCGGGCATCGGCGAAGGCGCCGCCGCCGGTCGCCAGCACCACCGGCGGACCGGCCAGCAGCCGGCTGATCACCCGGCGCTCGCCGTCGCGGAAATGCGGCTCGCCATAGCGGGCGAAGATTTCGGTGATCGGCAGCCCGGCGGCCGTCTCGATCTCGCTGTCGGCATCGAGGAAGGGCAGGCCGAGCCGCAGCGCGAGGCGGCGGCCGATCGAGGACTTGCCCGAGCCCGGCATGCCGACGAGAACGATGCTGCGCCCTTGCAGCCAGGCGGGGCCGGCCGGCAGGGCCGGCTCGGCCTGCAGCAGCTCGGTTGCCAGGGCGATGCCCGCAACGGTTCCAGGTGAGGCAGGATCACCGGGGCCGGATGGTGCGCGGGCGTTAACAATGTTGCGTGACACGATCCCTAAGGCTAGCACACCGCGGCTCTCGCGCGAGGACCCAGCCCGCAATGTTCCGACGGCCCGTATTGCTGATCGCCGTGATCCTCGTGGCCCTGGTGGTGGCCGGGCTGTTGGCGGTCGGGGCCTTCCCGCCCGCCGTCTCGCCGCAGCCGGTCGAGCGGGTGGTGCCGAACGACCGGTTCCAGACCCGCTAGCACGGGTCCCCGGTCCGGCACCGCATGGCGGCCCATCTGCTCGACGCCTTCCTCGAGATGCTCAAGGCCGAGCGCGGCGCCGCCCGCAACACCTGGACGGCCTACGAGACCGACCTCAGGGATTTCTTCGACTTCTGTGGCCGCGAGGGCACGCCGCCCGTCGCGGCCGGCACGCCGCTGCTGCGCGCCTATCTGCGGCGGCTCACCGATCTCGGCCTGCAGCCGCGCACCGCCGCCCGGCGGCTCTCGGCGCTCCGGCAATTCTACCGCTTCCTGGCCCGCGAGGCGGTGCGGCCGGACGACCCGACGGAGCTGCTGGAGGGGCCGAAGACGCCGGCCGCCCTGCCCCGGGCGATCACCGAGGCCGAGGTGGAGGCGCTCCTCGCCGGCGCCGCCACGCTGCCCGGGCATCGCGGGCCGCAGGCGGCGGCGGCGATCGAGCTGCTCTACTGCTCCGGCCTGCGGGCGAGCGAGCTGGTGGCCCTGCCGGCGGCGGCGCTGCGGCCGGATGCGCCGCTGGTCGCGGTGCGCGGCAAGGGCGGCAAGGACCGGCTGGTGCCGATCTCCGCCCGGGCCCGCGACGCGGCCCTCGCCGCCCGCGAGGCGCTGGCCGCGACCGGGCGGAAATCCGCCCAGGATGCGAGGGCGCTGCGCTGGATGTTCCCGGCGCGCGCCGCCGCGGGCCATATGACGCGGCAGGCGCTCGGGCTGCTGCTGAAGGATGCGGCGCTGGCCGCGGGGATCGCCCCGGATCGCGTCAGCCCGCATGTGCTGCGGCATTCCTTCGCCAGCCACCTGCTCGGGCGCGGCGCCGACCTGCGCAGCCTGCAGCTCCTGCTCGGCCATGCCGACATCGCCACCACCCAGATCTACACCAAGGTGCTGGAGGAGCGGCTGCGGGCGCTGGTCGAGGCGCATCACCCGCTGGCCGGGGGACGGGAAGCGCCGCCGCCGGCGGACGCCTGACGCCGGGCGCTCGGCATGGGCCCGGACGGTCGCGGCTTCCGCCTCCGGCGCTTTTCCGCTAACCCCGGCGCCTGAGGGACCCGTCCTGCGGCGCCCGCGCGCCGCGGCGGGAGATTCGTTGCGATTCGCCCAGGCCCCGTGCCGGGCCACAGGGACCCGATGCGCCACTTCCTGGATTTCGAGAAGCCGATCGCCGAGCTCGAGGGCAAGATCGAGGAGCTGCGCCGCACCACCGATGCCGGCGGCATCGACGTGGCGGAGGAGGTCGCGAAGCTGCGCGACAAGGCGCAGACCCTGCTCAAGACCACCTATGCCAAGCTGACGCCCTGGCAGAAGACCCTGGTCGCCCGCCACCCGGACCGGCCGAAATGCCTCGACTACATCCGGGCCCATATCGAGGAATGGACGCCGCTGGCCGGCGACCGCGCCTTCGCCGACGACGCGGCGGTGGTGGGCGGCCTCGGCCGCTTCCGCGGCCGCGCCGTCGCCGTGCTCGGCACCGAGAAGGGCGCCGACACCGAGAGCCGGGTGAAGCACAATTTCGGCATGGCGCGGCCGGAGGGCTACCGCAAGGCGCGGCGGATCATGGAGCTGGCCGGCCGCTTCGGCCTGCCCATCCTCTCCTTCGTCGACACCGCCGGCGCCTTCCCCGGCATCGAGGCGGAGGCGCGCGGCCAGGCCGAGGCCATCGCCCGCTCGATCGAGGCGGGGCTGGACGCGCCGGTGCCCTTCGTCGCCACCATCATCGGCGAGGGCGGCTCCGGCGGCGCCATCGCGCTCGCCGCCGCCGACCGGGTGCTGATGCTGGAGCACAGCGTCTATTCGGTGATCTCGCCGGAGGGCTGCGCCAGCATCCTCTGGCGCGACGCCGCCCAGGCGCCGGCCGCGGCCGAGGCGCTGAAGCTGACCGCCGAGGATCTCCGCCGGCTGAACCTGGTCGATGCCGTGGTGCCGGAGCCGATGGGCGGCGCGCAGCGCGACCCGGCGGCGGCGCTGAAGGCGGTGGGCGACAAGGTCTGGGAGAGCCTGGAACCGCTGCTCGCCTTCGACGGCGCGACGCTGCGGGCCCGCCGGCGGGAGAAATTCCTCGAGATGGGCCGGCACGGCGTGGCGTGACCCGGGCGGGGGACGGAGCCTCCGCAGGATGAGCCGGCAGCACATCCCCGACCTCTCCGCCCGCCAGCTCCTCGCTGTGTTGACGCTGGCCGAGCAGGGCAGCTTCGTTGCCGCCGCCGCCACCCTCGCCTGCTCGCAGCCGGCGCTGACCCGCAGCATCCGCCGGGTCGAGGATGTGCTGGGCGTCGCCCTGTTCGAGCGCACCACCCGCCGGGTGCGGCTGACCGCGGCGGGGCGGGAATTCCTGCCCACCGCCGAGCGGCTGCTGCACGAGCTCGGCATGCTCGCCCGCAGCCTCAGCGAGATCGCGGCCGAGAGCCGCGGCCAGGTGGTGCTGGCCTGCATCATGTCGGCCGCGACCGGCGTGCTGCCCGGCCTGCTCGCCGCCTGGACCGCCGCCCGGCCCGGGGTCGAGCTGCAGGTGCGGGAGGGGGTGCATGGCCATGTGCTGGCCGAGGTGCAGGCGGGCGCCGCGGATTTCGGCCTCACCTATGTCGATGCCCTGCCGCCGGGGCTGGTCGCCGAGCCGCTCGGCCAGGCGCATTTCGTCGCCGTGGCGCCGCCGGGCCACGCCCTGGCGCGGCGGGAGGAGCCGGTGGCGCTGGCCTCCCTCGCCGGCGAGCGGCTGATCGCCTTCCCCCCGGACTCCCGCACCCGCCGCATCATCGAGGCGGCGGCATCCGACGCCGGCCTCACCCTCCGCCCCCGCCTCACCGTGACGCAATTCGCCACCATGCTGCGCCTGGTCCGCGCCGGGGCGGGACTCGCCATCGTGCCGGCGACGGCGGTGGCGGGTTCGGCCGGCGAGGGCCTCGCCGTGCTGCCCCTGGCGCCGCCGGGGCTGAGCCGGCGGGTCGGGCTGGTGACGCAGGCGGGCCGGACTCCCTCGCCGCCGGCGGCGGGGCTGATGGGCGCGCTGCGGGATGGCTGGCCGGGCGGCGCATCCATGCAAAATCTGGAATAATCTTTGCCAGCATGCCGGGCTTGGCATAGGTGGCGCGGCTGCGCATCCTTCCCGAAGCAAGGGCCCCGCGGGCCGGACCCGCCCAGGGGCAAGGGAGCGACGCCATGTCCGCCACCGAGGAGATCGCCGGCCACCACGCCGTGACACCCGGCACCGACCTCGTCGAATACTACTTCGCCCGCGGCTGGACGGATGGCCTGCCGGTGGTGCCGCCGACGCCCGAGAAGGTGGCCGCCTTCGTCGATGCGCTCGGCGGCGAGCCCGATGCGGTGGAGGGCAAGGTGGCGCCGCGCTGGGGGCTGCTGACGCGCGAGGTGCTCGCCATCAACGCCGTCATGGCCGGCTGCCTGCCCGCCTATGCCCCGGTGCTGCGGGCGGCGCTGCGGGCGCTGATGGACCCCGGCTTCAACCTGAACGGCGTGCAGGCGACGACGCATATGGCGGCGCCCCTGGTGATCGTGAACGGGCCGGTGGCGCGGGAGATCGGCATGAATGGCGGCGCCAGCGCCTTCGGCCCCGGCAACCGCGCCAACGCCACCATCGGCCGCGCCATCCGGCTGGTGCTGCTGAATGTCGGCGGGGCGCATCCGCCCGATCTCGACAAATGCACGCTCGGCAACCCGGCCAAGTACAGCTACGCCATCTGCGAGAACGAGGCGGACAGCCCCTTCGCCCCCTACCATGTCGAGCAGGGCTGGGCGCCGGAGGCGAGCACGGTCTTCGCCATGGCGGCCGAGGCGCCGCACAGCGTCACCGACCATCAGTGCAACGACCCCGAGGGCATCCTCGACACCATGTGCTCGGCGATGAGCACCATCGCCACGAACAACGCCGTGCTGTCGGGGCATTGCGCCGTGGCGCTCGGGCTCGAGCATGCGCGGAGCATCGCCCGGCATGGCTGGACCCGCAGCGACATCCGCCACTATCTCTGGATGCACAGCGGCAACGCCTTCCGGCTGATCACCCGCGACCATCGCTACGGCCGTGTCTACAACCGCAACCTGCCGAAATGGTACAAGCGGGACCCCGACAGCCGCATCCCGATCGTGCCCTCGCCCGACAACATCCATCTCTTCGTCCTCGGCGGCGATGCCGGGCGCTTCTCCGCCTTCATCCCCGGCTGGGGCCATATGAACACGCCGGTGATGCAGCCGGTCTTCGCCGATGCGGCGGTGCCGACGGGGCCGGACTGCGCCGGCGGCGTCTGCGCGATCTGATGTCGGCGTGCATTGATGTTGCCACATCAATGCCCTCAAACGCCGGCGCCGCTTCCAGCGGCTTGGCTTCGCGGCATAAGCCGCGGCGCCCGTTCGGGCGCTCGGCCCCGCGGGCCGCAGCTAGGAACGTCGTGAGCTTGGTAGGAGGGAGGAAACGCCATGCTGCTCCGGGTGGATGACGCCAGGGCCTTCGTCTTCGACCCGCGCGGGCGGGTGGAGAGCGCGGCGACGCCGCTCGCCCCGCGGCGGCCGCGGCTCGACGGGCTGCGGCTCGGCGTGCTCGACAACAGCAAGTGGAACGCCAACAAGCTGCTGCGCGGCGCCGTCGCGGCGCTGGGCGAGCGCTTCGCCTTCGGCGCGGTGAGCTACTACGTCAAGCACAGCTTCTCGAAGGATGCGGCGCCGGAGCTGATCGAGCGCATCGCGACGGAGTGCGACATCCTGCTCACCGCCATCGGCGATTGCGGCTCCTGCTGCTCCTGCTGCGTCCGCGACAGCATCGCGCTGGAGCGACGCGGCCTCGCCGCCGCCTGCATCATCACCACGGAATTCGCCCGCGAGACGGAGCTGACCCGCGCCGCGCTCGGCATGCCGGCGCTGCAGCCGGTGGTGATCGACCATCCGGTGAGCTCGATCACCGCCGAGGAGGTGGCAGCGCGGGTGCGGCAGATCGAGGCCCAGGCGGTGGCGGTCTGGACCGGGGCCGAGGCCACGGCGCGAGGCTGATACGAACGGCATGAATGGCCCATTCATGCCGAGCGCCCGAACGGGCGCCGCGCCAAGTGGCGCGTAGCCAAGGTTTGCGGAGCAAACCGCCCGGCGACTGAGGGGCCGTTGATGGGTCACCATCAACGGCCGTTCGTATGAGCCGGCCCGGCCGACCCACCGGACCGCACGCCAAAGGTCCGGCCCTTCGACCGGTCCGAGGCCCCCATGCGGTCACGCATGAGGGCCTCGGATATCAATGGAAAACCCGGCCGGCGTCGATCACCACCGTCTGGCCGGTCATCGTCTCCGAGCGCGCCATGGTCACCACCATCTCGGCGCAATCATCCTTGTCGGCGGCCTTCTTCAGCAGGGCGCCCGAGGCGGAGCGCTCGATCTGCGCCGGGCTGAGATTGGCCGTGGCCCGCGTGCCCTCCAGCAGCCCCGGCGCCACGCAATTGACCAGCACCTCCGGCGCCAGGGCGACCGCCATGCAGCGCGTCAGGTGAATCAGCCCGGCCTTGGAGACGGCATAGGCGATGGAGGAGCCCTGCGGCCCGAGCCCGGCGACGGAGGCGATGTTGACGATCCGCCCCCGCCCCTGCGCCTTCATCACCGGCGCCACCGCCTTGATGAGGCGCATCGGCCCGGTGAGGTTCACCGCCATGATCCGCTCCCAGAGCTCGATGGTCAGCCCGTCGAGATCGGCGAAAGGGACGGATTTGTTGTAGGCGGCGTCGTTCACCAGCAGGTCGATGCGGCCATGGCGCCGCATCACCGCCTCGACCAGCGCCGCCACCGAGGCCTCGTCGGTGACATCGCAGCGATGCGCCGCCGCCTCGATGCCGTATTGCGCGGCGAGCTCGCCGGCCACCGCCTCGGCCTCGGCGCGGCTCTCGGCATAGACCACGGCGATGCTCGCCCCCGCGCGCGCCAGGGCATGGCAGATGCGCTGCCCGAGCCCGCCATTGCCGCCCGTCACCACGGCGACCGCCCCCTTGAGCTCCATGGCCCATCCCTCCCTGCGGAAGCCGCGAGACTGCGGCCTCCGCCAGGGGGCGGGCAAGCCGGCGCGGCTCAGCCCGTCCCGAGCGCCAGGGCCGTCGCCACGCGCTGGGCGAAGCCGGCCGGGTCGCGCGGCGGCTCGCCATCCTGGATGCGGGCGAGGTCGAAGAGCAGCCCGGCCACCTCGCCCAGCTCCGCCTCGGCCTCCGGCCCGGCGAGGCGGCGGAGCAGCGGATGCCGCGGGTTGACCTCCAGCACCGGCAGGCCGGCCCCCATCTCGCGCCCGGCGCGGCGCATCAGGCGCTGCAATTGCAGGTCCGGCCCATGCTCCGGCGCGGCCAGCACGGCGGCGCTGTCCACCAGCCGGTCCGTCGCCCGCACCGCCGAGACGGCGTCCTTCAGCGCCTCCTGCAGCCGCGGCAGCAGGGCGGTGAGATCGGCCGCCTCCCCGCCAGCCTCCCCGGCGCCGCCCTCGCCGAGCTTCGAGAGGTCCACCGTGCCCTGGGTGATGCTGCGGATCGGCTTGCCCTCGAAGGCGTCCAGCCGCTCCGGCCAGAAGGCGTCGATCTGGTCGGTGAGCAGCAGCACCTCGACGCCGCGGGCGCGGAAGCCCTCGAGCTGCGGCGACTTGGCCAGGGCGGCGGGGTCCTCGCCGACCAGGACGTAGATCTGCTCCTGCCCCGGCTTCATGCGGGCGACGTAGTCGGCGAGCGAGGTCCAGCCCTCCACCGCCGAGGAGCGGAAGCGCAGCAGCGCGGCGACATCCTGCCGGTGCTCGGCATCCTCCCAGACGCCCTCCTTCAGGATGGGGCCGAAATTCTCCCAGAACTTGGCGTAGTCCGCGGCATCCTTGGCGCGGGTCTTCAGCTCGGACAGGACGCGGCCCGTCACGGCGCGGCGGATGCGGGCCAGCACCGGCGTCGCCTGCAGCATCTCGCGCGAGACGTTGAGCGGCAGGTCCTCGGTGTCCACCACGCCATGCACGAAGCGCAGCCAGGGCGGCAGCAGCGCCGCCTGGTCGGTGATGAACATGCGCCGGACATGCAGCCGCACCCGGCTCTCCCGCTCCCCCTCCACCGCCTGGAAGGGCTTCATGCCGGGGATGAAGAGCAGCGCCGCGAAGTCGAGCGCCCCCTCGGCGCGCCAGTGCAGCACCGCCCAGGGCGTGTCGAAGACATGGCCGAGATGGCGGTAGAACTCGGTGTAGCTCGCCTCGCTGACCTCGGCCTTCGGCTTGCGCCAGAGCGCCGTGCCCTCGTTCGCCGGCTCGTCCTTGCCGTCATGGGTGACAAGGATCGGGATGGTGATGTGGTCCGCCCATTTGCGGATGATCGCCTGCAGGCGGAAGGGCTCGAGGAATTCCTCGGCCTCCGGCTTCAGGTGCAGCACCACGTCGGTGCCCGGCTCGGCGCGCGTGGCGGGGGCGAGGGTGTAGTCCCCCTTCCCCTCCGAGGCCCAGGTCCAGGCCTCCTCGCTGCCGGCGCGGCGGGAGGTGACCTCCACCCGCTCGGCCACCATGAAGGCCGAGTAGAAGCCGACGCCGAACTGGCCGATCAGGCTCGGCCGCTCCGCCGCCGGCCGCTCGGCCAGGGCGCGGGTGAAGGCGAGGGTGCCGGAGCGGGCGATGGTGCCGAGATGCTCGGCCAGCTCCGCCTTGCTCATGCCGATGCCGGGGTCGGCGATGCGCAGCGTCCGCGCCGGCTTGTCCGGCACGATGCGCAGCGCGGTCTCGGCCGGCATGCCGAGCGCCGGGTCGGTCAGCGCCTCGAAGCGGCGCCGGTCCACGGCATCGGCGGCGTTCGCCACCAGCTCGCGCAGGAAGATCTCGCGCTCGGTGTAGAGCGCATGCACCACCAGATCGAGGAGGCGCCCCACCTCGGCGCCGAATTCGTGCCGCTCCAGGGTCTCGCCCATTCCAGCCCTCTCATGCGTTGCGGTCAGGCAGCGGCCGATATGTGCGCACGGCGGGAGGCTTGCAACGGTTGCCCCGTGGCGCCGGAGCGCGGCCGGCGGCGGCGACCGGGCGCAGGATGCCGCCCCTCCTGCAAAAAAGGGCTTGTTTTCGACTAGTCTTAGATATATCTAAATCCAGTCTTAAACAGGAACCAAGACATCATGCATTCCCATCACCACCGCCGCTTCCCGCCGCAGGGCGACCACCGGCAACGCTTCGCCCGGCACGAGCACGAGCTGCATCCCTTCGGCCGGGGCCGGCATGGCCGGGGCGGCGGCCGCTCGGGCCTCGGCCGCCTCTTCGCCCATGGCGACCTGCGCCTCGTCATCCTCGACCTCATCGCCCGCAAGCCGCGGCATGGCTACGAGCTCATCAAGGCGATCGAGGACCAGGCCGGCGGCGCCTACAGCCCGAGCCCCGGCGTGATCTACCCGACGCTCACCCTCCTCGAGGAACTCGGCTACGTCACCACCAGCCTCGCCGAAGGCGGCGCGAAGAAGCTGCACGGCATCACCGCCGAGGGAGAGGCCTTCCTCGCCGCCAACCGGCCGGCGGTCGATGCCCTGCTCGCCCGCATGGCCGAGACCAGCCGCCTGCATGCCGGCGGCCAGGCGCCGCAGATCCTGCGGGCCATGGAGAACCTCAAGCTCGCGCTGCGCATGCGCCTCGCCCGCGGTCCGCTGACCCCGGAGCAGGCCGATGCCGTCGCCGCCGCGCTCGACGCCGCCGCCCTGGCGGTGGAGCGGAGCTGAGGCCCATGCCAGGCGCCGAGGCGCGGGTGCCGACCGCCGGGGCGGACCGCCACCTGCTCCAGCTCTGCCGGCATTTCGGCCGCGCGCTGCCGACCCGCCTCGAAGCGGCGCGTGGCCGGATCGCCTTCCAGGGCGGCCGATGCAGCCTGGAGGCGGCCGGCGAGACCCTGGTCCTGCGCATCGCCGCCGAGGATCCGGCGGCGCTGGTACGGCTCAAGACGGTGCTGGCGGAGCATCTGCAGCGCTTCGCCCCGCGCGAGCCGCTCGCCATCGACTGGCGGCCGCTCGGCTGAGCGGCCGGCGCATCGCCCGCCGGCCCCGGCCTCAGGCCACCAGCGCCGGCCGCCGCTGCCGCCAGGGCGTCGCCCGCTCATAGGCATCGCCGGCCCGCAGCACCGTCGCCTCGTCGAAGAGCCGCCCGACGATCTGCAGCGAGAAGGGCAGGCCCGCGGCATCGAAGCCCATGCAGAGCGCGAGCGCCGGGTTGCCGCCGACATTGAAGGCGGTGGTGTAGCTGCGCTTGGTGAACAGCGTCTCCGGCGGCACCGGCTGCAGCGGCCGGGCCGGCTCGCCGGTCGGCAGCATCAGCACGTCCACCTCCGCGAAGGCGGCCTGCATGCGCCGCGCCAGCAGGCTGCGCTGCCGCATGGCCTGGACATAGGTCTCGGCGCGCACCAAGCCGCCGGCGATGATGCGCCAGCGCAGGCTCGCCCCGAACAGCTCGGGCGTCTCGCGGAGCTGCCGCGCATGGATCGAGAAGAGCTCGACGACGGCGATGATCTTCTTGCAGTCCTCGTACTCCTGCAGCGGCGGCAGCGAGACCGGCTGCACCGTGGCGCCGAGGCCGCGGAACACGTCGAGCGCCGCCGTCAGCGCCACCCGGGTCGGCGCCGAGGCGGGCAGGTCCTCCTCGATCCAGCGCCAGGGCACGCCGATGCGCAGGCCGCGGACATCGCCGGTCAGCGCCGCCCGGTAATCCGGCACCGGCCGGTCGGCCGAGCCGGGATCCCGCGGATCATGCCCGGCGGTGATGCCGAGCAGGATCGCCACATCCTCCACCGTCCAGGCCAGCGGCCCGGCATGGTCGTGCGAGAAGCAGTTGGGCAGCACGCCGCGGCGGCTGACGCGGCCATAGCTCGGCTTCAGCCCGGCGATGCCGTTGGCCGCCGCCGGGCCGCGGATGGAGCCGCCGGTGTCCGAGCCCATGCTGGCCAGCACCAGCCCGGCGGCGATCGAGGCGCCGGAGCCGGAGGAGGAGCCGGCCGGGTCCCGCGTCAGGTCCCAGGGGTTGCGGCAGGGCGGGAACAGCACGTCCCAGGCCGGGCCGCCATGCGCGAACTCCCAGGTCGCCGCCTTGCCGAGCAGCACGCCGCCGGCCGCCTGCAGGCGTTCCTGCGCATCGCAATCAGCCGCCGGCACATGGTCGGCGAGCTGCCTCGACTGCGCCGTGGTGCGGATGCCCCGCGTCTCGAAGATGTCCTTCAGGTTGTAGGGGATGCCGTGCATCGGGCCGCGGTAATCCCCGGCCATGATCGCCGCCTCGGCCGCCCGCGCCTCGGCCAGGGCGCGCTCGCGCGTCAGGGTGACGAAGCTGCACAGCCGCTCGTCCACCGCCTCGATCCGCCGCAGGCAATCCGCCAGCAGCTCCACCGGCGAGAGGTCGCGGCGCTCGATCCGCCGCGCCGCCTCGGCGAGGCTCAGCATCGCCGTCATGCCTCAGCCCTCGGCCCCGAAACGGGTCGGGTCGAAGACATGCGCCGGCTCATCGGCATAGGGCCGGGCCGCCGGGATGCGGGCGGCCATGCGCTCGACATGCCGCCAGGCCGCCAGCAGCTCGGCGCGGTAGGCCCCGGGCAATTGGTCGAGCCCGGCCTGCCGCGCCAGCACGGCGAGCGCCTCGGGCGTGGTCTCCTCGGACGCTCTCTCCTCGGACATCCTTTCCTCCTCAGGACAGCAGGGTGGCGCGGGCCCAACCGGGCTCGGCATCGATCACCGGCGCGCAGGCCTCGGCGATCGCCAGCAGCCGCGCATCGCCGAGCCGCGGGCCGACGAGCTGGATGCCGACCGGCAGGCCGCGCGGCCCGCGGATGCAGGGGATGGCGAGGCAGGGGACGTGCAGCAGCGTCCACATGCCGTTGAAGATCCAATCGCCGGTGGTGTGCAGCCCCTCCGGCGCCTCGCCCGGCGCCGCCGGCGTCAGCACCACGTCGAGCCGCGGCCCGAACAGCGCGTCGAAGGCCGGGCGGCAGGCATCGGCCAGCGCATAGGCGGCGAGCAGCCCGGCGGCATCGAAGGTCTCGCGCAGCTCCACCCGGGCCCGGATATCGGGCGCCAGCAGCGCATGCGCCGCGAGGTATTCCGGCAGGAAGGCGGCGCTGCCCTCATGCCGGGCGATGACGTCGCGCGCCGCGGTCAGCCCGGCGAAGGGCGCCGGCAGCTCGAGCGGCTCGACGATCGCCCCCGCCGCCTCCAGCCGCCGCGCCGCCGTCTCCAGCGCCGCCGCGCCGGCCGGCTCGATCCGCTCCCAGACCGGGCTGCGGCACAGCCCGACGCGCAGGCTGCGGACCCCCGGCGCGGGGCCCGCCCCGAGACCATGGGCACCGAGACCATGGGCGCCGAGGCCGGGCAGGCGGAAGGCCGCGGCGACCAGCGCCAGATCCGCGACCGAGCGGCCGAACCAGCCGAGCGTGTCGAGCGAGATGGCCGACATCCGCAACCCCTCGCGGCTGACCAGGCTCCAGCTCGGCTTCAGCGCATAGAGGTTGTTGAAGGAGGCGGGGCGGATATGGCTGCCCGCGGTCTGGGTGCCGAAGCCGAGCGGCACCATGAAGTCGCCCACCGCGGCGCCGGAGCCGGAGGAGGAGCCGCCCGGCGTATGCGCGGGGTTGAAGGGGTTGCGGGTCAGCGCCTTCCGCCCGCCGGCGGCGAACTCCACCGTATCCGTCTTGCCGAGGATGAGCGCGCCGGCCGCCCGCGCCACGGCGACGCAGGCGGCGTCGCGGCCGATCTGCGCCCCGGCATAGATCGCCGAGTTCTGCGTCGTCGGCATGTCGGCGGTGTCGATCACGTCCTTCACGCCGAGCGGCAAGCCGTGCAGCGGCCCGAGCGGCAGCCCCGCCGCCTGCCGCTTGTCGGCCTCCCGCGCCCGCCGCAGGGCGAGATCGGGGTCGAGGAACAGCCAGGCGCGGATCAGCGCCTCGCGCGCCGCGATGCGGTCGAGGCAGGAGCGGGTCAGCTCCTCGGCCGAGAGGCGGCGGTCGCGGATCAGGGAAGCCGCCTCGGCGGCGGTGAGCGCATGCGGCTGCATCAGGCGATGTCCACCGTGGTGAGGTCCTGCGACCAGCTCTGCGCCTGCACGAAGCCCCTGAGCCGCGGCCCCAGGGCGCGCGGGTTCAGGTCGTGCACGATGAAGGCCCAGAGCGCCTGGTCGACGAAGCCGGCATGCAGCTCGGCCAGCAGCATGTCCTGCCGCTCCGGGTCGAATTCGACCTCGCAGCGGGCCGCCAGCGCGTCCATCTGCGGGTCGTTGAACCAGCCCCAGTTCAGCCCGACCGGCGGCGCCCGCTTCGACCAGATGGCATCGATGATCGAGGAGGGCTCGGCCGAGCCGAGGGAGTTGTTCAGCCCGTGCATGCCGCGATTCTCCGGTGCCGCGGCGCCGGACCGGCGACGGCCGCGCAGCGCCTCCCATTCCAGCACCTCGAAGCGGAGGTTGATGCCCACCTCCTCCAGCCCCTGCTTGATCGCCTCGTTCATCGGCAGGGGCTGCATCTGGCCGGAGCCGCTGGTCGAGATCAGCATCGTGGCGTTGCAGGGGTTGCGCGGCCCGTAGCCGGCGGCCTGCAGCAGGCGCTTCGCCTCGCGCGGGTCGTGCCGCGCCTGGAAGCGCGGCGTGCCGAACCAGGGATCGTTCGGCGGGACGACGCCGGTCGCCGCCATGGCGGTGCCACCGAGCAGCGCGACCAGCCCCTCGCGGTCGATGCCGAGATTGATCGCCTGGCGGACGCGGACATCCTTGAACGGGCTGTCCGGCAGGCAGCTCAGCAGATAGGGCCAGACATGCGGGTAGGGGTTGGTGACGATCTGCATCCCCGCCTGGCGCAGCCGCGGGATGATGTCCGGCGAGGGCGCCTCCACCCAGTCCACCTGGCCGGCGAGCAGCGCCGCGGCGCGGGTCAGCGCATCCGGCATCGGCTGGATCACCATGCGGTCGCAGCGCGGGATGCGGGCGGCCTCCCAGTATTTGGCGTTGCGGGAGAATTCCACCCGCTCGCGCGGCGCCACCTTCTCCACCTTCCACGGGCCGGTGCCGGAGGGGTTGAGGGCGAAGCGCTCCCAGCTTCCACCGAGCTCGCGCCAGCGTGCCGGCGAGGACATGAAGACCGAGACCAGCTTGTAGGGCAGGGTCGCGTTCGGCTCCCGGGTCACGATCTCGACCGTCGAGCCATCCACGGCGCGGTAGCTGGCGATGGGCGCGACGAAGGTGGCGGCCTGCGCCGCCTGCGCGGAATCGAATTGCGGCGCCGCCTTGTTCATCACCTTGTCGAGGTTCCAGACCACCGCCGCGGCGTCGAATTCCGAGCCGTCGTGGAAGGTGACGCCCCGGCGCAGATGGAAGGTCCAGCGGGTGCGGTCGGCGGGGTCGGTCTCCCAGCGCTCGGCGAGGCCCGGGCGGAGCCGCGCCTTGATGTCGCCCCGCGACAGGTCCCAGGCGGTCAGCGCGTCATAGGCGGTGATGCCCATGAAGCGGATGCCCTCGGCGCCCTGGTTCGGCTGGCCGGTGGTGGAGGGGATGTCGGCGGCGGTCATCGCCACGCGCAGCACCTTCTCGGCGGCCTGGGCGCGGCGCGGCAGCGCCCCGGCGAAGGGCAGGGCGGCAAGGCCCGCGGTGAAATGACGACGCTCCATGGCAGCCCCCGGCGGCGGGTGGGGCCGTGTGGATGCTGCCGGCGCCTCCGGGCGCGCCATCCGCGGGAGGTGCCGGCGGCGACGTGCCGATCCCTCGGCCATGGCTGGTCCCCACGGGGCGGCGAAGCCCCGGGGCGACAGACGGCACGGCCATCAGGATCTTGGGGCAGCCCCGCGCCGTGAGAGCGCGCGCCGGGATGCCCGATGGGCAAAGCTTATTCACCCATCATGCTGCGCCGCAATAGGGCGCGGCCGGGAAAATGCCCCGGCCGCGCCGCCCTCAGCCCGCCGCCAGCGCCGCGACGGCGGATTGCGTTCACACGTGAACGCCAATCCGCTGTCGCTCCGTGTTCGTAGAGCCGATTCACGCTCCCGGGCGTTCACGCCCGTCCGCGATCTGCTCCAGCCAGACGACCGCGGCCGCCGCGCCGGCATCCGGCGTGCCGAGCGTCCGGTCGCCGAGATAGCTGGCGCGGCCAAGGCGCGGCCGCATCCCGGCGGTTGCCGCCGCCCCCTCGCGCGCCGCCCGCACCGCCGCCACCCAGGCGACGGCAGGCGGGCTGCCCCCGGCCAGCGCCGCGGCGAAGCCGGCGGCCGCCGGTTGCAGCGCATCCAGCATGGTGCGGTCACCCGGCTTCGCCCCGCCCAGCTCGGCGATCGCCGCCACCGCGGCCTCGAAGGCGCGCGCCCAGTCGGCGGGCTGCGGCGGCGCGCCCTCCGGCAGGCTGCGCGCGGCGCGCAGCAGGGCCGTCGCGTAGAAGGGGCCGGAACTGCCGGCGATCGCCCGGCGCAGCGCCTCGCCCATGGCGGCGAGGGCGCTGCGGGCATCCTGCCAGGCGCCGTCCGGCAGGGCGCGGATCGCCGCCGCGCCGCGCGTCATGCTGAGGCCGAGATCGCCGTCGCCGGCGGCGCTGTCGAGCTCGGTCAGCCGCGCCTCCGCCGCCTCCAGCGCCGCCGCCGCGGCCAGCGCCGCCCGCCGCACCGCCGCGCCATCCGGCCGCGCCGCGCCGCGCGGGGCCGGCGCGCGTTCCGGGGCGCGTTCCGGAGCGCCGCCCCCCGCCACCACCTGCCGCCGCGGCGGGATGCGGCCAGGGCCCGGCCAGGCCGGCGCCGTGCTCGGCGCATCCAGCCGCGCCAGCCGGGCCGCGTCCACCTGCATCACCGTCAGCGAGAGGCCCGGCATCTCGAGCGCCGTCAGCAGGTTGCCGCACCAGGCGCGCTCGACCACGAGGCCGCGGGCGCGCAGCCCTGCCAGCGCCGCCCTGGCCGCGACCGCCAGCTCCATCGGCGGGGTGCCGCCCAGCCCGTTCACCAGCAGGACGACCGGGGTGCCGGCGCCGAAGCCGCGATCGGCGAGGATCACCCCCAGCATCTCCTCGACCAGCGCATCGACCGGCCGCAACGGGCCGCGCCGCACGCCCTGCTCGCCATGGATGCCGAGGCCGAGCTCGATCTCCTCCGCCCCCAGGGTGAAGCCCGGCCGCCCGGCCGCCGGCACCGTGCAGGCGCCGAGCGCGACGCCCATGCTGCCCATCGCCGCCGCCGCGGCCTGCGCCTCCGCCGCCACGGCCGCGAGCGGCAGGCCGGCGGCGGCCGCGGCGCCGGCCACCTTGTGCACCAGCACCGTGCCGGCGATGCCGCGGCGGCGCGCCGGCTCGACCGTGTCGCGCAGCGCCACGTCATCGGCGACGACGACAAGCTCGGCCGGGATGCCCTCGGCCCGCGCCAACTCTGCGGCCAGGCCGAAATTCAGCCGGTCGCCGGTGTAGTTCTTCACCACCAGCAGCGCGCCCGCCGGCCCGGCGGCGGCGCGGAGGCCGGCCAGCACGGCATCGACGCTCGGCGAGGTGAAGACGTCGCCGGCGATGGCGGCGTGCAGCATCCCCTCGCCGACATAGCCCGCATGCGCCGGCTCATGCCCGCTGCCGCCGCCCGAGAGCACCGCCACCTCCCGGCGATCGGCGGGCGCCGGGAGGCCGGCGCGCACCACCACATCGGCCTCCGCGAGCAGCGCCTGGCCGGGGCAGAGATCGACCTGGCCCTCCAGCATCTCGCGCACCACGCCGCGCGGGTCGTTCAACAGCTTCTTCATGCGATCCGGGCCTTTCCTCGCCGTGGCGGGCCGCATGCTTGGCCAGCCATGGGCCGGGCACAAGCCGGGCGGCTCCTGGCGCCGCCGCCGCCCCGCCGGTAAGCTCGGCGCGGCGGCAGGGAGGGAAGGCGCGGGACCGCGCCAGGAACCGGCGTGATCGAAAAGCTGGAAATGCTGCTCGCCCTTGCCTCGGAACGGCATTTCGGCCGGGCGGCCGAGGTGGTCGGGGTGACGCAGCAGAGCCTCTCGGCCGGCATCAAGCAGCTCGAGGAGCGGCTCGGCGTGCTGCTGGTGCAGCGCGGCTCCCGCTTCCAGGGCTTCACCGCCGAGGGCGAGAAGGCGCTGGAATGGGCGCGGCGCATCGTCGGCGACGCGCGGGCGATGCGCCAGGAGGTGCGGCGCCTCAGCCGCGGCCTCGCCGGGCATCTGCGCATCGCCGCGATCCCGACCGCGCTGCCGGTCGTCGCCTCGCTGACCACGCCCTTCCGCGCCCGCCATCCGGAGGTGCGCTTCACCGTCCGCTCCACCACCTCGGCCGAGATCCTCAGCCTGCTGGCCAATCTCGAGGCGGATATCGGCCTGACCTATCTCGACAACGAGCCGCTCGGCCGGGTGACCGCCCTGCCGCTCTACCGCGAGAGCTACCGGCTGATCACCGCCGCCGATGCCCCGCTCGGGCGGCGGGAGTCCGTCACCTGGGCCGAGGCGGCCGGCGTCCCGCTCTGCCTGCTGACGCCGGACATGCAGAACCGGCGCATCGTCGACGCGCATCTGCGCGCCGCGGGCACGGAGCCGGCGACGGCGCTCGAATCCAACTCCATGATCGTGCTGATGACGCATGTGCGGACCGGCCGCTGGGCCAGCATCCTGCCGACCGTGCTGGCCGGGCTGCTCGGCCTGACGGAGCCGCTGCGCGCCATCCCGATCACGGCGCCCGAGGTCTCGCACGCCATCGGCCTCGTTGCCTTGCAGCGCGACCCGGCCCTGTCGCTGGTGAGCGCCTTCGTCGCCGAGGCGCGGGAGGCGGCGCTCGGCCTGTCCGGCAGCGAGGAGCTGCCGATCTGAGACCAGGGGCGGCACGATCGACCATGGCTGCCTGTCGGGCGACCGATCTGCTTGATTGACCCGCCGCACGACCCGGTCCCTGATCCAGGGCAAGGGAGTCCGGGAAGGAAGACGTGCCGGGTCATACCGATTGGGATGCCGCGCGCGCCGCGGCGATCATCGCCGCGCATCGGCACCGCGAGGGGGCGACCTTGCCCATCCTGCACGCGCTGCAGGACGCCTTCGGCCATGTGCCGCAGGAGGCCGTGCCCCTCATCGCCGAGGCGCTGAACCTCTCCCGCGCCGAGGTGCATGGCTGCCTCAGCTTTTATCACGATTTCCGGCGGGAGCCGGCGGGGCGCCATGTGGTGAAGCTCTGCCGCGCCGAGGCCTGCCAGGCGGTCGGCGCCGATGCGCTGCATGCCGCGCTGCGCGCCGCCTATGGCGTGGACTGGCACGGCACCACCGCGGATGGGCAGGTGACGCTGGAGCCGGTCTTCTGCCTCGGCCTCTGCGCCAACGGCCCGGCGGCGCTGGTGGATGGCGAGCCGGTGGCGCGGCTCGACGCCGCCCGCCTCGCGGCGCGGCTGGCGGCGGCATGACCCGGCTGTTCCTGCCGCGCGACAGCGTCGCCGAGGCGCTCGGCGCCGGCGCCGTCGCCCGCGCGCTGCTCGAGGGGGCCCGGCGCCGCGGCCGGCCGGTCACGCTCACCCGCACCGGCTCGCGCGGCCTGCTCTGGCTGGAGCCGCTGCTGGAGGTGGAGACGCCCGCGGGCCGCATCGCCTATGGCCCGGTCGCGCCCGAGGATGTGGAAGGGCTGCTCGATGCCGGGCTGCTGCAGGGGGCGCCGCATCCGCTCCGCCTCGGCCGGCCGGAGGAGATGCCCTTCCTGGCGCGGCAGCAGCGCCTGACCTTCGCGCGCTGCGGCCTCATCGACCCGCTCTCGCTGGACGAATACCGCGCCACGGGCGGGCTGCGCGGGCTGGAGGCGGCGCTCGCCCTCGGCGGCGCGGCGGTGGTGGAGGCGGTCGCCGCCTCCGGCCTGCGCGGCCGCGGCGGCGCCGGCTTCCCGACCGGCATCAAGTGGCGCAGCGTCCGCGCCGCCGAGGCGGCGCAGAAATACGTGGTCTGCAACGCCGATGAGGGCGATAGCGGCACCTTCGCCGACCGCCTGCTGATGGAGGGCGATCCCTTCACCCTGATCGAGGGGATGGCGATCGCCGGCCTGGCGACCGGCGCGACCCAGGGCTACGTCTATATCCGCTCGGAATACCCGCTGGCCTGGCGCAGCCTGAACGCCGCCATCGCGGTCGCCGAGGCGGCGGGGCTGCTCGGCGCCTCGGTGCTCGGCAGCGGCCGGGAATTCCGGCTCGAGGCGCGGCTCGGCGCCGGCGCCTATATCTGCGGCGAGGAAACCTCGCTGCTGGAGAGCCTGGAGGGTCGGCGCGGCATCGTCCGCGCCAAGCCGCCGATCCCGGCGCTGCGCGGGCTGTTCGGCCAGCCGACCCTGATCAACAACGTGCTCTCCTTCGCCGCCGTGCCCTGGATCCTGGCGCATGGCGCCGCCGCCTATGCCGAATGCGGCATGGGCCGCTCGCGCGGCACCATGCCCTTCCAGCTCGCCGGCAACATCCGCCGGGGCGGGCTGGTGGAGCTCGGCTTCGGCCCGACGCTCCGCGCGCTGGTGGAGGAGTTCGGCGGCGGCACGCGGAGCGGCCGGCCGCTGCGCGCGGTGCAGGTGGGCGGGCCGCTCGGCGCCTATTTCCCCGAGCGCCTGCTCGACCTGCCGCTCGACTACGAGGCGCTGGCCGGGGCCGGCGGCATGCTCGGCCATGGCGGCATCGTGGTCTTCGACGACACGGTGGACATGGCCCGCCAGGCGCGCTTCGCCTTCGAGTTCTGCGCCGCCGAATCCTGCGGCAAATGCACGCCCTGCCGCATCGGCGCGGTGCGCGGCGTCGAGGTGATCGACCGGGTGATCGCCGGCCGGCAGCCGGCGCGCAACCTCGCCTTGGTCGAGGATCTCTGCGAGGTCATGCGCGACGGCTCGCTCTGCGCCATGGGCGGGCTGACGCCGCTGCCGGTAATGAGCGCGCTCACCCATTTCCCCGAGGATTTCCGCCGCGGCGCCGCGCCGCTGGCGGCTGAGTAAGGCGACGGCGATGGGCCTGATCCGCGAGACCGATTACGGCACCCCGCTGCGCAGCGCGGCGGAGAGCGTCACCCTGACCATCGACGGCCAGGCCGTCACCGTGCCCGCCGGCACCTCGGTGATGGCGGCGGCGATGCGGTTGGGCACGAAGATCCCGAAGCTCTGCGCCACGGATTCGCTGGAGCCCTTCGGCTCCTGCCGCATGTGCCTCGTCGAGATCGAGGGGCGGCGCGGCACCCCGGCCTCCTGCACCACCCCGGCCGAGGCCGGCATGGTGGTGCGCACCCAGGGCGAGCGGCTCTCCCGGCTGCGGCGCGGGGTGATGGAGCTCTACATCTCCGACCACCCGCTCGACTGCCTCACCTGCGCCGCCAACGGCGATTGCGAGCTGCAGGACACCGCCGGCCAGGTCGGGCTGCGCGAGGTGCGCTACGGCCAGGAGGGCGCCAACCATGTGCGGCCGGACTCGCCGCTCGCCCTGCCGAAGGACACGACCAACCCCTATTTCACCTACGACCCGGCGAAATGCATCGTCTGCAACCGCTGCGTCCGGGCCTGCGAGGAGGTGCAGGGCACCTTCGCCCTCACCATCGAGGGCCGCGGCTTCGACAGCCGGGTCTCCGCCGGCGGCACCGATTTCTTCGCCTCGGACTGCGTCTCCTGCGGCGCCTGCGTGCAGGCCTGCCCGACCGCGACACTGATCGAGAACACGGTGATCGAGCAGGGCCAGCCGGAGCATTCGGTGGTCACCACCTGCGCCTATTGCGGCGTCGGCTGCTCCTTCAAGGCGGAGATGCAGGGCGACACCGTCATCCGCATGGTGCCCTGGAAGGCTGGCCGCGCGAATGAGGGGCATTCCTGCGTCAAGGGCCGCTTCGCCTGGGGCTACGCGCACCACAAGGACCGCATCACCCGCCCGATGATCCGCGCGCGGATCACCGATCCCTGGCGCGAGGTCTCCTGGGAGGAGGCGATCGCCCATGCCGCCGGGGAGTTCCGCCGCATCCAGGCGCGCCATGGCCGGGACGCGGTCGGCGGCATCACCTCCTCGCGCTGCACCAACGAGGAGACCTACCTGGTGCAGAAGCTGGTCCGCGCCGGCTTCGGCAACAACAACGTCGACACCTGCGCCCGGGTCTGCCACTCGCCCACCGGCTACGGGCTGAAGGCGACGCTCGGCACCTCGGCCGGGACGCAGGATTTCCGTTCGGTGGACAAGGCCGATGTGGTGCTGGTCATCGGCGCCAACCCGACCGACGGCCACCCGGTCTTCGGCTCGCGCATGAAGCGGCGGCTGCGGGCGGGGGCGAAGCTCGTCGTCATCGACCCGCGGCGGATCGACCTGGTGCGCTCGCCGCATATCCGCGCCGCGCACCACCTGCAACTCCGCCCCGGCAGCAACGTCGCCGTGGTCAATGCCATGGCGCATGTCATCGTAACCGAGGGGCTGGTGAACGAGGCCTATGTGCGCGAGCGCTGCGAGCTCGGCGATTTCGAGGTCTGGGCCCGCTTCATCGCCGATCCGCGCCATGCCCCGGAGGCGGTCGAGCCGATCACCGGCGTGCCGGCCGGCGAGCTGCGCGCCGCGGCGCGGCTCTACGCCACGGGCGGCCGCGCCGCCATCTATTACGGCCTCGGCGTCACCGAGCACTCGCAGGGCTCGACCATGGTGATGGCGATGGCCAACCTCGCCATGGCCACCGGCAATATCGGCCGCGAGGGGACGGGGGTGAATCCCCTGCGCGGGCAGAACAACGTCCAGGGCTCCTGCGACATGGGCTCCTTCCCGCACGAGCTGCCGGGCTACCGGCACGTGGCGGACGACGCGACGCGGGAGGCCTTCGAATCGCTCTGGGGCGTGACGCTGGAGGCCGAGCCGGGGCTGCGCATCCCGAACATGCTGGACGAGGCGGTGGAGGGCCGCTTCAAGGGCCTCTATGTCCAGGGCGAGGACATCGCCCAGTCCGACCCCGACACCCAGCACGTCACCGCCGGGCTGCGCGCGCTCGAATGCCTCGTCGTGCAGGACATCTTCCTGAACGAGACCGCGAAATACGCGCATGTCCTGCTGCCCGGCTCCTCCTTCCTGGAGAAGGACGGCACCTTCACCAATGCCGAGCGGCGCATCAACCGCGTGCGCAAGGTGATGGAACCGCTGGGCGGCCTGGCCGATTGGGAGGTGACGATGGCGCTCTCCAACGCCCTCGGCTACCCGATGCGCTATGGCCATCCCTCGGAGATCATGGACGAGATCGCCGCCCTGACGCCGAGCTTCGCGGGCGTCAGCTATGCGAAGCTCGAGGCCCTTGGCTCGGTGCAATGGCCCTGCAACGCGGATGCGCCCGAGGGCACGCCGATGATGCATGTGGATCGCTTCGTCCGCGGCAAGGGCAAGTTCATGATCACCGAATTCGTCCCGACCGAGGAGCGCACCGGGCCGCGCTTCCCGCTGATCCTGACCACCGGCCGCATCCTCTCGCAGTACAATGTCGGGGCGCAGACCCGGCGCACCGAGAACAGCCGCTGGCATGCGGAGGACGTGCTGGAGATCCACCCCTTCGATGCCGAGGCGCGCGGGGTGCGCGAGGGCGACCTGGTCGCGGTGGAGAGCCGCTCCGGCGACATCGCCCTGCGGGCGCGGATCACGGAACGGGTGCAGCCGGGCGTGGTTTACACCACCTTCCACCACGCCAAGACCGGGGCCAATGTGATCACGACCGACTATTCCGACTGGGCCACCAATTGCCCGGAATACAAGGTCACCGCCGTGCAGGTGCGGCGGACCAACCGGCCCTCCGACTGGCAGGCCCGCTTCTTCGAGGAGGACACCGCCCTGACCCGCCGCGCCGCGCCCACCCCGGCCCATGCCGCTGAGTGACACCCTTCCGGCGGGCGCGGTCCCGGCCGGGGCGGTGACGCTGCCCTTCGACGGCGCCCCCAGCCCCGGCCAGCGCCTGGTGCCGGAGGAGGTGCCGGTCAACCTCACCTACGCCACCGTGCCCTTCGCGGTGATGATGGCGACGCCGGCCGATCTCGAGGATTTCGCCTATGGCTTCAGCCTGACCGAGGGCGTGATCGCCGCGGCCTCCGAGATCCGCGGCGTCTCGGTCGCGGCCGAGGAACGCGGGCTGCGGCTGCAGGTCGATCTCGTCCCGGCCCGGCTGCACGCGCATCTGGCCCGGCGCCGCTCCATGGTCGGGCGCACCGGCTGCGGCCTCTGCGGCATCGAGGATCTGGACGACCTGCCGCAGGCCGCCTCCCCCGCCGGCCCGGCGCCGATGCTCTCCCTCGCCGCCCTCCGCCGCGCCCTCGCGGCGCTGGAGACGCGCCAGGCCCTCGGCGACGCGACGCGCGGCGTGCATGCCGCCGGCTTCGCCACCGCCGCGGGCGAGCTGGCGCTGCTGCGCGAGGATGTCGGCCGGCACAACGCGCTCGACAAGCTCGCCGGCGCCATGCTGCGCGGCGGCATCCCGGCGGCCCCGGGCTTCGTCATCGTCACCAGCCGCTGCTCCTTCGAGATGGTGGAGAAGGCGGCCGCCATGGGCGCACGTGCCCTCGTCGCCATCTCCGCCCCCACCTCCCTCGCGCTCGAGCGCGCCCGGCAGCACGACATGATCCTGCTCGCCATTGCCCGCCGCGACGCCGTCACCGCCTTCCACGGCGCCGAGCGGGTGCTGGCCGGAGGCGCCGCCGCATGAGCGCGACGCCCGAGAAGCTCATCCGCATGGCCAACCAGATCGCCACCTTCTTCCGCCCCTATCCGGAGGCGGAGGCGGTGGCCGGGACGCGCGAGCATATCCAGGCCTTCTGGACCCCCGGCATGCGCCGCGCCCTGGCCGGTCTCTGCGCCGCCGGCGCGCCGGGCATCGATGCCGTGGTGCGGGCCGCGATGCGGGACGGCGCCATCGCCGGCAGCCCGATCCACCGGGAGATGGCGGGACCCGAGACGCTCGGGCCGCTGGAGAGCGATGCCGGCTGAGGGCGGCGCCGGCCGGCCGCTGGCCCCGCGCCGCCTCGCCCCGGCGCCCGCCGCCCGCCTCTCCGTCGCCGCCGCCCGGGAGCGCGTGCTCGCCCTCGCCGCCCCCGTCCCGGGCCACGAGACCCTGCCGCTGATGGCGGCGGCAGGACGGGTGCTGGCCGAGGACCTGCCGGCCGCACGCGACATGCCGCCCTTCGACACCGCGGCCATGGACGGCTTCGCCATCGGCCCCGAGGCGCTGGACCGGGAGCCGCCCCTCCCGCTCCGCCGCCGCGCCGCGATCCCGCCCGGGCATCCGGATGCCCGGCCGCTCGCCGCGGGCGAGGCGGCCCGCGTGCTGACCGGCGCCGCGGTGCCGCCCGGCACGGCGGCGGTGATCTTCGAGGAGGGCTGCCGGCTGGAGGGGGAGCAGGTGGTGCTGCTCCGCCGGGTGTCGGCCGGGCAGCATATCCGCCCCCGCGGCGAGGATGCGGCGGCCGGAACAGTGGTGCTGCGCGCCGGGCGGCGGCTGGGCGCGGCGCGCCTCGGCCTGGCCGCGGCCGCCGGCGCCGGGCCGGTGGTGGTGCGGCGGCAGGCGCGGATCGGCATCCTCTCCACCGGCAGCGAGCTGCTGCCCCCCGGCGCCATCGGCCCCGATGGCCGCATCCCGGCCGGCACCATCCCGGATGCCAACCGCCCGATGCTGCGCGCGATCCTCGCCGATCCCTGCGTCGCGCTGCGGGATCTCGGCATCGCCCGGGACGACGACGCGGCGGTGGCCGCCTGCCTGGCGGCGGCGCGCGACCTCGACCTCGTGGTCTCGACCGGCTCGGCCGCCGGCAGCGAGGCGGACCGGCTGGGGCCGGCGATCCGGGCGCTCGGCGGCGATGTCGCGCATCTCGCCCTGGCCCAGCGCCCCGGCAAGCCGCTGCTGCTGGCCCGGCTCGGCGCCCTGCCGCTGCTCGGCCTCGCCGGCAACCCGGTGGCGGCGCTGGTCGGGGCGCTGCTCTATGCCCGGCCGCTGGTAGAGCGGATCGCCGGCCTGGCCCCGTCCGCGCTGCTCGGCCAGCCGGCCCGTCTGGCGCAGCCCCGGGAGGCCGGGGAGCGCACCGAATTCCTGCCCGCCCGGCTGGCGGGCGAGGCGGCGGGCCTGCCGCTGCTGGAGGTGCCGCGCCGCTTCGGCTCCGCCCGCCTCACCCCCTTCGCCGAGGCGGATGGGCTGGCCGAGATTCGGCCGGACGGCGCGGTGCGCTTCCACGCCTTCGAGATGCTGGCTGGCGGCTGAGGCCCCGAGAGCCCAGATGCAGACGAACCCCCTGGACCGGAGCGCGCCATGTCGAGCCAGCCCCCCCGCCTGACCGAGCTTGCCCATGGCGGCGGCTGCGGCTGCAAGCTGGCGCCCGCGGTGCTGCAGAGCCTGCTGGCCGACCAGCCGGCGATGCGGGGCTTCAGCCAGCTCCTGGTCGGGGCCGAGACCGCCGACGATGCCGCGGTCTGGCAGGTGCGGGAGGATCTCGCGGTGATCGCCACCACGGATTTCTTCATGCCGATGGTCGATGACCCGGAGGATTTCGGCCGCATCGCCGCCACCAACGCCATCTCCGACATCTACGCCATGGGCGGCACGCCGATCATGGCGCTGGCGATCCTCGGCATGCCGATCGGCAAGCTGGAGCCGGCGGTGATCCGCCGTATCCTGGCGGGCGGCGCGGCGATCTGCGCCGAGGCGGGCATCCCGGTCGCCGGCGGGCATTCCATCGATTCGCCCGAGCCGATCTACGGGCTGGCGGTGATCGGGCTCGTCCATCCGGCGCAGATCCGCCGCAACACCGGGGCGCGGCCGGGCGATGCGCTGCTCCTGACCAAGGGGATCGGCGTCGGCATCTATTCCGCCGCCATCAAGCGGGGGGCGCTGGCGGCGGACGACTATGCCGACCTGCTCCGCTCCACCACCCTGCTGAACCGCATCGGCACCGAGCTGGCGGGGGCGGAGGCGGTGCATGGCATGACCGACGTGACCGGCTTCGGCCTGCTCGGCCATGCGCTGGAGATGGCGCGCGGCGCCGGGGCGACGCTCGTCATCGAGGGCGCGGCGGTGCCGCTGCTGCCGCGGGCCGCGTCGCTGGCCCAGGCCGGCTTCGTGACCGGCGCCTCGCAGCGCAATTGGGCGAGCTATGGCGAGGCGGTCGACCTGCCGGCGGGCTGCGAGGACTGGCAGCGGGCCCTGCTCACCGATCCGCAGACCTCGGGCGGCCTGCTCGTCGCCTGCGCCGCGGAGGCGGCGGAGGGGCTGCTGGCGCGCATCGCCGCCGCCGGCTATCCCGCGGCGCGGCGCATCGGCAGCGTCGCGGCAGGGCCGGCGCGCATCCGGGTGGCATGAGGCTCCGGCAATGACGGGGCGACGGAGGCGGCGCCGCGGCGTTGGGACCGCGACCGCGATGCCGCAGAGGACGCTTCCATGCTGGCCAGACCCCTCCTCCTCGCCCTGATGATCGGCCTGCCCGGGGCCGCGCCCGGACTGGCGCAGCAGCCGACGCCCTCCGGCGCCCGCGCCGATGGCTGCCCGCCCGGCGCCCAGGCGGAGGCGGCGACGCCGCCGGCGCGCGAGAGCCGCGACGGCACCGCCCCGGGCAATGCCGGCTCGACGGGCTGGAGCGGCGGCACCGGCGGCTCGCAGATCGGCACCAACCCCCAGGGCGCCGTCTCCACCTCGCGGACCTGGCAGCCGCCGACCGCGCGCGGCCTCGACCCGCTGGCGACGCCGGCCAGCGCCCCGCAACGCTGCTGAGCGTCGTTGGAGCGTGATCGCCTGAGGTGGACTCACCGAAAAGCGTGGATCACGCGGCCAGACAACAAGCCAGACCATGGTCCGCGAACCTGTGTGAGCGGATCTGCTCTGAAAACAAAAGCCTAGGGCGCTTCCCCTGAACCGGTGTTCAGGGCAAGCGCCCTAGCCGTCTCGTGCCTCGATCCGCAGCCGCAAGCCGTCGCGGTTGAAGAACTCGCCCTCGCCCACCAGGGAACGGTCCTCGTGCAGCCGGCGCGTCAGGGCCGCCAGGCGCTGCCGGGCGAGCGCATCCTCCACCAGCCCTTCCCGCCCGGCGCGGTAGAAGACGGCGCCGGACCAGGCAACCCCGGCCTTGTCGAGCAGCGCCGCCATCTCTGGCCAGCGGGTCTCGTCGCCCATCACATGCAGATGCGCCGCGCGCAGGGGCTCGACCGTGTGCTCGGTGATGCGCAGCAGCACGATCAGCAGGGTGAAGGGACCGGTCGCGGCGAAACCCGCGGTGATCCAATCGTCGAAATCGGTCTCGCAGGCCGCGCTCATGCCGCATCCGGGGATGGCGGAAGAGAATGGGAGTCGAACCCACCCGGGACAGCCTCACTGCCCCACCCGGATTTGAAGTCCGGACGCCCCACCGGGGACGCATCCCTTCCAGAGGCCGGCCCGCCGGAGACTGGCCCTTCCGACAGGCTGAACAGATCGGCGCGGTGCGGGTTCATGCGCCGCAGATCGCCCCGGCGCAAGGTGACGCCCTGGCGGTCGAAGAAGTCGAGGATCTGGATCGCCACCTTGCGGCCGTTGTCCATGCGGTCGCGGAAGGCGGCGGCGGTGAAGACCCCGTCCGGCGCCTGCGCGGCGACATCCCGGGCGATCGCCGCCATCTCCGCCGTGGTGCGGCGGTCGAAGAAATGGTCATGCGCGATCTGGTCGACCCGGCCGAGCCGGGCGCAGGCCTTCAGCAGCCGCCGCACCTCCGTCTCCGGCACCTCGAGATCGCCGGCGAGGTCGCGCACCCGCGGCGGCCGGAAGCGCGCCGCGCCGCCGAGCCGCGGCAGGATGCGGGCGAAGAGCGCCTCATCCGCCGGGTCGAGCCGCACCGCATGGCCCGGCAGCCGGACGAAGGCCCCCTCCAGCACCAGCGCGCCCTCCCGCGCCAGCCGGGTGAGCGCGGCGAGGAAGGCCGGCCCCGGCAGGCGGGGCGTGAGCAGCAGGCGCAGCCGCTCCCGGCCCAGGCCCTGCTGGTCGGGAGTCTCCTCGTGGAAGCGGGCCAGCGTCGCGGCGAGGTCGCGCGCGAGGCCCTCCCAGCCGGGATGCGACAGCGCGTGCCGCAGCCCGCCAGCCTCCAGGATGACGGGCTCTTCCGCGGCGGCCAGCGCCGCCGCCTCACCCTCCGACAGCGCATGGTCGCGCGCGAAGCCGGTGAGCTCGACCAATCCGGGCGGCGTGGCGAGCAGCCGCGCCAACGCCTCGCCAGGGCTCGGCGCGGCCAGGGCCTCGAGCTGGGCGAGGCGTTCCGGCCCCTGGCGCCGTCGCGCCGGCGCGCGCAGGTCCAGGAATCGGCCGCCGCCGATGGTGTGCTGCGCCGAGACGTCGCGCAGGACGAAGCGGTCGCCCACCGCCGCGGCGATCGGCCGGTCGAGCACGATCTGCACCAGCCCCTGCCCGCCCTGCTGCACCGCCTCGCCGAGCGGCACCAGCCGGGCGCCGACCTCGGCGCTGGCATGGTGCAGCCGCGCCGGGAACCAGGTGCCGACCGGCTTCGGGGCGCTGGCGAGCAGGCGAAGCCGGGCATCGATCCGGTCGGTCGGCGCGTGCAGCACCGGGTCGAGCACCATGTCGCCGCGGGCGATGGCGTCCCGGCCGATGCCCTCGCCGGTGAGGTTCAGCGCGCAGCGCTGCCCCGCCAGGCCCCGTTCGGCCGGGCGGTTCTGCGCATGGATGGAGCGCACCCGCACCGGCAGCCCGCGCGGGCTCACCACCACCGCCTGGCCGGTGGCGACGGCGCCGGAGAGGACGGTGCCGGTCACGATGGTGCCGGCGCCGGCCAGGGTGAAGCAGCGATCCACCGCCAGCCGGAAGGCGCCGCCGGCGGCACGCGCGCCGGTCTCGGCGGCGAGGCCTTCCAGCGCCTCCCGCAGCGCCGGCATCCCTTCGCCGCTGCGGACCGAGACCGGCAGGATCGGCGCCGCGCCGAGCCCGCTGCCGGCCAGGGCGGCGCGGATCTCTCCCGTCACCGCCACCCGCCGCGGCGCATCGGCGAGATCGGCCTTGCTGAGGACGACGAGGCCGCGGGCGATGCCGAGCAGGTCGAGGATCGCCAGATGCTCCAGCGTCTGCGGCTTCACCCCGTCATCGGCCGCGACGACCAGCAGCGCCGCATCGATCCCGCCCGCCCCGGCCAGCATGGTGTGGACGAAGCGCTCATGCCCCGGCACGTCGACGAAGCCGATCACCGGTCCATCCGGGCGGGTGGCGAGATAGGCGAAGCCGAGCTCGATGGTGATGCCGCGCGCCTTCTCCTCCTTCAACCGGTCGGTGTCGATGCCGGTGAGCGCCTGCACCAGCGCCGTCTTGCCATGGTCGATATGGCCGGCGGTGCCGATGATCATGCCGCCGGCTCCGACGCTGCCTCGGGCAGCGGCGCCGCCGCGCACGCCGCGGCCTCCGCCTGCCCCGCCGCGTCGAGCGCCGCGCGGGCGGGGCCGAGGAAGGGCCGGGCGAGCTGGCTGCCGCCCGCCTCGGCCCGCAGCAGCCAGGCGAGCGCCGCCACCGGATCCGCCGCGATGCCGGCGCCGAGATGCAGAGCGGCGCCGAGCATGGCCTGGCCATCGGCATCGCCGCGCGCGGCGGCCTGGCACCACCAGCGCACCGCCGCCGCCGGGTCGCGCGGCACGCCCATGGCATGATGGTGCAGCATGCCGAGCCGGGTCATGGCGGCGGCGACGCCCTGGGCCGCCGCGGCCTCGGCCCAGCGCCGCGCCTCGATGGGATCGGGCGGCATCACCTCGCCCTCCAGCAGCATCCAGCTCAGCATGTCCTGCGCCAGCCCGTCCCCGGCCTCCGCGGCCAGGCGGTAGAGCGCGGCGGCGCGGGCGAAATCCGTCTCGATCCCCGGCCCGCCGCGCAGCAGCAGCCCGGCGAGGTTGCGCTGCGCCGGCGCGTAGCCGGCCTCGGCCGGCGGCGTCAGCCAGCGCAGCGCCAGGGCGGCATCCGCCGGCACGCCGAGCCCCTCGGCGAAGCAGGCGCCGATATTGCACTGGGCGCGCGGATCGCCGGCCCGCGCCGGCGCCTCCCACAAGGCGAGGGCCTGCGCATGGTCGCCGCGGCGGAAGGCGGCGAGCGCCGCCGCCATCGGGTCCTCGGCCGGCCGGCGCGGCGCCGCGACGCGGCGCAGCCGCTCAAGCCAGCCCATGCGGCACCGCGAGGCTTGCGAGATTGGCGGCAAAGCCGGCCTCGTCCTCGAGGCAGCGCAGGTCGAGCAGCAGCGCCCCATCCTGCAGCCGGCCGATCACCGGCCGCGGCAGGGCGCGCAGCGCGGCGACCAGCGCCTCCAGATCGCGCCCGCGCGGCGCCGTCACCCGCAGCCCGGCACTCGGCAGGGTCTCGAGCGGCAGGGCGCCGGAGCCGATCTGGCTGCGGCAGTCGCAGGGCGCGACGGCGAAGCCGGGCGGCAGACGCGCGGCGAGGCCGGGGGCGAGACGGCCGGCCATGGCGCCGATCTCCGCCGCCGGGCGCGTCAGCAGGCGCAGGCTGGGCAGCCGCGCCGCCAGCCGGTCCGGGTCGCGGTAGAGGCCGAGGGTTGCCACCAGCGCGGCGATGCGGATCTTGTCGAGCCGCAGCGCCCGCTTCATCGGGTTGCGGTTGATGGCGGCGATCAGGTCGCGGCGGCCCACGAGGAAGCCGGCCTGCGGCCCGCCGAGCAGCTTGTCGCCGGAGAAGGTGACGAGATCGGCGCCCTCCGCCACCGCCTCGCGCACCGTCGGCTCGCGCTGCAACCCGTAGCGCGCGAGGTCGATCAGCGTGCCGGAGCCGAGATCGTTCAGCAGCGGCACCCCGGCGCGTTTGGCGAGGGCGGCGAGGGCGGTGCCGCCGACCGCCGCGGTGAAGCCCTCGATCCGGTAATTGGAGGTGTGGACCTTGAGGATCAGCCCGGTCTCCGGCCCCAGCGCCGCCTCGTAGTCGCGCGCATGGGTGCGGTTGGTGGTGCCGACCTCGACCAGCCGGACGCCGGCGCGCGCCATGATGTCCGGCATGCGGAAGGCGCCGCCGATCTCGATCAGCTCGCCGCGCGAGACCACGGCCTCGCGGCCGGCGCCGAGGGTGTTGAGGGCAAGCAGCACGGCGGCGGCGTTGTTGTTGACCGCCGTCGCATCCTCGGCGCCGGTCAGCTCGCAGAGGAGCGCGCGCAGATGCTCGTCCCGCTCGCCGCGGCGGCCGGTGCCGAGGTCGAATTCCAGCGCCATCGCCTCGCGCATGGCGGTGGTGGCCGCCTCGATCGCCGCCTCGGCCAGCAGGGCGCGGCCGAGATTGGTGTGCAGCACCGTGCCGGTGAGGTTGAAGACCGGCCGCAGCCCCGAGGCCTGCCGCGCCGCCAGCCAGTCCTCGGCGCCGGCCAGGATCGCGGCCTCGGCGGTCGCGGCCTCGGCGCCGCCCGCGGCGCGCAGCCCGGCCAGCGCGGCGCGGATGGCGGCGGTCGCCTCGGCGCGGCCATGCGCCGCGATCAACGGCGCCGCCGCCGGGCTGCCGAGGACGCGGTCCACCGAGGGCAGGGCGCGCAGCGCCGCCTTCTCCACCATGGCCCTAATAGCCGATGAGGAAGGGATCGAAGCCGGCGCGGCGATACTCGGTGCCCTGCATCAGCAGGTCGAGGCCAAGGCTGCCGACATCATCCGCCAGCGGGTCGAGCGCCGGGTTCCTGTCCTGGTAGAGGATCTTCACCCAGGACCGGCAGGCATCGCAGGTCTCGGCCTTGATGGTCGCCGCCTCGTCCTCCGGCGCCCGGTAGCCGATGCCCTTGGTCGAGCCGCAGGCGAGGCATTTGATGCGCACCTCGTTCCAGTCCGTGCCGCAGAAGCCGCAGGCGGCATAGCGCGCGCCCTCGGCGCCCGGCCGGCCGGTGACGCAGGAGGCGAGGGGCGGGCCGCCGCAGACCGGGCAGAGCCCCGTCCCGACCGGCACCAGCCGCGCCGGGTCGAGCGCCGCCGCCTGGCGGGCGGCCTCGATCTGCAGCGCCGCGGAGAGGAAGAGATGCTCCGGCAGGGCATCGGTGGGTATGGAATCGGCGAGGACGTTGCGGCACATCGCCGCCCGTTCGGCCGGCTCGGCCAGGCGCAGCGCCGCCAGGGCCTCGGCCGCCGGCGGCGGCATGGCGAGATCGCCCATCGCCTCCAGCACCTGCGCGACCAGCGCCGGCAGACCCGGCGCATCGGCCATGGCCTGGCGGTCGAGCAGCGGCATGGCGGCGGCCCGGGCACGCTCGAGCCGGGCCTCGGGGAGCGGCGGGGCCGGCGGCAGGGCGGCGGCAATGGCGTGCTGGCGGGCGCAGAGCCCGGCGAGGAAGCGGAGATAGGGGGCCAGGTCGGACCCCGCCGCCAGCACCTCGAAGCGCTCGGCGCGCCGCCGGAATAGGGCGGCCGGGTCGGGCAGCAGCGCGAAGGGGGCTTTCGCCAGGCGCCCGATCGCGGCGGGATCGGGCTGCGGGCCTTGGAATGCGGACATGGCACCTCGGCGGGCCGGACCGGCCACGGCAGGATGTTGCGTTATTTCGCGGGCCTGGTCTTCCGCTGGCCCGCCAGCTCGCGCAGCCATTTGCGGTGGTGCCGCCAGGCCCAGCCGCCGGTGACCGTGCCGCGCGTCATCGCCCGCAGCGTGCCGCGCGTCCAGATGGCGGCGTAGACGTGCAGGATGAAGACGCAGATGATCAGCACGGCGGCGATGGAATGGACGAGCACGGCGATGCGACGGGCCGTGATCGAGAAATAGCCGGCGAAATACTGGTCCCAGATGCCGATGCCGCTGACGATCAGCAGCAGGATCAGCCCGGTCATCGCCCAGAAGATGAATTTCTGGCCAGCGTTGTATTTGCCGAGCTCGGGCAGCCTCTCCTCATGCCCACCAAGGACGTCGCGGATGCGCGACAGCCAGACGATGTCGACCCTGGAGGGCAGGTTGGCGCGCCAGAGCTGGAAGAAGAAGACGAAGAAGCTGACGAACAGCAGCACGCCGATCCAGGGATGGAAGGCGCGCGTGTTCTGGCCGCCGCCGAACAGGCCGGTGAGGAAGAACAGGCCCGGCCAGAACAGGGCCAGGCCCGAGATCGCCAGCAGAATCAGGCTGGTGGCCGTGACCCAGTGATTGAGGCGCGCGAGCGGCCCGTAGCGGTTCACCGTGACCGGCTTGCCCGGGACGATCGCGTCGCCGGGCTGGATCTCCTCGACATGGTCGCTCATCGAGGCTGCCCCGGTGGCGGCGGCGGCACCGGCCGCCCCTCGACCAGGTCCTCGGCGTGCCGCTCCTCCTCCTCGGAGACGCGGTTGGGCCGGGCGAACACGCCGTGGACGACGCTGCCCACCGCCATCAACCCCATGGCGGCGAGGCCGATATACTTGGTCACGCCCTTCCAGCTCTGCACCAGCGGCGAGATGCGCGGATTCTCCGGCAGGTCGGCATAGATGCCGGGCTTGTCGTTGTGGTGCAGCACGTACATCACATGCGTGCCGCCGACGCCGGGCGGGTCATACAGCCCGGCCTTGTCGTAGCCGCGCGACTTCAGGTCCTCGATGCGGCCGGCGGCGTGCTTCTTCATGTCCTCCTTGGTGCCGAAGACGATCGCCTGGGTCGGGCAGGCCTTGGCGCAGGCCGGGCCCTGGCCCACCGCGACGCGGTCCGAGCAGAGGGTGCATTTGTAGGCGCGGCGGTCGGTCTTGGAGATGCGGGGGATGTTGAAGGGGCATCCCTTGATGCAGTAGCCGCAGCCGATGCAGTTCTCGTGGATGAAATCGACGATGCCGTTCGAATACTGCACGATGGCGCCGGGCGCCGGGCAGGCCTTGAGGCAGCCCGGATCGGCGCAGTGCATGCAGCCATCCTTGCGGATGAGCCATTCGAGGTTGTCGGTCTCCGGGTTCACCCATTCGGTGAAGCGCATCAGGGTGAACATGTTCTCGGTGAGGTCGTGCGGGTTGGTGTAGACGCCTACATTCTCCCCGATCGCCGGCGTGGTGTCGTTCCACTCCACGCAGGCCGACTGGCAGGCCTTGCAGCCGATGCATTTCGAGACGTCGATCAGCTTGGCGACCGGCGTGAGCTGCCGCTCGGGCGGCGGCAGCCTCTCGGTCGCCGAGCGGCGCACCAGGTCGCCCGGCCCCAGGTTGCTGATCATCGACTGCGTCGGCGGGTTGCTGACCGCCGTGCGCGGGCTGTCGATCATGCCACCACCCCCGCCGGCGCCGTGCTCGGCTCGATATTGACGAGGAACGCCTTGTAGCCCGGCGTCTCGATATTCGCCTCGCCGACGAAGGGCGAGAGCGAATTCGGCCCGAAGCCCTTCTTCGCCGCGCCGACGAAGCCCCAGTGCAGCGGGATGCCGATGACATGCACCACCCGCCCGTCGCAGTGCAGCGGTCGGATGCGCTTGGTGACCACCGCCTTGGCCTTCACCGAGCCGCGCTTCGACCACACCCGCACCCAGCCGCCGGGCGTGATGCCCTTCTCCGCCGCCAGCTCCTCCGACAGCTCGACGAAGAATTCCGGCTGCAGCGCCGCATTCACCCGGTTGTGCTTGGTCCAGTAATGGAAGTGCTCGGTCAGCCGGTAGGAGGTCGCGGCATAGGGGAACTCCTCCGAGGTGCCGAATTGCGCCACGTCGTTCTGGAAGATGCGCGCCACCGGGTTGCCGCGCATCTTCGGGTTGAACACGTTCGGCACCGGCGATTCGAAGGGCTCCATATGCGCCGGGAAGGGCCCGTCGCGCATCATGCCGCGGGCGAAGAGCCGCGACACGCCCTCCTGGTTCATGATGAAGGGCCCGACCTCCTCCGGCTTTGCGTTGGGCGCGATATCCGGCACGTCGTAGCCGGTCCATTTCGCGCCGTCCCATTCCAGCAGCTTGCGCGACGGGTCCCAGGGCCGGCCCTGCGTGTCGCAGGAGGCGCGGTTGTAGAGGGTGCGCCGGTTCAGCGGCCAGGCGAAGGTCCAGCCGAGATAGGCGCCGGTCTCGTCCGGGTCGTGGTTGTCCCGCCGGGCCATGTTGTTGCCGGCCTCGTTGAAGCAGCCGGAGTAGATCCAGCAGCCGCTCATGGTGGAGCCATCGTCGCGGAGCTGCGAGAAATTCACCACCTGCTTGCCGGCCGGCACGAGGACCTTCGAGGGGTCGTTCGGGTCGGTCAGGTCCCGCAGGGCGCGGCCGTTGATCTCCTTCGCCAGTTCCTCCGGCTCCGGCTCGGTCGGGTCGTGATACTCCCAGGACAGGTTGAGGATCGGGTCCGGGAAGGCGCCACCCTCCTTGCGGTAGAGCTCGCGCATGCGCAGGAAGATCTGCGCCATGATCCAGGTGTCGTGCTGCGCCTCGCCGGGCGGCGTGCCGGCCGCCCAGTGCCACTGCAGCCAGCGCCCGGAATTGGTGAGCGAGCCCTCCTCCTCCGCGAAGCAGGTGGTGGGCAGCTGGATCACCTCGGTCTGGATGCTCTTCGTGTCGACGTCGTTGAACTCGCCATGGTTCTCCCAGAACCGGGCGGTCTCCGTCTCCAGCGGATCCATGGTGACGAGGAATTTCAGCTTCGACAGGCCGGCGACGATCTTGCCCCGGTTGGGGAAGGCCAGCACCGGGTTGAAGCCCTGGCAGATATAGCCGTTGACCCGCCCGTCATTCATCAGCTCGAACATGCGCAGGACATCGTAGGAGGGGACGTCGAGCTTCGGGATGTAGTCATAGGCCCAGTCGTTCCCGGCGGTGGCGGCGTCGCCCCACATCGCCTTCTGGAAGCTCACCATGAACTTCCGGTAGTTCTGCCAGTAGCTGGTCTGGCCCGGCCGCAGCGGCTTGAACTGCCGCGACTTCATGTAGGTCTCGAAATCCGTCTCCTTCTCCGTCGGCATGTTGAGATAGCCGGTGAGGAGATGCGACATCAGGCCGAGATCGGTCAGGCCCTGGATGTTCGAATGCCCGCGCAGCGCATTCATGCCGCCGCCGCGCACGCCGATATTGCCCAGGATGAGCTGCAGCATCGCCATGCCGCGGATGTTCTGCGCCCCATGCGAGTGCTGGGTCCAGCCGAGCGCGTACATCGAGGTCATGGTCTTGGTCGGCGAGGAGCACTCGCCGATCATCTGCGCCACCTTCAGGAATTTCTCCTTCGGCGTGCCGCAGATCCGCTCCACCATCTCGGGCGTGTAGACATCGACATGCTGCTTCAGCAGGTTCCAGACGCAGCGCGGGTGCTGCAGCGTCGGATCGGTGACGGCATAGCCGTCCTCGTCGATCTCATAGTCCCAGCTCGTGCGGTCGTAGTCGCGCTTCTCCGGGTCGTAGCCGGTGAACAGCCCGTCCTGGTAGCCGAAGCCCTCCTTGACGATGTAGGCGGCGTTGGTGAAGGCCTTGGTGTACTCCCACTGGACCTTGTCGTTCTCCATGCACCAGCGGATCACGCCCATCAGGAAGGCGATGTCGCTCCCCTGGCGGATGGGCGCGTAGAAATCCGCGACCGAGGCGGTGCGGGTGTAGCGGGGATCGACCACGATGAGCCTGGCGCCGCGATGCGCCTTCGCCTCGGTGACCCATTTGAAGCCACAGGGATGCGCCTCCGCCGCGTTGCCGCCCATGACGACGACGAGGTCGGTGTTCTTGATATCGGTCCAGGCATTCGTCATCGCACCACGACCAAAACTCGGGCCCAAACTGGACACCGTGGGGCCGTGTCAGACGCGCGCCTGGTTGTCGAAGCCGACGATCCCGAGAGCCTTGGCGACCTTGAAGGTGCACCAGGCGGTCTCGTTGGTGGTGGCGGAGGCGGCCAGCATGCCGGTGGTGGTCCACCGGTTCACCGCCGTGCCCTCCTGGTTGGAGGCGAGGAAATTTGCGTCGCGGTCGTCCTTCATCAGCCGCGCGATGCGATCGAGCGCCGCATCCCAGGAGACGCGCTCGAACTTGTCCGATCCGGGTCGTCGTACCATCGGGTATTGCAACCGCGTCGGCGCGTGCACGAAATCCTTCAGCGCCGCGCCCTTCGGGCAGAGAGTGCCAAGGTTCGTCGGGTGGTCGGCATCGCCCTCGATATGGACGATATCGGCCCGTTCCCCTTTCCGGACATCCCCCTTGGCGTAGATGATGACGCCGCAGGCGACCGAGCAGTAGGGACAGGTGTTGCGGGTCTCGGTGGTGTTGGCCAGCTTCATCGGCCGGACATGGGCGGCGACCGCCGCCTCGGCCTCGCCGAAGCCCATGGCGGCCAGCGAGGTGCCGGCCACCCCGGCTCCCGCGCCCTTCAGGAATCGGCGCCGAGATACTTCAACGTTCATGCGTTCTTCCCCGCCCCTGGGCACTGCCACTGGGATTGGCTTCGTACGACGGCGTACGTAGTAACACGGACAAATTAGCAAGCGGTAGAAGGCCCGGTTTCCGGCTTTAGGAGGGGATGGCGGGTTCGTGAACCGCCAGCCGGAAGCCCTGGATGGGGTGCCCGCCGGGCTGGACGCGGGGCGCCGGCCCCGGCACCCTGCCGCCATGCCAGGCTGGACCGTCGCCTCGGAGACCGGGCGCCTCGCCGAGGTGCTGGTCTGCCCGCCCGACCACTATCGCTGGATCCCGAGCAACACGATCGTCCGCCGCACCCTGGCGTCCGGGCAGCAGCCGGACCCGCAGGGACTGCAGGCGCAGCATGGCGAGCTGGTCGCGGCGCTGGAGCAGGCCGGCGCCCGGGTGCACCGCCTGCCGCCCGAGCCGCATCTGCCCTACATGGCCTATACCCGCGACAGCGTGGTGGTGACGCATCGCGGGCCGGTGCTCTGCCAGCTCGAGCGGCCGCAGCGCCGCGGCGAATACGCCCCGCTGCTGGACTGGCACGCGGCGCAGGGCGCCCGCTTCTGGCGCAAGAGCTCGGCCGGCACCCTGGAGGGTGGCGACGTCCATATCCTCCGCCCCGGCCTCGCCGTGATCGGCGCCAGCGGCGGCCGCACCGACCTGGCCGGGGCGGAGCAGCTCGCCGCCTGGCTCCGCGCCGAGGGCTGGGAGGTGCGGGTCGAGCCCTTCGACGAGCATTTCCTGCATCTCGACGTGCTGTTCTGCATGGCCGCGCCCGGCCTCGCCGCCGCCTGCCTGGAGGCGCTGCCGGAGGCGTTCACGGACTGGCTCCGGGCGCGCGGCATCCGCTGCCTGCCCGTCCCCTATCGGGAGACCATGCGCCTCGGCTGCAACATCCTCGCCCTGGGCGGGGACCGGGTGATCTCCGCCGCCGAGAGCCGCGACCTCAACGCCGCGCTGCGGGCCGAGGGGCTCACCGTGCTGGACCCGCCGCTCTCGCTCTTCACCGCCGGCGGCGGCGGGCCGCATTGCCTCACCTGCCCGCTGGCGCGGGAGGGGTGAGACCGGCGCGGCCGGCAGGGCCGGGCCGCGCCCGCCGGCATTTCCCGCGCCCGCCCGGCATGCTACCCGGGGGCGAGCGCGAGGAACCGCCATGAACACGATCGCTCCCCGTCCCGTCGACGCCGTCATCGCCGCCCTGCGCGAATTCCTCGGCGACCGCCTCTCCACCGCCCAGGCGGTGCGCGAGCAGCATGCCCGCGGCGAGGACCAGACCCCGCCGACCCTGCCCGACGCCGTCGCCTTCGTGGAGAGCACGGAGGAGGTGAGCCGCATCCTCACCCTCTGCCACCATCACGAGGTGCCGGTCGTCGCCTTCGGCGCCGGCACCAGCCTCGAGGGGCATGTCAACCCGGTGCGGCGCGGCATCTCGCTCGACCTCTCGCGCATGACCCGGGTGCTGGAGGTCAATGCCGAGGACATGGACTGCCTGATCGAGCCGGGGGTGACGCGGCAGCAGCTCAACGACTTCCTGCGCGACCAGGGCATGTTCTTCCCGGTCGATCCGGGCAGCGTCTGCACCATCGGCGGCATGTGCGCGACGCGGGCCTCGGGCACCAATGCGGTGCGCTACGGCACGATCCGCGAGAACGTCCTCGGCCTCGAGGTGGTGCTGGCCGATGGGCGGGTGATCCAGACCGGCGGGCGGGCGCGCAAGGGCGCCAATGGCTACGACCTGACGCGGCTCTTCATCGGCTCGGAGGGCACGCTCGGCGTCATCACCAGGATCCGGCTGCGCCTGCACGGCATTCCGGAGGCGATGAGCGCCGCGGTCTGCCAGTTCCCCGACCTCGCCGCGGCGGTGAACACCACCATCGTCACCATGCAGTCCGGCATCCCGGTCGCCCGCATCGAGCTGCTCGATGCCGACCAGATGGAGGCCTGCATCCGCTATTCGAAGCTGGAAGGCTTCCGCAACACGCCGACCCTGTTCCTCGAATTCCACGGCACCGCCGCCGCGGTGGCCGAGCAGGCCGAGGCGGTGCAGGCGATCGCCGCCGATTTCGGCGGCGAGGGCTTCACCTGGGCGACGGATACCGAGACGCGCAACCGCCTCTGGCAGGCGCGGCACGACGCCTATTGGGCGGGCATGGCGCTGAAGCCCGGCTTCCGCGGCATCACCACCGATGTCTGCGTGCCGATCTCGAAGCTGGCCGATGCCATCCTCGGCGCCAAGCAGGATGCGATCGAGGCCGGCTTCACCACCTGCATCGTCGGCCATGTCGGCGACGGCAATTTCCACCAGATCATCCTCTTCGACCCGAACGACCCGCAGGGCCTGGACAAGGCCTGGGAGCTGGACCGGAAGATCGTCGCCCGCGGCCTCGCGCTCGGCGGCACCTGCTCGGGCGAGCATGGCGTCGGCATCGGCAAGCGGGAATTCCTCGAGGTCGAGCATGGCGCCGAGGCGCTGGCGGTGATGCGCAGCGTCAAGGCCGCGCTCGACCCGAAGGGCATCCTCAACCCGGGCAAGATGTTCCGGAACTGAGGCGGCGCGGTCCCGGCCGCGCCCACAGGCAAGACCAAGGGGGAAACGTGCCGCGACCACGCGGCCCCGAGCTGCCGATCCTGGCGCTCACGCTGGGCCATGTCTTCTCCAACGCCGTGCGCACCCTGCCGGCGATCGCCGCCGACGTGCTCTCGCGCGATCTCGGCCTCACGCCGGAAAGCCTGGCGGCGCTGACCGGCGCCTTCCCGGCCGCCTTCGCGCTGGCCATGCTGCCGGTCGGCATCGGGCTCGACCGCTGGGGGGTGCGGCGCACCGCGCTGGTGCTGCTCGGCATCGGCGCCCTGGGCTGCGCCATCGCCGCCTTCGCCACCGGGCCGCTCGGCCTGCTGGTCGCGCAATGCGTGCTCGGCATCGGCTGCTCCGGCGCGCTGATGTGCCCGATGACCTATGCAGCGCGGGCCATGGACGGCCACCGCTTCGCCCTCTGGTCCGGCATCATCCAGGCCTTCGGCAATTCCGGCATGCTGCTCAGCGCCTCGCCGCTCGCCCTGCTGGTGGAATGGCAGGGCTGGCGCGCCGGCTTCTGGGCCTCGGGCGGGCTGGCGCTGCTCGCCTTCCTCGCCGTCGCGCTCACCGTGCAGCCGGCGCCGCCGCCGCGCTCCGCCCGGCGCTCGCTCTGGCAGGATGCGCGGGAGATCCTGGCGATCGCCGCCTCGCCGCGGCTGCGGGCGCTGATGGTGATCGCCTTCGCCAGCTTCGCCGCCGTGCTCGGGGTGCGCGGCCTCTGGGGCGGGCCCTGGCTGATGGAGGCGAAGGGGCTCAGCCGGGTGCAGGCGGGCAATGTGCTGCTGCTGGTGGCGGCCGCCCTCGTCATCGGGCCGGCGCTGGCCGGCGTGGTGCAGCGGCTGGTCGGGCGGCCGGTGCTGCTGCTGGCCGGCAGCCACCTGGCGGTCGCCGGGCTGATCCTGCTGCTGCCGGCGGGCGGGCCCGGCGGCTGGCTCTCGGCCCTGCTCGGCGTCCCGGCCCTGCCCGCCGGCTTCGACGCCGCCGTCATGGTGGTCTTCGGCCTGGTCATCTCCTTCCAAATCCTGGTCTTCGCCCAGGTGCGGGCGGCGGTGCCGCCGGAGCAGACCGGCCGCGCCCTCTCGGCCAACAACGTCGCCTTCTTCGGCGGCGCGGCGGTGCTGCAGGCGGTCTCCGGCCTCGCCGCGCGCTGGGGCGGCATCGGCGCGGCGCTCTCGAGCTTCGCGGTGGCGCTGGCGGTCTGCGCGCTCGGCTATCTCTGGCTGCGGCGGACGGGGCGCTGAGACGACCGCGGCCGCCCCGGGCGGCTCATAGCAAGCGCACGAGGTTCCGACCTGCGACCCGCAGGGCCGAGCGCCCGAATGGGCGCCGCGCGTCGCGCCGTCAGGCGCGCCTGACGGCGCGAAGGCCCCGGCAAACCGGAGGGTTGCACCCGGCGCTTGAGGGGCAGGACGGTGCAACCGTCCCGCGCTCGATCTCAGTGGAAGAGCCGGGGCAGCCAGAGCGACAGGGCGGGGATGTAGGTGACCAGCCCCAGCACCACCAGCATGGCGAGGTAGAAGGGCCCGCTGGTCTTGGTCGCATCCCACATCGAGACCTTGCCGACGGCGCAGGCGACGAAGAGCGCCGGGCCGACCGGCGGGGTGATCAGCCCGATGCCGAGATTGACGATCAGCACCACGCCGAACTGCACCGGGTCCATCCCCAGCGCCTTCACCACCGGCAGGAAGATCGGCGTGCCGATCATGATCAGCGGCGCCATGTCCATGAAGGTGCCGAGCACCAGCAGGATGACGTTGATCAGCAGCAGGGTGAGGATCGGGTCCTCGGTGATGCCGCGCATGACGGCGACGGTCTGCGCCGGCACCTGCAACAGCGCCATCAGCCAGCCGAAGGCGGTCGCCGTGCCGATGATGAGCATGACCATGCCGGTGGTGCGCACCGCCCCGCCCACCGCCTCCCGGAACCCCTCCCAGCCCAGGCTGCGATAGACCAGCAGGGTGACGAGCAGGGCGTAGATCACCGCGACGCAGGCGCTCTCGGTCGCGGTGAAGATGCCGCTGCGGACGCCGGCGAAGATGATGACGATCAGCATCAGCCCCGGCAGGGCGCCGATGGCGAGCCGCAGCAGCGCCGCCCAGCCCGGGAAGGCCTCGCGCGGATAGCCGCGGCGGATGGCGACCAGCCAGGCGACCACCATCAGCGCCAGCATCATGACGAGGCCGGGGATGATGCCGGCGGTGAAGAGGTCGGCGACGCTGATCGCTCCGCCGGCAGCGATGACGTAGAGAATCATGTTGTGGCTGGGCGGGATCAGCAGGTCGATCAGCGCCGCATTCGCCGTGATGTTCACCGCATAGTCCGGCGCATAGCCGCGCGCCTTCATCTGCGGGATCATGACGCCGCCGACCGCGCTGGCATCGGCGACCGCCGAGCCGGAGACGCCGCCGAACAGCGTCGCGGCGAGGATGTTCACCTGCCCCAGCCCGCCGCGCAGATGCCCCACCATCGCCGCCGCCAGCGCCACCAGCCGGTCGGCGATCTGGCCGCGCAGCATCAGGTCGCCGGCGAAGACGAAGAAGGGGATGGCCAGCATGGAGAAGACGTTCATGCCGGAGGCGAGCTGCTGGAACACCACCACCGGCGGCAGGTCCATGTAGAGCACGGTGGCAAGGGTCGCGGCGCCGAGCGCGAAGGCGACCGGCGTGCCGATCAGCAGCAGCAGCGCGAAGCCGCCGAGCAGGACGGTGAGTTCCACGGAGGCGTCCTTCTGGCTGGCGGGGCCGGGATGCCCGGCGGGCCGCCTCAGGCGTCGGTGAGGATCGTGTGCTCCGGCATTCCGGCCGGTGCCTGGCCGGTGACGGCATGCGCCAGCAGCCGCTCCAGCCCGAACAGGGCGATGAGCAGCCCGCCGAGCGCGAGCGGCAGGTATTCCACCGTGCCCGGCAGGCCGAGGGTCGGCAGCGTCGCGTCCCAGACCTCGAGCGCCAGGTCGCCGCCATACCAGGCCATCGCCGCGCCGAAGAGGGTGACGGCGAGGTCCGACAGCACCCGGAACAGCCGCGCCACCGGCGCCGGCAGCGCCTCGCGCAGCGTGTCGAAGCCCATATGGAAGCCCTCGCGCACCCCGACCGCGGCGGCGCCGAGGATCACCCAGCCGAGCAGCAGCAGCGCCGAGGCCTCGGCCCAGGCCGGCGTGTCGTTCAGCACGAAACGGCCGAAGACCCCCCAGGCGACGATGAGCACCATGGCCACCATCGCCACGCCGGAGAGGAGGATGGCGCCGCGCGCCACCAGGGCGAGCGCGCCGCCGAGGCGGCGATGCAGCGCCTGCATGGCGCTCAGGCCGCCCGGATGCGCTCGACCAGCGCCTTCAGCTTCGCGTCCTTGACGAACTGGTCGTAGACCGGCTGCACCAGCCTGGCATAGGCCGCCTTGTCCGCCTCGACGATCTGCGCGCCGCCGGCGACCACCTTGGCCAGCGCCTCCTCCTCCATCGCCACCCAGAGCTTGCGCATATGCGGCACGCTCTCCTTCGCGGCCTGGCGGATGATCTCCTGGTCGGGCTTCGCCAGCTTGTCGTAGCTGCGCTTGCTCATCGCCAGGATCTCGGGCGAGAGGCTGTGCTCGGTCTTGGTGTAGTACTTCGCCACCTCGAAATGGCGGGAGGTGTAGTAGGTGGGCACGTTGTTCTCGGCGCCGTCCACCACGCCGGTCTGGATGGCGGAATAGACCTCGCCGAAGGGCAGCGGCGTGGCGTTGGCGCCGAAGGCGCGCATCAGCGCCACCCACATGTCGCTCTGCTGCACGCGGACCTTCAGCCCCTTCAGCGCCTCCGGCTCGGCCACCGCGCGGGGCCTGGTGTAGAAGCAGCGCGCGCCGCTGTCGTAGTAGGCGAGCGTCACCAGCCCGTGCGAGGCGGTGTCCTTGCCGATATCCTCGCCGATCGGCCCGTCCATCACCGCCTGCATATGGGCGGTGTCGCGGAACAGGAAGGGCAGGCCCACCACCAGCGTGGCGGGGACCAGGTTGTTCAGCGGCGCGGTGTTGACGCGGGTGAAGTCGATGACGCCGAAGCGGGTCTGCTCCAGCGTGTCCTTCTCCTCGCCGAGCTGGCGGGAATGGAACATCTGGATCTTGATGCGCCCCTCGGTGCGCTCCTCCACCAGCCGGCCCATCAGCTTGACGCCCTCGATGGTGGGATAGCCATCGGGGTGGATGTCGGCGGCGCGGAGCGTGATGCCGGCCGCCGCGGCGCGGTTGGCCAGGAAGGGCGCGGCCAACGGGGTGGCGAGCGCGGCGCCGAGCAGGGCCCGGCGGGATGCGGTGATCGTCATCGGACCTTTTCCTCCTCGGCCGGGATGGTCTTCCGCCACGCCGGATCCGAGCATCTGCTATATCAGATAGCAGAGCCTTTCGAAACAGGCATTCACGTCATGCGGCGGCGTCGCGCCGGAGCAGGCCCCAGCCGGCCAGGAGGTCGCGCAAGGCGGCCGCCGAGCCGGGCGGCAGCGGCCAGGCCGCCGGCGGCCGCGCCGCCCCGACATCGATGCCGGAGAGGGCGAGCGCCGCCTTCACCACGGCGACATTGGCGCCGTTCTGCTCCTCCGCCCGCAGCGCCTCGAAGCCCTGGATGGCGGCGATCCCGGCATTGGCCGCGGCGAAATCGCCCTTGCGCAAGGCGGCCAGGATGGCGACGGACCGCTCCGGCAGCAGGTTGATCAGGCCCGAGGTGAAGCCCTGCGCGCCGAGCGCGGTCATCGGCGGCGCCCAGGGCTCGGCGAGGCCGCAGATGAAGGACACCTCCGGCCCGGCGCGGCGGATCGCCTGCGCCAGCACCATGAGGTTCGGCGTCGCCCATTTCACCCCGACCACGCCCGGGATCCGCGTCAGCGCCTCGATCGCCGGCAGGCCGAGGCCATCGTTGCGAAGATAGAGCACGACCGGCAGACCGGCCGCCTCGGCGATCGTCGCGACATAGGCGACGACGCCGCGCGGCGCGACGAAGGGATCGGGCGGCTGGTGCACCATGACGGCGTCGGCGCCATCGGCCCGGGCGCGCCGCGCCAGGGCGCAGGCCTCGCCGAGGCTGCGGCCGACCCCGGCGACCACCGCGGCCCGGCGGCCGACCAGCGCCGGCACCTCGGCCTGCATCCGCTCCGCCTCGGCATAGCTGAGGCCGTAGAACTCGCCGGTATTGCCGTTGATCGTCAGCGCATCGACGCCGGCGGCCGCGGCGCGGGCGATGATGGGCGCGAGGCGGGCCGGCGCGAGGCGGTCCTCGGCATCCATCGGCGTGACGAGGATGCCGGAGATGCCGGTCAGCGCGGCGCGCAGCCGGTCGGGCGGGAGGGTCATACGGGCGGCGTCCTCGTCTTCGGGCCTGGGGTCTTCAGGCCTTGGGTCTTCAGGCCGTGCGGCAGCAATCCGCCGACCTCGAGCGAGCGCAGGACATGCGCCCGCATGCGCGCCTCGGCCGTCTCGGGATCGCGCGCCTGCAGGGCGGCGAGGATGCCGGCATGCTCGGCGAGCGCCCGCGGCAATTCCTCGGGCGTGGCGTTCAGGGCACGGACGCGCCCGAAATGGTCATAGGCACGCAGCGCGGCGAGGGAGCGGATGAGGAAGACGTTGTCCGTTGCCGCATGGATCAGGGCGTGGAACCGCTCATTCGCCTCCGAGACGCGCTCCGGCCGCCCGGCCTCGGTCGCCGCCCGCATCGCCGCCAGCTGGGTCGCCAGCGCGGCCAGTGCCGCGGCATCCGCGCGCTCCGCCGCCAGCGCCGCCGCGGCGCCCTCCAGCGCGGCGCGAATCCGTCCCATCTCGGCCTGCCGCGCCGGGCCGAACTCGGCGACCACGGTGCCGCGGCGGGGCAGGGTGATGACCATGCCGTCCTGTTCGAGGCGCCGCAGCGCCTCCCGCACCGGCTGGGCGGAGATGCCCAGCGCCTGCGCCAGGCTGCGCTCGGAGACGCGGCTGCCGGAGGCGAGGGTTCCCTGGACGATGGCGTCGCGCAGCCGGCGATAGGCGCGCTCGGCGAGCGAGAGCGTGTCCTCCTCGGCCAGCCTTTCGACCGGATGCGGTGCGGCGGCGCTCATGGCCTCTGCCATAGCAGATGGCAGGATGTGAAGAAACCCACGCCGTCGTGCGAAACCCCTGTGTCCGGGATTGGCTAAAGCCGCTGGGGCAGAGTGGAGGCCACCATGGCCGAGGATATGGACGAGATGGATGGAGAGGACGGCTTCATCCTGTGGGAGGGCTGGATGTTCGGCGTGGTGATGTTCCCCGTCGCCCTCGACCAGATCCGGCAGTACCCCCCCATCAACGACAACCAAGCGGAGCGCTGACCCGCCGCCGGAACCGCCAGGGGCGTGCCGGCTTGCCGGCCTGGCGCGGCGGCGCCAGCATCCGCCCATGCAGCACATCGCCGACGCCGCCGCCGCCCTTGCCAGCGGCCGCCTCTCCGCCGCCAGCCTGGTCGATGCCGCGCTCAACCGCATCGCCGATCCGTCAGGCGAGGGAAAGCGCGCCTTCACCGCCGTGCATGCCGAGGCCGCCCGCGCCGAGGCGCGCGCCCTCGACGCGCTGCGCCATGCCGGCCGCGCCCCGAGCCCCTGGGCCGGCATCCCGGTCACGGTGAAGGACCTGTTCGACGAGGCGGGCCACCCCACCCCCGCCGGCTCCGCCGTGCTGCGGGACGCGCCGCCGGCCGCGGCGGATGCGCCGGCGGTCGCGCGGCTGCGGCGCCTGGGCTTCGTGGTGATCGGCCGCACCAACATGACGGAGTTCGCCTTCTCCGGCCTCGGCGTGAACCCGCATCACGGCACGCCGCTCAGCCCCTGGGACCGGGCGACCGGGCATATTCCCGGCGGCTCCTCCGCCGGCGCGGCGGTGGCGGCGGCCGACCATATGGGCTTCGGCGGCCTCGGCACGGATACCGGCGGCTCCTGCCGGGTGCCGGCGGCGATGTGCGGCGTGGTCGGCTTCAAGCCGACGGCGCGGCGAGTGCCCATCGCCGGGGTGCTGCCCCTGGCGCCGAGCCTCGATTCGGTGGGGCCGCTCGCCCGCAGCGTGGCCTGCTGCGCCCTGCTGGATGCGGTGATCAGTGGCGAGGAGCGGCCGCAGCCCCTGCCGCAGCGCCCCGTCGCCGGGCTGCGCCTGGCGCTGCCCCGCGGCACCTTCCTCACCGAGGAGATGGACCGCACCGTCAGCCATGCCTTCCAGCGCGCCCTGGCCCGGCTGGCGACGGCGGGCGCGCGCATCGAGATGCTCGATATCCCCGAGCTCGCCGAGTTGCCGGTGGTGAACGCGACCGGCGGCTTCGCCGCCAGCGAGGCCTGGGCCTGGCACCGCAAGCTGATCGCCGAGCGCGGCAACGCCTACGACCCGCGCATCCTCGCCCGCATCCGGCGCGGCGAGCGCATGTCGGCGGCCGACTACATCGAGCTTGTGGGCCATCGCGCCCGGCTGATCGCGGCCATCGCCCGCCGCACCGCCCCCTTCGACGCGCTGGTGACGCCGACCTGCCCGATCGCGCCGCCGAGCCTTGCCGATGTCGAGCCGGAGGCGGGCTACAACCGCCTCAACCTCCTTCTGCTGCGCAACACCGCGGTCGGCAATTTCCTCGACCGCTGCAGCATCAGCCTGCCGATCCATCGCCCCGGCGAGGCGCCGGTCGGGCTGATGCTCACCGGCGAGACGATGGGCGATGCCCATCTCCTCGCGGTGGCGCAGGCGGTGGAGACGGCGCTGGCGGCGTGAGCCGCCGCCCCGCGGGGGCTCCTACTGGGCACAGGAAGGCTTCACCTTCCTGCGCCCGCCATCAGGCCAGGACGTAGTCGCCCCAGAGCGTGACCGAGGCGACGCCGAGCAGGGTGATCGATTCGCCCGCCGCGAAATGCAGCACGGTGTTCGCGCCGGCCTGGGTCACGCTCATCCCGGGCAGTTCGGCATGGAAGGCCGAGAGCACCAGCCGGTCGGCGCCGGCGCCGAAATCGGTGACCACGACATTGCCGCAGCCGGGGGCCAGGACGAAGAGATCGGCCCCCGCGCCGCCGGTCAGGGTGTCGCTGCCCGCCCCGCCCTCGATCCAGTCATCCCCGGCGCCGCCATCGAGGCGATTGGCGCCGGCATTGCCGAAGATGCGGTTGGCCAGCGCATTGCCGGTGCCGTCGAGATTGGCGGTGCCGGTGAGGATGAGCTTCTCCAGATTGGCGCCCAGCGTGTAGCTGATGCTGCTGCGGACGACATCCATGCCCTGGTCGGCAAGCTCGACCACCAGGTCGCGCGCATCGTCGACGGTGTAGCTGTCATCCCCGGCACCGCCGCTCATGGTATCGGCGCCGCTGCCGCCATCGAGCTGGTCGCTGCCCGCGCCGCCGACCAGCGTGTCGTTGCCGCCATAGCCGTAGAGGCGCGAGCCGGCGGCATTGGCGGTGAGGCGGTTCGCCAGCTCGTTGCCGGCGCCGCCGATCACCGCCGTGCCGGTCAGCACCAGGTTCTCGAGATTGGCGCCCAGCGTGTAGCCGATCGAGCTGCTCACCGTGTCGGTGCCCTGCCCGGCCAGCTCGACCACCCGGTCGCCGAGGGCATCGACGATATAGGTGTCGTTGCCGGTGCCTCCGGTCATGGTGTCGTCGCCCGCGCCGCCATCGAGATAATCGTCGCCGGCGCCGCCATCGAGGCGGTTGGCGCCGGCATTGCCGAAGATGCGGTTGGCCAGCTCGTTGCCGGTGCCGTCGAGATCGGCGGTGCCGGTGAGGATGAGCTTCTCCAGATTGGCGCCCAGCGTGTAGGTGATGGCGCTGCGGACGAGATCGCCGCCCTGATTGGCGAGCTCGATCACCACGTCGCGCGCATCGTCGACGAAATAGGTATCGTCGCCGAACCCGCCGATCATCAGATCGACGCCGCTGCCGCCATCGAGCTGGTCGTTGCCCGCGCCGCCGACCAGCGTGTCCTCGCCGCCATAGCCGTAGAGGCGCGATCCGGCGGCATTGGCGGTGATCCGGTTCGCCAGCTCGTTGCCGGCGCCGCCAAGCGCCGCGCTGCCCGTCAGCACCAGGTTCTCGAGATTGGCGCCCAACGTGTAGCCGATCGAGCTGCTGACCGTATCGGTGCCCTGCCCGGCCAGCTCGACCACCCGGTCGCTGAGGTTGTCGACGACATAGCTGTCATCGCCCAGGCCGCCCAGCATCCGGTCCTTGCCGAGGCCGCCATCGAGGGTGTCGTCGCCGGTGCTGCCGATGAGGTAGTCGTCGCCGGCCAGCCCGAACAGCGCCGCGTGCCCCGCCTTCGCCACCAGCCGGTTGTCGAGCGCATTGCCGGTGCCGGTCAGCGTCCCGGTTCCGGTCAGCATCAGCGTGTGCAGGCCATCCGGCAGCACGGCGCTCACCGCGCTGACCAGCGTGTCGCTGGTATCGACATGCGCGGCGATGGTCTCGGCCGAGTAGGAATAGGCCCGGACATAGTCGATGGACATGTCGGCGCTGGCCCCGGCCGCCGCCGTCGCATCGCTGACGGCGAGGTTGAGCAGCATGTACATCGGGACCTGCATGTCCGCAGGCGTCAGGGTGCTGGCCACCTCGACGCCGTCGATATACCAGCGGATCTCGTCCGGCAGCCAGCTCACCGCATAGGTGTGGTAGCCCGAGGCGATGTCCGGGAAGGCGACCGGGATGCTGACCGAGCTGCGCGTCGCGCCGTTGCTGGTATGGGCGGTGACCTGGGCGGTCGGGTCCCCGGTGCCGAAGCTCTCCAGGATATCGAGCTCCGGCGGCCAGCCGCCGGTCGCCGGCAGCATCCAGAAGGCGGGCCACCAGCCCGTGCCATCCGGGATGTCGATCCGCGCCTCGAAATACCCGTAGAGCTGGCTGAAGGATCCCTGGCTGGTGATCAGCCCGGAATTATAGGGGAGGTCCAGCGCATTCTCGCCGGGCGAGGCGGTGATGACGAGGGCGCCGTCCTCGAGGCGGAAGGGCGACTGGCCGAGCGTGGCGTCGGTGAAATACTGCTTGTCGCCGTTGCCCGGATAGGCCCTGTCGCCGCCGGTATAGGTGGTCCGCCAGCCTTCGCTGCCATCCACCGACCAGACGAAGCTATCGAATTCCTCGGCGAAGGTGAGCGTCATCGCGACCGGATCGGCCGGCAGCAGGAAGTCGCCTGCGGAGAAGTCGGCGACGCTCCGGTTCAGGAAGGTGATGCCCTGCCCGCCGCCGAGATCGAGCTCCACGGTCTCGCCGTTCTGCCGCAGGGCGGCGAGGACGGCCGCAGCGGTGGCGAAGCCGTCGAAGGCGGCAAGGTGCAGGCGGTCGGTGCCGGTCTCGAAATCGGTGATCACGTCCCAGCCGCCGCCGGCCAGGAGCTGGAAGACATCGGCGCCGCCGCCGCCCGTCAGCAGGTCGGTGCCGCCGCCGCCGTTCAGGATCTGCGCGTAGTCCCCGCCCTCGATCCGGTTGTTGAGCTCGTTGCCGCCGCCATAGCCGCGATCGGCCTGGACGATCAGGTTCTCGACAGCCTCCGGCAGCGTGAAGGCATCGGCCGTTGAAATGACCGTATCGATTCCCTCATCGACCACCTCATGGACGAAGTCATAGTGGTTGCCGACCTGATAGGTGTCGTCGCCGGCGCCGCCCTCGAGCGTGAGGCGGGCGCCGGTGTCGGGCCCGGCCAGCCCGTCATCGGCCGGGCTTCCGGTGACGAGGAGCGCCTCCTGCCCGCCGATGATCCACTGCGTCGGCGTCCCGGTCCGCGGCAAGGCCAAGGCCGTCAGAAGAGCCGCGTCAGCCACGCTGATATTGGCGTCCGCCATAACGTCACCCCGAGCGGTAAGCCCCACTGCCCCCCGATGGGCCAGGCGGGCTCTCCCGTTTTGTTTCGTTCATAACGGCCTGGACACCTTATGCTGGCAATACAGTTCGTGTTCACAACGATGAGTTGTAACATCCTGAACAGCAGAAGGTCTGTCGCGCCCTGTTTCGCCCTTACGGTCCCGGCTCTGGAGCTGGACCGACCAGGCGCGGCCCCGGCGGAGAAGGTCGGACCGGCCGGTGGCAGGGCCGGCCATGGGCCGGACCCCTCGCCGCCCGCGCTGCCGCGCCATCCGGGCCGCCGCGCCCGCAGCCGGCCGCCATGGCGAGGCCCCTGGCGGGACGGGCCCGCGGGACGCATTGCTCGATTGTAAGCAGCCTCACATCTCCCGTTGAGACGGGTTGGGCGATCTTGCGCATGTCGTCCTGAAGCCCCTCGGGGTTCGGACGGACGGCGTTCGGCGGCGGCTATTTCCCGGCAAGCCGTCGCCAGACTGGTGGCCTCCGGGCCGCCAACGGGCCGGCTGGATTCGTCCGGCCGGCCCGTTTTTTTAGCTGCGCGATGGCGGGCCCTGCGCCTCCAGAAGGGCCAGCAAGCCCTCCAGCAGGCGCGTCGGGGTCGGCGGGCAGCCAGGGATGATCAGATCCACCGGCAGGGCCGCGGCGACGCCGCCCTCCACCGCATAGCTGTCCTTGAACAGGCCGCCATCCACCGCGCAGTCGCCGACCGCCACCACCCAGCAGGGATCGGGCGTGCAGGCGCGGGTGCGCAGCAGCGCCTCCTTCATGTTGCGGCTCAGCGGCCCGGTCACCAGCAGCACATCGGCATGGCGGGGCGAGGCGACGAAACGCAGCCCGAAGCGCTCCAGGTCGTAGAGGACATTGCCGAGGGCGTTGATCTCCAGCTCGCAGGCATTGCAGCTTCCGGCATCCACCTGGCGGATCGCCAGGCTGCGGCCGAGCCGCGTCTGGGCACTCTCCTCAAGCCGCTGGGCCAGCGCCTGCACGACCTCGGACGAGACGGTGGGCGGCGGATCGGTCAACGGCCGACGGGCCAGGTTGCGGGCGAGGCGCGGCCAGAGCGTCATGCGCCGTCCTCCGCGGCGGGCGGCGACGGCGCATGGAAGGTCAGCCGGTTGCCGAAGGGATCGGTCACGCTGAACGCATGCTCGCCCCAGGGCTTGGATTCGATCCCCGGCCGCGCATGGCGGTAGCGGGCCGCTGCCAGCGCCGCGTGCAGCGCCTCCAGCCCGCCCTCGCCCGACACATGGATGCGCAATGCCGCGCCCGGGCAGGCATCGCCGTGATGCTCGCTGAGATGCAGCACCAGCGCGCCGCGCGAGACCTGGGCATAGAGCGGCAGGTCCGGCGCGAAGCGATGCTCCCAGTCCCAGCTCATGCCGAGGAAGCCGACATAGAACTCCCGCGCCTTCGCCTCGTCGAAGATGCGCAGCACCGGCACGGGCGGAGAGAAGGTGACGGTCACAGGTCCACTCCGCTGTAGGAGCAGTTGAAACTCTTGTTGCAGAGCGGGAAGTCGGCGACGATGTTGCCCTCGATCGCCGCCTCCAGCAGCGGCCATTGCAGCCAGGACGGGTCGCGCGGGAAGGCGGCGCGCAGCAGCCCGGCCCCGTCGAGCGCCACCCAGTGCAGGCACTCGCCCCGGAAGCCCTCGACCAGCCCGATCCCCTCGCCGGCGCGGCGCGGCAGCGCCGTGGTCAGCTCGCCCGCCGGCAGGTCGCCCAGCCAGGCGCGCACCAGCCGCAGGGATTCACCGAGCTCGGCGACGCGGATGCGCACCCGCGCATCGACATCGCCCTGCTCGCGCACCGGCACCTCGGGCGGCAGCGCGTCATAGGGCGCATAGGGCGCGGCGGTGCGGGCATCGAAGCCGCGGCCCGCGGCGCGGCCGACATAGCCGCCGGCCGCGAAGCGGGCGGCCAGCGGCGCCGGCAGGATGCCGGTGCCGACCACCCGGTCCTGCAGGCTGGCATGGCCGTCATACACCGCGACCAGGCCGGGGATCGCCGCCTCCACCAGCGCGAGGGCGGCGAGGATCGCCTCCGCGCCGCCGGGCGCGAGATCCTCGGCCACGCCGCCCGGCACCACCCGGTCCATCATCAGCCGATGACCGAAAGCCGCGGCAATGGCGCGCAACACCCCCTCGCGCAGCACGCCGCATTGCGCATGCGGCCAGGCGAAGGCGGCGTCGTTGCAGACGAAGCCCCAGTCGTTCAGGTGGTTGTGGATGCGCTCCAGCTCCGCCATCACGCCGCGCAGCGCGATGGCGCGCGGCGGCGGCGTGACGCCGAGCGCCGCCTCCACCGCCCGCGCGAAGGCCCAGCCATGCGCGACGGTGCTGTCGCCGGAGAGCCGCGCGACGAGCCGCGCCGCCGCCGCCGGCGGCTTGCCCAGCATCAGGCCGATCAGCCCCTTATGGACATAGCCGAGCCGCTCCTCGAGCCGCGCGACGGTCTCGCCCTGGACATGGAAGCGGAAATGCCCCGGCTCGATGATGCCGGCATGCACCGGCCCGACCGGGATCTGGTGCACCCCCTCGCCCTCGACGCCAAGGAATTCCGGCTGCGGCACCGGCGCGGCATTCGCCTCCGGCCGCGGCGCGAGCGGCGCCGTGACGGGCCAGCGGCCATGGTCCAGCCAGGGGCGGAGATCGACCGCCCCCTCGGCGACATGCCCCCAGAGATCGTGCAGCATGCGCTCGAAGCGCACGGCGCCCGGCCGGGCGGGCGAGAGCGCGGGGAAGCGGCCATCGGCGGCCGGGCAGGAGGCGAGCAGCATCGCCCCCTCCCCCGCCAGCCAGAAGCCGGCATGCACCATGCCTGGCTCGGCCCAGAGCGCCAGCAGCGCCGGTTCCGGCGCGGCGGCCAGGGCCTCGGCCATGGCGCCCCATTGCGGCCGGGTCAGCAGGAAGCGCGGCCAGGGACGGCACTCCTGCGGCGCGCCGCGGCGGATGATCTCGACGGCGCTCATCCCGGGATCCTCGCCGCGGCGGCGAGCAGGGCGGCGAAGGGCGCCGGCAGGGCAAAGCCGAGCAGCAGGGCGAGGCCGAGATGCGCCCAGATCGGGCCGAGCGTGGTGCGCCCCGTCCAGCCCGGCGGCGCCGTCGCCGCATCCGGCGTCGGCTCGCCGAGGCAGAGCGCCTGCAATATCTGCAGCTTGGCCGCCGCCGCCGTCAGCAGGCCGAGGCCGAGCGGCAGGATCAGCCACCAGCGCGAGGCGGCGGCGTCGGAGACGATGAGAAATTCGCTGGCGAAGAGCGCGAAGGGCGGCAGGCCGGCGACGGCGCCGATGGCCAGCGCCAGCCCCCAGCCGAGGCCGGGATGGCTGGCGGCGAGGCCGCCGATCGCCGCGGTCTTCTGCGATCCCTTGAGCTGCGCCGCATGGCCGACGCCGAAGAAGACGGCGGATTTGCAGAGCGAATGGCCGAGCATGTGCAGCAGCCCGGCGAGGTTGGCGGTGGGCCCGCCGAGCCCGAAGGCGAAGGCAGCGAGGCCCATATGCTCGATGCTCGACCAGGCGAAGAAGCGCCGCGCGTCGCGCCGCCGCCACAGGGTGAAGGCCGCGAGCAGCAGCGAGGCGAGGCCGAAGGCGATAAGGAAGGGCCCCGGCGACACCGCGCCGGGATGCACCCCGACGACCGCCTTGGCGCGGATCACCGCATGCAGCGCCGCGTTCAGCAGCAGGCCCGACAGCACGGCGGAGATGGCGATCGGCCCCTCCGCCTCGGCATCCGGCAGCCAGGAATGCAGCGGCACCAGCCCGGCCTTGGTGCCGTAGCCGACGAGGAGGAAGACAAAGGCGAGGTTCAGCACGCCGGGGTCGCAGCGCTCGGCGAGCCCGTGCAGCACCGTCCAGGACAGGCCGGAATCGCCGTGCCCGACGAAGGGCTGCGCCGCGAGATAGAGGATGATGGTGCCGAAGAGCGCGAGGGCGATGCCGACGCCGCAGAGGATGAACAGCTTCCAGGCCGCCTCGATCGCCGCCGGCGTGCCGTGCACCGCGACGATGAGCACGCTGGCGAGCGTCGCGATCTCGATCGCCACCCACATAACGCCCATGTTGTCGGCGAGCAGCGCCAGGGCCTGCGCGCCCATGAAGACCTGGAAGGCGACATGGTAGGCGCGCAGCCGCAGCGCATCGAACCGCTCCGCCCCGACCGCGCCGAGCGAGAAGATGGCGGTGGTGAGCCCGATGACGAAGGAGAGCAGGACCAGCGGCAGGTTCAGCGCATCGACATGCGTCCAGCCCTCGACGCCGCCCGGATGCCGGAGCAGGAACAGCGCGAGGCCGAGGCTCGCCGCCGAGACGGCGATGTTGGCGAGCGCCGCCGGCCGCTCCCGCGGCAGCAGGGCGAGCAGCAGCGCCCCGGCCCAGGGCAGGAAAACCACGGCCCAGGAGAGCGGCATCACTCCGCCTCCCCGCGATGCCGCTCGAGGAAGCCGGTGTCCACCGTGTCGAAGCGCTCCCGGATCTGGAAGACGAAGACGCCGCCGACGACGAGCAGCATCATCACCAGGGCGGCGGTCGAGAGCTCGACCACCAGCGGCATGCCGGCGACGCCGACCGCGGCGAGGATCAGCCCGTTCTCCAGCGTCATCAGCCCCGCCACCTGCAGGATGGCGTTGCGGCGGGTGATCATCATCAGCATGCCGAGCAGCACCACCGAGAGGGCGAGCGCCAGGTCCTCCCGCGCGATGGCGCGGCTGCCGGCGGTGATCGGCAGCACCACCAGGATGGCGAGCGCGACCAGCGCGACGCCGGCGACGAGGCTCGGCCCAATGCCGAGCGCCGTCTCCACCGTGCGGTGCAGGTCGAGCCGGCGCAGCAGGGTGCGGAGCGCGAGCGGGATCAGCACCGCCTTGGCGCCGAAGGCGATCAGCGCCGTCAGGTAGAGCTGCGGCGCGCCCTGCACCAGCGCCTGCCAGGCGGCGGCGAGGGCGAGGATGCCGCCCTGCAGGGCGAGGGCGTTGATCACCGCGCCGACGCGGCGCTGGTAGAGCAGCACGAAGGAGAGCAGCAGCATGCCGCCGCCCAGCAGGTGCGAGACGTCGTAGGGAAGCTGGCCGAAGCTCATGCCAGCCCCGTGCTGACGAAGAGCAGCGCCGCGCCGAGCAGGGCCAGCAGCAGCGCGGCGCCGAGGAACTCCGGCACCCGGAACACCCGCATCTTGGCGATCGCGCTCTCGAACCACGCCAGGGCGAGGCAGAGCACGCCCATCTTCAGCAGCCAGGCCAGCAGGCCGATCGCCCAGGCGAGCGGCCCGCTGCCCGCCGGCGCGGCGCCGAAGGGGACGAAGATGGCGGCGATGAGGGAGAGCCAGAGCGTCAGGCGCAGCGCCGCGCCATAGTCCCAGAGTGCGAGGTGCCGGCCGCTGCTCTCCAGCAGCATCGCCTCGTGCACCATGGTGAGCTCGAGATGCGTCGATGGGTTGTCGACCGGGATGCGGCCATTCTCGGCGATGGCGACCGCCAGCATGGCCATGGCGGCGAGGCCGAGCGAGACGCGCAGGCCGAGCGCGCCGTCGCGGAAGGTGGCGGCGATCAGGTCGAGATTGGTGTTGCCCGCCAGGATGGTGAAGTTCAGCACCGAGAGCAGCAGCGCCGGCTCGGCGAAGGCGGCGAAGCTCATCTCCCGCGCCGCGCCCAGCCCGCCGAAGGCGGTGCCCACATCCATGCCGGCCAGCGCCAGCGCCATGCGGGCCAGCGCCAGCAGCCCGGCCAGCAGGATGAGGTCGGCGAAGGGGGCGAAGGCCATGCCGTGGCTGAAGCTCGGCACCAGCGCGGCGGCGAGCAGGCAGGCGGCGAAGGCGACATAGGGCGCCGCCTCGGAGACGATGGAGGCGTTCTCCGCCAGCACCGGCCGCTTGCGCAGCAGCTTGTCGAGGTCGCGCAGGGGCTGCAGGGGCGAGGCGCCGCGCCGCCCCATCAGCCGCGCCTTCAGCCAGCGGGTGACGCCGAGCAGGAGCGGCGCCGCCGCCAGCATGAGCAGCAGGTGCAGGAGCTGCGTCAGGATGGCCCCGAAGACCTGCACTCAGCGGGCCTCCAGCCAAGCCAGCAGCGCCAGCAGCCCGACCAGGGTGGCGAAGCTGAGGGAGAGGCAGCGACGGATGGTGAGGTGACGCAGCCGGTCCGCCTCGGCGGCGATGCGGTCGCGCAGCCGCGCGACCGGCGCCAGCAGCAGCGGGCCCGAAGGGTCGGTGAAACCGGCGGCATAATGGCCCGGCCGCGTCTCGCCCGGCGCCGGCATGTCAACCGTCTCCCCGGCCCGCAGCAGGGACTCGCCGAGCATGCGGCGGAGGGGCTGGGCGATGCCGGCCGCCCCCGGCTGGGTCAGCGGATCGCCGAAGGGCAGGTGCGGCGGCGGCTCGACGAAGCCGCAATTCCAGACCGGCCCGCGCGCGGTCGCGGCCGGCGAGCGGCGGCGCACCAACATCCAGGTGATGCCGAGCAGCAGCGCCAGCAGCAGGGCGATGACGAGCGGCGCGTAGCCGGTGGCGCCCTCCCCGGCCGCCAGCCAGGTGCCGCGCGCCGGCACCCGGATGACGGGCCCGACGAGCCCCTGCAGCGCCGGCGCGGCGAGGCCGAGCACGAAGCCCGGGAACAGGCCGAGCAGCACGGTCAGCCCGGCCGGCAGCAGCAGGGCGGCGCGCTCGAAGATTGGGGCCTCGCGTGCCCCGGCGCCGCGCGGGCTGCGCGGCCGGCCGAGGAAGACGAGGCCGAAGAACCGCAGCATGGCCGCCGCGGCGAGCGCCGCGGCCATCGCCGCGACGGCCGCGCCGGCGGCGGCCAGCACCTGGAAGCCGATATCGCTCACCCGCCAGCCGGCGAGCAGCGCCTGCAGCAGCAGCCATTCGCTGGCGAAGCCCGAGAGCGGCGGCAGCGAGGCCGCGGCCGCGACGCCGATGAGCGCCGCGAGGGCGGTGACCGGCATGGCGTGGATCAGCCCGCCCAGCCGGTCCAGCCGGCGGCTGCCGGCGCCGTGCAGCACCGCGCCGGCCATCAGGAAGAGGCCGGTCTTGAAGACGCCGTGGTTGAGCGCATGCAGCAGCGCCGCCCCGGCGGCGAGCGCCGCCAGCGGGCCGAGATCGGCGCCGCGGAAGGCCAGCGCCAGGCCGAGGCCGATGGTGATGAGGCCGACATTCTCGATGGTCGAGCAGGCGAGCAGCGTCTTGGCGTCGTCCTCGAGGTTGGCGCGCAGCGCGCCGAGCAGGGCCGAGGCGGCCCCCAGCACGAGCAGCGGCACGCCCCACCAGGAGGGCTGCGCCGGGCCGCAGAGATCGAGCAGCAGCCGCGCCAGCACGTAGAGCGCGATCTTGGTCATCGCCCCCGACATCAGGGCCGAGACATGGCTGGGCGCCGCCGGATGGGCGAGCGGCAGCCAGGCATGCAGCGGCACCAGCCCGGCCTTGGCGCCGGCGCCGAGCAGGCCGAGCAGCAGCACCGCGGCGGCGCGCCAGCCCTCCGGCGGCGCGGCGCGCATGGCGGCGAAGTCGAGCGCGCCCGCGCTGCCGGCCAGCAGCCCGAAGGCGGGCACCAGGCAAGCGCCGGCGAGCACCGCGAAGCCGAGATAAAGCCGCGCCGCGGCGCGGTTCTCCGGCCGCTCATGCTCGGCCGCGACCAGCGCCCAGGAGGCGAGGGACATCAGCTCGAAGCCGAACAGCAGCAGGAAGGCGTCGGTCGCGGCGAGCGTCAGGGCCATGCCGGCCAGGAAGAGCGGGAAGGGCGGCAGCGCGCGCGGCGGCAGCGGGTGGCCGCTGGCCCCGTCATCCATGGCGAAGAGCGAGGCGGCGCTGCCGGCGATGCCGAGCAGCAGCAGGAACCAGGCCGACAGCCCGTCGAGGCCGAGGCGGGTCGGCGCCCAGGGCGGCCCGAAGGGCAGGGGCTGCGACTCGACCGGCTCGCCGGTCAGCAGCACGCCCAGCGCCACGGCGACAAACCCGAGCGATGCGATCAGGCATCCCGCATGGAGGACCAGCCCCGCCCTGGCATGGCGACCGAGCGGCACCGCCACCGCCGCGAGCAGGACCAGGACCCAGAGACAGAGCGCGAAGAGCGTCAGCACGGGAACGGGAGGCGGGCCATCACGTCCACGAGCTTAGTCCTCCATCGCCGCTGCGGCGAGGGGGGATCGGCCCAGAAACGGCACGATTCCCGCTCTTAACAAGCACGCAACAAGAGGTTAGTTAGGCCGGTCCCGCTTGCCGTCATGGCGCGGGCGCAGCGGGAGCCAGCACAGACACATGGATCGTCGTGGATTCATCGCCGGCGGGGCCCTTGCCGGAACCGCCGCCTTGGCTACTCCTGCCCTCGCGCAGGGCGCGCTGCCGGAGGTCCGGTGGCGCTGCGCCTCCTCCTTCCCGCGCTCGCTCGATACGATCTTCGGCGCGGGCGAGCATGTGGGGAAGCGCGTCGCGGCGCTGACCGACGGCAAGTTCCAGATCCGCGTCTTCTCGGCCGGCGAGTTGGTGCCGGGGCTGCAGGTGGCCGATGCGGTCCAGGGCGGCACGGTGGAATGCGCCCATACGGCGAGCTACTACTTCGTCGGCAAGGACCCGACCTTCGCCTTCGACGCCACCATCCCCTTCGGGATGAACACGCGGCAGATCAATGCCTGGCTCTATGCCGGCGGCGGCCGCGAGCTGCTGCAGGAATTCTTCGCCGGCTACAACATCCACTCCATCCCCTGCGGCAGCACCGGGGCGCAGATGGGCGGCTGGTTCCGCAAGGAAATCAAGACGGTCCAGGACCTTTCGGGCCTGAAGATGCGCATCGCCGGCATCGCGGGCAACATCATGCAGAAGCTCGGCGGGGTGCCGCAGCAGATCGCCGGCGGCGACATCTACCCGGCGCTCGAGAAGGGCACGATCGACGCCGCCGAATGGATCGGCCCCTATGACGACGAGAAGCTCGGCTTCAACCGCGTCGCGCCCTACTACTACTATCCGGGCTGGTGGGAAGGCGGGCTGAACCTCTCCTTCTACGTGGCCAAGGCCAAGTACGACGAGCTGCCGCAGGTCTACAAGGACGTGCTGGAGAGCGCCTGCCGCGACGCGACGCTCGAGACCATGGCCAAGTACGACGTGCAGAACCCGCAGGCGCTTCGCCGCCTGGTGGCGGGCGGCGCGCAGCTTCGCGTCTTCCCGCGCGAGGTGATGCAGGCCTGCTACAAGGCGGCCTTCGAGCTCTACGAGGAGACGGCGGCGAAGAACGCCGCCTTCAAGAAGGTCTACGAGCCCTGGAAGGCCTTCCGCGACCTCGAATACCAGTGGTTCCGGGTGGCCGAGAGCACCTTCGACAATTTCGTCTATCTGATGCACGCTCAGGAACAGCAGCCGCGCCGCTGAGACGCTGCGTCCATAAACGCGCCCCATCCCTTTTCGCCAGTGGGTGGGTGCGCCAGGGAGGTAACACGCGCCCATGGGTCCCCTGCTCGCCTTCAGCCGTGGCGTGGACAGGCTGAACGCCGCGATCGGCAAGCTGGCCGACTGGGCCGTGCTGCTGTCCTGCGCCATCTCCGCCGGCAATGCCTTCGTGCGCTACGGCATCTCCTACTCCTCGAATGCCTGGCTGGAGGTGCAGTGGTACCTCTTCGGCGCCACCGTCATGCTCGGCGCCTCCTACACGCTGTTCCGCAACGAGCACGTCCGGGTGGACCTGCTCTATTCCAGCCTGTCCGAGCGGGCCCGGCTCTGGGTGGATGTCTTCGGCTTCACCTTCTTCATGCTGCCGGCGGTCACGCTGCTCGCCTGGATGACCTGGCCCTTCTTCCTCGACAGCTTGGTGCGGTCGGAGGGCAGCCCGAATGCCGGCGGCCTGCTGCGCTGGCCGGTGAAGATCCTGCTGCCGATCGGCTTCTTCCTCCTGATGCTGCAAGGCATCTCCGAGCTCATCAAGCGCGTCGCCCTGCTGCGCGGCGTCTCCCCGCAGGCCGAGGTGGTGGTCGAGTACCACCGCCCCGAGCAATAAGACCCTCGCCAGGACCCGCGCCCCTATGACCATCGACATGGACGTGATGGCGCCGCTGATGTTCGGCGGCCTGGTCGTCTTCCTGCTGATCGGCTTCCCGGTCGCCTTCAGCCTCTCCGCCGTCGGCCTGTTCTTCGGCTTCCTCTCGATCGAGCTCGGCTTCTTCACGCCGGCCTATCTCGGCAACCTGCCGCTGCGGGTCTTCGGCATCATCGCCAACGACCTGCTGCTGGCCATCCCCTTCTTCACCCTGATGGGGGCGATCCTCGAACGCTGCGGCCTGGCGGAGGATTTGCTGGAGGGCACCGGGCAGCTCTTCGGCAAGGTGCCGGGCGGCCTCGCCTATGCGGTGATCCTGGTCGGCGCCGTGCTCGGCGCCATCACCGGCACGGTCGCCGCCTCGGTCATCGCCATGGGCATGATCAGCCTGCCGATCATGATGCGCTACGGCTATGACATGCGCATCGCCACCGGCGTCATCGCGGCCAGCGGCACCATCACCCAGGTGATCCCGCCGAGCCTCGTCCTCATCGTGCTCGGCGACCAGCTCGGCAAGTCGGTCGGCGACATGTATGCCGGCGCCATCGGCCCCAGCATCCTGCAGGTGCTGCTGTTCATCGGCTTCATCGTCGTCGTCAGCATCTTCCAGCCGCATCGCGTGCCGCCGCTGCCGGACGAGGCGCTGACGCAGCGCGGCTGGGCGCTCTGGTGGCGGGTGCTGAAGGGCATGGTGCCCTCCGTCGTCCTGATCTTCCTCGTGCTCGGCACCATCTTCCTCGGCCTCGCCACGCCGACCGAGGCGGGAGCGATGGGCGCGGTCGGCGCCGTCGTCCTCGCGGTGGTGAACCGCCGCTTCAGCTGGGACCTGCTTTGGCAGGCCACCCAGAACACCATGCGCATCACCGCCATGGTCATCTTCATCCTGATCGGCGCCACGGTGTTCAGCCTGGTCTTCCAGGGCGTGGACGGGGCGATCTGGATCGAGCACCTGCTCTCGAAGCTGCCGGGCGGCCAGGTCGGCTTCCTGATCTTCAGCCAGATCTTCATCTTCTTCCTGGCCTTCTTCCTCGACTTCTTCGAGATCGCCTTCATCATCATCCCGCTGCTCGCGCCGGTGGCGGCGAAGCTCGGCATCGACCTCGTCTGGTTCGGCGTGCTGATCTGCGTGAACATGCAGACCAGCTTCATGCACCCGCCCTTCGGCTTCGCCCTCTTCTACCTCCGCGGCATCGCCCCGAAGGAGGTGCGCAGCCGCGACATCTACTGGGGCGCCATCCCCTGGGTCGGGCTGCAGCTCATCCTGGTCGCCATCGTGATCTTCTGGCCGGCGAGCGTGACCTACTGGCTCGACAAGAGCACGGGCGTCGACCCGAGCACGGTCCGCATCGAGGTGCCGCTGCCCGACCTGCCGGAGGATGACGCGCCGCCGGTCTTCAAGTAGCGCCGGCGCCGGCGGCGCCCTCCCGCCGGCCCCCTCCCACCGGTTCCCAACCCGGGCGGCCCCGAACGGGGGCCGGCCACGGGCGTTGCCCCCCCCCGGGGCGCCGGCCAGGCGCCGGCCAGGCTCAGCCCGCGGCCGGTGCCGGTCGCGGGTCGATCGGGGTCGGCATGGGATAGGCGGCCTCGATCGCCTCCGCCGCCGCCAGCGCCAGGTCCTCCCGCCAGCGCGGCGCCACCACCTGCACCCCCATCGGCAGCCCCTCGGCGAGGCCGGTCGGCACCGAGACGCTCGGCAGGCCGAGCAGCACGGTCGGGAAGAGCGGCGCCTGGGCCCGGATCACCCGCGGGAAATCCCGCTCGTCCAGCGCCTGCGGGAAGGGCGGCTCGGCCGAGACCGGGATGACCAGCAGCGGCCGCTCCTGCAGGAACTGCGCCCAGGCGCGCTGATGCGTGGCGCGGCGGGCCAGCAGCCGCATCCAGTCGGGCAGCGCCGGCAGCGCCCGCTCGCCCATCTCGGCGAAGATCGCCCGGGCGGCGGGATCGGCGAGCTGCTCGAAGCCCGCCTTCATGAAGACCGTCGCCTCGGCATGGATGAAGGCGTCCCAATCGGCCGCGACCTCGGCGAAGCCGGGCGGCTCCGCCTCCTCCACCGCATAGCCGGCGGCCGCCAGCGCCTTGCCGGCCGCCTGCACCGCCGCGGCCACCGCCGGATGCACGCCCTGGTGGGACGGGTCGGCGCAGAGGGCGACGCGGATCGGCCCCGGCAGCGGCGGCCCCTCCAGCAGCACCGGCGCCTGCCAGGGGTCGCGCCAGTCGGGCGCCGCCATGGCGGCCAGCGCAAGCCGCAGATCGGCGACGCGCCGGGCCAGCGGCCCCTGGGTGGAGAGCAACTGGCCGGAGAGGGAGCGCTCCTCCTTGGCCGAGGGGTTGAAGGCCGGGATGCGGCCGGCCGAGGGGCGCAGCCCGGCGATGCCGCAGGCATAGGCCGGGTAGCGGATGGAGCCGCCGATGTCGTTGCCATGGCCGATGGCGCCGATGCCGGCCGCGGTGGCCGCGCTCGCCCCACCCGAGGAGCCGCCCGGGGTGTGCCCGGCGCTCCATGGGTTGAGCGTCCGGCCGTGCAGGGCATTGTCGGTGAACCAACGCCAGGAGAAGGCCGGGGTGTTGGTGCGGCCGATGACGACCGCGCCGGCCTTGCGCATGTTGCCGATGACGGCGCTGTCGGCGGGCGCGATCATGTCGCGGAAGGCGACGACGCCGTTGGTGGTGGCGCGGCCCGCCATGTCGGCATTCACCTTCACGGTGACCGGCACGCCGTGCAGCGGCCCGAGCGCCTCGCCGCGGGCGCGCGCCGCATCGGCGGCATCGGCGGCGGCGAGCGCCAGCTCGGGCAGCGGATCGACCACGGCGTTGATGGCCGGGTTCACCGCATCGAGCCGGGCCAGCGCCGCCTCTGCCGCCTCGCGGGCGGACAGGGCGCCGAGGCGGATGGCGCGGGCGATGTCGACGGCATCCCAGCGCCAGGTCTCGGAGGGCAGATGCTGCATGGCGGCTCCTTCGCGTTCCGGCGGCGAGGGTAGAGCCGTTCGCCCCGGCCTGCGAAGCCGCTGCCGCTATGCCTCCGCGGCGGCGAGCCGCTTCCAGGTGATCACCAGCACGTCGCGGCAGGAGGGCAGCGCCGGATCGGCCGGCTGCACCGGCGTCACGCCATGCATCACCCGCCGGTCATCCATGAAGGCGCAGTCGAGCCGGTCGAGCAGGGTGAAGCGCGCCAGCGCCTGCCCGGCCTCGTCGGTGACCAGCGTCTCGCCGCCGGTGAGGTTGGTGCGCGCGATCATGCCGATCAGCACGTAGTCGACGCCGTCATGGTGCACGCCCTCCGGCGTCGGGAAGCCCGGCGCGCCGGCCACCGCCTCGATGCGGAACTGGTGCGCCTCGACGAACCAGTCCGTGCGCGGGCTGCGCGCATCGGCGACGCCGCGGCCGAGCGCGAGCAGCGCCTGCAGCGGTGCGCTCTCGGCCACCGCATCCTCCATCGGCCCGAACCAGCGCTCGACGCCGCCATTGAGGCTGTTGTGCACCACCGCCTGGAAATGCGGCCGGTGCGGCCCGCGGACATGCCCGGGCTGGCCGGCGCGGGCGGTGAAATTGGCGTGCCGCCGGCGGCGATAGCGGCCGCCATCGGCCATGAAGCGGTCCGTCTCCAGCCGCTCCCAGCTCGCGGCGAAGGCATCGAGCGCGGCCGGCATCCCGGCCGGGCCGAGCCGCGCCGCCATCTCCGGGCCGCGCAGCAGCGCGAAGCCCTCGGCCTCGATCGCCCCGAGCAGCGGCTCGGTCGGCGTCACCTGCAAGGCTGCGCTCATTCCGTGTCGCCGATCGCCGGCGCCTCCCCGGTGCGGCCGGCCAGCACCTCGGCGACATGGCGCACCTTCACCGGCGTGCCTTCGCGCTTCAGCCGGCCCGCCATGTTCAGCAGGCATCCCATGTCGCCGGCGAGCAGCGTATCCGCCCCGGTGGAGGCGATGGAGCGCGTCTTGTCGGTGACCATGCGGGTGGAGATGTCGGGATACTTCACGCAGAAGGTGCCGCCGAAGCCGCAGCAGATCTCGGCATCCGGCATCTCCTTCAGCGTCACGCCCGGCATGGAGCGCAGCAGCTTGCGCGGCTGCGCCTTGACGCCGAGCTCGCGCAGCCCCGAGCAGCTGTCGTGATAGGTGATCACGCCGTCATAGCGGGCCTTCACGGCGTCGAGCCCCAGGGTGTCGGTCAGGAAGGAGACCAGCTCGTGCGTCTTCGCCGCCAGCGCCTCGGCCCGGCCGCGATACTGCGGGTCGTCGGCGAAGAGGCCGGGATAGTGGTGCGAGATCATGCCGCCGCAGGAGCCGCTCGGGACCACGGTGTAGTCGTAGGGCAGGAAGGTATCGACCACGCCCCGCGCCAGATCCTGCGCCGTCGCCCGGTCGCCGGTGTTGTAGGCGGGCTGGCCGCAGCAGGTCTGGGCGTCCGGCACCTCGACCAGGCAGCCGGCCTCCTCGAGCAGCGCGATGGCGGAGAAGCCGACATTCGGCCGGTAGAGATCGACGAGGCAGGTGACGAACAGGGCGACGCGCGGCCGGGTCTGGAGCATGCGGGCAATCTAGCAGATGGCGCCGGCGCGGAAATGGCCTGGACCAGGATCCGCCCGCAGGGGGGCACGGACCATGGTCCAGGCCGTTCTTCGATCGCCGGATGTACGCCCTTCGGTGATGCCGCCGCGCGCGGGCCGGCGACGGTGCGACGGAGCCGGAATGCCTCCCCCAGCCCGCCGGGGAACGGGAGCGCCGCCGGGCCCGGCAGCCCGGCACCCGACGCCACCGCCTGCCGCGACGCCGGCTCAGCGGCGCTCCGCCAGCAGGACGGGCCCGCCCGGCTGCGGATCGGCATAGGCGACGATGGGCTGGCCATCCATGGCGCCGATCACGGTCAACGGCCCGCGACCGACGCTGCCGCGCGGCAGGCCGGAATAGGCGACGCCATAGCCCGTGCCGGAGGCGACCAGCCGCGCCGCGCCGTTCTGCCAGCCGCTGCCGCCGTCGCGGACCGCGGCCTGCCGCATCGCCTCCGCGACGCCCTGCAACCCCTCACCCTCGCTGCCCTCCGCCCGGCCTGCCAGCGGCGCGAGCAGGGCGAGGCCCAGCACCAAGGCCAGGTTTCCGATCTTGCGCATGTCGTGATCCTTCTCGCATAGTATGAGACGAGAAGAATGCCGTGGTGGCGTCCGGGCGTCTGTGCGCCCGGCTACGATGGGTTTCGCCCTCGATCCGCTCTGGGCCGCGTTAGGTCTGGGCCGCGTCAGGTCTGGGCCGCGTCAGGGCGCGGCGCCCTCGCGCGGCACCAGCACCATCATCGTCACCGGCGCCTGCATCAGCCCCGCCCGCGCCGCGGCCTCCTCGCCCCAGCCGAAGAACAGGTCGCCGCGCGCCGCGCCGCGGATGGCGCCGCCCGTGTCCTGCGCCTGCACCAGGCGGCGGATTGGCCGGCCGTCCAGCGGGTCCTGCGTCACGATCCAGACCGGCGCGCCGAGCGGGATGAAGGCCGGATCGACCGCCAGCGACCGCCCCGGCGTCAGCGGCACGCCGAGCGTGCCGGGCGGCCCCTCATCCGGACGCAACGCCTCGTCGCGGCGGAAGAAGACGTAGGAGGGGTTCTCCCGCAGCAGCGCCGCCGCCGCCGGCGGCGGGGCGGCCGCCAGCCAGGCGCGGATCGCCTGCATGGATATGGCCTCGCGGGCAATGGCGCCGCGCTCGATCAGCAACCGCCCGATCGCCCGGTAGGGATGGCCGTTCTTGCCGGCGTAGCGCAGCCGCAGCAGCCCGCCCTCCGGCAGGGTGACGCGCCCCGAGCCCTGGATCTGCAGGAAGAAGCCCTCGACCGGATCGACATGGACCAGGATGGGCGCGATCCCGTCCAGCGCCCCGGCCTCGATCGCGGCCCGGTCGGGCAGCAGGCCGCCCTCCGCCGCCGCCGGCGGCAGGCCGTGCAGCGGAGTCGGATGCGCCGCATCCGGCGTCAGGCGGCCGGAGAGCTCCGGCTCGTAATAACCGGTCAGCAGCCCGGTGCCGACCGGCACCGGTTCCAGCCGGCGTTCGAGGAACGCCCGCTCCGCCCCCGCCGGCAGCGCCAATGCCTCGGCGCAGAGCAACGCCCAGGCGGCGGGGCGGCCGGCACGCGCCGCGAGCAGGGGCTGGCCCCCGAGAGGGGCCTCCGGATCGCGGCGGGCCAGCTCGCGGCAGGTGGCGCGGAAGGGCACGAGTGCCGCCGCGGCATCCTCCTCGGCCCAGCCGGGCAGGCTGTCGAGCCCAGGCGGCGCGGCCCAGGCAAGGCCGGCGGCGCCGCCCAGCAGCAGCGCCGACAGGAGCAGCCGCCGGCAACCCGCGGCCCAGGCCGGGCCCGCCATCCCCGGCTCAGGCGTGGCTCGTGCTGGTCAGCTTCCAGGTGGGGTCGGAGGCGGTGACGTCGCGCTGGAAGGTCCAGATATCCGTCAGCTCTGTGATCGCGTCGCTGCCGGAGATGACCTCGCCGCCCCGCCCGGTGGTCATGTTCACCTGGTCGGTGACGAAGCGGACCACGATCTCGGCGATGCTGCCGCGCAGGTCCGCGCCCTCGATGGCCAGCTCGTGCACCTCGCGGATCTCGGTCCGCTGCTGCTCGCCGGCCTGCTCGCGCGCCGTGATGGCCGCCTCGAAGCCGGCATAGGCGCCGTCGTTCAGCAGGCTCCGCAGGGTCTGCCGATCGCCCGCCGCGAAGGCCGCGACGATCATGCGGAAGGCGCCCTCCGCGCCGTCGAGGAAACGGTCGGGGTCGAAGCTGCGATCCGCCGCGGCGATGCGCCCGAGCGCCTGGCCGGGCGGGGTGCGGGGATCGGGCACGACATGCCGCGTGCCGCCGGGGGCCGGGGCGGCGCGCACCTCCTCGGCGGCGCCCTCCACCACCCGGCCGCCCCGCGGATCGAAGCCGGCCGGACGAGGCTCCGCCGCCGGCGGTCTCTCGAATCCGGTGCGTCGGCCGAGCACGCTCCGCAGCCGCAGGACCAGGAAGGCCGCGACCATGGCGAAGAGGATCAGGTCGAGCGGAAAGCCACCCGTCATCGTTAACTCCTTTTCACCTACTTAAGGTCGCGAGGGGCCGATCGCAACGCCGCCCGGCCCGGCGCGCCGCCTCCGCCGGGCTTGCCGGTCCGGAGCGGGGCCGGTACGCCCTGTCCCGTCCCTCCCCCCAATGGCAAGCGGCGATGATCCTCCTTCGGCACGGTCAAAGCGAGTTCAACCTGCGCTTCACCGCGACGAAGCGGGACCCCGGCATCCCCGACCCGATGCTGACGCCGCTCGGCCAGGCCCAGGCGGAGGAGGCGGCCGAGGCGCTGGCCGATGAGGGGCTGCGGCGCATCATCGCCTCCCCCTACACCCGCGCCCTGCAGACCGCAGCGCCGCTCGCCCGCCGGCTCGGCATCCCGGTGCATGTGGTCCCCACGGTGCGCGAGCGCTACGCCTTCTCCTGCGACATCGGCTCGCCCTGCTCGCAACTCGCCCTCGCCTGGCCGGAGGTGGATTTCCGCCATGTGGACGAGGTCTGGTGGCCGGCGATCGAGGAGCCGGACCATCAGGTGGAGGCGCGCGCGGCGCTGTTCCGGGCCGAGATGGCGGCGCTGCCGGACTGGCGGGACACGCTGGTGGTATCGCATTGGGGCTTCATCCTGGCGATGACCGGTGAGAGGCTGATGAACGGCCAGTGGGTGCGCTGCGACCCCAACGCGCCGGCGCCGCGGGATATCCTGTGGCGGCAATACCAGCCGCCGGCGAAGCGCTGACCGGCGGGGCCACCGGCGCTGTTCCGCGCCGGTCGGGCATGCTACCCCGCGCGCCCCTTCTCCGGGATGCACCCTGCCATGTCCGACGCCTCCGCCGCCCCGCCGATGCCCCAGGGCCCGCTCGTCCTGAACCTGCAATACACCAAGGATCTCTCCTTCGAGGTGCCCGGCGCGCCCGAGATCTTCGCCACCCTGCGCGAGCAGCCGCGCGTCGACCTGCAGCTCGATGTCCAGGCCCGCCCGGTGCAGGAGGGCGGCAATGTCTACGAGGTCTCGCTGCAGATCCGCGCCGACGCCCAGGCCGAGGGTCGCGCCTGCTTCATTGCCGAGCTGGTCTATTGCGGCATCTTCACCGTGACGGTGGAGCAGGAGGTGCTCGAGCCGGTGCTGCTCGTCGAGTGTCCGCGCCTGCTGTTTCCCTTCGCCCGCAACATCCTGGCCGATGTCACGCGCGATGGCGGCTTCCCGCCGGTGATGCTGGCACCTATCGACTTCGTCGCCCTCTGGCAGTCGCGCCGCGGCGAGCCGCAGGGGCCGGTCGGCACGGCCTGAGCGCCGGCCAGGACCCTTTCGTTCAGATTGCGCATCAAAAAGGTGTTGCGCGGACCGGTTGATCACTCGATTGTCATAGCGGAACAACCCGGATTTCCGCATGACGCCCGCCGAGGCTGCGTCCCGACCCGGTCCCGTGCTCGCCTTTCCCCTGCCCCTGCGGGCGCGCGAGGACGTGCCGGCGACGGCGGCGGGCGGGGAGCGCATCCTGCTCTCCCCGCCGCACCTGACGGGCGCCGAGCCGGCGGCGCTGCAGGCCGCGCTCGACAGCGGCTGGATCGCGCCGGCGGGCCCGATGCCGGCCGCCTTCGAAGCGGCGATCGGCGAGGCCACCGGCTTCGCAGCGGTGCTCGCCACCACCAACGGCACCGCCGCGCTGCATCTCGGCTACCGCCTGCTCGGCGTCGCGCCGGGGGACGAGGTCTGGACCAGCACGCTCACCTTCATCGCCACCATCGCGCCGGCGGTGCAGATGGGCGCGGTGCCGCGCTTCCTCGACGTCGCCGAGGAGAGCTGGACCCTCGATCCCAACCTGCTCGAGCGTGAGCTCGCCCGCGCCGCCCGGCGCGGCCGCCTGCCGCGCGTCGTCGTGCCGGTCGACCTCTTCGGCCAGTGCTGCGACCTCGACACCATCGCCGCGCTCTGCGAGCGCTGGGGCGTGCCGGTGCTCTGCGACAGCGCCGCGGCCCTCGGCGCGACCCAGCGCGGCCGCCATGCCGGGCGCGGCGCCCGCCTCGCCGCCTTCAGCTTCAACGGCAACAAGATCGTCACCACCGGCGGCGGCGGCGCGCTGGCCTCGGACGACGCCCGGCTGATCGAGCGCGCCCGCATGCTGGCGACGCAAGCGAAGGAACCGGCGCCGCACTACCAGCACGAGACCACCGGCTTCACCTATGGCCTCTCGGCCCTGCTCGCCGCGGTCGGGCTGGCGCAGCTCCCGGCGCTGGCCGAGCGGGTCGCGGCGCGGCGGGCCATCTTCGCCCGCTACCGCGAGGCGCTGGGCGACCTGCCGGGCCTCGGCTTCATGCCGGAGCCCGGCTGGGGCCGCGCCAATCGCTGGCTCAGCGTCGCGCTCTTCCTGCCACGCCTCGGCGCGCCGGACCGCGAGGCGGTGCGGCGCCACCTGGCGCTGCGCGGCATCGAGAGCCGCCCCGTCTGGAAGCCGCTGCACCTGCAGCCGGCCTTCCGCGGGGCGCCGCGCAGCGGCGGCGGCATCGCCGCGCGGCTGTTCGAGACCGGGCTCTGCCTGCCCTCCGGCAGCGGCCTCACCCCGCCGCAGCAGGCGCGCGTCGCGGCCGCGATCCGGGAGGCGGCGGCCGGGTGATGCGCATCCTCTACCTGCACCAGCATTTCTCCACGCCCGAGGGCGCCACCGGCACGCGCAGCCATGCCATGGCCCGCGCGCTCGCGGCCCGCGGGCATGCGGTGACCATGGCCTGCGGCCAGTATGCCGGGGCGGTGACGGGCCTCGCCGGCGGCTTCCGCCGCGGCCGGCGGGAGGGGCCGGTGGATGGCTTCCGCGTCGTGGAATGGGCCATCCCCTGTGGCAATGCCATGCCGCTGCGGCGGCGCGCCGGCGCCTTCCTCCGCTATGCGGCGCAGGCCGGCCGGCTGGCCCTAGCCGAGGAATGGGATCTCGTCATCGCCAGCTCCACCCCGTCGAGCGTCGCCCTGCCGGCGCTCGCCGCCTGGCGGCTGCGCGGCATCCCCTTCCTCTACGAGATCCGCGATCCCTGGCCGGAGCTGCCGCGCGCCATGGGCATCGGCTCGCCGCCGCTGTGGTGGGCGCTCGACCGGCTGGCCGACGCCGCCTGCCGCAACGCCACCGCGGTGATCGCGCTGTCCGACGGCATGGCGGAGACGGCCCGGGCGCATGGCGCGCGCGTGATCGCCGTGCTGCCGAATGGCTGCGACCTCGACCTCTTCGGCCCCGGCATCGCCCCCTGGCGACCCCCCGGCCTGCCGCCGGACGGGATGCTGGCCGTCTATGCCGGGGCGCAGGGGCCGGCCAACGGCCTCGGCCTGCTGCTGGACGCCGCGGCGCTGTTGCAGGCGGCGCGGGCGCCGCTGACGCTGGTGCTGGTCGGCGAGGGGGCCGAGACGCCGCGGCTGCGGGCCCGGGCGGAGACGCTCGGGCTGCGCAACCTGCGCTTCCTCGCCCCGCTGCCCAAGCGCCGGCTGGCGGCGCTGCTGGCGGGCGCCGATATCGGCCTGCAATGCCTGGCGCCGGTGCCGGAATTCGCCGAGCTCACCGCGCCCAACAAGCTGATGGACTACCTCGCCGCCGGCCTGCCGGTCGTCGCCAACCTTGGCGGCGCCGCGGCGCGGCTGCTGGCCGGCGGCCGGCACGGGCCGGTCGGCATCGCGGTGGCGCCGGCCGATCCCGCGGCGCTCGCCGAGGCGCTCGGCGCCCTGGCCCGGGACCCGGCCCGGCGGCGGGCCATGGGCCGCGCCGCCCGGCAGCTCGCCGAGCGCCGCTGGGACCGGCGGCTGCTGGCGGCTCGCTTCTGCGAGCTGGCCGAGGCGGCGGCGCCGCCCCGGCCGCGGCTGGCCCTGGCCTGACCGGCGCCGCCGCCCCCCATGCTGGCTCCGGGCGAGATGCATCTCGTCGCCGCGGCGCGGCCGAACCTGCCGAAGCTGGCGGCGCTCTGGCACGCCTTGCCGCCGGCCCGCCTGCCGCTGCGCCCGGTGCTGCTGCACACCGGCCAGCACCAGGACCCGGCCATGTTCGGCGACCACCTGGCCGAGCTCGGCCTGCCGGCGCCGGAGATCGCGCTCGGCGTGCCCGGCGGCAACCATGCCGAGACCACCGGCCGCACCATGATGGCGCTGCACGCCGCCTGGGCGGGGCGGCGCCCGGCCCTGGTCGTGGTGGCCGGGGATGTCGACGGCTCGCTCGCCGCGGCGCTGGCCGCGCGCAAGCTCGGCCTGCCGGTCGCGCATCTCGAGGCCGGGCTGCGCGGCGGCGAGGCGGACATGCCCGAGGAGATCAACCGTCGCGCCATCGACGCCGTTGCCACCCTGCTCTGGGCGCCGGACGAGGGCAGCGCCGCCCGGCTGCTGGCCGAGGGGGCGCCGCCCGCCGCGGTGCGCGCCGTCGGCAATGCCATGATCGACACGCTGCGGCGCAACCTCGACGCCGCGCGGGCACGCGGGCTGCCCGATGGGCTGGCGCCGGGCGGCTACGGCCTCGTCACCCTGCACCGGGCCGGCAATGTCGACGACCCGGCGCGCCTCGCCGCGCTGCTGCGGGGGCTCGGCCTGGCGGCGCGGCGCCTGCCCCTGGTCTGGCCGCGGCATCCCCGCACCGCCGCCCGGATGGCCAGGGCCGGCCTCGCCCCGCCGCCGGGCCTGCGGGTCCTGCCGCCGCAGCCCTATCTCGCCTTCCTCGGCCTGCTCGCCGGCGCCCGGCTGGTGGCGACCGACAGCGGCGGGGTGCAGGAGGAGGCGACGGCGCTCGACCTGCCCTGCCTGACGCTGCGGCCCTCGACCGAGCGGCCGGTGACGCTCGCCGCCGGCAGCAGCCGGCTGGTGACGCCGGCCGGCCTGCCCGATGCGGTGGCGGCCGTGCTGGCCGGCGACTGGCCGCGGGCGCGGCCGATCCCGCTCTGGGACGGCGCCGCGGGGCCGCGCATGGCGGCGCATCTCGCCGAGCTGCTGCGGCGATGAACGCCCTCGCCCCACCCCCGCTGCCGCCCCTGCCACCGCCCCTGCCGCCGGTGGTCCTGGGCTCGCCCGCGCCGCCGCTGGTGCTGATGCTCTCCGCCGCGCATCCGCCGGACGACATCCGGGTGGTGCGCAAGGAGGGCGCGGCCCTGGCCGCCGCCGGCTGGCGGGTGGCGCATCTCGCCCCGGCCCGCGAGGCGATGCCGGCGAGGGTCGCGGGCGTGGCGATCGAGGGCTTCGCCCGCCGCCCCGGCTGGGCCGGCCGGCTCGCCGCCCTGCCCGGCCTCGCCCGGCTGGCGGCGGCGCGCGGCGCCGCGGTGATCCATGCCAGCGAGCCGGATGCCTGGCTGGCCGCGCTCTGGGCCGGGTGGCGCAGCGGGGCGCGGGTGGTGCTCGACGTGCACGAGCATTATCCGAGCCGGCTCGACAGCCGGTTGCCACGCCCGCTGCGGCCGCTGGCGCGGGCGGCGCTGCGCCTCGCCTGCCGCCTCGCCGGGCGCGCCGCCGATGCGGTGGTGGTGGCCAAGGACGGGCTGGCCGGGGATTTCGCCGGCGCGCCGCGGCTGCTCGCGGTGCGCAACTACGCCATGCCGGCCGCGGTCGCGCCGCGCCGCCACGCCGCCGGGCCGCTGACGCTGGTGCATGCCGGCGCCATGGGCCGCAGCCGCGGCTGGCCGGTGCTGCTGGAGGCGATGGCGCTCGGCCCGCCGGAGGACCGGCTGCGGCTGATCGGCCGCTTCACCGATGGCTCGGAGCCGGAATTCCTCGCCCGGGCCGCCGCGCTCGGCCTCGCGGCGCGGATCGAGCGCCTGCCCTGGCTGCCGCATCCCGAGGCCATGGCGCGGCTCGCCGAGGGCGACATCGCCCTGGTGCTGTTCCAGCCGGGCGAGGAGAATCACCGCCTCGCCCTGCCGCACAAGCTGTTCGACGCCATGCAGGCCGGGCTGCCGGTGATCGCCCCGGCCTTCGCCACCGAGGTCGCCGGCATCGTCGCCGGGGCCGGCTGCGGCGCCCTGGTCGACAGCGCCGATCCGCGCGCCGTCGCCGCCGCCATCGAGGGGCTGCGGGACCCCGCGCGGCGGGCGGCGCTCGGGGTGGCGGGCCGCGCCGCGGCGGCGGCGCGCTTCGGCTGGGCGGGGGAGGCGGCGCGGCTGGCCGGGCTCTACCGGGCGCTCGCTCCTCTGCCCGCCATCGCCCCGAGCGGGGTGCCGGCGCCCTGATCGGCCCTCCCCTGGTGGCGCCCGCAGTGGCGCCCATGGTGGCGCCCTGGGGCGGACCGTCCTATAGCCGGCGGATGGCCCGCCGCGCGCCGCACCGCATCCTTCTCAACCTCGCCCTCGATTCCGCCATCGCCTGCCTGGCCCTGCCGGTGGCGATGCTGCTCGATGCGCCCGGCGCCTGGCCTGCCGCGGGTTGGTGGCTCGGCGCCCTGCCCGGCGCGGTCCTGGCGCTGCTCGCCGCCGGGCTGCCGGTGCGGCTGCCGCAGCAATACTGGCGCTATGCCGGGCTGCCGGACCTGCTCGGCATCGCCGGCGCGGCGATCGGCGCGGCGATCCTGTTCTGGGGCGGGCTGCGCCTGGCCGGGGCCTGGACGCCGCCCAACCCGGCCTTCCCGGCCATCCATGCGCTGGCGCTCGGCATCCTGCTCGGCGCGCCGCGCATCGCCGGGCGGCTGCACCATGGCCGCCGCGCGCATGAGAGCATCACCCCGCAGCCGGTGCTGCTGGTCGGCGCCGGCGACGGGGCGGACATCTTCATCCGGGCGCTCGCCGCCGAGCGGCAGCCGGCCTTCCGGGTGATCGGCATCCTCTCCATGCGCACCCGCCAGGCGGGGCGGCGCATCCAGGGCCATCCGATCCTCGGCACGGCGGACGAGATCGCCGCGGTGCTGGACGCGATGCGCGAGGAGGGGCGGCTGCCCGCCCTGGTCGTGCTCACCACCCACCATGTGCAGGGCCTGGCGCTGGAGCGGCTGCTGGATGCCGCCGACCGGCACGGCATCCCGGTGCGGCGGGCGCCCTCCGTCACCTCCCTCGACCCGGCGGCGAAGCGCATGGCCGGCGCGCTGGAGGAGAAGGCCGGGCAGCGGCTGAAGCTCGACCCGGTGGCGATCGAGGATCTGCTGGACCGGCCGCAGGTGCCGCTCGACCGCGAGGGCATGGCGCGGCTGATCCAGGGCCGGCGGGTGCTGGTCACCGGCGCCGGCGGCACCATCGGTGGCGAGCTGGCGCGGCAGGTGGCGAGCTTCGGCCCCTCGCAGCTCACCCTGCTCGACCATGGCGAGTTCGCCCTCTACGAGATCGACCTGGAGCTGCGCGAGCGGCACCCGGACGTGCCGCGCCGCGCCGTGCTCGCCGATATCCGCGACGAGCCGCGCATGCGCCGCCTGCTCGAGGAGCTGCGGCCGGAGCTGGTCTTCCACGCCGCGGCGCTGAAGCACGTGCCGATGGTCGAGAACAACCCGCTGGAAGGGCTGCTGACCAACGCCCTCGGCACCCGCATCGTCGCCGATGCCGCCGCCGCGGTCGGCTGCCGGGCGATGGTCTTCATCTCGACCGACAAGGCGGTGAACCCGACCAGCGTCATGGGCGCGAGCAAGCGGCTGGCCGAGATGTACTGCCAGGCGCTCGACATGTCCGCCCGCGCGGCGAGCCGGGACCCGCTGCGCGCCGGCGGGCACGGCATGCGCTGCGTCACCGTGCGCTTCGGCAACGTGCTCGGCTCCACCGGCTCGGTGGTGCCGCTGTTCCGCCGCCAGCTCGAACGCGGCGGGCCGCTGACGGTCACCCATCCCGACATGCGCCGCTACTTCATGACGGTGCGCGAGGCGGTCGGCCTGGTGCTGCAGGCGAGCGTCGTCGGCGCCGAGGACCGCGAGGACCAGCCACGGGAACTGGCCGAGGGCGGCATCTTCGTCCTCGACATGGGCAAGCCGGTGAAGATCGTCGACCTGGCGCGGCGCATGATCCGCCTCGCCGGTCTGCGGCCCGAGGAGGATGTCGAGATCCGCTTCACCGGGCTGCGTCCCGGCGAGAAGCTCTACGAGGAGCTGTTCCACGGCCAGGAGCCGCCGCGGCCGACGCAGTTCCGCGGGCTGCTGGTGGCGACGCCGCGCACCGCCGACCCGGCGCTGGTCGGGCGCGCGATCGACGAGATCGCGGCGGCGGCGCGGGCGGGCAATCCGCGCGCGGCGCTGGCCCAGCTCGGCCGGCTGGTGCCGGAGTTCGACCACAATGCCGACGGGGCCGAGGTGCAGGCGGCGCGGTAGGGCGGCCGGCTCGCCGGCCAGCCGCCGCGACGGCGCGCGGCCTGTGACCGGCGGCACAGCCGGGCCGGGCGCCGGCGGCTACAGCCGGCTCGCCGGGCCAGGACCGGCGCCCATCCCGGTATCCTTGTCGCGACCGGAATGGCGCCGCCGTGGTTTCGTGCCAGGCGGCTATCCGGTGTAGGTCTCGGCCATGGGGTGGCATCGCCCGGGGGCGGCCGAGGGCCGCTCCGGGCCAGAACGGCCATGCAGGCCAGGAGACCTTCATGCACCGCAGGACCCTGACCGCGGCGGGGCTCGCCCTCGCCGCTCTCCCGGCCCGCCTCCGCGCCGCGGAGGAGCCGCTTCGCTGCGCGGTCGGCCCCGTCCAGCCGACGGCCGAGGAGACACGCCGCCTCTACCGACCCTTCTTCGCCCATCTGGCGGAGGCGGTCGGCCGGCCGCTCGACCTCACCGTCACCCCGGACTGGGCCGGCATCGCCCTCGCCCTGGCGACCAACCAGGTGGATCTCGCCTGGATGGGCCCCTGGAGCTACCTGCTGGCCAAGGAGCGCGCCGGCGCCGAGGCGCTGGCGGTGGTGACCTATCAGGGCAAGCCCACCTACCAGGCCCTCATCCTGGCCCGGCAGGCGTTGAAGATCGGGCACTTCCCGGAGGATGCGAAGGGGCTGTCCATCGCCTTCGCCGATGCCGGCTCGACTAGCGGCTGGCTGATCCCGCATTACTGGTTCCGCCAGCACGGCATCGATCCCACCGCCTATTTCCGCTACCAGGACGGCAATTCACACGCCGCCAACACATTGGCTGTGGCGAATGGGCAGGTCGACCTCGCCACCGACGACGAGCGCAGCCTGGCGACCATGATCGCGGCCGGGCGGCTCCGGCCCAACCAGCTCCGCATCGTCTGGCGCTCCGACCCGTTGCCGAACGATGCGCTGGCGGTGCGGGCCGGGCTCGATCCGGCGCTGAAGGCGCGGCTGCGCGAGGCGGCGCTGGCGATCGACGAGGCGAAGGCGGCGCAGGTGATGCCGCCCGGCTATACCGGCTGGGTGGCGGCGCGCCCCGACAGCTATGCCGTGATCGAGACCGCCGGCCGGACGCTGCTCGGCAGCAGCGGCGCCGGCTGAGGCTGCAGGCGGCACCGCGGCTGTTGCACCGCGACACGCGCCTTGATTTTGCGCCCTGCGATCCCCGGGTCTAGAGCAGGGGCGGCAGGGCGGCCCCTCCGCGCCGCCCGCCAGGGATGATCCGCGGCCGGACCGCCCAGCCTTCGTCCGCACCGCGCCCCCCGCCGCTGGAACGAGACCGCGCATGAGCACCACGAGCCACGCCCAAGGCCGCCCCCAGGGACGCCCCCAGGGACGCCCCGTCGCCTTCTTCGACATGCAGGCGCAGCAGGCGCTGATCCGGGCCGAGATCGATGCCGGCATCGCCCGCATCCTCGCGCATGGCCGCTTCATCCAGGGCCCCGAGGTGGATGCCATCGAGGCGAAGCTGGCCGAGTTCAGCGGCGCGAAGCATGCCGTCGGCGTCTCCTCCGGCACCGATGCGCTGCAAATCGCCATGATGGCGGAGGGCATCGGGCCGGGCGATGCGGTGTTCCTGCCGGCCTTCACCTATACCGCGACCGCCGAGGTGCCGCTGGTGCTCGGCGCCACGCCGATCTTCGTCGATGTCGAGCCGGGCAGCTTCAACATCGACCTCGTCGATCTCCGGCGCCGCCTGGCGCTGGTCACGCATGAGCGGCGGCTGCGGCCGCGGGCGGTGATCGGCGTCGATCTCTACGGCCTGCCGGCGGACTGGCCGGCGATCCGGGCGCTCTGCGCCGAGCACGGCATGTTCGCGCTCGACGACGCGGCGCAGGCCTTCGGCGGCGCGCTGGATGGGCGCCGGCTCGGCACCCAGGCGGATGCGACCGCGCTCAGCTTCTACCCGACCAAGACGCTCGGCTGCTACGGCGATGGCGGCGCCATCCTGACCGACGATGCCGACCGGGCCGAGCTCTATCGCTCGCTCCGCACCCATGGCGAGGGCAAGTCCCGCTACGAGGTGCTGCGCACCGGCATGAACGGGCGGCTGGATTCCATCCAGGCCGCCATCCTGCTGGCCAAGATGCCGCTGCTCGCGGGGGAGCTGGCGGCGCGGCGGCGGGCGGCGGGCTGGTACGAGGCGGCGCTCGGCGGCCGGGTGGCGACGCCGCAGGTGCGGGAGGGCGCCGAGAGCGCCTGGGGCATCTACACCATCCTGCTGCGGGACGCGGCCGGGCGCAGCCGGGTGCAGGCGGCGATGCAGGCGGCCGGGCTGCCCTCGGCCATCTATTATCCCAGGCCGCTGCACCGCCAGCCCGCCTATGCCGCGGCGCATGCCCGCGGGATCGAGGCCGGGGCGCCGCCGCTGCCGGTCAGCGAGGATCTCTGCACCCGCTGCCTGTCCCTGCCGATGCATCCCTATCTGACGGAGGAGGATGTCGGCCGGGTGGCGGCGGCGGTGCTCGCCGGCCTCTGATCGCGCCGAGGCCGCCAGACGCCTGATCGCCTGAGGCGGAATCACCCGACCAAACACCGCGCTGGACCATGGTCCGCGAAGCGGCGTGAGCGGATCGCGGTCTAGAGCAGATCCCGATCAGGTGGACTCACCTGATCGGGTGAAGATGCTCTGAAAACAGTAGCCTAGGGCGCTTCCCGTGAACCGGTGTTCACGGGAAGCGCCCTAGTCACGGGTGCGGGTTGTACAAGGCCGGGGACCGCAATCGGTGGTCCCTGGCCCGATCACCTCTGCGCGCCGTGAGGTTCCTTGTTGAACTCGGGGGCGAGACCGCGCTTCCATGACGGATCGCGTCATGGATGGAGGCTGCGGCTCATGCACCGTCGCTCCCTGCTGGCGGTCGGGGCCGCCGCGCTGACCACGGCCCCGGTGCTGCGGCCGCGCCCGGCCCGGGCGGACGGCGATCCGGTCGATGTCCTGCTGGTGCTGGCGGTCGATGTCTCCCGCTCGGTCGATGACGACGAGGCGCGGCTGCAGCGGGAGGGCTACCGCGCCGCCGTCTCCGACCCGCAGGTGGTGGAGGCGATCCGCGGCGGCATGATCGGCGCCATCGGCATCGCCTATGTCGAATGGGCCGGGGCCGAGTATCAGCGCCTGGTGCTGCCCTGGATGCGCGTCTCCGGCATGGCGGAGGCGCAGGCCTGGTCCGAGAGGTTGGCCGAGGCGCCGCGCGCCTCGCTCTCCTGGACCTCGATCTCGAGCGGGCTCGACTTCTCCCGCACCGTGCTGCAGCAGGCGCCCTTCGACGGCACGCGGCAGGTGATCGACGTCTCGGGCGACGGCGTGAACAACAGCGGCGGGCCGGTCGAGGCGGCGCGCGACCGGCTGGTCGCCGAGGGCGTGACGATCAACGGGTTGCCGATCGTGAACGACCGGCCGACCTTCGGCCGCATGCCGCCCATTCCGCTCGACGACTATTACCGCGACAGCGTGATCGGCGGGCCCGGCGCCTTCGTCATCGTCGCGGAGGATTTCCAGAGCTTCGGCAACGCGGTCAAGCGCAAGCTGATCCGCGAGGTGGCCGGCCTGTCCGGGCCGCTGACCGGCTGAGGGGGCGGCCGGCCCGAGGGGCTACTTCTTCGGCCCGTTGACCAGCGCCTCGATCCATTTCGGGCTGTTCTGCTTGACGATCTCGACCTCGGACTTGTTCTGCTGCCGCAGGTCCTGGAAGAGGGCCGCGGCCTCGGCCTCCTTCATGGGCGCGCTGCAGACCGTGCCGGTCAGCACGACGTATTGGCACACGACTGCGAGCATCCGGTCGCTCCCTGTTTCACCGCAACGGATCCAGAGGACTACAGGATGCCGGGCCGGCAAGGCCAGCCGCGTCGCGGGCCCGTGCGGAGGTGTGAAGCGCGGGCGCGTGAAGCGAGGGCGCGTGAGGCGCGGGCCGGCGATGCACCGGCCCCGCCCTGGCCTGCCTCGCCTCCCTCACTCCGGCGGCATGGCCCAGGCCAGCTCCTCCGCGCCCGGGGCGTAGACCAGGTTGGTCACCGCCGGGTTGCGGTTGACCAGCCGCCGCATGAAGAGCGGATGGGTCATCGACCGGCACTCATGCTCCACCTCGAAGAGCAGCCGGCCGTTGTCCGGATCGACGAGGCGGATGAAGCGGTACTGGAACTGGCTGTCCTCCTGGCTGATCAGGCCACGCTCGGACAGCCGGGCATGCACCCCGCCGAAATCGACGAAGGCGAGCTGGATATGGTGCCCGTCATAGGCCGGCTGCGGCCGGTCGGTCTCGCGGAAGGTGAGGTACTGGCCGGGCGCGACCAGCGCCTTCGCCACCCCGTCCTCGATCCGCGCCGGCGCCTGCACGATCTCGCGGTAGAACCGGACGATGCCGTCCAGGGTGCCGGGCGCCACGTCGAACTCGACATAGGGGATGCCGAGCTGGATGCGGCCGAAGCGCTCGGCCTCCGGCGCATGGCAGCGGAAGCGGTTGCCCCAGGGGCAGGTGACGGCGATGTGGTCCGCCGCCTCCTCGAAGCCGTAGCGCGTGCCCTCCAGCCAGCGGCGCGCCGTCTGCAGCCGGTGCAGGAGCTGGGCGCGGTCCGGCAGCACCAGCCCGATCGTGCCGCGCAGCAGCTGCGCCTGGCCATGCGGCAGGTGGAACTGGCTGACCCCGGCATTGGCCCACATGTTCTCGACGCCGGTCAGCAGGAAGGGGTCGCGCGTCAGGCCGAGGGCGGAGATGTAGAAGGCGGTGGCGAGGCGCTGGTCCGGCACGCGCAGGTTCACGTGCTGCAGCTCCACCGAATTGCCGAGCGATTCCGCCGCCCGGTTCCAGGGGCATTCGACCTTGCTCATGCCGTCCATTGCTTGCGGTCCTCCGTCAGGGGCTGCGGGCGGCGTGCGGCAGCCCGCCCATCCAGGCGCACGGGGCCCGCGGCGGGACGGAAGGAGGGCCGGACGGACGGCGCGCGACCCGGCGCGCGGTCCCATGGCGGCGGCGATCCTGCATCATCCCCTCCCCGGGGTCGTTGCCGGGGAGGTTCGCATGCGCCCCGGCCGGCCGTAAAGCGGCGCGGCCAGGGCGGTGTGGCCAGGGCGGTGTGGCCAGGGCAATCCCGTCAGTCGGCGTACTGGCCGGCGGCCTGGATGATCGGCTTCCACTTGGCGATGTCGGCGAGCCAGAATTTCCGGTGCGCCGCCGGCGTCGCCATCTCCTGCGCCACCGGCGTGGTGCCGAGCTCGGCGAAGCGGGCGATCAGCTTCGGGTCGCGCAGCGCCACCTGCAGGGCCTGGGACAGCCGCGCCGTCACCTCGGCCGGGGTGCCCTTCGGGGCGTAGAGCCCGTGCCAGATGCCGACCTGGAATTCGGGCAGGCCGGCCTCGGTGCTGGTCGGCACGTTCGGCAGCGCCGGCAGCCGCTCGGGCGTCGTCACCGTGAAGACCTTCACCGCGCCGCTGTTGATCTGCTCGGTGGTGTTGGTGGTCTGGTCGCACATCAGGTCGATGCGGCCGGCGAGCACCTCCTGCATCGCCGGGCCGGTGCCGCGGAACGGCACGGTGGTCATCGGCGCGTCCACCGCCTTCATCAGCAGCAGGCCGCAGAGATGGCTGGCGGCGCCGATGCCGGCATTGGCGTAGTTGAGCTTCTCCTGGTCGCGCCGGATGACCTTGACCGCCTCGGCGAGGGTGGTCGCCGGGAAGTCCTTCTTGGCGATCAGGGTCATCGGCACCTCGGTGACGAGGCCGATCGTCTCGAAGCCGCCGACCGGGTCATAGGCCAGGCGGCGGTAGAGGGTCGGGGTGGTCGCCATGCCGATATGGTGCAGCAGCAGGGTGTAGCCGTCCGGCTTCGCCTGGGCGACGCGCTGGGCGCCGATGGTGCCGCCGGCGCCGCCGGCATTCTCCACCACCACGGTCTGGCCGAGGTCGCGGCCCATGGATTCGGCGACGAGGCGGGTGACGGTGTCGGTCGGGCCGCCCGCGGCGAAGGGCACGACCACGGTGATCGTGCGGCTGGGGAAGGAGTCCGCCGCGGCGGGACGGCCAAGCCCGAAAGGAACGAGGGCGGCGAGCGCAAACAGGGCACGCCGGGCGAAACGGGACATGAACAGGACCTCCTGCGGACGTGGCCGATCCGGGCGCTTCGGCCTGACGCAACGGCGCGCAAGTCAGGCGACAGCCGCTTGATGTCAAGCCGGCAATGTTGCCTTCATTCGCCCGAAAAGCGGAATCAACTGTGCCGCTCGCGCTGGCTGCCGGGGGATGGGCGGGCGGTTCGTTTCGCGGCGGGCCGGCGGGCCATGCCGCCGCCTCAGGCCGGGATCGCCTGCCGCAGCGTCGCGACGGCGGCCTCGACGCCCGCGATCAGCGTCCGCAGCTCGGTCTCGGCCGCCGCGGTGGCCGCCGCCCGCTCCAGCCGCTGCGCCGCGCGCCCGGCCGCCATGGCGCCCACCGAGAGCAGGCCACCGGCCATCCGGTGCGCCAGGAAGCGCAGCTCCGCCGGCTGCGACAGCAGGTCGCCGCAGCGGCCGAGTTGCTCCGTCGCGTCGGCCAGGCTCTGGGCGATCATGGCATCGCGCTCGGCGCGGCCAAGCAGCCGGTCGATCTCGGCGATGACGGCATGGTCGAGGGTGGGCATGGTATCCTCCTTCTGCGGCGGCGCCGCGGGGCTTCCGGCAACGGCGGCGAGCAGCGCCGCCGGCGGGGCCGGCTTGCTCAGGACCGCGTTCATGCCGGCCTCCTGCAACCGGAGGCGCTGCGCCGCGGAAACATCGGCGGTCAGCGCGATGATGGGTGTCCCGGCATTCGGGCCGCCGGCACGGATCCGCCGTGCCGCCTCGGGCCCGTCCATGACCGGCATGTGGACATCGAGCAGGATCAGGTCGAAGCGCTGGCGCGCCGCGGCATCCACGGCGCCGCTGCCATCCACGGCCAGGGTCACCGCATGCCCGGCCCGTTCGAGATGCGTCCGCACCAGGATGCGGTTGGCCTCGACGTCGTCCACCACCAGCACCCGCCGCGGCGCCACGGCGGCGGGCGCCGCGGCCACGTCGGGCGCCTCCGCCGGCGCGGCGCCGGCCGGGGCGAGCGGCACCTCGAACCAGAAGCGGCTGCCCTTGCCCGGCACGCTCTCGACGCCGATCCGCCCCTGCATCGCATCCAGCAGGCGCCGACAGATCGCAAGGCCGAGGCCGGTGCCGCCGAAGCGCCGTGCCGGCCCCGCCTCGGCCTGCTCGAACATGGTGAAGAGGCGGGGCAGCGTCTCGGGCGCGATGCCGATCCCGGTATCGACGACCTCGACGCGCAGCAGGCTCCCCCCCGGCGCCGGCCCGCCGCGGGCGCTGGCACGCAGGGTGATGCCGCCCGCCTCGGTGAATTTCACCGCGTTGCCGATCAGGTTGTCGATGACCTGGCGCAGCCGGATGGGATCGCCGCTGACCAGCGGCGGCAGGTCCGGCGCCAGCTCCAGCGCCATGTCCAGCCCCTTCCGGGCGGCCAGCGGCCGCGCCAGGTCGAGGGATTGCCGCAGCAGCTCGGTCGGCCGGAAGGCGACGCTCTCGATGCTGACCTTGCCCGCCTCGAGCTTGGCGAGATCGAGCAGGTCGTTGACCACGGCCAGCAGCACCTTGCCGCTGTGCAGCACGGTCTCGGCATGGCGGTGCGATTCCTCGGGCAGCGCCGCGGTGGCGAGCAGCTCGGCGAAGCCGATCACGCCGGTCAGCGGGGTGCGGATCTCATGCGCCATCACCGCCAGGATCTCGGAGCGCTGCCGCGCCAGGCGGTCGGCGGCCTGGGCGCGGCCCTCGGCGAGCTGCCGGTTCTCCTCCTCCAGCGCCTGGGCCCGCTCGGCCAGCGCGCGCCGCTCCTCGGCCAGGGCGTGCGCCTGCATCGCGGCGTCGCGGGCGGCGGCGGCGGTGATCGCGGCGTTGCGGGCGGCCGCCTCGGCGAGGCGGCGGCGGCCGAAATCGCGCTGCATCAGGGTGGTGGCGGCGGCCAGGCCGAGCAGCAGCAGCAGCGTCGCGCCGCCGGTGATCCAGGCCTGCCGCCGCCAGGGGGCGTCGATCTCGGTGGTGGCGACGGAGGCCATCAGGAAAAGCGGCGCGCCCTCGATCCGGGACACGACCTGCAGCCGCTCCGCCCCGTCGCGCCGGGCGAAGCCGACGAACTCCTCATCGCCGCTCGCCGCCGCCAGCATCTCCCGCGGCAGGTCGCGCCAGGCCCCCGGCGCCTCCCGCTCCGGCAGCCGCAGCAGGGTGGCGCCGTCCTCGCGCAGCAGGGTCAGCGACCCCGCCAGGCCCAGCTCCATCCGCTCGAGCAGCGGCCGCAGCGTGGCGAGCGGCAGAGCGATGGCCAGGATGCCACGGCAGGTCCCGTCGGCGCCGCCGATGGCGCGGCTGACCGGCACCACCCAGTCCGCCTGGGGGCCGGCCCGGCTAGGGCGGCCAATATGCAGGCGGCCGTCGGGGTGCTCGCGATGGAAGCGGAGGCCATCCTCGCCGATGAAGCCGGCCTCGCCCGGCGACGCCCCGGCGGCGAGCAGCAGCACCCGGCCGGGCCCGGGCGCGCCCGCTCCGGCAGGCCCGGCGCAGCCCGGCTCGAGCCGCAGCACGGTATCCGCCTCCTCGCCCTCGGCCGCGGCGGCCTGCAGGATCAGATCGACGCCCTGGATGGTCCGCGCCAGCTCCGAGGCGACGGCGCGGCTGGCGTTGCGGGCGGTCAGGATCGCGCGGTTCCAGCTCTCCTCGCGCGCCTCCAGCAGCATTTCCGCAACGACCGCGCCGAGCGCGAGGCCGGCGAGCAGGATGGCGATGCCAAGCGTCCTCGCCCTGCGGAGATCGATTCGGGATGCCATCGCGCTGCTTGCTGGTCCGGGTACCGCAGACCCGGAAGCGAGCCCGGCGGGGACCTAGCTTATCGGGAGAATGAATGACTCATTAGTATCCCGAATAGTTGATTGTTCGGCTCGACCAATGCCGGCCCGACCCCCGCGCCCCGGGGCCGGCATGCATCAGGCATCCATCTTGAGGGCGGCGATGAAGGCGCTCTGCGGAATTTCGACCTTGCCGAACTGCCGCATGCGCTTCTTGCCCTCCTTCTGCTTCTCCAACAATTTGCGCTTGCGCGTGATATCGCCGCCATAGCATTTGGCGGTGACGTCCTTCGACAGGGCGGAGATGGTCTCGCGCGCGATGACCCGGCCGCCGATCGCCGCCTGGATCGGGATCCTGAAGAGCTGGCGGGGGATCAGCTCCTTCAGCTTCTCGCAGATCTGCCGGCCGCGGCGCTCGGCGGCGGAGCGGTGCGCCATGAAGGACAGGGCATCGACCGGCTCGTTGTTCACCAGGATGGAGATCTTCACCAGGTCGCCCGGCTCGTAGCCGTCCATGGCGTAGTCGAAGCTGGCATAGCCGCGGCTGACCGATTTCAGCCGGTCGTAGAAGTCGAACACCACCTCGTTCAGCGGCAGGCGGTAGACCGCCATGGCGCGGCTGCCGACATAGGTGAGCTCCACCTGCTGGCCGCGGCGCTCGTTGCACAGCGTCAGCACGGCGCCGAGATAGTCGTCCGGCACCATGATGGTGGCCTTGATCCAGGGCTCCTCGATCTCCTCGACCAGGCTGCCGTCCGGCATGTCGGCCGGGTTGTGCAGGTCGATCTTCTCGCCATTGGTCTTGGTCAGCTTGTAGACGACGGAGGGGGCGGTCGCGATCAGGTCGAGGTCGAACTCGCGCGACAGCCGCTCCTGCACGATCTCGAGGTGCAGCAGGCCGAGGAAGCCGCAGCGGTAGCCGAAGCCGAGCGCCGCGGAGGTCTCCGCCTCGTAGTGGAAGCTCGAATCGTTCAACCGCAGCTTGCCGAGGCTCTCGCGCAGCTTCTCGAAATCGTCGGCATCGACCGGGTAGAGGCCGCACCAGACGACGGGAATGGAGGGCTTGAAGCCCGGCAGCGGCTCCTCGGCGGGGCGGCGGTCGTCGGTGATGGTGTCGCCGACATTGGTGTCGGCCACCGTCTTGATGGCGGCGGTGACATAGCCCATCTCGCCCGGCCCGAGGCTCTCGACGGCGGCCATCTTCGGGGTGAAGACGCCGACCTGCTCGATGGTGTGGACGGCGCCGTTCGACATCATGCGGATCTTCTGGCCCTTCCGCAGATGCCCGTCCTTCACCCGCACCAGCACCACCACGCCGAGATAGGCGTCGTACCAGCTATCGACCAGCAGCGCCTTGGTGGTGCCGGCGGGGTCGCCCTTGGGGGCCGGCAGGCGCGTCACGATCGCCTCCAGCACGCCCTCGATGTTCAGCCCGGTCTTGGCGCTGATCTCGACCGCGTCCGAGGCGTCGAGGCCGATCACGTCCTCGATCTGCTGCTTCACCCGCTCCGGCTCGGCCGCCGGCAGATCGACCTTGTTGAGGACCGGGACGATCTCGTGGTTGGCATCCAGCGCCTGGTAGACATTGGCCAGGGTCTGCGCCTCGACGCCCTGGGAGGCATCGACGACCAGCAGGCTGCCCTCGCAGGCCGCCAGGCTGCGCGAGACCTCGTAGGCGAAGTCCACATGGCCGGGCGTGTCCATCAGGTTCAGCGTGTAGACCTGCCCGTCCTTCGCCTGGTAGTTCAGCCGGACGGTCTGCGCCTTGATGGTGATGCCGCGTTCCCGCTCGATCTCCATGTTGTCGAGCAGCTGCTCCTTCATCTCCCGGGCGGTCACCGCGCCGGTGACCTGGATCAGCCGGTCGGCGAGGGTCGACTTGCCGTGGTCGATATGGGCGATGATGGAGAAGTTGCGGATGCGGTCGAGCGGGGTGTCGGGCATGCGGGTTCCGGCGGCCATGGAGGGGGCGTGACGGTCCCCGGCGGGGCGCCCGGCCTTCTGCTCCCCGGGAGATAAGGCAGGCCCGCGCCGAATCAAAGCGCCGGCTGGCGGCGACCCGTCCTTCCGCCCGCGCTCCGGCGGCCGCCGGCCCCCTGCCGCGCCGCCGCGCCGCCGGCGCCCGTGGTTACGGCCGAACGCGACCGGCGCCGGTGTCCCGCCCGCGCGGTTCCTGGGTTGACCCACGAGCCTCGCCGGCCATCAGGCCACTGAACACAAAGGGGTCTAGCGGACCACGACATTGGTGGCGCCGCAGGCGTTGAGGTTGCGCCGCTCCTCCACCTTGCCGCCCAGCCAGACCCAGCGGAGGTTGTAGAGGCATTCGCCCCGGGGCAGTTGCACCGGCACGGACTGGCCGGGCTGGACCAGGTTGCCCTCCCCCAGCCGCTCCGGCCCCCAGCCCTGCGCCGAGACGGGGAAGGCATAGACCTCCCCGATCGCCCGCTCGCCCCGGTTCACCAGGTTGAAGGAGGGATTGCCCTGCGGCGCGTTGCGCGCCGCCGCGCCGCCGCCGCCGAGGACCAGGTCGGCGAGGCCGCAGGCATCGAGGCCCCGCCGCTCCTCCGCCCCGCCCTGCTGGTAGACCACGCGGACATCGTAGAGGCAGTCGCCGCCCGGCAGACGGATGAGCTGGCGGCCGCCCGGCGGCACGACATCCGCCCCCAGCCGGTCATGCCCCCAGCCCGGCGCCGAGACGGGGGAGGCATAGACCTCGTTGACCACCTTCAGACTGTTGTTGACCACCCGGAAGGAGGGATCGCCCGATTGCGCCCAGGCCGACGCTGCCGGCAGGAGGACGAGGGCGAGGAGGAGGAACCCGGGCCGGGCCGGCCGCGGCGAGAGGGGTGGGTGCACGGAAGCCATACTGAAACCAGGGTGGAGAATACCAAGCCAGCAACTCTGCCGCGTGGAGATGGCCCGCCCCGTGGGGCCAGCCCCGCGCGGTGCGGTCAGCCCGGCCGCACCTCGATCAGCGCCCGCGCCACGAGATCGTCCGCCACCGGCCGCGTCGCCTCGGGATGCGGCTTGCGGGGCCCGGCCGGCCGCCTCTCCCAGACCACCGCCTCGGCCACCGTCACCTCGAAGCCGGCGCGGCGGAAGCGCCCCACCATGGCGGAGAGCCCCAGCCGGTTGACATAGATCCCGGCGCGGCCGACCAGCGGGCTGGCCCAGAACTGGTCGCTGAAGCGCAGGTGCTGCAGCCCGCCGCCGAGATGGTCCTGGAAGTCGATGCCATGCAGCCCGATGCCGTCCGGCGCGGTGACGCGGCGGAGCTGCTGCAGCAGCGGCGCCATGTCGTCCCGCCGCACATGCTCGAGCACCGCCTCGCTGACCACGAGATCGACGGCGCCGTCCGGGATGGAGGCGAGCGCCGAGGGCCCGCCGATCAGCAGCGACGCGCCGCAACGGGCCAGGGCGGTGCCGCGGTCCCGGCAGCCGGCGAGGTCGGGCGCCGGCAGACCCTGCGACCGGGCGAGCTCGGCCGCGGCCCGATAGGGGGCGAGGCCGGCCGGCGCGCTGTCCGCCGGATCGGCGAACCAGACCCGCCGCAGGCCGAGGCCGGCCAGGACGGGGGCCCGCACCACCATCCCGCCGGGGCCGATCTCCAGCATGGTGCGCGGCCGGCGGCCGATCAGCGCCTCCGCCCGGTCGAGCCAGGCGCGCGGCACCTCCACCAGCTTGGCCGGCGTGGCGGCGTCGAAGGAGGGGCGCGCCAGGCCGAGCGCCCGCGCCCGGCCGCCATGCACGCCGATGGCCGCGAGGCTCAGCTTCATGCCGAGCTTCACCCACCATGGCACCGGCGCGCCACGGGACAGGCCGGGCGGTGCCGGCACCTCGCGCCGCGGCCGTGCCGCTTCCTCGATGCGCTGTTCCATGGGCGTAAGGCCGTTGCCTCCTGATTCCCCCAGGCATAGAGCAGATCGCCCCTCCGCGGAAACGCCCGGGACGGGCAATCCGCTCCCGAAACACTGCGCGAGCGGCGTTTGCGTCGCGCCGCCACGGCCCCGATACTGCCGGGCACCGCCGGCGCCGCGTCGGATGGCGGGCCCCGGGCCGGCGCCGCGGGCAGGAGTGGCGACGTGACCCCGATCGAGCATATCCGCGGCTTCCAGGACCAGCTCACCGCCTGGCGCCGCGACTTCCATGCCCATCCCGAGACCGGCTTCGAGGAGCAGCGCACCGCGGCCCTGGTGGCCGAACGGCTGGAGTCCTGGGGCATCGAGGTGCATCGCGGCATCGGCCGCACCGGCCTGGTCGGGGTGCTGCGCAACGGCCATGGCAACCGCGCCATCGGGCTGCGCGCCGACATGGACGCGCTCGACATGCCGGAGGCGAACGGCTTCGCGCATCGCTCCACCGTGCCGGGCAAGATGCATGGCTGCGGCCATGACGGGCACACCACCATGCTGCTCGGCGCCGCCCGCTACCTGGCCGAGACGCGGCGCTTCGACGGCATCGTCCATTTCATCTTCCAGCCCGCCGAGGAAGGCCAGGGCGGCGCCCGGGCGATGCTGGAGGACGGGCTGTTCGAGCGCTTCCCCTGCGATGCGGTCTACGCCCTGCACAACCGGCCCGGCCTGCCGGTCGGCCACTACGCCATCCGCCCGGGCGCGATGATGGCCGGCTGCGCCTTCTTCGACCTCGCCATCGAGGGGCGCGGCGGCCATGCGGCGCGGCCGGAGAGCACGGTCGACCCGGTGGTCTGCGGCGCCCAGATCATCTCCGCCTGGCAGAGCATCGTCGGGCGCAACGTCGCGCCGAACGACACCGCGGTGATCAGCGTCACCGGCTTCGCGGCCGGCACCGCCTACAACGTCATCCCCGAGCGGGTGGCGCTGCGCGGCACGGTGCGCGCCTTCCGCAGCGAGACGATGCGGCTGCTGGAGGCGCGGATGCGGGCGCTGGCCGAGAGCATCGCCGCCGGCTTCGGCGGCACGGCGCGGCTCGACTTCCGCGAGATCACCGTCCCCGTCGTCAACGCCCCCGAGCAGACGGCGATGATCGCCGATGCCGCCGCGGCGATGGTGGGCGAGGCGCGGGTGGACCGCGACCGCATCGCCGCCATGGGCAGCGAGGATTTCTCCTGGATGATGGCGGAGCGGCCGGGCGCCTACATGCTCGTCGGCAACGGCGCCGGCGAGGGCGGCTGCGAGGTGCACAACCCCGGCTACGACTTCAACGACGCCGCCATCCCCTATGGCGCCGGGGTGCTGGCCGCGGTGGTCGAGCGGGAGCTGCCGCCCGGCTGAGCCCGCCCCCCGACGCCCGACGCCTAACGCCCCGCAATATCGCATGACGCGGCGCGCCGCCCCTGCGTAAGCTTCCCCCGGGCGGCGAGAACAAGCCGCCGGCGGGAGGAACACCATGACCCGATACGGGACGACGCGGCGCGGAGCGCTGCGGGCGGGCATCGCCGGTATGGCGGGCGCCGCATTGCCGCTTTTCCATGTGCAGGGCCAGGGCTCGGCGGGCGTGCTGCGCTGCGGCTTCTGGGACCATTGGGCCCCGGCCGGCAACGGCGCGTTGGCCGCGCTCTGCAAGGAATGGGGCGAGAAGAACCGGGTCGATGTGCAGATCGACCTCGTCACCTCGGTCGGCAACCAGAACGTGATGACCATCGCCTCCGAGGCGCAGTCCCGCAACGGCCACGACATCCTCGCCTTCCCGCCCTGGGAGCCCTCCTCGCATGCCCGGCTGCTCGAGCCGGTGGACGACGTCATGGCGCGGCTGCAGCAGAAATACGGCCGCGTCACCCCGGCCGCGGAATACCTCGCCAAGCGCGACGGCGCCTGGCGCGCCGTGCCGGCGGTGGCCGGCACCCAGACCAAGCCGCCCTGCGTGCGCTACGACCTGCTCGAGGAGCATGCCGGCATCGACATCCGCGCCATGTGGCCGGCCGAGGCGCGGCAGGGGCCGGGCGCCGAGAGCTGGACCTGGGACACCTTCCTCACCGCGGCGCAGAAATGCCATGCCGCGGGCTATGCCTTCGGCCTGCCCATGGGGCAGTTCCCCGATGCGGTGGACTGGCTCGGCGCGCTGTTCCGCAGCTTCGGCGCCAGCATGATGGACGAGGAAGGCCGCGTGACGCTCCGCGGCAACGAGAAGGTGAAGCAGGTCATCGACTACGCGGTGCGGCTCTCGCAATACCTGCCGCGCGATGTCTGGGCCTGGGACGACGCCTCGAACAACCGGGCGCTGATCGCCGGCAAGTCGGCCCTGATCCTCAACCCGCCCTCCTCCTGGGTGGTGGCCAAGCGCGACAACCCCGCAGTCGCCGAGAAATGCTGGTACGCGCCGATGCCGAGCGGGCCGGCCGGCCGCTTCACGCCCTACAACCCGGCCTTCTGGGGCATCTGGAGCTTCGGGAAGAACAAGCCGGCCGCCAAGGCGCTGCTCGAGCACATCTCGGACCGCGCCAGCGCGGAGCGGCAGGTGGCGGCCACCAGCGGCTTCGACCTGCCGCCCTTCCAGAGCATGTCCGACTTCAAGACCTGGGAGACCGAGGGGCCGCCCAAGGGCTTCGCCTTCAACTATCCCGACAAGCCGCACCATCAGGCACAGCTCTGCATCGCCTATGCTCCGGCGCCGGCCGAGGCGGCGGTGCAGGCCTATACCCAGGCGATCAGCAGCAAGATGATCGCCCGCGTGGCGCAGGGCGGGCAGAAGCCCGAGGAGGCCATGGCCTGGGCCGAGGGCGAGCTGAAGAACTTCGCCCGCGGCTGAGGGAGGTCCGACAGACAAGGGCTTGGGGCCGCGCCACCGGGCGGCCCCCCGATCCTTGGCCCGCCGCCCTATGCGCCGGGCCGGTGCCGCGCCGCCGCCAGCAGCGGCGGCCGGTGCCAGGCGCGACAATCCTCGGCCGCCACCGGCGCCTCCTCCAGCCGGACGAACCCCATCCCCGCCGCCCGCAGCGCCGCAACGCCCGCCGCGACCCCGGCCCCGCTCGGCCGCTCGGGATGGTTCAGATGCGCGATGATGACCTCGTTGCCCCGCGCCGCGGCGATCCGCCGCGCCACCGCGGCGGCCGGCAGCGAGGCGCCCTCATCGGCATTGAGCGAGAAGCCGGCGACCCGCAGGCCCATCGTCTCGATCAGCGTCACCGCCTCCGGGCTGTAGAGCGCGGTCGCGCCCCGGTACCAGCGGGGCGGCGGCAGCCCGGCCTCGACCAGCGCCGCCGCGCCGCCCGCCACCTCCGCCTGCACCGCCGCCAGCGTGCCGGCCGGCGCCAGTCCGTAGACCCGGCCGGGGCCGAGCACCGCCGGCAGGTGCCGCGCGCCGTGGTTCTGCAGGCCGAACAGCGCCGGATGCGCCCGCAGCAGGGCGAGCGCGGCGGCATTGCCGTGCACCCAGCGGGCGGTGGCGAAGATGGTCGACGGCACCTCCAGCCGCAGCAGCGTCTCCAGGATGCGCATGTCCACCCGGCCGTCGCAGGCATCGAGGGTCAGCGCCACGCTGCGCGGCGCCGAGGGCGGCAGGGCGAGGCCGAGGCGCGGCTCGACCAGCGTCGCGGCCGGCAGGCCCGGGCAGGCACCGGCCGCCGCGGGCAGGGCCGCCGGCAGCAGCCCGGCCAGCAGGGCGCGGCGCGGCAGGCCGGCACGGGAATGGGGGCAGTGACGGCACACGGTCCGTGGCGGCTCCGGGCTTGGGCGGGAGGGCAGGCCGTAGCATCCTCCGCGACCTGCGTCGAAGGGAGGGGAGCGATGACGGAAGGCGAGGCAGGGCAGCCGCCGGCCCTGCGCATGGTGTTCGACCCGGCGCCGCCGCCCGGCTTCCGGGCCGAGCTCGGCCAGCGGATCAACGCCTTCCATGCCGAGACCGTGCCGCATCGGGCCGACCGCTTCGCGCTGCGGCTGGAGGATGCGGCAGGCGGCCTCGTCGGCGGGCTCAGCGGCATGCTGTCCTGGGGCTGGCTCTTCATCGACGCGGTCTGGGTGGATCCGGCGCGGCGCGGCAGCGGCGCCGGGCGGGCGCTGATGGCGGCGGCGGAGCGGCATGCGGCGGCGGCCGGCTGCCACTCCGCCTGGCTCGACAGCTTCCAGGCCCGCGGCTTCTACGAATCCCTCGGCTATGCGGTGTTCGGCGCGCTGGAGGACTACCCGGAGGGGCAGACCCGCTGGTTCCTGCGCAAGCGCCTCGCCCGGGGCTGAGCCAGGGCGAGACCGCGCCGCCTTATAGCCGGCGCACGAAATTCCAACCTGCGGCCCGCAGGGCCGAGCGCCCGAATGGGCGCCGCGCCGAGTGGCGCGAAGCCAAGCTGCCGGAGGCAGCGCCCGGCGTTTGAGGGGCGCGAAGGCGAAACCTTCGTGCGCCGGGTATCAGACCAGTGGGCAGCCGCCCTCCGCCATCGGCCGGAAGGCCTGATCCCCGGGCACCGTCCGCAGCACCTTGTAGTAGTCCCAAGGGCCGCGGCTCTCGGCCGGGGATTTCACCTCGACCAGATAGGCCGGATGCAGCTTGCGCCCATCGGCGCGGATGCGGCCGGGCCCGAAGGCGTCGTCATCCGTCGGCAGGGCCTTCATCCGCGCCACGGCATCGGCGCCGCTGGCCTTGGCCGCCGCCGTGCCCATGGCGGCCGCCGCCTTCAGGTAGTGCAGCACCACGCCGTAGCAGCCGGCCTGCACCATGGTCGCGGGCGGCGCGCCGAAATTCTGCTTCATCCGCTGCGTCAGGGCGCGCGTGCGGTCATTGGTGTCCCAGTAGTAGCTCGTCGAGCAGACCAGCCCCTTCGCCGTCTCGAGGCCCATCGAATGCACCTCGGAGATGAAGAGGATCAGGGCGGCGAGCCGCTGCCCGCGCTTCTGCAGCCCGAACTCGGTCGCCTGCTTCACCGCATTGGCCATGTCGGTGCCGCCGAAGGCGAGGCCGATCACCTTCGCCTTGCTCGCCTGCGCGCGCAGCAGGAAGGCGGAGAAATCCGTAGTGCCGGGAAAGGGGAAGCGGGCGCTGCCGAGCACCTTGCCGCCCTCGGCACCGATGATCTTGCCGCCCTCGACCTCCATCGAATGGCCGAAGGCATAGTCGGCGGTGACGAAGAACCAGCTGTCCCCGCCCTCGCGCACCATGGCCCGCGCGGTGGAGTTGGCGAGCATCCAGGTGTCGTAGGTCCACTGCACCGTGTTCGGGCTGCATTGCGCGCCGGTGAGCTCGGAGGTACCGGGGGCGGAGGCGAGGAAGACCTTGTTCTTCTCCCGCACCACCGCATTCACCGCGAGCGCGGCGGAGGAGGCGGGGACATCGACCAGCGCGTCCACGCCCTCCCGGTCGAACCACTGCCGGGCGATGTTCACCGCGATGTCCGGCTTGTTCTGGTGGTCGGCGGCGACGACCTCGACCTTGAGGCCGAGCGACGCCGCATCCTGCACCGCCTGGCGCACCGCGAGCACGGCATTCGGGCCGGAGAGGTCGGCGAAGGCGCCGCTCATATCGGTGATGATGCCGAGCCGGATGGTCTGCTGCGCCTGGGCCCGGGCCAGCCGCGGCAGCGCCCCGAAGGCCGCGCCGCCGAGCAGCAGCGCGCGTCGGTCGAGGATCATTCTTCGTCCCTCCCGGCGGCTCGGTCTGCCGGGAGCTTCGCAGCCGCCATGCGTCGCGCCCGGCCCGGATGCGTCCGGGCGCCCTGTCCCTTGGCGCGTGATCGCTTGCGGTGGCCTCACCGGAAGCGTGAATCACGCGATCAAACGATGACCCGGGCCCGGCGCGCCCCGTGCCGCCTGGGCGGCAGGCGGGCGCACCGGTTCATCGGGGATCCCATGTCGGACTGCGGCCAGTCCCGGAGCTGGTTCCGGGGGCTGGTCCCGCGACGAGGGCCGGCTCAGCCCTGGCTCTGGCCCTGCGGCGGGTCGCAGGGCTTGGTCGCCATGTCGCCGGGGATCGACAGCTCGAGGATTTCGACATCGTCCGAGGTGGCGATCTCGTTGTGCTTCATGCCGCCGGGGATGAGGACGGCATCGCCCTGGCCGCTGCGGGTGCGGGTGCCATCCTCGAATTCCAGCTCCACCCAGCCCTTCAGGATGTAGATGAACTGCGCCTCGCACTGATGCGTGTGCCAGCCGGTGGGTTCGGTCATGCCGGTGATCGCTTCCATCACCTGCGCCCGCAGCTTGCCGCCGGTCGCGGCCTGCACGCCGAGATCGCGGTAGCGGAAGAATTTCCGCCGCCCCTTCACGAAGGGCTGGTCGGCCTTGTTCGAGACGGTGAGCTTGATCTCGGGGCGCGTGGCGCCGGCAACGCTGCCATCCATGGTCCGTCCTCCTTGCGGTCTCTCCGAACCGTAAGGAACAGGCTACACCCCGGCAGGGATGCGGCAAGGCAAAATCCGGCGGGGTGGCCGGCCCGGCTTTGCCTTCCCCTGCCGGCCCGGGCCCGGTCCGCCCGCCCCGCCCGACCGGCACCTCCGACCGGCATTCCCGACCAACACCCTGGCGCAACGGATCTGGCGGCGCCGCGTTGCGCGGAGGTGGCCGATCCCCGGCCCGAGGTCACCAATAGCGGCATGCCCCAGACGCCTCCCCCGTTCTCCCCTCCCTCACCGCCCCGGGGCGTCGCCGCCGCCGGCGTGCCCGGCAACGGCCTGCATGTCCTGCAGGGCGTGATCCTGATTATCGCCATCCTCTATTTCGGCCGCGAGCTGCTGATCCCGCTCGTCCTGGCGATGCTGCTCTCCTTCGTCCTCGCGCCGGTGACGCGGGGGCTGCGGCGGCTGCACCTGCCGCGCCCGGCCTCGGTCCTGGTGGCGGTGGTCCTGGCCGGGGCGCTGATCCTCTCGATGTTCGGCCTGGTGGGGCGGCAGGCGACCTCGCTCGCCGAGAACCTGCCCGCCTACCAGCAGGCGATCACCGAGAAGCTCGGCCGGCTGCAGGCTTCGGGCGGGCTGATCGACCGGGTGGTCAGCACGCTGCAGGAGATGGGCCGCAGCGCTGGCGGCCGCGACAAGGCGGCCACGGCAGTGCCCTCGCGGCTGCCCAGCCAGCCGGTGACCGAGCCCATCCCGGTCGAGATCCGGTCGCCCGACCCCACGGCCTTCGAGATGCTGCAGCGCGTCGCCGAGCCGCTGCTCGGGCCGCTGGCGACGGCGGGCATCGTCGCCATCCTGGTGATCTTCATCCTGCTCTACCGCGAGGACCTACGGGACCGGTTGATCCGCCTCGCCGGCGCGCGCGACCTGCACCGCACCATGGCGGCGATGGACGACGCCGCCTACCGGCTCTCCCGCTACTTCCTGGCGCAGACCGGGATGAATTTCGGCTTCGGCCTGGTGATGACCGGGGTGCTCTGGCTGGTCGGCATCCCCAACCCCTTGCTCTGGGGCTTCGTCGCCGGGCTGATGCGCTTCGTGCCCTTCATCGGCAGCTTCATCGCCGCCGGCTTCCCGGCGCTGCTCGCCCTCGCCGTCGATCCGGGCTGGGGCACGCTGGTCTGGGTGCTGGTGCTCTTCGCCCTCGGCGAGGCGGCGATGGGCCAGGTCTTCGAGCCGCTGGTCTTCGGCCATTCCACCGGCCTCTCGCCGATCGCGGTCATCGCCGCGGCGACCTTCTGGACCTGGCTCTGGGGCCCGATCGGCCTGCTGCTGGCGGTGCCGCTCACCGTCTGCCTGGTGGTGCTCGGGCGGCATGTCGACCGGCTGGAATTCCTCGAGGTGATGCTCGGCGACAGTCCGCCGCTGGACCCGGAGGAGACCTTCTACCAGCGTGCCCTCGCCGGCGATGCCGATGCGCTGGCCGAGCAGGCCGAGCGCTGCCTGAAGGAGAAGTCCCTGGCCGACTATCTCGACGCCATCGCCCTGCCGGCGCTGCGCCTGGCCCAGGCCGATGCGGTGCATGGCGCGCTCTCGCCCGAGCGGCGCGAGGCGATGCAGGGCAGCATCGAGCAGCTCATGGAGGATCTGGAGGAGGCCGAGGACCCGGAGCCGGAGGAGGCCGGTGCGCTGGCCGCGCTGCCGGCGGCCTGGCAGGCGCCCGGCACGGTGCTCTGCCTGCCGGGCCGCGGCCCCTTCGATGCGCTGGCGGCGACGATGCTCGCCCAGGTGCTGCAGCGCCGCGGCTTCGGCGTGCAGGTCGCCACCACCGCCGGCCCCGCCGCCCCGCCGAAGCTGCTCTGCCTCTGCTTCATCGAGGGGGGCAGCAGCGCCGCCACCGCCCGCTACCTGCTGCGCCGGGCACGCCGGCGGCTGCCGGCCACGCCGGTCCTCGCCCTGGCCTGGGCCCCGGCCGAGGCCGAGGCCCGCACCGGCGGCGCGGCGGCCGGCATCCTGGCGCCGGCGCTGCGCGCGGAGAGCCAGCAGGTCCCGCTGCTGCTGGCGGCGAGCCTGGTCGAGGCGGGCGAGCTGGCGGTGGAGCAGGCCGTTTCCACCCAGCCGCCGCTGCTGACCGAGCCGACCCCCCGGCCGGAGCCGCCCGCCATCGGCATGGCCCCCGCGCCAGCATGAGGGGGCGCCCCAAGAGGAGACTCAGGGCGCGCCATAGCGGGCGCCCCTCGGGGCCGCCGCCCGCCCATGCGGTTCCCTGACCGTCGCGCGGCCCCTGGCCCCTCGCCGCGGGGCGAAGGCCGCGCGCCGGTCCGGTGCGGGGCGCCCGCCACGGCGGTTGCGACCCCCTGTGCCCTGGCGTAGGAGGGCGCGCATGAGCGCCCCCCGCACCGCCAGCATCGCCCGGACCACGGCCGAGACCGAGATCCGCGTCACGCTCTCCCTCGACGGCACGGGCGAGGTGCGGGCGGCGACCGGCATCGGCTTCCTCGACCACATGCTGACCGCGCTCGGCCGCCATGCGCTCCTCGACCTGTCGGTCGAGGCGAAGGGCGACCTGCATATCGACTATCACCACACCACCGAGGATGTCGGCATCGTGCTCGGCCAGGCGCTGAAGCAGGCGCTCGGCGACAAGCGCGGCATCCGGCGCTACGGCCAGGCGCTGCTGCCGATGGACGAGGCGCTGGCCGAGGCGGCGATCGACATCTCCGGCCGCCCCTTCCTCGCCTGGTCCGTGCCCTTCGCGCGCGACAAGGTGGGCGAGATGGACACCGAGCTGTTCGAGGAGTTCTTCCGCGCCTTCGCCTTCAACGCCGGCATCACCCTGCACATGACCTTGAAGGCCGGCACCAACGCGCACCATGTCGCTGAGGCCTGCTTCAAGGCGCTGGCCCGGAGCCTCCGCATGGCCGTGGAGACGGACCCGCGCTCGCCGACTGCGGTGCCCTCGACGAAAGGGGTCCTGGAAGCCTGATGCGCATCTGGACCGTCCATCTGCCGCGCAGCGCCCGGAGCGCCGCGCGCGTCCCGGATGCGGCCCTGCCGCGCGAGCCCATCCTGGTCCGGGAGGGGTTTTCCTGGGGGGCCTTCCTGTTCGGCCCGCTCTGGCTGCTGCGGCACCGCCTCTGGCTGGAGGCCGCCGCCTGGATCGGGCTGGCCCTGCTGCTGGCCATCCTGGTGCCCGCCCCCTGGCGCCTGCCGGTGCTGCTCGCCCTGCAATTCCTGCTGGGCGCGGAGGCGCAGGATCTGCGCCGCGCCGCGCTCGGCCGCCGCGGCTGGCGCGCGGCGCATGTCGTCGCCGCGCCGGCCGAGGAGCTGGCGCTGGCCCGCCTGTTCGAGGCACGGCCCGAGCTGCTGCGGAGCCTGGCGGCATGAGCGGGGCGATGCGCGTCGCGGTGGTCGATCCGGGCTCGGGCAACCTCGCCTCGGTGCTGCGCGCCCTCACCCGCGCGGCCGCGGATGCCGGCATCGCCCTCGAGGCGGCGGTGACCCGCGACGCGGCGGAGGCGGCGGCGGCCGACCGACTGATCCTGCCCGGGCAAGGGGCCTTCGCCGCCTGCATGCGCGGCCTCGCGGCCCTGCCGGGCATGATCGGGGTGCTGGAGCGCCGCGTCGCCGAGGGCACGCCGCTGCTCGGCATCTGCGTTGGCATGCAGATCATGGCGGAGCGCGGGCTGGAGCATGGGGTGACGCCGGGACTCGGCTGGATCCGCGGCGAGATGGCGCCGATGGCGCCGCGCGGGCCGGATGGCGCGGCGCTGCCCCTGCCGCAGATGGGCTGGAACACGCTCGACTTTCCCGCCGGAGGGCATCCACTTCTTGCGGGAATAAGACCTGGAGAGCACGCTTATTTCGTTCATTCCTACGCGCTGAGCGACTATGATGCCGGCGAGGTGCTGGCGACCACCGATTACGGCGGCCCGGTCGTCGCCATCGTCGGCCGCGGCAACCTGGCCGGCACGCAATTCCATGTGGAGAAGAGCGCCGCGGTGGGCCTGCGCATCCTCGCCAATTTCCTCCGGTGGACCCCGTGAGCGCGCCGAAGGTGCCGATCGGCCTGGCCGAGCCCAGCACGCCGCGCCAGCCCGAGCTCTCGGTCGAGCGGGTGACGGAGCTCGACGACCACGACATGGCCGAGCTCTGCGAGGCCACGGATGCCGCCATCATCGAGGGCGGCGGCTTCGGCTGGATCGAGCCGCAGGGCCGGGTGGCGCTGCAGCGGCATTTCCGCGGCGTGATGCTGGTGCCGGAGCGCGAGCTCTTCGTCGCCCGGCTGGACGCGGTGGTGGTGGGCAGCGCCCAGCTCGTCCGGCCGCCCCGCAACAACGAGGCGCAGGCCTTCGGCGCGACGCTGACGCATGCCTATATCGCGCCCTATGCCCGCGGGCACGGGCTGGCGCGGCTGATGATCCGCCGCGTCGAGGAGCGGGCCGCCTCGCTCGGCCACCGCGTCGTGAACCTCGACGTGCGGGAGACCCAGACCACCGCCATCGCCCTGTTCGAGACGCTGGGCTATGAGCGCTGGGGCACCCATCCCGCCTATGCCCGGGTGAACGGCCGGACGGTCGCGGGGCACTACTACTACAAGCTGCTCGAACCCGGCCGCGGCCGCAGCACCGGGAAGGTGATGGGGCGCTGATCCGCCCGGACCTCAGGACAGGCGCCCGATGCCACTCACGCTCTACCCCGCCATCGACCTCAAGGGCGGCCAGGTCGTCCGCCTCAGGCGCGGCGACATGGCCCAGGCCACGGTCTATTCCGCCGACCCGGCCGCCCAGGCCCGGGCCTTCGCGGCGCTCGGCTTTCCCTGGCTGCACGTGGTCGATCTCGACGGCGCCTTCGCCGGGAAGCCGGCCAATTCCGCCGCGGTGGAGGCGATCCTCGCCGCCATCCCGGCGACGCCGGTGCAGCTCGGCGGCGGCATCCGCACCATGGCGACGGTCGAGGCCTGGCTCGGGCGCGGTCTGCGCCGCGTCATCCTCGGCTCGGCGGCGGTGAAGGACCCGGAATTCGCGCTGGCCGCCTGCAAGGCCTGGCCCGGCCGCGTCGCGGTCGGCATCGATGCCCGCAACGGCATGGTGGCGACCGAGGGCTGGGCGGAGGTGAGCACCATCCTCGCCACCGATCTCGGCAAGCGCTTCGAGGATGCCGGGGCGGCGGCCATCATCTACACCGATATCGAGCGCGACGGCATGCTCGGCGGGGTGAACCTGGAGGCGACGCTCGCCATGGCCCGCGCCGTGCGGCTGCCGGTCATCGCCTCGGGCGGCGTCGCCTCGCTCGACGACCTCGCCGCCCTGGCCGGCCTCGCCGGCGAGGGGATCGAGGGCGTGATCATCGGCCGGGCGCTCTATGACGGCCGGATCGACCCGGCGGCGGCGCTGGCCCTGGCGGCACGCTGACAGCCGCCGGGGCGATGGGCCCCGGCGCCTCCGCGGCCCGACCGCCGGCCCTACCGCTCCGCGGCCAGCAGCCGGTCCAGGATGCGCGCCTCGAGCGCCGCCAGCGCGGCATCGCCATGCCGGCGCGGCCGCGGCAGGTCGATCGGCACGTCCATCGCCACCCGCCCCTGCTCGAGCAGGATCACCCGGTCGGCCAGCGCCACCGCCTCGCCCACGTCATGCGTCACCAGCACCGCGGTGAAGCCCTCGGCGCGCCACACCGCCTCGACCAGCGCCTGCATGCCGATCCGGGTGAGCGCATCCAGCGCGCCGAGCGGCTCGTCGAGCGCCAGCAGGCGCGGCCGGCTGACCAGGGCGCGGGCCAGCGCCACGCGCTGCTTCTGGCCGCCCGAGAGCACGGCGGGCCATTCCGCCGCCCGCTCGGCGAGCCCCACCTCGGCCAGCGCCGCCCGGGCCCGGGCCGCCCGCTCCGCCGCCGCCAGGCCGCGCGGCAGCCCGACCTCGACATTGCCGCCGATGCTCGACCAGGGCAGCAGCCGCGGCTCCTGGAACATCAGCCGCACCGCCGCGGCGGGAGCGAGCAGATCCTGCCCCGCCCGCAGGGTCAGGCTGCCGCCGCCCGGCTGCTCCAGCCCGGCGATCAGGCGCAGCAGGGTCGACTTGCCGCAGCCGCTGCGGCCGACCACGGCGAGGAACTGGCCCGCCGGGATGTCGAGATCGATGCCCTGCAGCACCGCCGGCCCGCCGAAGGCCTTGCGCAACCCGCGGATGCCGACCGCGACCCCCGCGGCGCGCGCCGGCGCCTGCACCATGCCGTCCATCACGCGCTCCGATAGGCCGGGTTCCAGGAGAGGCAGAGCCGCTCCAGCAGCCGCGCCAGGCTGTCCGCCAGCTTGCCGAGCAGGGCGTAGACCAGGATCGAGAAGACGACGACATCCACCAGCATGAACTCGCGGGCGTGCATCGCCATGTAGCCGATGCCGGAATTCGCCGCGATCGTCTCGGCGACGATCAGCGTCAGCCACATGATGCCGAGCCCGTAGCGCAGCCCGACGAAGACCGAGGGCAGCGCGCCCGGCAGCACGATGCGGCGGAACAGCGTCGGCGCGTCCATGCCATAGGCGCGGCCCATCTCGACGAGTTGCGGATCGACCGAGCGCACGCCATGCATGGTGTTGACATAGACCGGGAAGAAGCTGCCCAGCGCGACGAGGAAGAGCTTCGCCGCCTCGTCGATGCCGAACCACAGGATCACCAGCGGGATCAACGCAAGGTGCGGGATGTTGCGCAGCATCTGCACGCTGGAATCGAGCAGCCGCTCGCCAAGCCGCGACAGGCCGGTGAGGACCCCGAAGCCGAGGCCGAGCCCGCCGCCGATGGCGAAGCCGGTGAGGGCGCGCCAGGTGCTGACCTCGATGTTGCGCAGCAGCTCGCCCGAGCGCGCCAGCTCCCACCCCGCGGCGAGGACGGCGGAGGGCGCCGGCAGCACCTCCTCGGCGATCCAGCCGGCCATGCTGCCGGCCTGCCAGGCGAGCAGCAGCAGCGCCGGCAGCAGCCAGGGCAGCGCGGCCCGGACCAGGCCGCGCCAGGCGGGTCCGAGGCGGCCGGCCGCGGGCGCCGCCAGCCCCGCCGGGGCGAGGACCGCCCCGCTCATGCCGCCAGCGTCCCGTAGCTGCCGCCGGTGGTCACGAAATCCCGCGCCGCCACCTGCGGCGCCGCGACGCCGCCGAGGCCGAGGCGCGGGAAGAGCAACTCGGCCACCCGATAGGCTTCCTCGAGATGCGGGTAGCCGGAGGCGATGATGGTGGAGACGCCGAGCGCCTGGTACTCGCGCAGCCGCGCCGCCACCGTCTCCGGGCTACCGACCAGCGCCGTGCCGACGCCGGCCCGCACCAGGCCGACGCCCGCCCAGAGGTTGGGCGAGACCTCCAGCCGGTCGCGGCGCCCGCCATGCAGCTCGGTCTGCAGCCGCTGGCCGACGCTGTCGCTGTCCTCGGCGCGCCGCTGCTGCACCGCGGCGATGGTGGCGTCGTCGAGATGGGCGATCAGCCGCTCCGCCGCCGCCCAGGCCTCGGCATCGGTCTCGCGAACGATGAGGTGCACGCGCAGCCCGAAGCGCAGCTGCCGCCCCGTGATGGCGGCGCGGGCGCGCACCGCCTCCAGCTTCGCCGCCACCTGCGCCGGCGGCTCCCCCCAGGTAAGGTAGGTGTCGACATGCCGCGCCGCGACCTCGATCGCCGGCGCCGAGGAGCCGCCGAACCAGAGCGGCGGATGCGGGCGCTGCACCGGCGGGAAATGCTGCTTGCCGCCGCGCGAGGAGAGGTACTCGCCGCTGAAGTCCACGCCCGCCTCGGTGAAGAGGCCGCGGAAGATGGTGAGGAATTCCTCGGTCTGCGCGTAGCGCTGCGCATGGTCGAGGAAGATGCCGTCGCCGGCCAGCTCCTTCGGGTTGGCGCCGGTGACGACGTTCATCAGCAGCCGGCCGTTGCTGATGCGGTCGAAGGCCGCGGCCTGGCGGGCCCATTGCGCCGGGGTCTGCACGCCGGGCCTGAGGGCGAGGAGGAATTTCAGCCGCTGCGTCCAGGGCGCGATGGCGGCGCCGGTGATCCAGGGATCCTCGCACTGGTTGCCGGTCGGCAGCAGCACGCCGCCATAGCCGAGCCGGTCGGCGGCCATCGCCACCTCGCGCAGATAGCCGAAATCCTGCGGCCGGGCGCCCTGGCGGCTGCCGAGATAGCGGCCATCGCCGGAGGTGGGCACGAACCAGAAGAGGTCGAGGGGGGTCTCGGTGGACATGGGGGATTCCTTGGGGCGGGCGCGGCTCAGGCCGCCGGCGGCTGCCAGACGATGTCGCGCACGGTGACGGCGCGGGGGATCAGCTTCAGGCGGTGGAAGCGGTCGGCGACGCGCTGCTGCTGCGCGACGATGGCGTCCGAGAGCGGCACCACCTCGAAGGCGGTGCGCTGCGCCGCGCGGCGCATGGCCTCGATGGGCAGGCCGGTCGCCTCGGCGCCGAGCTGCGCGACCTCGGCGCGGTGCGCCGCCGACCAGGCGCCGATCTCGGCCAGCACCGCCACCACCTGCGCGACCAGCCGCGGATGCGCCTCGGTGAAGCCGCGATGGGCGAGGAAGTAGCTGCTCTGCGGCTCCACATCCTCGCCGGCGGCCAGCACCCGGGCCTGGCGCTGGATCTCGGCCAGGGCGAAGAAGGGGTCCCAGATGCTCCAGGCATCGATGTTGCCGCGGGCGAAGGCGGCGCCGGCATCGGCGGGCGGCAGCTCGACCGGGGTGAGGTCGCCCCAGGCGAGGCCGGCCTTCTCCACCGCGCCGACCGCGAGGCTGTGCGCGGAGGAGCCGCGGGCGAAGGCGAGCCGCTTCCCCTTCAGGTCCTGCACCGAGCGGAGCGGGCTGTCCTGCGGCACCAGGATCGCCTGGCTGGCGCCGCGGCTCGGCGTCGCCGCCACGTAGAGCAGCTTCGCCCGCGCCGCCTGGGCGAAGATGGGCGGGGCGTCGCCGACCGCGCCGAAATCGATGCTGCCGACGTTCAGCGCCTCGAGCAGCGGCGGGCCATAGGTGAATTCCAGCCAACTCACCGCGATGCCGAGCGGCGCCAGGGCGCGCTCGATGGCGCCGTTCTGCCGCGCGACCAGCAGCGGGCCGGATTTCTGGTAGCCGATGCGGAACTCGCGCGGCTGCCCCTCGGCCCGGCCGGGACGGGGGCTGGCCAGCGGGGCGAGGGCGGGGGCGGCGAGGACGGCCGTGAGCAGGGCACGGCGCGAGGCCGCGGCATGGATGGGCATGCGGATGGGTCTCCGGGCGCGCTGGGGCGCGCCGCTCGGGGAAGGACGAGGGACGGGAGGGGCCTCTGGCGACGCTCAGCGTCGACAGGGCAGCCCGCCGCCAGGCACGGCTCGGCCGGCCATGATCCGCAGGCGGTCCCGCCAGGCGGCGCCGCAGGGCCGTGATCCGGACGCGGCCCCGCCGGAGACGGAACGGCGCTTTAGCTCTTGGTGACGCGGTGCAAGCTGCATGGGTCAAATCCCGCGGTGCCGGCGCAAGATACGCCGGCGGCGGCCGCCATTAACTACATATGAAAGTGGTACGTCAACTATGGGACGGGATTTATGCGTGAATTATGGGAAACCCCCGTCCCTTCCGAGCAATCGCCGCCGGGGCAACGCGGCCGGCCCGCTGGCCGCCGCCCCATCCCAGCCCCGCCGAATCCGCGCTTGACCCCCGGCGCATTCGGACGCAAGCGCAGCAACCCGCGCCGCCTCGGCGCCTTCCTCTGCCGGAGGTGGTCCCATGCTCGCCCTGCGCGTCATCCCCTGCCTCGACGTGAAGGAGGGCCGCGTCGTGAAGGGGGTGAATTTCGTCTCGCTCCGCGATGCCGGGGACCCGGTGGAGCAGGCCCGCGCCTATGACCGCGAGGGCGCCGACGAGGTCACCTTCCTCGATATCGGCGCGACGCACGAGAACCGCGACACGATGTACGACGTGGTCTCCCGCACCGCCGCCGAGGTCTTCATCCCGCTCACCGTCGGCGGCGGCGTCCGCTCGGTGGAGGATGTCCGCCGCCTGCTGCTCGCCGGCGCGGACAAGGCGAGCATCAACAGCGCCGCGGTGGCCGAGCCGGCGCTGGTCAGCCGCGCCGCCGAGGCCTTCGGCAGCCAGGCGATCGTCGTTGCCGTCGATGCCCGGCGGGTGGCCGAGGGCCGCTGGGAGGTCTTCACCCATGGCGGCCGCAAGGCCACGGGCATCGAGGCGGTGGGCTGGGCGCGGCGCATGGCCGAGGCCGGGGCGGGGGAGCTGCTGGTGACCTCCATGGACCGGGACGGCACCAAATCGGGCTTCGATCTCGACCTGCTGCGGGCCATCCGCCGCGCGGTCCGGGTGCCGATCATCGCCTCCGGCGGCGTCGGCACGGTGCAGCATTTCGTGGAGGGGGCGGCGGCCGGGGCCAGCGGGCTGCTGGCCGCCAGCGTGTTCCATTACGGGGAGTTCCGCATCGCGGACGCCAAGGCAGCCCTGGCCGCGGCGGGCCTGCCGGTGCGCCCCCTGGCGGAGGCCGCCTGAGCATGGCGAAGAGTACCGACAAGACCACCAAGCGGAAGCCGACCAAGGCGCGGACCGGCCTGCCCCTTCCGGCCGGGGTGCCGGCCAAGGCCAAGAAGGCGCCCAAGGCGGTGCGGAAGGCGGAGTCGCGGCATCTCCGGCCGCTCGATCTCGGGGCGGCCGGGGGCGATGCCGGCGTGCTCGACGATCTCTGGCGGACGGTGGAGGCGCGGCGGACGGCCGGCGACGTGGCGCACAGCCACTCCGCCCGGCTGCTGGCCCGCGGCACGCCGAAGGTCGCCCAGAAGCTGGGCGAGGAGGCGGTGGAATGCGTCATCGCCGCCACCATGGGCGAGCGTGGCGAAACGATCCTGGAGAGCGCCGACCTGCTCTACCACCTGCTGGTGGTCTGGGTGGATGCCGGCATCCGGCCGGAGGAGGTCTGGGCCGAGCTGCGCCAGCGCGAGGGCATCAGCGGCATCGTCGAGAAGGCGGCGCGCCCGAAGGGCATCGTGCGGGCGGCGCGGACGACCAAGCTGCCCTGATCCCGGCGGCCGCGGCGGGCGACCCGCCCCGGGGGCTTGATGCCGCGGGCGGGCGCGGCCATGACGACAGGAGGATTGCAGCAAGGGGACGCCCGCCATGTCGGTGACCGGCAAGCCGCCCTATGACGACGCCAACATCTTCGCCCGCATCCTGCGCGGGGAGATTCCCTGCAAGACGGTGGCGGAGGATGCCCATGCCCTCGCCTTCCACGACATCGCGCCGCAGGCGCCGCTGCATGTGCTGGTGATCCCGAAGGGCCGCTGGGTCAGCGCGGCGGATTTCCATGCCGAGGCCCCGGCGGAGGCCATCGCCGGCTTCTGGCGCCTCGTCACCATGGTTGCCCGCGACCTCGGGCTGGAGGAGAGCGGCTACCGCATCCTCTCCAACATGGGAGCCGATGCGGGGCAGGAAGTGCCGCATTTCCATGTCCATATCTTCGGCGGCCGGCGGCTCGGCCGCATGGTGCCGGCGGCGCCGCCGGCCTGAACGCGCGGCCCTTGCGGACCGCCGCCCGAGTGAGGAGAGTCCGGCCATGGCCACCAGCCCCCAGGACGAGGCCCGCGCCGCCCTCGCCGCCGCCGGCCAGCTCCCCGATGCGGAGATCGATCTCGCCGCCGTGGCGCTGCAATTCGCCCGCATCGATGCGCCGGAGGCCGACTGGCACGCCGCCGCCGCCAGCCTGACGGAGCTCGCCCAGGCCGCCGTCGCCGCCGCCACCGCCGATCCGGAGGCCGACGCCGGCGATGCCGACCGGCGGCGGGAGGTGCTGGCCACGGTCATCCATGGCCGCTTCGGCTATGCCGGCGACACCGAGCATTACGACGACCCGGCCAATGCCAACCTGATCCGGGTGTTGGAGCGCCGGCGCGGCCTGCCCGTGGCGCTCGGCATCCTCTGGCTGCATGCGGCCGAGGCGGCGGGCTGGACGGCGCATGGCATCGACTTCCCGGGGCATTTCCTGCTGGCGGTCGAGGGCGGCCGCGGCCAGGCGCTGGTCGATGTCTTCGCCGGCGGCACCGGCCTGGCGGCGCCCGAGCTGCGGGCGCTGATCAAGCGGATCGAGGGCGAGCGGGCGGAGCTGCGGCCGGGGCTGCTGCGCGGCATGGACAAGCGCTCGGTGCTGCTGCGGCTGCAGAACAACATCAAGCTGCGCCGGCTGCGCGGTGGCGACCTGACCGGGGCGCTGGCCTGCACCGAGGACATGCTGCGCCTCGCCCCCGAGGCCGCCCTGCTCTGGCGCGAGGCCGGGCTGATGAACCAGCGGCTGGACCGGATCGGCGCCGCGCTCGGCTGCCTCGACCGCTCGCTCGAGATCGAGCCGGAAGGCGAGACGGCACGGCGCATCCGCAGCGTGGTGGAGGAGCTGCGCCACCGGCTGAACTGAGGGCGGCGGCCTCGCCTCCTCGCCCTCTCCCCCCTGGCGCCCGGCCGCCCTCTCTGCCAACACAGGCGGCCGAGACACCCGCCCCGGGGAGGGAGAGAGCCATGGCCCTGCGCGTCGCGGTCCAGATGGACCCGATCGAGAGCATCAACATCGATGCCGACAGCACCTTCGCCCTGATGCTGGAGGCCCAGGCGCGCGGCCATCAGCTCTGGCACTACCATGTCCGCAACCTCGCCCTGCATGGCGGCCGGGTGACCGCGCTCGGCGAGCCGGTGACGGTCGAGCGCAAGCGGGGGGCCCACTGGTCCTTCGGCCCGCGCGAGGAGATCGACCTCGGCGGCATGGACGTGGTGCTGATGCGCCAGGACCCGCCCTTCGACATGGCCTACATCACGGCCACCCACATCCTCGAGCACATCCACCCGAAGACGCTGGTGGTGAACGACCCGGCCAGCGTGCGCAACGCGCCGGAGAAGCTCTACGTCACGCATTTCCCCGAGCTGATGCCGGAGACGCTGGTCACCGCCGATCGCGGCCAGATCATGACGTTCCGGGAGAAGCACGGCGACATCATCGTCAAGCCGCTCTTCGGCAATGGCGGCGCCGGCGTCTTCCACCTGAAGCCGGGCGATTCCAACCTCAACAGCCTGATCGAGATGTTCACCGAACGCTCGCGCGAGCCGCTGGTGATCCAGAAATACGTCCCCGCCGTCCGCCAGGGCGACAAGCGCATCATCCTGGTGGATGGCGTCGCCATGGGCGCCATCAACCGCGTCCCCGCCGAGGGCGAGGCGCGCAGCAACATGCATGTCGGCGGCCGGCCGGAGCGGACCACGCTGACCGAGCGGGAGCAGGAGATCTGCGCCCGGATCGGGCCGGAGCTGAAGCGGCGCGGCATGATCTTCGTCGGCATCGACGTGATCGGCGGCTACCTGACCGAGATCAACGTCACCTCCCCGACCGGGCTGCAGGAGATCGCCCGCTTCGACGGGGTGCATCTGGAAAAGGCGATCTGGGACGCCATCGAGGCGAAGCGCCGGGGCGGCTGACCGGCCGCCGGGCCGTATCCGGGCCGGGGGCTTCCCTCACTCCCTTGGCAGCGCCGCCTCGTATTCGGCGCGGAAGGTGGCCAGCGAGCTCGCCAGCACCGTCGCCGCGCCGTCCACCAGCCCGCAGCGGCCGCTGCCGGGCAGCATGTGCGAGAGGTTGGCCAGCGCCGCCAGGTCGCCCGGCCGGCCGGCGCCGGTGTCCAGCCGCTCCAGGATGCGCGCCACCTGATGCGTGCCGATCTTGCAGGGCGGGCACTGGCCGCAGGAGTTGTTGGCGAAGAAGGAGACGTATTCCGCCGTCTTGCGCAGGATGCTGGTCCCCTCCCCGACCACGATCATCGCCCCGGTGCCGAGGCGCGAGCCGCGCGCCCGCAGGCTGTCGAAATCGAGCGCCACGTCGAGATCGGCCGCCGTCAGCAGGGTGTTCGAGGGGCCGCCGGTGAAGACCGCCTTGAAGGGCCGCTCCGCCAGCATGCCGCCGCCATGGGCGAAGACCAGCTCCCGCAGGCTGGTGCCCATGGGCAGCTCGTGCAGCCCCGGCCGCAGCACGTCGCCCGAGAGGGAATAGAGCTTGGTGCCCACCGCCTCGCCCAGGCCGAGGCCGCGATACCAGCCCGCCCCATGCCGCAGGATGTGCGGCACATGCGCCAGGGTCTCGACATTGTTGACCAGGGTCGGGGCGCCATGCACGCCCTGCTCGGCCGGGAAGGGCGGCTTGAGGCGCGGGAAGGGGAAGCCGCCCTCGACGCTGGCGACGGCGCCGCTCTCCTCGCCGCCGATATAGAGGCCCGAACTCTCCACCACGCGCAGCGCCAGCGCCTGCCCGGTCGCCGCCGCGACGGCCGCGACCAGGGGATGCGCCTGCCAGGCGGCGAGCGCCGCGCGGCAGGTCGCCACCGCCTCGGCCTCGCGCGGGTTGACGTAGAGCACGAGCCGCGACGCCCCCACCGCCAGGGCGGCGATCAGCGCCCCCTCGATCACCTGATGCGGCGTCTCGGCCAGCAGGAAGCGGTCCTTGAAGGTGCCCGGCTCGTCCTCGTTGCCGTTGCAGAGCACCCAGCGCTCCGGCCCGGGCTGGGCCGCGACGGCCGCCCATTTGCGATGCGTCGGGAAGCCGGCGCCGCCGAGGCCGCGCAGCCCGGCCTGCTCCAGCAGCGGGACGATGCCGGCGGGATCGGCCAGGGCGCGGCCGAGCCCCTCGCCGCCGCCCTGCGCCAGCCAGGCGGCGAGATCGGCGCCGGTGCGCCGCGCGGGATCGGTGAGCACCCTCATGCCGCATGCCCCAGCAGGCCCTCGGCCGTCACATGCCCATAGGGCGGGAAGAGCATCGGCCCCTTGCGCCCCAGGCCGATGCCGGCGGCGAGCAGGCCGCGCCGCCAGCCGGCGAGGTGGTTGAGGCCGAGGTTGCGCGGCCGCTCGGCCCGGGCATCGGCGGCCGCGGCAGCGCCGGCGCGGCGGCCGAAGGCGACCAGCTCCAGCAGGGCGTTGCCCATCATGCGGTTGCGGCCATGCAGCCCGCCGGTCACCTCGCCCGCCGCCAGCAGGCCCGGCAGGGTGGTGCGCCCCGCCGGGTCGATGACCACGCCGCCATTCTGGTAGTGCAGCGTCGGCCGCACCAGGAAGGGCTCGCGCGCCGGGTCGAAGCCGGCGCGATGCGCCAGGTGCGAGAGCGTCAGCAGCCGCTTGCCGAGGATGCCGGGCTGCTCCCGCTCCAGGCTCGGCGTATCGAGGAACAGGCCCGTCCCGCCGTCATGCCGCACGCCGCGCCCCTCGGCCAGCTCGCGCAGCATGGCGGCGGCGACCACGTCGCGCGGCGCCAGCTCGGCGACGAAGCGCTCGCCCCGGCCATTCACCAGCCGCGCCCCGGCCGCGCGCGCCGCCTCGCTGACCAGCGCGCCTTCCAGATGCGGCGGCCAGGCGATGCCGGTCGGGTGGAACTGGAAGCTGTCCATCTCCCGCAGCCGCGCCCCGGCGCGATGGGCCAGCACCAGCCCGTCCGCCGTGGCACCGTAATGGTTGGAGGTGGGGAAGCCGGCGAGGTGCAGCCGCCCCGCCCCGCCGGTCGCCAGCAGGGTGGCGCCGGCGCGGACCAGCACCAGCCGCCCCTGGCCGAGATCCTGCAGCACCGCGCCGCCGCAGCGGCCACGGTCATCGGTCAGCAGCTCCAGCGCCGGGTGCCGGTCCAGCACCGTGATCCCGGGGGTGAGCAGCACCGCCTCGCGCAGCGCCCGCATCATCTCGAGCCCGGTGAAGTCGCGGTAGGAGAGCAGCCGCGCCGCCGTCGCCCCGCCCGGCATCTTGCGCAGCAGGGTGCCGCCCATGCGCTGCCGGTCGTCGCCGAGGTCGAAGCCCATGCCCTCGCGGATCAGCCAGCGGATGCAGTCCGGCCCGTCGCCCACCAGCGCCGCGACCAGCGCCCGGTCGGCGGCGAAATGCCCGGCCCGCAGCGTATCCTCGAAATGCCGTTGCAGGCTGTCCTCGGCGCCGATGGCGGCCTGGATGCCGCCCTCGGCCATCACCGTGTTGCCGTCGCCCATGCGCAGCTTGGTGGCGAGCAGCACCCGGGCCCCCGCCCGCGCCGCGGTCAGCGCCGCCACGCAGCCGGCGCCGCCGCCGCCCAGCACCAGGACATCGGCATCGCGGATCGGCGCGCCTGCGATGTCGATATCGTCGAGCAGCGAATCCGAGAGCAGCAGCACCGCCAGCTCCGCCGGGCAGGCGGCGCCGGCGCTCGGCCCGGCCTGCAGCGTGACCATCCCGCCCGGGCGGTGATCGGGGTGGAAGCGCCGCAGCAGCTCCGGCACCGGCAGGTCGCAGGCGCGCTCGGCGGCCGGGGCCGCCGCCGTCCAGGCGGCCAGCGCCGCGGCCAGGGGAATGCCGCGGATCTCCGGGGCGCCAGGCTCGGAGGCCCCGGGCTCGGGGGCACCGGGCTCGGGGGCACCGGGCTCGGGGATGCCATGCTCGGGGGCGCCGGTCATGCCGGCGGCGCGTCCGGGCGGGCGCCGGGCGCCTCGGGATCGATCGCCTGCCCGCCCTGCTCGATCTCGTGCAGCCGCTGCATGAGGTCGGCCGGGCGGAGGGTCAGGGCGGCGCTCATCCGGCGGGTGAACTGGCCGAGATGCGCCGGGTCGATATGCTCCGGGCAGGCGGCGACGCAGAGATTGCACATGACGCAGTGGTCGAAGAGCTCGGCCGCGGCGAAGACCTGCCCGGCGGCGGCGAGGTTGACCATCCGCTGCACCTCGATGCCCTTGGGGCAGGCGCGGTCGCAGCCGCTGCAATGGCGGCAATGCCGCGCCTCGGGGAAGACGCGGTCGATCTGCTCGGGGATCGACCAGCTGTCGCCGAGCGCCGCGAGATCGTAGGCATGCGGCCGGTGGGCGGGGAAATGGTCGATGAAGGCGACCTGCATCCCCGCCTCCACGGGCACCTCGCAGGCCAGGGCGGTGCCGGCGATGCGCTGGCCGGGCCGGCGCACCAGCACCCGGCAGGCGCCGCAGACCCCCTGGCCGAGGCAGCCGACATTCTCGGTGAGCGGCAGGCCGGCCGCGATCCAGGCCTGCAGCAGGGAGAGGCCCGGCCGGCTCACCACCGCATGGCCATCGAGGACCAGCCTTACGCCGTCGTCATCCGACCCGCTTGCCGCCATGCCTGCCTCGCCATCCCTCTCCCCCGCCTCCGGGCGTCACCCGGGCAGGGGCGATCCGAAGCGGAGCCGGCCGCGACCATCCGGATGCAGGGTCGCACCCCCACCAACGAGGGACAACGGCCAAGCGTTCACGCGCCGCCCGCTCCATCGAGGCGCGGGCGCCCTCGGCACCAAACGGCGGGAAAGGCCGGGACGCGCAGGCCGGGGACGAAAAAAGGCGGGCCGGCACCAAGGCACCGGCCCGCAGTCTGGAAAAGGAATGGACCCCGGCATCCTGAGGCGGGACGGCCGGCCGCGCCTGTGCCGTGGCGCACAGCGCGCGCGCCGGCTCCGACCCGTCCCGGTGCCAGGCGCCACGCCGGGTGGGCGATGGCAGGGCCGGCTTGCCGGCGGCGCGGGGCCTCGTCTACCGTCGCCGCAGGCCGCACCGACGCAGCCCAGGGCACATGCCAGGGCGCACACCAGAACGACAACGGGCGGCCCGTGCAGCCATCCACGCGGCACGACGGGACCGGCCTGGCCGCGCTGCCGTCGGCGACCAGGAGACGTCCCCATGCCCCGGCTCGGTTTCGGTGCCTTCCTCGCCCCCCATCACCCGATCGGCGAGCACCCGATGCTGCAATTCCGCCGCGACCTCGACCTGGTCGAGCATCTCGACCGGCTCGGCTACGACGAGTTCTGGTGCGGCGAGCATCATTCGAGCGGCTGGGAGATGATCGCCTCGCCGGAGATGTTCCTCGCCGCGGCCGGCGAGCGCAGCAAGCGCATCAAGCTGGCGACCGGCGTGGTCTCCCTGCCCTACCACCATCCCTTCAACGTCGCGCAGCGCATGGTGCAGCTCGACCACATGACCGGCGGGCGGGCGATCTTCGGCTCCGGCCCCGGCGCGCTGGCCTCCGACGCGCATACGCTCGGCATCGACCCGATGCTGCTGCGCGACCGGCAGGACGAGGCGATCGGCATCATCCGCCGGCTGTTCCAGGGCGAGCGCGTCACCTATCGCGGCGACTGGTTCGAGCTGAACGACGCGGCGCTGCAACTCCTGCCATTGCAGGAGGAGATGCCCTTCGCCGTCGCCTCGCAGATCAGCCCCTCCGGCATGACGCTCGCCGGCAAGCACGGCATCGGCATCATCTCCATCGGCTCCCTCTCGACCGAGGGGCTCAACTCGCTGCCGACGCAATGGGGTTTCGCCGAGGCGGCGGCGCGCAAGCACGGGACCGTTGTGGACCGCAGGAACTGGCGCGTGCTGCTGAGCTGGCACATCGCCGAGACGCGCGAGAAGGCGCGGGCCGAGGCGCGCGACGGCCTCATGCGCCACCACAACGAATACATCACCGGCACCCTGCAGCGGCCCGGCGCCAAGCCTTTCACGGATCCGGACGAGGCGGTGGAGAAGACCGCCTACGGGCCCGGCGCCGTCGCCACCATCGGCACGCCGGACGACCTCGTCACCCGCATCAAGGAGGTGCTGGCGCTGAGCGGCGGCTTCGGCACGGTCGTCGGCTTCGTGCATGACTGGGCCAATCCGGAGAACACCTTCCGGAGTTGGGACATGGTGGCGCGCTACGTGGTGCCGGAGATCAACGGCTATCTCGCCGGCCTGCGCAAGTCGCGGGAGTTCGTCGCCACGAACCGCGCCTATTTCGACCGCGCCAAGGAGGCGGTGATGGCCAAGATCACCGAGAACGAGGCGGCGGCCGAGGCGCTGAAGGTCACGAAGTCGCAGATGCTCGCCGCCTCCTCCAGCAACGTCCCGGATTTCGACCGCCGCCGCGGCTAGGCCATCCATCACGCAATCCAGGCGCGCACTCACCGCGCCTCGATCATCTGCCCGATGCGCTCCGTCATCTCCTCGAAGAACGGGTTCGAGGACATGCGGATCAGCCCATCGAGCGGCACGCGCAGCGCCCCGCGCTCGCCCCGCGGCGCGATGGTGCCGAACTGCACGCCGAACGCCTCGTCCGCCGGATCGGGCGCGATGCCATAGAGCGAATCGCCCGGCGGAAAGGGCAGGGCGACATGCGAGAGGGAGTAGACGCCCTCCGGCCATCGCGCCCGCAGCGGCAGGTCCCGGGATTGCGTGGCGCCCGGCTCGGTCACCCGCGCGACCATAGCATCCTCCCCCTCCCCGGCATTCGTCACCGCGATGGTCCGGTAGCGCCGGATGGCCGGCGGCAGGATGCGCCCGAGCGCCGTCTCGGAGGCGGTGCGGAACAGGATGCCCAGCATGCTGTTGCGGTTGATGTCGAACAGCACCAGCTCGCTGCCGTTGTCCGGCAGCAGCGCATAGAGCCCGTTGACCACCGCCGGCGTGCTGACGGTGAAATCCAGGACCGATTGGAAGGTGAGCACCGGCGGCAGCCCCTCCAGCCGTCCCGCCCGCGTGCGGCGGTCGAGCTCCGCCTGCAGCGCCCGCGTCAGCCGCCAGGACTGCCGCGCGCCATTCACCGGGAAGGAGTTGTACTTGAAGGGGTTGAATTCGGCGACGATGCCGAGCCAGGCCGCCTTGGTGAAGCTGGGCAGCATCGCGGGCAGGCCGGCCAGCCCGGCGAAGCGGGCGAATTCGGTGATCCCGATCATCGGCGAGATCAGGATGAGCCGGTCCGGCCGGCCGCGGCCCGGGTCGTCCAGCGCCTCCATCGCCTGCTTCATGGCCAGCGCGCCGCCATTGCTGAAGCCGACGAGGTGCAGCGGCCCCGCGGGCACCCGGCGGCGCGCCTCGCGCACCGCCAGATGCGTAGCCGCCATCCAGTCCTCCCATCGCGCCACCGTCAGGCCCGCCGGCACCGTGCCATGGCCGGGCAACCGGATGCCGAGCGCGAGGAAGCCGTGCGACTGGTACAGCCGGGCGATGTGCCGCAGGCTGTAGGGCGTGTCGGTCAGCCCGTGCAGCAGCACCACGGCGCCGCGCGGCGGCCCCTCCGGCAGCAGCAGGTAGGAGCGGTTCCAGTCCTGCCGGAAGCGGGGCGGATAGACCGGGCTGCCCTCGAAGTAGCGGTTCAGCGGCGTGCGGTCCTCCGGTTCGAGCCGCTCCGTCACGTTGCGCCGGACGGACTCGAACAGGGCGGCTTCGGCCGCGAGGTAGCCGGCCCAGTCCATGCCCTCGATCTCGGCCGCATGCAGGTCGGCGGGCACGAAGCGGTGCCAGGCCTGCAGGGCCGGGCCGTTCTGGGTTTGCCAGACGCGCAGCCCCAGCAGCCCGATGCCGATGCCGAGCAGCAGGAACAGCAGGTTGCGCAGCAGCCTTCGGGCGCGGGCTATCCGCAAGGGCAGGATCTCCGGGGCATCGGTCGACGGCGCGTCGCGGCGGGTGCGGCGGTCCGGCAGGCCGATGCGGAAGGACACTCTCGACCGGAGGCCGGCCGGCGTAAATCGGGGGCCGGGGCCCGGGCTGGCCGCGCCGCTGTCCCCAAAGCTTCACTGTACCGAAACGGCCGCAGGGGCCAGTTCGCCAGCATCACTGCGGCAGGGTCCGGCGATGCGGCGAGTGGTTGTGACCGGCATGGGGATCATCTGCCCCCTCGGCGCCGGCGTGGACACGGTATGGCAGCGCCTGGTCGAGGCGCAGTCCGGGATCGGCGCCGTCACCGCCTTCGACAGCCGCGACCTGCCGAGCCGCATCGCCGGCCAGGTTCCCGCCGCCGCGCTGCCCGGGCCGCAGGCGGAGGAGAACCGCGCTGGCCAATTCGCCATGGTGGCGGCGCAGGCGGCCATCGAGGATGCGGGCTGGCGCCCCGTCGGGCCGGAGGCGGAGGAGATGGCCGGCATCTGCCTTGGCTCCGGCTGCGGCCGGCTGAAGGCGCTGCACGCGCATGCCCAGCAGCACCACGGCATCCCGGGGGGCCTGGCCGCGCTGCCCTTTCCAGAAGCGGCCATGATCCATGAGCTCGCCTGCGAGGTGGCCCGCCGCTTCGATCTGCGCGGCCCCCGGCGCGCCGTCTCCACCGCCTGTTCGAGCGGCGCGCATGCCATCGGCGATGCGGCGCGGATGATCGCCTGCGGCGATGCCACGGTGATGCTGGCCGGCGGCGCCGAGGCGGCGATCTGCGAGCTCGGCATGGCGGGCTTCGCCGCGACGCGGGCGCTCTCCAGCGCCTTCAACGACCGGCCCGCCGAGGCCTCCCGCCCCTGGGACCGCGCCCGGGACGGCTTCGTCATGGCGGAAGGGGCGGCGATGGTCCTGCTCGAGGAGTATGAGCAGGCGCGGCGCCGAGGCGCGCCGATCCATGCCGAGCTCGCCGGCTACGGCATGTCCGGCGATGCGCACCACCCGACCGCCCCGGCCGAGGGTCATGCCGGCGCCTACCGCGCCATGGCGCATGCCCTGCGGCGCGGCGGCCTGGCGCCGGCGGAGGTGCAGTACATCAATGCGCACGGCACCTCGACGCCGCTCGGCGACGACCTGGAGATCGAGGCGGTGGAGCGGCTGTTCGGCGATGCGGCGGCAGGGCTGGCGATGTCGTCGACCAAATCGGCGACCGGCCACATGCTCGGCGCGGCCGGGGCCGCGGAGGCGATCTTCGCCATCCTGGCCCTGCGCGACGGCATCGCGCCGCCGACGTTGAACCTCGATGCCCCGAGCCGCCGCACGGTGATCGACCGCGTCGCGCGGACGGCGCAGCGGCGGCCGATCCGCGCCGTCCTCTCCAACAGCTTCGGCTTCGGCGGCACGAATGCCAGCCTGCTGTTCCGTGCGGCATGACCGGCGACGCCGCCGCCGGCCTGCCCGCCATCTGCCGTCAGGAATGGAAGACGTAGTCGCCTGCGACGAGGGTGTGGCCTGTGGCGGCGGAGACGGGGTCGAGCTTGAGGGCGATGACGTCGACGCGGTTGACGTCCTCGGTGCCTGGGGTGGCGTAGACGGCGTAGTACTGGAGGCCTGCGACCTTGGCGGAGGCGCCGATGAACTCGAGATGGGCGTCGGGGCCGTAGTTGAGGA
>NZ_QLIX01000013.1 GCF_003258945.1 Roseicella frigidaeris | reverse complement strand
CCCTCGCAGGCCTGCACGTCATCGCCTTCGTCAGCCTCATGCTCGCCAAAGCCACAGCCGCCTTCGACTTGGTCCGTAACACCGTCTAGGCCCGGATCGCCTTCGAGGTGTGCGGGATCGACATGCGCGGCATCCGCCTCGCCTTCGCCGAGTCGGCGGTGACGCCGGCCTATCGCCAGGCCTTCGAGAGCCTGACCGGCGCGCGCTTCCCGCAGCCGGCCTCGGTTGCCTGACGGCCGCCCGGATGCGCGCGGGGATCAGGCCGCCGCGGCGGCCCGCACATGCCGCGCCACCGCTTCGTGGGTGGCGAACCACACATCGCCGCGCCCGCGGATATGCCGGATCAGCCGGTCAAGGAGGGCGATCCGGCTGCGGTGCCCGATGATGTGCGGATGCAGGGTGAGCAGGAACAGGCCGCCCTCCTCCCAGGCGCCGTCGAACTCGGCGCGGAAGATCTCCTCGACCGCCGAGGGCGGCGTATAGGGCCGCAGCGCGCTGGAGCGGAGGAAGCCGAAATAGGGCGCGTCGTCGCGGATCCATTCCGGCGGCAGCTCGACGATGCCGGTCGGCTCGCCCTGGTCCAGCAGCTCGTAGGGATCGTCATCGGCCATCAGGCTGCTGTCGTAGAGCAGGCCGAGCTCGCGGATGATGCCGAGCGTGTCGGCCGAGAAATCCCAGCTCGCGGTGCGGATGCCGACCGGGCGGCGGCCGGCGAGGCGTTCGAGGACATCGGCGGCGCGGAAGGTCAGGTCGCGCTCGATGCCGGGCGGCAGGCCGGTATTGGCCTCATGGATCCAGGAATGGATGCCGATCTCGTGGCCCTCGTCGGCGACGGCGCGGATCTCCTCGGGATAGAGCAGCGCCGAGACGGCCGGGTAGTAGAAGCTGGCGGGGATGTCGTGACGGGCGAGCAGGGCGCGCAGCCGCGGCACGCCCTGGCGGTTGCCGTACTGGCCCTGGCTGAGGCGCATCGGGCTGGTGTCGCCGTCGCGGAGCGTCAGGGTCTCGTGGTCGGCGTCGAAGGAGAGGGCGACGCAGCAGCGCGCCCCGCCGGGCCAGGCGGCCGGCCGCAGGCTGCGGCCGGCGCGGGCCTGGCCGGTGATGCGGCGCCATTCCGGCTCGGGCCATTCCCAGGGCTGGCGGGTGGTGCCCTCCGGCATGCGGCGGTCTCCTTCCTGCGGATCGCGGCATGCTGCCCGATCCCGGCCCCGGCGTCTGCCCTCGCCGCGCCGGCGGCAGGCCGCGGCACGCCGCTTGCTGGGCAAGGCCGGCCCGCAGCGAGAGGAGTGCCGTCATGGATATCGGCGTCTTCATCCCGATCAACAACAATGGCTGGATCATCTCCGCCACCTCGCCCCAGTACATGCCGAGCTTCGAGCTCAACAAGCAGGTGGTGCAGAAGGCGGAGGGCTATGGCCTCGACTTCGCCCTGTCGATGATCAAGCTGCACGGATTCGGCGGCAAGACCGGCTTCTGGGACCATGGCCTCGAGAGCTTCACGCTGATGGCCGGGCTGGCCGCGGTCACCAGCCGCATCCGGCTCTTCGCCTCGACGGCGGTGCTCACCATCCCGCCCGCCATCGTCGCCCGCATGGCGGTAACGATCGACAGCATCTCGGGAGGCCGCTTCGGGGTGAACATCGTCTCGGGCTGGCACAAGGTGGAATACAGCCAGATGGGCCTCTGGCCCGGCGACCAGCATTTCGGCAGGCGCTACGACTACAGCACCGAGTATGTGCGCATCATGCGGGAGCTCTGGGAGACCGGCCGGTCCGACCTCAAGGGCGAGTTCTTCCAGATGGAGGATTGCCGCCTCTCGCCGCCGCCCTCGGCGCCGATCAGGCTGGTCTCGGCCGGGCAGAGCGACCGCGGCATGGAATTCGCCGCGCAATACTGCGACTACAATTTCGCCCTCGGCGAGGGGGTGAACGAGCCGCAGAAATGCATCGACGTGCCGCGGCGCATGCTGGCCCAGGCCGAGCGGACCGGCCGCGACGTCGGCAGCTACATCCTCTACATGGTCATCGCCGAGGAGACCGACGAGGCGGCGCTCGCCAAATGGGACCTCTACAACCGGGGCGCCGACCGCGAGGCGCTGGCGCATCTGCTCGGGCATGCCGCCAATGACGTGAACACCGAGGCGACCTCCATGGCGGCGGCCATCCAGCGCTCGTCCTCCCCGATCAACTTCAACATGGGCACGCTGGTCGGCTCCTACGCCAATGTCGCGCGCATGCTGGACGAGGCGGCGGCGATGCCGGGGGTGAAGGGGCTGATGCTGACCTTCGACGAATTCCTGACCGGCATGGACAAATTCGGCCAGCGCATCCAGCCGCTGATGCGATGCCGCAGCCATGTGCGCCTCGCCGCCTGACGCCAAGCGGCGCGACCGGCCCCGGTGCCCATGGCCTGCCGGTCCGCGAGGCCCGTGGGTCAACCCGCGAACCGCGCGGGCAGGACACGAGGGCGCTTCCCCTGAACGCCGGTTCAGGGGAAGCGCCTTATAGCAACGGCCCCTCCGTCGCCGGGCGGTTTGCTCCGCGAACCTGGGCGACGCGCGGCGCCCGTTCGGACGCCCGGCAGGAATGGACCATTCATGCCGTTGGTATTCGATCATTGTTTTCAGAGCCTCTCCACCCGATCGGGTGCGTCCGCCTGATCGGGATCTGCTCTAGCCCCGGGCGAAGGCGAAATCCGCCAGGGCGATCGGGTCGAGGATGGCGATGCGGTTATAGCCGAGCCGCACCCAGCCCGCGGCCTCGAACTCCGCCAGGGTGCGGTTGACCAGGTCGCGCGAGGCATTCGCCATCTGGCCGAGCTGCCCCTGAGTGAGGCGGATATCGCCGGTCGGCGCCAGCACCTCCTCGGCCAGCGCGCCGGTGACCCGCAGCAGCACCGCGCCGACCCGCCGGTCGACGCGGCGGATCAACAGGTCGGAGATGTTCGCATAGGCCGCCTGCAACGCGACCTGCCCGAGCGCGCCGACCCGCCACGCCGCCTCGGCGCTCGAGCGCACCAGTTGCCGCGCCGCATCGGCCGGCAGGTGCAGCGCGATGGCGGCCTCCATGGCGCAGACGGTGAGGATCTGCCGCGGCGCGCCCAGGGCCGAGCCCTCGCCGCACCAGCAGCCGGGATGCAGGATATGCGAGAGGTCCGGCCCGCTGCGCGGCGTCATCACATAGACGGCGAGGCTGCCCGCCACGACGCCGTAGATCCCGCCGGGCGGATCGCCGGCATGGAAGACGAAGTCCCCCTTGTCGAACTGCACCAGATCCGTGCCGGCGAGCAGGGCCGCGCGGAAATCCGGTGTCTGCGTGGCAAGCCAGCCCTTGCCGAGGAGGATGCGCTCCGCGTGCGCGCGTTCCATCTGGTCCCCCGAGGCCATGGGATGCGGCGAGCGCCGCTAATCCGGGTGGGCGCGCAAAATGTCAATCCAGTTTGGTTGCATCGGGGAGCGCAGCCCGACTTTCGTCGCAGCGGGCGTCGCCCGCGCCACGCCGGTGGCCGTGCCCGGCGATGATGCGGCCCATCCGGCCCGACCGCCGGAAAGCCGGCCGATCGCCCGTCAGGCCGCCAGCGCCATGTCGTCGGCCGCGGCGCGCAGCCGCGGCAGCACCTCCGTGCCGAAGCGGCGCAGCGCCCGCTCCACCGCCGGGGCGGGCAGGCCGCTGAAGCCCATATAGAGGCTGTAATGGGTCGGCCGCAGCAGCCGCATATCGGCGATGAGCTGCGCGGCGACCCGCTCCGGCGCGCCGATCAGCGCGTGCTCCAGCAGCCAGTCGATCTCCGGCTCGCCGGCGAAGGGCACGGGGCGGAGCCGCGCCCCGTCGCGCGGCGGGGCCTCGGCGCGCAACGAGAGGGTGTTGCGGGCCAGAGCCAGCACCCCCTCGGCGGCCTGCCGCGCCTCGGCCGCATCCTCGGTGACGAAGAGGTAGCGCTGGATGCCGAGCGGCATGGGTTCGGCGCCGCCCGCCGCGCGCCAGGCGGCGAGGATGCCGTCGCGCATCGGCGCCGCCTGCGGCCCGGTGCGGTAGCCCTGGCTGATCATCGGCGTCGCCCCGGCCCGCACGGCGCGGGCCAGCACCGCGGGCGCCGAGGTCGCCACGAACATCGGCGGCATGCGGCCCGAGAGGGTGCGCGCGACGACCGGCGTGTCCTCGATCCGGTATTCCGTGCCGAGATGATGCACGCGCCCGGTGGTCAGCGCCTGCTCGACGATGTCCCAGCCCTCGAGCAGCCGGGCATGGCGGCTCTCGAGCGGCACGCCGAGGCTGCGGAACTCGTGCGGCTGGTGCCCCGGCCCGAAGCCGAGCAGCACCCGCCCGCCGCTGATCTGATCGAGCATCGCCACCTCCTGCGCCACCCGCAGCGGGTGGTGCAGCGGCAGCACGACCACGGCGGGGCCGAGCCGGATGCGGCTGGTGACCGCGGCGCAATGCATCGCCATCATCAGGGGCGAGGCGCAGACCGAGGCGGAGGAGAAGTGGTGCTCGGCGAACCAGGCGGCGTCGAAGCCGAGCTCCTCGGCCAGCCGCACCTGCCGGACGGTGTTCGCCAGCACCGCCGCCGGCGTCTCCCCGGCATGGTTCAGCGACATCAGGTTGAAGAGCGCGAATTGCATATCCCTGCCTGGCCGTGCTGCACCGCGGCAAGACTGCCAGCGGCCTCCGGGGGGCGCAACGCCCCGCCGGCTGCCGAAGGGCGGGATGCGCCGCGCCGGTCGGGGCTTTGGTGCCGGAGGCCGTCAGGCGCCAGCCCCGGGCCGGTCATGGCCCAGGGCCGGCCCTCATCCAGCCTTGAGCCGTGCCGCGCCCTCCCCCGGCATCCGGACATCGCCCGGCCTCGGACCCTCCATCATGGCAAGCGGATTGCCGAGCGGTCCCGATCGGCCGATACCGGATGTCCGGCGTCTCGCCGCAGACAAGCCGTCGCATCTCCGATCCAAGGGGGACATGCCATGCCTGCTTCCGCAAGCGACCAACCCAACCTGCTGATGAAGAAGATCGGAGGGATCGTCCTTCTCATCGCCGGCCTCGTGGCGCTGATGCTGGGCTTCAACCGGGGGCCGACCTGGCTTGTCCTTCTCGGCATCGTCTTCGTCATCGGCGGCATCGTCCTGCTCGCGGTCAAGATCGCCCGGCGCAACCAGGGCAACCTGCCCTGAGCCATGGCCGGGCGGCGCCCGTGCCATAGGCGCCACGCCATCCCACGCGGCTTGGCAGAGCCGCCGCCCTGCCGCGACGCGCCGCGGTCCTGGAGCGAATCCCCCCCCCCACGAAGCCGCGAAGCGGCTTCGTGGGGATCGACTATAGCCCCGCCGCCTCCAGCCGCAGGATCGCCCGCGCCGTGGCCTGGGCGCGCGGCACCAGGCTGGCGACCTCGAGATATTCCTCCGGGCTGTGCGCCTTGCCGCCGACCGGCCCCACGGCGCAGAGGGTCGGCGCCCCGACCGCGGCGGTGAAGCCGGAATCGGCGCAGCCACCGGAGAACTCGCCGGTGACCGCAAGCCCGCTCGCGCGCGCCGCCCCGACATAGAGGTCGAACAGCCGCGCCGCCGCCGGGCTCTGGGTCAGCGGCAGGAACTCGCCGCGGACGGCCAGCCGCGCTCGCGTGCCGGGGACGTAGCTGCGGGCGATGATCTCGTGGATCCGGCCCATGACCTCGTCGCGGTCGGCGGGCTCGACATAGCGCAGGTCGATCTGCCCCTGCGCCCAGGGGGCGACGGTGTTCACGCTCTGCCCGCCCGAGACCAGGCCGACATTCAGGGTGATGCCGCGCTTGAGGTCGGTCAGGGCATGGATCGCCTGCACCTTGCGCGCCAGTTCCTCGATGGCGCTGATCCCGGCCTCGAAATTGCCGCCGGAATGCGCCGCCTTGCCCTCGATGTCGAAGATCGAGAAGACGCCGCCCTTGCGCCCGGTGACGACGCCGCCCGAGGGGCGGCCGGGCTCGGAGTTGAACACCACCCGCGCCTCGCGCGCCACCGCCTCGATCACCTCCCGCCCCTCCGGGCTGCCGATCTCCTCGTCGCCGGTGAAGAGGCCGAGCAGCGGGCCGGGGGCGCCGCCGAATTTCCGGAAGGCGATGAGCAGGAAGACGTTCATCACCAGCCCGGCCTTCATGTCGGCGACGCCGGGGCCGGTGGCGATGCCGCCCTCGATGCGGAAGGGGCGACGCTCCGGCTCGCCCTTCGGGAAGACGGTGTCGCGATGGCCCATCAGCACGATGGCGCGCTGCTGGTTGCCGGCGGCGAGGCCGTCGCCGCCCTCGACCCGCGCCTTCAGGCAATCGCCATGCTTCGCCCGCGGCACCACCTCGACCGGGATGCCGTGCTCGGCGAGCGTGGCGCGGACCAGCGCGCCCACCGCATCGACGCCCGCCTTGTCGTAGCTGCCGCCATCGGTGTTCACCATGGCCTCCAGCAGGCGCAGCATCGCCCCCTGCTGGGTGGCGAGCCAGGCGGTGATGGCGGCTTCCGGGCTCTCGGCGGTCATGCGGCGCTCCGTCGGTGGACGGGGTCGGAGCCTGCGTCCGGGTGCCGGCGCTGGCAAGCCTCGCCGGGCGGCTACTCGACCTTGCCGATCCGCTGCACCGCCCGCACCAGCCGCGCCGTGTCCTCGCGGAAGAAGGCGGCGAAGGCCTCGCCCTCGCGGATATCGAGGCCGTTGCCGCCGGCGGCCAGCGCCCGCCGCAGCTCGGGGTCGGCGGCGACGGCCGCCATGCCCTGCCGCAGCGCCGCCTGCAGCGGCGCCGGCGTGCCGGCCGGCGCGAAGACGCCGGCCCAGATATAGTACTCCGCCTCGGTGAAGCCCCGCTCGCGGAGCGTCGGCACCGCCTCGAAGCCCGGGATCCGGTGGGCGCCCCAGCTCGCCAGCACCCGCAGCGCCCCGGAGCGGAGATGCGGCGTCAACGGCCCCGGCCCGCTCGCCATGGCCATCACCTGGCCGGAGAGCAACGCGGTCAGCGCCGGGCCGCCGCCCTGGAAGGGGACATGCAGCAGGTCGATCCCGGCGGCGGTGGTGAGCATCGCCATCGGCAGGTGCAGCGCGCCGTAATGGCCGGAGGAGGAATAGGCGATCGCCCCCGGGCGGCGCCGCGCCTCGGCGAGGAATTCCTCGAGGCTGCCCCAGGGCGCCGCCGCCGGCACGGCGAGGAAGGTCGGGTCGGCGGTGAACAGGGCGATCGGCGCGAACTGGTCGATCTCATAGGCCGCCTGCCGGCCGAAGAGCCGCGCCGCCTCCGGGATGACGGCCAGCGAGGCCAGGCCCATCAGCAGCGTGTGCCCGTCCGGCGCCGCCCGCGCCACCGAGGCATAGCCGATCTCGCCGGAGGCGCCGGCGCGGTTCGCCACCGGCACCGGCTGCCGCCACAGCCGCTCCAGCCCGGTGGCGACCGGCCGCGCCACCACATCGCCCTGCCCGCCCGGCGGGAAGGCGACGACGAGGGTGACGGCGCGGCCTGGAAACGCCGCCTCGGCGGCGGTGGCGCGGGGCAGCGCCGCCGCGGCGAGCGCGGCGGCCAGCAGGGGTCGGCGGTGCAAGGGACGTCTCCCGGATCGGCTTCCTTGGTCCGGGCGAGTAGAGCATGGCCGGCGCGCGGGGGCAGCGGGCGATCCGCCGCGCCGGCCCCCGTTGCGCCGCGGCGGCGGGACGCCCTCAGCCGACCGGGTTCTCCAGCACGCCGATCCCCGCCACCTCCACCCGCACCACATCCCCCGCCTTGAGGAATTGCGGCGGGGTGAAGCCGATGCCGACGCCGACCGGCGTGCCGGTGGCGATGACGTCGCCCGGCTCGAGCGTGATGCCGGCCGAGATCGCCGCGATCAGGGTCGGGATGTCGAAGATCAGGTCGGCGACCGGCGCATCCTGGCGCTTCTCGCCGTTCACATGCGTCACCACGCGCAGCGCCTTCGGGTCCGGCACCGCATCCGCCGTCAGGATCGCCGGGCCCATCGGGCAGAAGCCGTCGATGCCCTTGCCGAGCACCCATTGCCGGTGCCGATGCTGCAGGGTGCGGGCGGTGACGTCGTTGACGATGGTGTAGCCGAAGACATGCTTCAGCGCCGTGGCGGCCGGGATGCCGCGGCCGCCCTGGCCGATGACGACGGCGAGCTCGCCCTCGTAATCGGTCGAGCCGGTCGGGTCGAGATGCGCCGGGATGGTCTCGCCCGTTGCGATGATGGCGGTCGCCGGCTTGCTGAAGACCACGGGGGCTTCCGGCACCACCTCCTTGGCCGAGGCGTCGAAGCCGGAGCCAGCGAACTCCTTCGCATGCTCGTGGTAGTTCTTGCCGACGCAGAAGATGTTCTTCGGCGGCCGGGGGATCGGGGCGCAGAGCACCGCGTCCTCGGCGACCGGCGCCCGCGCCAGCGCCGCCCTGGCATGCTGCAGCGCCGGCGCGCCGCCGGCGATGAAGGCCGGCATGTTGCCGCCCGCGAGCGCCGGATCGACCGCGGCGAGGTCGAGCACCGCCCCGTCCTCGCGCAGCGCGCCGAGATGCGTCCCGAGTTTATGAGGCTTCCTGAAGGTCACCAGCCGCATCCGGCGCGTCTCCCCTTGCCCGGCGATCGCCGCCGAGCATGCCGCCTCCGGCAAAAATGGCCAGGGGAATATGGCCGCGGGATGGGCCCGGACGGCGTCGTGGCGATCTCAGGCCGGCGCCGCCAGCGGCATCTCGGCGGCCCGCTCCAGCGCCCGCGCCGCGCGCAGCGCCAGGTCGTCGCGGTAGAGCGCCGCCGCCACCTGCACCGCCCGCGGCATGCCATGCCCGTCGAGCCCGATCGGCACGCTCACCGCCGGCTGCCGGGTCAGGTTGAAGGCGAAGGTCCAGGGCGCCCAGTCCCGCCACAGCGCCTCGGTCGGCCGGATCGTCGGCTGGTCGGCGGCGAAGGCGGCGGTCGGGGTCGCGGCGGTGAGGAGGATGTCGTAGCGCTGGTGGAAGCGGGCCATGGCATGCGCCGCCTCGATCCTGAGCGCCTCGGCGCCGAGGAAATCGGTCGCCAGCATGCCGCCCTCGCGCTCGGCCACCTCGACTAGGCCGGCATCGAGCAGCGCCCGCTTCTCGGGCGGGATGGTCGCCACCAGCCGGGCCAGCGCCACGCCCCAGACCCGGCCGAAGATCGGCCGCGTGTCGGGCAGCGCCGGATCGGCCTCCTCGACGATCGCGCCCTGCTCCTGCAACAGCCGCCCCGCCCCGGCCAGCACCGCCTCGCCCTCCGCGTCCAGCGGCGGCTCGAAGCCGAGGCGGCGGACCAGCGCCACCCGCATGCCGGCGACGCCGCCCTCGATCCCCTGCCGCCAGTCGCCGCCGGGAATGCTGACCACATCCGGCAGGCAGAAGGGATCGCGCAGGTCGTGCCGCGCCATGGCCGAGAGCATCAGCGCCGCGTCGCGCACGGTGCGGGTCATCGGCCCGGCGCAGGCGACGCCGGCGAAGGCGCCGAGCGGCCATTGCGGCACCCGGCCGAAGGAGGGCTTCATGCCCACCAGGCCGCAGAAGGCGGCCGGGATGCGGATCGAGCCGCCGGCATCGGTGCCGATATGCAGCGGGCCGAAGCAGGCCGCCCCCGCCGCGCCGGCGCCGCTGCTGCTGCCGCCGACCGTCCGCTCGCGGTCCCAGGGGTTGCGGGTGATGCCGTGCAGTGGGCAGTCGCCGGGCGACTTCCAGCCGAATTCGGTGGTGGTGGTCTTGCCGAGGATGACCGCGCCGGCCTCCTTCAGCCCCAGCACCGCCGGCGCGTCCTCGGCCGCCGGCACCGCCTCGGTGGTCTTGCTGCCGCGCCGGGTGGGGAAGCCGGCGAGGTTCAGCAGGTCCTTGACCGTCGCCGGCACGCCGTCGAGCGGCCCGATCGGCCGCCCCGCCATCCAGCGCGCCTCGCTCTCCCCGGCCTGCTGCAGGGCGCGCGGGTTCATCACCGCGAAGGCATTCACCCAGGGGTTGTAGAGCGTGACCCGCCGCAGAACCGCCTGCAGGGTCTCCACCGGCGAGAGCGCTCGGCGCGCATAGAGGCCGAGCAGCGTCTCGGCGGACATCAGGGCGGGATCGGTCGGCGTCATCACGGCTCCTCAGCCTGCGAAGCGGCATTTGGGGCCCGGCGAGGGGCGGCGGAAGCCCCGCGCCGGGCATGGCAGCCGCCGCTGCTTCTCCCTTTGCGCCCGCCCGGGTTTCCGCCTAGTGGTCTCGCCGCCGCGGCCGCATCGGGCCGCGGCGCCCAGCGGATCACCGGGCAGCGGCCCGGGGCGGCGCCGGCAGCGGCCGACCGCCCCCGGGGCATGCCCATCCTATGCCCGGCCCGGCCGGGACTCCCATCGATGGAGGCGAGCAATGGCGGATACGATGGAGGTTGCGGGCCTCAAGGTCGCGCGGAGCCTGTACGACTTCCTGGACAAGGAGGCCCTGCCCGGCACCGGCGTGACCTCCGACCGCTTCTGGTCCTCCTACGCCGCCATCCTGAAGGATCTCGGCCCGCGGAACGCCGCGCTGCTGCGGAAGCGCGACGAGATCCAGGCGAAGATCGATGCCTGGCACAAGGCGCATCCGGCGAAGCCGGTGGATGCCGCGGCCTACAAGGCCTTCCTCGAGGAGATCGGCTACCTCGTCCCGCCCGGGCCGGATTTCCAGGTCGGCACCACCGATGTCGATGCCGAGTTCGGCCAGATCGCCGGCCCGCAGCTCGTCGTCCCGGTCTCCAACGCCCGCTACGCGCTGAACGCCGCCAATGCCCGCTGGGGCAGCCTCTACGATGCGCTCTACGGCACGGACGCCATCCCGGAGAGCGACGGCGCCGCCCGCGGCAAGGGCTACAACCCGGCGCGCGGCAAGAAGGTGATCGACTTCGCCCGCTCCGTGCTGGACCGCATCGCGCCGCTCGCCGGCGGCGCCTCGCACCGCGACGCCAAGGGCTACGCCATCACCGCCGGGGCGCTCGCCGTCACGCTGAAGGATGGCCGCAGCATCGGCCTCGCCCAGCCCGGGCAATGCGTCGGCTACCAGGGCGAGCCGGCGGCGCCGGAGGCGATCCTCTTCGTCCATAACGGGCTGCATGCCGAGCTGCGGATCGACCGCGACCACCCGATCGGCAAGGACGACCCGGCCGGCATCGCCGACCTGGTGCTGGAGAGCGCCGTCACCACCATCGTCGACTGCGAGGACAGCGTCGCGGCGGTGGATGCCGAGGACAAGGTCGAGGTCTACCGCAACTGGCTCGGCCTGATGAACGGCTCGCTCGAGGCCAGCTTCGACAAGGGCGGCAAGACCCTGGTCCGCAAGCTGAACCCGGACCGCAGCTACCTGAAGCCCGCCGGCGGGGCGGTGTCGCTGCATGGCCGCTCGCTCATGCTGGTGCGCAATGTCGGCCACCACATGATGACCGACGTGGTGACACTGGATGGCCAGGAGACGCCCGAGACCATCCTCGACGCCATGTGCACCGTGGCGATCGCGCTGCATGACCTGCGCGGCGCCGGCAAGGGCCGCAACAGCCGCACCGGCAGCGTCTACATCGTCAAGCCGAAGATGCACGGGCCGGAGGAGGTCGCCTGGGCGAACGCGCTGTTCGGCCGGGTGGAGGACGCCTTCGGCCTGCCGCGCGACACGATCAAGATGGGCATCATGGACGAGGAGCGCCGCACCACGGTGAACCTCAAGGAATGCATCCGCGCGGCGCGCGACCGGGTGGTGTTCATCAACACCGGCTTCCTCGACCGCACCGGCGACGAGATCCACACCGCCATGGAGGCCGGCCCGGTCATCCGCAAGAACGACATGAAGGGCGCGGCCTGGATCAAGGCCTACGAGGACAACAACGTCGATACCGGCCTCGCCTGTGGGCTGCGCGGCCGGGCGCAGATCGGCAAGGGCATGTGGGCGGCGCCGGACGCCATGGCGGCGATGCTGGAGCAGAAGGTCGGCCATCCGAAGGCCGGCGCCAACACCGCCTGGGTCCCCTCCCCCACCGCGGCGACGCTGCATGCGCTGCACTACCACGAGGTGGACGTGGCGGCGCGGCAGGAGGAGATCGCCAAGGGTGGGCCGCGGGCCAAGCTCGGCGACATCCTCACCCTGCCGCTGGCCGCCGACACCAATTTCCCCGCCGAGGCGGTGAAGGCGGAGCTCGACAACAACGCCCAGGGCATCCTCGGCTATGTGGTCCGCTGGGTCGATCAGGGCGTCGGCTGCTCCAAGGTGCCGGACATCAACGATGTCGGGCTGATGGAGGACCGCGCGACCTTGCGCATCAGCGCCCAGCACATCGCCAACTGGCTGCGCCACGGCATCGCCACGCGCGAGCAGGTGGAGGAGACGCTGCGCCGCATGGCCGCCGTGGTCGACAAGCAGAATGCCGGCGACCCGGCCTACCGGCCGATGGCGCCCGGCTTCGACGGCCCGGCCTTCAAGGCGGCCCGCGACCTGGTCTTCGAGGGCACCACCCAGCCCAACGGCTATACCGAGTTCATCCTGCACAAGCGCCGGCGCGAGGCGAAGGCGCGCGGCTAAGCGCGGCGCGGCGGGGCCGGAGCGCGGCCCCGCCCGACCCGGCGGTTCATGCCGGGCGCATGGCGTCCCGGCCTGCGGCTCGCGGGGCCGAGCGCCCGAACCGGCGCCGCCGGTCGCGCCATGAGGCGCGCCTCGCGGCGCGACGCGGCGACGCCAAGCCGCACGGGCCGGACGCCTGTGTTCGCAGGCGCCCGGCATCCCGCGCGCCGTGTCACCGCCGCCGGCGCGACTCCCGCCGCGCGATCCAGCTCGTCGCGGCGAAGATGATGGCGCCGCCGAGCAGCGTCGCCGGGCCCGGCACCTCGCCCCAGATCAGGAAGCCGGCGCCGGCCGACCAGAGCAGCTCGAGGAATTTCACCGGCTGCGTCGCCGAGAGATCGGCCAGCGAGAAGGCGCGCGTCAGGCAGAAATGCCCGGCCGAGCCGAGCATGCCGGCCACCAGGAACAGCCCCCATTGCAGCGGCGTCGGCCAGTCCCAGGCGAGCAGCGCCAGCGGCAGGCTGAACAGCATGACCGTCAGCGCCTGCCAGACCACGATCACCTGCGGCGGGTCGCGCCGGGTCAGCGCCTTGGTGATGAGGAAGGAGGCGGCGAAGAGCGGCGAGGAGGCGAGCATCACCAGCCCATAGGGCCCGCCCGCCCCGCTCAGCCCCGGCGAGACCACCACCAGCACGCCGAGGAAGCCGGCCAGCGCCGCCAGCCACCGCGCCGCCACCATCCGCTCGCCGAGGAAGAGGATGGCGCCGAGCATGATGAACAGCGGCGTGGTGAAGCCGAGCGCCGTCATCTCCGCCAGCGGCACATGCGGGATGGCGAAGAACCAGAGCACCAGGCCGGAGGCATGCACCGCGCCGCGCCAGAGCTGGCCGGCGACGCCCTTCGGGCGATAGGCGGCGAGGCCGGCGCGCAGGATGAAGGGCAGCATCACCAGCGCCCCCGCGGCATAGCGGAGGAACTGCACGACGAAGGGGTCGAGCTGCTGCGCCAGGCCGCGCAGCAGCGCGTTCAGCACGGTGAAGAGCAGGCCGGAGCCCAGCATCCACAGCATGGCCCGCGGCACGTTGCCCGCCGCCGCGGCAGCGGTGGCGGTCGGCAGGGCCGCGGCCGGCGGGGCTGGCGCGGCGGCCGCGCGTGGCGATGTCGACATGGCGTCCCAGCAGGCCGCGGTGTCGGCGCGGCATTGCCTCCAGCATGGCCCGCCCCGGGAGGGCCGTCCAGGCGCCCGGCCGGCGGTCCTGGAGCAGATCCCGATCAGGCGGACGCACCTGATCGGGATCTGCTCTGGCTCAACCCAGCGCCGCGTGCACCGCCGCCGCCGCCCGCTCGCCGCTCTCCCAGGCGTCGCCGACCGTGCCGGCGAGGCGGCTGTGGCAGGCCTCGCCGGCGAAGCGCAGCCGGCCGCCGGCGAGTTCGGCATCGCGCAGCGCGGCGCGGGCGCCGTGGCAGCCGATGCGGGCATGGCTGTAGGCGCCGAGGAAGAGCGGGTCCTCCGCCCAGCCGGTCACCACCGCCCCCGGGGCGAGGCAGCGCGCCACCTCGGCGGCGCCGACATAGCGGGCGAGCTCGGCCCGCGCCGCCGCCTCGGCCGCCGCCGTCCCCTCGCGCGCCAGCGCCCAGGCCGCCGCGCCGCCGATGAAGCCGATGACGTGGTCGCGCCCCCAGGGCCAGAGCAGCCAGGAGAAGGGCGCGTCGCCCGGCGCGTCCAGGCTGCGGCCGAGCCGGGCGAAATCGCCGAGTCCAAGCCGGCCGGGGCCGGCGGCGCGCAGCGCCACCTTGCTCAGCAGCCCCTGCGGCAGGCCCTCGATCGCCGCCTGCACCGGCGCCGGCAGATCGGGCGCGAAGCGGAGGCCGCCCGCCGCCAGCACGCCGGTCGAGACGGTGACGATCGCGGCCCCGGCGCGCAGCGCGCCGAACCCGCCCTCGGCCACCATGCCCGGCCCGTCCCAGCGCAGCCGCTCGACCCGGCTGCCGAAGCTGGTCGGCAACCCCTCGCCGAGCCGGGCGACCAGCGTGCCGAACCCCTCGGCGAGTTGCAGGTTGGCGCCGTCGAGGGCGGTGGCGACATAGTCGCGCAAGCTGAACCGCGCCGCCTCCACGCCCGAGATGATGTCGCTGAACCAGTGCGAGACGGTGGCATCCCAGGGTCCGTCGCGCGGCACCGCGGCGGCGAGGGCGATGTCCGGCGCGCCGGCGGCGCGGCGGCGGGCATCCTCGGCCTCCGCCGCCGCTTCCCAGGCCTCGCAGGCGGCGTCATGCGCGGCGCGTTCGGCCGTGCCCGCCACTTGGCCGCGCCAGAGCAGGATGTCGCGCACCCGCCGCCGCTCGTCGCGCAGGGTGAAGCCGAGGCGGCGGGCGATCGGCGTCAGCGGGTTGCGCTCGGCGACATGGATCCAGGAGGCGCCATGGTCGAAGGGGGCGCCGAGTTGCGCCGCCTCGGTCCAGGCGCGGCCGCCGAGGCGCCGCCCGGCCTCCAGCAGCCGGACGCTGCGGCCGAGGGCCTGCAGATGCCGCGCGGCGGCGATGCCGGCCGCGCCGGCGCCGATGACGAGGACGTCAGGCTCCATGCAGCGCCGGGGGCATTAACTCCGTGTCCGGAACCGCACCGCCTCGCCGGGGCCGGGCTCGACCTCCAGCCGGCCCTGCCGCTCCAGCCGGCGCAGATGCGCCAGCGTCTCGCCCACCGTGAAGCCGGTCTGCGCGATCTCGCCCGAGGCGCGGGGGAAGAGCACCTGCGCCGCCTCGAAGGCGGTCAGCGGCTCGCGGCAGGCCTCGGCCAGGGTGTCGAGCCGCTCGGCATGGTGGCTGGCGAGCTGGTCGAGGCGGCGATGCAGGGTCGAGAAGGGCTCGCCATGCGAGGGCAGCACCAGCGTGTCCTCCGGCAGGGCGCGGAAGCGCTCGTTGCTGGCGAGGAAATCGCCGAGCGGATCGGCCTCCGGCTCGCCCGGATGCAGGCCGATATAGGGCGAGATGCGCGGCAGGATCTGGTCGGCCGAGATCAGCACGCCGCGCTCGGCGCAGAACAGCGTCGCCATGTCGGGCGCATGGCCGGCGCCGGTGATGACCTGCCAGGCGGAGCCGCCGATCCGCACCTCCCGCCCGTCCTTCAGCGCGTGGAAGGCGCGCGGCAGCTCGCCGACGGCGCGCTGGTAGAGGGCGCCGCGGCCCTCGACGAAGGAGAGGTAGTCGGCCGGGCAGCCGGCGCGGGTGTAGTGCGCGATCTGCTGCGCCATCATGTCCGGCCCGCTGTCGTACCAGAGCGCCCGGGCCATCAGCCATTCGATGCGGGTCATCATCGGCAGCAGGCCGAAGCGGGCGCAGAGCCAGCCGGTCAGGCCGATATGGTCGGGGTGGAAATGCGTGACCAGCAGCGCGGTCAGCGGCCGGCCGCCGAGCAGCGGCTGCGCCAGCACCTGCTCCCAGAGCTCGCGCGAGGCGCGGCCGGAGACGGAGGTGTCGATCGCCAGCCAGCCGCCAGCATGCTCCAGCAGCCAGATGTTCACATGGCTCGGCGGGAAGGGCAGCGGCATGCGCGCCCGGAGCAGCCCGGGCTGCACCAGGCGCACCTCGCCGGGGGCCGGGGCGTCATGGGCGAGGTCACGGGGGGCATCGGGCATCCGGTCGGATCTCCGCCGCGGTCGGGGCGCCGAGAGGCCGGCATCGGACCCATCGGCTCGGAACGCCCGAGGCCCGGGCCGGGCTGCGGTGTCGCCGCAGGATAGGGAGACCCGGCGGGGCTGTCGATGCGGCGCCGCCCGGGCCCGAGAGAGGGGATAGTTTCTCTCACGGTCTTTCTACTCTCGATACGCAGCGCAATCGGTAAGACTTCGAAGCGACGGCGCTGCGCGTGGTGTGCAGCGGAGCAGTGATGGGCGCCTCAGTGGGCTTCAGCGCGACCATGCATAGGATGCCCCAGGCAGCAGGACCCGATGCCGCGGCCGAGAGGCCGGCAGGATCGTGGCGCCTGCGGGCCTCCACCCTGCTGCTGCTCCTGGCGGTCCTGCTGCCGCCGGCCTTGCTGCCGCTGAGCCAGGTCAGCCCGCTGCTCGCCACCGAGGCGGCCCGGCTGTCGCGCCAGGCGGGAGAGGCGGCCATCCGGCTTGCCGAGGCCCTGCCGCCGCCGCCGGCGGCTGGCCAGCGCCCTGCCGAGATGCCGGCGCTGGCGGCGCTGCTCGCCGAGACCGCCCCGGCCGATGCCTGGATCACGCTGCTCGATGCGGAGGGGCGGGTGCTGGGCCGCAGCCCCGCCCTGCCGGCGGAGCGCCCCGCGAACCTGCTCAGCGTGGAGCAGGCGGTGCCCGGCTGGCCGCTGCGCATCCGCGCCCTGCGTGCCGCGCCGCCGCCCCAGGCGGGCCTGCTGCCGCTCGCGGCCGGCCTGCTGGCCCTGGCCCTGCTCGGCCTTGCCCTGCTGGTGCACCGACGCGAGCAACTCGCCGTCCTCGCCGCCCGGACCGCGGCCCGCGGCGCGCGGCAGCAGGCCGCGGCGATGGCCGAGGCCGCGGCGCAGCTCCGCCTCGCGCTCGGCGCCTCGGGGCTCGGCTGCTGGTCCTGGGAGGAGGCCACCGACCGGCTGCGCTGCGATGCCCGGGCCGCGGCGATCCTCGGCTGGTCCGGCGGCGGCGGCAGCCTCGCCAGCCTGGCGGACTGCGCCGACCCGGCGGACCGGCCGCGCCTCGCCGCCTGTCTCGACGCGGCCCGGCGCCAGGACGCGCCGGCGCATTGCACCCTGCGGCTCGATGTCCGGCCCGGCCGCGCCACACGTTGGATCGAGCTGCGCGCCCAGGCGACCGAGGGGCCGGATGGCATCACCTGGCATGGCGTGCTCGCCGACATCACCGACCGCCACCGGGCGGAGGAGGAGCAGCACCTGCTGCTGCGGGAGGTGGACCACCGGGCGAAGAACACCCTCGCCGTGGTGCAGGCCCTGCTGCGGCTGACGCGCAACGAGGACCCGGCGACGCTGGTGCCGCGGGTGGAGGCGCGCATCGCCGCCATGGCGCGGGCGCATACGCTGCTGGCGCAATCCCGCTGGCAGGGCGCGCCGCTGCGGCGGCTGCTGGAGGGCGAGTTCGGCCGCCCGGCCGGCGAGGGCGCCGCCGGGCCCCGGCTCGAGGGGCCGGCGGTGATGCTGGCGGCGGTCGCGGCGCAGCCGCTCGCCATGGTGGTGCATGAGCTGGCGAGCCAGGCGCGGCAGGATGGCGCCCTGTCGCGGCCGGACGGGCAACTCGCCATCCGCTGGTCGCTGGCCGCGGATGGCGGGCTCATGCTGGCCTGGGAGGAGGCGGCGGCCGAACCGGCGCCGGCCCCGGCGCCGGCCCGAGGCGGCCTCGGGACCCGGATCGTCGAGGCGACGGTGCGCGACCAGCTCGGCGGCCGGATCGAGCGCAGCTGGGATCAGGGGCTGCGCTGCGTCATCCACCTGCCGCCGACCAGCCTGCGCCCGGGGCCGGTCGAGGCCGCGGCCTGACCCTGGCCTTCGCGGGACCCGCCCTGCCGCGGCCGCCCCGGGCCGGCAGGCCCGGCATCAGCCGTTCGCGTGCTGCAGCAGGTATTCCAGGTAGCGGCCATAGCCGCTGTTGCGCAGCGGCCGCGCCACCTGCAGCAGCTGCTCGTCGGTGATGAAGCCCTTGCGCCAGGCCACCTCCTCGGGGGAGGCGACCTTCTGGCCGGTGCGCTTCTCGATGGCGCGGACGAACTCGGCCGCCTCCAGCATGCTGTCATGCGTGCCGGTGTCGAGCCAGGCATAGCCGCGGCCGAGGCGGGCGACGCGCAGCGTGCCCTCGGCGAGATAGGCCTTGTTGAGATCGGTGATCTCGAGCTCGCCGCGCGGCGAGGGCTTGAGCTGGCGGGCGATGGCCGGGGCGCGGCCGTCGTAGAAATACAGCCCGGTCACCGCCCAGTCGGATTTCGGCTTGGCCGGCTTCTCCTCGATCGACAGCGCCCGGCCCTCGGCATCGAACTCCGCGACGCCGTAGCGCTCGGGATCGGCGACGCGATAGGCGAAGACGGCGGCGCCGCGCTCGGTGGCGACCGAGGCCATGCGGGCATCGAGCTCGTCGCCATGGAAGATGTTGTCGCCGAGGACCAGGGCGGAGGGGCCGCCGGCGAGGAATTCCTCGGCGAGGACCAGCGCCATGGCGATGCCGTTCGGCGTCTCCTGCACCATGTATTCCAGCCGGATGCCCCATTGGCTGCCATCGCCGAGCAGGCGCTGGAACAGCGGCATGTCATGCGGCGTGGAGATCACCATGATCTCCCGGATCCCGGCCAGCATCAGCACCGAGAGCGGGTAGTAGACCATCGGCTTGTCGTAGACCGGCAGCAGCTGCTTGGAGACGGCGAGCGTCGCCGGGTAGAGCCGCGTGCCGCTGCCGCCGGCGAGGACGATGCCCTTCATGCTGCGGATCCCTTCATCAATGCGTCGAGGCAGCGTTCCAGCCCGGCGCGCCAGTCCTGCGGCGGCAGGCCGAGCACGCGCGCGGCGCGCGTGCAGTCGAGCCGGGAATTGGCCGGGCGCCGTGCCTTGGTCGGATACTCGGCCGTGGTGATGGCGGTGAGCTGCGGCGCCGTCTGGCCGCGCCGCGCCGCGCCGGCGAAGATCGCCTCGGCGAAGCCGTGCCAGGTGGTGTAGGGCATGCCGGTGAGATGGGTGACGCCGAAGACCGGGTCGCCCGCCGACGCCGCGGCGAGGCGCGGCAGCAGGGCGACCGCGGCCGCGGCGAGGTCGGCGGCGAAGGTCGGCGCGCCATGCTGGTCGGCGACGACGCGCATCTCCGGCCGCTCGCGGCCGAAGCGCAGCATGGTCTTGACGAAATTGTTGCCGTGCGGCGAGCAGACCCAGGCGGTGCGCAGCGTGACCGAGCGCGGCTGCGCCGCGTGCAGCGCCTGCTCCCCGGCGAGCTTCGAGGCGCCGTAGACCCCGACCGGGTTCGGCGGATCGGCCTCGGTATAGGGCGCGGCCTTGCTGCCGTCGAAGACGTAGTCGGTGGAGTAGTGGACCACCGGCACGCCGGCCTCGGCCGCCGCCTCGCCGAGCAGGCGGGGGCCCGTCGCATTCACGGCGAAGGCGAGGTCGCGCTCCTCCTCGGCCCGGTCGACGGCGGTGTAGGCGGCGCAGTTCACCACCGCCTCGGGGCGGTGGCGGGCGAAGGCGGCGGCGACCTGGCCGGCATCGGTCAGGTCGAATTCCGGCGGCTCCAGCGCCACCGCCTCATGGCCGGCGGCCGCGAGGCGCGGCAGCAGCTCGGTGGCGATCTGGCCGGTGCGGCCGATGACGAGAACCCGCATCAGCCCGCCCCCTGCCCGGCCGCCTGCGGGAGCAGGCCGAGCCGCTCGCCGGCGTATTTCCCCTCGCGCAGCGGGCGCCACCACCACTCATTCGCCAGGTACCAGTCGATGGTGGCGGCGATGCCGCTCTCGAAGCTCTGCTGCTGCCGCCAGCCGAGCTCCTGCTCGATCTTGCCGCAATCGATGGCGTAGCGCCGGTCATGGCCCGGGCGGTCGGCGACGAAGCGGATCAGCCCGCGCCGCGGCGCCGCGCCCGGCCGGCGCTGGTCGAGCAGGTCGCAGATGGTCTCGACCACCTGCAGGTTCCGCCGCTCCGCCCGGCCGCCGATGCAATAGGTCTCGCCGACCCGGCCGCGCTCGACCACCAGGGCCAGGGCGCGGGCATGGTCCTCGACATGCAGCCAGTCGCGGATGTTGCTGCCGTCGCCATAGACCGGCAGGGGCTTGCCCTCGAGCGCATTGAGGATGATGAGCGGGATCAGCTTCTCGGGGAAATGGTAGGGGCCGTAATTGTTCGAGCAATTGGTGACCAGCACCGGCAGCCCATAGGTCTCGTGCCAGGCGCGCACCAGGTGGTCGGAGGCCGCCTTGCTGGCCGAATAGGGCGAGCGCGGGTCATAGGCGGTGGTCTCGCTGAAGGCGCCTTCCGGCCCGAGCGAGCCGAAGACCTCGTCGGTCGAGATGTGGTGGAAGCGGAAGCCGGCCTGCCCGGCCGCGTCCAGCCCGGCATGGTAGGCGCGCGCCGCCTCCAGCATCGCGAAGGTGCCGTTGATGTTGGTCTGGATGAAATCCGCCGCGCCGGTGATGGAGCGGTCGACATGGCTCTCGGCGGCGAGGTGCATCACCGCATCGGGGCGGAACTCCGCCATCGTCGCGCGCATGCGCTCCAGGTCGCAGATATCCGCCTCGAGGAAGCGGAAGCCGTGCCGGCCCTCGCAGTCGCGGATGGAGCGGCGGTCGCCGGCATAGGTGAGCTTGTCGACGACGAGCACCGTGGCGCCGCGCTCCAGCACCAGCAGCCGCGTGACGGCGGAGCCGATGAAGCCGGCGCCGCCGGTGACCAGGATACGCATGCGGGAAACCTCTGTCTGGTCCGTCGGAAGCCGCCTGCCCGAGGCGGACGGGGTGCCGGTCATCGGCTGGCCTTGCGGAGCGAGGGGCGCGTTCCGGGGCGGCCGGCACGGCCCGGGGGCGCCATCACCGTCCCGGCCATGGCATCGTCTCAGTCGAAGCCCGTGGCGAGGTCGCGCAGCCGCGGCGCGCGGCGATCCTTGTCGGAGAGCTGGACCGCGCCGGCATCGAAGGGCCAGGGCAGCGCCAGGTCGGGATCGTTCCAGGCGATGCCGCGATCGCAGTCCGGCGCGTAGAGATCGGTGACCTTGTAGGCCACCTCGGTCTCCGGGACCAAGGTGCAGAAGCCATGCGCGAAGCCGACCGGCACGTAGAGCTGCTGGGCATTCTCCGCGGTGAGCTCGACCGCCACATGCCGCCCATAGGAGGGCGAGGCACGCCGGATATCCACCGCGATGTCGAGGATGGCGCCGCGCAGCACCCGCACCAGCTTGGCCTGCGGATGCGGCGGCAACTGGAAATGCATGCCCCGGATCGTCCCCGGCAGGGCCGAGAGCGAGTGGTTGTCCTGCACGAAGAGGTCGGGGATGCCGAGCGCGGCGAAGTCGCGGGCGCTGTAGGTCTCCAGGAAGAAGCCGCGGTGGTCGCCGAACCGCTTCGGCGTCACCAGGACGGGTCCGGGGATGGCGAAACGGGTGGCGGTGAAATTGCCGGATCGGCAGGCAGCATCGCTCATGGCCGTGTCAGTCGTCTCTCCGGCAATCCCGCGTCAAGCCCCGTGCTGCCGGTTCGCGCGTTGCTCCACGCCCTGGCCGGCCGCCGCTCCGCCTTGGATCGCCGGTGCGGCCCGTCCAGGCGGGGAGGCCGCCGGGTCGGGTCGCGGGCCATGGATCGCAGGGCCGATGTCACGCCTTCGGGCGCTTTCGCCCCGCGGCGACCGGCTCTAGCGGCCTGGAGGCGCGGTCGGGGGTCACATCTTTGCGTGCCGAAGGCCGCCCGGGATTTCCCGCCAGGCTTAACCGCATCTTCACCCCACCCCCCCGATGCTCCCGGACGAAGACCCGCAAGTGGGTCGTCCCTGCGGAGAAAATCTCCATGCCGTTGAATTCGGTCAATACCAATACCGGCGCCATGGTGGCGCTGCAGTCCCTCAACAGGACCTCCGACGAGCTCTCGGCGACCCAGAAGCGCATCTCGACCGGCTATCGCGTCGCCGATGCGCGGGACGACGGCGCCGCCTATGCGGTGGCCGAGCGGATCCGGGGCGACATGGCGGCCACGACCTCGGCCAACCAGCAGCTCGGCGGCGTGAAGGGGTTGCTGGATGTCACCCAGGCCGCCCTCGACAAGGTCTCGACCACGCTGCAATCGCTCAAGACCATTGCCGTCAAGCTCGCCGACGGCACCCTCACGGCCGACCAGCGGACGCAGTACCAAGCCACCGCGAAGGAGCTGACCTCCAACATCAAGGCCTTCATCCAGGACGCCAGCTACAACGGCCTGAACATCCTCGACGATGCCAATGCCACCACCATCAAGGTGGTCTCGAACGGCAGCGGCACCTATTACAGCTTCGACAGCTTCTCGGCACTGAACCAGGTCTACAACGCCGTCTCGGGCGCCCAGGCCTGGAGCGCGGGGGCGGCGAACAGCGCCCTCACCTCGGGCGGCGCCATCGGCAAGGCGATCACCAGCACCCTGACCCAGCTCAATAATTTCGGGTCCTATTCGAACTACATCGACAGCCAGATCAACTACAACAAGTCGATTCTCGATGCCCAGGAGAGCGGCCTCGGGGCCCTGGTCGATGCCGACATGGCGAAGGAGAGCGCCAGGCTGCAGGCGCTGCAGATCCGCCAGCAGCTCGGCACCCAGGCGCTCGGCATCGCCAATTCGGCGCCGCAATCGCTGCTCAGCCTGTTCAAGGGCTGATCCCTCCGGCATGGCGGCCCTCGCCCGGCCGAAGCCCGGCGCTTCCGCGCCTCGCCGCCCGGTCCTATAGCGTGGCGACGAGGGAATGACGGAGACACCCTGCATGCCGGGCATCGGCCGCCGCGCCACCCTTGCCGCCCCTGCCCTTCTGCTGTCGCGCCCGGGCCGGGCGCAGGAGGCCTGGCCCTCGCGGCCGGTCACCCTCATCGTCCCCTGGGCGCCAGGGGGATCGAACGACGTCGCCGCGCGGCTGCTCGCCCCGGCGCTCGAGGCACGCTTCGGCCAACCCTTCGTGGTGGAGAACCGGCCGGGCGGCGGCGGCAGCCTCGGCATGGGCATCGCGGCGCGGGCGCGGCCGGACGGGCTGACGCTGCTCGTCTCCTCCGCCTCGAACCATGTCTTCCACCCGCTGATCGCCCGCGACCTCGGCTACGACGTGCAGCAGGCGCTGGAGCCGGTCTGCATGCTGGTCGACGTGCCGAACGTCCTCGCGGTGGCGAAGGATTACGGCGTCGACAGCGTGCCGGCCCTGATCGAGAAGGCGCGCGCCAGCAAGGGCGGGGTCAGCTTCGGTTCCTCCGGCGTCGGCTCCTCCAACCATCTGGCGGGCGAGCTGTTCAGGCTGCGCACCGGCCTCGACATGACGCATGTGCCCTATCGCGGCGGCGGCCAGGCGATCGCCGACCTCATCTCCGGCACGGTGCCGATGGTCTTCCTCAACCTGCCCACCGTCTCCGGTCCCGCCGCGGCCGGCCAGGTGCGCATGCTCGGCGTGGGCTCGGCGGAGCGGGTGCGCAGCCGGCCGGAGATCCCGACCATCCAGGAGCAGGGCGTGCCGGATTACGCGGTGCGGTCCTGGACCGGCCTCTTCGCCCCGCGCGGCACGCCGCCCGAGGTGGCGGCGAAGCTGGCCCCGGCCCTGCAGGAGATCATGGCCGTCCCGGCGACCACCCAGCGGCTGAACGACATGGGCAGCGAGCCGATCTGGATGGCCCCGTCGGAGACCGGCCGCTTCGTCGCGGCCGAGTACGAACGCTGGGGGCCGGTGGTGAAGGCGGCCAATATCCGGCCGGAATAGGGGGAGGGGTCGCTTCCCCCCTCCCTCCCCTGTCAGCCGCCGGCCGCGACCGGGGCCGCCAGCCCGGCGGCATTGGATCGCAGATCGCCCATCGCCGTCGCGCCGGCCAGCTTGCCGAAGACCGCGCCGTTGATGAGGCCGGAGCCGCCCGGATAGTTGAAATAGAAGATGCCGCCGACGAGTTCGCCGCAGGCATAGAGGCCCGGGATCGGCGCCTGGTCGGCATCCAGCACCCGCGCCTCGGTGTCGATGCGCAGGCCGCCGAAGGTGAAGGTGATGCCGCAGCCGACCTGGAAGGCCTCGAAGGGCCCGTCCTCGATGGTGTTGGCCCAGTTCGACTTGTTGACGGCAAGCCCCTCGGTGCAGCGCCCGTCCTTGACGTTCGGGTTGAAGGGGATGTCCTTGCGCACCGCCGCGTTGTAGGCGCGGATCTCCTCCAGGAAGGCCTTGCCGTCGACGCCCTCGAGCTTCTCCGCCAGCTCCTCCAGCGTGTCGGCCCGGACCTTGGTCACCTGCTTGATGCGGTACTCGTCGCGGAGCTGCTTCTGCACCTTCGCGTCGAAGACCTGCCAGGCGAAATTCCCCGGCTGCTCCAACACCACGCGGCCGTATTTCGCATAGGTGTAGTTGCGGAAATCGGCGCCCTCATCGAGGAAGCGGCGGCCATTGGCGTTGATCAGCACCGACCAGGGGTAGGAATGCTTCTGGAAGGCATCGCCGACCGCGAGGTCGCCATATTCCGGCGCGTTGAAATCCCATTGCACGGCGTGGCAGCCGGAGAAATTGCCGAAGGGCGAGGCGCCGATCTCGAGCGCCATCTTGATGCCGTCGCCGGTGTTGAAGCGGGTGCCACGGACCTTCGCCAGCTCCCAGCCCGGGCCGAGATAGCGGGTGCGCCACTCGGCATCGCCCTGGAAGCCGCCGGCGGCGAGGATGACGCAGGGCGCGGCGATGTCGTAGATGCGGCCGGGCGCCTTCACCTGCACCCCCTGCACCTTGAAGCCGTCATAGAGGATCTTGGTGGCGCGGCTGGCATAGCGGATCTCGATGCCGCGCTTCTTCGCCGCCTCGGTCTCGGCCTGCACCAGGCCCGGCCCGCCGCCATAGGCGGAGACGGTCAGGCCGCCCCAGAACTTGAACTTGCCATCGATCTTGAAGGCCTGCTGCCCCCAGATCGGCGCGAATTTCACCCCCTTGCCGTGCAGCCACTTCATCGTCTCGAAGCTGCGGCGCACCAGGATCTCGCAGAGATCGGGGTCCGTGCGGTTGCGGGTGACGCGGAACATGTCGTCGAAGAATTGCTCTTCGGTGTAGGTGCCGAAATCGGTGATGGCGATCTCCGCCTCGGTGAGGTCGGGCATGATCGCCTTCAGATCCTCGACGCCGCGATAGGCGAAGCGGATATTGCCGGCGGTGAAGCGGGTGTTGCCGCCCGCCTCCTCCTCCGGCGCCCGCTCCAGCACCACGACCCGCGCGCCCTGCTCCTGGGCCGAGAGGGCGGCACAGAAGGCGGCATTGCCGCCCCCCACCACGATGACGTCGAAGCTGTCGCTAGCGGTCGCGGCCATTCGCCTATCCTTCCTGGCGCCTTCTTGTGCACGCATGTATACAGGGATGCGCCAGAGTGTCCATCGCCCTTCCGCGGCGCAAGCCCGGCGGGCGTCCAGGGGCCGCGCGGCGGCCCCGGGGCAGGAGGCTCAGGCTGGCGCGGCCGCTGCCAGGGCCAGCCGCGCCGCATGCGCCGCGGCGATATGCGCCCGCGCCGCCTGTTCCGCCGCCGCGCTGTCGCGCCGGGCGACGGCGGCGACGATCCGCCCATGCTCCTCCAGCGCCGCCGCCGCCCGGCCGGGCAGCTCCAGCGTGGTCGGGCCGAGCAGCAGCAGCGCATCCGAGATCGCCGACAGCGAGCGCAGCAGGTAGCGGTTGTGCGCCGCCTGATGCAGGGCGCGATGGAAGCGCCGGTTCTGCTCGGCGGCCGCCATGCCGACCAGCCCCTGCTCCTGCGCCAGAATGCCCTGCAGCAGCGCGATCTCCGCCGCGCCGGCATGCTGAGCGGCGAGCCGGGCGGCGGTGCCTTCCAGCGCCTCGCGCATCACGTAGAGCTCATCCACCTCCGCCGCGTCGTAGATGGCGACGCAGAGGCCGCGGGCCGGGAGATGGGCGACCAGCCCTTCCGACTGCAGCCGGCGGATCGCCTCGCGCACCGGCGTGCGACTCATGCCGAGCTGCTCGGCGAGCTCGGTCTCGAGCAGCCGCTGCCCGGGCCGGAAGGCGCCGGTCCGCAGCCCGTCGCGGAACAGGTCATAGGCCCGCTCGGCGAGACTGCCGGCTTGGGTCGGCGTCGGGGAGGCGGCAGCATGGCGCATCCGCCTGCATACGGGCGCATGCGCGCATTCGGCAAGAGATGTCCGCCCGGCTGGGCGGCTGTCCCTCGCCGCCCTTGGCGGAGCCTGTCCGCCGACCTCGCCCGGCGCCGGCAGGCTCCCTCCGCGCGCGGCGACCGAAGCGCCCGCCGCGCGTTGCGCCTGCTGCGTCCTGCCCGGCGAAGGCGCCCCTTCGGGGCATGACGCAGGTCCGGCCTTCCTCCCAGGAGCGCACCGCATGCCCTATGTCACGACACGCGACGGCGTGGAGATCTTCTACAAGGACTGGGGATCGGGCCAGCCGATCGTCTTCAGCCATGGCTGGCCGCTATCCGGCGACGACTGGGACGCGCAGATGCTGTTCTTCCTCGGCCAGGGCTATCGCGTGATCGCCCATGACCGCCGGGGCCATGGCCGCTCCAGCCAGGTGGCGGAGGGGCACGACATGGACCATTACGCCGATGACCTGAAGGCGGTGACCGAGCATCTCGGCCTGCGCGACGCCATCCATATCGGCCATTCCACCGGCGGCGGCGAGGTGGCGCATTACCTCGGCCGGCATGGCGACCAGGGCGTGGCCAAGGCGGTGCTGGTCAGCGCCGTCACGCCCTTCATGCTGCAGACCGAGGGCAATCCGGAGGGGACGCCGAAATCGGTCTTCGACGAGTTCCAGGCGCAGCTTGCCGCCAACCGGGCGCAGTTCTACCTCGACGTGCCGACCGGCCCCTTCTACGGCTTCGACCAGCCGGGGGCGAAGCCCTCCGAGGGCAGCATCCGCAACTGGTGGCGCCAGGGCATGATGGGCGGCGCCAAGGCGCAGCATGACGGCATCGTCGCCTTCTCGCAGACCGACCTTTCGGACAGCCTGCGCCGGATCAGCATCCCGGTGCTGGTCATGCACAGCGAGGACGACCAGATCGTCCCCTATGCCGCGGCCGGGCCGAAGGCGGCGAAGTTGCTGCGCAACGGCACGCTGAAGACCTATCAGGGCCTGCCGCACGGCATGCACACCACCCATGCCGAGACGATCAACGCCGACATCCTGGCCTTCCTGCGCGGCTGAGCCCTGCCGGGCGGCAGGGGGCGTCCGACCCGGCGGCCGAGGCGCGCTGGAGCACGGTCCGGCGCCGTGTCCGGTCGTTTGAGTCACGCCTTCGGTGATTCCACCCCCGGCGATCACGCTCTAGCCTGCCGCCATGCGCACCCTCCCGACCTGGCGATCCCTCCTCTACGTCCCGGCCACCCGCGAGAGCTTCGTCGCCAAGGCCCATACCCGCGGCGCGGATGCGATCATCCTTGATCTCGAGGATGCCGTCGCCCCGGCCGAGAAGCCGGCGGCGCGCGCCGCCCTGGCCCGGGCGGTGCCGATGGTGCGGCAGGGCGGCGCCGATGTCTGCGTGCGCATCAACCGGCCGCTGCGGATGGCGGCGCAGGATATCGATGCCGCCGTCGCCGCGGGCGCGGATGTGCTGGTGCTGACCAAGCTGATGGGCCCCGACCATGTGCGCCTGCTCGGCGAGATGACGGGCGAATCCGAGGCGGCGCATGGCGTCCCGGTGGGACGCACCCGCTTCATCGGGCTGGTCGAGACGGCGGCGGCGCTGAGCGTCATGGAGGCGATCGCCCGCGCCGAGGCAAGGCTGGTCGCGCTGGGCGCCGGCGGCGAGGACATGGCGACCGATCTCGGCATGGAGCCGACGCCGGATGCGCTCTACGTGCCGAAGATGCTGGCGGTGCTGGCGGCGCGCGCGGCGGGCATCCTGCCGCTGGGCTTCATCGGCACCGTCGCCGGGATTGCGGATCTCGAGGGCTATCGCGCCATGCTCAGGCGTTCCCGCGCCCTTGGCTTCGCCTGCGCGAGCTGCGTGCATCCGGCCCAGGTGCCGGTGGTGAATGCGGAGTACGGCGCCCAGCCGGAGGAGGTGGAGCGCGCGGCACGCATGGTCACGGCCTTCGAGTCCGCGCTGGCCCAGGGTCTCGGCGCCGTCGCCTTCGAGGGCCAGATGATCGACGAGCCGGTCGTGGAGCGGGCGCGGCGCCTGCTGGCCCGCGCCCGGTAATGGGGCCAGGCGAACCCGGCCCGTGCCGGGGCCCTGAACCAGGCGGTCCAGGACCCTCGGCCGCAGCGGTGACCTTACCGCCCGATGCGCGGCTCGGCGTCGCGGGTCTCGGGCCGCGTCTCGTTCTCCGGCCGCGCACCGCTGATGTTGGTGCCGAGCGCATCGTCGGCCGCGCGCGACAGCTTGGTGCCCGGCGGGTTGCCCGGGGTGCCGTCCGGCGGCGAGCTGTGGTTCGCCTCGTTCTCCGGCCGCGCCCCGCTCATATTCGTCCCGAGCGTGTCATCGGCCGCGCGCGACAGCTTGGTGCCGGGCGGGTTGCCCGGGCTGCCGTCGGGGCGCCCGGCGATCGCGGCGTCGGTGGCGGGATAGTCGCTGGTCCGCGTGCCCATCTGCCCGGCCGCGGTGGTGGTGCCGACGCCGGCCCCGGTGCCGAGACCCGTGGCGGGATCGGCCGTGTCGTCGTAGCGGCTCCAGCCACCGGCCCGGTAATCCGCGCCGCGCGCCTCGGCCGTCGTGGCATTGTGCCGGGCCATGATCGTCTCGGCCTCGCTGGCCCGGCTCTCATCGGCGCGTACGGTCACCAGGTTGCCGCCGCGGCGGACGCCCTCGGCATAGACATGGCTCTCCTCTTCGGAGAGGCCGGAGCCGGTGAGCGCGCCGAGCAATCCGCCCGCCGCGGCGCCGACGCCGGCGCCGGTCACGGCCGCGACGAGCCAGCCCGCCGCGACGATCGGGCCGATGCCGGGGATGGCCAGCGAGCCGAGGCCGGCGAGCAGGCCGGCGCCGCCGCCGACGATGGTGCCGAGCGTCGCGCCGGTGCCGGCGCCGCTGGAGGTCTCGTGAGAGGTGGTCCCGGTGCCGTCGGCCGATGCCTCATCGCCGCGATTGGCGATCAGGCTGATATCGTCGCGCTCGAAGCCCGCGGCCTCGAGATCGCTCACGGCTGCGGAGGCATCGGCGTAGCTGTCGAAGAGACGCGCAATGGTGCGGGTCGCCATGGGGGTGCTCCGTTTCCTGGGTTTGCGTCAGCGGCCGGCGTTCGGGACGACGTTGCCCTGGTAGTCGAGCCCCACGCTCACCTGCTGGCCGTTGCGCTGCGCCCGGCCGCGCCAGACGCCCTGGTCGTCCTTCTGCAGGTCGGAGACATTGGTGAAGCCGGCGGCCTCGATGCGGCTCTTGGCCTGGCCTTCGGTGAAGCTGTTGGCCCCGGCCGCGGGCGAGGCGGCGGTGCGGTTGCCGTCATCGAGCCGCACCGCGGCATTGCTGCTGTCATTGCCGCGGTTCGGCGAGGTGGCGCCGGTCGTGGCGTCGCGGCCCGGCATCGTGGCGCCGCTGCGCGTATCGGGCGTCGCCGGGGTCATGCCAGGGCGCGTGCTGCCTTCGGTGGCAGCGGGCGGCGCCGTGCGGTCGGGCGTTGCGGGGGAGGTTTGCGCCAGGGCCGGGGCAGCAACCACCGTGCCCAGCAGCGCCAGGCGAAAGAACGTCGTGCGCATTTGCATTTTCCCGTTTGACTGGTCGGTGCGGGCTTGACGCCCGCGAGCCTCCCTCTAACGGCGCTTCACACGACGCGTTCCGTCACAACCGGTCAGTGCTGAAGGTATCGCAGCGCCGGATGTCGCCGCTTTCGAGCCCCGTGCGGAACCAGCGCACGCGCTGCGCCGAGCTGCCATGGGTGAAGCTCTCCGGCACCACATAGCCCTGGGCGCGGCGCTGCAGCCGGTCATCGCCGACGGCAGCGGCAGCGCCGATGCCGGATTCGACATCGCCCGGCTCGAGGAAGCGGCGCATCTGCTCGGTGTGGTTCGCCCAGATCCCGGCGAAGCAATCCGCCTGCAACTCGACGCGCACCTGCAGCGCGTTCGACTCCGCCTCGCCCATGCCGCGCCGCTCCTGCGCGACGCGCTGCAGGATGCCGAGCTCGTTCTGCACGTGGTGGCCGACCTCATGCGCGATGACATAGGCCCGGGCGAACTCGCCGGGGGCGCCGAGCTTGCGCTCCATGTCGCGGAAGAAGGCGGTGTCGAGATAGACCTTGCGGTCGTTCGGGCAATAGAAGGGGCCGACCGCGGTCTGGGCGAAGCCGCAGGCGCTCTGGGTGCCGCCGCTGAACAGCACCAGGTTCGGCGGGTTGTACTGCCGGTTGGCGCGGCGGAAGATGTCGGTCCAGGTATCCTCGGTCGTCGCCAGCACCTGCGCCACGAAGCGGCGCTGGCCCTCATCCTGGGCGGCATCGGGCGCCGGCCGGCTCTCCGTCACCTGGCTTTGCGGGGGCGCCCCGTCGCCGCCGCCGAGGATGACGCGCGGATCGACGCCGAAGAAGAGCGCCAGGAGGATGATGGCGACCGTGCCGAGGCCGCCGCCCGTCACCCCGATCGGGATCCCCCGCCCGCCACCACCGAAGCCGCCGCTGCCACGACGGTCCTCGACGTTCTCGCTCTCGCGTTCCCCTTCGAGGCGCATGATGGGCTCCCTCCTGACGCATCGCCACTCAAGGCCAAACCCCGGGCCCGGAAACTGGTTCCGCATCCGGGCTTTTTAGCACCCCCGGGCGGATGGGAACGGCCCGGCCGCGGGACCGGGCGCGGCCTCAGGCGTCCCGCACCACCCCCGCCCGGCGCAGCCGCGCCAGCTCCGCCTCGCCCAGCACCGGCGCGAGGATCGCCTCGTTGTGCTCGCCGAGCCGCGGCGCCGGCCGGGCCAGGATGCCCGGCGTGCCGGACAGGCGCGGCACCATGCCGTGCATCGGGAAGAAGCCCGAGGGCATCTCGGCATCCGGCACCTCGATGAGCGCCTCGCGCTCGATGGCGTAGCGGTCATGCGAGAGCATCTCGGCATCCATGATCGGGCCGATGGTGACGCCGGCCCGGTCGAAATGCGCCAAGGTTTCCTCGAGCGTCATCGCCGCGATGTAGTCGGCGATGATGGAATCCAGCGCCTCGGCATGCCGGACGCGGTCGGCATTGGTGCGGAAGCGGGGATCGGCGATCAGCTCCTCCCGGCCGATGGAGCGCAGCAGCTTCTCCGTCATCCCCTGGGTCGAGGCGGAGAGGCAGACCCAGCCGCCATCCCGGGTGCGATAGGCGTTGCGCGGCACAGCATTGGTGCTGCGGCTGCCGGTGCGCGGCTTCAGCTTATGGGTGAGCTGCCACTTCGCGTGCTGCGGCTCCATCATCACATGGATGGGGTCGAAGAGGGCGAGGTCGATCACCTGCCCCTGCCCCGTCGCCTCGGCATGGCGCAGCGCGATCATCGCCGCCGCGGCGCCATAGAGCCCGGCATAGCCATCCGCCATGTACATGGGCGGCAGCACCGGCTCGCGGTCGGCGAAGCCGTTGACGGCGGCGAAGCCGGAATAGCCCTCGACCAGCGTGCCGAAGCCGGGCTTGTGCCGGTAGGGCCCGTCCTGGCCCCAGCCGCTGACCCGGGTGATGACGAGGCGCGGGTTGATCGCCAGCAGCGTCTCCGGCGCCAGCCCCATCGCCTCCAGCACGCCGGGGCGGAAGCTCTCGACGAAGAGGGCGGCCGTCGCGGCTAGCTGCTTCACCACCTCGACCGCCGCGGGATCGCGCAGCGCCAGGCAGACCGAGAGCTTGTTGCGGCTGAGCGCCTTCCAGTCGAGGGACAGGCCCTGGGTCCGCCAGGCGCGCAGCGTGTCGCCCTCGGGCGGCTCCACCTTGATGACCTCCGCCCCGTGGTCGGCCAGCACCTTGGTCAGCAGGTTGCCCGCGACGAGGCGGGAGAGATCGACCACCCGGAGCCCCTGCAGGGCGCCGGTGGCGTCGGGATCGAATTCGCGGCGATGCGGGGTCGGCTGCTGGGTCATTCTGCCCGGATATTGGCCGCCTCGGCGAGCTTGCGCCAGCGGTCCAGATCGGCGTGCAGGACGCCGGCGAAGGCCTCGGGCGGGCCCGGCGCAGGCACGGCCCCCTCGGCGTCGTAGACGCGCCTCAGGCCGGGATCGGCCAGCGCCTCATTGGCCGCGGCATGGATGGCCTGGCGGATCGCCGGCGGCACGGCCTTCGGCGCCAGCAGCCCCCACCAGATCGCCACCTCGTAATCGACGCCGACCTCGCGGGCCGTTGGCACCGCCGGCACCTCGGGCGGCAGGCCGCCGCGCTCGGCCGGGCTCGGGGCGGTGGCGGCGATGACCCGCACCCGCCCGTCGCGGATCGCGGCATTGGCGCTGGCGACGGTGGTGATCATCACCTGGATGTTGCCGGCGACGAGGTCGGTCACCGCCGGCGCGGTGCCGCGATAGGGCACGTGGTTCATGCGGATGCCGGCCGCCTGGCAGAAATACTCGCTGATGAAGTGGTTGATCCCGCCGGCGCCCGAGCTGCCGTAGTCGAGCCCGCCCGGCGTCTCGCGCGCCAGGCGGATCAGCCCCGGCAGGTCGCGCGCCGGCACCTCCGGGTTCAGCATGACGAAGAAGGGCGCGCGGGCGAGGACGGCGATGGCATCGAAGCTGCCCTCGGCATCCCAGGCCGGCTTCTGCACCACGGCGGTGGTGGCGAAGGAGGAGGAGGTGACCATCAGCGTGGAGCCATCCGCCGCCGCCTGCGCGACCTGGGCGGCGCCAATGGCGCCCCCCGCGCCGCCGCGATTCTCGATGACGAAGGGCAGGCCGAGCTTCGCCTGCAGCCGCTCGGCCAGCGGCCGCGCCACCACGTCGTTGGAGCCGCCCGGCGGGAAGGGCACGACGATGCGCACCGGCCGGTCCGGCCAGGCCCTGCCCTGCGCCCGGGCGAGATGCGGCACGGCAAGCGCCGCGCCGAGCAGGGCGCGGCGAGGTAGGGCCGCGCCGGCTTCCGGCCCGGTCGCGGCGCCCCGCTGCCTGGTATCCGGCTCGATCCTCGGCATGGCGCCTCCTCCTCGCGCCGATCCTGGCAGTCCCGGGCGCCGCGTCAACGCCCGCGCGCCGGCGCTCAGGGCCCCATCACCAGATCGGGCAGCCAGAGCGAGAGACCGGGCAGGAAGGTGATCAGCAGCAGCACCGCCGTCATGGCGGCGAGGAAGGGCAGGATCTCGACCGTGTAGACCTCCATCGGCACCCGCAGCACGGCGCAGGAGATGAACATCATCTGCCCGACCGGCGGCGTGATGCCGGCGATGGTCAGGTTGGTGACCAGCACGATGCCGAACTGCACCGGGTCGATGCCGAATTGCAGGATCACCGGCACGAAGATCGGCGTCAGGATGATCAGCGCCGCGGTGCCCTCCACCGCCGTCCCCAGCACGATCAGCAGCACGTTGATCAGCAGCAGCAGCATCTGCGGGTCGCGCGTCAGCCCGACCATCCAGCTCGCCATCGCCGGCGGCAGCCGTTCCCAGGCCAGGTAGAAGCCGAAGGCCGAGGCGGCGCAGATCAGCAGCATCACCGAGGAGGTGTCGAGCACCGTCTCCCGCAGCACGCCGGGCAGCTTGGCCCAGGAGAGCTCGCGATAGACCAGCGCGCCGATCAGGAGGGTGATGAGGACGGTGATGGCCCCCGCCTCGGTGGTGGTGAAGATGCCGTAGCGCAGGCCGAGGATGATGAAGACCGGGATCAGCAGCGCCCAGACCGCCTCCTTCGCCGCCCGCCCGACCTCGCCCCAGCCGGCGAAATGCGGCCGCGTCGGCCGGTAGCCGCGGCGCCGGGCGATCCACCAGGTGGTGAGGAAGAGCGAGCCGGCGAGCAGCAGCCCGGGCACGACGCCGGCGAGGAAAAGCCGCCCGACCGAGACATCCGCCAGATAGCCATAGATGATGAGCCCGATCCCCGGCGGGATCAGCGCCGTGATGATGGCGGCCGAGGAGGTGATGGCGGCGGCGAAGGCGGCGGAATAGCCGCGGCGCAGCATCTCCGGCCCGAACAGCTTGGAGAGCATCGCCGCATCGGCCGAGGAGGAGGCGGTGAGGCCGCCGAGCAGCGTCGCCAGCACCGTGCAGGCCTGGGCGAGCGCGCCGGTCAGGTGCCCGACCAGCGCATCCGCCAGGTGCAGCAGGCGCCGGGTGATGCCGGCGGCGTTCATCAGCGAGCCGGCGAGCACGAAGAAGGGCACGGCGAGCAGCGGGTAGCTCTCGGTCGCGGCGACCATCTTCTGGAAGAAGATGTCGAGCGGCAGCCCGTCGGCGAGGAAGAAGAAGGAGAGCGCCGAGATGGCGATGGCGAAGGCGACCGGCAGGTTCAGCGCGAAGAGCAGGACCAGCAGGATCGAGGGCAGCGCCACTGTCATGGGACGGCGCCCCCGGGCCGGCGGCGCCTCATGCCATTGCCCTCTCGGGCAGGGCGAGCGGGCGGCGCATGTTGGACAGGTGGCGGGCCAGCATCATCGCCGTCGCCAGGGTGACCGGCGCATAGACCACGGTCATCGGCAGGCGCAGCACGGCGGTCGGGTTGTCCCAGGCGGCCAGGGAGAACTCCACCCCCAGCCAGCAGAAATAGGCGAGGAAGCCGGCCACCAGCAGATCGACCCCGAGGCGCACCCAGCGTTGCGGGCCGGGCGGCAGGCGCTGCACCAGCATGTCGATCGAGGGATGCGCGTTGTGGCGGAAGCAGGCGGAGGCGCCGAAGAAGGTCAGCCAGGCGAAGGCGATGGCGGCGACCTCGCTCGACCAGACGGCGGGCTGGGAGGTGACGTAGCGCGTCACCACGCCCCAGCCGACCGCGGCGACGGTGACCAGCAGGGCGAGCACGGCGATCAGCTCGTCCGCCTGGCCGAGGGCCCGGCGCAGCCCGGCGCTCATGCCAGCAGCTTCCGCACGGTGTCGTAGAGGCCGGGCGTCCATTTGGGGAAGGCCTTGTAGGTCGCGGCCGAGGCGGCCTGGAAGGCCGGGATGTCGAGATCGCTCACGATCTCGACGCCGGCGCCGCGGAAGCGCTCGACGAAGCCGGCCTCCTGCTCCCGGGTCAGCCGGGTCTGCTCCTGCTGCGCCTTGCCGCCCTCCTCGAGCAGCACGGCCCGCACATCGGCCGGCAGGCGGTTGAAGTAGCCGTTGTTGATCGGCCAGCCGGTCAGGGCCTGGAAATGCCCGGTGGTGGAGATGACCTTGCGCACCTCCTGCAGCCGGGCGCCCCAGAGCGAGCCATAGGGCGCCTCCGCCGCCTGCACCACGTTCTGCTGCAGCGCGTTGTAGATCTCGCTCCACTGCACGGTGGTCGGCCGGGCGCCGAGGCTGCGGAAGGTCTCGATCCACATCTGGTTCGGCGGCACGCGCACCGTCATGCCGGCCATCTCGGCCGGGCGGCGGATCGGCCGGTCGGCGATCATGTGCCGGGCGCCGAAATAGGCCCCCATCATGATCATCCGGAAGCCCGCCTTCTGCAGCGCCGCATCCACGCCGCGATACCAGTCGCTGTCGAGCAGTCGGCCGAACTGGTCGTATTCCTGGACCAGGTAGGGGCCGTTCAGGATGCCGACATCCGGCACGAAATCCGAGAGGTAGCCAGGATCCGTGATGTTCATCACGTTGGCGCCCTGGCGGATCATCTCGTTCACGTCGCGGCCGCTGCCGAGCTGCTCGCCCGGGAAGACCTCGATCTGCACGCGGTTGTTGGTCCGCGCCGCGACGTTCTTCGCGAAGAACTCCGCCGCCTGATGCGCCGGCTCGACGGTCGAGAGGCTGTGGGCGAAGCGGATGCGGATGGTCGATTGCGCCCGTGCCAGGGCCGGCGCGGCCAGCGTCGCGGCGAGCACCGCGCGGCGTGTGGTTCTCATGCGTCCCTCCCCCGGCTGGCCGGCGCTACATCGCCGTGACGGTCGCCCCGAGCTTTCCCGCCTGCCCGGCGCCGCGGTAGAGGATGGCGAGCTGGCGGTCGAGAATGGCCGCATGCCGCGCCAGGGCCGCCGGATGCAGCTCCTCCTCGGGCGCCGTCTCGAGCTCGAAATTCCCATGGCGGTCGGTGCCGCGGACGAGCAGCGCGCTGTCCTTCTCGCCGCCCTGCTGGCGGACATGGGTCGGGACGTAGCGGATGGCGAAGCCGATGCGCGGCCAGCTCGCCCGGTTCGGCTCCGAGCCATGCACGATCAGCACGTGGTGCAGGCTCATCTCGCCGGGCTGCAGCGTGATGTCGACCGCGTCCTTCTCGTCCACCTCGACCGCCACCTCCTGCCCCCGCGAGAGCAGGTTGTCGGCGGCGAAGGTATCGGTATGCGGCACCTGCGAGAGATGCGTCCCCGGCACCACGCGCATGTTGCCGCTCTCCGGCACGCTCGGGGTGAGGGCGATCCAGGCGGTGACCACATCGGGGCTGGAGAGGCCCCAATAGGTGCCGTCCTGGTGCCAGGAGACATAGGCCGGGTCGCGCGCGCCCTTCATGAAGAACTGGCTGCCCCAGCAGAGCAGGTCGGGGCCCAGCACGCTCTCCACCGCATCCAGCACCGCCGGATGGGTGACGAGGGCATGCGCCCAGGGGAAGAGGAGATGCGGCTTCTGGTTCATGCGGCCGGAGAGGCTGCCGCCGAGCCTCGCCTCCGTCGCCCGCAGCCTGGCCAGGAGGCCCTCCGCCTCCGCGGCCGGGAAGACCCGGATCGGGAAGTGATAGCCGAGGCGCCGGTATTCCTCGACCGCGGCCTCGGACAGGGATGCGGGCATGCGCGACGTCCTCCGCGCCCCATGCCGGGGCTTGTGACGGAGCCGAGCACGGCCGTGATATATCTGTCAATCATCCGCCTGCGCAAAGGAGTCCGGCGCGCCATCCCCGAAGGCGCTGCGGTTTCGCCCGGCGCGCCGCCGCGATAGCCTTCGCGGCGACAGGGGAGGACCACCATGGACAGCCTGCTTCCGATCGCCGCCCGCGCCGGGGCGCTGCTGAAGGCGCGCGGCGAGACCATCGCCGTCGCCGAGAGTTCGAGCGGCGGCCTCGTCTCGGCCGCGCTGCTCGCGGTGCCCGGCGCCTCGGCCTATTTCCTCGGCGGCACGGTGGTCTATACGCGCGCGGCGCGGGAGGGGCTGCTCGGCATCCCCACCGCCGCGCTGAAGGGCGCCGCCCCGGCCTCGGAGCAGATGGCGGCGCTGCTGGCCGAGGGCGCGCGCAGCCGCCTCGGCACCACCTGGGCGCTCGGCGAGGCGGGCGCCACCGGGCCGACCGGCAACCGCTACGGCCATGCCGCCGGGCATGGCGTCTTCGCCGTCGCCGGGCCGGTGGCGAAGACCCTCACCATCGAGACCGGCAGCCCCGACCGCGTCGCCAACATGCGCGCCTTCGGCCGGGAGCTCTTGCAGCTTCTGGTCGCGGCGCTGGAGGCGGCGCCTCAGAGCAGATCCCCATCAGATGGGGCGAAGCTGCTCTGACCGTAAACTGCGTCAGAGCGCCTATCGAAACCGTCGCTGCTCGTTGTCCTGACGCGGCTTTGCCACGGCAGGCTGTGACGCCCCTTGGACAAGAGGGGACCATGGGGTCCCCGCAAAGCCGCGAAGCGGTTTTGCGGGGAGTTCTTAGAAGTAGCCGAGGCCCATGATGCCATCGGGGCCGGGATCCTCGCCGGCGAGCCGGCGGCCGATGAGGTCGCGCAGCGTCTCGGTGGCGCCGCCGCCGAGGCTGCCGTAGCGGGCGCCGCGATACAGGCGGGAGACCGGGTACTCGTCGGTGAAGCCGAAGCCGCCATGCAGCTGCACCGCCTCGCTCGTCACCCGGATCGCCATCTCGTTGCAGAAGATCTTGGCCGTCGCAGCCAGGAACGGGTCCGGGAAGGGATCGGCCGTCATGCAGGCGCGCCAGAGCAACCCGCGCGCCGCCTCGATCTCCTTGTACATGTCGGCGAGCTTCCAGCGCACGCCCTGGAAATCGGCGATCGGCCGGCCGAAGACCGGGCGGTCCCGCACATAGCGCAGCGCCTCGTCGAAGGCGCCCTCGGCGAGGCCGAGGCTGATCGCCGGGTTGAGGCAGCGCTGGGTGTTGAAGGCGGAGAGCAGCCGTTTGAACCCGTCCTCGCGGATGACGAGGTTCTCGATGGGCAGCTCGACATCCTCGAAGCGCACCTCGTGCAGGTTCTCCCCGCCCATGGTGTGGTAGGTGCCGGTGACGGCGAGGCCGGGCGTGCCGCGCTCGACCAGCACGCAGCCGATGCCCTCGCGCCCCGGCCTGCCGTCGATGCGGGTGAAGACCACGAACATCCCCGCCTCCTCGGCGCGGCTGATCAGGGTCTTGGCGCCGTTCACCACGACGCGATCGCCCTTGATCGCCGCGTTGGTGCGGTAATTCGCCACATCCGTGCCGGCATGCGGCTCGGTCATGCAGATCGAGAGGATGCAGTCGCCGCTGACCACGGCCGGCAGGATGCGGGCGCGGATGCCCTCGGGCGCGTAGCGGGCGATCACCCGCGTCTGCACCCCGGCCTCGCCCAGCACGGCCATGGCGGTCGGGTAGCAGACCTTGGCGATCTCCTCGAGGATCAGCGCCGTCTCGAAGACCGGCAGGCCGAGGCCGCCATACTCCTCCGGCACCGTCATCCCGAGCACGCCGAGTCCGGCCAGGTCGCGGATGTTCTCCCAGGGGAAGCTGCCATCCATCCAGCGGAGCGCGCGCGCGCGGAAGCGGCTCTGCGCCATCTCCCGCACCGGCGCGATCAGGGCGCGCTGCGCCTCGGTCAGGCGGAATTCCATCGTCTAGCCCCGGTACTGCGCGCCGGCATCCACCTCGATGGTCGTGCCGGAAAGATAGCCGCCGCGCGGGCTGGCGCAGAAGACGGCGAGGTCGGCGATCTCCTCCGGCTTGCCCGCCCGGCCGAGCGGCAGGCCGGCGAGCATCTCCTCCCAGCGCCCCTCATCGCCCCATTTCGTCTTCGCCCGCGACTTCGAGAGGGTGATGATCCGCTCCGTCATGGTGGCGCCGGGCGCGATGCCGACGACGCGGACATTGCTGTCCGGCGCCTTGCCGCCGAGCGCCGCGGTGAAGGCGATGAGCGAGGCGTTGCCGGCGGCGCCGCAGATGTAGTCGGCCTGCGGCGCCCGGCCGGCCATGCCGATGATGTTGACGACGACGCCGTCCTTGCGCGTCTCCATGGCCGGCAGGTAGAGCTGGGTCAGGTGGATGTAGCCGAAGACCTTCAGCGCCCAGGCCTGCTGCCAGCGCTCCAGGCTGATGTCCTGCAGCGTGCCGCCGGGGATGGCGCCGGCGTTGTTCACCAGCACGTCGATCTCCGGATGCGCCGCGTGCAGCGCGAGGCGCGCCGCCGGGTCGCCGAGATCGCCGGCCTGGGTGGCGATGTTCACCTGATGCCGGCTGCGGATGGCGCCCGCCGCCTTGTCCAGTGCCGCCGCATCGCGCGAGGCGAGGACGAGGTCGCACCCCTCCGCCGCGAAGGCCTCGGCGCAGGCGAGGCCGATGCCCTTCGAGCCGCCGGTGATCAGCACCCGCTTGCCGCGGATCTGCATGTCCATGGATCGTCTCTCCCGCTTGCCGCCCTCCCCCGCCGCATGCGATCCACCGCCGCGGGCTGCGCAGGATCCCGGCATTCGGCATGACTATCCGCTTCGCTCCGGGGTGTCGCAAGGCCATGGGACGTCGCAAGGCCTTGGCCCTGCTCACGCCGCTCGCCCTTGGCGCCCTCGCCGGCTGCTCGCGGCCGCCCCCCCGCTGCCCGGCGGGCGCGGCGACCGAGACGGAGGCCTGGGTGGTCAGCCATGGCTGGCATCTGGAACTGGCGCTGCGTCGCACCGCGCTGCGGGGCCGTCTCGCCCGGCTCGCCGCGGCCTTCCCCGGCGCCGATGCGCTGGCCTTCGGCTTCGGGAAATACGGGTTCATGCTGGCCGGGAACGGCGCCTTCGAGGAATGGCTGCTCGGTCCCATCCCGGGCGATGGCGTCATCCAGGTGACCGGGCTGCTCGTGCCGCCGCCGGAGGCCTATCCGGGCCGCGTGCTCGCCCTCGCCTTGCCGCCCGGGGGGCGCGAGGGGCTGGTCCGCTTCCTCGCCGACAGCTTCGCCTGGGATGCCGAGGACCGGCTGATCCCGGCCCGCGAGGAGGCGCTGATGGGCAGCTTCTTCTACAGGGCCGCGCGCGGCTATTCGCTGATCTACACGTGCAATCGCTGGGCCGCGGAGGGGCTGCAGGCGGCGGGGTTGCCGGTGCGGCCGGAGGGGGCGCTCTTCGCCGGGGCGGTGCTCGACCAGCTCGCGCCCATCGCCTGCGCGGCAGACCCGCCGCAACCGCGCCTGGCCGGCCTGAGATGGGAGGACGCCGCTGCCACGGCACGGCCCCGGTTGCCGGGCCCGCGAGGGGACCCGGCGAGCCAAGGGGGCTGAGCATTCCGCGGCCTGGCGGGGCGCGTCAGGCCCCGCGGCGGCGCCCTGCCGGCCTCAGCGCGGCGGCGCGCTGCCCGCCGGCACGTAGACGACCTCGCGCGGCTGGCCGCTGCCGAAGCTCGGGCTGCAGGCCGCCAGGAGGCCGAGGACGCCGACGGCGAAGACGATACGGACCATGCGCGATTCTCCCTTTTGGTACTCCCCCACAGGGTGGGGCCGGATCATTGCCGCCGCAACCGGGCGAAGGGCAGCCTCCCCTGCGGGTGATGCCCGCTTCGCCACGACCTGGTGCAATCGCGTCACAGCCGTGGCGCGATGCCGGAGACGCCCGTCGCCTGTTCGAGTTGCGCCAGGGCGAGGAGATAGGCGTAGCGCGCCTGATTCGCCTGGACCCGCGTCGCGTTCAGCGTCCGCAGCGCATCCAGCACGTCGAGCAGCGTCCGCCCGCCCGCCAGATAGGCCTGCTCGGTGCTGCGATAGGCCTCCTCGGCGCGGTTCAGCGCCCCGCCGGTATAGAGGTTCAGCAAGGCCCGCGCCTGCTCGTAGCTCGCCCAGGCGGTGGCGAAGTCGGCCCGCGCCTGCAGCAGGGCGGCGCGCGCCTGCGCCTCCGCCTGCCCGGCCTGCGCGGCCGCGATCCCGACATTCCCCTCGGTGATCTGGCGCGTGAAGATCGGCATCGAGAGCTGGATGCCGAAGCTGTCGGTCGCGTTGAGCTGGTCGCGGGAATTCGGCAGGTCCTGCGACAGGCGGGAGCGGGACCAGCCGCCATTCACGGTGACGTCGCGCGACCGCGACGCCTCGGCCAGTTGCCGGTTGGAATTGGCCGCGGCCACCTGGCGCTGCGCCGCCACCACATCGGCCCGGTTCTCGATCGCCTGGGCCAGCTCGTCGCGGGAGATGCCGAGCGCCGGCACCAGGTCGAAGCGGCCGCGCAGGTCGAAGGCGACGGGCGAGAGGATGGTCTGCACGCTGGTCGGCGCGCTGGCCGGGCCGGGCGGGGTGCCGGCGGGGCCGCGCGGGCCGGGCGGCGGCGGCGCCAGGGAGGCGGGCACGCTCGGGCGGATGCCGAGCGCCTGGATCTGCCCGGCCCCGGGCTGGAAGGCGGCCGGATCGGCGGCGAGCAGCGCCGCGACCGAGGCGATGCCGGCGGCATAGGCCTGGGCGTTGTTGGTGACGTCGGGCTCGAATTGCAGCCGGCTCGCCTGGAAGCGCAGCAGGTCGCCCTCCGGGATCGCGCCGTCGCGGAGCTGGCGCCGCAGCAGCGTCTCGGTCCGGTCGAGGCTCAGCCGGTTGCCGAGCGCGACCTCGAGATTGGCCCGCGCCAGCAGCGCGCCGAGGAAGGCCTGGCGCAGGGTGAAGAGCTGGGTGCGCAGCGCGTCCAGCACCTGCGCCTCGGCGGTGCCGATCTGGTCCTCGGAGAGCCGGGTGCGCAGGCTCCGCTTGTTGCCGCGCTCGACCAGCACCTGCAGGCCGACGCTGATGTTGTTCGATGGGCTGAGGAAGCGGGCGCCCTTGATGGCGCCGGCCGCGGTTTCGTTGAACTGCGCGAAGCTGTTGCCGACCTGCACCTGCGGCGGCGGCAGGGAGGAGGCGACCAGCCGGTTGGCGCGGGCGGCATCGACGCCGCGCCGCGCCGCGAGGAGGACGAGGTTGCGGTCGATCAGCAGCCGCTCCGCCGCGTCGAGCGTCAGCGGCTGCGCCCCCTGCCCGACCGGCAGCGGCAGGCCGCCCGGCATCGCCCGCGGGCCCGATTGCGCCAGGGCCGGCGGTCCGAGACCCGGCGACACCAACAGGCCGAGGCCAAGCAGCAGCGGGAGCAGCCGAGGCGTCATGCCCGCAGGCCCAGAGAGCGGACCTGGGAGGAATCCTGCCGCAGATGCCGCGGCTTGCCGAAGAGATCGATCATGACGGGGAAGACCACGAGGATGAAGAGCGGCACCAGGCCGATACCGCCGACGACGACGAGGGCGAGCGGCTTCTGCACATCGGCGCCGATGCCGGTGGCCAGCGCCATGGGCAGCAGGCCGGTGAAGGAGGCGAAGCAGGTCATGAAGACCGGCCGCATGCGGTCGGTGCCGGCCTGGTCGAGGGCGGTGCGCCAGGGCATGCCCTCCAGCCGGAGATGGTTGAAGTGCGAGAGCATGATGATGCCCTCCATCACCGTGATGCCGAAGAGGGCGAGGAAGCCGATCGCCGCCGGCACCGAGAAATTGAGCCCGGCCACCGCCAGCGCCGCGATGCCGCCGGTGAGGGAGAGCGGCACGATGGCGAAGACCAGCAGCGTCTCCCGCAGCGTGTTGAACTGCACGTAGAGCAGCACCAGGATGAGGGCGAGCGCCGCCGGCACCACCACCATCAGGCGCCCGATCGCCTCCTGGAGGTTGCGGAACTCGCCCACCCAGTCCAGCCGGTAGCCGGGCGGCAGCTCGACCTGCTGCGCCACCAGCTCCTGCGCCTCGGCGACCGTGCTGGCCGGGTCGCGGCCGCGGACCGAGAAGCGGATGGGGACGTAGCGGCTGGCATCCTCGCGGTAGATGTAGGAGACGCCCGAGATGAGGCGGATCCGCGCCACATCGGCCAGCGTCGCCGCGCCGCCGCCGCCGACCGGGATGCGGGCGATGGCATCGAGGCTGTCGCGGAAGGGCGCGGCGAGGCGGACGACGAGCGGGAAATTGCGGTCGCCGCCCGGCTCGTAGACCCGCCCGGCCTCGGCGCCGCCGATCGCCGCCTGCACCACCTCGTTGATGTCGCCGACCGAGAGGCCGAATCGCGCCGCCCGGGCGCGGTCGATCTGCACCGCCACGGTCGGCTGGCCGAGGGAGCGGAAGACGGCGAGGTCGGCCACCCCCTCCACCCCGGCCAGGACCCGGCGGATCTCCTCCGCCTTGCGGGCGATGATGTCGAGCTCCGGCCCGAAGACCTTGATGGCATTGGCGCCCTTCACGCCCGAGGCGGCCTCCTGGACGTTGTCGCTGATCGCCTGGGCGTAGCTGAACTCGATGCCGACGAACTCGCGCGAGAGCCGCTCCTGCATGGCGTGCACCAACCCGTCGCGGTTGGTCGCCGTGGTCCAGGCCTCGGGCGGCTTCAGCGGCAGGAAGAACTCGGCATTGAAGAAGCCGGCGCTGTCGGTGCCGTCATCCGGCCGGCCCTGCTGCGAGGTGGCGGTGACCACCTCGGGGAATTCGAGCAGCACGGCGCGGATGCGGTTGACCGTGCCGTTGCCCTCCTCGAGGGAGATGGTGCCCGGCATGGTGGCGCGGACCCAGAGATTGCCCTCCTCGAGCGTCGGCAGGAATTCGGCGCCGAGCGTCGAGAGCAGCAGGATCGCCGTGGCGAAGGTGAGGGCGGCGAGGCCGAGGCAGAGCGCCCGGGCGCGCATGGCGAGGCCGTAGAGCCGGCGATGCCCCCAACGCAGCACCCGGACCACCGGCGTGTCCCGCTCCTGGCTGTCCTCCTTCAGCATCGCCGCGGCCAGGGCGGGGGTGATGGTGAAGGTCGCCAGCAGGGCGCCGATGATCGCATAGGCATAGGTCTTCGACATCGGGCCGAAGATCCGCCCCTCGATGCCGCCGAGGGTGAAGAGCGGGATGAAGGCGGCGATGATGATGAGGGCCGAGAAGAAGATCGCCTTGTCCACCTCGCCGGCCGCCCGCAGCACGGTGAGCGAGAGGCCGGAGAGCTCCTTCGTCCCGGCCGGCGGCACGTAGCGATGCGCCGATTGCCGGGCGAGGCCGAGATGGCGGTAGATGTTCTCCACCATGATGACGGTGGCATCCACCAGCAGGCCGAAATCGAGGGCGCCGAGCGAGAGCAGGTTGGCGCTCTCGCCCCGGATGAGCATCAGCAGGATGGCGAAGAGGAAGGCGAAGGGAATGGTCGCCGCCACCACCAGGGCGCCGCGGAGATCGCCGAGGAAGAGGTACTGGATCACCAGGATCAGCAGCACGCCCTCGATGATGTTGTGCACCACCGTCCGGGTGGTGATCTTCACCAGGTCCTCCCGGTCGTAGAGGGGATGGATCCGCACCCCGGGCGGCAGGATGCCGCCGGCATTGATGCGCTCCACCTCCCGCTGCACGCCGCGGATGGTCGGCAGGGTCTGCTCGCCGCGGCGCATCAGCACCGTGGCCAGCACCACGTCGTCATCCCCCTCATGGCCGGCGATGCCGAGTCGCGGCATGTTGCCGATCTCGATCTCGGCGATGTCGGAGAGCAGCACCGGCATGCCGCCGCCCGCCGCCACCACCACGCCGCGGATGTCGTCGAGGTTGCGGATCAGCCCGATCCCCTGCACCACCGCCGCCTGCGGCCCGATGCGGATGACGCCCGCCCCGACCGTGGCATTGCCCGCCCGCACCGCCTCGATCACCTGCGGCAGGGCGAGGCCGTGCGCCGCCATGCGGTGCAGGTCGATGATGATGTTGTAGCTCTTGGTCAGGCCGCCGAAGGAGGTGACGTCGATCACCCCCGGCACCCGCTTGAAGCGGCGGTCGAGCACCCAGTCCTGCAGGGTCTTGAGGTCGGCCAGCGAGTAGCCGGGCGGCCCGACCAGGCGATAGCGCATGATCTCGCCGATCGGGCTGAGCGGCGAGATCTCCGGCTCCACCCCCTCGGGCAGGCCCTGGAGCTGGCCGAGCCGGTTCAGCACCTGCTGCAGCGCCTGGTCATAGGTGAAGTTGAAATTGAACTGCACCCGCACGTCCGAGAGGCCGAAGAGGCTGGTCGAGCGCACCGAGGTCAGGTTCGGCAGGCCGGCCATCGCCACCTCGACGGGGATGGTGACGTAGCGCTCTATCTCCTCGGCGCTCTGCCCGGGGTTCTGGGTGACGATGACCACCTGCGGCGGCACCGGATCGGGATAGGCCTCGATGTTCAGGCGGGTGAAGCCGATCAGGCCGAGGATGATGAAGACGAAGAACAGCAGGATGACCAGCGGTCGACGCTGTAGGGAGAAAGCGACGATCTGGCGCATTGCTCTTGTCCTGGCCGCGTGCGGCGCGGCCTGATGCGGCGCCTGGCGGCATCATGACCGAATCGACCCCGGTTCCGCCAGCCGTGGAAGCCGGTCAGTCGATCCTCGCGGCCCGGTCGATGAACAGGGCGCCGCCCGTCACCACGTGCTCGCCCTCCTTCAGCCCTTCCGTCACCTCGATCATGTCGCCGCTGCGGATGCCGACCTTGACCTTGCGCAGCATGAAGCGGTTGCCGTCGAGCGCCACCCAGACGCTCGCCTCGGGGCCGCGGAAGATCAGGGCGTTCACCGGCACCGCGACGGCGCGCTGCTCCTCGCCCACCTCGATGCGGAAGGTGGCGAACATCTCGGGCTTCAGCAGGCGGTCGGGGTCCTTCACCTCGGCCCGCACCGTCATCCGGCGCGTGGCCGGGTCGAGCCCGGCGCTGGTCGCGGTGACCTGCGCATCGAAGACCCGGTCCGGCAGGGCGCCGACCGAGACCTTCACCTGCTGGCCGACCCGGATGAGCGGGGCGTCGAGCTCCCGCACCGCGGCGATCAGCCACATGGTGGAGAGGTCGGCGATGGTGTAGATGGGATCGGCGGCACCGCTCGAGAGCCACTGCCCGGGCCCGACCTTGCGCTGCGTCACCGTGCCGCCGATCGGGGCGAGCACCGGCACCACCGCATTCACCATGCGGGTCTGCTCGATGCGGGCGATCTCCTCCGGGCTGCGGCCGAGCACGCGGAGCTTGTCGCGGGCGGCGGCCAGCGTCGCCTGGGCGCTGCGCAGGTCGTCGGCCGCGGTCCCGGCAGAGACCCGGGCCTGCTCGACATCACGCTGCGAGGCGGCGCGGGCGGAGAAGAGGTTCGCCTGGCGGGTTTCCTCCCGCTTCGCCTGGTCGAGGGTGGCGCGGGCCTTGTTGGCGGCGTCGGCCGCCGAGAGCAGGTCGTTGGCCGCGCCGGCGAGGTCGGTGGTCTCGATCTCAAGCAGGGTGTCGCCGGCCTTCACCGTATCGCCCATGCGCGCCTCGGCGCGGACCACGCGGCCGTTGAACGGCGAGAAGACGGGGGTGGCGCGGTCTTCGTTGTAGGCGATCCGGCCCTCGGCGATCCGCTCGGCCCGGAAGTCCCGGAGCTGCATCTCCTCGATCCGCAGCGCCCGCATCTCGTTGTCCGAGAGGCGGAACTCGCCCTGCGAGAGCGGCTCGGTGACCGTCGCGGGCGGCGAGGTCGGCACCGGGCGCTCGCGATGCGTGATGTAGTAGGCGCCGGCCCCGATGGCGGCCACCAGCAGCAGCGCCGAGGGCAGCCAGAGGCGGCGGGCCGGGGGCGCGGCCTCGGCCGGGGCTTCCGGCGGGCCGGGGGCGGCCTCGACGGCGGGCGCGGGCTGGGACGGCGGCACGGAATGCGGCACCGCCGGTCGTGCGACCTTGGCCTCCGGCACTGGATGCGGCTGGTGGACCATATTCATGTCTGCTCGAAACTCACCGCCTGCCGCATGTCCCGTGCCCCCTGCCCTGCCTCGACGTGCCGAAATAACGCAGGAGGGCGTGCCGGGACACCAATTATCCCGGCGCAGCGTGACCATGCGCCCAAGCGGCTTACCCCGACATTGCGCGAAACCTGAACGCTAGGAAAGCTTGTTTCACGCGCGAAGTCTCATGTTGCGGCACAACATCGGCCCTATTGAGACTTGGCCCAGGCAGCGGAGACGCCATGGTCCGGCGATCGAGGGACCATGGCGCCGCGGCGGTCAGATCAGCAGCTCGATCAGGAAGGGCCCGGGCCGGCTGAAGGACTGCGCCATCAGGTCGCCGAGCGTCTCCAGATTGGCCGCCTGCGCCGCCTCGACCCCCAGGCTGTTGGCCAGCTGCACCCAGCCGATATCGGGATTGCCGAGATCGAGCATGTCCATCGCCGTCCGGCCCGGATTGGCGCCGACATTCTGATACTCGCCGATCAGGATCTGGTACTTGCGGTTCGAGAGGATCACCGTCGTCACCGGCAGCCGCTCCCGCGCCTGGGTCCAGAGGGCCTGCAGCGTGTACATGGCGCTGCCATCGGCCTGCAGGGCGATGATCCGGCGCCCCCCGGCGCCGATCGCCGCCCCGACCGCGACCGGCGGCCCATAGCCGATGGCGCCGCCGCAATTCTGCAGCCAGTCATGCGGCGGCGCGGCATGGCTCTCGGAGAAGAAGCCCCGGCCATAGGTGACGGATTCGTCGACCACCACCGCCCCGTCGGGCATCAGCGCGGCGACGGCGCGGGCCAGCCCCTCCGGGCTCAGCGATCCCCGCGGCGCCTCCGGCCGCGGGCCGGGATCGGGCATGGCGGCGGCCGGCGCGCCGAGCTCCTCGGCCAGCGCCCGCAGCGCCGTCTCGGCATCCTGCTCCAGCCGGGTCAGCGCATGCAGCTCGCAGCCCTCCCGCCAGAAGCGGCTGGGCTTGCCGGGATAGCCGAAGAAGCCGATCGGCTCCTTCGCATTGACCAGGATGATGTGCTCGTAGGGCTCGAGCGCCTTCACCGCGAGCTCGTTCACATAGGGGACCCGCTCGAGCGGCAGGCGGCCCCGGCCGCGCTGGATGCGGGCATTCGAGCCCTCGGCCAGCAGCTTCGCCCCGGTCGCGGCGGCGATGCGCTGGGCCTGCTGCTGCGCCCCCTCGCGGAGCGCCAGGCCGCCGAGCAGGAGCAGGACGTTGCGCTTCTCGCGCAGCAGCCGGGCCGCCTGGCGGATGGCATGCGGATCGGCCTGCGGCACCGCCGGCACCGGCAGGGCGGCCGCCACCACCCCGCCCTCGTTCCAGGAACTGTCGGAGGGCAGGATCAGCGTCGCCACCTGGCCGGGCGAGGTCCGCGCCGCCTGCACCGCGACGGCCGCATCGGCGCCGACATCCTCGGACCGGCTGGAGGTGCGCACCCAGGCCGAGGCGCCGCGCGCCCAGCCCTCGGTATCGGCGGTCAGCGGCGCGTCGAAGGGCCGGTGATAGACCGCCTGGTCGCCGACGACGTTGACGATGCCCGAGCGGGCGCGGCGGGCATCGTGCAGCCCGGCGAGGCCGTTGGCGAGGCCCGGGCCGCAATGCAGCAGGGTGCAGGCCGGCTTTTCCGCCATGCGCCAGTAGCCGTCGGCCGCGCCGGTGACGATGTTCTCCTGCAGGCCGAGGACGCACCGCATGCCGGGAACCCGATCCAGCGCGGCGACGAAATGCATCTCGCTGGTGCCCGGATTGGCGAAGCAGACATCGACGCCGCTTCCCAACAAGGTCTTGACCAGGCTCTCGGCTCCGTTCACGGCGTTCCCCTTCCAGGACATCACGTCCTGTCAGGGTGCGCGGGCCGGAGCCGCACGGCAAGGGACCGGCCGGCAGGGCAGAGGGGGAATCCAAGGCCGATGGTGCGAACGATCCTGGCCGGCTTCATCGCCGGCGCCCTGGCCGTGCTCGTCTTCCATCAGGGCACCGCCTTCCTGCTCCACCACCTCGGCAATGACATCCCCGCGGTGGTCGCCGCCCTCGGCCGGACCGCGCCCCCCTTCAACATGGCGCCCACCCGGCCGCTCGGCGTGCCGACGGTCCTGTCGCAGAGCTTCTGGGGCGGCGCCTGGGGGGCGTTGCTGGCCCTGCTGCTCACCGGGGTCCGGCCGCGGGCGATCCTGTTCTCGACCCTGTTCGGGGCGCTCGCCCTGACGGCGGTCGCGGTGTCGCTGGTGCCCTGGCTGAAGGGGCTGCCGCTCTGGAACGGCGCCATCCCCTGGCGCGGCCTGCTCTACAACGGGGCCTGGGGCTTCGGCACCGCCCTCATGCTGATCCGGCCGCTGCACCTGCGGCCCTGAGGGACCCCGATGCCCGGCGTTTGCGCCGGCGGCGGGGCGTGGCACCCTGCCTCCCGGCCCGTCGGGGGAGACCGCATGTCCGTGCACCGTCACATCGTCTCGCGCCGCGCGGCGCTCGGCCTGCTCGGCGCCGGGGCGCCGCTGCTGCTGCCCGCGCCCGGTCCCGTCCGGGCGCAGCCGCGCCTCGACAAGGTGAGCTTCATCACCAACTGGCGCGCCCAGGCCGAGCATGGCGGCTTCTACCAGGCCCAGGCGGCCGGGCTGTACCGCAAGGCGGGGCTGGAGGTCGATCTCCGCACCGGCGGACCGCAGATCAACCCGGCGCAGCTCCTCCTCGGCGGGCGGGTCGACATGTCCATGGGCAACGGCCTCGGCGCGCTGAATTTCGTGCAGGAGAAGCTGCCCTTCCTCTGCATCGGGGCGATCTTCCAGAAGGACATGGTGGTGCTGATCGGCCATCCGGGCACCGGCTTCAGCGGCTTCGAGGCGCTGCGCGGCCGCACCATCCTGATCAGCGCCGAGCCGCGGGTGACCTGGTGGCCCTTCCTGCGGCAGAAATACGGGCTGAAGGACGAGCAGATCCGCCCCTACACCTTCAACCTGCAGCCCTTCCTGGCCGACCGGATGCTGGTGCAGCAGGGCTATCTCGGCAGCGAGCCCTTCTCCCTCCGGCAGGCCGGCATGACGCCGGAGACGCTGCTGCTGCACGATGCCGGCTTCGAGAATTACGGCACCACCATCAATATCGGCGCCAAGACGCTCGCCGAGCGGCGCGAGGTGATCCAGCGCTTCCTCGACGCCTCGATGGAGGGCTGGGACCAGTATCTGAAGGGCCCGGCCGGCGGCGTCGACACGGCAGCCGCCAATGCCCTGATCAAGGCGCAGAACCCCGAGATGGGCGACGATCTCATCGCCTTCGGCACGCGCATGATGAACGAGGCCGGCATCGTCCGCTCCGGCGATGCCGGCCGGCTCGGCATCGGCGCCATGACCGAGGAACGGTGGGGCCGCTTCCATGCCGCCATGGCCGAGGTGGGCGTGCTGCCGAAGGATCTCGACTGGCGGAAGGCTTTCGACCTCTCGCTAGTGAACAGGGGCATCGGCAAGGCCTGACCGTGCCGGCGGCAGCGAGGGCATGGTGGACGACGTCCTGGTGGTCGGCGCCGGGCCGGCCCCGGCCTGCCATCTGGCGCGGCCGGACGGCTATGTCGGCTGGCGCGGCCGCTCTGGCGGGAGCCGGGGCTGGACGCCCATCTCGACCTCTTCGGGCCGGCCTGAGGCGCCCCTGATGGCTACTCGGCCGCTTCCTTGGCTGGGCGCGGGGTGACGCCGAGAAGCTGGACCAGCTCGGCCTCCTCCAGCGTCTCCTTCTCGAGCAAGCGCTGCGCCGTCCGCTCCAGCGCCTCGCGCCGCTCCTTCACGAGCGTCACCGTCCGCTCCAGCGCGCCATCGACGATCCGCCGCACCTCGGCATCGATCGCATTGCCCGCCGCCTCGCCGTAGTCGTGGTCGCGCGGGCCGCCCGGCATGGCGCCCGGCCCGGCCAGCATGCTGCGCGGGTCGCGCTCATAGGTGACGCTGCCGAGCGACTCCGACATGCCGTAGCGCGTGACCATGCCGCGGGCGATGTCGGTCACCCGCTGCAGGTCGTCGGCGGCGCCGGTCGAGAGATGGCCATAGACCACCAGCTCCGCCGCCCGGCCGCCGAGGAGGACCATCATCTTCCGCTCCAGCTCCTCCCGCGTCATCAGGAAGCGGTCCTCGGTCGGCCGCTGGATGGTGTAGCCGAGGGCGCCGATGCCGCGCGGGATGATGGAGACCTTGTGCACCGGATCGGTCCCCGGCAGCGACATGGCAACCAGCGCATGGCCGATCTCGTGATGCGCAACGATGTCGCGCTCATGCGCGTTCAGCAGCCGGTTGCGCTTCTCGAGCCCGGCGACGATGCGCTCCACCGCATTGCCGAAATCCGCCATGCTGACCGCCGGGGCGCCGCGGCGGGTGGCGAGCAGCGCCGCCTCGTTGACCAGGTTGGCAAGGTCGGCGCCGGTGAAGCCGGGCGTGAGCGCGGCGATCTTCTCGGGCTCCACCTCCGGCGCCAGCTTCACCCGCCGCAGATGGACATGCAGGATCTGCACCCGCCCGGCGCGGTCCGGCCGGTCGACCAGCACCTGCCGGTCGAAGCGCCCGGCGCGCAGCAGGGCCGGATCGAGGATCTCCGGCCGGTTGGTGGCGGCGAGGATGATGAGGCCGGCGCGCGAATCGAAGCCGTCCATCTCGACCAGGAGCTGGTTCAGCGTCTGCTCGGCCTCCGAATTCACGCCGCCGCCATAGCCGCCGCCGAGGCCGCGCGCCCGGCCGAGGGCGTCCAGCTCGTCGATGAAGATGATGGCCGGCGCCTGCGCGCGGGCCTGCTCGAACAGGTCGCGCACCCGGGCGGCACCGACGCCGACGAACATCTCGACGAACTCGGCGCCGGAGATGGAGAGGAAGGGGACCTTCGCCTCGCCCGCCACGGCGCGCGCCAGCAAGGTCTTGCCGGTGCCCGGCGGGCCGACCAGCAGCACGCCCTTCGGCATCCGCCCGCCGAGCCGGCCGTAGCGTTCCGGCTCGCGCAGGAAGTCGACCACCTCCCGCAACTCGTCCTTGGCCTCGTCCACGCCCGCGACATCGGCGAAGCTGACCTTGGTGTCGCTCTCGACATAGACCTTGGCGCGGCTCTTGCCGATCTGCATCAGGCCGCCGCCGGCCGCCATGCGGCGCCCCAGCCAGAACCAGATGCCGACGAAGAAGACCATCGGCAGGATCCAGGAGAGGACGTCCCGGAACAGCGTGCTCTCGATCTGGCCGTTGAACTTGACCCCGTGCCCTTCCAGCTCCCGGGCGATGTCGGGATCGACGCGGGTGGTGGTGAAGCGGGTCTGGCCGCCCGGCAGCGCCTCCTTCAGCGTGCCCTGCATGAAGCGGTCGGAGACGCCGACATCAGCCACCTTCCCCTCGCTCAGCAATTGCTGGAACTGGCTGTAGGGGATGTTGGCGACCTGCTGGTTGCGGGCGGCGACGTACTGCACGAGCACCAGCCCGAGCAGCGCCACCGCCCAGTAGAGGATGTTGAAGCGGCCGTCCTTCTTCATGCCGCGCCCTCCCTGGCCGGGGCCTTGGCCGGTTCCAGCGCGGCGGCGACCGCCTCCTCGGCGCGCTCCAGCCAGATCAGCTCCAGCCGCGCCCGGGTCTCGGCCGGGATGTCCTCCTCGTCGCGCCGATTGCGGGCCGGCAGCATCACCCGGGTCAGGCCGGCGCGGGCGGCCGCGACCACCTTCTCCTTGATGCCGCCGACCGGCAGCACCAGGCCGCGCAGGCTGATCTCCCCGGTCATCGCCGTGTCGCTGCGCACCGTCCGACCGGTCAGCAGGGAGACGAGCGCGGTGAACATGGCGACGCCGGCGCTCGGCCCGTCCTTCGGCGTCGCGCCGGCGGGCACATGGATATGGATGTCCGACTTCTCGAACAGGGCGGGATCGATGCCGAGGGAGACGGCGCGGTCCTTGACCAGGCTGAGCGCCGCCTGGGCGCTCTCGCGCATCACCTCGCCGAGCTGGCCGGTGAGGATCAGCCGGCCGCCGCCCGGCGTGCGCGTCGCCTCGATGAAGAGGATGTCGCCGCCGACCGGGGTCCAGGCGAGGCCGGTGGCGACGCCGGGGACGCTGGTGCGCATCGCCGCCTCGTTCTCGAAGCGCGGCGCGCCGAGGATCGGGGTAAGGTCGCCGGCATCGATGGCGACGCTGCTGGCGCTGCCCTCGGCGATGCGCACCGCGGCGTGGCGCAACACCCGGCCCACCTCCCGCTCGAGGCCGCGCACCCCGGCCTCGCGGGTATAGGCATGGATGATGGCGCGCAGCGCGGCATCGGTCAGGCTGGCCTGCTCCGGCCGCAGCCCGTTCGCCTCGAGCTGCCGGCGCACCAGGTAGCGCCGGGCGATCTGCAGCTTCTCCTCCTCGGTGTAGCCGCTGAGCTCGATGATCTCCATCCGGTCCCGCAGCGGGCCGGGGATGGTGTCCAGCATGTTGGCGGTGGCGATGAAGACGACGCGGGAGAGGTCGAAGGGCACGCCGAGATAGTTGTCGCGGAAGGTGCCGTTCTGCTCCGGGTCCAGCACCTCGAGCATCGCCGCCGAGGGATCGCCCTGGATGCCGCGTCCCATCTTGTCGATCTCGTCGAGCATCATGACGCAGTCGCGCGCGCCGGCCTTGCGGATGCCCTGCAGGATGTTGCCCGGCATGGCGCCGATATAGGTGCGGCGATGGCCGCGGATCTCGGCCTCGTCATGCACGCCGCCGAGGGAGACGCGGACGAAGGCGCGACCCATGGCGCGGGCGATGGACTGGCCGAGCGAGGTCTTGCCGACGCCGGGCGGGCCGACGAAGCAGAGGATCGGCGCCTTGCCCTCCGGCGCCAGCTTGCGCACGGCGAGGTACTCGACGATGCGGCGCTTGATCTTCTCGAGGCCGTAGTGGTCCTCGTCGAGGATCCGCCGCGCCTCGGCGATGTCGATCCCCCGCTCCGCCGGCAGGCGCCAGGGCAGCTCGATCAGCCAGTCGAGGTAGTTGCGGATGATGCCGTGCTCGGGCGAGGCTTCCGGCATGCGCTCCAGCCGCCTCAGCTCGCGCCGCGCCGCCGCCTCCACCTCGGCCGGCATGCCGGTCTTCTCGATCGCCGCGGTCAGCTCGGCGATCTCGGCGGATTTGCCGTCGTCCTCGCCGAGCTGCTTCTGGATCGCCGCCATCTGCTCGCGCAGCAGCACCTCGCGCTGCCGGGCATCGAGGCTGGCGCGGGTCTGCCGGCCGATCTCGGCCGAGAGCCGCAGCACCTCCAGCCGCTGCGCCAGCACGCGGGAGACGCGGTCGAGCCGTTCGCCAAGATCGACGGTCTCGAGGATCGCCTGCTTTTCGGTGGCGGGAATGTCGAGATAACCGGCGACGAGGTCGGCAAGCGGGCCCGGCTGGTCCAGCCCCTGCACCGTGGCGACCAGCCCCTCCGGCACCTGCGGCAGCAATTGCAGGGCTTCCAGCGCCTGGTTGCGGAGGTTGAGCAGGCGCGCCTCCAGCTCCTGCGTGCGCGTCTCCGGCTCGGCGATGCGGAAGGCGCCGGCGGCGATGAAGGGCCGCTCCGCCACCCAGTCGAGCACGCGGAAGCGCTGCACGCCCTGGCAGACGAGCTGGTGGCTGCCATCGGGCAGCGTCACCCAGCGCAGGATGTTGGCGACCGTGCCGGTGCGGTGCAGGTCGCCGGCCGATGGCTCCGCCTGTTGCGGGTCGCGCTGCATCACCACGCCGATCGGCCGTCCCTCGCGCAGCGCGTACTGCACCGCCGCGACCGAGCTGGGCCGGCCGACGGCGAGCGGCACGACGCCACCCGGGAAGAGCACCATCTCGCGCACCGGCAGGATCGGCAGCGCATCCGGCGGCAGGGCGGCGGCGGGCTGGCCCTCGGCACCCGGGCCGAGATCCGGCAGGCGCGGCGGCGGGCGGTCGTGCGGGAATGCGGACATGATGGACCTCAGGCGGTCTTGTCGAGGCTGACCAGCAGGCAGCCATTCAACATGGTGTGGCGCACCGCGGCGCTGTAGCGGCCGGGCGGCAGCGACACCCGCCGCTCGAACCGGCCCTGCGGCAATTCCAGGCGATGGATGGCGGCATCCCGCCATTCCGGCGGCAGGCGCCGCACGCCCGCGACGCGCAACGCCCCGCCCTCGATCACCGCCTCGATGCCCGTGGGATCGACGCCCGGCAGCGCGACCATCACCAGCACGCTGCGCGCCGTCTCCAGCACATCCGCCGGCGGCTGCCAGAGCGGGGGGCCCGCCGCCGGCCCCGGGCGCAGCTCGAAGAAGCGGCGGTGCAGGCGCTCCGCGCGCGTCACCGCGTCACAGGCCTCGGCCCACATCCAGGCTTCCGGGTCGTCCCTCGTCATGCCGTTACGCGCCCCGCTCCTGCCCGCCGCATCGGTGGCGGCCTCCGCCCGAAAGAATGCGCCCTTCGCGTCATCGTTCCTACCCTTGCGGCGCGCATCCACCGGCCGCTGCCGGGCCGCTGCGGGATCGATACGGCCGATCTACACAATTCCGTCACCGGGACTGCGCCCACTCCTGCGCCAACAGGGCTTCCTCCATGCTCCCGTCACGATTCCCGGCGGCGCCGGGCGAAGCAGGAGGGCACCCCTTGCGCACCCAGCGGCTGACCTTGCTCATCATGGTAGGCATGGTGCTCGGGATCATCGCCGGCCATTTCTGCCACATGCTCTGGCCCAACCCGGACACCGCGAAAGCCATCTCCGGTTACATTTCCCTCATCACCGACATCTTCCTCCGCCTGATCAAGATGATCATCGCGCCGCTGGTCTTCTCGACCCTCGTGGTCGGCGTCGCGCATATGGGCGACACCCGCGCCGTGGGGCGCATCGGCGCCAAGGCCATGGCCTGGTTCATCAGCGCCTCGCTCGTCTCGCTGCTGCTCGGCCTGCTGCTGGTGAACATCCTGCAGCCCGGCGCGAGGCTCGACCTGCCGCTGCCGGACGCGCATGCGGCGAGCGGCGTCGGCACCAGCTCGCTCTCGCTCAAGGATTTCGTGACGCATCTGGTGCCGCGCTCGATCTTCGAGGCGATGGCGACCAACGAGATCCTGCAGATCGTCGTCTTCTCCATCTTCTTCGGCGTCGCCTGCGCCGCGCTCGGGGAGAAGGCGAAGACGATCGTCGCCTGGACCGAGGAGCTCAGCCACGTCATCCTGAAGGTGACCGGCTACATCATGGGCCTCGCGCCGATCGCGGTCTTCGCCTCCATGGCGGCGATCATCACCACCCAGGGCCTCGGCATCCTGGTCACCTACGGCAAGTTCGTCGCCGAGTTCTATCTCGGCCTCGCCATCCTCTGGTGCCTGCTCGCCGCGGTCGGCTTCCTCATCTTCGGCCGCCGGGTCTTCGAGCTGATCAGCCTGATCCGGCAGCCCTTCCTGCTGGCCTTCAGCACGGCAAGCAGCGAGGCGGCCTATCCGCAGTTGATGGAGCAGCTCGTCCGCTTCCCGGTCAGCCGCAAGGTGATCAGCTTCGTGCTGCCGCTCGGCTATTCCTTCAACCTCGACGGCTCGATGATGTACTGCACCTTCGCGACGCTCTTCATCGCGCAGGCCTACAACATCGAGCTGTCCTGGGGCCAGCAGGCGACGATGCTGCTGCTGCTGATGCTGACCAGCAAGGGCATGGCCGGCGTGCCGCGCGCCTCGCTCGTCGTCATCGCGGCGACGCTGACCACCTTCAACATCCCCGAGGCCGGGCTGCTGCTGATCATCGGCATCGACCAGTTCCTCGACATGGGCCGCTCGGCGACCAACGTCATCGGCAACTCGCTCGCCACCGCCGTGGTCGGCAAATGGGAGGGCGAGATGACGCCGGAGCCCGAGGATGCGGCGGATGCCGCGAGCGACATCGAGACCTACGTCCCGACGCGAAGGCCGGCCTGAGCGGCGGACACAGGACGGGCGACCCCGAAGGGTCGCCCTTTCCCATGCCGCGAGGCCAGCTCAGCTGCGGTCCAGATAGCTCCGCAGCGCCCGGCCGCGCTGGCCGTTCTGCAGCTTCTTGAGCGCCTTGGCCTCGATCTGCCGGATGCGCTCGCGGGTCACGTGGAAGGTCTTGCCGACCTCCTCCAGCGTGTGGTCGCGCTCCATGCCGATGCCGAAGCGCATGCGCAGGATGCGCTCCTCGCGCGGCGTCAGGTCGGAGAGCACCCGTGCCGCCGCCTCGCGCAGGCCGGAACGGGCGACCGCGTCGAAGGGGTGCACCGCGTTGCGGTCCTCGATCAGGTCGCCGAGGCGCCCATCCTCCTCCTCGCCGATCGGCGTATCCAGGCTGACCGGCTCGCGCACGATCCCCTGCACCGACTTCACCTTCTCGGTCGGCACGCCGAGCCGCTGGGCAAGCTCCTCCGCCGTCGGCTCGCGCCCCGTCCGGTGGGCGAGGATGCGGCCGAGCCGGGCGATCTTCGAGGCGGTCTCCGCCATGTGCACCGGCACGCGGATGGTCCGCGCCTGGTCGGCGATGGCGCGCGTCATCGCCTGGCGCACCCACCAGGTGGCATAGGTGGAGAACTTGAAGCCCTTGCGCCAGTCGAACTTCTCGACCGCGCGCATGAGGCCGATATTCCCCTCCTGGATCAGGTCGCCCAGCAGCAACCCGCGGTTGCGGTACTTGCGCGCGATATGCACCACCAGCCGCAGGTTCGCCCGGGTGAGCTCCTCCTTGGCCTTGCGAATGTCGCGCTCGCCGCGGCTCATCTCGGCATGCAGCTGCCGCAGCATCGGCGCGGCGAGACCGGTCTCCGCCTCGATCCGCGCCACCTCGGCGCGGATCTCGAGCAGCTCCGGCCCGGCCCCCTTGAGCTTGGCGGCCAGCTTGGCCGTCCCGTCCTCGCCGGCATCCCAGAGCTTCAGGAAGGCCTCGCGCCCAAGCTTCGCCGCCATCGCCAGCCGCAGCGCCCGGCCATCGAGGCCGGTCAGCCGGCGATGCGCGCCGCGCACCTGCTCGATCAGCGTCTCGATCCGGTCGGCCCGCAGCCGCAGCGCCGCGATCAGCCCGGCGATCTCGACGGCCGGGCCGGTGGCCGCGGCGGCCAGCGCCGCGTCGAAGGCCGCCAGGATCTCCGGCCGCAGCCGCTGGTCAAGCGTGCCCTCGGCGGCCTCGCCCTCCTCACTGCCCTCGGCCGGCGCCTCAGCCGCCGCGGCCATCGCCTCGAGCTCGACCAGATCCCGCAGCGGCAGCCCGCCCGCCGCGACCGCGTCGCGCCAGCCGGCGAGCGACTGGCGCGTGGTCGGGCAGGCCCCGAGAGCGCCCAGCATCGCCTCGCGCCCCGCCTCGATGCGCTGCGCCAGCTCCACTTCCTGCTCGCGCGTCAGCAGCTCCGTGCGCGACGCCTCGCGCAGGAACATCCGGACCGGGTCATCGGTACGGCCGAGCGAGGCCTCGTCGTAATTGCCGGTCGTCGGGGCGACGACCTCGGTCTCGGCCACGGGGGCATCGCCCTCGCCCTCCTCGGCCTCGGCGGCGAGATCGCCCGGAGCGTCCTCGGCGCCGTCACCCTCCTCCCAGGCGGGCATCTCGTCACCACCCGGGACGCGAGCGACCAGCGCCTCGAAGGCCGGCGCGCCAAGGGGCCGCGAGACGCGCACCTCGGCCTCGTTCTCGTCCAGCATCGTCTCGGTGACAAACCCGTCCATCACTCGATCCACTCCCGGCAGATCCCGCGATCCGCCTCCATGTCGGTCCGTGCCCCGGCGACGTCCCACCTTCAACGACCACAGGCCCGCGACACCGCGAAGCGGCACGGGAGCGGATCAGCCGTCAGGAGGGTCGCGCAGCATCGGGGCGCGCGAGGGATGTGGTGATAAACGCCGAACCCTGCCAGCCCCGCTGCGCAATTGACGGAGCAGGGTTGCAACTGTGGCATGGACCTCAGCGGTAACCGCGTTCCTAGGCATCGCCACGGAGGCAAGTCAAGTCTCGGTTGCCCAATGGGATCGCACGGCTTCCGGTTGAAACCGATGGCGCTGGCACCGGCGATGCCGGGGCATGGCGAGAGCCCTCCCCGGCAGATCTTCCCGTTCTGGTTGATGGCCTGCGAACCGGCACTGGCGGATCGCGGTCTAACGGGGCGGCAATCGCAGCACCATGCCCGGCCGCAGCGACGCGGCGTCGGACACCACGGGATCGTTGGATTCCAGGATCCAGCCGGCCGCCGCGGTGTCGTGGTAGTGCCGGGCCGCGATCGCCTCCAGCGTCTCCCCCGGCTGCACCACGTGCAGGATGCTGCCGCCCGGACCGAACCGCGCATCGGGATCAGGCCGCGCCGCATGCACCGCGCGCTCCGCCGCCTCGATAGTGGCGCTCCCGGAGGGCAGCCGGGCGAAGGCGCCGAGCGTGCCGAGCAGGCCCTCCCGGGCTTGCGCCACCGTCATCCGGTCATCGACGCGCGCCACACCCTGCAGATTGCCCACCGCGAGCAGCACCCGCTCCCGCGTCGCCTCATCCGGCAGCCGGCCTTCCAGGGTGACGGCGTCGTCGTTCCGGCTGACCGTGATCCCCTCGCGCGTCAAGCCGAGGGCGCTGAGCCGGTGGTTGATGGCATCGGCGGTCAGCGCTCCTCCGTCCAGGGCCAGGCCGGCCTCGGCGGGGAAGCGATAGGTGGGCATGGATGTCCTCCCGATTGTGGCCGATAAACGTCACCGCCACCGGCCGGGTTGCGCGGGGCCGGGCGGCTCGCCACCCTGTGTCGGCATGCCACCCCATCTCCGGCCGCGGCCAGGCGCCCTGGCGGCGCGCCATGGGCGGTCGCCATGAGGCAGGCCGCACCCAGCCCTGCCTCGGCGGCGCCCGCCATCCTCGGCGTGATCCTGGCCGGCGGCCTGGCGCGGCGCATGGGCGGCGGCGACAAGCCGCTGCGCCAACTCGGCGGCCGCCCCCTGCTGGGCCATGTCCTGGCGCGGCTGCGGCCGCAGGTCGCCGCAGTCATCCTCAACGCCAATGGCGAGGCCGCGCGCTTCGCCGACCTCGCCCTGCCGGTGGTGGCGGATTCCCTGCCCGGGCATCCCGGGCCGCTGGCCGGCGTGCTGGCCGCGCTCGACTGGGCGGCGGCGCATCGCCCGGACCTGCCGGACCTGCTCTCCGTTCCCGGCGACACGCCCTTCCTGCCTGCCGACCTGGCGACGCGGCTCGCGGCGGCGCGGCGCGATGCCGGCCTGCCCATCGCCTGCGCCGCCTCCGCCGGGCGGCAGCATCCGCCCATCGCCCTCTGGCCGGTCGGCCTGCGCCATGCCCTGCGGGATGCGTTGCAGGCCGGCGAGCGCCGGGCCGGCCGGATCGCGGCCCATCTCGGCTGCGCCACGGCGACGTGGCCGACGACGCCCTGCGATCCTTTCTTCAACGCCAACACGCCGGAGGACCTGGCCCGGGCGGAGGCGATGCTGCCCGGCCTGCCCGCCTGAGGCCGGCGAACACCCGCGCTCCCGCGGCGTTCGCGCCTCGCCACGATCCGGTGCCGGCCGGGCGCTGCCCGCCTTCCCGGCGCCTCGATCCGCTGGCATCCCTGCCCGCCTTCCCGCATGGTCCGCGCCCGATGGATGGAACCGCTCGCCACACCGACTGGGAGTCGCTGCTGCGGCTGCGCGACGCGCCCGGCCCGCTGCCCGGCGGCCCGCTCGGCGCGCTGTTCGGCCCGCTGCTTGCCCCGCCGCGCGCCGCCGATGGCTGCATCGTCGTCGGCCGCCTGGCGCAGACCCTGGACGGGCGCATCGCCACCGCCTCCGGCTCCTCGCAATGGATCGGCGGCCGCGGCGACATCCTGCACACGCACCGGCTGCGCGCCCTCTGCCACGCCGTCGTCATCGGCGCCGGGACGGTCCGGCAGGACGATCCGCGGCTGACCACGCGCGACTGCACCGGGCCGAGCCCGGTGCGGGTGATCCTCGACACCGACCGCCGGCTCGGCGCCGCGTTCGGCGTGTTCCGTGACGGGCCGCCGACCCTCCTCCTCTGCGCCGAGGACGCGGCCGGACCGCAGCGGCTGGGCATGGCCGAGGTGCTGCGGCTGCCGCGCGATGCCACGCATGGCGGGCTGCGCGTCCCCGCCATCCTCGCCGCGCTGGCCGCGCGCGGCCTCACCCGCATCTTCGTCGAGGGCGGCGGCGTCACGGTCAGCCGCTTCCTCGCCGCCGGCTGCCTCGACCGGCTGCATGTGACGGTGGCGCCGGTGCTGCTCGGCTCGGGCGTGCCCGCCTTCACCCTGCCCGAGGTGGCCCGCATCGCCGACGGGCTGCGCTTCGCCTGGACGGTCCATCCGCTCGGCCCCGACGTGCTCTTCGACATCGCGCTCGACCGGGCGCGGCCGGGCGCGGCGACGCGATGACGGCACCCGCGCCGGAGCCGGGCCGCCAGGCCCGGGCGCTCTGGATCGTGGCGCCCGGCCGGGCGGAGCTGCGCGAGGAGACGCTGCCGCCGCCCGCGCCGGACCAGGCGCTGGTGCGCTGCCGAGCCTCCGCCCTCTCCCGCGGCACCGAACGGCTGGTCCTCGAGGGCCGCGTGCCGCCGAGCCAGCATGCCGCCATGCGCGCGCCGCTGATGGCGGGCGAGTTCCCCTTCCCGGTGAAGTACGGCTACTGCGCCATGGGGGTGGTGGAGGCCGGGCCGCCGGCGCTGCAGGGGCGCCGCGTCTTCGTCCTGCACCCGCACCAGGACCGCTTCCTCGCCCCGGCAAGCATGTGCATCCCGGTGCCGGAGGCGGTACCGGACCATCGCGCGGTGCTCGCCGCCAACATGGAGACGGCGCTCAACATCCTCTGGGATGCGCGCCCCTTGCCCGGCGAGCGCGTCCTCGTCATCGGCGCCGGCCTGGTCGGGCTGCTGGTGGCGGCGCTGCTGGCGCGCATGCCGGGCCTCGCGCCGGTGTTGGTGGATCTCGATCCCGGCCGCGCCGCCCTCGCCGCCGCCATCGGCGCCCGCTTCGCCCTGCCCGAGGCGGCGCCGGGCGAGCAGGAGCTCATCATCCATGCCAGCGCCAGCGCCGCCGGGCTGCGGCTCGCCCTCGAGCGCGCCGCCTTCGAGGCGCGGATCGTCGAGGCGAGCTGGCATGGCGACCGCGTCGTGCCGCTGCCGCTCGGCGAGGCCTTCCATGCCCGGCGGCTCTCCCTGCTCTCCTCGCAGGTCGGCGCCGTCGCCCCCGCCATGCGCGGCCGCCGCAGCCATGCGGAGCGGCTCGCCCTCGCCCTCGCCCTGCTCGAGGATCCGCGGCTCGATGCGCTCTGCGCGCCGGTCGCCGGCTTCGCCGAGCTGCCCGAACGGCTGCCCGGCCTGCTCGCCCCCGGCGCCGCCCCCCCCCCTTGCCCCGTCATCACCTATCCCTAGAAGGTATCGCGATGTTCTCGCTCACCGTCTGCGACCACATCATGGTGGCGCACAGCTTCCGCGGGGCCGAGTTCGGCCCGGCCCAGCGCCTGCACGGCGCCACCTTCGCGGTGGAGGCGGAATTCCGCGCGCCGCAGCTCGACCATCTGCACCTGCTGGTGGATATCGGCCTGGCCAAGACGGAGCTGCGCCGCGCCCTCGATACGCTCGACTACCGCAACCTCGACGACGAGGGGCAATTCGCCGGGCAGAACACCACCACCGAATATCTCTGCCGGCACATCCACCAGCTACTCTGCGCCGCGCTGCGCGAGGGCCGGCTCGGTCCCCAGGGTGGGCAGGTGACGGCGCTGAAGGTGCTGCTGCGCGAGAGCCCGAATGCCTGGGCCGCCTATGAGGGCGCCGTCGCATGACGCGGCGCCTGGCGCGACGGCCGCGCGGGGGGTGCGCATGCGGATCGCGCTGATCCTCCCCGGGCCCTTCGCCACCCTCTCGGGTGGCTATATCTATGATCGCCGCATGGTGGAGGGCCTGCGCGACCTCGGCCATGCGGTCGAGGTGGTGGAGCTCGCCGGCCGGCATCCGCTGCCCGACGCAGCGGCCGAGGCCGCGGCGCGCGCCGCGCTCGAGGCGCTGCCGGCCGACACGCGCCCGGTCATCGACGGCCTTGGCCTGCCCGCCTTCGCCGCTCTCGCGGAGCCGCTCGCCGCCCGCCATGCCATCGGCCTGATCCACCACCCGACGGCCCTCGAGCACGGCGCGCCGCAGGAGGACCGGGAGGCGCTGCGCGGCATCGAGCGGGACCTCTTCCCGCGCCTCGCCCGCCTCGTCGCCACCTCGCCCCACACCGCGCAGCGCCTCGCCGCCGAGTTCGAGTTGCCGGCGGCGCGCCTCGGCGTGGTCGAGCCCGGCACCGATCCGGCGCCGCGCGCGACGGGCTCCGGCGGCCCCGGCACGGCGATCCTCTCCGTCGGCACGCTGGTGCCGCGCAAGGGGCACGACGTGCTGATGCGGGCCCTGGCCGGGCTGCTGGATCTCGATTGGACACTGACCATCGCCGGCGGCAACGACCGCAACCCGGTGCATGCCGAGGGGCTGCAGGCCCTGGCCGAGACGCTCGGCCTCACCCGCCGCGTCACCTTCGCCGGCGAAGTCGATGGCGAGGCGCTGGAGGCGCTCTATCGCGGCGCCGACCTCTTCGCCCTCGCCACCTGGTGGGAGGGCTACGGCATGGCGGCGGCCGAGGCGCTGGCGCGTGGGTTGCCGATCGCCATCACCGCCGGCGGCGCCATCGCCGATCTCGTGCCGATGGAGGCCGGCGCCGTCTCGCCGCCCGGCGATGTCGTCTCCCTGACCAAGGCGCTGCGGCGGATGCTCGCCGATACCGAGATGCGCCGGGAGATGGCCGAGGCTGCCTGGCAGGCCGGCCAGCGCCTGCCGCGCTGGTCCGACCGCGCCGCCGCCTTCGCCGCCGAGCTGGAGCGCGCGTGATGCGGCACCGCGACGCGGCCGGCCAGCAGCGCGGAGACGGTTGATGGCGGAGGAGTTCGCCCTCGACTGGCTCGACCTGCGCGAGCCCTTCGATGCCGCGGCGCGGTCGGAGACGCTGGCGGCGCGGCTGCTGGCGCTGCTGCCGGCGCGGCCGCGCTTCATCGATCTCGGCGCCGGCACCGGCAGCCTGCTGCGCTGGCTGGCGCCCCGGCTCGGCCGCGCCCAGGTCTGGACGCTGGTCGACAGCAGCCGCGACATGGCCGAGGCCGCCTTCGACACCATCGCCGACCGCGCCGACCAGATCGGCTTCCCGGTCACCGCGCCCAACCGGCGCACCCTGCTGGTGCACGCCCCCGGCGGCGCCTGGCGGATCGAGACGCTCATCACCGATCTCGCCGAGGCGCCGGACAACCTGCCGCTGGCGAATGCCGATGCGGTGGTGAGCTCGGCGCTCTGCGACCTCGTCTCCCGCCCCTGGCTGGAGCGCATGGCGGCGGCGCTGCGCCTGCCCTTCTATGCGGCGCTCTGCGTCGAGGGGCGCGAGCGCTTCGCCCCGCCGCACCCGGCCGATGCGCCGGTCGCCGCCGGCTTCCGCCGCGATCAGGCGCGCGACAAGGGCTTCGGTGGCGCCGCGCTCGGGCCGCGCGCCCCGGCCGCGATCGCCGAGATCTTCGCGGCGCGGGGCTTCACGGTGGAGCGGGCGCCGAGCGACTGGGAGGTGCGGCAGCGCGGCCCGGTGCTGCATCCGGCGCTCCGCGCCAATGCCGATGCGTTGCTCTCCGAGCTGGTGCAGGGCCATGCCGAGGCCGCCGCCCGGCAGGACCCGCGCGGCCTCCGGCGCATCCAGTCCTGGACCGCGGCGCGCTTGGCCCAGGTCGAGGCCGGGCGGCTCTCGGCGCGGATCGCGCATCACGACCTGCTGGCGCTGCCGCCGCGGCGCCGCTGAACCGAAGGAGATGGGTGCCGCCATGACGCTGCCGCCAGGGCTGAGCTTCGGCATCGAGGATGCCCCGTCGAAGGAGGATCTCGACGCCCTGCCGAAGGGGCTGGAGGCCTATAACGAGCAGCGATGGCCCGGGCACCAGCCCTGGCAGGCGATCCATGTCCTGGCCCGCCAGGATGGCCGCGTCGCCGGCGGCTTGCAGGCCGAGATGTATGCCGGCTGGCTGTTCCTGCGCTATTTCTGGCTCGAGGAGGGGCTGCGCGGCGCCGGGCTCGGCCGCCGCATCATCGCCACCGCCGAGCGCCGGGCGCAGGCGAGCGGCTGCCACTCCGCCTGGGTGGACACCTTCAGCTTCCAGGCGCCGGGCTTCTACGAGAAGCAGGGCTATGTCGAGTTCGCCCGCCTGCCCTATCCGCCGCAGGGCGAGCGCCTCTTCCTGCGCAAGCGGCTGACGGAGGATGCGCCCTGAGCGGGCGGCCCTGACGCAGCGGAGCATCCGCAGCGGGGCATCGCCGCAGGTCATCGCCGCAGGGTCCCGGCCGGGCTAGATTGCGCCGCAGGCTCACGGGAGAGAGACGACCATGCCCCTGCTCGGCTGCATCGCCGATGACTTCACCGGCGCCACCGACCTGGCGAACACCCTGGTCAAGGGCGGCATGACGGCCGTGCAGGTGATCGGCGTGCCCTCCGGCCCCTTGCCCGAGGCGGATGCCGTCATCGTCGCGCTCAAGTCGCGCACCGCGCCGGTGCGGGAGGCGGTGGCCGAGAGCCTGGCCGCCTGCGAGGGGCTGCTCGCCGCCGGGGCGCGGCAGATCTTCTTCAAGTACTGCTCCACCTTCGACAGCACCGAGGCGGGCAATATCGGCCCGGTCGCCGACGCCCTGGTGCGGCGGCTGGACTGCGGCTTCGCCCTGGCGAACCCGGCCTTCCCCACCAATGGCCGCACCGTCTACCAGGGTCATCTCTTCGTCGGCCAGGCGCTGCTGAACGAGAGCAGGATGGAGAACCACCCGCTCACCCCGATGCGGGACGCCAACCTCGTCCGCGTCCTCGGCCGACAGACCGACGGCGCCGTCGGCCTCGTGCCCTTCGCCACCGTCGAGCAGGGCGCGGCGGCCATCCGTCGGGCGATGACCGTGCTGAAGGAGAGCGGCCGGCGCTACGCCATCGTCGATGCGGTGACGGATGCGCATCTGCTGGCGATCGGCGAGGCGGCGGCTGAGCATGCGCTGATCACCGGTGGCTCCGGCGTCGCCATGGGGCTGCCGGCGAATTTCCGCGCCAGGGGGCTGCTGCCCGAGCGCGGCGAGGCGGCGGCGGCGCTGCCGCCGATGACTGGCCATGCCGCGGTGCTGGCCGGGTCCTGCTCGCGCGCCACGCTCGGGCAGATCGGCTACGCCCGCGATCATGCGCCGGTGCTGGAGCTGGACGTGCTGGCGCGGCCGGAGGCGGCGGCGCTGGTGGCGGAGGCGCTGGACTGGGCGGCGGGCAAGCTCGGGGCGCAGCCCGTCGTCATCGCCGCCAGCGCGCCGCCGGAGAAGGTGGCGGCCCTGCAGGCGAAGCTCGGCCGCGACGCCGCCGGGGCGCTGGTGGAGGAGGCGCTCTCCGCCATCGCGGCGGGGCTGGTCGAGCGCGGCGTGCGCCGGCTGGTGGTGGCGGGCGGCGAGACCTCGGGCGCGGTGGTCTCGCGCCTCGACGTCGCCTCGCTGCGCATCGGGCCGGAGATCGATCCGGGCGTGCCCTGGACCCATGCCGAGATCGCCTCTCCCTCCGGCGGGCTGCACCTGGCGCTGAAGAGCGGCAACTTCGGCGCCCGCGACTTCTTCCTCAAGGCGTTCGACGCCTGACACAGGGCAGGAGGCCGCGATGAACGAAACCGAGCTCCGCGAGGCGATCGCCGCGCATGGCCGCCTGCTTTTCGGCCGCGGCTATGCGGTGGGCAGCGCCGGCAACATCAGCGTCCGCCTGCCGGACGGCTACCTGATGACGCCCACCAACGCCTGCCTCGGCCGGCTCGATCCGGCGCGGATCAGCAAGCTCGATCCGGGCTGGCGGCACGTCTCGGGCGACGCGCCCTCGAAGGAGGTCTTCATGCACCGCGCGGTGCTGGAGACGCGGCCGGAGGCGGGCGCCGTGGTGCATCTGCACTCGACGCATGCGACGGCCATCGCCTGTCTCGCCGCGCCGGGCGAGCCGGCGCCGATCCCGCCGCTGACGCCCTATTTCGTCATGCGGATCGGCCGCGTCCTGCCGGTGGTGCGCTACTACCGCCCGGGCGATGCGGCGATGGCGCCGGCGATCGCCGCCGCGGCGCAGGGAGCACGGGCGATGCTGCTCGCCAATCACGGGCCGGTCGTCAGCGGCCGGACGCTCGACGAGGCGGTCTACGCCGCCGAGGAGCTGGAGGAGGCGGCGAAGCTCGCCCTGCTGCTGCAGGGCCGCCAGCCCCGCAGCCTGACGCCGGCCGAGGTCGAGGACCTGCTCTCGACCTTCGGCTGAGGCAGGCCGGCGCGCCCTTGACCGGGCGTGCCGGGCGCGGAGCATGGCGGCAGGAGACGAGAAGCCGCCATGAGCCATCCCGAGACCCACCACGCCGCCCTCACCCCCGCCCCCGCCCCTGGGCGCGAGGCGCCCGCCGCGCATCCCATCGCGCCGCTCATCGCCCAGCGCTGGAGCCCGCGCAGCTTCACCGGCGCGCCGCTGCCGCCCGGCGCCATCGAGCGCCTGCTGGAGGCGGCCCGCTGGGCGGCGAGCAGCAACAACCTGCAACCCTGGCACTTCATCGTCGCCCGCCGCGACGCCGAGCCGGAGGCCTTCGCCACGCTGCTCGGCGTGCTCTCGCCCAACAACCGGGACTGGGCGCGGCAGGCGGGGGCGCTGCTGCTCTCGGTCGCCCGCACGCACAACCCGACCAACGGCAACCCGCTGCGGCATGGCTGGCACGACACCGGCGCGGCGACCGCGCTCCTGGCGTTGCAGGCGGCGGCGCTCGGGCTGCAGGCGCATGCGATGGCGGGCTTCGATGCCGCGGCCGCCCGCAGCGCCTTCGCCGTCCCGGAGGGGTTCGACCCGGTCGCCGCCATCGCCATCGGCGAGGTCGGGCCGCCCGAGGCGTTGCCGGAGGCGCTGGCGGCGCGCGAGACGGCGCCCCGGCAGCGGCGCCCGATCGAGGCGTTCGCCTTCTTCGGCGGCTGGCGCGGCTGACACCTGGCGCGCCGGTTCCTGCGAAAAGGGCGTCGTCCCTCGCAGGACGGCGCCCTCTCGCCGGGATCGGAAACCGGCGCATCGCAGGTCGGCACGATCGCCGGGGACGCAGCGACCCGCGGCCCCGGCCGGGCCGCGCCCCGCTGCAGCCGCGGCTCAGGTCGCGGAGCTGTCCTCGCTCATCGCCTCCGGCGCGGGCGCCGGGTTGGCGGCGGCAGCCTTCTTCGCGGCACGGGTCGCGGCGGCCTTCTTGGCGGCTTCCGAGCGCGAGGAGGTGGCCGCCTTCGCGGCGGCGGCGCGCTTCGGCGCGGCGGTCTTGCGGGCGGCGGCCGGCTTGCGCGCGGCGGTGGTGGTGGTCTTGCGCGCGGTGGTGGCCTTGCGCGCCGCCGGCTTGCGGGCGGTCGTCGTCGCCTTGCGGGCGGCGGGCTTCTTCGCCACGGCCTTCTTGGCCGTCGTCGCCTTGCGGGCCGCCGGCTTGCGGGTGGTCGCGGCCTTGCGGGCGGCCGGCTTGCGCGCGGTGGTCGCCTTCTTCGCCGCCGGCTTGCGGGCGGTCGTCGTCGCCTTGCGGGCGGCCGGCTTGCGCGCGGTGGTCGCCTTCTTCGCCGCCGGCTTGCGGGCGGCCGGCTTCTTCGCCGCCGCATTCTTCGGCGCGGCCTTGCGGGCGGCCGGCTTCTTCGCGGCCACGCGGCCGCGCGCGGTGGCGGGCTTCTTGGCGGTGCGCCGCGTGGTCGACATCGCCATCGCCTGCGCCTTCGGGGTCTCGGGGGTATCGGTCACGGTCAGGATCTCCTTGCGCGTTCCGTGGTGAGCCGGGACGCCGCGGCGCGGACATCCCAGGTGGAGACAGGATCGGTCGTGCGATGGCGGCGGCGCGCGGATCCCGTAGCGCGTGGCGCCGTCGTGGTCGCTGTCCAGGTCGCGCGAGCGGAACGCTGCCAGGGGCGATCGGCGGCGCTCGGCCGCATTCCGCCTCCCTCGGTCGCGTCTCCCTCGCCGGGCGAGGCGTCTCTGCCCGGCACCGGCGCGGGACCTGCGACGCGGCGCGTCGCCATCCCGTGCTGCCTGCGGTCCATGGACCGTCCTTCCCTGCCGCAGCATTCCGTCGCTGCACTCGGCGATTCCAGATCGCGCGAATCGCGTGCGACATCCTGCGCAGTTGCACGCTATCTGCACACGCAACCACCGTGTCAACAGAAACCGCAAATTGCGCATCGAATTTTTGCGCGCGCATCTCGCGCGACGTGGCGCGCCGTGCATCGCCTCGCATGCATGCCGCGTTGCTGCAGGCGGCAGAGTCACGAACGGCCGCCGGAGAGTCCGGCGGCCGTCCCGTCGTCGATCGCTCGCCGCGGCGTCACCCGGCGATGCGAGGCCTCATCGCGCGTCGAGCGCCGGCACCGGCCGCTGCTCCGGCCCGGTGTACCAGGAGAGCGGGCGGATCAGGCGGTTGTCGGCACCCTGCTCGAAGACATGCGCCGCCCAGCCTGTGATGCGGGAGGCGACGAAGATCGGGGTGAAGAGCGGGATGTCGAAGCCCATCAGGTAGTAGGCGGGCCCGGCCGGGAAATCGAGGTTCGGGTGGATGTTCTTCTTGGTCAGCATCTCGTCGGCCAGGATGCGGGAGATCTCCATCCAGGTGCGGTCGCCCACCACCTCGGCCATCTTCTCGGCGTATTTCCGCATCGTGGGCACGCGGCTGTCGCCGCTCTTGTAGACCCGGTGGCCGAAGCCCATGACCAGCGCCTTGTGGTCGAAGCGGCTCTGCAGCCACTCCCGGGCGATCTTCGGGTCGCCGATCTCCTTCAGCATGTGCATCACGGCCTCGTTCGCGCCGCCGTGAAGCGGCCCCTTCAGCGCCGCGATGGCGGCGGTGATGGCGCCGTGGATGTCCGCCCCGGTCGAGGTCACCAGCCGGGCGGTGTAGGTAGAGGCGTTGAAGGTGTGCTCGGCATAGAGGATCAGGGAGACGTCGAAGGCCTTCAGCACCTCCGGCTGCGGAACCTTGCCGAAGACCAGGTTGAAGAAATTCTCGCCGAAGGAGTGGGCCGGGTTCGGCTCGATCGGCTCCAGCCCCTTCGAGGCGCGATGGGCGGCGGCGATGCAGGTCGGGATCTTCGCCAGCAGCCGCATCGCCTTGCGCCGCTGCGCGGCATCGGACACGTCGCCCGCCTCGGGGTCCTCGAGGCCCATGAAGGACACCGCGGTGCGGATGGCGTCCATCGGGTGGCCGTCATGCGGGAACTCCCGGATGACGCGGTGCAGCGCCGGCGAGATGGCGCGCTGGGCCGCCTCCTCCCGCCTGAAGGCCTCGAGCTGGGCGGCGGTGGGGAGCTCGCCGTGCCAGAGGAGGTAGGCGACCTCCTCGAAGCTGCAAGACTCGCACAGGTCCTGCACGGCATAGCCGCCATAGGTCAGGCTGTTGGTCTCCGGCATCACCTTCGAGATGGTGGAGACATCGGCATAGACGCCGACCAGGCCCTTCTTGATCTCGGGCGTGTTGCTCTTCTCGCTCATGCTCTGCGCTCCTCTGGAAAGGGTCAGCCTTGCGGGGAGAGGACGTAGCGGATGTCCGGCTCCCCCTTCTCCTTGGCCGATGCCTCCCGGCATTCGGCGATGCGGAACCCCTGGCGCTCGTCGAAGCGGCGTGCCGCGAGGTTCCGCCGGAAGGCGTGGCGGCCGAGGCCACCGGGCGAGGCGGCCTCCGCCTCCGCCAGGAGCCTGCCCCCAATGCCGCACCCCTGCCAGGGGGGCGCCACATGGAGGTGCAGGATCGTCCCCGCCATGGCATCGAGGCCTGGATGGCCGGGCAGGCCGGGCAGCGCCGCCGCCTGTGCCGCGCGATGGATGCGGGCGCGCGCCGCGGCAGCCGCAGGATGGCCGGGACGGAGCGCGACCTGCGCCGCGCCCTCCCCGCCACCGCTGCCCCGCCCCGTCATGCGCGCCCGCCGCCAGGGCTCAGAAGATGCCCGGCTTGCCTTCCGTCAGTGTGCCCGCGGGCAGCGCCACGTTCACCAGGTGCAGCTCGCCGGCCTGCAGCCGCGGCAGGTCCTGCACCACCTCGAGGAAGCGGTTCGCCTCGCGGGCGGAGATGATGCCGTCCGTCAGGGTGCGGAACTTGTTGATGTAGTCCTCCCGCCCGAAGGGCCGGGCGCCGTTCGGATGGGCGTTGGCGACGCCGAGCTCATCGACCAGCCGGGTGCCGTCCTTGAAGAAGATCTCCACCCGGCCGCCGAAGGCGAGCTCCTCCGGGTCCCGCGAATGGTACTTGCGGGTCCATTCCGGGTCCTCGGTGGTCTCGATCTTGTGCCAGAGCCTGACGGTGTCCGCCCGCCCGGCCCGCCGCGGGGCGTAGCTGTCCACATGGTGCCAGCGCCCGTCCTGCAGGGCGACGGCGAAGATGTACATGATGGAGTGGTCGAGGGTCTCGCGGCTCGCCTTCGGGTCCATCTTCTGCGGATCGTTCGCCCCGGTCCCGATCACGTAATGCGTGTGGTGGGAGGTGTGGATGACGATCCGCTCGATGTCCTCGAGGTCTTGGATCTGCTCGCGCATGCGGAAGGCGAGGTCGATCAGGGCCTGGGACTGGTACTCGGCCGAGTGCTCCTTGGTGTAGCTGTCCATGATGGCGCGCTTGGCCTCGCCGGGCCCGGGCAGCGGCACCTGGTAGTAGACCGGCTCATAGGCGGCGGCGCGGCCGTGCTTGTCGGCCTCGGTGCGGCCGGAGAGCACCCAGCCGATGACGCTGTCCTCGCCTTCGTAGATCGGGCTCGGCGCCCCCTCCCCGCGCATGGCGCGGTCCACCGCCTCGACCGCCAGCTTGCCGGCATGCGCCGGGGCGAAGGCCTTCCAGGAGCTGATCTCGCCCTTGCGGCTCTGCCGGAAGGAGACCGAGACATGCAGCGCCTGCTGCACCGCCTGGAAGATCACCTCCTGCTTCAGGCCGAGCAGCGCGCCGATGCCGGCCGCCGCCGAGGGGCAGAGATGCGCGATGTGGTCCACCCGGTGCTCGTGCAGGCAGATGGCGCGGACCAGGTCGATCTGGATCTCGTAGCCGGTGGCGAGGCCGCGGATCAGGTCGCGGCCGGACTTCTCCATGGTCTGGGCGACCGCCAGGATGGGCGGGATGTTGTCGCCGGGGTGGGAGTAGTCGGCGGCGAGGAAGGTGTCGTGCATGTCGAGCTCGCGCACCGCCGTGCCGTTCGCCCAGGCCGCCCATTCCGGCGAGAAGCCCTTGGCGTTGGACAGGCCGAAGATGGTCGCCCCCCCTTTGCGCGGATGGCCGAGCGCCATGGCGCGGGCCGAGACCACCGGCCGGCGGTTGATGGCGGCGATGGCGACCGAGGCGTTGTCGATGATCCGGTTGATGATCATCTCCTGCACGTCCTTCTGGACGGCGACCTTGTCGGCGGCGACTCCCGCGATCTTCCAGGCGAGCTGCTCCTCGCGCGGCAACATGGCCTTGGACGGGTGAAGTTTCACGGGGTGCATCTGCATGACGGGCCTGGCTCCCTCTCGATGGCCTTGGGATCCCCGGGCCTGCCATGCGGCCTGGCTCCGGGACGTGGTGCTGCCCGCTCGACCTGCCCCGGGACCTGCCGGGGCTGAGGCGAAGGACGACGCGGGCTTTCTCCCGCCGCGCCCGGTCTTCGTCCATTCCGATTGACGCAGCGGATCGATAGGATTTCCGTATCGGCGATGCGAGGCAAGGTGCGGCGGCCGGCGGGCGATCCGGCAGGCCGCGCCTGCGGGATGGGCCGGCCGGACAGGACGACGAGCCGGCGCCGCGGGGGATGACGCATGGATTTCCGCATGCTGCGGCGGATGGCGCATTTCCTCGCCGTCGCGGAGGAGGGGCATTTCGGGCGAGCCGCGGCGCGGCTCGGCCTGTCGCAGCCGCCGCTCTCGGCGCAGATCCAGGCGCTGGAGGCCGAGCTCGGCGTGCGGCTGCTCGAGCGCACGCGCAAGGGGGCGCGGCCGACGCGCGAGGGCGAGGCGCTGCTGCCGGTCATCCGCCGACTCGCCGAGGAAGCCAAGCAGGTCGAGGCGCTGGCCCGCGAGCTGCGCGCCGGCCGGCAGTTGCCGATGGCGCTGGCCTGCGTCACCTCGGCCCTCTTCGATTTCCTGCCGCCGCTCGTCCGGGCGCTGCGCGACGCCCAGCCCGACGCCGCCATGGCGGTGCAGGAGATGGACACCGCCGATGCGGTGGAGGCGCTGCGGCGCGGCGAGGTGGATTTCGCCCTGGCCCGCCTCGACCACGACCGGCTGCCGCTGCATGTCCTGCCGCTCGGCAAGGACGCGCTGGTGGCGGCGCTGCCGGACGGGCATGCGCTGCTCGGCACGGCTGGCCCATTGCCGCTCGCCGCCCTGGCGCGGGAGCCGCTGATGCTCCTGCCGCGCAGTATCAGCCCGGCCTATTTCGACCGCCAGATCAGCGCCTGCCGCGCCGCCGGCTTCGAGCCGGTGCCGGTGCGCGAGGTCTCCTCGGCGATGGCGCAGCTCGCCTTCGTCGCGGCCGGGCTCGGCGTCGCGCTGGTCAGCTCCGGCATGGCGGTGCTGCGGCCGCCGGGCGTCGCCTTCCGCGAGCTGGCCGGCCCGGTCGATTCCGTCGGCGTCGCGCTGGTCTGGAATGGCGAGCGCGAAACCGAGGCGGCGCGCCTGGCGGTGCAGGTGGCGCGGCAGGTCTTCCCGCAGAGCGAGCCGGCGCCGTGACGGGTATCATGCCAAGCGCGCGACGGTCGCACCGTCGCGCCCCGCAAGCGCCGGACGCTGCCCCTGGCAGCTTGGCGTCGCGCCACGCGGCGCGGCGCGGCGTCCAGTTGGGCGCTCGGCCCTGCGGGCCGCAGGTCCGCACGTCGCGCACCAGGGATCAGAGCCGGTCGCGGAGGGGCGTGGAGCGGCTCGCCTGGGAAGGAGCGGCAGCGGGGACCGGGCATTTTGCCGGGCCGGCCGCATCCCAGCCTCAGGCGCTGACCGAGGTGCTGGCCGCGGCCGTGGCGGAGGTGCCGCTGTTGCTCCTGTTCTGCGCGGCATAGGCGTCGAGCGCGCGGGTCATCGCCTGCATGAAGTCGCGCATCGGGTCGCTGTCCTGCTGCCCGGCGCCGTCATCGGCGGGGCCGGCCTGGTGGTGGCGATGCGGCCGGCCCGCCCCCTGCGTCTCGCCGGCGGTCCCCGTCGTGTCGGCATCCGCGGTGGCGGCGGTCGTGGTGCCGTCAGCGCTGCCCGAAGCGGCGGCGGCGGTGCCGTTCGCGCTGTCGGCCGCATCGGTGCTGCCGGCGCCCGGGGGAGGCCCGGGCGGGGGAGCAGGCGGCGGCCCGAGGGGCGGGCCGGCGGGCGGACCAGCGGGCCGCGCATCGGCGGCCTCGCCGGCGGCGCTGCTGCGCCGGCCATCGCTGCCGTTGCCATCCTGGCCTTGTGCGGTGCCCTGCATGCCGCCTTGGGCCTGCATCAGGAATTGCATCAGCGCGGCGGCGATCTGCGGCAGGGCGGTGCCGCCGGCCGTGCCGCTCGCATCCGTCGTGCCGGCATCGCTGGCCGTGCCCTGGCGGGTGCTGCTGCTGTCATCCGTGCTGCCGCTCGCCGGCCGCGGCGCCTGCAACCGCGCCCAGCCCTCCATGGATGCGGTGCTCGATGAACCGATCTGCATGATCGCTTCCCTCCGTCGAAGGCCCCGGACCCTTCGTCCGCTGGCCCTGGGACAGGGGGCGATCATGGTGCCAGTGTAATATTTTCCCACGCGGCCCGGCGCCACCGGCCATCCCCGGCGCCGCGCCACGCCGCAAGGCCCGGCAATCGCCGCCCGCCCGGCAGGCATTGCCGGGCGGCAGCGGCAGATTTCGCCGCTCCGCCCCCCTCAAATTGCGTGGGGAAGCGGAGTAGGGTCCCGCGAACCCGATGCCGGAGAGCGAGATGCCGCCCACCCCCTTCGACCGCGTGATCCTCGGCGATGTCGTGCTGCCCGATGCCGTGCTGCGGGATGGCTATGTGGCGGTGCGCGGGGAGGCAATCGCGGCGATCGGCCAGGGCACGCCGCCGCCGGCCGCGTCCGTCGACGACCATGCCGGCCGGCTGCTGCTGCCCGGGCTGGTGGATGGCCACATGCACACCAGCAGCAGCACCGGCTGGCCGGGGATCGAGGGGGCCTCGATGTCGGCCGCCGCCGGCGGCGTCACCACCTGCGTCGACATGCCCTATGACGTGCCGCGGCCGGTGACCGATGCCGGCATCCTGCGGGAGAAGGTGGCGGTGGTCGAGGCGACCTCGCATGTCGACATGGCGCTCTACGGCACCATCACCAAGGCGGGCGGCATCGAGGCCATCGCCGGGCTGGCCGAGGCGGGCGCCTGCTCCTTCAAGCTCTCCACCTATGAATACGACGCGGTGCGCTTCCCGCGCATCGACCACCCGACCATGCTGGCCGCCTTCCGCGAGATCGCGAAGACCGGCCTCATGTGCGCCATCCACAACGAGGACCAGGAGCTGGTGCAGCGCCTGACCGAGGAGGCGAAGGCGGCCGGGCGCACCGACCCGATCATGCATGCCCGCACCCGGCCGCCCCTGGCCGAGAGCATGGCCGATCTCGAGATCTTCGAGATGGCGCTGGAGACGGGCTGCCATGTCCACATCGCCCATTCCTCCATCGCCCGCGGCTTCGAGCTGGCCGAGATCTACCGCCGCAGCGGCGCCAGGACCTCGGGCGAGGCCTGCATCCAGTATCTCTGCATGACGGAGGAGGACCTGGTCCGGCTGCAGGGCTTCGGCAAATGCAACCCGCCCTTCCGCAGCGCCGCCGAGGTGGAGCGGATGTGGGAGGCCTTCCGCGCCGGCCGGATCGCCTATGTCTCGACCGACCACGCCCCCTGGCCGCGGGAGCGGAAGCGCTATGACGGCGACATCTTCGCCCCCGTCGCCGGGCTGACCGGGCTGCAGAGCTTCGCCCCCCTGCTCTACACGCTGCTCGCCGAGCGCGGCCTGCCGGTGACGCTGATGGCGCTCTACGGCGCCGAGCGGCCGGCCCGCTTCCACGGCCTCTTCCCGAAGAAGGGTGCCCTCCGGGTGGGGTGCGACGCCGATCTCTGCGTGCTGGAGCGCGGCGACTTCACCTTCGATGCGCGCGAGATCCGCGACCGCGAGGATGCCCGCTGGTCGCCCTATGACGGGCGGGCGATGCACGCCCGCGTCGCCGCCACCTATCTCCGCGGCGCCTGCATCTGGGACGGCAGCGCCGTGCTGGCCCGGCCCGGCAGCGGTCGCTTCGTGCCGCGCCAGCACCGCGACACCTATCTGGGGGAGGGCTGAGCCATGGCCCGCATCCTGCGCCTCGCCGGCGCCCAGATGGGCCCGAACCAGCGCGCCGACAGCCGCGCCGCCATCCTCGGCCGCATGATCGCGCTGCTGGAAGGCGCCGCCGCCCGGGGGGCGCAGCTCGTCGTCTTCCCCGAGCTCGCCTTCACCACCTTCTTCCCGCGCTGGCCGATGGAGCAGGACAGCCCGGAGCTGCTGGCCTGCTTCGAGACGGCGATGCCGAACCCACAGGTGCAGCCGCTGTTTGACCGGGCGAAGGCGCTCGGGGTCGGCTTCTATGTCGGCTATGCCGAGCTGACGCCGGAGGGGCAGCGCTTCAACAGCGCCGTCACCGTCGGGCCGGACGGGTCGATCCTGTTCAGGTACCGCAAGATCCACCTCCCGGGCTCCGACCGGGTGAAGCCCGGGCAGCGCTACCAGCAGCTCGAGAAGATGTATTTCGCCTATGGCGATACCGGCTTCCCGGCGGCGCGCGGCCCGGCTGCCTGGGGCGCGCCGGTGATGGGCATGCTGATCTGCAACGACCGCCGCTGGCCGGAGGGCTGGCGGGTGCTCGGCCTGCAGGGGGTGGAGCTGGTGCTGATCGGCTACAACTCCGCCGCCTACGATCCGAATGGCGGCGAGGGGGAGAGCGCCGAGCGCCGCACCTTCCACTCCACCCTCGCGGTGCAGGCCAATGCCTATATGAATGCGACCTGGGCGGTCTCGGTGGCGAAGGCGGGCAACGAGGACGGCGCCGGGCTGATCGGCGGCTCCTGCATCGTCGATCCGAATGGCGAGGTGGTGGCACAGGCCAAGGGGCTCGGCGACGAGCTGATCCTGGCCGAGGCGGATCTCGATGCCTGCCGCCAGGGCAAGGAGAAGATGTTCAATTTCGCCGCCCATCGCCGGCCGCAATGGTACGGGATGATCACCGAGCGGACGGGCGCGGTGCCGCCCGGCTGAACGCCCCGCGACGCCGCTGCGCGCCGCCGCGGGGGCCCGGGCGCGCCCAATGATACCAGCGGCCGTCGATAGTGACCCATCGACGGCCCCTCAGTCGCCGAGCGGTTTGCTCCGCAAACCTTGGCACCACGCCACGGGGCCCGGCGCCCGTTCGGCATGAATGAAGCATTCATGCCGTTGGTATGAGACGGGTGGCGTGCCCCGCTGCCGGTCAGCGCGACATCTTGTAGAGCTTGGTGGCGACCTCGAACATCTCCTCGGGCGCATAGTCCGGGGTGAAGGCCGAGGCGACACCCGTGAGCTGATGGATCTTGCCGCCTTCCGGCAGGCCGTCCACCACCTGCAACTCGCCCGGCGGGTCGCCCGGCAAGGCCTGCTCGCCATTGCCCCAGAGGCCGGCGATCTCCTTGTAGTCGGCCGGGCTCCAGGTATAGAGCCGGCGATGCGAGCCCTCCTGCAGGTATTTCTGGCATTCGGGGATGTTGCCGAGCGGGATGTTCGGCGTCGGCAGCACCTTGGTGATGTCGGCGCCGGTGATCTGCTTCAGCGCCAGCGCATAGGCATGCGCGTGCACCGAGCCGCGCACCAGCAGATAGCCGCAGACCTCGCGCCCGGTGAGGTCCGACAGCGTCTCGTAGACCCGCAGCTTGTGCAGCCGGGCGCCGCATTCCAAGTGGAAATTGTGCAGCAGGTCGACCACGACATTGCCGGTCGTGGTCACCATGTCGGCATTCCAGGACATGCCGTTGCTGTTCACCGGCACCGAGCCGCCGGCATGGGAGGCGAAGCTGGCGAAGGAGCGGATGTCCTTCATCGCCTCGAAGGGCGCGCCGGAGATGTCCTGCCCGCCGGTCTCGTCGCCCGCGGAATCCGGACCGTTGGCCAGCATGGCGACGCCGTTGCTCACCAGCTCGACATGGCCGAGCTCCTCGGCGGTGATGCTGGCGACCAGGGAATAGAAGGGACGCAGCTTGTCCTTGCTGCGGAAATTGAAGCTCTGGAACATGTAGTTCCCGAGCGTCGACATCTCGCCATACTTGCCGCCCAGCAGCTCCTGCAGGGCGGCGGCGGCGTTCGGATCCTTCCGCTTGGGTGCGGGCAGCTCGGCCTGAAGCTTGTCGATGCGCATGAACATCCCGGACTCTCCCTGCTGCGGCCCGCAGAGCCGCGAGGCCAGAGAACGGCCCGGGGCAACCAGGGTTCATGCGCATTCCGCGACAGTATGAAGTCACCGACGCCGCGCTGCCCGCCGGCCCATCCGAACCGGCAAGGATGCATCGGCAACCGGCAGCGCGGGCGCGGGCGCGGGCGCGCCCCGCATCCCTCGCCGTGACGGCCTATTCCACCCGGATGTCCGCCTTGCGGATCACCGGCTCCCAGCGCCGGCTGTCGGCCTCGATGACGGCGGCGAGCGCGCGGCCATCGCCGAAGCTGCTTTCGATGCCGCGCGAGGCGAGCGCCGCCCGGCCCTCCGGCGTGTCCACCGCCTGGCGCGCCGCCGACTCGAGCTTCTGCCGGATCGGCTCCGGCAGGCCGGCCGGCGCCAGCACCGCGCCCCAATTGTCCACCGCATAGCCCGGCAGCCTGGCCGCCGCGGCAACCGTCGGCACACCCGGCATCAGCGGGCTGTCCTGCCCGGCCAGGTTGCCGAGCGCCCGCAGCCGCCCGGCCTTGACCAGCTCGTCCACCGCCGAGAGCGGCGCCGAGACCAGCTCCACCTCGCCGCTGACGCAGGCCGTCACCGCCGGGCCGGTGCCGCGGTAGTGCACCTGGGTCAGCTTGCCGCCCGACATCGCATCCATCAGCTCGCAGCTCACATGGGTGATGGTGCCGAGGCCGGGCGTGCCGTGGTTCAGCCGGCCCGGCTCGCGGCGGCTGATCTCGACGACCTCCCGCAGGTCCCGCGCCTGCAGCTTCGGGCCGCCACAGATCAGGGTCGGGGCGAGCGCCACCTTCGCCACCGGCGTCAGGTCGCGCTTCAGGTCGAAGGGCAGCTGGGCATAGACGAATTGGTTGACGACGATGGTGTTGAAGACGATGACCAGCGTGTAGCCATCGGGCGGCGCCTTCGCCACCGCCTCGGTGCCGATGTTGCCGCCGGCGCCGGAGCGGTTCTCCGGCACCACCGGCTGGCCCAGCGCTTCGCCCATGCGCTGCGCCAGCAGCCGGCCGAGGATGTCGCTGCCGCCGCCGGGCGGGAAGGGAATGATCATCCGGAGCGGGCGGTTGGGGAACTCGCCGCCCTGGGCGAGGGCGGGCAAGGGCAGCGCGCCGGCGGCAACGGCCGCGAGCGGGCGCAGCAGGGTGGCGCGGCGGGTGGTGGGCATCGACGGGTCTCCTCGCCGGGGGTTTGCCCGATACGAAAGCGGGTGTCACCTGCTCACGGGCGGGGCGCGCCGAGGCCGCCACGGCCTGTGCCGGTGGGCGACTTGCTTTACTGTCCTGCGACATCGCCCCCACAGCCCAGGACCGCCGCATGTCCCGCCGCCTCACCCTCGCCGCCGCCCAGCTCGGCCCCATCCAGAAGGCCGAGGGCCGGGAGGTCGCGGTCGGCCGCATGGTGCGGCTGATGGAGACGGCGCATCGCCGCGGCGCCGAGGTGGTGGTCTTCCCCGAGCTGGCCCTGACCACCTTCTTCCCCCGCTGGTACGAGGAGGACCTCGCCAACGCCGACCATTGGTACGAGACCACCCTCCCCTCGCCGGCCACCGCGCCGCTCTTCGCGGCGGCGCGGCGCTACGGCATCGGCTTCCATCTCGGCTATGCCGAGAAGACGCCGGACGGCAGGCGCTTCAACACCGCCGCCTATGTCCATCCGAGCGGCGAGGTCGCGCTGAAATACCGCAAGGTCCACCTGCCCGGGCACAGCGAGTTCGACCCGCAGCGCCGGGTGCAGCATCTCGAGAAGCGCTATTTCGAGGTGGGCGATCTCGGCTTCCCGGTGGTCCGCGCCCCGGTCGGCGGCACCGAGGCCAATATCGGCATGCTGATCTGCAACGACCGCCGCTGGCCGGAGGCCTGGCGCATGCTCGGGCTGCAGCAGGTCGAGCTGGTCATGCTCGGCTACAACACGCCGAGCCTGAACATGGAGAACCGCGGCTTCGAGGCGCATCACCTGCGCGTCTTCCACAGCCATCTCTCGGTGCAGGCGGGGTGCTACCAGAATGCCTGCTTCGCCGCCGCCGTCGCCAAGGCGGGCACCGAGGACGGGCATGAGCTGTTCGGGCATTCCATCATCGTCAACCCGCAGGGCGAGATCATGGCCCAGGCGACGAGCTGGGGGGACGAGCTGATCCTCGCCGATTGCGATCTCGGCATGTGCGAGCTCGGCCGGCGCACCATCTTCGACTTCGCCCGGCACCGCCGGCCGGAGGCCTATGGCCGGATCACCGGCCAGACCAGCAGCGCCGCGCCGCCACGCTGGACGCCCGGCCAGGGGTGACGCCCGGCGTGGCGCGGCGCCCCCATGCCGGGCCATGCCGCGCACCGGGGTCGAGCGGGGCCGCGCAACCCGGACCCGGTCCCGCGCGCTCCGCATGGCGACGGCGCCGCTGGTGGCGCCAGGGGATGCACCGATCATGCACCGCCGCCTGCTGCTGAGCTGCCTTCCCATCGGCCTCGTCGGTCTCGCGGCCCAGGCCGAGACACCGGCCGAGCGCGCCTCGCGCCAGTTGCACCAGGAGGTGCAGCGCGACCGCGTGGCCGAGGCCGGCGGCCCCGAGGGCCCGCGGCCGGTCGAGCAGACCCCCGCCGCCCAGGCGCTGGACGTGGATCGCCGCTCCTTCCAGCCCGATGTCGGCCGGCCGGAGGAGAGCGGCTCGCCGGTCACCGGCGGCGAGATGGCGGCCACCGGCGGCGGCCGCAATCCCCAGCGGTAGGACGCCGGCGGCGCGGACCCGGCTGGGCGGGCCGGCCTGATCGGCCGAGGGCGTCCCGGCCCGGCGCGTCGCAAGGCCGTACCAGGCGCAATGGCGGGGCTGGTCCGCGTCATACCAACGGCATGAATGCGTCTTCATGCCGAGCGCCCGAACGGGCGCCGCCGCCAGTGCGGCGAAGCCAAGCAGACCGGAGGTTTGCGCCCGGCATCTGAGGGGGCCGTTGATGGGTCACCAGCAGCGGCCGTTCGTATGAGCCCGGCCACGCTTCAGACGACCGCGCGCGTCTCCAGCACCGCGGCGATCGCCGCGCGCAGCGCATCCGGGCCGATCGGCTTGCGGGCGAAGCGGTCCATGCCCGCCTCCAGGCACTCGGCCTCGGTCTCCGGCGCGGCGTGCGAGGTCAGGCCGATGATCGGCACCCGGCCCGCCGGCCCCGGCAGGGCACGGATCGCGCGCGTCGCCTCCACCCCGTCCAGCACCGGCATCAGGACATCCATGATCACCAGGTCGTAGGACCTGGCCTGCACCGCCTCGACCGCCTCGCGGCCGTTCTGCACCGTATCCACCGCATGGCCGAGCCTCGCGGCGGAGTGGTTGATCAGCAGGCGGTTGGCGAGCACGTCCTCGGCGACAAGGATGCGCAGCGGCCCATGCCAGGGCCCGGCCGAGGGGGCGGGAAGCGGCTCGGCCCGGCGCAGCGGCACCTCGCAGCGGAAGACGCTGCCGGTGCCCGGCTCGCTCTCGAGCCGGATGCTGCCGCCCATGCGCTCGAGCAGCATGCGGCAGATGGCGAGGCCGAGGCCGAGGCCGCCGAAGCGCCGCGCGACGCCGCCCTCGCCCTGCGAGAAGGGGCTGAACAGCCGCGCCTGCGCCTCCGGCGGAACGCCGATGCCGGTATCGGCGACGGTGATCCCGAGCCGCACCGAATCCTTCCCCGCCGACAGCACCGAGAGCATCGCCCGGATGCCGCCCTGCTCGGTGTACTTCACCGCGTTGCCCAGCAGCTTCAGCAACACCTGGCGCAGCCGCGCCACGTCGCCGACGACGCGCCGGGGCACGGTGTCCGCCACCTCGAAGGACAGGGACAGGCCCTTCGCCTCGGCCTGCGGCCGGATGATCCCGACCGCCGCGCCGAGGCTCTCGCGCGGGTCGAAGCTCTCCTGCCGCAGGGCCATCTCGCCGCGCTCGAGCCGGGTGACGTCGAGGATGTCGTTGACCAGGGCGAGCAGATGCTCGCCCGCCTCGCGGATGAGGTGCAGGTGCTGCGCCTGGTCCTCCCTCGGCTGCTGTTGCAGCAGCAGGCCGGACAGGCCGATCACCGCGTTCAAGGGGGTGCGCAGCTCGTGGCTCACCATGGCGAGGAATTCGGTGCGGGCCCGGGCATTGGCCTCCGCCGCCAGCCGCGCCGCCTCCTGCGCCGCCGCCGCCGCCCGGCGCTCGCTGACATCCGTGTAGGTGCGGACCGCCCGCCCATCGGCCAGCACGGTGGTGCGGACCTCGATCACCCGGCCGTTGCGCAGCTCGCGCTCATAGGTCGCGATCGCCGGCGGCCGCTCGGTCAGCACCATGCGCGTGCCGCCGCTGTCGATATCGGGCGCGGTGGCGAGATCGCCGCGCGCCACCTGCGCCCGGTACAGCTCCCGCACATCGGTCCCCGGCCGGCCGAGCGACGCCGGCAGGTCGAGCATCTCGAGCGCGCGCCGGGTCATCACCACGATCCGGTTCTCGGCATCGACCATCAGCACGCCGTGCGGGACGTTCTCGATCACCGCCGCGAGGGCGGCCTCGGCGGCGAGGGCGCGGTCGCGCGCCTCGGCCAGCACCTGCGCGTCGCGCCGCGGCGCGGTGAGGTCGGTATAGGTGCGGACATGGCTGCCATCGGGCAGATGCTCGGTGCGGATCTCGAGCACCGTGCCGTCGGGCCGGACACGCTCGTAGAGGTCGGGCGGCGCGCCGGGCGCGGAGGCGATGCTGCGGAGATGCGGATCGGGCACGGGGTCCTGGCCGAACTCGCCCGAGTCCAGCTGCCAGGCGATGATGTCGCGCAGCGGCCGGCCCGGCACCGCGAGGCCGGGCGGCAGCCCGAGCAGCTCGATCGCGCGGGCATTCGCCAGGGCGACCCGCCCCTGCGGATCGACCATCAGGATGCCCTGGCTGATATGGCCGACCGCCGCCTCGAGCACCGCATGCGCCCGGCCGGCGGCGCGGCGCCGCTGCAGCAGCAGGACCGAGACGACCACGATCAGGACCGAGAGGAGGAGGCCGAGCAGCAGCAATCGGTTGCGGTCGCTCCAGACCGGCGCCAGGACCTGCGCCGCCGGCAGGCCGACCATCACCACCAGCGGCTGGCCACCGACCTGGCGCAGCGTGACGAAGCGCTCCACCCCATCCTCGGCCGCCGACAGGCGGCGCGAGACCTGCACCGCGCCGGACGGGATCCGGAGCTCGGCCTCGCGGGGCAAGGTCCGGCCGACCATGCCGGATTCCGGCGCCCAGGCCCGCACCACCCCATCCAGCCCGATCAGGGCGATGACGCCGCCGCCGATATCGAGATCGCGGTACAGCCGCGAGAAGCTCGCGGCATCGACGCCGAAGATCGCCACGCCGACCACCTCGCCGTCGCGGCGCAACGGCCGGGAGAAGGCCAGCACCCGCCGGCGCGCCAGCCGGCCGATGAAGGGCGGGCCGACGAACAGGCGGTCTTCCGTGGGATGGTCGAGATGGCTGCGGACCGCGTCGAGGTCGGAGCGGTCGATGTCGTCCGGCCTGGTGCCCGGCGGCCCCACCAGCGTCCGCCCATCGAGCCCCACCACCAACCCGACCGGGATGTCCCCCTCCGGGTCGACGCCGCTCCAGGCCCCGAAGCTGAACCGCTCCGGATCGCGGGCATAGAGCTCCTGCGCGAAGCGCAGCCGGGCATCGATCGCCTCGATCCGCCCGGCCACCTGCGCCTCGACCGTGCGCACCATGTTGGCCGTGTCGCGGAAGGCCGTGGCAACCGCCGCCCGCTCATCCCCGCGGATGGCCAGCACCACCGCGCCCCAGAGCAGGGACAGCAGCGCCGTCGCCGCGAGGCCGACATCCAGGCTGCGCCAGCGACGCAGACGCATGCGCGCTGCCGTCATCCGGGCCGCCGCCGCGCGCCGCGAGGCAGCCAGGCTTGCATAACCAGCGTCGCGGGGACGATCGGGACCATCGCAAGCAGGGAAGCCTGCCCGGGGCCGGATTGCAACCGTCGGCTGCATGGCCGGCAACGGTGTTGCGGACGCCGCCGGCCTCTCCTCGCGCCTGCCGTATGGCCGGCTCAGGCCGTGGCCGGCGCGCCCGTCTCGAGCGCGGCGAGGAGCGCCATGGCGCCCGCCGCGCGGCAGGGCTCGATGACCGGACGCCGCGCCGCCTCGGCGGCCAGCGCGGCATGGCCGGCGAGGCCGGTGCAGCCGAGGATGATCGCCTCCGCCCCCGCCGCGGCCAGCCGGCGCGCCGCGGCCGCGATGCGCTCCCGCGGCGCCTCGGGGTCGGTCAGCACGGACATCGGCAGGTCGAGCGCCTCCCAGCCCGCGAGCCGCACCTCGAGCCCCATCGCCTGCAGCGCGCGGCGCTGGCGGGCCTCGCTCGCCGCGACGAAGCCGATGATGCCGAAGCGTTCGGCACGGCTCGCCGCCGCGGCGACGGCGCAGCGGAACATGCCGAGCACGGGCCGCGGCGTTGCCGCCCGCACCGCCTCGAGCCCGGGATCGGAGACGCAGGCGATCACATAGGCTGCGGCCGGCTCGCGCTCGACCATCCGGCAGAGCGGCAGGGCGACGGCGTGCCAGTCCTCCCAGCTGGCGATGGCCGGCGGCCCGCCGGGCAGCATGGCCACCTCCAGCCGCAGCCCGGCCGGCATGGGCAGGGGCGCCATCGCCGCGGAGATCCCCTCGGTGCAGGACCGGGTGGTGTTGGGATTGATGACCAGGATGCGTGCCGCCATGGCCCGAGCCTCGCGCCGCGCCGGGCCGTTGGGCAAGCCCCAGGACCCGGCCTGCCTAGACCCGCCACGCCAGGCCCGTCGCGCCTAGGGATGCGGGGAACGCGGGGCTGCATCGCGGCGCTTGATCCAGGCGGGGCGCCGGACCGATATTGCATTGCACAATGGATCGCGCCGTCGCTGCGCAGACAGGTCGGACCATCCAGGCTACCATCCGGCGAGTGCCGAGACCGGGGTTCCGGCCACCGGACAGGAGGAACACCATCATGCGCTGGACCCCCGAGGGCATCCCCCCGCCGCACCCGGCGACGCAGGAGACACCGCCGCTGCTGCTGGCGCTGCGGCGCGGACTGATGAACCGCTGCCCCTTCTGCGGCATCGGCCGGGTCTTCGCGGGCTATCTCCGGGTGGTGCCGGAATGCAGCCATTGCCACGCGCCGCTCGGGCTGCTGCGGGCGGATGACGCGCCGCCCTATTTCACCATCTTCCTGGCCGGCCACCTCCTGGTGCCGTGCGTGCTCTGGGTGGAGAAGACCTACCAGCCGCCCATGTGGCTGCACATGGTGGTCTGGCTGCCGCTCTTCGCCGTCATCTGCACGCTGATGCTGCGGCCCATCAAGGGCGCGGTGGTCGGCTGGATGAGCACGCTCGGCTTCGTCGCCGCCGAGCAGGAAGCGGCGCTGCCGCCCCCGGCCCGCGACCGCCTCGGCAGCCCGCATGCCTGACACCGTCCGCCGCGACGCCGGGGCGGCGGCGCCGGCCGAGGCCGATCCGGCGCAGCGGCGCCTGGCCAATCTCGTCCTGCCGGATGCGACCCCCCTGCCCTCGGCCTATGCCGAGGCGGACCGGCGCCAAGCCGTGGCCGATCTCCTCACCGAGAACCGCTTCGACCCCACCGGCGTCGCCGGCGGGCCCTTCGCCCTGCATCTCTGCGTGCGCGATGGCCGGCTGGTCTTCGACATCCGCGACGGCGAGGACACCCCGGTGCGGGCGGTGGCGCTCGCCCTCGGCCCCTTCCGGCGGCTGATCAAGGATTACCACCTGATCGTCGAGAGCCATGAGCAGGCGGTCGCCGAGGGCGGCCACGAGGCCCGCATCCAGGCGATCGACATGGGCCGGCGCGGCCTGCACAACGAGGGCGCCGAGCTGCTGACGCAGCGCCTCGAGGGCCGCATCGGCCTCGATTTCGAGACGGCGCGGCGGCTCTTCACCCTGGTCTGCGCGCTGCACCAGCGGATCTGAGCGGCGGCGGGCCGCCGCCCCGTCCGCGCCGTCCTCTCAGCGGACGACCGTCACCGCCCGCCGGTTCTGCGCCCAGGCCTGCTCGTCGGAGCCGAGCGCCTCCGGCCGGTCCTTGCCGTAGCTGATGGTCTGCAGCCGGCTGCCCGCCACGCCGTTGCTGACCAGCAGGTCGCGCGCGGCATTGGCCCGGCGCTGGCCGAGGGCGAGGTTGTACTCGCGGGTGCCGCGCTCGTCGGCATGCCCCTCGACCGTCGCCTGCACCTGCCGGTACTGCGCCAGCCACTGCGCCTGGCGCTGGATGGTCGGGCGCTGGTCGGCGCCGACCGAGGCGCTGTCGGTGGCGAAATAGACGCGGTCGCCGGCGGTCGCGGCGAGATCCTCCTGCGAGCCGGGCTGGCCGGCGCCGGCGCGCTGGCCGCCCAGGGTGGAGCCGGCGAGGCCGCCCTGCATGCCGTTGGCCGCCGCATTGCCGCTGGTCGCGGCATTCTCGGCGGAGTCGGAGCAGGCTGCCGCGAGAAGGGCAAGGGCGAGGCCCGCGGCGGGCGCGATCTTCATGCGCATCTCTCTTCGTCTGTGCGGAGGCGGCGAGTCGGAAGCGATCACCTGCCGGTGAGGGCATCGCCCGTCGCGCGCCCCGGCGCAAGCGGCGCGTGCGCATCGGCCGTCGAAACCCACCCCCTGCGGCAATCCGGCACATGGTTGCGCGTGGCGCCGGTCCGGCCGTAGCTGGCGCGGGGCCCGGCATCCGCCGCCCCGTGGAGGAGCAGGCCATGCTGACGGTGCATCACCTGGGCAAGTCGCAATCCGAGCGGATCGTCTGGCTCTGCGAGGAGCTCGGCATCCCCTACGCGCTGAAGCACTACACGCGGGATGCGGTGACGATGCTCTCGCCGCCCGAGCTGCGGGCGCTGCACCCGATCGGCGCCGCGCCGGTCATCACCGAGGGCGAGGTGCTGCTCGCGGAATCCGCGGCGATCATGGAATACATCCTGGCGCGGCATGGCGGCGGCCGGCTGGCGCCCGGGCCGGAGGCGCCGGAATTCGCCGACTATCTCTACTGGTTCCACTTCACCAACGGCACCCTGCAGCCGGTGCTGGGGCGGCTGATGCTGCTCAACCGGGCCGGGCTGCCGGCCGACCACAAGGTGCTGCTGGCGGCGCAGGAGCGGCGCGAGCGCGCCCTCGGCCATCTGGAACGACGGGTGGCGGCGCAGCCCTGGCTGGCGGGCCGGGACTTCACGGCCGCCGACATCATGATCGGCTTCACCCTGACCACCATGCGCTATTTCAGCCCGGTGGACCTCACCCCCTACCCCGCCATCCGCGCCTATCTGCAGCGGATCGCCGCCCGTCCGGCCTATCAGCGGGCGATGGCGAAGGGCGATCCCGGCATGCCCCTGCTGCTGGACTGATCCCGGCCGCGGCGCCCGGTTGCCTTTCCCGCCGCGCCGCCGCATCTGGGGCGCATGAAGATCGACGGCACCCCCTATCGCAGCGTCTGGGTGGATGCGGATGGCTGGTCCGTCCGCATCCTCGACCAGACAAGGCTGCCCTGGCAGCTCGACATCCTGCGCCTGACCGAGGCGGCGCAGGTGGCCGAGGCGATCCGCAGCATGCAGGTGCGCGGCGCGCCGCTGATCGGCGCCGTCGCCGCCTATGGCGTGGCGCTGGCGCTGCGGGCGGATGCCTCGACCGAGGCGCTGGAGCGGGCCATCGCCCTGCTCGGCGCCACCCGGCCGACCGCCATCAACCTCGGCTGGGCGCTCGGGCGCATGCGGGCCCGGCTGCACAACCTGCCGCCCGCCGAGCGGGTGGCGGCCGCCTATGCCGAGGCGCTGGCGATCGCCGACGACGATGCCGAGACCTGCCGCCGCATCGGCGCCCATGGCCTGCCGCTGCTGCAGGAGATCCAGGCGCGCAAGCCGGCCGAGCGGGTGAACGTGCTCACCCATTGCAATGCCGGCTGGCTGGCGACGGTGGATTACGGCACCGCCCTCTCCCCCATCTACCAGGCGCATGATGCCGGCATCCCGGTGCATGTCTGGGTGGACGAGACGCGGCCGCGCAACCAGGGCGCCGCGCTCACCGCCTTCGAGCTCGGCAAGCACGGCGTGCCGCACACCGTCATCGCCGACAATGCCGGCGGGCACCTGATGCAGCATGGCGAGGTCGATCTCTGCATCGTCGGCACCGACCGGGTGACGCGGCGGGGCGACGTCGCCAACAAGATCGGCACCTATCTGAAGGCGCTGGCGGCGCGCGACAACGGCGTGCCCTTCTGGGTGGCGCTGCCGCATTCGACCATCGACTGGCAGGTCGGCGACGGCGTGGCGGAGATCCCGATCGAGGCCCGCGGCGCGGCCGAGGTGACCGACCTGACCGGCCGCACCGCCGATGGGCGGATCGAGACGGTGCGCGTCGCCGCCGAGGGCAGCCCGGCGGCCAACCCGGCCTTCGACGTGACGCCGGCGCGGCTGGTGACCGGGCTGATCACCGAGCGCGGCCGTTGCGAGGCCTCCGAGGCCGGGCTGCGCGGGCTGTACGCGGACGCGCCCTGATCCTCACCGGGCCCTGTCGGCGCTCGGCGCTCCTGGCCCGTCCGTAACTTGCCTGCAATTTCACGGAAATGACTCGCCGCGCCTGCCCCGGCGCCGCCTAGAGCGTGCCCGCCGGAGGTGGACACACCGAAGGCGCGACTCACGCGACACGACACCACGCTAGGCCATGGTCCATGAACCCGGGTGAACGGACCAGGGCCTGAAGCGGATCCTGTCCGGATGACCTCATCCGGACAGGTGAAGATGCTCGTCAAAACAAATACCTAGAGCATTGCAGGTGAACGGAAGTTCACAGGGCATGCCCTAGGTCTGCCGCGATGCGGAAGGGCAGAAGCATGCGAAATCAATCGATTGGACCGGGGCCCGTGCTGCTCGCCCTGGGCCTGGCGACGGGCCTCGGCCTTCCGGCCGGGGCGCAGGCCCAGGACGCCGCCCGGATGGAGGCGATCGAGCGCCAGATCCGCAGCCTGCAATCCGAGCTGACGCGCATGCGGCGCGACATGCAGGCGCGCGAGGCCGAGACCCGGGCCGCGAAGCAGCAGGCCAGCGAAGCCCGGGCCGAGGCGCAGGCGGCGCAGCGCCGCCTCGACACCACGCCGCCGCCGGCCCGCCTCACCGAGGCGCCGCCCGCCGACCAGGTGCGCCTCGCCTTCGAGCGGGGCCGCCCGACCATCACCTCGGGCGACGGCCGCTTCCGCGCCTCGCTCGGCGGCCAGGTGCAATGGGATGTCGGCGGCGCCCTGCAGGACAGCCCGGGCTTCGGCGGCAACCCGGCGGCGCGGCTCGACAGCTTCGGGCAGAACCTGCGCCGCGCCCGGCTGTTCTTCAGCCTCGGCTACGACGACTTCACCCTCAACCTGACGCCGGATTTCGGCGGCTCGCCGGACGGCACGCCGACGCTCTACGAGGCGAATTTCAACTGGTCGCCGGTGAAGCCCCTGGCGCTGACCCTCGGCTACTACAAGCCCTATTACGGGCTCGCCGATTCCATGAGCTCCAACGACTTCCTGATGCTGGAGCGGCCGGGCATCATCGAGATCGCCCGCGGCATCGCCGCCGGCGATTCCCGCGCCTCGATCGGCGGCCGCTGGGCGGCGGAGCGCTGGTTCGCCGCGGCCTACCTGACCGGCGACAGCTACGGCTCGAACAGCACCCAGGCGACCAGCGGCCAGACCGGCGGCGTCGCGCGGCTCGCCGGCCGGCCCTATGCCGATGCCGACACGGATGTGCATCTCGGCGTCACCGGCTCCTACGCCTTCGACCTCCGGCGGCAGGCGGATGGCCAGTCGCTGCGCCTGCGCGACCGGCCGGAATGGCGCATCGACCAGACGCGGCTGATCGACACCGGCGCCCTCGCCGCCGACAGCGCCTATACCTGGGGCCCGGAATTCGGCCTGCGCTGGCGGAATTTCATGCTCCAGGGCGAGTATGTGCGGATCGGGGTGAACCAGTCCCAGGCCAGCGGGGTGCCGCGGCCGGATCTCGGCTTCGAGGGCGGCTATGTGGAGGGGAGCTGGGTTATCACCGGCGAGCCGCGGCGCTACAGCACCGCCTCCGGCGCCTTCGGCCGGCCGAGCCCGGCCCGGCCCTTCGATTTCGCCGGGGGCGGCTGGGGGGCCTGGGAGGCGATGGCCCGCTACAGCGTCGTCGACCTGAACGACCACGCGACGCGCGGCCGGGCGCAGGCGGCCACGGGCGGCGTCTTCGGCGGGCGGCAGGAGGTCGTCGGCATGGGCCTCTCCTGGTACCCGAACAATTTCCTGCGCTTCATGCTCAACTGGGACATCGTCAACGTGGACCGGCTGAATGCCGCCGGCACGACGCAGATCGGCAAGCGTTTCCACACCCTGGCGCTGCGCACCCAGTTCGCCTTCTGACCTCGGCGGGCGCCTGCCCTGCCGCGCGGGCGTCCCCCTTTCTCCGTCTGGCCCCGGTCGGGCCAGGGGCATGCCGGCTCACACCAGGTGCACGCCGGTCCGACCTGCGGCCCGCAGGGCCGAGCGCCCGAATGGGTGTTGCGCCGAGTGGCGCGAAGCCAAGCGACCCGGAGGGTTCCGCCGGGCGCCAAGGGGACTGCCGATGGGGGCCGTTGATGGGTCGCCAGCAACGGCCGTTCGTATCACACCACCCGGCCGGCCGGCGGATAGGAGGCGCCGGGCGCGGCCCGCGGCAGCGGCAGCACCGCCTGCCGGCCGCTCCACTCCAGCAGCGCCAAGCCGCCGACCAACAGCCCGCCGGCGCCGCAGGCGGCCCAGAAGCAGAGCATCGGCGGCACCCGGCCCGGCGCCAACGCATCGCTCAACAGCAGCGCGACCAGCGCGGTGATGAGCAGCAGCGCGCTCCCGATCAGCGCGCAGGCAATGCGTTGCATGGTGACTTCATCCTTCGCTCGCCTCCCGGGCGGGGCGCCCGGCTCACCCCCCTTGAATACCGGGGGCAGGGCATGAAGGGGGAAAGCCTGGGGCGATTTCATGGCAAAGCCTGCCCACGCGCTGCCCAGGCGAGGGGCAGGGCGCCGGACGAACCGCCCATCCCCCAGGCATCGGCCGGCCGGGCCGGCGCGGAACCGGCCGGCCGCCCGGTTGCGCCCCCCTGCCGGATGGGGGAGGCTCCCGCCGCCTTCACCGCCCGCCGGAGCCCCGTCCCGATGCGTCTGCTGACCGCCGCCCTTGTCCTTGCCCTCGGCCTCGCCGGGACCGCGGGGGCGCAGACCATCACCGTGGGCGCCAGGGAGTCCGGCCAGCCGCCGCTGCGCTGCGGGGTCGACGGCACCTATGCGCCGCACGCCTTCCCCTCCCTGCAGGGCGGGCTGCAGGGCTTCCAGATCGACCTGTTCGATGCCGTCGGCAAGAAGCTGAACCGGCCGGTCGAGATCACCGGCGCCAGCTTCTCCGGCCTCATCCCGGCGATGAATGCCGGCCGCTACGACTTCCTCTGCGCCCCGACCACGGTGACGCCCGAGCGGGCCGCCAACCTGCTCTTCACCGAGGGCTATCTCTGGACCGAGCTGCAATTCGGCATCAAGCGCGGCACGGCGCCGATCAAGGCCGAGGAGGATCTCCGCGGCAAGACGATCAGCGTCAACAAGGGCACGCCCTACGAGCAATGGGTGCGCAACAACGCCGAGCGGCTGGGCCTGACGCTGCTCGCCTTCGACAGCCAGGCGGATGCGGTGCAGGCGGTGCTGCAGGGAAGGGCCTATGCCAACCTCGCCGGCAACACGGTGGTGAAGTACTCGGCCACCCGCACGCCGCAATACGTCGCCGATTTCGTGCTGCCCGGCACCCGCTTCCACTGGGGCACCCCCTTCCGCCAGGACAGCGCGGCGATGCGCAACCAGGTGGAGAGGGTGATCGAGTGCCTGAAACAGGAGGGCACCGTCGCCGCCCTGTCGAAGACGTGGTTCGGCGCCGAGCCGAAGCCGGACGATGCCGAGCGGGTGGTCTTCCCCGGCTTCGGCGTGCCCGGCATGCCCGGCTACGAGGAGACCCCGCACGCGGTGGCCTGCCCATGAGCCTTGCCGCGCCCCGGCCCGGGGCAGACACCGGCGCGGCGCGGCCCATCGTCGAGGCGCGGGCGATCCACAAGCATTTCGGCCCGCTGCATGTCCTGAAGGGGGTGGATCTGGCGGTCGCCGAGCGGGAGCTGGTCTTCATCATCGGCCCCTCCGGCTCCGGCAAGTCGACCCTGCTGCGCTGCCTGAACCGGCTGGAGGAGCCCTCCTCCGGCAGCGTCACGGTGGAGGGGATCGACCTGCTGGACCGCCGGACCGACCTCAACGCGGCGCGGCAGCGGATCGGGATGGTCTTCCAGTCCTTCAACCTCTACCCGCACATGACCGCGCTCGGGAATGTCGCGCTGGCGCTGCGCAAGGTGCAGGGCAAGGGGCGCGCCGAGGCCGAGGCCCGGGCCCGCGCGGCGCTCGCGCGCGTGCATCTCGAGGACCGCGCCGGGCACCATCCCGGGCAGCTCTCCGGCGGCCAGCAGCAGCGCGTGGCCATCGCCCGCGCCATCGCGCTCGAGCCGCGGGTGATGCTGTTCGACGAGCCGACCTCGGCGCTCGACCCCGAGCTGGTGGGCGGCGTGCTGCAGGTGATGCGGGAGCTGCGCGAGGACGGCATGACCATGGTCGTGGTCAGCCACGAGATGGGCTTCGCCCGCGCCGCCGCCGACCGGGTGGTCTTCATGGCCGATGGCCGCATCGTCGAGCAGGGGCCACCGGCCGAGATCTTCGGCGCGCCGCGGGAGGAGCGGACCCGCGCCTTCATCGGCCAGGTCGAGCGGCACTGAGCGATGCGGCCGGATGACGCGCGCTCAGGTCGCGGGGCTGTCGCAGGTCTTGGGCGGGCGGGTGAAGGCGATCCAGGCATCGCCGCTGCGCAGGCAGCCGAGCTCCCACTTGCCCTCGAAGACCCGGCCATCCACCTCCAGCCGCCCCTCGCCATGCGGGCCGGAGAGGAACCAGCCGCCCTCATAGACCAGCCCGGCGCCCGGGATCATGAAGCGGCCGCCGGTGAAGCGGTCGTCGTGATAGGCGCCCTCCTCCTGCACCACCAGCCGGCCGCCCTCGTAATGCGAGAGCCGGCCCTTGCCCTCCGCCTTGCCGGCCTGCAGCGCCCCCTCATAGACCATCTGCTTCTCCCGCCCGGCCTCCCGCCAGGTGGTGACGGCCCGGCCCTCGCCCTCGGCCGGGCCCTCCGGGCAGGGGCCCGTCCAGCTGCCGGCCAGCCCCTCGGCATTGGCCGGCAGGCCGCCGACCCAGATCCAGCAGCCGCCGGCCCCATCGGCGATGAAGCCGGCGCGGCCGCCCGGCACGGCGCGCTGCGCCTCCGGCGGCGGGCTGAAGCCGGCGAGCAGCAGCAGGGCGAGGGGCAGCAGGCGAAGGCGCGAAGACAACGGCATCAGGTCATCTCTCCGGCTGGGTCCCGCAAGCTCTGCACCGGCCGGCGCGGCCTGGACAAGTCCCGATTGGGCAGGTCCCGGCCGCGGAGTGGCCGCGCATGAGCAATTGGGACAGGTTCCTCGACTCCTTCTTCAACGCGCGGGTCGCCTGGGAGTATCTGCCGCGGATCGTTGACGGCTTCTGGCTGACGATCCTGCTCGCCCTCTGCATCATCGCCAGCGGCCTGGCCGCCGGCCTCGGCCTGGCGGTGGCGCGGAGCCTCGGCCTGAGGCCGCTGAACTGGCTCATCGTCTTCCTGGTCGACCTGTTCCGCGCCCTGCCGCCGCTGGTCATCATCGCCCTGCTCTATTTCGGCCTGCCGGCGGCCGGCCTCTCCCTCTCCGGCTTCGCCGCGACCTGGCTCTCCCTCTCCCTGGTCCTCATGGCCTTCGCCGAGGAGATCATCTGGGCCGGCATCACCGCGACGCCGCGCGGCCAGTGGGAGGCGGCGCGCTCCACCGGCCTCTCCTTCCTCCAGACCCTCGGCTGGGTGGTGCTGCCGCAGGCGCTGCGGATGGTGATCCCGCCGCTGACCAACCGCACCATCGCCATCACCAAGGGCACGGCGCTCGGCTCGGTGGTCGCGGTCTCGGAGATCCTCGGCGCGGCGCAGGCCGGCGTCTCCTTCTCCTTCAACCCGACGCCGCTGACGCTCGGCGCCCTCGCCTATGTCGTGCTCTTCGTTCCGGTGGTCATCCTCGGCCGCTGGATCGAGACGCGCTTCGCCTGGAAGCGGTAGCCCGCCATGCGATCGCGGAGGACCGCAGCCAAAGGCGAGGACCGCAGCGTGAATCGCATGGCCAGATCCACGCGATCGCGGAGGACCGCAGCGTGAGCCGCGTGGAGACGCCATGAGCCTCGACGACTTCCTCCTCGCCTTCTTCTCGCTCGACATCCTGCGGGAGGCCTGGCCGATCCTCTGGCTGGGGCTGCAGCAGACGCTGCTGCTCTCGGTGATCGTCGTCCCGCTCGGCCTCGTCGGCGGCACCGTCCTGGCGCTGCTCTCGACCGTGCACCACCCGCTGGTGCGCTGGCCGCTCATGGCCTGGGTCGATTTCTTCCGCGCCTTGCCGCCGCTGGTGCTGCTGATCTTCATCTATGCCGGCCTGCCCTTCGCCGGGCTGGAGGTCTCGGCGCTCGGCGCGGTGGCGATCGGCTTCTTCCTGAACACGGGCGCCTATTACGGCGAGGTGCTGCGGGCCGGGATCGAGAGCGTGCCGCGCGGGCAGATGGAGGCGGCGCGCTCCACCGGCCTCTCGCGCGCCCAGGCGCTCGCCTATGTCATCCTGCCGCAGGCGGTGCGCAACGTGCTGCCGGACCTCATCAGCAACACGCTGGAGGTGGTGAAGCTCACCTCCATCGCCTCGGTGGTGGCGCTGCCGGAGCTGCTCTTCCAGGCCCGGCAGGCGCAGAGCGTGACCTACAACGCGACCCCGATCATGGCGGCGGCGGTGATCTACTTCCTGCTGCTCTGGCCGGTGGTGCGGCTGCTGAGCCGGCTGGAGAACCGGCAGCTCGCCGGGCGGCAATAGCGCCGCCCAGCAGCGCCGCCCAACAGCGCCGCCTGGGGCCGGCCGCCTCAGCGCACCGCGTAGACGTCGTAGGTCGGCCCCGTCGGCGGGCGCTGGCCGACCCCGACCGCGAGCACCCGGTTCAGCCAGGTGAGCTCGGGCTCCGAGGTCTCGAAGCGGATGGCGACGCGGAAGTAATAGGCCGAGGCGTCCACCGCCTCGCCGCGGCCGAGCTGGGCCAGCACCGCCGGCGGGCCGGTGCGGACGCCGCTGTAGTGCATGTAGAAATGCTGGCCCTTGTCGGTCCGCATCACCAGCCGGACATCCATATGCGCCGTGCCGTCGGGCTCGACGCGCAGCCAGTCGGCGGTGGTCCCCGGCACCACCTCGCCGCGCAGCGAGGGTCCCTCGAAGCTGCCCCCGGTCACCGGGATGACGCGCAGCTCCTGGCCCGGCCCGGCGGCCGCCATCTGCGGGGTGCCGGCCTGCAGCGCCATGCGGAACAGGAATTCGGTGTTCAGCGGCAGTGGCGTCGTCGCCATGATGCGTCCTCTCCTTGCGTGTTCAGCGCTGCCGCCAGGGCAGCCCGGCCGCCTTCCAGCCGGCGACCGTGCCGCGATGCCCCTCGCCATCCACCGGCCCTTCGAAGCCATCGGCGACGTTGAAGGCCTGCGGGAAGCCCGCCGCCTGCGCCGCCTGCCCGGCCGCGAGGCTGCGGGCGCCGGAGCGGCAGATGAAGTAGAGGCGGTGGGTCGCGGTCAGCCCGGCCTTGTGCAGATGGTCCGGGAAGCTGCCATTGACCTGCATGGAGGGGTAGAGCTGCCAGGGCACCAGCAGCGTCTGCTTGCCGATCCCCGTCAGGTCCGGCAGGCCGACGAAATTCCATTCCGCATCGGTGCGGACATCGATGAGCACCGCCTCGGGATCGGCCCGCAGGGCCTCCCAGGTCTCGGTGGGGGAGATATCGGGCACGCCGGGCATGCGGCGAGTTCCTCCTGGTTCGGCGGGGACAATGCGGCGAGGCCGCCGCCAGGGCAATCCGGCAAGGCCGCCCTCCGCCGCGCCCGCGACGCCATGGGGCATTGAAAGCTGCTCTCCGAACCGTCGCCACCCGTTGCCCTGCCGCGGCTTCGCCGCAGCAGGCTGTGACGCGTCTCGGGCAGAAGGCACTCCACGGGGCCCCCGCGGCGGCGCGCAGCGACGTCGTGGGGCTTCTAGAGCGTCACCACCACGTAATCCTCCTCGACGGCGACGCTGACCGTCTCCGCCACGAAGGGGCCGCGCGCCAGGCGCTCGCCCGGCTCGACCGTGACCGCGTAGCTGCGCGCCTTCACGTCCTCCGGCTCGCACCAGGACTGGCCGGTGCGGATGTCGAACTCCCAGCAATGCCAGGGGCAGCGCAGCATGCTGCCCGGCTGGGCGAGGCGGTACTCGCCCGGCATCGGCGCCTCCAGCCGGCTGACGATGGCGCCGGTGCAGAGCGCCGCGCCCTGGTGCGGGCAGCGGTTGATCAGGGCGTAGTAGGCGCCGTCGAGGTTGAAGACGCCGATCTCCCGCCCCCGGATGGTCACCAGCTTGCGGCCGCCCGGCGGAATCTCGCCGACGGCCGCGACGACGTGCCGCGCCATGCCTCAGTCCAGCCGGTAGAGCGCCATCGCATTCTCGCGGTAGATCATCCGCGCCCAGTCCTCCGGCAGCCGCACCTTGAAGGCGTAGCGCGGGTCGTCCTGGTCCCAGTGCGGATAGTCGGTCGAGAACAGGATGCGGTCGGGGCCGATCCATTCGATGGTGCGGAGCATGTCGTCCGGCCGCTCCGGCTCCTCCATCGGCTGGGTGGAGACCCAGACATGCTCGCGGATGTATTCGCTCGGCGCGCGCCTCAGATGCGGCACCTCGGCCTTCAGGCGCTTCCAGTGCTTGTCGAGCCGCCAGGCGAGCGAGGGCAGCCAGGCGAAGCCGCCCTCCACCAGCACCACCTTGAGATCCGGCACCGTCTCGAACACGCCCTCGCAGACCAGGCTGGTGACCAGGCTCTGCATGGACTGCACGTAGGAGGGATGCTCCTCATGGTAGAAGCTCGGCCAGCCGCCGCCGGTGCTGGCATGGCCGCTGGTGCCGCCGAGATGCAGCGAGATCGGGAAGCCGTTCGCGGCGCAGGCGGCGAGGATCTTGCGGTAGCGGTGGCGCCCCAGCGGCTCGATCCCGCGCGGCGGGATGTTCACCTGGGCGAAGCGGGCATCGCCGGCGCGGGCCTCGATCTCGGCCAGGGCGCTCTCCTCGTGCTCGAGGGTGATCTGCACGCTCGCCTTCAGCCGCGGCTCCGGGTCGCAGAAATGCGCGCATTGCCACTCGTTCACCGCCACCGCCATGGCGGCGCCGAACTCGACATTGCGCTCCGCCGCCGCGCCGCCGACCAGCGGCGCCAGCAGCCCGGCCCTGACATCGGAGAGGTCGAGGAGCTGCTCGCGCATCAGGGCGAGATCGGAGCCCGGCGGCCCCCCGGTCTTCGGCCAGGCATCGCCGCGCATGCCGTTGCCCGGCGACATGCGCGGATAGAGCGAGGTGCGGGCCAGGCCCTGGCGGGACCGGCCGCCGATGCTCTGCCGGTGCTCGCGCCAGCGCGCCGAGAGGAAGGGATCGAAATCGGCCGGCGTGCGGTAAAACGGATGCACGTCGCAATCGACGAAGCCGAGATAGGCCTCGCCCGGCCGCTCGATCCGGGGGGTCTGGAGCGCCACGTTCATCGCAGGTCTCCCATGGACGGGGTGGGGGCCATCAGGCGGCCGCCAGTCGCGGATAGGTGGCCAGCGGGTTCTCCACCGTGATCTTGCGGATCAGCGATGGCGGCAGCCCGGCCGGCAGCGGTCCCTCCGCGGCGTCGAAATGCCAGTGCGGGTAGTCGGTGGAGAAGAGCAGCAGCTCGTCGGAGCCGAGCTGGTCGAGCAGCACCGCGAGGGAGCGCGCATCGGGCGGCGCGTCGAAGGGCTGCAGGGTGAGGCGCACATGCTGGCGCACCAGATCGGCGGGCAGGCGGTCGAGCCAGGGCACCTCGGCCCGCACCCCGCGCCAGGTCTTGTTGATGCGCCAGAGGCTGGCCGGCAGCCAGGTGACGCCGCTCTCGATCAGCACCACGCGCAGGCCGGGGAATTTCTGGAACACGCCCTCGGCCAGCAGCGAGTTCAGCGCCCCCGCGAAGCCCTGGGCATAGGTGACGTAGTCCTCGAGATAGGTGGAGCCCCAGCCGCCGGCGCTCGGCGGGTGGCGGAAGCTCGACCCGGCATGGATGCCGACCGGCAGGCCGTGCTTCTCGGCGGCGCGATAGATCGGCCACATCATGCGCCGCCCGAGCGGCAGCTCGGCCATGGCCAGCAGCAGCACCTGCACGAAGCGCCGGTCGGGCGCCAGGCGCTCGATCTCCTCCGCCGCCAGCTCCGGGCTGTGCACCGGCACGGTGATCGAGGCGCGCAGCCGGTCGTCGCGGCCGAGCCATTCGGCGGCCAGCCAGTTGTTCAGCCCGCGGCAGAGCGCGGCCGACAGGTCCTCGCTCATCATCATCTGCGCGCCGTGGATCAGGTTGCAGATGGCCGCCCGCGGCGCCAGCGGGTCGAGCAGATGCGCCTGCAGCGCGGCGAGGCTGCTGCCGGCCGGCCCGGCGGGGAGCCGCCAGTCCGGGTTGGCGTTGATCGGCGCGGCGGGCGGATAGGCGCTGGTGTCGAGGTTCTCCCGCTCCAGCCCGCGGCGCTCGACATGCTCGCGCCAATAGGGATCGAGATGCGGCAGCAGGGCGCGCAGATCGGGCGGCGCCGGATGGATGTCGCAGTCGATGGCGCCGGCCAGGCCGGAGAAGGCGCCGGATGGCGGGGCTTCTCGCGTCATCGTCCCTCCCCGGCGCCGGACGGCTGGCTTGCCGGTGTTACAAATTTCCCTTAGAAGGAAAATCCATTCCTTCAAGCGAAACACGTATGGGGCCGGCCGTCAACGACCAGCCCCGTGACCAGGAGGGCGGATGCGCGGACACCCCGCGGCCATGGAGCGGAATTTCACCCCCGGCGAACGCGGCCTGGAGCAATCCTTCGGCCGCGCCGCCGTGCTGCTCAACGCCCTCGCCAATGCCGGCACGACGGGCCTGCGCTTCGTCGACCTGGTGCGCCGCTCCGGCTTCAGCCAGACCACCGTGCACCGCCTGGTGGCGGCGCTGGCCGAGCACGGCTTCATCGAGCAGGAGGCCGCCGGGGCGCGCTATCACCTCGGCATGCGCCTCGCGGGCTGGGCCTTCGCGGCCGCCAACCGCTTCGGCCTGGCGGAGGTGGCGCATCCGGTGATGCAGGCCCTCTCGGAAGCGACGCAGGACACCGTCTACCTGACGCTCCGCTCCGGCGACATGGCGATCTGCGTCTCCCGCATCGACGGCACCTACCCGATCCGCGCCGTCGTCACCAATCCCGGCGACCGGCGGGTGCTGGGCCTCGGCGCCGGCAGCGTCGCCCTGCTCGCCTTCCTGCAGGACCCGGCGGAGATCGAGCGGCTGCTGCAGGCGCCGGAGCAGCGGGCCGGGCGGGCGGCCCATGGCGTCGACGAGGATCGGCTGCGGCGCTGGATCGAGGCCTCGCGCCGGGACGGCCACACGGTGGTGCAGGACCTCGTCCCCGGCACGACCGGCATCGGCCAGCCGATCTTCGGCCCGGTCGGCGATCCCGTCGCCTCCCTCAGCCTCGCCGCCATCTCGGCCCGGCTGCAGCCGCCGCGCCGGCAGGAGGTGCTGGAACGGCTGCAGGCGGCGCGCGCCGAGATCGAAACCCGCATGCGCCCGATTTTACATGCCCGCATGGGCTTGACGAGGGCTTGACCTCACCCAAGGGGTATGCTCCCTTGGAGAGGAAGATGATTTCCGCCCAAAGGAAACGTCTTCCGCGCCGGCACCAAGACGGCGTGGGGAGCGGAACGTCCCGCAACAAAGAGCACCGGACCGCGGCCGTCAGGCCGCGGTCACGGTCGCCGAGCGGGACATCCGCCGGAGCCATCCCTTTTCCCACGATCGATGCGGCCGCCCGTCAGCGCGGCTCCGTGGCCATCCGCCCGCGCGGCTCGCGGCGCCAGCGCCAGGCGCGGAGCGCCAGCCGTCCGACATCGTCGACGACCGTGTAGACCACCGGCACCACCACCAGGCTCAGCAGGGTCGAGGTGATCAGCCCGCCGATCACCACCAGCGCCATCGGCGCGCGGAACTCGGCATCGGCGCCGAGTCCGGCGGCGATATGCGCCATGCCCGCCGTCATCGCGATCGTCGTCATGACGATCGGCCGCGCCCGCTTGCGCGCCGCCTCGAACAGCGCCGCGCCGCGCGCGAGGCCCGCCCGGCGCGCCTCGATGGCGTATTCCACCAGCAGGATGGAGTTCTTGGCGACGATGCCCATCAGCATCAGCACGCCGATCACCGCCGAGACGCCGAGCGCCTTCTGCGCCAGCAGCAGCGCCAGCAGCGCGCCGCCGAGCGAGAGCGGCAGGGCGGACATGATGGTGAGCGGCTGCAGGAAGCCGCCGAAGAGCAGCACCAGCACCAGGTAGATCAGCAGCACGCCGGTGCCGAGCGCAATGATGAAGCCGCCGAAGAGCTCGGTCATCACCTCCTTGTCGCCGGTCTCGCGCTCCCGCACCCCGGCCGGCAGGTGTTGCATGATCGGCAGGGCAGCGATCAGCGCCGTGGCCCGGCCGAGCGGCATGCCGTCCAGCTCCGCCTCCACCGTCGCCTTGCGCACCCGGTCCAGCCGGTCGATCTGCGCCGGGCCGGCGCCGTGGCGGATCTCCGCCACCGCCTCGAGCGGCACGGTGACATCGGCCCGGCCGGCGACGCGCAGGCTGCGCAGCGCATCCATGTCGTTGCGCGCCGTCTCCGCCAGCATGACGCGGATCGGGATCTGCCGGTCGGGCAGGGTGAAGCGGGCCAGCGACTGGTCGATATCGCCGATGGTGGCGATGCGCGCCGTGGCGCCGATCGCCGCGGCCGAGACGCCGAGCTCGGCGGCGCGGGCGTCGCGGAGGACGATCTGCAGCTCCGGCCGCTCCAGGCTGGCGACCGAGCGGGCGCCGGAGAGGCCGGGGATGGTCCGCATCTGCCGCTCCAGCTCGCGCGCCGCCCCGGCCAGCGCCGCGGCGTCGTCGCCGATCAGGGTGATGGAGGCGCGGGAGCCGCTCATGCCATCGGCGCCGAAGCGGATGCGGGCGCCGGGGATGGCCTCCAGCGCCGGCCGCACCGCCGCCTCGAAGCGCTGCTGGCTGAGCCTCCGCTCGCCGCGCGGCACCAGGGTGACGATGAGGTTGGCGTTGCGCGGGTCGCCCTCCCGCGTGGTGCTGCCGAGGCCGGGGCCGCCGGCGACCGTCGCGGTGCCGAGCGAGGCGAAGACCGAGGCCACCTCCGGCCGCGCCTTCAGGATCGCCGTCGCCTGGCGCACCGCGGCGTCGGTCTCGGCGAGGGTGGCGCCGGGGGCGAGCTCGATCGCCAGCGCCGAGCGGCCGCGATCGGCGGCCGGGACGAAGTCGGAGGGGATCAGCGGCACCAGGGCGAGGGAGAGGGCGAAGAAGCCGGCGGCGCCGGCCAGCGTCGTCCAGCGATGCCGGAGGCACCAGCCGAGCAGGGCCAGGTAGCGCCGGCCGATCGCCCCCTCGCCGACCTCCTCCGAACGGTGCTCGCGCGGCTGGCGCAGCAGATAGGCGCCCATCAGCGGCGTCAGCAGCCGCGCGACCAGCAGCGAGAAGGTGACGGCGGCGGCGACGGTCAGGCCGAACTGCCGGAAGAACTGCCCCGGGATGCCCGGCATGAAGGCGACCGGGATGAAGACCGCGAGGATGGCGCCGGTCGTCGCCATGACGGCGAGGCCGATCTCGGCCGAGGCCTCGAGCGCCGCCCGATAGGCCCCCTGCTCCGGCCGGCTGCGCAGATGCCGGACGATGTTCTCGATCTCGACGATGGCATCGTCCACCAGCACGCCGACGACCAGGGTCAGCGCCAGCAGGGTGATGTTGGACAGTGCATAGCCGAGCCAGGAGAGGACGAGGAAGGTCGGGATCAGCGAGAGCGGCATGGCGAGGCAGGCGACGAGGGTCGCCCGCCAGTCGCGCAGGAAGATCCAGACCACCAGCACCGCCAGCCCCGAGCCGACCAGCAGCGCCTCGATGGCGCCGTGATAGCCGGCCTCGACGAAGGCGGTGGTGGAGGTGACCTTGCGGATCTCGACCCCCGGATGCTCCGCCTCCAGCAGCGCCGCCCGGGCGGCGACGTCGCGCGCGACGCGCACCTCGGAGGAGCCGCGGGTGCGCAGCACCTCGAAGGCGACGACCGGCCGGCCATCCAGCCGCGCCGCGGTGCGGATCTCGGCATGCGAATCCGTCACCTCGGCCAGGTCGCCGAGCCGGGCGGTGCGGCCGTTCGAGAGGATGATCGGCCGGGCGCGCAGGGTCTCGACCGAATCGGCCGCGCCGAGGGTGCGGATGCTCTGCTCGCTGGCGCCGAGCGTGCCGCGGCCGCCGGGCAGGTTGATGTTGGCGTCGCGGAGCTGGGCGTTCACCTGCGCCGCGGTGATGCCGAGGGCGAGCAGCCGGTCCGGGCGCAGCGCCACGCGGATCTCCCGCTCCACCCCGCCGACCCGGTTCACCTGGGCGACGCCCGGGATGGCGAGGAGGGACTTCGCCACGGTGTCGGTGACGAACCAGGAGAGCTCGGCCGTGCTCATCGCCGGCGCCGCGGCCGTGTAGGTGAGGATGGCGCCGCCGGTGATCTCGACGCGGCTGACGATCGGGTCGCGGATCGCCGCCGGCAGGTCGGCGCGGATCTGCGCCACCTTGTCGCGCACGTCGTTGGTCGCCCGGTCGGGGTCCTTGGCGAGCGAGAACTCGATCACCGTGGTCGAGGTGCCGTCCTGCACGATGGAGGTGATGTGCTTGACGTCGCCGATGCCGGCGACCGCGTCCTCGATGCGCCGCGTCACCTGCGTCTCGAGCTCGGCCGGCGCGGCGCCGGGCTGCAGCACGGTGACGACGACGGCCGGCAGGTCGATATCGGGCGTGTTGTTGATGCGGAGGCTCGGGAAGGCGACCAGCCCGCCGACGGTCAGCAGCAGGAACAGCACGATGGTGGCGATCGGGTTGCGGATCGCCCAGCCGGAGATGTTGCGATAGGCCGCGGCATCGGCCGGCGGCGCGTCGGGGCGGGTCATGGGCCGGCGGCGACGCGCACGCGGTCGCCCTCGGTGAGGAAGCCGGCGCCGGCCGCGACCACCCGCTCGCCTTCCGCGAGGCCGTCCAGCACCTCCACCTGCCCGTCCCCGCGCTGGCCGGTGACGAGGCGGCGCTGCGCCACGTGATCGGTGCCCGCCGGCAGGACGAAGACCACCGGCGCGCCGGCGCGGAACACCACCGCCTCCTGCGGCACGGTCAGGGCGGCGGGTGTCTCGGGCGGGGCGATCTCGGCGCGGGCGAACATGCCGGGGCGCAGCCCGGAGCCGGCCGGCAGCATCAGGTGGACGATGCCGAGCCGGGTGTCGCCGGCGACGACCGGCGCCACCGCGCGCACCTGCGCCGGGATCTCCCGCTCGCCATGGAAGACCCGCGCCGCCTGCCCGGGGGCGATGCCGGCGAGGTCGAGCTCGGGCACCCTCGCATCCAGCTCCAGCCGGCCGTCGCGGATCAGGCGCAGCATCTCCTGGCCCGGCTGCACCACGGCGCCGAGCAGGACGCTGCGGCGGGAGACGATGCCGTCGCTCGGCGCCAGGATGCGGGTCTGGGCAAGGCGCGCCGCCGCCTCCTCGCGCCGGGCGCGGGCCGCCTCGAGCCGCGCCGCCGCCTGCCGGGCGGCGGATTGCCGCTGCTCCAGGATCTGGCGGGCGACGTTCTCGGTGCGGGCGAGCTCGCTGGAGCGGCGGAGATCGGCCTCGGCGATGCGCAGCGCCGCCTCCGCCTCGGACTCGGCCGCCGCCGCCTGGGCGAGCTGGGCCGTCGGCAAAGCGGGGTCGAGACGGACCAGCACCTGGCCCTGCCGCACCGCGTCGCCCTCCTCGAACCCCACCTCGACGACGCGCAGCCCGCCGGTCTCGGTGCCGAGGATCAGCTCCTGCCAGGCGGTGACGGAGCCGTCGCCGATCGCCGGGCGGCGCAGCACCTGCCGCCGCGCCGGGACCAGGCCGACGGTCAGCGCCGGCGGCGGCTCGGCGGCGGCCGCGGGCGGCGGGGGCGCGGCGGCGCGGTGCCGGCCGAGCCAGAGGCCGCCGGCGGCCAGCAGCAGCGCCGCCGCCCCCAGCAGCAGCCAGCGCCGCCGGCGGGCGGGCCGTGGCGCCGCCGGCTCGCCGAGGGCGATCGGGTCGGGAAGCAGGTGGTCCGGCATCTGTCCCAGCGGCCCTTCGGCCTCTCCTCCGCGCCTGCGGTTGACCTCATGGTCAATAGCTGCGAGAGGCAATCTAGGGATATTGACCAGAAGGTCAATAATCGGATCGAAGGATGACGGACCGATGACCGAGGCGGCGGCAGCGACCGGGGGGGATGGCCGGCAGGAGCCCCGCGCGCGGCTGCCGCCCGAGGCCCGCATGCCGCAGATCCTCGCCGCGGCGATCGAGGAATTCGCCGAGCGGGGCTATGCCGGCGCCCGCATGGCCGCGGTGGCGCGCCGGGCCGGCATCGCCAAGGGGTTGATCTACCACTACTTCCCCTCGAAGGCCGAGCTTTTCCAGGCCAGCATCACCGCCTGCGCCCGGCCGGTCTTCGAGGATGCCGAGCGGCGGCTCAGCGGCTTCGAGGGCTCGGCGCGGCAATTGCTCGCCGACCTGATCGCCCTGGCCTATGCCCGCCTGCGCGAGGAGAAGCAGGAGCGCGCCCTGTTCCGCCTCATCCTCACCGAGGCCGAGCGGGTGCCCGAGCTCGCCGAGTTCTACCGCCGGGAGATCCTGGACCGGGCGCTCGGCATCGCGCGGGCGGTGCTGCGGGCCGGCGTCGCCTCGGGCGAGTTCCGCCCGGCCGCCGCCGCCCTGCCCGGCCTCGCCGCGGTGATCATGGCGCCGGCCGTGGCCGGCTCGGTCTGGCAGATGATCCTCGGCGAGGCGGCGCCCGATCTCGCCGCCATGCAGGCGGCGCATCTCGATCTCCTTCTCGCCGGCCTCGGCGCTGCCCCCTGACGCGCCCCCGATGCGCGCTGGCCTCAGGCGGCCGGCGGGGCGGGGCCGAAATCGAAGCTCGGCTGCGCCCGCTCCTCCGTCGCCTCGGCCGCCGCCACGGTCACGCCGAGCAGCCGCACCGGCCGCCGCAGCGGGAAGAGCCCGCGCACCAGATCGAGCGCCGCGGCGGTGAGCGCCTCCCTCCCCTGCACCGGCGCCGGCCGGGTGCGGCTGCGCGTCACGGTGCGGAAATCGGCGTAGCGCAGCTTCACCGTCACCGTGCGGCCGAACCAGCGATGCCGCTCGCACCAGTCCGAGACCTCGGCCGCCAGCGCCGCCAGCCCGGCCTCCACCTGCGCCGTCTCGGTCAGGTCCTGCGGATAGGTGGTCTCGCTGCCGCTCGAGCGGCGCGGCCGGTCGGGCCGCACCGGCCGGTCGTCCTCGCCGCGGGCGATGGCGTGGAAATGCGCCCCGGCCTTGCCGAAATGCTGCTGCAGGACGGCGAGCGGCTGCTCGCGCAGGTCGCGGCCGGTGCGGATGCCGAGCCGGTGCATCTTCGCCGCCGTCGCCGGGCCGACGCCGTGGAAGCGCGCCACCTCCAGCCCCTCGACGAAGCCCGGCCCCATCTCCGGCGTGATGACGAACTGCCCGTCCGGCTTGCGGTGGTCGGAGGCCAGCTTGGCGAGGAATTTGTTGTAGGAGACGCCGGCCGAGGCGGTCAGCCCGGTCTCCGCGCGGATCGCGGCGCGGATCTCGGTGGCGATGCGGCTCGCCCAGGGGATGCCCTTCAGGTTCTCGGTGACGTCGAGATAGGCCTCGTCGAGCGAAAGCGGCTCGACCAGCGGCGTATAGGCCTCGTAGATGCCGCGGATCTGGCGCGAGATGGCGCGGTAGACCTCGAAGCGCGGCTTGACGAAGACCAGCTCGGGGCAGAGCCGCAGCGCCTGGCTGGAGGGCATGGCGGAGCGGACGCCGAAGCGCCGCGCCTCGTAGCTCGCCGCCGCCACCACGCCGCGCTCGCGCGAGCCGCCGACGGCGAGCGGCCGGCCGCGCAGGGCCGGGTCGTCGCGCTGCTCGACGCTCGCATAGAAGGCGTCGAGATCGACATGGCAGATCTTGCGGATCGGGGCGGTCACGGGCAGTGGCTCCGCCGCCGAGCATAGCATGGTCGCCCCGGCGCGGCCCGCCCGCGTCAGCGCCCGAAGGCGGCGAGGAGGAAGCCGAGGAGCTGGTCGGCGGCGATCAGCGTCGCGTCCGGATCGGGCCAGGCCCGCAGCCGCCGCGCCTGCCCCGCCGGATCGGGCAGCAGGACCGCGGCGCCGGGCGGCGCCAGGCCAAGCGCGTCCCAGCCATAGCCGGTGCCGGGCAGCAGGCGGTGGCGCGGCCTGGCCGAGGCCGGGAAGGCGGCGGCCAGCGCCGCGCAGGCCGCGGCGTCGTTCGCCGGATCGGCATCGCCATGCAGCAGCAGCACGCGCAGGCCGGCCAGGCCGCGCGCGAGCTCGGCGAGCGCCGCGTCGCAGCCCGGATAGAGCAGCGCCAGGGCGACCGGGGCCGGGCGCGCCGCCAGCCCGAGCAGCGCCTGCCGCGCCCCGGCCCCGAGCCCGAGCACCGCGATGCGCCGGCCATCGAGGCGCGGATCGGCGGCGATGGCCGCCAGGCTCGCCGCCAGCCGGTCGGCGGCCATGCCCTCGGCTGCCTCGTCCGGCAGGGGTTCGAGCAGGGCGATGCCGTTCTGCAGCAGCCGCTCGCCATAGAGCGTGCCGCGCCTCTCGCTGCCGTCGCTGTCGGGCAGCAGGATCGCCACCGGCCAGCGCCCGCCCGGCGGCAGGTCGGGCGCCGGATCGGGCGCCCGGTCGGGCGGCACGGTCAGCAGGCCGTGCTCCGCGCCGAGCCGGAGCAGCGCGCTGGGGCGGGCCTCCTCCGGCATCGGCTCCGCCGCCCGGGCCCCGCCCCGGGCCAGCGGCAGGGAGACGAGCAGCAGGGCGAGCAGCGCGGCCAGTCGCCGGCAGGCCATGGTTCGCATCGCCCCTCCGCAATCGTCTCCAGTGCAGGGAAGCTTGTCACCCTGCCGGCCGGCCCGCTGTGACCGCCCGCACGGGCGGCGGCGTTGACCGCCCGGTCCCGCCTGCCGGAGAAGGGGGCATGGACAGTCCCCTCCGCCTCGGCATGCTCACCCCCTCCTCGAACACGGTGCTGGAGCCGCTGACCGCGGCGATGCTGGCCGACCGGCCGGGCGCGACGGCGCATTTCGCCCGCTTCCGGGTGGTGGCGATCGACATGGGCGCGGGATCGCGGGCGCAATTCGACCTCGCGCCGGTCCTGGCCGCCGCCGGGTTGCTGGCCGATGCGAAGGTGCAGGCCATCTGCTGGAACGGCACCTCCGGCGCCTGGCTCGGCCTCGAGCAGGACCGGGCGCTCTGCGCCGCCATCATCGCCGAGACCGGCATCCCGGCGACCACCGCGACGCTGGCCCTGATGCGGGCCTTCGCCGCCCTCGGCGCGCGCCGGATCGGGCTGGTCACGCCCTATCTGGGCGAGGTGCAGCGGGCGATCGCGGCGCGCTGGGCCGAGGCCGGGCTCACCTGCGTCGCCGAGCGGCACCTGGAGGATCCGGGCAATTTCAGCTTCGCCGACCATGCCGAGCCGGTGATCGAGCGGCTGGTGCGGGAGGTCGCGGCGGCGGGGCCGGAGGCGATCGCCATCCACTGCACCAATTTCCGCGGCGCCCGCCTCGCGCCGCGCCTCGAGGCCGAGCTCGGCATCCCGGTGCTCGACAGCGTCGCCGTCTCGCTCTGGGGCGCCTTCGGCGTGGCGGGCGCCGACCCGGCGCCACTGGCGCGGCACGGGCGGGTCTTCACGCTGCCCTGGTAGCGCGGCGGCCGGGAAAACCGCGCCGCACCGGCTTGTCGGCCGGTTACGTTATAATATAACCCTAACCCATGACCCACCGCCTCGGCCTCGGCCTCCTGCTCGCACCCCTCGCCCTGCCCGCCTTCGCCCAGCAGACCAACCCCCAGGTCACCGGCGCCGACGCCGCGGTGACGACGCTGCCGGAGCTGGTGGTGCAGGCGCAGCGCGCCGCGGCGGCGCGGCAGGGCATCCTCGCCCGCTTCGGCAGCCGCGAGACCACGGTGGACCGCGAGACGATCGAGGCGCTGCCCGGCGGCGGCGCGCAGCCGCTGAACCAGGTGCTGCTGCAGACGCCGGGCGTGGTGCAGGACAGCTTCGGCGACATCCATGTCCGCGGCGAGCACCGCAACCTGCAATACCGGCTGAACGGCGTGGCGCTGCCCGAGGGGATATCCGGCTTCGGCCAGGTCTTCGACGCCCGCTCGCTGCGCAGCGTCTCCGTCCTCACCGGCGCCCTGCCGGCGCAATTCGGCTTCCGCACCAACGCCGTCATCGATCTCGAGACGCGCAGCGGCGCGCTCGATCCCGGGGGCGCCATCGGCGTGCAGGGCGGCTCGCGCGGCACGGTCCAGCCCTATGCCAATTGGGCCGGGCTGATCGGCGGCTGGGACGTCTTCGCCAGCGGCAGCTTCCTCCGCAGCGACCAAGGGATCGAGAACCCGACCAGCTCCTGGCAGGCGCGCAACGGCGGCACCGAGCAGACCCGCGGCCTCGCCTATGCCGCCCGGCAATTGGACGACACCACGCGCCTCTCGCTCATCGCCGGCACCGCGCTCAACCGCTTCCGCATCCCGACCACGCCCGGGATCGCGCCGGACTACACCGCCTTTGGCGTCGCCGACTTCGACAGCACCGGGCTGCGGGCCCGGCAGTGGGAGCGCACCTGGTACGGCACCGCCGCCCTGCAGAAGAGCTGGGGCGATGTCGACCTGCAGATCGCGCCCTTCCTCCGCTCCTCCTCCATCCACTACGTGCCGAGCGTGGTGGGGGAGATGGTGTTCAACGGCGTCGCCTCGGACGTCTATCGCGGCAGCCTCGCCATGGGGGCGCAGACCGACGCCTCCTGGCGGGTGAGCGAGCGCCACACGCTGCGCGCCGGCTTCCAGGTCACCGGCGAGCGGGCCCGCTTCCGCAGCGACACCACCGTCCTGCCGCTCGATGCCATGGGCAATCCGGTGGACGACCCCTTCACCCTCAGCGACCGCTTCGGCCGCACCGGCTGGCTCTACGGCGCCTATCTGCAGGACGAGTGGCGGCTCGCCGAGCGGCTGACGCTCAATCTCGGTGTCCGCTGGGACCAGATGGTGGAATACGTCACCGCCGGGCAACTCTCGCCGCGCGCCAACCTGGTCTGGCGGCCGACCGAGACCACCACGGTCCATGCCGGCTATGCCCGCACCTTCACCCCGCCGCAACTCGAACTGGTCTCGAACGCCACGCTGGCGCGCTTCGAGGGCACCACCGGCGCGGCGGCCAACCTGCAGAACGACCCGGTGCGGCCGGAGCGGGCGCATCGCTTCGACATCGGCGTCTCGCAGCGCCTGGGCGAGCGCCTCACCCTCGGCGTCGACGCCTACTACAAGGACGTGCGGGACCTGCTGGATTTCGGGCAGTTCGGCAACGCGCTGATCTTCACGCCCTTCAACTACCGCCAGGGCAAGATCTATGGCGTGGAGTTCAGCGGCAACTGGCGCAGCGAGCGCTGGCTGGTCTACGGCAACCTCGCCCTCAGCCGCTCGGCGGCGCGGGACATCCGCTCGGCGCAGTTCACCTTCGATGCCGAGGAGCTCGCCTATATCGCCGGCAAATATGTCCGCACCGACCATGACCAGCTTGTCACCGGCTCGGCCGGCACCGTCTGGCGCGGCTGGGAGGGCGGCCGGCTCTCGGCCAGCATGCTCTACGGCAACGGGCTGCGCCGCGGCTTCGCCAATTCCGAGAAGCTGCCGGCCTATGCCACCTTCAATTTCGGCGTGGCGCAGGATGTCACCGGGCCGGATGGCGGCACCTGGACGCTGCGGCTCGATCTCATCAACGCCTTCGACAGCATCTACCAGCTGCGCGACGGCAGCGGCATCGGCGTCGGCGCGCCGCAATACGGGCTGCGGCGAACGGTGCTGGCGGGGCTGAGCCGGGCGTTTTGAATTCCCCACGACGTCGCTTTGCGCCGTCGCGGGGGCCCCGTGATTCGCTTCTGATCCAGGATGCGTCACAGCCTGCCACGGCGAAGCCGTGGCAGGGCACCGGGATCAGGTGAAGGCGGACATGCTCACGAAGCGCACGCCCATGCCTTCCAGCCGCCGGCGCGCCGCGTCGATGGTGGTGTCGCCGCCCTCCGCCGGCAGGCCGATGCCGCGGCAGGCCTCCTCGATGACGAAGACCTGGTAGCCGAGCCGCGCCGCATCCTCGGCGGAGAAGGCGACGCAGTAATCCGTGGCCAGGCCAGCGAGGAAGAGCCGCCGCATCCCCCGCTCCCGCAGCCAGCCATGCAGCCCGGTCGTGGTCCGCCGGTCGTTCTCGAAGAAGGCGGAGTAGCTGTCGACCTCCGGCCGGAAGCCCTTGCGGATCACCAGCTCGATCCGCGCCGGCGCCAGCGCCGGATGCAGCGCGGCGGTCGCGCTGCCCTGGATGGCATGGTCGGGCCAGAGGGTCTGCGGGCCGTAGGGCATCTCGACGCTCTCGAAGGGCGCCCGGCCCGGATGCGAGGAGGCGAAGGAGGAATGCCCGGGCGGGTGCCAGTCCTGCGTGGCGAAGGCATGCGCGAAGGGGCCGTCCAGCAGCCGGTTGATCACCGGCACCACCGCCTCCCCCCCGGCGACCGGCAGCTCGCCGCCCGGCATGAAGGTGGGCTGGACGTCGACGATGCCGAGGATGTCGGTGGCGGCGTCCAGGCGGATGGCGGTCATGAGGACTCCCTCGCGGCGGTCCCGGCAGCTTGCAACGGGACCGCCGCGCGCGCCACCGCGGGCTTGCCGGCCGCCGCGATCGGATGGAGGCTCCCGGCATGACCGCATCGGATTGGCGCGCCCGCGCCGGCACCACCTTCACCCCCGAGAAGCAGCCGGCCCTCGGCAGCCGCGGCATGGTCGTCACCAACCACCCCCTCGCCTCCGCCGCCGGCGCCGAGATGCTGGCGGCCGGCGGCAATGCGGTGGACGCCGGCATCGCCGCCCTCTTCGCCCTCACCGTGGTCGAGCCGATGATGGTCGGGCTGCTCGGCGGCGGCATGACGCATCTGCGCCTGCCCGATGGCCGGCACGAGGTGTTGGACGGCCTCTCCACCGTGCCCGCCGCCGGAAGGCCGGACATGTTCACGCCGGTCAGCCAGGACTGGCCGGCGGCGCTGGAGACGGTGGATCGGGCGAATGCGGTCGGCTCGCGCGCCGTCGCCGTGCCCGGCAACCTGCTCGCCTGGTGCGCGGCGCTGGAGCGGCATGGACGGCTGCTGCTGGCCGATGTCATGGCGCCCGCCATCCGGCTCGCCCGGCGCGGCTTCGCGGTCACCCCCTATCTCGCCGAATGCATCGCCGAGGCGGCGCCGGACCTGGCGCGCGACCCGGCCATCGCCGCCCTGCTGCTGCCCGGCGGCACGCCGCTGGCGGCCGGGGCGCGGCTCGTCATCGGCGCCCAGGCCGAGACGCTCGAGACCATCGCCCGCGAGGGGCCGGGGGCGCTGCATGGCGGCGCGCTCGGCGCCCTGGTCGCCGAGGAGATCGCCCGCCGCGGCGGGCTGCTGACGGCGGCCGATCTGCGCGACATGCGCCTCGTCGCCCGCGCCCCGGTCCGCGGCACCTATCGCGGCATCGAGGTGGTCGGGCCGCCGCCGCCTTCCTCGGGCGGCGTGCACGTCATCCAGATGCTGAACATCCTGGAGGGCTTCGACCTGCGGCATCTCGGCTTCGGCACGGCCGAGAGCTGCCACCTGATCGCCGAGGCGCTGAAGATCGCCTTCGCCGACCGCGCCGCCGCCACCGCCGACCCGGATTTCGTCGCCGTGCCGGTCGAGACGCTGCTGTCGAAATCCTATGCCGGCCGCGGGCGAGAGCCCGAACACCACGCATCTGACCGTCGCCGATGCCGAAGGCCATATCCTCTGCGCGACGCACACCATCAACAGCCTGTTCGGCGCCCGCTTCCTGATCCCGGCGCTCGGGCTGATCCCGAACAACTACATGGCGCTGTTCGACCCGCGGCCGGGCCATGCGCTCTCCATCGCCCCGGGCAAGCGCATCACCACCAGCCAGGCGCCGCTGATCGCGCTCCGCGACGGGGCGCCGATGGTGGCGCTCGGCCTGCCCGGGGGCCTGCGCATCTTCGGCTCGGCCATGCAGGCGCTGATCAACCTCATCGACCACGGGATGCCGCTGCAGGCGGCGGTGGAGGCGCCGCGGCTCTGGACCCAGGGCCTGGCGCTGGAGCTGGAAGCCGGCTTCGCCGACGCGACCGCGGCCGGGTTGCGCGCGCGCGGCCATGCGCCGCTGCGGCTGCCGCATGTCGCGGGCGGGATGTGCGCCATCGGCTTCGGGGCCGGGGGAATGCTCGAGGGCGCCGCCTGCTGGCGGGCGGATGGCACGGCGATCGGCCTCGGCGGCGGGCTGGCGCGCCCCGGGGTGCGCTTCTGGCCGGACCAAGCCCGGGGGCGTTGATTCCGCGCCGCGCGGGCCTGGCAAACGCGCCCGACGCGCGGGAGGCCACGGGAGACGGTTGCCCAGTATACATGACTTGTTATACAACCTGTGATTAATAAACTTGCGCAGTGGACGCCTTTTGCGTGCGCTCCCTGCCCTTGCCTCGCAGGATGCACGTCTCTTGCAGTTGACCTCCGCCCGCGTCGCGCTCAGCTTTGCCCTGGCGACGGTCTTCGCCTGGCTGTTCCTCCTCATCTGGCGGCGCGACAGAACCCAGCCGGCCCTGGCCTGGTGGGGTGCCGCGCATCTCGCCTGGGCGCTGTCGATGCCGGTCTTCGCGTTGCGCGGGCTGGTGCCGGACTGGATCCCGATCCTGCTCGGCAACGCCGCCATCTGCTTCGGCTACGGCCTGCTCTGGGGCGGCACGCGGCGCTTCTCCGGCCTCGACGTGCAGGCGCCGGGCCTGCTGGCCGGCGCGGCGGCCTGGGGCGCCGGCTGCCTGCTGCCCGGCTTCCTCACCTCGCTGCCCGAGCGAGTCGCCCTGGGCTCGGCGATCATCACCCTCTACAGCCTGGCGAACGCGCAGGCCTTCCGCCAGGGCATACGGCGGCATCCGCTGCCCTCGCACCGCGCGGCGATCGGCGTGCTGGTCGCGCACGGCGTCACCTATGCGGCGCGCGCCGGATTGGCCTTCGTGCTTCCCTTCCAGACCCATGGCGGCGAGGCACCGGCGGCGATGTGGGACGACCTCATCGCCATCATCGGCGTCGCCCTGCTCGCCAGCCATGCGGTGCTGCTCGTCGCCCTGGCCGGGGAGCGGAGCGCCCTGGCGGCCGAGGCCGTGCTGACCCGGGCGCGCGACACCGCGACCGCCGCGAGCCGGGAGAAATCCCGCTTCCTCGCCCGTATGAGCCATGAACTGCGCACCCCGCTCAACGGCGTCTTCGGCATGGCGCAGGTTCTGGCGCGAGACGCGGCGCTCTCGGCCCGCCAGCGCGAACAGGCGGAGACACTCGAACAGGCGGGGCGGCACCTGCTGGCCATCGTCAACGACGTGCTCGACCTCACCCGCATCGAGGCCGGCCGCATCGAGCTCGCGCCGCGGCCGGTGCCGCTGCGGGTCCTGCTGCGGGAGGCGCTGGACATGGTCCGCGGCGCCGCCGCGGAGAAGCGGATCGACCTCGTGCCGGACCTGGCGCCTGACCTGCCGGAGACGGTGCTCGCCGATCCGGTGCGGCTGCGGCAGATCCTGCTGAACCTGCTGGGCAATGCCGTGAAATTCACGCCGGCAGGCGGCGCCGTGACCCTCGAGGCGCGCTGCCGGCCGGAGGGCGGGCTGAGCCTCGCCGTCCTCGACACCGGCGCGGGGGTCCCGGCCGAGATGCGGGACAGCCTCTTCATGGAGTTCGCCCAGTCGCGGCAGGAGAGCGAGGCCGGGCGCGGCACCGGCCTCGGCCTCGCCATCAGCGCCGCGCTGGCGCGTGCCATGGGCGGCCGGCTGGACTATGGCCCGGGGCCGGAGGAGCGCGGCAGCCGCTTCACCGCCAGCCTGCCCCTGCCCGCCGCCGCGCCGGCCGCGCCGGCCGCGCCGGCTGCCCCGGCCCCGCCGGCCCTGTCGCCGCGTGCCGCGCTGCGCATCCTCGTCGTCGACGATGCCACGGCCAACCGGCGGATCGCCCGCGCCCTGCTGGAGCAGGATGGCCATGCGGTGCTGGAGGCGGCGGATGGCGCCAAGGCCATCGCCATGCTGCGGGCCGGGGCGCAGCCCGACCTGGTGCTGATGGATATCGGCATGCCCGGGCTGGATGGCTACGCGACCACGGGGCTGATCCGCGCCCTGCCGGGGCGGCTGGGCCGCGTGCCGGTCGTCGCGCTCACCGCCTATGCCATGCCGGAGGACAGCGCGGCCATCCGCGCGGCGGGCATGGACGGGCACCTGACGAAGCCGATCGACCGCGCGGTGCTGCGGGCGGAGCTGGCGCGGCTGGTCCCGGCCGCCGCAGGGGAGGGCACGGCGGCCGGCCCGGGACGCGGCGGGCCAATCCAGGCGAGCGGGCCGGCCCGGCTCGACTGGCATGGGGCATGCTAGCCTCGCGGCGTCTCATCGCGGGAGTCGACTCATGCCCAAGCCCTTCCACCTCGGCTGGTTCCTCCAGGGATCCTCGGTGCAGGCCTGGGGCGAGCCCTGGACGGGTGCGATCGGCCGCGACTGGCGGGTGCCCGACCTGTTCTGCGACATGGCCCGCTCGCTCGAGCGCGCCTGCTTCGACTACATCCTGATCGAGGACAGCTCCTATGTCGGCGAGAGCTTCGGCGGCTCGACCGAGATCTACCTGAAGCACGGCCTCGCCGTGCCGCGGCAGGACCCCGCCATCACCGCGACGCTGATGGCGGCCGCGACGCAGCGCATCGGCATCGTGCCGACCTTCGCGACCTTCACCCACCCGCCCTATCTGCTGGCGCGGATGATCGCCTCGCTCGACCAGGCGAGCTCGGGGCGGATCGGCTGGAACATGGTGACCGGCAGCTCCGACGTCGCGGCGCGGAATTACGGGCTGGACCGGCTGCCGGAGCACGACCTGCGCTACGACATGGCCGACGAGTACATGCAGGCGGTCAACGGCCTCTGGGATAGCTGGGAGCCGGGCGCGATCCTCGCCGACGAGGCGAGCGGCGTGCTGGTCGACCACACCAAGGTGCATGCGGTGGATTTCGAGGGTCGCTGGTACCGCACCCATGGGCCGCTGAACTCCGGCCCCTGCCCGCAGGGGCGGCCGGTGATCGCCCAAGCCGGCGGCAGCCCGCGCGGCCGGCAATTCGCCGCCCGGCATGCCGATACCATCGTCGCCAGCATCAAGGGCACCGGCGCGATGAAGGCCTATCGCGACGATGTCCGCGCCCGCGCTGCCGCCGCCGGGCGCAACCCGGACCATGTGAAGGTGCTCTACCTGGTCAATCCCTGCCTCGGCGAGACGGCGGCGGAGGCCGCCGCGCGCCTCGACGCCCGCAAGCAGCGGGCGGAGCGGCAGGTGCCGCAGCTTCTCGCCTTCTTCGGCAAGATCACCAACATCGACTTCTCCCGCTTCGACCTCGATGCGCCGGTCGATTCGCTCGACCTCCGCACCAACGGGCACCAGCAGTCGCTCGACGACTTCAAGCGCGTCGCCGGGAAGAAGAGCCTGCGCGAGGCGATGCTGAGCTATCGCGGCAGCAGCGGCTCGGTCGAGCTGGTCGGCACGCCGGACACCGTGGCCGGGCAGATGGCCGAGGCGATGGAGGAGGTGGGCGGCGACGGCTTCCTGATCTCCATGGGCGATGTCAGCCGCCGCACCATCGCCGAGGTGGCGGACGGCCTGGTGCCGGCGCTGCAGCGCCGCGGCCTGGCCCGGCGCGCCTATGGCCACGCGCAGTTCCGCGACAACCTGCTGGAGTTCTGAGCGCCGTCACGGCATCGACGCCTCGAGCAGCCGGGCGCTGCGCAGGCCGATGATTCCGGCCGCCGCCAGCATGACCAGGCCGGCGGCCAGGCGCATCGGGCCTTGCCGCCGCGCCACGGCCCCGAGCACGCGCCCGCGCGCCATGGCGGCCAGCGCGGCATAGGTGGCATAGACCGCGGCCGCCGCGCCGATATAGGCGCCGCCGAGGACGAGGCTCTGCGGCAGGTGCGGATGCGCTGGATCGAGGAAGCCGGCCGCGGCCGAGACGGCGAAGGAGAGCGAGAGCGGGTTGCCGAGCGTCATGACGAAGCCGCCGGCGACCACCCCGATCCGGCTCTCCGGCCAGCGTGGCGCGGCGCCTCCCACCGCTGCCGCGCCGGCGCGATCGAGGCCGCGCCGCAGCAGGCGCAGCCCGAGCAGCAGCAACACCGCCGCCGCCGCACCCTGCCCCGCCGCGAGCAGCGCCGGCGAGGCCATCAGCGCCGCGCCGGCCGTGAGGCTGAGGGAGATCGTGACGCAGTGGCCGAGGATCAGCCCCGCCATCGCCGCGCCTGCGAGGCGTGCGCCCCCGAGCAGCGCACTGGCCAGGACATGCGCGACGGCCGGTCCCGGCGTCGCCATGACGGCGAGGGAGAGGAAGAGGAACTCGGCGACGCCCTGCGGCATGGCTGCGCCCCACGCTTCGGCCCCAGGCCACTAGCCCCGCGGCGTGCCCTCGCGCTGTGCGCCACCGTATGCCGCCCGCGGCCCGGTCCCCTGGCCGATCCGGGGCGGTGGAGGCGCGGCGCCGGGCTTGCCGTCGTCGCCGGCCCCGGCCATGACGGAGGCAGGACCCGGAGGAAACGGCCATGGCCCCGCGCATCCTGATGATGGACAACCCGTTGAGCGCGATGGATCTCGCGCGCGAGCTGGCGCCGCCCGAGATGGAGATGGTGGTGGCGCCGCTCGGCAGCCCGGAATTCGAGAAGGCCCTGCCGGAGGCCGATTTCCTGGTCGGCTTCGGCAGCCGCGCCATCGATGCCGGCCTCTACCGCCGGGCGTCGCGGCTGAAGCTGCTGCAGCTCCTCTCCGCCGGCTACGACACCATCGACATCGAGGCGGCGCGGCAGGCCGGCATCCCGGTCTGCAACAACGGCGGCGCCAATTCCACCGCCGTGGCCGAGCACGCGATCCTGCTCATGCTCGCCGCCTGCCGCCGCCTGGTCTGGCAGCACCAGAGCGTCGCCGCCGGGCGCTGGCGCGGCAACGACCTGGCCGGGACGAAGCTCTACGAGCTGCGCGACAAGACGCTCGGCATCGTCGGGCTGGGCGCGATCGGCAAGAAGGTGGCGCGGCTGGCCAACGCCTTCGGCATGGACGTGCAGTATTACGACATCCGCCGCGTCTCGGAGGCCGAGGAGGACGCGCTCGCGGTCCGCTTCCGCCTGCTCGGCGAGATCCTGGCGAATGCCGACATCGTCTCCCTGCACGTGCCGCTGACCCCGGCGACGCGGCACATGATCGGCGCCGCCGAGCTCGCCCGCATGAAGCCGACCGCCTATCTCATCAACACCTGCCGCGGCCCGGTGGTGGACGAGCCGGCGCTGGCCGCCGCGCTCGCCGAGGGCCGCATCGCCGGCGCCGGGCTCGACGTCTTCGACCAGGAGCCGCCGCCGGCCGACAACCCGCTCTTCCGGCTGAACAACGTGGTGCTGACGCCGCATTTCGCGGGCCCGACCTGGGACAACCAGCAGGCCCGCTTCCGCAACGCCTTCGACAATTGCCAGCGCGTCGCCCGCGGCGAGCGGCCGCTCTGGGTCATCCCCGAACTGGCCGGCTAGGGCACTTCCCCTGAACACCAGTTCAGGGGAAGTGCCCTAGGCTATTGTTTTCAGAGCATCTTCACCCGATCAGGTGAGTCCACCTGATCGGGATCTGCTCTAGGGCATTTCCCGTAAACCCGGGCGAACGGATCGTGGCCCAGGCGCCGTCGCCCGGACATCGCGGGCGGGCGCCTGGCCGGTTTGCCACAGTTGCCCCGGTCCCGCCCCAATTCGGCCGCATTTCCTTTGCGCGCCCAAGCGTCTCTGTATAGGTATTCCCTTAGTTTCTCAACTTTAAGGGGAATACCCGCCTTGGCCAGCGATCGCGCGGACCGCTCCCGCCACGGCGCGCTGCGCAGCACCCTCCACCTCGCCCGCAGCTGGTACGGGTCCGGCGAGCGGCGCCTGGCCTGGGGGCTGACCGCCCTGGTCATCCTTTGCACCCTGGCGCAGATCGCCACCGCCCTCGGCCTCAATGCCTGGAACGGCGCCTTCTTCTCGGCGCTCGAGCGGCGCGACCAGTCGGGCCTGGCCTGGCAGGCCTGGCTCTTTCCCCTGCTCGCCCTGCTGACCATGGCGCTCGCCGTCGCGCAGCTCTGGGCGCGGCAGATCCTCGCCCTCTCCTGGCGGCGCTGGCTGGTCGAGCACCTGCAGGGGCGCTGGGTGCGCGACGGGCGCAACTACCACATGGCGCTGCTGCCCGAGGCCGCCGACAACCCCGACCAGCGCATCAGCGAGAACACCCGCTGGGCCACCGCCGTCTCGGTCGAGCTCGGCACCAGCCTGTTCTATGCCGCGGTCAACCTCGTCACCTTCGTCGGGCTGCTCTGGTCCCTCTCCACCGCCATCCCGCCCGCCGGCCTGGCGCTGCCGGGCGGCATGCTCGGCATCGCCCTGCTCTACGCGGCCGGCGGCACGCTGCTCACCTGGCTGGTCGGCCGGCCGCTGATCGGCATCCATATCGACCGCAACCAGGCGGAATCCGAGCACCGCTTCGCCCTGATCCGGCAGCGCGAGCAGGCCGAGGCGGTGGCCATGCTGGGCGGCGGCGCCGACGAGGCGCGGCGCCTCGACCAGGCCTTCGCCCGGGTGGTCGGCGTGATGCAGCGCATGCTGCGCCAGGAGCGGCAGCTGATGTGGATCGCCTCCGGCTACGGCATGGTCGCCGCCACCCTGCCGCTGCTGCTGGCGAGCCCGAGCTACTTCGCGGGCGCGATCGGCCTCGGCACGCTGGTCCAGCTCGGCCAGGCCTTCGCCGAGGTGGTGCGCGCCCTCTCCTGGCTGCAGGAGCACTGGCCGCAGGTGGCCGACTGGCGCAGCCATATGGAGCGCCTCATGGCGCTGGAGGACAGCCTGGAGGCGGCGGGCCGGCTGGCCGGCAAGGGCGGCATCGCGATCGAGGAGGACGCCGGGCTGCTCGCCCTCGATGCGCTGACCCTGCGCAGCCCCGCCGGCCGGGTGCTGCTGGAGGAGGCCGAGGCCGAGATCCGCCCCGGCGAGCGCGTGCTGATCCAGGGCGGCAGCGGCTGTGGCAAGAGCGCGCTGTTCCGCGCCGCGGCCGGGCTCTGGCCCTGGGGCGAGGGGCGCATCCGCCGGCCGGCGCGGGCGGAGATGCTGCTGCTGCCGCAGCGTCCCTACCTGCCGCTCGGCCCGTTGCGGGCGGCGGTCTGCTACCCCGCGCCGCCGGACCGCTTCGGCGATGCGGCGATCGCCGCCGCCCTGACGCGCTGCGGCCTGGCCGGGCTGGCGAGCCGGCTCGACGAGGCGGGGCGCTGGGACCGTAGCCTCTCGCTCGGCGAGCAGCAGCGCCTCGGCTTCGCCCGGCTGCTGCTGCACCGGCCGCGCTGGGCGCTGCTCGACGAGGCGACCTCGGCGCTCGACGAGATCGCCGAGGCCGGGCTGATGCGGCTCTTCGAGCAGGAGCTGGCGGGGGTGGGGCTGGTCTCGACCGGCGACCGGCCCGGCCTGCTCCGCTGGCACGACCGGGTGCTGCGGCTCGAGGGCGGCCGGCTGGTCGGCGCCAGCCCCGCCGCGCTGCCGCCCCTGCCCGCCCCGGGCCGGCTGCGGGTGGCGCATGCGCATGCGCTGCCGGAGCAGCGGCCGGCGCCGCGGCCCGACCGCGCCGCGCTGCCAGCCCGGGCGCAGGCGCTCTGAGGCAACCGCCCGGCCTGCGCGGTCAGGCCGGGCGGATCATGCCGGCCGGGACACATCCCGCCTGGCAGCCGGCATTGCCGGCCGAGCGCCCGAACCGGGCCCGCCGGTTCAGAGATCGACCTTCCCGGTATGCAGCTTCATGCGCATGTGGTCGGGCACCTCCTGCCCGGCATCGGTGAAGGCCTTGCGCAGCGCGCCCATGCTCGGGCCGAAGATGCCGGTGCGGTTGTCGCTGCACCATTCGCGGCTCTGCGCCGGCATGGTGAGCGAGCCCTGGAAGCGCGGCATGACCCAGCGGGCGAAGAGCTCGTAGCTGCGCAGCGTGTCCTCGCGGTTCGCCCATTCATGCGCCCGGAACAGCACGCCGCCGCAGCCGCCCTCGGTGTATTCGAGCAGGCGCTCGATGCCCTTGATCAGCGTGTCGGGCGAGCCGACCAGCGTCGTGCCGGCCTTCAGCCCGTCGCCGAGCGGGTCCTCCGAGCGCATCGGCGGCCGGCCCAGCGTCTCGCTGAAATAGCTGAGCGTCTCGATCCGCTCGCCGCGGGCGACGTCGCGGAAGGCGCGCTCGTCCTCCTCGGCGCAATGCATGTTGACGACGAGGCGCCAGCCGTCGCGCGGCATGGTCTTGCCGTGCTTCGCCGCCTCCGCCTCGCCCTGCCGCCAGTAATCGGCGAGCTTGGCGTTGCCGCCCGGCAGGCCGGCGCCGAGGGAGAGCAGGCCGAGCCCGTACTTGCCCGCCGCCAGCACGCCCGAGGGGGTGGTGGCGGAGGCGACGGCGATCTGGAAGCGCGGGTTGCTGTAGGGGGCGAGGTGCAGCCGCGCCTCCTTCAGCTCGAACCAGTCGGTCTTCATGGTGACCGGCTCCTCGCAGGCGAGCAGCCGGGTGATGGCGTCGAGGCTCTCATCCATCATCCGCCGCTGGTCCTCGGCCTTGATGCCCATCATGTAGGCATCCGAGACCAGGGCGCCGGGGCCGGCCCCCATCATCACCCGGCCGCGGGTCATGTGGTCGAGCTGGACGAAGCGCTGCGCCACCAGCAGCGGGTGGTGGTAGGGCAGCGAGGTCACGCCCGTGCCGAGCATGATGTGGCGCGTCCGCTCGGCGGCGGCGGCGATGAAGATCTCGGGGCTGGCGATGATCTCCCAGCCGGCGGAATGGTGCTCGCCGATCCAGGCCTCGTCGAAGCCGAGATGGTCGAGCCACTGGATCAGCTCCATGTCGCGCGTCAGCGACAGCGTCGGGTTGTCCCCGACCCGGTGGAAGGGGGCGAGGAAGATGCCGAACCGCAAGCCGCGATGGGCCATGAAGGGATGCCTTTCCTGGGTGTGACGATGGTTCCGTCCGCAGGCTAGGGACTGGACCGGCCGATGGTCAACCGACCGACCGCCGCCTCACCGCGCCGGGCGGTCCGCCACCCGCAGCGCCGCCGAGGCGCCGTTCAGCCGGATGCGCGGCCCCGCCTCCGTGAGCTGCCCATCCTCGGCGACCCGGAACACCGAGATGTCCTTGTCCACCATGTTGCCGACGAAGAGCGTGCGGCCATCCGGCGCGAAGGCGACGCCCTGCGCCCAGTTGCCGACCTTCGCCTTGGAGACCGCCGCCAGCCGGCCATTCTCCACCCGCAGCAGCCGCACCAGCCCGGGCCCGGCGAAGGGCGAGCCGGGCGGCTTGTTGGAGCCGTTCATCACCGTCACCGCCAGATGCTTCCCATCCGGGCTGGCGGTGATGCCCTCGGGCGTCTGGCCGACGCTGATGGTGTCCACCACCCGGAAGGGCTCCTGCGTCAGGTCGATGAGGCTGACCGTATCGGCATCGCCGGTGCCGCGGCCGATATTCGCCACCGCCGCCCAGCGCCCGTCCGGCCCGACGGTGACCGCATAGGGCCGGACGCCGGCGGTGATCTCGCGGTCGAGCTTGATGACCTTGTCGCCCTCGATCTGCAGCAGGTTCAGCATGTGGTCGCCGTAGCGCGTCACCAGCGCGAAGCGCCCATCCGGCGTGAAGGCGACATGGCTGACCTCGGAGGAAACCGGGCCGATATCGACCTTGCCGGCGGGCACCACCTGGCTGCCGTTGATGCGGTAGACGCTGACCGAGCCCTCGGCGCGGTTGGCGACCAGGGCCAGCGTGCCGGCGCGGTTGATGGAGATGCCGGCGGGGGCGGCGCCGGTGGGCAGCGTCGCGGCGATGCGCGGCGGCGTCGCGGCCAGGTCGATCACCGCCATGGTGTTGCCGGGGATGAGCTTGCCGGGCTCGGCCGGGTCGGGGCGCTGGTTGGCGGTGACCAGGGCGAGCTTCTCGTTCGGCGTGACGGCGACGGAGGTGGGCGGGCCGATGACGCTGGCCGGCACCGGGATCTCGGCCCGCAGCGCCGGCGGGCTGACCGAGAGGTCGAGGATCGAGAGCGTGTCGGGCTGCGGCTCCCGCAGCACCTTCATGGCGCCGTTCTCAAGCGTCACCTTGTTGTCGTTGGAGGAGAGGAGGAGCTGGGCGCCGGCCGGTCCGGCGGCGCAGGGGGCGAGGGCCAGCGCGGCCAGGCCGGCGAGCAGCAGACGTGTCATGCGGCGTGGCCCTCTGATATGCCCGGCCGCGAGTGTCGGGCCGGGCGGCCGGGGTGTCCAGCCGGCCCGGCCTCGCATCGGCCCGCATTGCGCGCCGCCGCCGTCCGGCGCAGAGAATGGGCATGATCGGCATCGATTGGGGCACCACCGCCTTCCGCGCCTATCGCCTCGATCCGCGGGGCGGCGTGCTGGACCGGATCGAGCGCGAGGGCGGCATCCTCACCGTCCCGCCCGGCGGCTTCCCGGCCGCGCTGCGCGAGGCCATCGGCCCCTGGCTCGCCGAGGGCGAGCGGCGGGTGCTGCTCTGCGGCATGGTCGGCAGCCGCCAGGGCTGGCAGGAGGCGCCCTACCTCCCCTGCCCCGCCGGGCCGGCCGAGATCGCCGCCGCGGTGGTGCCGCTGCCCTTCGAGGGCGCCGCCTGCCGCCTCGTCCCCGGCCTCACCACGCGCGACGCGGCCGGCGTGCCGGATGTGATGCGGGGCGAGGAGACCAAGCTGCTCGGCCTGCTCGCCGCGCTGCCGCCGGGCGCCGCGGCGCTCGCCTGCCTGCCCGGCACCCACAGCAAATGGGCCCGGCTGGAGGGCGGACGCATCGCCGGCTTCGCCACCCAGATGACCGGCGAGACCCGCGCCGTGCTGCTGCAGCACAGCATCCTCGGCCGCCTCGCCGGGCCCGGCCCCGGCTCGGACACGGCCTTCCGCCGCGGGGTGCGCCGCGCCGGCGAGCCGGGCGGGCTGCTGCACCACCTCTTCGGCACGCGCGCCCTCGGCCTCGCCGGCGAGCTCGCCGCGGCGGAGACGGCGAGCTACCTCTCCGGCCTGCTGATCGGCCATGAGCTGCATGCGGTTCTGGCGGAGGGGCAGCCGGCGGGGCCGATCCACCTCGCCGGCAGCGAGGCGCTCTGCCACGCCTATGCCCTCGCCTTCGCCGAGCACGGGCTGGCGCATCGCCGGCATGCCGAGGACATCGTGGCGCGCGGCCTCGCCCTGATCGCGGAGATGATCGCATGGCCCTGACGCTCGCCGAATGGCTCGCCCCCTGCCCGCTCGTCGCCATCCTGCGCGGCCTGACGCCGGAGGAGGCGATCCCGGTCGGGGAGGCGCTGGTCGGCGCCGGGCTGCGGGTGCTGGAGGTGCCGCTGAACTCGCCGGAGCCGATCGAGAGCATCCGCCGCCTGGCGACGCATCTCGGCGACCGGGCGCTGGTCGGGGCCGGGACGGTGATGACGCCGGCGCAGGTCGAGGCGGTCGCCGGCGCGGGCGGGCGGCTGATGGTCACGCCGCATGCCGACCCGGCCCTGGTGCGGGCGGCCAAGGCGGCGGGGCTGCTCGCCGCGCCCGGCTTCTTCACCCCGGCCGAGGCCTTCTCGCTGCTCGCCGCCGGGGCGGATGCGCTGAAGCTCTTCCCGGCCGAGGCGGCCTCGCCCGCGGTGTTGCGGGCCCTGCGGGCGGTGCTGCCGCCGGGGACGCTGGTGCTGCCGGTGGGCGGCATGGCGGCCGACACCATCGGCCCCTGGCGGGCGGCCGGGGCGGGCGGCTTCGGGATCGGGTCCTCGCTCTACAAGCCGGGCGATGCCGCCGCCCTGGTCGGCGAGCGCGCCAGGGCGCTGGTCGAGACCCTGCACGGGGGGTGACGCGCCGGGCCGGGCACGCCCTCGGTTGACCCCGGCCCGGCCGCGGGGCAAGTCTCCGCGCGCCACCACGGGAGGAAAGCCGCCATGGCCGAGGCCTATATCTGCGACGCCGTCCGCACTCCGATCGGCCGCTATGCCGGCGGCCTCGCCCCGGTCCGCGCCGACGACCTCGGCGCCCTGCCGCTGAAGGCGCTGCAGGCGCGCAATCCGGGCGTCGACTGGCAGGCGGTGGAGGACGTGATCTTCGGCTGCGCCAACCAGGCCGGCGAGGACAACCGCAACGTCGCCCGCATGGCGCTGCTGCTGGCCGGCCTTCCGGACAGCATCCCCGGCAGCACGGTGAACCGGCTCTGCGGCTCCGGCATGGATGCGGTCGGCATCGCCGCCCGCGCCATCAAGGCGGGCGAGTGCGAGCTGATGCTCGCCGGCGGCGTCGAGAGCATGACCCGCGCGCCCTATGTCCAGGGCAAGCAGGCCGAGGCCTTCGGCCGGGCGCCCGAGATCTACGACACCACGATCGGCTGGCGCTTCGTCAATCCGAAGATGAAGGCGCAATACGGCGTCGATTCCATGCCGGAGACGGCCGAGAACGTGGCGCAGGAGTTCCAGGTCTCGCGCGCCGACCAGGACGCCTTCGCCTGGCGCTCGCAGCAGCGCGCCGGCCGCGCCCAGGCCAGCGGCCGCTTCGCGCAGGAGATCGTCGCCGTCGAGATCCCGCGCCGGAAGGGCGAGCCGCTGCGCGTCGAGAAGGACGAGCATCCGCGGCCCGAGACGACGCTGGAGGCGCTGGCGAAGCTCCCCACCCCCTTCCGCAAAGAAGGCGGCAGCGTCACCGCCGGCAATGCCAGCGGCGTCAATGACGGCGCCTGCGCCATCATCGTCGCCAGCGAGGCGGCGGTGAAGAAATACGGGCTGACGCCGCGCGCCCGGATGGTCGCCGCGGCGACCGCGGGCGTCGCGCCGCGCATCATGGGCTTCGGCCCGGCGCCGGCGACGCGCCGGGTGCTGGCCAAGGCCGGGCTCTCGCTCGGGGAGATCGACGTCATCGAGCTGAACGAGGCCTTCGCCGCCCAGGCGCTGGCGGTGACGCGCGACCTCGGCCTGCCGGACGACGCCGAGCATGTGAACCCGAATGGCGGCGCCATCGCCCTCGGCCATCCGCTCGGCATGTCGGGCGCCCGGCTGGTGCAGACCTCGGTGCAGGAGCTGCAGAACCGCGGCGCCCGCTACGCCCTGGCCACCATGTGCATCGGCGTCGGCCAGGGCATCGCCATGGTGCTCGAGCGGGTCTGATCCCGAGCGCAGGACGGTGTCACCGTCCTGCGCCTTTGCCTGGCTGCGCGGCGTCGCGCCATTTGGCGCGCCTGACGGCGCGACCCGCGGCGCCCCTTCGGGCGCTCGGCCCAGCAGGCCACAGGCCGGACCCTCGTGCGCCTGGTATGACCCGTCGCGAAGCGCGGGCGGCGAGGCCCGCCGCCCGCGCCGCTGCCCTCCTTCCGCTCCCTTCCTTTCGCTCCCTTCCTTTCGCTCCCTTGGCCCGGAGGCCCGCCATGTTCTGCGAGATCGGCGATATCTGCGTCCATGCCGCAGTGGAGGGGCCGGCGACGGCGCCACCGGTGCTGCTGCTGCACTCCCTCGGCACCAGCCTCGCCATGTGGGAGCCGCAGGCGGCGGCGCTGGCCGGGCGCTTCCGCGTCATCCGCATGGACATGCGCGGCCATGGGCTGACCGAGGCGCCGCCCGGTCCCTACGGCATGGCGATGCTGGCGCGCGATGCGCTCGCCCTGCTCGACAGCCTCGGCATCGCGGCGGCGCATGTCGGCGGCGTCTCCATCGGCGGGCGCATCGCCTTGCAGATGGCGGCGATGGCGCCGGAGCGGGTGCTCTCGCTCCTGGCCTGCGACACCGCCCTCGAATTCGGCCCGCCCGAGACCTGGCAGCAGCGGATCGACGCCGTGGCCGCGGGCGGCATGCGCGCGGTCGCCGATGCGGTGATGGAGCGCTGGGTCTGCGACCGCTCCCTCGCCTCCTCGAAGGGGCTGCGGCGGATGCTGCTCGCCACCGATCCGGCGGGCTATGCCGGCTGCGGCGCGGCGCTGCGCGACTGCCGCGCATCCGAGGTCATGGGCCGCATCGCCTGCCCGACCACCGTCATCGTCGGCGAGCGCGACGCCTCCACCCCGCTCGCCGCCGCCGAGGCGGTGCAGGCGGCGATCCCGGGCAGCCATCTCGTCACCATCGCCGAGGCGGCGCATATCCCGAACCTCGAGCGCGCGGCGGCGATGACCCGCGCCGTGCTCGGGCATCTGGAGCGCGTCACCGCCCCGGCCGGGGATGCCGCCGAGGCCGGGATGGCGATGCGCCGGCGCATCCTGGGCGAGGCGCATGTGGCACGCTCCGAGGCGGCGCTGACGCCGCTCGACGCGCCCTTCCGCGACTTCATCCTGCAGGGCGTCTGGGGCCGGGTCTGGACCCGGCCGGGCCTCTCGGTCCGCGACCGCAGCCTGCTCTGCCTCGGCATCCTCGCCGCCCTGCACCACCATGAGGAATTCCGCCTGCATGTGCGGGCGACGCAGAACACCGGGGTGACGCCGGAGGAGATCGCCGAGGTGCTGCTGCAGCTCGCCGCCTATGGCGGGGTGCCGAGCGCCAACACCGCGCTCCGCATCGCCAAGGAAACGTTGAAAGAGATGGAAGGCTGAGCCCGATGCCCGTGAACCCGGCCGACAGCCCCGTCCTCGGCGCCCTCTACGGCACGGATGCCATGCGCGCCGCGATGGGCGAGCGCGCCTTCCTCGCCGGCATGCTGGCGGTGGAGGCGGCGCTGGCCCGCGCCCAGGCGCGGCTCGGCATCGTGCCGGCGACGGCCGCCGAGGCGATCACCGCCGCCGCCGATGTCGACCGGCTCGACCTGCCGGCCCTGGCCGCGGCGACGCGCAACACCGGCTATCCGGTGGTCGGGCTGGTGCGCCAGCTCAGCGCCCTGGCCGGGCCCGAGGCCGGGCGCTGGACGCATTGGGGCGCCACCACGCAGGACATCATGGACACTGGCGTGGTGCTGCAGGTGCGCGACGGGCTCGGCCTGATCGAGGCCGAGCTGGAGGCGGTGATCGCCGGCCTCGCCCGCCTCGCCCGCGATCACCGCGACACGGTCATGGCCGGCCGCACCCACCTCCAGCACTCCCTGCCGGTGACCTTCGGCTACAAGGCCGCCGTCTGGCTCTCGCCGCTGCTGACCATGCGCGAGCGGCTGGCGCAGCTCCGCCCGCGGGTCGAGCGGCTGCAATTCGGCGGCGCCGCCGGCACCCTCGCCTCGCTCGGCGAGCAGGGCCTCGCGGTGCAGGCGGCGCTGGCGGAGGAGCTCGGCCTCGCCGTGCCGGACATCCCCTGGCATGTCGCGCGGGACGGGCTGGCCGAGGCCGTGTCCTTCCTCGGCCTGCTCACCGGCGCCCTCTCGAAGCTCGCCACCGACGTGATCCTGCTGATGCAGACCGAGGTGGCCGAGGTGGCCGAGCCGCACCAGGCGGGCCGCGGCGGCTCCTCCACCATGCCGCAGAAGCGCAACCCCATCTCCTGCGAGTACGTCATCGCCCAGGCGCGCGGCGTCCAGGCGCTGGTGCCGCAGATGCTGGCCGCCATGGCGCAGGACCAGGAACGCGGCACCGGCCCCTGGCAGGCCGAGCCGCTGGCGGTGGGCCAGGCCTTCCTGCTGGCGCATGGCGCGCTGGCCTGCGCGCGGGTGATCGCCGAGGGGCTCGTGGTCGATCCCGCCCGGATGCGGCGCAACCTGGAGAGCACCGGCGGCCTCATCATGGCCGAGGCGGTGATGATGGGCCTGGCCCCGGTGATGGGCCGCGGCGAGGCGCATCACGTGGTGAACCATGCCTGCGACCTGGCCCTGGCCGAGGGCGTGCCGCTGGCCGAGGCGCTGCTGCGCGACCCGCAGGTGGCGGGCAAGCTGCCGCGCGAGCAGGTGGAGCGGCTGACCGATCCGGCCGGCTATCTGGGCGCGGCCGGGGCCTTCGTGGACCGGGTGCTGGCAAGGGTGTAGGCGCGGGCTCCAGCGGTGCTACAGCAGGGAGGAAAGCCCAGGGGATTTCCCCCTGCCCGGAAGGACCCGCGATGAGGGACGTGCATCTCGTCCGCCACCCCCTGGTGCAGCACAAGCTCACCCTGATGCGGGAGGCGGAGCGGACCACCAAGGGCTTCCGGCAGCTGCTCAACGAGATCGGCATGCTGCTGGCCTATGAGGTCACGCGCGACCTGCCGCTCGAGGATGTCGAGATCGAGACGCCGCTGACGACCATGAAGGCGCCGAAGCTGGCCGGGAAGAAGCTGGTCTTCGCGCCGATCCTCCGCGCCGGCATGGGCTTCGTCGACGGCATGCTGGAGCTGGTGCCCTCCGCCCGCGTCGCCCATATCGGCCTCTACCGCGACCCGAAGACGTTGCAGGCGGTGGAATACTACTTCAAGGCGCCGCCCGATGTGGCGGAACGGCTGGTCATCGTCCTCGACCCGATGCTCGCCACTGCCAACAGCGCCGTCGCCGCGGTGGACCGGCTGAAGGAGCGCGGCTGCAAGGAGCTGCGGCTGGTCTGCCTGCTGGCCGCGCCGGAAGGGGTGGAGCGCTTCCACGGCGCGCATCCCGAGGTGCCGATCTGGACCGCGGCGATCGACAGCCATCTCGATTCGCATGGCTACATCGTCCCCGGCCTCGGCGATGCCGGTGACCGGATGTTCGGCACCCGGTAGCCCTCCGGGCGCCTATCGCCCCCGGATTCACGCTCAATGGAGGAGGAAACCATGGCCTATACGCAAATCGCGGTGGAGCGGCGCGGCCCCGTCGCCTGGCTGTCCCACAACCGGCCGGAGATGCGCAACGCCGAGAGCAGCGTGCTGCTCGACGAGCTCGACGCGGCGCTGCGCGAGGCGAGCGCCGACGACGCCGTCCGCGTCATCGTCATCGCCGGCAAGGGCGACCACTTCTCCGCCGGCCACGACCTGAAGGAGGGCCAGGCCCGCCGCCAGGCCTTCACCGTCGAGGAGCGCTGGGCCTATGAGGAGCGGCGCTACCTGGAATACTCGCTGCGGATCTGGGACTGCCCGAAGCCGACCATCGCCGCCGTGCAGGGCGCCTGCATCGCGGGCGGCTTCATGGTGGCCAATATGTGCGACATGATCGTCGCCGCCGAGGACGCCTTCTTCGCCGACCCGGTCTGCAAGACCCTCGCCGCCTCGGCAGTGGAGGTGCTGATGCATCCCTATGTGATGGGGCTGCGGGCGGCCAAGGAGTTCCTCTTCACCGGCCGCCGGATGGATGCGGCCGAGGCGCACCGGCTCGGCATGGTGAACCGCGTGGTGCCGCGCGCGACGCTGGAGGAGGCGACGCAGGCGCTGGCCGAGGACATCGCCAGCGCCCCGCCCTTCGCCATCAGGCTCACCAAGCGCTCGCTGAACCGCGCCGCCGACATGCAGGGCTTCCGGGATGCCATCAACGCGCATTTCGACACGCATCAGCTGGCGCATGTGACGGAGGAGTTCCGCAAGACCCGCGAGGCGGGGCTTGCCGCCGCCATCGCCCGGGGCAAGGCGCAGACGGCGGCGTGATCCGGTGGCCGGCGGCGATGCCGGCCCCCTCAGCCGCCCGGCGGGCGGGCCCGGAAGCGGTCGAGCGCCGCCCGGTCGATCTCGATGCCGAGGCCCGGCCCCTGCGGAATCGCCACCACGCCGCCGACCGGCTCGATCGGCGTCCGCAGGATCGCCTGGCGGATCGGGTGCTCGGTGCGGTCGAACTCGAAGACCGGCTCGGCCGGCGCCAGCGAGGCCGGCGTATGCGTCGGCAGCACCGCCATGAGTTGCAGCGAGGCGGCGAGGCCGATGCCGGTGCCCCAGACATGCGGGTTGTACCGGATGCCGAAGGCGGCGGCCATGTCGGCGATCTTCTTGCACTCCGATAGCCCGCCGGCGGCGCAGGTATCGGGCTGGATGATGTCCATGGCGCGCGAGGCCAGCACCTCGCGGAAGCCGAGCCGGGTGAACTCGCACTCCCCGCCCGCGATCGGGATCGGCAGCGCCGCCCGCACCGCGCGGTAGCCGTCGAGATCCTCCGGCGGCACCGGCTCCTCGAACCAGCCGATCCCGAGCGGCGCGATCCGCCGACCGAGCGCGATCGCCGCGACCGCGTCATAGGCATGGTTGGCATCGACCATCAGCCCGACCTCCGGGCCGATGGCCTCGCGCACCGCCTGCGTGGCGGCGGCATCCTCGGGCACGCCGAAGCCGACCTTCAGCTTCACCGCATGGAAGCCCTCGGCCGCGTAGCCGGCCGCCTCCTCGGCGAGATAGGTGAGCGGGTCGCCCTCCCGCCGCCGGTAGAGGCCGGTCGCGTAAGCACGCACCTCGTTGCGCAGCGGCCCGCCCATCAGCCGGTGCACCGGCACGCCGAAATGCTTGCCCTTGAGGTCCCAGAGGGCGATGTCGATGCCGCTCAGCCCCTCGATCACCACGCCCTTCTGGCCGTGGTCGCGCAGCCGGGCATAGATCTCCTGCCAGATCCATTCGGTGCGCAGCGCGTCCTCGCCGATCAGCCAGGGCGCGACGCTGCGCACCATCGCCTCGGTCATCCAGGCCGGGCCGTAGCATTCGCCCCAGCCGGTGAGGCCGCACCGCGTCTCGATCTCGACCAGCATCGCCATCCGCGTGCCGTACCAGGCACGGGAATAGGCGAAGGGCGCGGCGAGCGGCGCCTCCAGCACATGCGTGCGGATGCTGGCGATGCGCATGGATCCCTCCGACCGTCCTTGCCGGCGAGCTTACGGCTGCGGCGCGCGGAGGGAAGCCCGCCGGCCTTGCGGGATGGCCTCAATCCTCCAGGTGCTTGTCGATCTCCTTCAGGTCGTCGGCGCTGAGGCGGAGGTCGTAGCGCTTGCCATCGGCGGTATAGGCGTCGTCGACCTCCCAGGTCTTGCCGCCATCCTCGCGCTCGATCTCCTTCCACCGGACATAGCCGCGCTGCTGCAGCACGCCCTCGATCCGCTTGCGCTCGGCGGCGGTGGGCGCGTCGTTCTCGACGCGGCGCCGCTCCTGCGCCTGCGCGACGGACAGGGTGGCGACCGTGGCGAAACCGAGCACGGCCAGGCGGAACGCGGCGCGGCGGCAAAGGATGTGGGACATGCGACATGGCCTCCTGTTGCGGAGCGGATCGACGGCTCCGGCAATCCCGACGGCCATAGAACGTCCGAGCGGGATCGTCGCTCCATGCCGCGGGCAGGGCAGCCCTGCGCGGTCACAGTCCTGTGTCCGGCGGCGGACCGAAGCGCCTGCGGCCGGGGCGGGCGGCCTGCCCTCCCCCGCCCTGCCCTCCCCCGTCCCGGCAGGCCCGTCGGATCAGCCCTTCTTCACGCCCCAGAAGACCGGGAAGCCGCGCGAGACGCCGGTGACGTTGGTGCGGTAGGCGGTCGGCTGGATGTACTGGCCGAGCGGGACGCTCGGGACCACCTGCATCGCCCGCACCTGCAGGTCGCGGCAGATCGCCTGCTGCGCGGCGAGATCGGGGGCGTCGAACCAGGCATTGCGCAGATCCTCGAGCTTCTGGTCGACGCACCAGCCCGGCCAGGCGGAGGGGTCGTCGCCATTGCCGCGCATGGCGTAGTGGTTGGAGGGGTCCATGTGGTCCGCTCCCTCCCAGCCGGTGCTGAAGCAGGACCAGCCGCCCTGGTCGAGCGGCCCCTTGTTGCTGCGCCGTTGCAGCATGGTGCCCCAGTCGGTGGCGACGAAATCGACATTGATGCCGATCCTCGCCATGGCATCGGCCGCGACCTCGCCGATCGCCTTGAACTGGGCGTAGTCGGTGGCGACCAGCATGGCGACCTTCTGGCCGGCATAGCCGGCCTGCTTCAGGAGCTGCTTCGCCTTGTCGTAGTTCCGCGGCCCCTTCAGCGGCTCCAGCCCCGCCTCGCTCGCCATCGGGGTGTCCGGGCAGAAGACGCCGTGCGGGACGTGGTACATGGCGGGATCGTCGCCGACGATCGCCTGCATGAAATCGGTCTGGCTGAAGGCGTAGAGCAGCGCCTGGCGTCCCTCCGGCTTGTCGAAGGGCGGCTGCAGCGTGTTGAGGCGCATCATGTTGACCGCGCCGGTCGGGTTGATCACCTCGACCTTGATCTTGCGGTCCTTGGCCAGCAGCGGCAGCAGGTCATGCGTCGGGTTCTCCCACCAATCCTGCTCGCCCTGCTGCAGCGCCGCCACCTTGGTCGCGGCGTCGGGGATGGTGGTCCATTCGACGCGGTCGAAATGCACGACCTTCGGCCCGGCCAGCCAGTCCGCCTTGCCATTGGCACGCGGCACGTATTTGTCGAATTTCACGTAGACGTTGCGCGAGCCCGGGATGCGCTCGGCGGCCAGGAAGCGGAAGGGGCCGCTGCCGATGATCTCGGGGATCAGCTTGAAGGGATCGGTGTTGGCCAGCCGCTCCGGCATCATCGCCGGCATGGGCGAGCTGACCTTGCCGAGGGCGGCCGGCAGCAGCGGAAAGGGCTTGTTGAGGCGGAAGACGATGCGCCGGTCATCGGTGGCCGAAAGCTCGTCGGTCGCCAGCATCAGCGCGCCGCCGAGCGCATCGCGCTTCGCCCAGCGGCGGATGGAGGCAACGCAGTCGCGCGCCGTCACCGGGGTGCCGTCATGCCAGAACAGCGCCTCCCGCAGGGTCAGCGTCCAGCGCCTGCCATCCGCCTCGACGACATGGCCCTCGACCATCTGCGGCTGCGGCTGGAATTGGCTGTCCATGCCGTAGAGCGTGTCGAAGACCATCTGCGAATGGCCGCGGGTGACATAGGCGAGCGAGCCATGCGGGTCGATGACCGAAAGATCGATCTGCGGGATGAAGCGCATGAGCCGCGCGCCCTGCGCCAGGGCGAGGCGCGGGGCGGCGATGCCGATGGCGGCCGCGGCCAGGACGCCGCGGCGGGTGATCGGGGGCATGGTTTGGGTCACGTCGCTCTCCTTCGGGCGGCGGACCGGCGGTCTCCTCAGCGGCGGCAAGGCTAGCCGGCCGCCGCGGCGGCGTCACCTCCCCCACCCGCCGCCTCTCATCGCACCGCGAACAGCCGGTCGGTGAACGCGCGCAGCGCCGGCAGGACCGTCTCCGGCGCCTCCAGCAGCGGATCATGGCCGATGCCGGGCAGCAGCATCACCTGCACCGGCCCGGCGGCCTGCCGCGCCAGCAGCTCGAGCTGCGCCGGGCTGCCATAGGGATCGGCCTCGCCCTGGATGGCGAGCACCGGGACGCGCAGGCCGGCGATATCCGGCCGCAGGTCGAAGAAGGCCGGGAAGTCGGGATGCAGCCAGGTGTCGCACCAGCCATGGAAGGCGATGTCGGGATGCCGGTGATGGCGGGCGAGCCGGGCGCGGAGATCCCCTTGCTCGTAGCGGGCGCGGGTCTCGGCGACGGCGGCGAGGCCCGCGGCCTCGGTGAAGAAATGCGGCGCCAGCACCGCGATGCCGCGCCGGCGCGGGTCCTCGACCGTGCCGCCATGGATGGCGGCGATGGAGCCGCCATCCGAATGCCCGACCAGCACGCCCTGCTGCAGCCCGATCGCCTCCAGCACGCGCGGCAGCACCGATTGCGCCTCCTGCCGCAGATAGTCGAAGGGGCGGGGCAGCCGCACCGGGTCCGAACGGCCATAGCCGAGGCGGGACCAGGCGAAGACGCCGCAGCCGGTCGCCGCCGCGAGGCGCGCCGGGATGTCGCGCCAGAGGCCGAGGCTGCCGAGGCCCTGATGCAGCAGCACGAGGGTCGGCGCCGCCGCCGCGGCCGGGCCCCACCAGCCTGTCTCCAGCCGGCCTTCCGCCAGCAGGATCTCGCCCGCGACCATGCCGTCCTGCATCGCCGATCTCCCCGCGCGCAGGATAGGGCGGCCGCGGCCGGCCCGGCCAGGGGTGGCCCGGCTAGGGGTGGCCCGGCCCTCCCCGCTCCTCCCCTGGCCGCGGCCGTGCCATGCTGCGCCAACAGCAAGACCCGGAGGCCCAGACGCCATGAATGTCGCCCTCGATCCGGCCGCCGCCGCCGACGCGCCCGACTGGTCGCGCTATGCCGAGGCCGCCCTCCTCGAGACCTTCGCCGATGCCACGCTGGTGGCCGGGGCGCGGACGCCCTTCGTCGACTACAACGGCGCCCTCGCCCTGGTCTCGCCGACCGATCTCGGCATCCATGCCGCGCGGGCGGCGATCGCGCGGGCCGGGATCGACCCGGCGCGGATCGGGGTGACCATCGCCGGCAACTGCACCCAGGCGAGTTTCGACAGCCTCTTCTTCGCCCGCCATATCGGCCTCTATGCCGGGATGCCGGATGACCGGCCGGCGCATGGGGTGCAGCGGCTCTGCACCACCGGCTTCGAGGCGATCGCCCAGGGGGCGCGGGCGACCAGCGCCGGCCAGGTGGAGGCGGCGCTCTGCGTCGGCACGGAGAGCATGAGCCGCGCCCCGGTCGCCTCCTACACCTCGCGCGGCGGCTTCGGGCTGGGCCAGGTGGAGTTCAAGGATTTCCTCTGGGAGGCGCTGTTCGACACCGGCTGCGACCTTCCTATGGGCCGGACGGCGGAAAACCTGTCGCGCCTGCACAAGGTGAGCCGCGAGGAGACGGATGCCTATGCGGCGGAGAGCTTCGCCCGGGCGCTCGCCGCGCAGCAGGCCGGCCGCCTGGCCGAGGAGATCGCGCCGGTCACCGAGCAGGTCTTCGAGGGCAAGGGGCTGAAGCCACGCCGCCTCGCCCTGCCCCGCAAGCTCGCCGAGGTCGCCGTGGACACGCATGTGCGGCCGACGCCGCTCGAGGCGCTGGCGCGGCTGAAGCCGGTCTTCGGCGGCGTGCAGACGGGCGGCAACAGCAGCGCCATCGTCGATGGCGCGGCGGCGGTGGTGGTGACGACGCGGGCGGCCGCGGCCTCGCTCGGCGGCGGCGCGGCGCCGCTCGGCCGGGTGGTGGCGGCCTGCGCCGCCGGCGTGCCGGCGGAGGTGATGGGCATCGGCCCGGTGCCGGCGACGATCGCGCTGCTGCGGCGGCTCGGTCTCGGGATCGGGGATATCGACCTGTTCGAGATCAACGAGGCCTTCGGGGCGCAGGCGGAGGCGGTGCGACGCGCGCTCGGCATCGACCGGGCTCGGTTCAACGTGAATGGCGGCGCCATCGCCTTCGGCCATCCGCTGGCCGCGACGGGCGTGCGCTGCGTGCTCTCGGTGATGATGGAGTTGCGGCGGCGCGGGCTGAAGCGCGGCATCGCCGGCGCCTGCGCGGGCGGCGGCCAGGGCATGGCGGTGCTGGTGGAGGTCGCCTGAACGCAAGGAAGCCCGCCGGTAGGGCGGGCTTCTTCATCTGGATTTGGATGCGGGGACAGGATTTGAACCTGTGACCTTCAGGTTATGAGCCTGACGAGCTACCGGGCTGCTCCACCCCGCGTGGGTGGTGTGTGTGGGTGTGTGGAT